>NZ_BAABHX010000002.1:0-883078 GCF_039542325.1 Chryseobacterium ginsengisoli
TTTCTCCTGTACTTGAACCAGCTGCGCTTAATGTTGCTGCACTCACGTTCATCTGTACGTTATATGCCAAAGTGGGAGAAGTTCCTGCTCCTGCTTTGGAAACATTGTAGAATGTTCCTCCTGTTCCTGATGTTGTTGCATTGGTGGAAAATGCATTGAGCATTCCTAATCCTGCGCCCTGAATCATTCGTACTGAAGGATTAAAATTAGATGAAGTAGATGCAGTTAAGAAAGTTGGGCTTGCCGTATGAAGGGAGAAACCTGAGAGAGCCTGTAATTGTCCTCCTGTAAATCCTGAATTATTCCATGTTGTAACGTTGGCTGCATTGGTCGTTGTATTTGTACCAAAATCTGCTCTGTTCCAAACCTGTAAATTAGTAACTACTCCACCCGGAGCCTGTATAAGTGCAGCAAAAGTAAAATACTGTCCGTCGGATAATGTTACATCGGCATAGTTGTAAGTAATACCGTTGATGATCTGTGTTCCCGTCATATTGGTAACAATATTTCCGGTAGTAAATGTAGGATCGGAAGTATTTTGAACTAATTTCAAATTAGTCAGACCTTGAGGCCACATTACACGGACTGTTCCTACAGTATTGGTGTTCTGTACTTTCCATACCGATGCAAAACGCGCATTGGCATCAGAAATACCGCTGATTGATATTAATGGTGCTTTTGTCAGCCCATTGTCTCCCCATGTCATAAATTGTTGATTTGCCAATGTCCCAGTATTGGTGTCATTGGTATCATTCATATTATTAAGCCCGATCAAAACCTGTTGTCCGGAGTTGATACTCATCGACTGTCTTTGGTATAATGCTGAGTTATCATCCCTTCCAATACCTGCTATATTATTGTTATAGCCTGTATTAGTTGTAGCATTCCAAAAGGTATATGTCGTACCCGAAGATGTGTAATTACCAGCTTTTGTGATCCCGTATTTCAGAGCAAGATAACTTTCTATCTGCTGACGTCCGGAAGGTTGGGCTGAATTGTAAATAACGATTTCAGCAATATCAGCATTAGAAAAGATTGTAGTTCCCTGTGCTCCTACCCAGAAATTTTGCGTTCCAATAGGAATGGTTGTATTTGCAAGTGTGGTAGATGCAGAAGAACCATTAACATATAATCCTGCCGAACCGGAGTTACCATCCATATTCATTAGACGGATCTCATTGGCAACGGGAAGTGTAGTAGAGATCACTCTATTAGTTACTATCATGCCTGTTGCAGCAGATCCTACATTCCAAGTTCCTCCTGCTCCGTCAGAATGACTATAAAATGTATTGTTAACCGAACCTAATTTTCTAAATACTATGTATTGAGAAGTTGCATATGGAGCCGACGCAGTTGTTGTAACAGTCTGTGGAACTGAAGGTGTGTATAAACGATCATCAACCCCATCAAATCTCACTGTCGGATTAAAATTGATAGCACCTGCATTATAGGTTGGGAGTGTAGTTGCAGCTCCTTGCTGTACAAGATTGTATGAAGCTGAAGCACTGTTGTTCCATTGGGTAACAGTCCCAGCTTGTGTTATTCCTGCATTGCCTTTATACCATAACTGTGTACCGGAAACACCTCCCGGACTTTGTGCATAAAAGCCTTGACTTATGAATAAAGCCCATAATGCTGTTTTAATTTTTATAATTGTTTTCATAACTGTTTTTTAAGTTTTCACTAAATAAAATAATAGCAGATTCTTTTATAATATTAAAGCAGGTGGTGGGCGGGAATAATGAATTGATACTTCTCTCCTTATAGGAAAAGTGTTGTGTATGGAAAAAAGCTTAACGGTAATACCCGAAAAACAGATTAAAAGATAAAAAAGCGCAGACAGGAAAAGATATTTCGAAGCAACAGGATTATTCAACACTGCATTTTCAGAGGAGCCTGATGATAAGCTAAAACGATGCTTCCCTTCCAAACCTTTTATAAACGAACTGGTTGCATTTTTCTTTACCAGATTGCCGATTATTTTCTTTGGTTGGGCTTTTCTTTGTGCTCCGGTATTATAACGTTGAATTTTAATCTTAGGGACTTCCGATGCTTCAAAATTATCTATACCATATACCTGCGCTCCATTTGCTATAAATATATATTCTTTTCCTTCGACAATATTTGATTTTGAAGCAGGATCTTCCTGACTATTAACAGAAATATCATCGTGAATATAAACAGCAGTGCTGTCCTTAATATATATTTGTGGATTATTTTTACTGAATGACTGAGAATAACAAAATGTACTGATCAATACCATCAAAAATCCAAAAGGGATTCCGCAAATGCAGAAACCTTTTGGATTCAATTTTGAAGTCATCAGTTCTATTTTCATTATAAATCTCAATTTTAGATACTAAGAATGTATTTTAGTATTTTATTAAATATTTATACAGATATGTTTTTTGTCTTGTACGTATTGATAGAGTAAATATTTTCATGGAATATTAATTACTAATTTTCCATCCTTGAAAAGTTCTTGCAGCAGTGCTATAAGTAGTTCCGCTATCTACATAAGCCAATGTAGCCATATAAACAGTTTCTCCGGCAAGGCAATACAGAAGTCCACTGGCAGTAAGAGAGTTGAGCTTTGTTGTAACAGTTATGAACTGTTGCGCTATAGTTGATAGAACATTCGCTGCGTCTTTTCTGTAAATTCTCATCCCACACTGAGTGAAATTTCCTCCTGATACAGTATTGTCAAACTGTACTGATCCAATGAAATAATAATAACCTGAAGTAGGAACTATAAATGTACCCGCAGTAGGTGAGAATGCATTGGCAGCGTCAACATTTTCTGCCTGATAAACTACATTAGTATAGCTACCGCCTGCGGTTCCCGTTGGTCTATCACTAGTAATTGTTGCCGCAAAAAGCCCTAAATCTGCAGCATTTGGAGGAACAGGTCCTGATAATATCACATTTCCACTATTATCTACACTAAGATTCTTAGATGTTCCAGGAGAAGCTGGGGAAGATGATGTGAGACTGGTAAATTTTAATCCGCTTTGTCCACTTACTCCAGAATTTAACTCTAATTTTGCTGTCGGATTTACAACCCCTATCCCTACGTTATTTGTTTCAGTAATATTCAATACATTTGTTCCTCCACTCAAACCATTGAAGATTGAAAAATTTCTTGTCCCATCTGCATTGATATCCTGCAACACTTGCCAGCTTCCGATACCTAAAGCCGCACGTTTGGAGGTTGCATATGTAGTTTCCAGAATATTTATAGCCTTCGGATATTGAGTACTACCGCTGGATACAGTAAGGGGATTTGCCGCAGAAGTTGTACCGATTCCAATATTTCCTTTATTAGGTCCTGCCGTATCATAGCTTAAATACTCCAGACCCTCATAGGTTCCCAAGGAAACGCGAGCAATAGTATTATCAATATTCGTATAATTTAAAGCTCCCCATGTAGGAATTCCACCTCCTATACCAAGTCTTGTTACTGTATTTGCCGCAGTAGTTGAGTTACTTAATGTTATACCATTTCTTGCTCCAGATGCAATAACTTGCAACTTATTACCAGGATTTGAAGTACCTAAACCTACATCACCATTGTCCTTTACAATAAATTCGGCTCCCACTACTCTTGCTGTGCTTCCATCAGATTGTGTACCTATCTTTACCATTGTATTACCATTATCATTTACCCAAGCATCATTTGTGGTATCCCCCGTACTTCCAGTAATAACCTTTTGCCATACACTTCCGTCAAAATAATAATATCCAGGCGCTGTGATGTTAATGGTTTTTCCTGCAGGCGCAGAGTCTGCAGAAGTTGAATAGATAATTGCTCCGGTCTGAGCCGTTGTATAAGATGTATTTCCCAATCTTATCTGATCTCCGGTCAACCTAGGAACAATAAGTCCTTCAGGTTTACTTCCATCTGTAGTTTTGGCAGTAATATCCATCGTAGCTTTAGGATCGGTATTATTAACGCCTACTTGAGAATATACAGCAGTTGAAGCTAATGCTGCAATCGATACAATTAATTTCTTCATAGTTTCTTATGTTTTTTAGTTATAGTCCAGAAGGAATAGATGCAGAACCTGTATTAGTTCCCCCTAAATCAGCCGAAACACCGGATAGGGTTTTTGTAATAGAATTATTGATGATCATACAGTTGATTGTCCATGTACCATTAGAACCATCAGCTGTTGTTCCACCGTTATAGTCTGCATATAAAGACCAGGTAGAACCAGTAATCATTGCCTGAACGTTTAGCGGATTATAAGTTCCGGAACCTGTGGTATTAGAAAGGGATTGTTTATTAAAACTGTTTCCTACCACAACAACAGTGTACTGATTGGTAGGTATATTGGTATTAAAACTTGCAACCCAATCTTTATTAACATTTGATAACGTATAGGTTACAAAAGTGATATTAGCTGTATTTCCGGTAGAAGATTGAGATACTTTTATCTCCCCTGTAGTATTGTCTCTTACCAAAGTAGATACATTGGTAGAACCGGATGTAGGAGACGCAGTTCCGATTCTTAGATTACCGTTAATATCTAATTTTGTCGACGGATTTGTAATTCCTACTCCTACATTTCCGGCAGATGTTATACGCATTCTTTCAGTAGCTGCGTTTGTACCCGCAGAAAAAGTTAAGTCTGTTGGGGTTGAGCCTGCAGATACGGTTCCGTTTATCTGAGCAGATACGGCTGCCGTGTTGATATTACTGGTTCCATCATATCCGTTGAAAGACAGAGAGCCTAAAGAATTTCCATTTGTTACTGCTGTTTTAGCGACAGGTGTACCCTGTGATCTTGTAAAAGTAATACCTCCTGCGAATCCGCTTGTGTTTCCTGAGGAATTCAAAGTGACGTCATCATTCACACCCCCATCTCCTACAATATCAATTCTTGTAGCAGGTGTAGAAGTTCCCATACCAAGAGCTCCATTGTCATTCGCAACAACATCTGTATAAGCTCCTCTTGCTGTACCATCTGCTTTTGTGCCCAGTTTTACCAACCCTATATCATTGATCCAAATATCATTCGTAGTATCTGATGCTGCCAATGCAGTGGCTGTAGTTGCAGTTTTGGTGAGAACGCCATTCGCATCTACCGTTACAATATTGGATGTACCTGCTCCCGTTACAAGCCCTTCAAAACGTACAGGGTTATTTGCAGCATTTACATGGAGTGCATTGGATGGTGTAGTAACGCCAATTCCTACATTTCCGGCAGATGTTATACGCATTCTTTCAGTAGCTGCGTTTGTTCCGGCAGAAAAAGTCAAGTCTGTTGGAGCTGAACCTGCGGTTACAGTTCCATTTATCTGAGCAGATACAGCAGCTGTATTGATATTGTTGGTTCCGTCATATCCGTTGAAAGACAGAGAGCCTAAAGAATTTCCAGTTGTTACTGCTGTTTTAGCGACAGGTGTACCCTGCGATCTTGTAAAAGTAATACCTCCTGCGAATCCGCTCGTATTTCCTGAGGAATTCAAAGTGATGTCATCATTCACACCTCCGTCTCCTACAATATCAATTCTTGTAGCAGGTGTAGAAGTTCCCATACCAAGAGCTCCATTATCATTCGCAACAACATCTGTGTAAGCTCCTCTTGCTGTACCATCTGCTTTGGTACCTAATTTTACGACAGCATTTGTTGTATCATTGATCCAAGCATCATTCGTAGTATCTCCTGTGCTTCCTGTAATGATTTTTTGCCATACACTGCCATCAAAATAATAGTAACCGGGAGCTGTAATATTGATTGTCTTACCTGCAGGAGCAGAATCTGCAGAAGTTGCATAAAGTATTGATCCCGTTTGTGCTGTCGTGTAAGATGTATTACCCAGTCTTATTTGATCTCCAGTTAATCTTGGAGTAATAAGACCTTCAGGTTTACTTCCGTCTGTTGTTTTGGCAGTAATATCCATTGTTGCTTTCGGATCTGGAGTATTTACTCCTACTTGGGAATACATGACTGCAGACGCACATAGTGCAATTGGTAAAATTAATTTCTTCATTTCTTAGTATTTATGTTTTAAATTAGAGGGAAATGATTTCAAGTGCTTGATATACACCTGAAATCATGATAAACTGTGTGTTTTTAGAATCTTTTATTTCTCGCCCTGTTACTTTTTTATGGATATAGAATTACTTCATTTTTAGAATAAAGAGAACTATGATAATATCGAAAACAGAAGTTTCTACATCAAATTGGAAATGTTTTAAATTACAGGTCTCGAAATATTTTATATAGGGATGTTTTGTTTCTTGTTTAGTTTTATACCTGGAAAAGTTTTCTCCATTTTGCAATCGTATTTCTACTCATATTGAAATGATTGGCTACCTGACTGTTATTTAATCTGTTATTTTTTTGATAATCGAGGATACTAAAAATATCGGTAGTATTATAGGAGCGGTGTTTTTGACTAAAACTAGTAGAATTTTCTGTTTCAAATATTTTCTTATTAATTTCTAAAATATCCATTGATGAGAGATGAGTTTTGAATAAAAGTGTTTCGCACGTTTCTTTTTTATCAGGATATTTTATTTTTATAATATCTGAGTAGATTCTTCTATAATTGGGTTTATTCATCAGTATTTTTGTTTTAAATTATTGTGTGTATTTATCTATCCATTTATATAGGGTTGTTTTGGGAATATTGTATTCTTCTATTATCTGGTGTTTTGTTTTTTTTCCGGTCTGTACCATTTCCAGAATAAAATCAATGACTTCTTTTGTATAAATATTCTTTCGAAACTGCGGAAGTGCTGTTTTTTTCTGTTTTAATTCATTGTAACCAATCTTTCCCGGAGGTGCAAATAGTATCAAATGCTGTGTGTAGATTCTGAAAAAGTCATATTCCAGCAATTTGCTCCATCTCATGATGAGATCTGCATCCAGACTTTTACTTTCATACATTTCCTCTATATCTTGCTCAGAGCATTTCATAAAGTTACGGATGCGCTCAAGCTCAATTTTATTTTCCGTTACACGAAGTTTAATCAAACTTCCTATGTGGATTGTTTTAAAATCTATCGACATTTTTTCTTATCATTTATTGAATTATCAAAGTGTTTTTAATTTGTATTTTGATTAAGAAACTATGGTATGTACTTTGGATTATAAATCCCTACATTACCATTTACTATTCAAAATAAGATATTCTTATATCAAATTTGTGGTACAAAATTTGGAAATATTTTTATCTGTAAAAAGAAAATGGAGTAATGAATTCTATAAAAAATTACACATTTGTAAATTTGATTTTATTTGTCTTCTGAGACTTTGTAATTCATGAATTCAAAATTATGTAATTAAATAAATGATGAATTTTACATGTAAGTCAAATTTGTAATTTCATTAACATTTTATTAATTTACTGATAATCAAATTTATATGTAAATCAAATTTTAAAAAATACTATGCTTTTCATAATATTTTAAAAAAAATGATTACTCTGTAAATGTAATGATGATAGAAAAATAGTATTCAATGCATAATTTTGTTTCAAATATCACTATATGATAATTCTAAAAAAAATTACAATCGTAATAGTTCTCTGTTGTTTTTTTACCTGTTTATATTCTCAAACAGAAAAACAAATTGAGACACAGCTACAGTTAGCTCGTAATTTAATGCAGAAACAAAAGAATAATGAAGCCTTAAAATTAATTTATGAAGCTAACAATCATGCAGAAAAGATAGGATCTAAAAAAGGTATTTTAGACTCCAACCTACTTTTAATGTCTATTTATAGTAATATTTCTGATTATAAAAATGTGATAGAAATAGCTAATAAAACTGAAAATATAGCAAAAGAAGAGCAAAGGTTTGATGCAATGTCTATTATTCATATGTTAAGAGGTAAAGTCTATAAAAATACTGGTTTCTTAGACGAGAGCTTAAAAGAATTGAAAAAAGGAATTTTTTATGCAAATAAAATAGATGATCAAGATAAGAAACATTTTCAATTATCACGTATTTATCAAAATATTTCAAGTTATTACGAAAGGCAAAATATCAATGATTCTGTAATATACTTTCTGGAGAAAAAAAATCTTCCTGAGCTTAAACTGATAAAAGGGAATACCTCGGATGACAAACTGCAAAGAGATGATAATATTATTAGAGCTTATATTAATATTGCCAATTACTATATGGGATTAAGTGACCCACCAAAATTCGATTTGGCAGAAAAATATCTTAATCAAATACAGGTTTATAAGGAAAGCAGTTCTTATATATCAAATAATGATTTGATTGCACAAGCATTTGCGAGACTGTATTATGTAAAAAAAGATTATAAAAACTCTGCTCATTACTATGAAGAAGCACTAAAATTCGGAAATCAGTCAAAAGATCCTAAATTAAGAAGAGAAGCTTATGGTGAATTAGCAGTCATTTATGGAAAGTTGGGAAATAAAAATTTACAGTTGAAATACCTTAGTTTATCAAGGTTTTTGGAAAAAGATCTGGTTGAAAAACAAGAATCTGATTTTAAAAACTCAGCAAAACAAATAACTTTAGCAAAAGACAAAGAATATCATGGTGATATAAAAAAAATATGGATCAGGGTTATCTGCTGTTTTGTCATTCTATTTATAATTTTTATAGTATTTTGGATAAGATATGTTAAAAAAACAAAAGGAAGATATGAGACTATCATAAATAGTTTTAAAGAAAATATCAATGTTCCAATACCTCCGGCAGAAGAGCAAACAAGTCTTCAAAAAGAAATAAATATTGAGAAAAATAAAAATATAGAGATCACAGAATCTACTGTAAAATCAATTTTAGTCTTTTTGGATGATTTTGAGAAAACAAATGAATTTACAAAAAGTGATGTGAATCTCTCCTATCTTGCGAATTATGCTAATACAAACACGAAGTATCTTAATGAAGTTCTCAAAAACTATAAAGGAAAATCTTTCAGTAAATACATTAATGGTCTTCGTATCAATTATATTATGAAGCTTCTTTATCTTGAGCCAAAATACAGAGAATATAAGATAAGCTATCTTGCAGAATTATGTGGGTTTTCGTCCAGAGAAGTTTTTTCATCGGTTTTTAAGAAGGAAACAGACATTACAACTTCTTATTACATCAATCAGCTTAAAAATGAGCCGGAAACAGTTGTTAAAAACTTTAATTAAGTGTAAGAATTTATAGAATTTCATACTTCATTCTATTTTTTCATAGTACTTAAATAAGTGATTTTTGCATGAAAATAATCGCTTGATGAAAAAAACAATTAATTTAAAATTAATAGCTATACTATTAATTTCACTTATAGGCTTTATATGTTATAGTCAGGATTATAAAGTTTATTATCCAATGAGAGATAAAAAAGATAGTGTAACTAATAATTTATCTCATCCTGAAATAGCAGTACTTGTAAAAAAAGATAAACATAAGAATGGAGTTATTAATTCTGTAAGTAATAATATAGTGCATCTTGTTAAAAAAGATAAACCAGATACTGTTTCTTACAAGCAGCTTCTAGATGATTCTCTAAAATCAGCTTATACAAATATTGCTGATGCCTATGAAAAAAAAGGAGATAAAAATTCACAAGTTAAGTATCTCAAATTATCCAACAGTTTGGGTGATAGTTTAAATTTAAAGTTAAAAACGGATTTTAAAAATTCTGTAGAACAGATAACTACTGCAAAAGATAAAAAATACAATAAGGATATAAAGAAAATATGGATAATAGCTATATGTGGAATTATTCTTATAGCTATCATCTTAGGATTATTATTAATAAGACATATCAAAAAAACAAAAAACAGATATGAGGCTATTATAAAAAATTTCAAAAAAAGTACTAATATTCCAATACCTCCAACAGAAGAGCAAATCGGTCTTCAAAAAGAGATAAATATTGAAAAAAATAAACCTGCAGAGATCACAGAAGCAACTGTAAAATCAATTTTAGCCTTATTGGATGAATTTGAAAAGACAAATGAGTTTATAAAAAATGATGTGAACCTCTCTTATCTTGCCCATTATGCCAATACAAATACGAAATATATTAATGAAATACTAAAAAAATATAAAGGCAAATCATTTAGCAAATACATTAATGGTCTTCGTATCAATTATATAATGAAACTTCTTTATCTTGAACCAAAATACAGAGAATATAAAATAAGTTATTTGGCAGAATTGTGTGGATTTTCATCCAGAGAGGTCTTTTCGTCAGTTTTTAAAAAAGAAACAGACATTACAACTTCCTATTACATCAATCAGCTTAGAAACGAGCCGGAAACGGTTGTAGATAGGCTTGATTAAATTAAGTGTTAGAATTTACAGAATTCAGCACTTCCTTTAATTTTTTATGATACTTAAATAATTGATTTTTGCCGGATTAAATTTTTATTTCATGCAAAAAAAACATTATCAAAAACTGTTATTCATCTTTTTAATTTGTTTCACAGGCTCTTTTTGTTTTAGTCAAAATTATAAGATTGGCTATACAATGAATTACAAAAAAGATTCTTTATCCGACGAGATATCACATCGTGTTATGATACTTCTTGTAGAAAAGGATAAAACGAAATTTACTTCTTATGAACAGCTTATTAACGATTCATTATATGTAAAATATCAACAGAAAAAGTCTAGCTCATTTAGGAAATACGATTATGACTACGACTTTATGACAATTGCTAATAATAGAACACAGGAAATTAGTAAATTTAAACTATTGGGGATTTATTTATACGAATTATCCACTCCAATTAGCAAATTAAATTGGCAGATCCAGAATGATACCAGGAAGATTGGTAAATTTTCTTGTCAAAAAGCTACTTTAGATTTTTGCGGACGAAAATGGGAAGCATGGTTTACTAAAGAAATTCCCTTGAATGAAGGACCTTATATTTTCAAAGGTTTGCCTGGATTAATTCTTAGTCTAAAGGATTCAGAAGGTGATTATGAATTTATTTTTTCAGGGATTCAGAAGTCTTCAGCAGA
The DNA here is from genome assembly GCF_039542325.1 of Chryseobacterium ginsengisoli. NCBI lineage: Bacteria > Pseudomonadati > Bacteroidota > Flavobacteriia > Flavobacteriales > Weeksellaceae > Chryseobacterium > Chryseobacterium ginsengisoli. The sequence continues at coordinate 10,959 of NZ_BAABHX010000002.1, forward strand.
TAGTATAGATGATAAATCGATGAAGTCTCTTCCTGTGAAAGAAGTGCAACTTGAAAAAGTTTCATTAGAATATTATAATGATCCTTACAAAGAATTAAAATCCGGAGCTTTTGGAAGTTATATGATAACTTCTCCTAATGATCCTAGCCCAAAAAAACCTGATTTTAATAAAATGGCTAAGGAAAAACAGGAATCTATAAGAAAAGAAAATAATCCTATTGAACTTTGTAAAGCGATTAAATATCCTTAATTATAACTATTTATATTGATTTTTTTTATTAAGGCAGTTCCATAGAAACTGCCTTTTTTAATATACTTTATCTCACTTCCGAAGGCGAAAAACCAAACTGTTTTTTAAAAGCAAACGAAAAATGCGACAGATCCTCAAAACCGAGATCAATGTAAATATCATTTGGCTTTTTCAGTTTTTCCTTCATTAAGAAATGGGCTTCTTCCAAACGGCGTTTTACTAGCCAATGACTTGGTGTATCATTGAAAATTTCTTTAAAATCTTTTTTAAATGAAGACAAGCTGCGACCTGTAAGATATGCAAAACGATCTATGCTTACATTAAATTTGTAATTTTTCTGCATAAATTCCTGAAGATTGATTTTTCCGGGTGCATTAAAATCAAAGAAAATTCCCGAAAGTTCAGGGTTTTGTTTTAATAGAATTAAGAGCAGTTCTTCCCTTTTCAGATCAGAAAAAGAATCATTTATTCTTCCTGAAATTTCAAAATAAGGCTGTAGTGATTGAATAAAATTATCAATGAAAAAATTTTTATCAAGTTTAAAAACTGCATTTTTTGATTCAAATTCATTGAAAATCACGGAATGCTTTTCCTCAAAACTCCTTAGAAAAGTTTCATCGAAGAGAATGATTACTTTTTCAAAATAATTATTTTCTTTTTGCTTATTATATCTCGCCAAATTATTTTTCCGAACAATACAATATTCTCCGGGATGCAAGGTATAATGCTTGCTTCCGTCGAAATAATCCATTTTTCCTTTCGCTAAAAAGAGAAAGAAATGTTCGGGAATAAACTGTTCCGGTGAAACTTCCGGACCGATATAGCAAGATTTTATTTCACTGAATTTCATTAGATACAATTTACGTTTTTTGTAATAAAAATTGATTGTTTTTATTTAATCAATCCTAAATCAATCACACTTTTTGCTGTTGCAAGGATAGCTTCTTCCATTGGTCTTGGCTTCCATCCGAGTAGATTTTTTGCTTTTTCGTTGCTTGCACTTTTCACATTTCCTAAAAGAGGAATTATCATGTCAAATTTTTTGCTGAATAAGCCTGTTAATCTTATAATCCAGTCAGGAATTTCTTTTGTCGGAACTTTTGCAGCTTTGTCTCCTAAATTTTTTCTTAAAATTTCAGCAATATCTAAAAATGAAAGTGATGCTCCTGAAACAGCAATAAAACGTTCTCCCTTCGCTTCTGGAGATAGCATTGCTTTGATATGAAGATCGGCAACATCTCTTACATCCACGTACCCAAAAGTAAGTTTTGGACAGGCTTTCATCACTCCGTTCAACATCTGTATCACAGGCTGCACAGAATGTGAAGTGTCCGCATCCAATACAGGACCGTAAACTCCGGTTGGATTTACGACTGATAATTCCATGGAAGTTGTTCTGCTTTCGATAAATTCCCACGCTGCCTGTTCCGAAATCGTTTTAGATTTTTGATAAGGAGCAACGGTATCGTTAATTATCGTCCAGTCTTCTTCCGTATAAGGTGTTTTCTTGTTGGTTCCCATTCCAACAGCGCCAAATGCGGAAGTGAGTACAAATCTCTTAACACCGGCTTTAGTTGCCGCTTTCATCACAAATAATACACCATTTTTAGCAGGAATAATAAAATCGTCATCCGTTTTTGCGTCTGTATTTGGCGTTGGAGAAGCAGTGTGAATCACGTAAGTACAACCTTCAACCGCTTTTTCCCAACTCGCTTCATTATCAAGATCAGCCTGGATAAACGAAAGCGATTCAAAAGATTGAACTCCTCCTCTGCCAAGCATTTTTTTAACGTGATCAATTTTATTTAATGAACGCAGAGAAGCTCTTACTTTGAATCCTTTATTTAATAAATCAATCATACAATAACTTGCAATAAAACCAGAACCACCTGTTACTAAAACTATTTTGTCGTTGTTTGAATTTTCCATTTTTTAATCATTTTAATGATACAAAATTGGTCAAAATTGAAAGCATTCATTTTGTTGAAAAGTTATTTTTACTTTGTTGAGAAGTCTTTTTTTTTAGCCTTATTTAATTCTACTTTGTTGGTTATTAATATTCTAATTCAGGCTTTTAAATTAAAAAACTAATTCATTAAATTTGTATAAGCTAAACAAAAAACAAAATTATGTCAATAACAAATGAACAGGAATTAATCGGAATGCAGAAAGCGAGTGAAGCTGTCGCTTATACATTGAGAGAAATGATCAATTATGCTCAGCCGGGAATGACGACGAAAGAAATTGATGAATATGGAGCAAAAATACTGGCTGATTTTGGTGCTAAATCAGCTCCTCATCTTACCTATGGATTTCCAGGCTGGACCTGTATAAGTGTAGATAACGAATTTTGCCACGGTATTCCGACAGATGAGAGAATTTTAAAGGAAGGAGATTTAATAAATATTGATGTTTCCGCAGAACTTAATGGATTTTGGGCAGATAATGGAGGTTCATTTATTGTTGGTAAAGATATTAATCAGCATCAGAAATTAGTTGATGCTTCTAAAGATATCTTACGAAAAGCAATTGACAATATAAAAGGAGGCGTAAAAATTGCAGATATTGGTTTTCTGATGGAAACTGAGGCGAAGAAAAGAGGCTTTAAAGTCATTAAAAATCTTGGCGGACACGGCGTAGGAAGAAGTCTGCATGAAGAACCCGACGAATTGATGAATTATAAAAACCGTTTTGATACCAGAAGATTCAGGAAAAATTCTGTGGTTGCAATAGAAACTTTTGTTTCTACATCTTCAAATTTAGCAGTAGAATTGAATGACGGCTGGACAATGGTCGGAAATAAAGGTGGTTATATGGCTCAACATGAACATACAATTATCGTAACCGACGGAAAACCCATAATTTTAACTGAAATGAATGAAATATTGAATTGATTTTCAATGTTTTTATAAATAATTAAGGCTGTTTTATTTTTTATGAAACAGCCTTTTTAATTATAAATTTTTTAAATAGTTAAAGGAATAATTTGCTGTAAATCGCACGTTCCGGATTGTATGGAAGGGTCATTTTCTATAATTTTCTCAAGCGCATCGGCTTCAGAAGAACGGAGAATGGTACAAACTGCATTATCATTCATTACTTCACCATATTGCATCATTTCTACGCTACCTTTTAATCCTTTATAATATTCTTCATGAGATTTTAGGTTAAAGCCATTTAATTGTTTGAAAATCAATATTACTAAATGAGGTTCCTTATATTGTATCGGACAGATATTCATTGTATTAAAGTTTAATTTATTAATGATCGGAAATAATTACTTTTTGTGCGTTCGCGGATTTCTTTTTTATCCTTACAAATAACAAAAGAGGCATTGTCAATACGAAACACGCACCGAGAGCATAAAAAGAATCGAGATAACTAAGCATGGAAGTTTGTTTTACAACCTGAGCTTCTAATAATGCAATCGCTTTTGTATGAGCATCATAATAATTAAATCCTTTTGCCATAAAATAATTTACAGATTTATTGATTCTTTCCATGACATTGGTATCAGAGTAAGTTAAATGTGAAACCAGATCATTACGATGCACCCAAGTTCTCCGAACATAATATGTATTGATAATTGAAATTCCGAAAGAACCACCTAGTTGTCGCATCATATTATTTAAAGCTGCCCCTTGCGGAATATCTTTGGGCTCAAGGGAAGAAACAGCCATCGTTGTAAGCGGAACTGCGAGAAAAGCCATTCCGACAGATCTGAAAACCAGTGAAAAAGCAATATACTCTGCCGAAGCATCCAAACTCATGTGAGCCATGTGCCAATTGAAATAAATGAAAAGAATGTATCCCATCGCAACTATATAAATTGGTGATAATCCTTTCTGCATCAGTCTTCCGGAAATCATTAATGCTAAAACTGCGAGTAAAGCTCCGGGTAACATAATTTCTCCCGTTTGTAAGGGCGTAAAACCAAGCAGTCGTTGTGCAATAATAGGTGTAATGAAAATCGAACTGTATAATCCGACTCCTGTAATGAAGGTTAAAATTGCTGCAATGCTTAATGTTTTACTTTTTAAAACACTTAAATCAACGACAGGATTTGAAATTTTTAATTCCCAGTAAATAAAAACAGACAGTGAAATAATGGCTATAATCGTAAACCAAACAATATATCCCGTTGCAAACCAGTCTTCTGTTTCTCCTCTTTCCAAAACAGTTTGTAAAGTTCCAACTCCGATTGCGAGTAAGGCAATTCCGGTCCAGTCGATTTTTTTAACAATTGATTTTACCGGAGGTTCGGTCAAAAGGAAAAAGCATGAAACAATTGCAATTACTCCAACCGGAATATTCACAAAGAAAATCCACGGCCAGGAAAAATGATCTACTATATATCCTCCCAAAGTTGGTCCGATTGTAGGACCTGTGAAAACTCCGATTCCAAAGATTGCTCCAGCAACAGCTTGCTTTTCTTTTGGGAACTGCTCAAAAATGACCGCCTGTGAAACAGAAAGTAATGCTCCACCTCCTAAACCCTGAATGAATCTAAAGAGAACCAAAGTCCAGATATCATTGGAAAGACCACACATCACCGAACAAATGGTGAAAATGATAATAGAGCCGATGTAATAATTTCTTCGTCCCAGTTTTGCCGTTAAAAAACTTGTGATCGGAATAATGATCACATTTGCAATCGAATACGAAGTTACCACCCATGAAGTATCTTCAATTGTTGCTCCCAGATTTCCACTCATATGAGAAAGGGCAACATTTACAATGGTAGCATCTATAAGCTCCATTACAGCGGCTAAAAGAACCGTAAGAATCAATAAATTTCTTTTAAACATAATGTATTACAATATCTTCCGACTGGTAAAAACCATCCGAATTATTTAAAAATTTTATAAAAAATGAAGGCATAAAAATTCCCGGATACTCAATCTGATGATTGGTATTTCAGTGGTTTATTTCGAAAAAATTAAGTGCAAACTATAATTATGCAGTTTCCATAATGTGATCCATTCCCGGATATTTTGCAGATTGAAATGTTCTTCTGTAATCTGAAGGTGTTGTCATTAAATGTCTTAAGAAAATTCTTCTCATCGACACCAGTCCTCCAAGACCACATTGTTCAGCAATTCTTTCGATTGGGATCTCTGTATTTTCTAAAAATTTCCGGGCTTTTTCAACTCTCAGTTTTTCTATAAATTTTGCAGGCGAAACTCCTGTTTGTTTTGTAAAAACGCGTGTAAAGTTTCTGGGACTCATATTCATATAATCTGCAACCTGATTTACGTCAAGCCTTTCATGCAAATGTTCAGTAAGCCATAGTTGGGCTTTTTGTGCAATATGACCTGTTTCATATTCTTGGACAAGACTTCCAAATTGGGATTGAAGCCCTGGTCTGTTTAAATAAAATACCAATTTCCGGGCTACTTTTATTGCAATATCTTTCCCAAAATCGTGTTCCACTAAGGCAATAGAAAGATCAATTCCCGTTGTGACTCCGGCTGAAGTGAAAATATGTCCGTCGTCACTGTTTGTATAAAAAGGATTAGCATTCACTTTGATATTTGGATAAGCTTTTTTCATTCTTTCAGCTAAATACCAATGGGTTGTGGCTTTTCGTCCATCTAACATTCCCGCCTTTGCCAATGCAAATGCACCACCACAAATGGAAGCAATTCTTCGGGTATTTTCTTTATTTCTTTTTGACAGCCAATTGTAAAATTCCTGTAATGCTTTCTGACTCAACTCTCCAAAATCGTTTCCGGCAATAATTAATGTATCAATTTCGTCATTGAAGTCTAATATAGAATACTGACAATCAATACTGATTCCCGCTTCGGTAGTTATTTTTTTATTGGAAGCCGGAGAAACTATCAGAACTTCATAGCCGTTTTTAATTCCGGCTTCTTCCAAATATTTGTTTGCCTGCGAAAATACATCGGTTGGTCCGGCTAAATAAAGAAGTGTACTGCCCGTCATTGCGACAATGAGAACTTTTTTCTTTGCTTGGATTTGTAAGGCGTTTTCCATATCCTAATTTTACTGTGTAAAAGTATTAATTATCCAATTAGTCGCAAAGGACAAAAATTATACAGTTTAGGACAGGTCTTAAATTTAAAATAAAAAAACCGCTCTTTTTTAGAACGGTCAATATTTTTAATGTAATTATTATTAGCAGGTTGATTCGCAGGGAAGAAATTTAATAACAACCATTCCGTTCGATACGCATTCAATTCTGCAAAATATATTATTTACGGTATTTGCAATAGGTTTTACAAGTGGATCTAAAAAATCTAAAGATCCGGCAATGTCATCAAGTAAGCCGCTTCCTGAGATGGTCTTCATCTCTTTTCTGTTCAGTTTTTTTAAGTTTTTCATAAAAGTTTTTTGTGATGATTCTAAATTTCATAAAAAAGCCGCTCAAAATGAGCGGCTATGTTGTACCGTATTTTATTTTCTAGCAAGTAGCTGCTCCACAATTTAATACGTGTATTGAAACAACACCATTCAGTACACACTGTACTTGGCATAATCCACCTGTTAAAACTGTTACAGTTCCACTTACAGTAGCTCCTACTGTAGAACCAACACCGTTTACAGTGTTACCAACAACAGCACCAACACCGTTTAGGATACCTGTAGTAGCATTTACTGTACCAGTTACTACTCCAAATACGTTATCAAGAAGTCCAGCTCCTGAAATAGTTTTTAACTCGTTTCTGTTCAATTTTTTTAAGTTTTTCATGTGTAAAATATTTATATGATTAATACATCACTAAGATATGAAAAATTACAATATGCCAATATTATTTTGAAAAAAATACTAAAATATTTTTATGATTTAATATTTGATTAATATAATTGGTATTTTTTACATTTTTCATTTTATTGAATATCTATTTGATTTTCTTAAGATTAAAATTAATAATTCTAAAAAATAAAATGTTTTTTAATATTAATTTATTCTTTCATAATTCCCATGTTTTTGATAGTTTTTATGAAAAATGAATTCGATTTTATGATTTTAAAATTAATTTTTCGCAAATTTTATCATTAAAAATTCCTGCAAAGAGCGATTTTCAAAAAAAGTGTGAAAAAATTGAAAGTTTTTTGAAGGTAAAAAGCAAAACAACCTCCCGTTTTTGAGAAGTTGTTTTAGCTAAATATTTATTAATGGTAAGTTTCCTTATTAGCAATCAGTCTTTGTTCTTATAGTTGCTGATTCCTTTGAACTGATGATAAGAATCTTTTATATTCTTTAGATGTTCCGAAACTATATCCAAGCTGTTTTCACTCAAATTTCCAGTATCAATAGCATTTTGATAAGCATCGATTGCCGCATTTTCTCCGAAAATAACATTTTCTAAAGTAGATTCTTCCGTATTTCCTATCGTGAAAGAGTTTTTAATATCAATCCACGTTCTGTGAAGAGCTCCAGCAACAGATGATGTATCGCTGGCTTTTTCTCCATTTTCCTGAATAAGATCGATCAGTTCATTTTTCATGATCTTAGATTGTGTGATCATTCTGTCGTAATCATCTTTTACATCAGGATATTTTTCCCAGATTTTCCCTTCGACTTTCGAAAATCCCTGAATTCGGTCATTGGTAATGTGAAGCAAATCATTTAAAACAGATACTTCTTCTTGATTTTTCATAATTAAATATTTTGTGGTTTCTGAAAATTGTGCAAGAATTGTACCTTATATATAATGTAAGATTTTAGGCAGATTGAATTAGTAATTCATAAATTTCAAAAAAGAAAAATTAGGATCACGCATTTCTATTTCATTCTCGCTCGACTCGGATTGCGCTTCTTTTGCGTAGATGAACATCTTTTCTTCATAATCAAAAACAGCTTGCTCAATTGTTTCAAACCTCCCGTTTGTAAGATTTTCAGATAAATTCAAAGCATCTACCAATCCGATATTTACGCCTTGTCCGGCAAATGGCGGCATTAAATGTGCTGCATCACCAATCAAAGTTATCGGTAAAGGACGATCAGTTTTCCAGGGTTTTCCAATAGAAAGTTTTCTCGTAGGTAATCCTACAAAAAATGTCGTCGCTTTGAATAATTCCTGATAAATTTCACCCCAATCCGAAAGTTTATGCGAAAGAAATTCTAAAACTTCTTCATTATTGTTAGAATTTAATTGAACTCCATTATTCCAATCTTCGGGTATTTTGAAAATGACACCATACGTTAAAGCTCCATTATTAAAAGGATTGGCAACCAATAAATTTCCGTTATGAGAATTCATCAATCTTTTTCCGTCGCATAATTTGAAAAATTCAGGACAATTGATTTCCGGTTGAGGAACATCTCCCTGAAGAATAAAAGTTCCTGTATCTTCCACCGTATTAGACGTAACGTAATTTCTTACTTTCGACATTCCGCCATTGGCAACAATCACAAAATCGGCAGTTTCATCAGAATTGTTTTCGAATTGCAACCGCCATTTTCCATTGTTTTCATCAAGACTGATCAATTTTCTGTCCCAAATTACAGTATCGTCTTTCAGGCTTTCAAGCAAGATTTTTCTTAGATCATTTCTGTTAATTTCAGGATTATCAAACTGGTTTTCAGGTGTTATTTCTGTTGAAGCTATTATATTACCTTCTTTATCGGCGAAATTGATAGCCATCGGAATTGAATTTTCATAATATTTTTCCAGCAATCCGGCTTTCTTTAATGCTTCTTGCCCGGAAGTTTTGTGAAGATCAAGAGTTCCGCCCCAAATTCTTGCATGAGGATCTTTATCTCTTTCAAAAACAAGCACTTCTACTCCATTTTGCTGCAGTAATTTTGCCATTGTTAAGCCAACAGGTCCGGCTCCTATAATTGCAACTTTTTTATCTTTCAGTAAATTGTTCATTTAATTTGTATTAATTAGATGACAAAATTCTGAAATCTATTAATCTTAGGATTGTAAAAATGCGACAAAATCGCTGTCGGAAATTTGTTCTTTCTTTGCTTTTTGCGCAAATTTTGCGGGTGTCGTTCCGCTGTATCGCTTGAATTCTTTGCTTAAATGTGCTTGATCCGTATAACCTAATTCTATCGCCAGTTCAGCAAGATTGGAATTCGGTTTGAGCCATAATTGATTTCTCACCTGTTCAAAACGCATTAAGCCGGAAACGTCTTTCACAGTATGACCGGAAGATTGTTTAAACTTCCTTTCAAGTGTACGAACTGTAGAATGAGCCGCGTCCGCAACCTGACTTACGGAAATTGTTCCGTTCGCTTTTCGCATCGCAACTCCAGCTTTATATAATGAACTGTCGGTCGGAATTTTAGAATGTATATTTGTAAAATATTCTTTTATAAGATGAATAGCTTCTTCAATCTTATTTTCATTAATAAATTGAGTTAAAGCAGAGTGAAGTTCTGCAATTGGATGTTCAAAAACAGAAACCCCGTTTTTATTGGAAACTAATCCGAGCAAATCAAAAACCGTCCAGGGAAAACATCTTACAGCAATGATTTGCAACCGATTTTTAGTGTAAAAATGCACAGGCTCGTTGAGTAAACCTACTAAAAAAGGTGAAGGTAATTCTTGTAAAATTTCATCATGATAAATACTGCAGCCATTTCCGAAATGAAAAATAATTTCTGCATTACCATCCGGAATTACTTCAAAACTTGTTTCCGTTGCTCCGAAATTCGAGTCATTGTACCAAAAACATTTTATAGAATCTTTGAGTTGTTCCGGCGGTTCAAATTCTTGGTGAATGGTGTTGTAAGGTTTCATCTTTCTGAGGTTTTCTTAATCTAAATTAATCATTAAATATTGGGTTAAACAATTAATCAAAAATATTATTGTCGTATTTTTGTCAGTATACGTTCAATATTCAAAACGATTGTAATTAATGAATACTTTAAACACCAAAAATCCTCACAAAATAAAAGCTGTTTTCTTCGATATCGACGGAACTTTGATTAGTTTTAAAACAGGAAAAATTCCCGAAAGCACACAAAAAGCATTAGAAAAACTTCGTGAAAACGGAATCAAAGTAATTGTAGCAACAGGGCGTTCTATCAGTAGTTTGCATCATATTCAACATTTGGAATTTGATGGATTTATTACATTTAATGGTGGCTATTGTGCTACAGCTTCCAAAGAATTGATCTCCAAATATACAATTGATCCTGAAGATATTCAGAATTTAATCGATCACGCGGAGAATTTTCCTTTAAGTTATTCATTAATGTATGAAAATAAAGTTGAGATCAATGATGCAACTCCTGAAGTTGTAGGAATGTATGCTCATGTTAACCTTCCTGTTCCACCGATCCATGATAAAGAAAATATTGATAAAGAAAATGTACTTCAGGCAAATATTTTTCTAAGACCTGAAGCTGAAGCGGAATTTATGCATAAAGTAATGCCCAAAAGTATTGCATCAAGATGGACTCCTCTATTTGCGGACGTAAATCCGGGTGGAATCAGCAAAAAAGTTGGAATAGAAACTTTTTGTGAACATTTTGGAATTGATGTTTCTGAGACAATGGCTTTCGGAGATGGTGGAAACGATATTTCGATGCTGAAATTTGTAAAAATTGGAGTTGCGATGGGAAATGCAAATGATATTGTAAAAGAAATCTCAGATTTTATCACCGAAGAAGTTGATGATCACGGAATTGAAAAGGCATTAATTCATTTCGGAATTATTTAATTTTCAAGCTTTTAAATTGCATGAAATTGATCATAATTGATTTTGTGGTATTTATTTTTAATATGATTTATCTAAAAAGGCACAATATGTGTATATATTAAATCAAATCACTTAAAAATATTTAGTCATGAGAAGTATATTATGGTTAGTCGCAGTCATTTGTATTGTGGTATGGCTTTTAGGAATGTTGGGCGTTGTACCTGGAATCAGTACAGGTTATTTACTTCATGTATTACTTGTAATTGCAATTATTGTAATACTTTATAACCTTATAACAGGACGAAAACCCCTCGATTAGATCAATGTAAAAAACTGAAGATAGAAAGCTGGAAATGGGAAAACATAAATTCTTAATTTCCAGCTTTTTTATTAATTGATTGATTGATTGATTGATTGATTGATCAAAAATCTTCTGCAATTTCTTACAGAAGATTTAAATAAACGATGATAAAAATTAGATTTAATTCAAACTTGTTTTTCGGAACTCCAAAGGTTTCATTCCAGTTTGTTTCTTAAAAAGACGTGTAAAATAAGAAGCGTTTTCAAATCCTAATTGATAGGCGATTTCAGATACTCCTTTCTCTCCTATTCTGAGTAAATTTTTAGCTTCTGAAATTAAAAATATATGAATAAGCTCGATTGCAGTTTTGCCGGATTCCTGCTTTAAAAGATCACTTAAGTAACGAGGCGAAATTGCCAGTTGATCAGCAATATAGCCAACATTAGGTAATCCTATTTTTTCGAAATTTCCTTCGTTAATATATTTTTTTAATTCTTCATTGAATTTTGACGTAATTTTTCCCGTTACCTGAGAACGATCGATAAACTGTCTCTTATAAAAACGCTGAGAATATTTTAAAATAGATGAAACATGACTTAAAATGATCTCTCTACTGTATTCATCAGGGTTATTTAAATATTCGGTCTGAATTTTTTCATGAAGTTCGAAAATGATCTGTTCTTCTTTTGGTGAAAGGTGAATTGCTTCCGTTACATCATAATCAAAGAAACCGTATTGCTCGATGGTTTTAAATAATTCATGACCGTTTAAATAATCAGGATCGATCATCAGCATAAAACCACGTTCTTCAAACTCAAGATCCTTCATTTCAATCACCTGTCTTGGTTTTGTGAAGAACATACAACCGTTATCGTGATCATATTGGGTTCTTCCATACATAAAAACCCCGGACTTTATTTTTTTAAAAGCAATAATATAAGAATCCGTTGTAAATTCCTGATTTCCCAAAGTACAGCCGGAAAGGCAGCCAACTAAACCCAAAAGCGGATGTTGAGGCGCCTCCCAAAGATTTCCCGAATGAAGTTCCGTAATGGTTTTATAATGTTTCATTGGAGTTTTTTAAATTTAATTAAAGACCAAATTTAATGGATAGAATTTACTTTAACTTCAAAATGTTATCATTAAAATCTATATCAAATATTAACGACCATGAGCTGCAATGCTTACGTCTTTCCACTCTTCGATGTCTTTTAATCGGTTTGTATAGACTTCATTCATAGAATGATAAGCTATTTTTCCGAATAATAATCTTAATGGAGGATTTTCACTGTCTACAACTTTTAAGATGGGTTCGACGGTAGCATTTGGATCTCCCCAAATATCAGAACTGTTTGTTCCTTCCGCAAAACCTTCACGTACAGGATTGTAATCTGCTATGTCTGAAGTAGTTTGTGCCGCTGAAGCTCCTGCCCATTCTGTAGAGAAACCATTAGGTTCGATCAAAGTGAATTTTATTCCTAAATGTGCCACTTCTGATGCAATTGTTTCGCTTAAACCTTCTACTGCAAATTTTGAAGCATTATATAAACCTAACATTGGAAGCGTTGTTAATCCCAAGAAACTGGAAACCTGAATAATATGACCGCTTTTTTGAGCTCTCATCACCGGAAGAACCGCCTGAGTTACCCAAAGTAATCCGAAAAAGTTGGTTTCCATCTGAGCTCTTGCCTGTTCTTCTGTCGTTTCTTCAACCGTTCCGAAAAGTCCGTAACCTGCATTATTGATCAGAATATCAATGCCTCCGAAATGATTCTTAATTGTTTCAACTGCATTTTTTACGTCATCTTTTTTGGTAACATCCAATTGAACCGGAAGAATATTGTCCCCATATTTTTCAACCAAATCGTCCAGCGCTGAAATATTTCTTGCCGAAGCTGCCACTTTATCGCCTCTTTTTAAAAAAGCTTCTGCCCATAATTTTCCGAAACCTCTAGATGCACCTGTAATAAAAACTGTTTTTGCCATTATTTTTAATGTTTTTGTTGTTAAAAATTTTATTGTTTGATTTTGATATGACAAAGGTATTTCAGAGTATGGCTGAAGTTGTAGCACATTTTCGCGGAATAATAGCACAGAATTACGCGAGAATATTTTTTATTGTAAAATTTTTAAATAATTAAAAAAAGTAAAGCCCGAAAAATAACTTTCCGGGCTTTACTTTTTATGTTTACAGGATTATTTTTTACCTCCTGTTGCTCCCAATTTAGACTTTACAGCTGGTGTAATATCTTCACCTCCATCCATATAAGCGATATTGTTGTTACCTTGTGAAGCAGAAACATCAAATACATAAGCCAATCCTTTTTCTTTCGCTACTGCAGAAATTGTAGTTGCTACTTTTTGTTGAATAGGCGTAAATAATTCCCCTTGCTTTTTAGAAACATCCTGAGCTGCTTTTGTACGAGCTTCTTCAATACTTTTTCCTAAGGTTTGCAATTCAGTTTGTGCTGCTGTTAATTCTTTAATAACAGATTCTTTGTTTGCCTCACTGATCGTTTTTTCTTTATCCTGAGCTGCTTTAAGCTTAGTTTGATATGATGTGATCATTTTTTCGATCTCAGCTTGTTTTGTTTTAGTAAAAGTATCCAAAGATGCTTCTGCAGTTTTCGCTTCCGGAAGATTATTGAAAACTTCGTCAGAGTTTACATGACCTATTTTTTGCTGTGCACTTACTAAGTTTGAAGTCAGGAAAAGTCCTGCTGCTAAAGAAAATGTTGTGATTAACTTTTTCATCTTATTATTTATTTTTAAATTTTATCTGTTTTAAAAGTCTGCAAATATAATAAATATAACTAAATGCCTAGTTATATATTAATGAAAAGAAGCCCGGAAAGAATATCCGGACCTCACTTTGAAAGAATCTAATAAATCTATATGTAGTAAATAATGAAATATTAATTAAAAATTATATCGAATTCCCAACTGTGCCTGGAATCTCGATGCAAACTGATCGATCGTATAAGGCAATCCCGGTGTTGTAAAATTATACGTTGGATCTCCTGCAGAAGGCTGTCCTGTTGCTACATTTCCAACTTTCGTTAAACCAACACTCGCTGTTGAATTGAAAGTGTTTGGCACGAAGTATACTTTACCCCAGTCTTTGTTCAGTAAATTTGTTAAGTTGATGATACTTAATGAAATCTGAATCGTGTTTTTAGATTTTTCGCTTAATCTGATCTCATCCATAATTCTAAAATCCGCCTGAATATTCCAAGGAGTGAAATCTCCGTTTCTTTCCGTGAATTTTCCTCTTCTGCTGCTTAAATATTCGTTGCTGTTGATAAATTTTTCGTAATCTGCAACCTGTTGAGCTGTTGTAACTAAAATATTTCCTGAACCGTCTTTTATCGGAGCAATATATTTTGTTGCTTCAGCTGCGTCTTTGAAAATGTAGGCTAAACCTGCTGCCTGTCCTGTATTGGCGATCGTACTGTTTACAAATCCCCAAGAAAAAGGATTTCCTGACTGAGCATTAAAATAAACGTTCGCTGATATTCTATTTGACTCAGAAAGCGGTAAGGTATATCCAACATTCGCTACAACTCTATTCTTTATCGCAAAGTTTGAAGTTGTCAATTTAGGATCATTCGGTGTCAGAGATTGGTTCATTTGCCAGTTACTTTCCATCGAATTTCTGATACCGTTTGTGATGTCTTTTGCGTCTCCGTAAGTGTACGCAACAAAGAAATTTAACCCAAAATTATACGACTTTTGAAGTTGTGCCGTCAAATTGTATCTGTATCCTTCTTTGGTGTTCGAAAGCATATACGCATTCGAGAAGTTACTGTTGATATTTGTTGTGTAAATCGGCATTTCGTGATTGGTATCATAACTGAAATAAGTCACATTATCCGTTTTATTAACCTGTTGGAATTTTAAATCGTATAAAACTTTAGTATAAATTCCTTCCAATGTCAGTTTATATCCTGAAACAGTATAATCGAAGGCTAATGAACTTCTCCAGACTCTTGGCATTTTAAAGTTATTATCAATTAAATCCACCTGTACTTTTGAAGAATTCTGCCATTTCGGGAAATTTCCGCTTGATAAAGGATCTCCGTTTGCTGCCAATTGAGCGGCTGTCGGCGCATTGTAATCATAACTTCCGAAACCAACTCCGTCATTATAATAAGCATAACCCAACCAGGCAAAAGGAATTCTTCCCACAAAAATTCCTGATCCTCCTCTCATCACCAAAGATCTATCTTGAGTAAGATCTAGATTAAATCCTAATCTTGGGGAAATTGTAGGCTTGTTAAGATAATCGTTTGTAAGCTGGCTTAAAGGTGTGTAAGTATAGGTATTTCCATAATTTGGATCTGCCGGAGAATTATTTACAGCCGGGCTTAAAAGCGGTTTATTTGGTAAATCTGTATAATCTACTCTCACTCCGGGAGTTAATCTTAATCTGCCCCAATTGATTTCATCCTGAAAATAAGCAGATAACAAATTAACTTTATACTGAGCATAAGGATTATTAAATATATCATCTCTGCTTGCACCATTAAAAGGATATGTCCCTCTGATTCTTGCCGGATTTGAATTATAAAAATCATTTAAACTTTTATAAGAAATTCTTCCGTTAAGAGCATTTACAAAGCCGTAATCGATATTATATAATTCGTTGTGGGTTCCTAATAAAAATGTGTGATGACCTGCTTTATATGTTAAATTGTCAGTAATTTCAAAAGTTTTCTGCTTCATATTGAAAACCGTTGCTTCCCTGTCGTTTCCTAATAAAATTGTTCCTCCGTTGTAAGCAATTTCAACTTGTGGGAACATTGCGTTTTGAGAAGTAGGATCTCTGTAATCGTGGATCGAAGAATATCCTAAAATCAAGTTGTTGTTCCATTTGTCATTAAAACGGCTCTTCAATTCTAAAGTTGTTGTAGAAGAAGTGTTTTTCTGAACAAAATCCATGCTTGCAAAACGGAAATTAGCACCGTCTCTTTCCAGGTTTGAAGCTTGTGAGAAAACTGTATTGTTTTTAATGGACAACGTATGTTTGTCATTGATTTTCCAGTCTAATTTGTTGAAAAGCTTTCCGCTTTCGGAGAAATTGTTGTAATTATTAAAACTTCCAACATCAAAACCGTATTTATTTTTTACAAAATTTGAAATCTGCTGAGCAACATCATTGCTTACCAAAGCTCCTTGATCTCCTGCATTATAAAAAACAGGATCTGTTCTTTTTGTATATTCGATATTACTGAATAAGAATAGTTTATCCTTTACAACAGGCAATCCTACTCTTCCACCATAGATAAAATCCTGGAAAGAACTTGGCATTTTAGAATTGTCACCAACTCTGTTATTTCCTGTGATCGAGGCATTTCTACCGTACATATACAAAGATCCTTCCACGTTATTACTCCCGCTTCTTGTAACAGCATTAATACTTCCGCCTAAGAAATTTCCTAATTTTACATCATAAGGAGCGATATAAACCTGCACATCCTGAATAGCATCTAAACTGATGGAATTCGAACGCGTACTGCTTCCCGGCATTCCCGAAGTTCCTGTTTGTCCGCCTAAAGATGGGCTGAATCCAATCGCATCATTGTTAATAGAACCGTCAATTGTTACGTTATTATAACGGAAATTTGTTCCGTTGAAGGAGTTATTGGCACTTTGGGGAACGAGCTTTGTAACATCCTGAATTCCACGATTGATATTTGGAAGTCCTGAAATCTGTGCTTGGCTGATTCCTACCCCGAATTTTGCTGCGGTTGTTCTTTTGGAAGTCAGTTTTACTTCATCAATTACCTTTTCTTTATTTCCAACTTCTACCACCGGAAGATCGTTATTCCCTAATGACAGTTGAACATTGCTGTTGGAATAAACCACATTTGAACCATCCATTACCTCAATTGTATAAGGTCCTCCAGGTTGTAAATTGTCTAAACTAAACTGTCCGTTTTTGTTAGTTTTGGTTTCAAAACTGCTGTTGGTCGGAACGTGGATTACTTTGATGGTCATTTCGGAAGTTGTTCCTTTTAATCTCCCGAAAATTTTAGAGCTGGTTTCCTGCGAGAAGGCAAGACTGAAAGATAATAATGCAATAGCACAGATTATTTTTTTCATTTTTTTATACTTCAAAATTGTATTGCAAAATTATTTCGAAGTGCATTCCCATTGCGTTAACATACAGATAACATTACATAACAAAATGCTTAACATTTCCTTAAAAAAAAATTAAAAAGATTTATTTGGATATGTTGTTTTAATACTTTTTAGCAGCTGAATTCATTAAAATATGAATGTTAATCGGTGTTTTGGGCTTTAATTTTTATTTAAGTTTTTCTTAATGTTAAGTTTCTGATAATAATCTATTTGATCTACATTCTGTTTTTGATCATTTTTCCCAGCGTTTCAATATCGCTTTCAACACGGTCGGTCCATTCTAAGGCATAATTAAGACGCATACAATTCTGAAACTGATTGTGCTGAGAAAACATTCTTCCGGGAGCGAAATTTATTTTCCTGCTTAAAGCTTCATTATAAAGCTCTTCAGTGCAGATTTTTTTATCAAGTTCGAGCCAAAGCATAAATCCGCCTTTCGGTTCAGACATTTTTGTATTATCCGGAAAATAGGTATTAATTGCTCTTTGAATTTGTAAATAATTTCCATAAAGCTTCTGCCTGAAACTTTTCAAATGATGATCATAACGTCCGTGTTCCAGAAAATCAGCAATTACATCTGAGTAAAAAGAAGGACTGCAAACTGTCTGAATCAATTTTTGTCGAATGATTTTGTCTTTAAATTTTCCCGGGGCAACCCAGCCAATTCTATAACCCGGAGCTAAAACTTTAGTAACAGAATTCACCCACATCACCAAACCGGCTTCATCATAATATTTGCAGGGTTTTGGTCTTTCCGAACCAAAATAAACGTTGCCGTAGATATCATCTTCAATCAGAGGAACATTAAATTCTGTGATTAATCGTACCAGTTCTTTTTTATTTTCATCAGGCATTTGAAAACCTAGAGGGTTATTAAAATCAGTCACGAAACAACAGGCTGAAATCGTTGGTAAAACTTTTTTCAAAGCATCGAGATCAACGCCATAAACAGGATGTGTAGGAATTTCCACAGCTTTTAAACCTAATAATTGAATGGCCTGTAAAATTCCAAAATAAACAGGACTTTCCACTGCGACAGAATCTCCGGGTTTTGTAACTGCCATCAGACAATTGTAGATCGCGTTCATCGCCCCGGAAGTAATGACCAGATCATCTTCAGTTATTTTTCCTTCCAAAACCAATGTCCATTTTGCAATTTCCCGACGCAGGTGTTCATTTCCCTGAACGGGTTCATAGGCAGTTCCGCTGTCCTTTTTATTTTTAGCAACATTAATGATCGATTTTTTCATCTTTGCCAACGGAAGAAAATTATCTCCGGGAATTCCCAAAGCAAACTGTGTAATATCGGGTTTTGAGATCGTATCAAAAACTTTTTTCAACAGATCTTCATCCATTTTTTCTTTCTCGGATATATTGATCGTGGATATAGAAGGAAGTGCTAATTTTCTTTGTGAAGTCTGACTTACAAAATACCCGAATTTTGGTTTCGATTCTACCAATGATAAGCTTTCCAGTTCCATATAAGCTTGTTTCACAGTATTTAAACTTACGTTATACAATTTTTGGGCACTTCGAAGTGACGGCAATCTGTCTCCAAATTGCAGAGTTCCGCTTTGAATTTGCTTGGCAACAGCTTTTGCGATCTTGAGATACAATATATCTTTAGCCATGAAGAATTTGAAAATTTTTAATAAATATATAGTTTTAGAATTAAATTAATAATTAAATATTCAGCCAATCGATCATCTGGATAATGCTGCTTTTTAATTGCTCGACATCTCTAAAATTTGCAGAATTATTTTGTCTGAAGTAACTTTCTGCGTTTTTTTCGAAACCTGCTCTTTCATTAATTGTTAAGTCTGAGTTCTGATAAATTTGAAAATCAATTTTATTATCTTTAATAAAAAGACTTGCAAATGCAGCAATGTTACTTCCTTTTTTCAAGATAAGAAATGGAATTCCAAAATTTTCATTTACAGATTCTAATTTAAAAATCTCCAGAAAAATATTTTTTAATTGAGGAATATCAGAAATGTAAACTTCTGCATATTGACTTCTTTGTTGAGTTTTGTAATCCGTTTCCATAATCATTGCTTATTTATGAAACAAATGTATTGAGTATAAAAATTTAGACACAGATACAGAATGTATTATTTTTATGGATACAGAAAATTATTTATATTGAATCAAAATAAAATACCAATGATAATTTTCACAGCCATTAATTAATATTTAAAAATTTATTTTTCGAATTAAATTGGAATTTGAGCTTTTTAATATTAAAACAATAATATTCTGTAATTTTACCCTGATTTTAAGATAAAATGGCAAAAACGGAAATCCTTATTCATAAAGATGAACTCGAAGCGATCGGCATCGAAATCGTTGCTATTGAACAACTCGACTTCAGAGAACAAGTTCCGCATCGGGACGACCATTTTATGTTGATCATTCAGGAAAAGGGAAATTTTGTATGGGAACTGGATTTCAGGGAAATTACTTTATCTGGAAGTTCGGCTTGTTATATTGCTCCGGGGCAGGTTCACAGATATCTTAATCAGGAAATTAATAAAGGTTGGTTCGTTTTTATCGAAACGGCTTTGATATCTAAAACTTATCTTGAAATTTTTAATACATATCTTAATTCAAATCAAGCAGTTCCAATTTCTAAGAGTAATGAGATTTTTAATTTTCTCCCTGTTTTTGAAAATATTCTTAAAAATATAAAGGAAACTTTCAGAGAATCAATTGTTAATTCCTTGACGGATAGTTTAATTGGAATGTTTATTCAAAATTTAATTCAAAATCAAAATTCAGGAAATCTGATCGGGGACAAAAATATAAAACCGTCATCGAATTTAAACAAATGATTCAAATTCATTATAAGGAGCTAAAACAGGTGAAAGAATATGCATCTTTATTGAATATTACGCCACTTTATTTAAATGAAATAGTAAAAGAAATCACAGGGTTTTCTGCAAGTCACTGGATTCATCAGGAAATTATTCTGGAAGCTCAAAGACTTTTGTATTATACAGATTTGGATATTAAACAGATTGCTTTTCAACTGGGTTATGAAGATCATGCCTATTTTTCAAGATTTTTTAAAAAGAATACAGGAAATACAGCTTCTCAGTTTAGAGAAAGGAAACCATTATTTGTCCAATAACAACCTTTTATTAGCCATCGCTTAACATCTGTTACCACTCTATTTTTGTCACCGTAAAATATTAACATAAAACGGTATGACAATGAAAAATACAAAATCGGTCACAGCAAGTGACAAAATTATTCAAAAAGAAAAATCGCTTACAAATGTTCTTACTCCTATTGTAATTTCAGTTTTTGCAGTCTATCTCACGATGGGAATTTCTTTGGGAGCTTTGCCCGGATTCATTAAAAATGATTTAAAATTTGGAGATCTTACGGTAGGAATTATAATGGGACTTCAATCTTTGGCTACTTTATTAACGAGGGCTTATGCAGGAAAAATCACAGATACTTTAGGCGCTAAAATTAGTAAACAACGAGGTGTTTTTATGATTTTTGTTGCAGGCTTACTGTATATTTTTGCAAGTTCTTCGGTCGGTTTTCCTCTTGTGGTTTTAGGTTTACTGATTATTTCCAGAATCATCCACGGAATTGCTGAAAGTATGTTGGTAACAGGAGCTTTAACATGGGGAATCGGGCTTCTCGGAGCTCAAAATTCGGGAAAAGTAATGACCTGGAATGGGATTGCAATGTATGCAGGAATTGCTTTGGGAGCACCTTTGAGTCTTTGGTTAATCGATCAATTTGGGATTGTAATTCCTTTTGTTTTGGTGATTTTTTTATCTGTTATTAGTTGGCTTTCGACTTCCAAATTAACAGTTCTCGAAGTGGATGCTTCTCATGTTCGACCTCCTTTTTATAAAATAATTGGTAAGGTTTCAAATCAAGGTTTGGCATTGGCTTTTTCATCGATGGGATTTGCATGTATTGCTTCTTTTATTGCATTGCTATTTGCTGAGAAAAATTGGGGAGATGCTTCATTGGGATTCTTTTGCTTCGGAGGATTTTATATTTTGACCCGTTTGTTTTTTGCTTCTTATCCAGATAAGTTTGGTGGATATAAAGTAGCTTTAGTTTCATTTGCGATCGAAATTATCGGACAATTATTTATCGGATTTTCGACTTCCGGATGGATGGCAATTGTAGGTTGTGCGTTGACAGGAGTCGGATTTTCTTTGGTATTTCCGTCATTAGGAGTTTTGGCTATAAAAAAAGTAGAGCCACAAATGAGAGGAACCGCTTTGGGAGCTTATTCCGCATTTTTTGATCTTTCTTTAGGTTTGGCAGGTCCAGTTGCGGGGTTGATTGCAGGATGGTTAAATTATCAGGCAATTTATATTTTCGGTGCAATAAGTTGTCTTTTTGCAATTTTGATTTTAGTTAAAACAAGAAATAGTAATTTTTAAAGCAAATTTAAAGGGTGAATTGATTGATTCATCCTTTTTTTACTTAAATTTTCACTAATATTTTTATTGCAAAGGCTTTGATAAAGTAAATGATTATTTAAAACTTTGTTAATCTAATTTATACTAAAAAAACCTTCCTTTGGCTCTATTCTTGAATCCATATTGTCACACCACAATATCAATAAAATATGAAAAAGCACATCGTCATCGTAGGCGGAGGTTTTGCCGGAATCAATCTTGTGAAATCTTTGGTTAACGATAAAAGATTCCGCGTTACATTGGTAGATAAGAACAATTACCACTTTTTTCCACCGCTTATTTATCAGGTAGCAACTTCATTTATTGAGGCATCGAATATCAGTTATCCGTTTAGAAAATTATTTTCAAATTATAAAAACGTGAATTTTCACATGGGAAATCTTGTGAAAGTAAACCCTGAAAATAATTCTATTGAAACTGAAAACGGAATTCTTCAGTATGATTACTTAGTGTTGGCTTTAGGGACAGAATCCAATTTCTTCGGAATGGAAAATGTAAAAAAATGCTCTCTTCCTATGAAAACCATTGATGAAGCTTTATATTTAAGGAATTATATGCTCCTGAATCTAGAAGAAGCGGCACGAAATAAAAATATAAAAGAAGCCCAAAAATTACAAAATATTGTAATTGCAGGAGGCGGACCGACCGGAGTAGAACTTGCAGGAATGATCGCTGAAATGGGAACTTATATTGCCGAAAAAGAATACCCTGAAATCAAACTTGGTCTTTCAAATATTTATCTGATTGATGCACTTCCAACTTTACTTTCTCCGATGAGTAAAATGGCTCAGGAAGCAGCTTATGATAAGCTTTCAAGTTTAGGTGTTAAAATTATTTTAAATACAGCTGTAAAAGATTATGTTGATAAAAAAGTGATTTTAGCTGACGGAAAAACTATCGAAACTGAAACTTTAATCTGGACTTCAGGCGTGATTGGTCGTGAAGTTCCCGGAATTCCTGAAGAAAGTTTTGGAAAAGGCAGAAGATTATTAGTCGATGCCTATAATAAAGTTCAGGGAATGAAAAATATTTATGCTTTGGGTGATATTGCTTTACAGTTTTCAGATGAGAAATTTCCGAAGGGTCATCCGCAATTAGCTCAGGTTGCCATTCAGCATGCAAAAAATTTAGGTGAAAATTTGAAAAGAATTGAAGAAGAAAAAGTACAGATTCCGTTTGAATATAATGATAAAGGAAGCATGGCGATTATTTCTAAATTCAATGCTGTAGTTGATCTTCCAAAGCTTTCATTTAAAGGTTTCTTGGCTTGGTTGACGTGGCTTTTTATTCATATTATTCCTTTGGTTGGATTTGCAAGCAAAGTTCGATTGGCTTTCACCTGGTTAAGATTGTTTATAACCAATAATCCTTCCATCCGATTGATTTTAAGACCGAAAAAAGAGACGGTTAAAGAATAAATAAAATCCGTTCAATAGATTTTGAACGGATTTTTATAAGAAAAAATGTAAGCGTATAATTAATTACTTGCTTTATTCAATAGTTCTACATCGTCGTTGCTTAATTCAATTTTTGGAGCGGCAAACAATGTTTTAAGTTGAGATTCACTTGTAGCACTTACAATTGGAGCCGTGATCAAAGGATTTGCCAATAACCAAGCCAATGCGACAGCACCTTGAGTTGTATTATGTTTTGCACTGATTTCGTCCAGTGCTTTTAAAACTTCTAAACCTTTTGGGTTCAGATATTTTCTTACACCTTCCCCTCTTTGGCTTTTTGACAAATCATCTTCAGTACGATATTTTCCTGTCAAAAAACCTGCAGCTAAAGACCAATACGGAAAAACACTTAAGTCAAACTCTTTTACCAGAGAAGCATAATTTTTCTCAAAACCTTCTCTTTCCAGCAAATTATAATGTGGTTGAAGCGCAACATATTTTGGGAAATTATTTTCTTCAGCGACTTTAAAAGATTCTTTCAACCTTTCAGGAGATACATTTGATGCAGCAATATAACGGACTTTTCCGGCTTTTACAATTTCGTCATAAGCAGATAACGTTTCTTCCACCGGTGTTTTGTTATCATCAAAATGTGTGTAATACAAATCGATATGATCCGTTTGAAGCCTCTGTAAAGATTCATCAACAGATTTTAAGATATGTTTTTTACTGATGTCAAAACCATGTTCTTTTGTTTCTGAACCTACTTTTGTAGCGATTACTAAATCATTTCTGTTTCCACGGCTTTTCATCCATTTTCCGATGATTTCTTCGGATTGACCGCCCTTTCCGTTTACCCACCAAGAATATGTATCGGCTGTGTCTATAAAATTAAAACCTTCTGCTGAAAATTTATCCAAAATATCAAAAGACTTTTTCTCATCCAATGTCCATCCAAAAACGTTTCCTCCAAAATTGATCGGTGCGATTGATAAATCGGTATTTTTAATTTTTCTTTTTTCCATAGAATTATTTTACGATTAAAGAATTATTATGATAAATCTAAGGTAAGAAATTTTACTTAGGTTAATGGTTTAATCTCTCTATGAAGCCGATATCTTTTCTCAATAAAAAAAGATCAGCTTTTAAAGCTGATCTTTATATTTTATAAATTAATTTTTAGATTAAATTTCGCCCATCACATACATGTTTTCCATTGTAGGAACAGGGCTTCCTCCTTGTTTTTCCAAGGTAATTGCAAAAGCTTGTGCGTTTGGAATGTTTGCAAGAGCAATTTTGCTGTCTTTTTCTTCGGTATACATTCCTGCATTTACAGGTTTTCCGTCGGCAATTGCCCAAAGCTGATACTGCATTCCTTCCGGCGCTTTTGGCAGGGTTTCAGCATTCAGATAGACTTCTTTTGTTTTTTTATCCCAGAAAACCATAGCTTTAGAATCTGTATGTTTTTCAACACCTTTTAGCATGACCATTTTCATGTCGGGATTAGAAAACATATCCATCTTTCGATTCATTTTTTGCATAGCAAGATCCTGAGATTGCTTCTCTGTCTGCATTTTTGCAATTTCATCCTTGGTTTTTGCCTGATCGTTCATCCAGAAAAGATTTCCGGCAACACTTACTAAAAACAAAACGGAAGCTGCAATTGCAAATACTTTCCAGTTGCTATTTCCCTGTATTTTAATCTCTTCCTGCGCTTTGGCAGCCGGAATATCCGTAGAAACCACTGGTTGTACTTCTTCAATACTCTGTTCCTGCTGAATTTTACTCCATATCTTTGATTTTAAATCGTTTGGAGGTGTCACAGCCTGAACCGTAGCCAAATCTTCCAAAGTTTTCTGTGCTTCCTCAAAAGCAGCTTTTACTTCAGCATTATTCTTCATCACACACTCCAAAATCCCCGCTTCCTCTGAAGAAGCAAGACCTAGAATATAAGATTCTATAATTCCGGATGATATGTATTCTTTAGTGTTCAATTTATTGATAATCTTTTAGCAAATCTTTTAATTTCATCAGCGCATTTCGCATTTTGGTTTTTACCGTTCCAAGCGGTATTTTCAGTTTTTCGGATATTTCGTTTTGTGTATATCCCTGATAATATGCGAGGTTGATAAGTTCCTGTTTGTCAGTCTCAAGATTTTCCAACACCTTGTTAAATCCTATATAATCGGATGAATCATTGGTCGTTGAAAGCTCTGCAGAGTTATATACGAAATCGGGAAGCGATTGGTTTTTTAATTCGTTTTGAAAACTTTTTGATTTTAAATAATCTATCGCCGTATTTCTTGCAATATTAATCATCCAGGTATAAAATCTTCCTTTTGATGAATCGTATTGATGAATGGAATTCCAGATTTTAACGAAAACATCCTGAATAATTTCTTCAGTATATTCTTTGGACTGAACAATTCGGAGTATGACACCATACAACGCGCCAGAATAGTTGTCATACAAATGATGAAAACCGGTTTCGTTTTTTTCTTTGAGTAAAACGATTAGCTGTTCTTCCGAATAGTTTGTTTTAATAATGAATATTTTTCATTCCAAATATAGTAAAATAAAACATATTCCAATTATAATTCAAATCATATTTTAAATATTAATTAATTCTTGAAATTTGATATATAATTTTTAATAAGTACCACATTTTTTCAATGATTTTTCAATTTAATTAATGAGTTTTTCAAAAATACATAAAATTAATTGGTTGATTATTAGTCGTTTAAAAAAAATATTTGAATTTTTAAATCTAGATTAAAACCACTCTCGTAAATGAGGTTAGAACACAATTCAAATACATATTTAACTTAAAAAATCAAAAAATGAACACAAGATCAAAAATCGCAGTTTTAGGAATGGTAGCTTTATCATTTGCATTCAGTGGAACGTTAACTGCACAAGCGATGAAAGAAAAAACAGTAATGGTGGGCGGTGCTGCAATGTATCCATCTAAAAATATAATCGAAAACGCAGTAAATTCTAAAGATCATAAAACTTTGGTTGCTGCAGTAAAGGCTGCAGGTCTTGTAGAAACTTTACAGGGAGCGGGACCTTTTACAGTATTGGCTCCAACGGATGCTGCTTTCGCAAAACTTCCAAAAGGAACAGTTGAAAATTTAGTAAAACCTGAAAACAAAGCTATGTTGACTAAAATCTTAACATATCATGTTCTTGCAGGGAAATTTAATGCTAAAGAAATTTGGGCAGCCGTAAAAGCTAATGGTGGAAAAGCAATGATGAAAACTGTAGAAGGTGAAGAATTGACTTTCTGGACTAAAGGAAAAGATCTTTATGTAAGAGACGCAAAAGGAAATGACGCAAAAGTTACGATAGCTGATGTAAATCAGTCAAACGGAGTAATTCATGTTATAGACACGGTGTTGATGCCGTAATGGTTTTTTAGTTTTTAAACAGCATAATTTTTATGCTGTTTTTTTTCTCTGACTATTTAGAATTTAAAAAATAAATCAAACACTTTAAATTAATAATATTATGAAAAAAACTATCAATGTTTCTAATCAGGGAGCAACCCTTGATACAGGCAGAAGAAATTTTTTGAAACTGAGTGGTGTCGGTTTGGCAATTGCCGGACTTACCATGATCGGTTGTGATGACGATAACTTCGAATTTGTTGATAATAACGTTTTCGATTTGGGTAAAGGTGATGTCGGAATTTTAAATTACGCTTACGCACTAGAACAGTTGGAAGCAGATTTCTACACTAAAGTTGTAAATAATTTCTATTCGGGAATTTCTACGATTGAAAAAGAACTTTTTACAGATCTTTATCATCACGAGGTAATCCACAGAGATTTTTTCAAAGCAGCGATCAGCGGAGCAACTTCTAATGTTTTACCAACACTGGAATTTCAATACGCAAATGTGAATTTTAATGACAGAAATTCTGTTCTTGCAACAGCAAAAGCTTTGGAAGATACAGGTGTTGCAGCTTATAATGGCGCAGGAAAGTATATTTCAAATCCTGATTATCTGGTACTTGCAGGGAAAATTGTTTCCGTAGAAGCAAGACACGCTTCAGCGATCAGAAATTTAATTAATCCCGGAACTGCAGCCTTTTCCGGTGATGATGTGATCGACGCAAACGGATTGGATCTTGCAAAGGAGCCTAAAGATGTTGTAGCGGCAGCAGGAGGATTTTTCAAAACACCTTTCACTTGGAAAGAACAAGGAATCGGTTAATTATTCACTTCAAAAAATTACAGTTATGAACATTCTTAAATTACTAGATAAACTTTCTGACGATAAATTTTTCACGACAGAAACATCAAGATTAGAAACCCTTACCAATATTTCAGAATTTGGAAAAAAGGCAGCAGTTGCAGCAATTCCATTAGGTTTGGGAGCTTTAATGACAACTCCTGTAAAAGCTGAAACTAAAGAAACTACTTACGGAGGCGGAACTTTTTTCAAAAATGCTTTAACTGATGCTTTGCAATTGGCTTTAGTTCTGGAATATCTGGAAAATGAATATTATGCAACAGGTTTAGCAGCAGGAAGTTTGATTCCAAATGCAGACAGACCAGTTTTTATGCAAATTGCAAAACATGAATCGGCTCACGTTACTTTCTTAAAAAATACGCTGACTTCTTTAGGAGTAACTCCAGGAGCAAAACCGAATTTCGATTTTACAGCGGGTGGAAATTTTACACCTTTTACAAATTATAGTCAGTTTTTAATTCTTGCACAGGCTTTTGAAGACACAGGAGTAAGAGCTTATAAAGGGCAGGCTGGAAATGTAATGTCCAATAAAACGGTTTTGCAGGCAGCCTTACAAATTCATTCCGTAGAAGCGCGTCATGCGTCACAAGTACGAAGAATGAGAGCAAATAAAGGCTGGATAGAATTGGCAGACGGCGGAAATATGCCCTCTGCAACCAATCCTGTGTATGCCGGAGAAGGTAATATAACTCAAGCTGGTTTCAATACGAGTACTGCGTTTGGAGCTGCGGCAGGTTCTGCGGCTTATGACGAAGTTTTAAGTGGAAGTGATGCTCAGGCTATTGCATCTTTGTTTATTGTCTGAGTTCCTTAATTTTAGCTGTTAACCCCCTTTCTGAGAAATTAGAAAGGGGATTTTTTATATAAATTATTTTTTTAACCAGGATTGATTGTCTTTATTTTCAGAGCGTTTTTTGCCATTTTCAATATTATATGCAAAACCAACACCTAAAGTTTGTTTCAGCTGAGTTCTTCTGATTTGGTTGTGGTCATATAGTATATCTAAAGTGATATTGGTAGAAATAAATTTATTGATTTTCATATTTAAAATTCCACCGTATGCAAGAACCAGTCTTTCAGGGTGATCAAGATAATTCGAGAAGACCGAGCCAGTATTTGTTAATGTAATATTATCCATAATTTTCAATTTATATATTGCGGTTCCCAGGAAACCAAACTGAAATAATGAAGAATCTCCATCATTTTTTAACCCATCAGTTCCGGCATACTGAAGAGCATCATCCAATACGAAAGTCCATCTTGCATTGGCTGGACGTAAAGTAACCGTCAGATTATCATTGGGTCTGTAGGTAACTCCTGCTCCTACATTTAAATAACCCGGAGCCATAAAATTTGATATTTTTGCTGCTTCAGGATTGTTTCCATCCTCATAACCTGCTGCAAATTGAGTCTGTAAACTTGCTCCCATCGATAGGTACCAATTTTTCGCAAATTCTCTACCATAATTTGTTGAAAGATTGATTACATCCTGAGTTTTTCTGGTTCCTATACCTTTCGTATTATTTTGTCCGTATCCCAAGATGATGACATTTTCCCACAGATCTTTACCTTTCTCATAAGTTAAATTGTAGTTTACTCCGGCAAGCCAGCCAACATTGTTAGCTCCACCACCGATCCAGTTTGAAAAGGCAGCCTGATTCAGCATCAACGTATTTTGACCCTGAATACTCCATGCTTTTATTGTATCTGTAATTGGTGCATCTGTTTTTGTGTCTTGTGAAAACGCAAAAATTCCCGCGGAAAGGGAAAGTAGTAACAAATGTTTTTTCATAATGTAAATGTTTGGTGCAAAATTATAAATAAAGTTTTTGTTTAAAAATTATAAATGAACTTAAAACTACTTAAAAATAAGCTTTTTAGACATTACTGCTATGATTTTGTATTAATAAATATTAGTGATAAAGGAATTCTCGAAATAAATAAACAGCAAAAACCCTCCAATAGAAGGGTTTGTACATTTTAAGATAAGAAATATGGATGATTGTGTTCAGTTTCAAATTTACTAAGCTTTGCATAATTGTTTTATGACTCAAATCATATTGTATGATTAATTTTTATTATATTTAATTAATTGATATTCAATGGAAATTGAACTGTTTAAAGTATAGTTATGGTTTAATATTTGATGCTTTATTAATTATGGAAACAAAAAAATATTTACCTCAGATTTTCAGAAAAAATTTAGGAAGTAAAAAAACTTCCACAGAAATTAATAATACAGTAAAAGTGTTTGCAGTCAGTATTTTAGCATTGTTGGCTCTTGGTGTATTTACAACTTCACAGCAATTAAATGCTGGTTAACTTTAAAAAATTTTGATAGATTTTATAAATATATGCTGTATTATGCTCTGCATAATAAATATTTTTATTATATTTGTGGATCGAAATAATTTTTTTTCATCATTTGTGTTTTTTTAGGCTCCTTCTTTAGGAGCCTTTTGTTTTTAAGTAATACGTTTTTTATTGCTTGCGAGAATCCATTCATCTTTTTTACATTTCTTACAATTCCCTGCATTTCCAATTTGTTTTTCTTCTGTAAAACCGCAAAATGTACATGAATAATGTGCTTCTTGAATAATATTTTTCAAAGGATGATCTAAAGAATCCGGCATGATAGGGAGTCCATATTTCACATCTTTATCTTCAAAATAAAAAACGCTGATTTCTCCTGAACTTTCCTCAATTGCTTTTTCGATTTGTCCTAATTGCGAAATACCTTTCAATCTTAATTCAGCAAAAAATTCATCGCTTCCTAAGTTTTCTTTTTTAAAATTCTCAATAGAAAACTCACCTTCTTCAATCAGGCAAATTGGTTTTCCTTCTATTAATTGTTCTAATTTTTTATTTTTTGCGATTAGATAAGTTACAATTAAGTACAAAAGAATGATCACAATAAAAACTACAATTGAAGAAACGATTCCTACATCTTTATTAAACATAGGATCTCCCGCAGCAGAACCAAGACCGATAATAACGACCAGTTCGAAAATAGAAAGCTGTTTCACTCCCCTTTTTCCTAAAACCCTAAGTCCAATAACAATGGTGAGAAACATGATGGCAGTTCGAAGAATGATTTCCAGGATGAACGACCATTCTTCGTGCCCCATCAATAATTCTTTCCAGTCGAGTTTTAAGAGAAATATGGATAACATAGAAAATTATTTACTATCCAAACTCCAAAAAATACGCCAAGAAAAGTGAAAAAATTTAACGGTATAAATGAAAATCAGCTATTTTGAAATTTTTAAAATTCCAATGTTCTTGATTTTAATGCTAAAAATTTACACTAAAAACAGCAGAATTCACCAAGGAAAAAAGTCTGTAATTAGAAAAAATTACAGACTTTTATAGAAATTTATAAAATTAAGGATAAGTCAAAATAATTTTAATTAAACCAAAACCGCACCGCCGTCAATCGTAATAATTTGTCCGGTTGCAAAAGTCTGCTTCATCAGGAAAACGAATGTCTGAGCGATTTCTTCCGCCTTTCCTACCCTTTTTACCAATAATGAATCGCCAACATTTTTGTAAAATTCATTTCTTTGATCTTCCTGCATTCCGTTCCATAAATTCGTTTTAATAACACCTGCAGAAACTGCATTCACCCTGATCGGCGCCAATTCCACAGCCATTGCTCTGCACAAACCATCCATCGCACCGCAAATACTTGAAGCCAATGCCCAACCTGCGCCCGGTCTCTGACTTGCAGTTCCGCTCATTAAGTTAATAGAACCGCCTTCATTAATATTTTGAGTTGCATATTTTATAGCCGTTAAAGCTCCCCAATAACGAAGTGTGAAGAAAGTTCTTGCTTGTTGCAAATCAGTTTCTGAAAGATTGGTTAAGTTTAAATTTTCACCTGCTGTATAAACTAAGTGATCAAATTTTCCGATATTTTCAAAGAAATGTTTAATATTTTCTTCTTTGTTTAAATCGATTGCGTACCCTTGAGTTCCTTCCGGAAAGTCTTGTAAAGCGTCATCAATTCGTTGCTGATTGCTTGAAACAATAACAACTTTTGCACCTTCATTAGCTGCAGCTTTTGCCGTTGCCAATCCTAATCCTGAACTTGCGCCCAATATGAGTACTTTTTTATTTTCTAGTGTTTCCATTTTTTATTTAAAATTTTAAGTTTGAATTTATTTACACTCAATTTGTCATGCTAAAAGCATAAAGCATCGAGACTTGAATTTTTCCATGCCATTTTCTATTATTATGCCTAGATTCCTGCGGAATGACAAACTTTGTAGATATTGAAATAAAAGTTTATAAGTTAATTTTTTATTGATTTGCACCACCATTCACCAACAAATGCTGTCCGTTCACGAAAGAAGAAAGATCACTTGCAAAGAATTCTGCAATATTGGCAACGTCTTCCACTTCAGCTAATCTCCCCATTGGACAACTGTCAATTAATGATTTTCTTAATTCTGGATAACTGTTTTCCTCTGCGAAAATCCCTGAATGAGCCACCGCAAAAGGAATGATGGAATTTACCGTAACCCCACGATGCCCGATTTCTTTAGAAAGCACGTCTACCATGTATCTTGGAGTCGTTTTACTTCCTCCGTAAACTGCCATTCCCGGAATCGGAAAAGCGGTTGTACTCGATGCGATGTAAATAATTCTTCCGTTATCTTCTATATTTTTTGCAGCCTGTTGCATCGTAAAATAAGCGCCTTTTGTATTGATACTGAATAAACGGTCGAATTGCTCTTCCGTAAATTCTGTCACCGGAGTTTCTACCATCTCGATTCCTGCGTTGGCAACGATAATATCTATTTTTCCGAAAGCATTTTTTGCTTCATTAAATAGCTTTTCAATATCCGCAACCTTGCTCACATCCGCCTGAACTGCAATAACACCGACATTCATCGCCTGAATATTTGAAACGACCTCATCTGCGGAAGTTTTATCTCTTGAATAATTGATCACAATATTCGCTCCCAATGCAGCATACCGTTCTGCAATTGCTTTTCCTAAACCTCTGGCTGAGCCTGTAATTAAGGCTGTTTTGCCGTGTAAATTATTTTTCATAATTGAATTATTTTTTAAGTTGTGAATCATGAATTGTCAGTTATTTTTGACAATATTTGTCCTTTCCACACAAAATTGACTGTTGGATTTTTTTGATTTAATTAAATTGTTAATGAAGAATTTGTTTAAACTTTGTAAGTTTTGACTAATGTTTTAAAGATATACCGAAAACTTAGCCCTGATTGAAACGACATCCTTTTTGGTTGCGGCGGAGCGAAGCGGAGCCGTAACTAAAAAGATATAGTGGAAAGCAGGAAAAAGCGCCTAATAAAAAGTTTAAACAAGTTTGATTTTAAGATCAGCAATAATTAATTATTACCTTTATTTAAGCCATTCCGCCGTTGACACCGATATTTTGTGCGTTGATCCATTTTGCTTCGTCACTCGCTAAGAAAACGACAACATTGGCGATATCATCTGTTTCTGCGATTCTTCCGAAAGGGTTTAATGATGCCAGTTTGTCGATGGTTTCCTGAGATTTTCCATTTAAAAATAAAGCCGTTGCCGTCGGACCGGGCGAAACTGAATTTACATTAATTCCACGGTGTCCGATTTCCTTCGAAAAAACTCTCGTTAATTGTTCTACGGCTGATTTTGTCGCCACATATGTTCCGTAACCTGGAAGTATTAATCTGTTGACGGAAGTTGAAAAATTAATGATACTTCCATTGTCTGCTAATTTTGTAGCCGCTTCTCTAAGCGTATTGAAAACGCCTTTCACATTGATATCAAAATGGCGGTCAAAATCTTCATCCGTTGTTTCCTGAATGGTTTTTGTAATCATGACTCCGGCATTGTTGACCAATACATCTATTTTTCCGAAATGTGCGATGGATTGATCAAAAAGATTTTTCACATCTTCTGATTTGCTTACGTCTGCCTGAACAGCGATGGCTTCTCCTCCATTATTTTTGATGATTTCTACCACGTTGTCTGCATCCGCTTTGCTTCCTGCGAAGTTGACGATTACTTTTGCTCCGGCTTCCGCCAATTTTTTAGCTACTTCTGCACCGATTCCTTTTGAAGCTCCTGTTACAAGGATTACTTTGTTTGATAAATTGTTCATGTTTTTTGATTGTTTTAATTTTACATGACAAAGGTAGGGCGAGTGCAGACCGGTTTTATTGCAAATTCTAAAGCATTAGTTGCAAATTTTAAATATGAATGAAAAATTTCTGCAAAGTTTGTCATCCTGAAAGGATCTAGATACGGATCTTTTCATTTTGTTTTCTAATACTGTGGCTTGGATCCTTTCAGGATGACAAACGTTGGAAATAAAACTAAATGAAATTTTAATAATTGATTAGAATTATCTGCTTTCAGAAACATCTTTACGGTATTGTGCCGGTGTTGTTTTCGTATGCTTTTTAAAATAATTACTAAAATGCGCCGCCTCTGAAAAACCCAGTTTAAAAGTAATTTCTTTGATAGAAATCGAAGTATTCTGCAATAAAGCCTTGGCTTCGGAAATGGTTTTTTCTGCAATCCAAGTTGCAATGGGCTTTCCAGTTTTAGATTTTATGACGTTGCTTAGATAATTAGGATGAAGATTCTGAGCATTAGCATAATCCTGAACACGAAAAACGGTATCTATTTTATTTGAACTTAAATCACGATAATGTTTTTCCAATAGTTGCTTAAAAGATTTTACAATCTGAGAACTTCGGTTTCCTTCGTAAATCGGGTTGTAATCCTGCCAAAAATATTCTTTAATCTTGTAAAATAAAACCGCCAGAAGATGTCCGATAATTTTGTATTTGTAATGATAAGTTCCTGTATATTCGGCTAAAATCTGAAGGTAAATTCTTTCTATGATTTCATAAAATTCATCGGTTACGATTTTTGGCTTTACCGTTTCCGTTAAAAGAAAGGGAAATGTTTCAAAAACTTCTTTATTGATATGTTTTTTAAGAAAAACCTCATCAAACGTTATTAAATAAATCTCTTCAATTTTTTCCCAGCAAAATGTCCTGTAATTACTCGGGTTTGTAAAATATACCGAATTGGGCTTCACTTCAAAGGAATAATCATCGATTGTATAATTTCCCGCGCCATCTTTTATAAATAAGAATGAGAAAAAATTTGGACGATACGGCGTTGACCGGTATGGAAGTTCAAATCCGATCTCTTTTAAATTAAAAATCGAAAAACCTTCCGCTGTATCGATGAGATTGACAGGAAGATTCAGATGTTTATATAATTCAAATAAAGAATTGGATTCGAAATTGGCATTTTCCATGAAATAAAAATAGTATTTTAAAGTGAAAAAGTGAAAAAGTGAATTGTGAATTCGCTTTGCTTGTCAATTTTTTTTGTTTGGATTTGTTGGAAAAACGCAAAGGCGCAAAGATTTTTGATATTCATGCTGTTTTTAAGGCGCAAGAACACTTCGACAGGCTCAGTGTGACATGCGTCATTCAATTTTATCGAAGATAAAATCCTTGCGTTTTAAAAATGTAATTTAAAGTATAAATCTTTGCGCCTTTGCGATTTACCAACAAAAATATGAATGGTGAATTTTACTTATCAATCAAAAAAATTAACTATTGATTTACGAAGTAAAATTCACCATTCACAATTATAATCATGCAGGTTTGCTGATTCCTAAATTTTCATTAATGTATAAATTCGGATAATTAATCAGTTTTGAAACAAAATCGGCAATACTTCTTCTGGAAATCGCTGAACCGGTTTCCGGAGAACCTTTTGCAGTGATTGTATAATCAACCTCATCGGTATGGGTAAACCAATCCGGACGCAAAATAGTGTATTGCAGCCCCGAACTTTCAATATTGTCTGCCAGTTTTCTGTAAGGTTCTAAAACCGGTCTCAAAGGTTTACCGTAAATTCCAATCGAACTGATGGCAATTACTCTTTCGACATGTTCCTCTTTCATGGCCTTTACGATATTTTTAGACATCTTTTCCAAGTCACCGTCAAGATTAATATAAACCAAATCCTGATTTTTAATGGCAATTTTTACATCTTCATAATTTAAAGCGTCACCTTCAACAATTTTACAATTATCGGAAAGATATTTTGGAAGCCTGTTTTTGTTTCTCATAAACAGTGTCAACTCAATATTTTCCAGAGGTTTCACTGCTTCGATCACATATTGGGCAAGACTTCCTGTAGCGCCAATTATTAATACATTTCTCATATTTAGTTTATTTTCCTACCCTTTCCTGGAAAAGTTTAGGATATCTTTCGCCCGTTATAGTAATTTTTGAGGCGGATTCTTCGATATTTTGCAGATCTTCTGCAGTTAATTCTACATTCACAGCTCCGATATTTTCTTCTAAACGATGGATTTTTGTCGTCCCTGGAATAGGTGCGATCCACGGTTTTTGAGCCAATAGCCAAGCCAAAGCAATCTGTGCCGGAGAAGCATTTTTCTCAGTAGCAATCTTCTGGATTAATTCAACCAAAGCCAAATTTGCCTTTCTGTTCTCTTCCGTAAATCTCGGAACGATGTTTCTGAAATCATTTTCGCCAAATTGAGTGTTTTCATTAATTGCTCCCGTTAAAAATCCTTTTCCAAGCGGACTAAACGGTACGAAACCAATTCCCAATTCCTCTAAAGTCGGTAAGATTTCTTTTTCCGGTTCTCTCCACCAAAGAGAATATTCACTTTGTAAAGCCGTCAAAGGTTGTACAGCGTGCGCTCTTCTGATCGATTCTACACCCGCTTCAGACATTCCGAAATGTTTTACTTTTCCCTGTTGAATTAAATCTTTCACTGTCCCTGCAACATCTTCAATCGGTACATTCGGATCTGTTCTGTGTTGGTACAAAAGATCGATAACGTCTGTTTTTAATCTTTTTAATGAAGCTTCCACCACTTCGATAATGTGTTCCGGTCTGCTGTCGACACCTTCTGTTGGAATCGCATTTTTAAAGCCAAATTTAGTAGCAATTACGACCTTATCTCTGAACGGAGCCAATGCTTCTCCCAATAACTCTTCGTTGTGAAAAGGTCCGTAAGCTTCGGCTGTATCGAAAAATGTAACTCCTAAATCAAATGCTTTTTGTAATAATTTGATAGCTTCATTTTTTTCTGTTGCAGGACCGTAACCAAAGCTTAATCCCATACAACCTAATCCTAATGTTGAAACCTCTAATCCGCTGTTTCCTAAAATTCTTGTTTTCATAAATTTTGTAAATTGTTAATTATATAAATGTAAATTGTAATTTTGTTGGAATATCGCAAAGGCGCAAAGATTATGTTTAAACCTTTTTAAGACGCAAAGATTTTATCTGCGATAAAATTGATGACGTTTAATTATTGAAAATCTTTTGATTTTCTTGCGCCTTAAAGACGACAATATAATTATCAAAAAACTTTTGCGCCTTTACGATATTCCAACAAAGTGATTAGCAAAGAAAAATTCATTATTCACTTTCTCTGATGCAAAGTTGGCAAGTTTAGAGGATCAC
This sequence comes from Chryseobacterium ginsengisoli, assembly GCF_039542325.1. Lineage (NCBI taxonomy): Bacteria > Pseudomonadati > Bacteroidota > Flavobacteriia > Flavobacteriales > Weeksellaceae > Chryseobacterium > Chryseobacterium ginsengisoli. The sequence goes on from NZ_BAABHX010000002.1 coordinate 47,886, forward strand.
TTTTGTATACCGATTACTGTATTTGTTACCAAAATTACTGTTTGGGGTTTTACAATGATTTCCAATGCGTTGTATTGCCTACATTTGTATCAGGAAAATGATTAATCATGGAAAAGATTATAAAAATTAACACAGTCGATTTCTACAACAAGCTTCGTGGAGTAGAAACTTTAAATCCTTTAGTAAGCGTTCTGGATTTATCTAAAGCGAATTCTCTGCCCGAAGAAACGTTCAATTTCGGACTCTACGCGATTTATTTAAAGGAATTAAAATGCGGTGAGTTAAGGTATGGCAGAAGTACCTACGATTATCAGGAAGGAACGTTGGTTTGCGTTGCTCCCGGACAGATTATGCAGGTTCACGCAAGACCGGAAACTGTTGCACCAAAAGGCTGGGCATTGGTTTTTCATCCGGATCTTATTAAAGGAACATTATTGGGAAAACATATTCAGGAGTATAATTTCTTTTCTTATGATTCTAATGAAGCGCTCCATCTTTCCGAAAAAGAAAAGCATATCGTGATGGATTGTTTTCTTAAAATTCAGGACGAATTGGAACAGAATATCGATAAACACAGCAAAACGCTCATTGCTTCGAATATTGAGTTATTTCTGAATTATTGCACTCGTTTCTACGACCGGCAATTTATCACCAGAGATAATGCCAATAAAGGAATTTTAGAACGTTTCGAAAGTATTTTAAATAATTATTTCTCTTCCGATAAACCCCAGAAAATCGGGCTTCCGTCTGTTGCGTGGTGTGCCGAGGAAATGAATCTTTCCGCCAATTATTTCGGAGATTTGATCAAAAGAGAAACCGGAACTTCGCCACAGGAATATATTCAGTCGAAGGTCATTAATATTGCAAAAGAAATGATTTTTGATATCGATAAATCCATCAGTGAAATTGCGTATGATCTTGGTTTTAAATATCCTCAGCATTTTACAAGGCTTTTCAAGCAGAAAGTTGGTGTTTCTCCGAATATTTACAGAACTCAGAATTAATAATAAAAACCGCTGCATTAAGAGCGGTTTTATTTTATTTTTTAATCCATTCTTCCTGAAGTATAGCGTAAATTACATCATCAACCCAATTATTTTTCCAGTATAAGCTTTTCACGAAGTGTCCTTCCTTTCGCAAACCGATTCGCTCCATTAACTTCAGAGAATCAATATTATCAGGATCGATGGAAGCCATAATTCGGTGTTTATTTAAATCATTAAAAAGAAAATCAATAATACCTTTTAAAGCTTCTGAAGCGTAGCCTTTTCCATGATAGAATTTATTTAACGTAATTCCCAATTCGACCTGCAAATTTTCACTTCCGAAAAAATGAATTCCAATATCTCCGATAACAGATTTTGTTTCTTTATCGGTAATTAAAACCTGATACCAGCTTTCCGGCTGATTGAATTCGTTATTATTTCTTCGAATAAAGCTTTCAACATCTTCTAAAGTTTCAGGAATCCAGCTTTGAAATTTATTAGCTTCTGCATCCGAACGATAATCGAAAATCGCCTGTTTATCATCAATTGTAATATTTCTTAAAAGTAGTCTTTCTGTAAAAAGTTGCATGATTTTAATTTAAAGCTCGACAAAATTATGATTTTAAACTATAATTTGATTCAAAACCTCTACAATTTGAGTATAAACAAAATCCAATTCCTGCGAAGTAATGCAATATGGCGGAACGAGATACATTACATTTCCCAAAGGGCGCATGATAATTCCTCTTTTTAAAAATTCATTGTATAAAATTTTACCAATTTCATTAAAATAAGAAGTTTGTTCATTGTTTTTAATTTCCCAGGCTAAAATTGTTCCTGTCTGTCTTACTTTTTCAACCTTTGGATGTTGCTGTAATATTTTAGAAAAATTTAAATGTTTTTTGCTGATTAAATTAATATTATTTAAAGTTTCTTCTTTCAACAAAAGTTCCATACTCGCCAAAGCTGCCGTACAAGCCAAAGGATTTGCTGTAAAAGAATGTCCGTGAAATAAGGTTTTATATTTATCATCCGACAAAAATGCTTCGAAAATTTGATGAGTAGAACTTGTAATTCCCATCGGCATTGTTCCGCCCGTTAAACCTTTTGAGAAACACATAATATCCGGTTTTTCAGAAAGATAATTCGCTGCAAATAATTTTCCTGTTCTGCCAAATCCTGTAAAAACTTCATCCTGAATCATTAAAATTCCTTGTTCTCTGCAAAATTTCATCAATTCTGATAAATCTTCCGCTTGATGCATCAACATTCCTGCAGCTCCCTGAATTAGAGGCTCATAGATAAAACACGCAATTTCTTCCGAATGATTTTTAATAATAAATTTTAAATTATCAAGATTCTCCGAAGTCGGTGTATCAATGAAAATCACTTCAAAAAGCATTTCGCCAAAAGGTTTTGTCCAGACACTTCTACCGCTCACAGACATCGCTCCAAAAGTATCTCCGTGATAAGCATCTTTAAAAGCAAGAATTTTTGTCTTTTCCTTCCCTTGATTATGCCAATATTGAATGCACATTTTCAAGGCAACTTCCACCGCGGTCGAACCGTTATCGGAATAGAAAACTTTCTCATGATTATCCGGCAAAAGTTTCAATAAATTTTCAGAAAGCTGAATGGCTGGTTCATGCGTAAAACCTGCAAAAATAACCTGTTCCAAGGTATTCAACTGCTCCGAAACTCGTTGTGCAATGTACAGATTTGCGTGTCCGTGAAGCGTCACCCACCACGAAGAAACCGCATCAATGTATTCTTTTCCTTCGTCATCAAAAAGATAAATTCCCTTTCCTTTCACGATTGGAACTGCATCTTCTGCCGTTTTCATTTGCGTGTAAGGATGCCAGTTGACGGCTCTGTCGCGTTCTTGTAAAGTCATATTTTTAGAAACTATACGTTAGCATTCCACGTTTCAAATTGCTCCATTGCTTTTTCTGATTTCCCTTTCATTGGTTTCAATCCTAAAGTCTGCAGCATTTGCATATCTTCCGAAACTCCCGGATTTGGTGTTACCAAAAGGGTTTCTCTTTCTCCCGTGAAGATCGAATTGGCTCCTGCCATAAAACACCAACCTTGCTCAAATTCAGTCATTTCAATTCTTCCGGCGCTCAATCGAACCATCGAAGAAGGCATAATAATTCTTGCTGTGGCGATCATTCTTACCATTTCCCACGTATTCGTTTTTTCGTTGTCCTGAAGCGGAGTTCCTGCTACTCTGGCCAATGCGTTGATCGGAACAGACTCAGGATGTTTTGGCATTGTTGATAATGTTAAAAGCATAGAAATTCTGTCTCCGTGCGTTTCTCCAAGACCGATAATTCCTCCTGAACAAACCGTAATTCCGGCTTTTCTTACATTATTTATGGTATTAATTCTATTGTCGAAAGTTCTCGTAGAAATAATTTCTTCATAATATTGTTCTGAAGTATCCAAATTGTGGTTGTAAGCGTACAAACCTGCTTCCTGAAGACGAATTGCCTGTTCTTCCGTCAACATTCCTAATGTACAGCAAACCTCCATTCCCAAATCATTTACCCCTTTTACCATATCGATAACCCGGTCGAAATCACGGTTGTTACGCACTTCCCGCCAAGCCGCAGCCATACAGAAACGCGAGGAACCATTATCTTTTGCCTTTTGAGCCTGTTCAATAACCTGTTCGGTGGGAAGTAAAGCCTGAACTTTTATATTTGTATGATAACGAGCCGCTTGTCCGCAATATGAACAGTCTTCGGGGCAACCTCCTGTTTTTATAGAAAGTAAAGTTGACATCTGAACTTCCTCTGGATTATGCCATTCGCGGTGAACAGTTGCTGCCCTATAGATCAATTCAATAAGCGGAAGATTGTAAATTTCTTCGATTTCCTGCTTGGTCCAATCGTTTCTCAATTTTGTTTTATCGCTCATATTTTTTCTAATTGTTTTGTAATACTTTCTATATTTTCTTTTGTTAAGTTTTCTATATCTGGAATTCTTAGAATTTTTGTTTCCTGTTGAATATTTTCACAAATGATTCTTTCGGTTTCAAATGGAAAATTTCCATTAAGAATTAAATATTGTAGTTTTATTTTTCTTTGATTTAAAGCCATTATCGACAATAATGTATGATTGATACAACCTAAATAATTCCTTATCACCAAAGCAACAGGAATGTTTAATTTTTCAATTAAATCAATAATAAATTTGCGGTCATTTAAAGGAACCATTAATCCTCCTGCTCCTTCTACGATTAAATTATTTTTAATTTCAGGAATTTTAAATTCATTTAAATCAATCGTAATTCCTTCTTCTTTTGCCGATTGATGCGGAGATGCAGCCAATTGAAAACGATGTGTTTCAGGGTGACAAACCGTATTTTCTCCGACCCAGTTTTTGATTTTCATACTATCAGAAAAATCCAAATCTCCGGATTGAACAGGTTTCCAATAGTCTGCATTAAAATATTTTGTTAAAACTGCTGAACAAACTGTTTTTCCTACTTCGGTTCCAATTCCGGTTACGAAAAGGAGTTTTTGTTCTAAGTTTTTTGTTTCTTTTTCTACTTTTTTTATATCCATATTTTTATCCACCCAGTTTGTCATTCCGTAGGAATCTAGACAGAGTTTTTAGAGTTATTTTAAATTATAATTGCTTAGATTCCTACTGAATGACAAACAGATGCTGATTTTTATATTAAATAAAATTTCTGATAATCTTCGTCAAGGCAATAATTTCCTCTTCTCTATTAAAACTATGCAGACAAATTCTCAACCTCTCTGTTCCTTCTTTCACAGTCGGACTAAAAACAGCATAAGTCAAAAATTCATTATCAAATAAAGTTTCTTTTAAAGTTCTCAATTGATGATTATCAGGAATAATAATTGCCTGAATCGGACTGTTTTCAGAAGGGGGATTTTTCAAATTTTGATCACGAAAAATTTTAATATTTTCCTGAAGCTTGATTGATAATTCTTTGTTTTGATTTAAAAAATGATATCCTTCTTTAATACTCCTCCAGAGAAAATCATGCGCTGAAGTTGTATAGATAAAAGGTGATGCAAAATTGATGAGATAAGACTTAATTAAATCATTCGTTAAAACCGATGCCCCGTGAGTTCCCAAAGCCTTTCCGTAAGTAATGACCGTTGCTAAAACTTTATTCTGCAGTTGAAATTTATTAACCAAACCATATCCAAAAACGCCAAAAGCATGAGCTTCATCTATAATCAAATTCGCATTATATTTTTCTACGATTTCAACAATTTCATTAATGGGAGCAATATCTCCATCCATCGAATACAAACTTTCAATGGCAACGTAACAAAGTCCGTTTTGCTTTTTTAAAATTCTTTCCAAATCCTCAACATCATTATGCTTGAATTTCAATTTTTTAGCATTCGACATTTTGCACGCATCATGCACAGAACGATGAATTTGTTCATCCACAATAATTGTATCATGACGAGTCGGAAGTGTTGAAAACAAAGCTAGATTGGCATTATAACCGGAAGGAAAAAGCAATGCAGATTCATATTGATGTTCTTTAGCAATAAATTCTTCGGTTTCAATAACAACAAAACTATTTCCGCTTATTAATCTTGAACCGGTACTTCCTTTCAATAATTCTGGATTTTCTGTGACTTTTTTTAATATTAAATCTTGGAAATTTTTATTTCTTGCTAATCCCAAATAGTCATTAGAATAAAAATCTATTCCTTCCTGATTTTGCTTTAAAATTCTTAATGTTCCATTTTTTTCTCTTTTTTCTAAAGCTTCCTGAAAATGATGAAATTTATTCAGCATAATTTAATTGCAAAACATCTTTAGAAATTGCATTGATCCATTGTTCGTGAAGTTCTTTTTCTATATTTAAAATAACTTCAGCATGAACTTTCCAATCTTCTGAAAATTCATCCAATTGATTAATCATTTCCTCCAAATGCCCTTCTTCTTCCAGAATAATTGACTTAACCATGATTTTTGACGAAGTTTTTGTCAGAATATCCTGATAAACAGGATACAATTCATCGGCACGAACTTCAATGGCATAAGTCACAAAAAGATAGGCTGCATATTTTAACCCTTCTTTATTAAGTTTAAAATGTTGCTGAAGATATTTACAAGCCTTAATATCAAGAGAATTAAGATATTGTCGAGTTGCAATAGAAGCTAGAAGCTCATTACTTTCATAAGTTTTGCATAATTCCGAATCAATTTTTCCGATTTGTTTTTTCAGATAAAAAGCATGACGATGCTCTTCTGTAGCATGTTTTAATTGAATCAAACTAACTTTCGTCGGATGCTCACACGCAGAAATCTTTCGCGCTCCGGCATTTTCCATGAATGAAAGTGTGTTCAGCCATTTTGCATGATTTTCATTATGCTGAACAATTTTATCTAAAAGATTGTAAAATTCCATTCTTTTTTGTTTTGGTTCAAAAGTAGTATATTGCCGGATGGTTGAATGGTGCCAGTTTTAAGATTATGGATAGTCCGGTTGAAATTCCTTATCAAAGTTTCATTAAAATCGATAGAAATTCTGAGGTTTCTATTTACATGCAAATTTCAAATCAGTTGATTAATGCGATACAACGTGGTTTTTTGCCTTTCGGAACAAAACTTCCTGGAACGAGAGCTTTAAGTCAGATTTTGGAGGTTCATAGAAATACGATTGTTTCAGTTTATGATGAATTATTTGCGCAGGGTTGGGTAGAAAGTCTTCCCAACAAAGGAACTTTCGTTATTGGAAAAGATCAGGACAAACCTTTAGAAATTAAAAATTTTGAGAAAAGGCATCTCGAAAATTATCCAAAAAAGACCGGATTTTCCTTCAAAATGTCAAATATTTTAGATAATCCTTTCGAATATTCCAATTGCGAATATATTTTCAACGATGGAATTCCCGATATTCGTTTAACTCAAATCGATCAGCATTCCAGAATTTACAGTTCTATTTTAAAAAGAAAAGCTCATAAAATCGGACAATACAATCAAGACGGAAGTGAATTTTTCAAACAAAATCTTTCGAAATATTTGAATTTATCAAGAGGATTACCCATTTCAAAGAATAATCTTTTGATCACAAGAAGTACGGAAATGAGCATTTATATTGTTTCTGAAATTCTTTTATCTGCAGGAGATACTGTTTTAGTTGGTGAATTAAGCTACTTTTCAGTTAATATGATTTTCCAGAAAGCAGGCGTGAAAATTCAATCTATTCCGATTGATAGTGAAGGAATTAATGTAGAAGAAGTCCGTAAATTATGTGAAAAACAAAAGATCAGAATGCTGTATCTTACACCACATCACCACTATCCAACGACGGTTACATTAAGTGCACAACGACGATTAGAGCTTTTAAATCTTGCCACCGAATTCGGTTTTATCATTTTAGAGGACGATTACGACTACGATTTTCACTATGAAAAAAGTCCGATTCTTCCTCTTGCAAGTGCCGACACCAACGGAATGGTTGTTTATATCGGATCTTTTGGAAAGTCTCTTGCTCCTGGTTTTCGTACCGGATTTATCGTTGCTCCCGAAAATCTAATGATTGAAATGCGAAAATACTTGGGAATTATTGACAGGCAAGGTGATGTTTTGATGGAACATGTTTTAGGCGAAATGATTGCGGAAGGAGAAATCAACCGATATTTAAAGAAATCCTTGAAAATTTATCAGGAAAGACGAGATCATTTTTCTTTATTGTTAGAAGAATATTTAGGGAAATTAATTGATTTTCAGAAACCTTCGGGCGGTTTGGCAATTTGGTCAGAATGGAAAATCCCGATTAATCTGATGCAACTCAGCCGTGAATGTGCTAAAAATAATGTCTTCATTCCCAAAACGTTACTTTATCAAAACAAAAATCTCACGGCGATGCGCTTAGGTTTTGGAAATTTAAATTTTGAAGAAATGGATAAATCTGTCGATATTTTTTCAAAAACTGTAAAAATGATCTCCTAGCTGTCAATTTTGGGGATTTTATTTTGGTCAAAAATTCTTCTTTTTCATTAAAACTTAAAGTCTAAATATTACATTTTCGTTAAAAATCTATTCTGATTTCAATTTAATTTTATCAGTTTGAGACTTGCTTAAATCAATCTGTAATTAAGGTTAATCGTTTGCATTAGCCTATTAACTCTATGTTAATTACAACTCTATTCACTCTGATTAGAATTATATGACAAATATCATTTTGAAAACTCAGATAAGATTGATTTATATTTACATCACTATTTTTAATTATTCTAAATAAATGAAAAAGCAATATGCACTTTCAATTTTTTTGCTGGCAACTATAGCCGCAAATACTTCCGCGCAAACTCAAAAAGACAGCATTAACACTAAGGAAATTAACGAAATTATCATGGTGTCTTCCCGTGCTCCAAAGCAGATCAGCGATATTCCCGGAACGGTTTGGGTGATCGGCCAAAAGGAACTTCAGACCCAGATTCGAGGCGGTGCAGGATTGAAGGAAGTGTTGGGAAATATGATTCCCGGATTTGATTTTGGTAATCAGGGACGAACAAATTATGCCCAAAATATGCGTGGCAGAAACGTTTTGGTGATGATCAACGGAATTTCCCTAAACAGTACCAGAGCAACGAGCCGACAGTTTGATGCCATCGATCCTTTTAACATCGAAAGAATCGAGGTGCTTTCCGGAGCTTCTTCTATTTACGGAGGCGATTCTACGGGAGGAATTATCAATATTATCACGAAAAAACCGGCCTCAAATAAACTTGCTTTTGAAACTTCAGTTGGTTTAAAATCAGGTTTTCACAAAGATGATTTGGATAAAAGAATTGCCCAGTCCATCGAAGGCGGAAGCGATAAAGTAAAGTTCAGATTGGGAGCTGCTTTTACACAAAACGAGGGTGCATTTGATGCAAATGGCGATCAAATTATCACCGATGTAAAACAGGCAGATTTTCAGTACAACAGATCGATTGATTTATTGGGAGGAATCAGTGCGAAACTGGCTCCAAATCAAGATTTAAATGTTGATTTACAATATTATAATTCAAAAGTCAGAAATAAAAAATGGTTGTCTTTCGGGCAGAATTTTGTCGGATTTACGACAAAAAATCCTGATCTGATCAATGTATTAGACGGTGCAGATTCCGATATTGTTCCAAGAACGGAGCGTTTTATGGCTAATCTTCAGTACAGTGCGAGAAATATTTGGGGCGGACAAAATTTAATTTTACAAGCTTACGGAAGACGTGAGGAAGTTGATTTTGGGGCATCTTTTGCGGAAGTTCCGAAACCTCCGGCTGGAATTACCCTTCCGGTTTTCCTTTCTTCGGCGAGAGGAAACACGAATGCTTACGGAGCAAAATTGGTTTTAAATAAAAATTGGAATTCATTCAATTTCACGTACGGAATTGATGGAGATCTTGAAAGTTTTAACGGCGATCAGGCGATTTTTAATCCTCAAAAAAGTTCAGAAACAGGAGGTTTGGTGAATCAGACCGATGCTTTTGTGGGAAGATATCCGGATACGAAAACGTCTACCCTTTCCGGTTTTATTCAGGCAGATTGGAATATTACGGATAAATTGACGCTTTCCGGAGGTATTCGTCAACAATTCATTAATGTAAAGTTGGATGATTTTGTTGGATTTAAAGAACAGGTTTACATGCATTTCGGTTATGGAAATTCAGCAGATGTGGTGAAAGGTGGTAAAAACAATTACGATGTCACTTTGCTGAATGCAAGCTTGCTGTATAAATTTAACCTATCTTGGCAAACTTGGTTAAATTTTTCCCAAGGATTCGCCGTTCCTGATGCTGCAAAATCTTACGGTTTTGGTAAATATCAATTAAATAACAACCGTTGGGATTTGCTAAACAGTATGAATATCGCAGAACAACCATTAAGCGGAATTAAAACCGATCAAATGGAGCTTGGTTTCAGACACAACCGAACTTCGGAAGAAGGACTTTCTCTTCAGGGATCAGTTTTCTACGCACTTTCCAATAAAACTTTGAAAATTGATAATGCGGCTTTCACTATTTCTTTGCTTGATCAAAAATTGAGAAATTATGGTTTTGAAGGGGCTTTAAGTTACAGATTTACACAGGGTTTAGAATTAGGAGGAAATGTTTTATTGATGCAGTCTGAGACGGAAACAGTTGACAAAGGTTGGCAGAATCAGTCGGTTTACACCACGAATCCATCAAAATTTATGGTTTTCACAGGATGGAACGCAAAAAGATTTTCATTGAGACTTCAAATGCAGAATTCTATGAATTACACTGATTTAGCAGACATGAAAATCACAGGTTATACCCTATTTGACTTGGTTGGAGATGTAAAATTGAACAAAGGTGTAATTAATTTTGGAGTTCAAAATATCTTCAACAAACAATACACGACCATTTGGGGACAACGTTCCGTATTTTTCTACGGTGCGCCTCAAAAAGCCTTTGCTTATCAAGGTCGAGGAACTACATTTTCTGTAGGATACACGATAAATTATTAATATTTTAAGATTGAGGCTAAGAGTAATTTCATACAATAAATCTTAATCTAAGCCTCAATCTAAACCTAATATAAAAAGTAAAAAAGAAACCAATCCAGTATTTTTATGAACACGTTTATTACCGAACATGTGGTTTCGGAAAGGGAACTCCTTTTCCCAAATCTGGAGAATTTATTCTGTGATATCAACATTCACGAATATCAAAATGCGATGCAGAAAGCACTGGAAAGTGTGGTTGCATTTCTAGAAGACAACAAGCAGCCTTTCAGCGGAGTTTCTCCGAAAGAGTTGAGAAAACAGTTTGAAAATATCAATCTTAACGATCTTCCGCAAGATTACGAGGAAGTTTTTGAGGAAGTCAGAACGCTTTATACGCAGCACGCCGTTGCTTTTCATCATCCAAAATACGTTGCCCATCTTAATTGTCCGGTTGTAATTCCGGCGGTAGCTGCGGAAATGCTTATCAGTTCAATCAATTCATCTTTAGATACTTGGGATCAAAGCGCAGGTGGGACTTTGATGGAACAAAAATTAATTGAATGGACTTGCAACGAAATTGGTTACGGAAAAAATTCAGACGGAATTTTCACGAGTGGAGGTTCTCAAAGTAACTTAATGGGAATGCTTTTGGCGCGGGATCATTATTCGATTAAAAATTTTAATCATAATATCAAGAAAAACGGATTACCGGAAAATGCCCAACGTTTCAGGATTTTTGTTTCAGAAATGGCACATTTCAGCATTCAGAAAAGTGCTTCGATTTTAGGTTTGGGCGAACAAGCGGTTGTAAAAGTGAAAACCGATCGTTCTTTCAAAATGAACAGTATTTTGTTGGAAGATGCCATTCAAAAAGAAATCGAAAACGGAAATATTCCCATTGCAGTTGTCGCAACAGCCGGAACGACAGATTTTGGAAATATCGATCCTTTAACCAATATTTCAGCAATTACCAAGAAGTTTCAAATGTGGTTTCATGTGGATGCTGCATACGGTTGCGGATTGCTTTTGACAGAAAAATATCGCCATTTAATTAATGGAATTGAAGATGCAGATTCTGTAACGGTTGATTATCACAAATCTTTCTTTCAACCTGTAAGTAGTAGCGGGTTTTTGGTGAAAGATAGAAATTATTTCACTTTAATTACCCATTACGCGGATTATTTAAACCCGAAAGATCACGATGAGAATGAAATTCCAAATCAAGTAAATAAATCCATTCAGACAACGAGAAGATTTGATGCTCTGAAACTTTGGTTTACCTTAAGAATTGTTGGAAAAAAGGGACTTGGAAGTTATATCGAAAGAATCATTAAAACGGCAAGTGAAGTCGTAGTTCTTCTTGAAAATGATCCTCATTTTGAGGTTTTAAACCGTTCTGATATTTCGGCTTTGGTCTTCAGATATTCGGCGGATCCTTTCAAAACTTTTGATTTAAACAGAATCAATACTTTCATCAAATCACAACTTTATAAACACGGAAATGCTTTAGTTGCGGGGACAAAAGTGAACGGACAATTTTATTTGAAGTTCACCATTCTGAATCCTTTAACAACAATTGAAGATATCCAAACTATTTTAAACACCATTAAACAATACGGAAATGAATACATTGAACTCAACTAATATCCAAGAATACGCAGAAAAAGTAAATTTTACAGCCTTAATCAACTGTTATATGAAGGAATTCACAAACTGGAGTCGTTATCTGGGAATTCCAAAATATGATATTGCCATTGCAAAAAATTTAAGAAAAACAACTACCAATCTTCACATTAGAATCGATTTTTCTTCGATTGGCTGTGATGTTTACATTCCGGTAAATTATTTTTCTGAAAGCGGGAGGCATCTTTTTGATTTTCCGGTTTTAAGAAGAATTTTAGAAACAGATGAAGTTTCTGAGGTAGATATTTACGGATTCATGGCTTTAACGGCTGAATATGCGAAAAGTATTTACGAAGGAATCGATGCTTCAACCGTCATGAAAAGATTGAACAACAGTATTGAAAATCTTTCTACCTATTTGAATCATTTGGTTGAAAATAATAAGTCTGTGAATGATCTGGAAATGTCTTTTATCGAAGCAGAGCAATCGCTTGTTTTAGGACACATTTTGCATCCGGTTCCAAAATCGAAGCAAGGATTTAATCAACAAGATTTAATTACTTATTCTCCCGAAACTTCAGGACAATTTCAATTGTTTTATTTCTTGATTAATCCTGAAAATATCATTGAAAAAAATGCAGATGGAGAAGCCGTTTCTAAAAAATTAGGAGAAAAAATCTTTCCGCTTTTAGATGCTGAACATAAAAAATTGTGGGACGAATTCCCAGACTATCAGATCGTTCCGATGCATCCGTGGGAAGCGGAATATTTGCTGACTCAGGAAGATGTTCAGATGATGCAGGAGCAGGGAATTTTATTTGCTTTAGGACATTATGGCGAATATTTTACACCAACGTCTTCTGTAAGAACGGTTTATAATGAAGAAAATAAATGGATGTTTAAATTTTCTCTTCACGTAAAAATCACAAATTCTGAGAGAATCAACCTATATCCTGAATTGCATCGTGGTCACGATATCAGTCAGTTGTTAAAAACAGATTGGGGAAAAAATTTACAGAAAGATTATCCTGAGATTGATTTTATGGTAGATCCAGCTTTTATTGCTGTAAAATTTAATGATAAAATCATCAATGGCTTTAATATAAGCATTAGAAGAAATCCTTTCTATGGTGAAAATAAAAACAAAAATGTGACGCTTTTAGCAGCACTTTGTCAGGACGGAATTTTAGGACAACCTTCAAGACTTCAAAATATCATTGCCAATACAGCCAGAAATCTTGATTTATCCGTTGAACAGGTCGCTTTGGATTGGTTCAAACAATATCTTCACATCTGTGTAAGACCAATTGTTGGGATTTTAAATAAATATGGATTGGCTTGTGAATTTCACCAGCAAAATGTAATGGTAGAGCTTGATAAGAAAGGTTTTCCAGCGAAAATTTATTTCAGAGATAATCAAGGTTTTTTCTTCAGAGAAGGCAGAAAAGAACTGGTTTCCAATGCACTTCCGGGAATTGCGGATGAAAGTCAGTCAATCATTGATGAAGAATCTTTGGCTCCGAAATACACCTATTATTTAGTAACGAATAATATTTTAGGAGTGGTTAATGCTTTAGGTTGCAATCAATTAGCTGATGAAAGAAAATTAATCAATCTTGTTTATAAAGCATTCAAAGAACTTGAAAATGAGGACGAAACGGGATTGGTAAATTATATTACAAACAAAAGAAATTGGTATACAAAAGGAAATTTAATTACGAGCCTTCAAAATATTAACGAAGCAGACGAAAATTTAGAATATCCTGCGGTTTTTCTGGATACACCGAATCCTTTAAATAAATACTTCTTTTCAAATAAATTAATTAAACCAGAAACTAAAGAAGTCGTTTATTCAAGATACTTTGAAGAGGAAAATGTAAACATCAGCATTCGACCTTTCGACATCGAAAATGATTTTGAAATGATCCACGAATGGTTCAATATGGAACACGCAAAACCTTTCTGGAAAATGGATGGCCCGAAAAGAGATCTGGAGCTTTGGTTCAGAACGATTCTTCCGAGTGACGAACAGCATAGCTTTATCGGTTATGTGAATGATATTCCGCAGTTTAGCTTTGAACCTTACTGGCCGATGAGAGATATTGTAGGAGCTTATTACGACGCACTTCCAACTGATTATGGAACACATTTTTTTGTGGCTGAAACACAGAAAGATAAAAAGTTTTCATTCCAATCTTTTCAGGTGGCTTTAGATTATATTTTTATGCTTCCGGAAGTTGGTAAATGTATCGGTGAAGCCTCTGTTGATGCGGTTCCGACCGATAGAATCATCACAAAATTGGGTTACACCCGCGAAGGTGTGATTGAAATGCCACATAAAACTGCTTATCTAACTTTCTGTACGCGTGAAGGATATTGGGGAAAATGCCCGGAAAGTAGAATGGAAACGAAAAGTATTTAATATTTAAATAAACCATTAAGATTTAATTTAAGGAGTTAAGATTATTAAGAGATTTCTCCTTCGTCGAAATGACATGCGCACTGTCATTCTGAATGGAGCAAAGCGGAGTGAAGAATCTAAACTTAAATTTCTTAACTCCTTAAATTAAATCTTAATGGTTAAAATAATTCAAATTTCAAAAAACAAAAACATTGGAAAACAACAAAATATACGATATCATCGGGATCGGAATCGGTCCTTTCAACCTTGGATTGGCGGCACTTTTAGAGCCTATAGAGTCCATCAATTCACTCTTTTTAGATCAGGCGGAAGGTTTTGATTGGCATCCCGGTTTGATGCTTGACAATGCTACTTTACAGGTTCCTTTTATGGCGGATTTGGTAACAATGGCAGATCCTACAAGCAAATTTAGCTTTTTGAATTTTTTAAAGGAAAATGACCGTTTATATAAATTTTATATCAGAGAGAGTTTTTACATTTTAAGAAAAGAATATAATTTGTATTGTCAATGGGTTGCTAATCAATTGGAAAACTGCCTTTTTGGAAATAAAGTTGAAAATGTTTCTTTTGATGAAACTCAGGAAACTTATATCATTGATGTTCTAGATTTAAAGAATAATGATGTTAAAAAATATTATACAAAAAAACTGGCTTTAGGAACAGGAACTCAACCGAGACTTCCTGAATTCATGGAAGATAAGAACTATCCGAATGTCATTCATACATCAGAATATTTAAATAAAAAAGAGCAAATTTTAAACTCAAAATCAGTCTCAATAATTGGTTCAGGACAAAGTGCTGCGGAAATTTTTCAGGATCTTCTTCCGGAGACAACAGATGGTTTGAAAATGAACTGGTTTACCCGCCCAGATCGCTTTTTCCCAATGGAATATTCAAAATTGACTTTGGAATTAACGTCGCCTGAATATGTTGATCATTTTTATCAAATGCCGCCCAATCAGCGAAAAAATTTATTAGCGAAACAACCGCCACTTTATAAAGGGATTAATTTCGATTTAATTAATGATATTTTTGATTCTTTATACGAAATGAGCGTTGGAAATGAACCTTTAAATGTTGAATTAAAACCTAGCTGTCAATTAGATAGTATTTACCCAGAAGGAAATTCTTATGTTTTAAATTTCACTCATGTCCAAGACGATGCAACTTTCACCCATGATTCTGATTATGTGATTCTTGCAACAGGTTACAAGTACAAAGAGCCAAAATTTTTACAGGGAATTGAGAATCAAATTCAAAGAACAGGAGATGGTTTATTTGATGTAAGTCGTTATTATACAATCGATAATAAAAAAACAATTTTCGTTCAAAATGCAGAACTTCATACGCACGGTTTTGTAACTCCGGATTTAGGGATGGGAGCTTACCGAAATTCAATTATCATTAATTCTTTGGCAGGAAAAGAAATTTATAAAGTAGAAAAACGAATTGCCTTTCAAAAATTCAACACATCTAAAACATGGACAGAAAAACATTCATCTTAACGGGTGATTTGAAAAAGGTCATGTGGGAAACTTCATGGCCTGCTGTTGCGGCGATCGTTTTATATGGAATTAATAATTTTCTGGATGCTATTTTTGTCGGATATTTAATTAATACTAAAGCTCTTGCAGCCGTCGGAATGGCTTATCCTTTGTCTCAAATCGTTCTAGGTTTCGGAAGATTGGTCGGAACCGGAGCTGGAGCAGCAGTAAGTATTTGGATTGGTAAAAATGACAATAACAAACTGTACAATTTATTTGGAAGTTTCAACTTTCTATGTATTTTTTTCTCTTTGACCTGTACCATTCCTGCCTATATTTTTGCTCATGAATTAATGGCAATGATGGGTGCAAAAGGAGAATTGCAATCTATTGCAGTTGAATATTTCAGAGCAACTTTGATCGGAACAATTTTTTGGATTTACGGTTTAGCATTAAATATGTTAATTCGTGCCGAAGGAAAGATGAAAACCGCCGCAGTGATGATTGCAATCGGTTTGGTGATCGATATTATTTTAAAACCAATCTTCATTTCAACTTTTGCAATGGGCGTTTCCGGTGCAGCTTGGGCAACAAACTGCGGAATGATTATCTATTCTTTACTCGGAATTTTCTATTATGCGAAAGGAAAAAGCTCGTTTAAAACCAATTGGAAATCAATCTCTTTTAATCCTGAAATTGGAAAAAAGATTTTAAAATTAGGACTTCCGGAAATGGTTTTATCAGTGATGGGAGTTATTCAAAGTATTATTATTTTTAATGCTATTTCAACGTATGGAACAGAAAATGATATTTCATTTTTTACGGTTTTAAATCGATTTTTCCTGTTTTTATTAACGCCTTTATTTGGTTTAATGCGTGGTTTACAACCTGTTGTCGGAATCAATTTTGGTGCAGGAAATTATGAAAGAGCAAGAAAATCCTTAAAAATGTACATTTTGGCTGGAGTTGCTATTTTATTCCCTTTCTTTTTTATTGCTTTATTTTTTCCACAACAATTAATTGGGTTAATGCTTCCTGGATATTCGGTAAATCATCATCAAATATTGGATTTTAGATTATTTTTTTCCGTTTTACCATTGTTACCGATTACCGTTTTGGCACTCTCCTATTATCCGGCGGTAAATGATAGTAAGAAAGCAAGCTTTCTTGTTTTTCTTCGTCAATTGATTTTATACATTCCATTAATGCTAATTCTTCCTCGTTATTTTGGGATTAAAAGTATCTATTGGGGAAGTGCTTTAATTGAATTAACAGTTGGACTTGTTACTTATTTCCTGTTGAATAATTTTAAGTTAAAACTGAAAAAGGCTTAAAATATTCAATTCTCACAAATTCATGATGTGATTGGTTAGATTTTTGAATAATAAAATCAAAACCAGTCACACCATTGAAACTAATCACATTTACAAATAAAGGTATTTATTGTCCACAGGGGAAATTTTACATCGATCCTTGGCGACCCGTTGATTTGGCAGTCATCACACATGGTCACGCTGATCACGCGCGTTGGGGAATGAAAAAATACCTTTGTCATCATTTTACAAAACCAATTTTATATCAAAGAATTTCGCCAGATATTGAATGCCAAAGCGTTGAATATGGTGAAGTTATCAATATGAATGGCGTAAAAGTTTCTCTCCATCCCGCTGGTCACATCATCGGTTCTGCGCAAATTCGTTTGGAATATAAAGGATATGTAAGTGTAATTTCCGGTGATTATAAAGTTCAGAATGATGGCTTAAGTACTCCTTTTGAACTGGTAAAATGCAACGAATTCGTTACAGAAAGTACTTTCGGACTTCCCATTTACAATTGGCTCGAAGTTCCTGATCTTAATAAAAAGCTTCAAAATTGGGTCTTGAGAAATCAGGAAAATGAAAAAACATCTGTGTTCATCGGTTATTCTTTAGGTAAAGCTCAGCGAATTATGAAAGCAGTTGAGGGATTGGGAAAAATTCATGTTCATTATTCTATTGGCAAATTAAATGAAGCTTTTGAAACCGTCGGAATCGATCTTCCTGACTACGAAATCCCTGATTTTAGAGAAAGTGTGAAACATCTTCAAAATGAAATTGTCATTGTTCCTCCCGCTTTATTAGACAGCAATATAATTAAGAAAATTCCGAATGCTGCAACAGCAATTTGCTCAGGCTGGATGCAGGTTCGTGGAGCGAGAAGATGGCGAAGCGCAGACGCAGGATTTCCTATGAGCGATCATGCAGACTGGAAAGGATTATTACAAGCCATAAAAGCTACAGAAGCGGAAATTGTTCATGTAACACACGGACAGACAGAAGTTTTTTCTAAATATTTAAATGAAATCGGAATAAAATCCGATGTCGTTGAAACTTTGTACGGAGACGATGATGAGGAAGTAACTGAAAAAGAAACTATCGAAAATCCTGAGCCATGAAAAACTTCGCAGAATTGATCAACGCTTTGGAAAGCACCAATAAAACCAATGCTAAAATTGATGCTATTATCGATTATCTGGAACGTGCGCCGGATGAAGATAAAGTATGGTTTATCGCTCTGTTTACGGGAAAAAGACCGAAACGAAACGTCAATACAAACTATATGAAAGAATGGGCGCTGGAAATTACAAAGTTGCCTTTTTGGCTGTTTCAGGAAAGTTATTCTTCGGTTGGCGATCTTGGTGAAACACTTTCATTGATTTTGCCTCCTCCAACGAAAAAAATTGAAAATTCTTTATCTGAATGGATGAACAATATTATCGGTTTAAAAAATAAATCGGATGTAGAGAAAAAAGAATTTGTTCTAAATTCTTGGGATGGATTGGATTACACGGAACGGTTGATTTTCAATAAATTACTCGGTGGCAGTTTTAGAATCGGAGTTTCCGGAAAAACATTAATTAATGCTTTAACAAAGTTTTCAGATCAGGAATCAAGCACATTAATGCACAGCTTAATGGGAAAATGGCATCCTGATGAAATTTCATTTAAAGAACTGATTTCAGCGGAAAATATTAACCCAGATAATTCTAAACCTTATCCTTTTTGTCTGGCTTATCCTTTAGAAAAAGATTTACAGGAATTAGGAAAGCCAAATGAATGGCAAATCGAATATAAATGGGACGGAATTCGTGGACAAATCATTAAAAGAAACGACGAAGTTTTCATCTGGTCGAGAGGTGAAGAATTGATTACAGAACAATTTCCTGAAATTGCAGAGACTGTAAAATCGATGAATGGAAATTTTGTTTTAGATGGAGAAATACTTGCGGTGATCGATGGTAAAGTTTTAAATTTTAATGAATTACAGAAAAGATTAAACAGAAAGACTTTAACTAAAAAAATGCTTTCAGAAATTCCGATTGAGGTTTTTGCTTATGATTTATTAGAACTTGAAAATAATGATTTAAGAGAAAAACCGATATCAGCAAGACGTGCAATGCTGGAAGAATTATTGCTAAATGAAAACCCTGAAAATATTAAAATTTCGCAAGTTATAAATTTTGAAAACTGGGATAAATTAGATCAAATCAGAGAAAATTCCAGAGAAATAAACAGCGAAGGTTTGATGCTGAAACAAAAAAATTCGCCCTATCATTCCGGGCGAAAAAAAGGCGATTGGTGGAAGTGGAAAATCAATCCGCTGACGATTGATGCGGTTCTTATTTATGCACAAAAAGGGAGCGGACGCAGAAGCGCATATTACACCGATTACAGTTTTGCCGTGAAAAGTGGAGATAAATTAGTAACAATTGCCAAAGCTTATTCTGGATTAACAGACAAAGAAATTATGGAAGTCAGCAAGTTTGTCAATAAAAATGCAATCGAAAAATTCGGTCCGGTACGAACCGTAAAAGCTGAGCTTGTTTTCGAAATTGCATTTGAAGGAATTGGTTTCAGTAATCGTCATAAAAGTGGTGTTGCATTACGTTTTCCGAGAATTTTGAGATGGAGAAAAGATAAAACGGTGAATGATATTGATGATATTGAAGAGATTAAAAAATTGATACAATAATTTAATTCTAAATATTAATATAAAAATAAAATATAAAATTGTCAACATTTGAAAATACCAACGGATTCAAGGTCATTCAAAATTGGATGGCGGAAAAAGGTATTTCTCCCTTCAAATTTCAGATCGAAACCTGGCGAAAATTCGGGAATGGATACAGCGGAATGGTGGTTGCTCCGACCGGTTTTGGGAAAACATATTCAGTTTTTTTAGCGCTTATTTCAGACTTTTTAAATCATCCCGAAAAATACAAAAGCAATCTGAAAATGATCTGGATTACTCCCCTTCGTTCGCTTTCGAAAGACATCGCAAAAGCAATGCAGGAAGCGATTGACGAGATCGGTCTGGACTGGACAGTGGGTGTTCGAAACGGTGATACAGATCCGAAAGTCCGACAACAGCAGGTCAAAAATATGCCTGAAATTCTGGTTGCAACTCCTGAAAGTTTACACTTACTTTTAGGACAAAAAAATCATCAGCGGTTTTTTCAAAATCTGCAAACTATTGTAGTTGATGAATGGCATGAATTGTTAGGCTCAAAACGTGGAGTTATTGTTGAATTAGGTGTTTCTCAGCTTAGAAAATACGTACCAAAATTGAAAATTTGGGGAATTACGGCGACCATCGGAAATCTTGATGAAGCGATGGAAGTTTTAATTCCTTATGACATAAAAAAGACAAAAGTTACAGCCAAAGAACATAAAAAGATTGATATTATTCCTGTTTTCCCCAATGAAGTTGAAATTTTACCGTGGGCTGGACATTTGGGAAATAAATTGGCAGATAAAGTTGTTCCCATCATTTTAGAATCAAAATCAACAATCGTTTTTACGAATACGCGAAGTCAAAGTGAAATGTGGTATCAATTATTATTGGATGCATATCCTGATTTTGCGGGGCAAATTGCGATTCATCACAGCTCAATTGATGCACATTTAAGAATTTGGATTGAAGAAAATCTGAGCAACGGTAAATTAAAAGCAGTCGTTTCGACTTCATCTTTGGACTTGGGAATTGATTTCAAACCTGTTGATACTGTGATACAAATTGGCTCTGCAAAAGGTGTTGCGAGGTTTTTACAGCGTGCCGGACGAAGCGGTCACTCCCCTTTTGAAACTTCAAAAATCTATTGTGTTCCCACCCATTCTTTGGAATTAATTGAAGTGGCTGCGTTAAAAGAAGCGGTAAAACAAAACGTTATTGAACCTCGCGAACCGCAGGTTTTGTGTTTTGATGTTTTAGTTCAATTTTTAATGACTTTAGCAATTGGTGATGGATTTTATCCTAAAGAAACCTATGAAAGGATTAAACAAATTTATACTTTCCAGGAAATAACGGATGAAGAATGGAAAAATATTCTCGATTTTCTTACAATTGGCGGAAGTGCTTTAAAAAGTTACGAAGAATATCACAAAGTTGTGGTTATGGAGGACGGGTTATTCAAAGTAACTTCAAGAAAAATTGCT
Source organism: Chryseobacterium ginsengisoli (assembly GCF_039542325.1). Classification (NCBI taxonomy): domain Bacteria; kingdom Pseudomonadati; phylum Bacteroidota; class Flavobacteriia; order Flavobacteriales; family Weeksellaceae; genus Chryseobacterium; species Chryseobacterium ginsengisoli. The sequence goes on from NZ_BAABHX010000002.1 coordinate 69,338, forward strand.
ATGCTTCACCGTATGAATATGGGTGCAATTGTAAGTGACGCGATGTTAAAGGTTAAATTTATTTCAGGAGGTTACATCGGAATGGTTGAGGAATATTTTATCTCAAAATTAAAAAAAGAAGAAAAATTTATACTTGCCGGTCGGGTTCTGGAAGTCGCGATGGTAAAAGATATGACAGTCTATGTTCGATTATCTAAAGGAAAGGCATTGGCTCCAAGTTATTTGGGAGGAAGGTTGCCGTTAAGTTCGAATTTAGGGCATTTTTTAAGAGAAAAATTATCCGGAGCTTTGAATCCTAAAGCTTCAGAAAAGGAACTGAAATTTTTACATCCATTATTGATTAATCAGGAAGAACGTTCACATATTCCGAAAGAAGATGAATATTTGGTTGAATTAATTAAAAATAGAGAAGGATATCATTTGTTTATGTATCCTTTTGAAGGACGTTTGGTGCATGAAGTGATGGCTGCCTTGATTGCTTACCGGATTTCAAAACTGGCACCGATTTCCTTTTCAATGGCGATGAATGATTATGGTTTTGAATTATTTAGTGATAAAGAAATTCCGTTAAATGAAGATAATTTAAGTAAAATTTTAACAAGAGAAAATTTGATGACAGATGTTATTTCAAGCATTAATTCTGCGGAAATGGCACGAAGAAAATTCCGCGATATCGCAGTAATTTCAGGAATGGTGATTCAAAATTTTCCCGGACAGCAGCGTTCAAATAAAGCTTTGCAAAGTTCTGCTGGATTGATTTTCAAAGTATTGGAAGATCATGATCCGAATCATTTTTTGGTGAGACAGGCTTATACTGAGGTTTTTAATATGCAGTTGCAGGAACAAAGATTAGTTGAAGCCTTTAAAAGAATTGAAAAATCTAAAATTGTTTTGAAATTTGCCAATACTTTTACACCTTTGAGTTTCCCTATAAAAGTGGATAGTTTGCGACAGACTTTGACGAGTGAAAGTCTTGATGCGAGAATTCAGCAACTGATTCAGCAGGCGAAGAAAGCGAGATCAATATGAAAATAGTTACAAAAAATATATCAATTTCAAACGAAATTTTTACGCTTACAAACCTACGTGCCCTATTTTGGAAAAAGGAAGAAGCACTGATTTTATCAGATTTGCACATCGGAAAAACCGCCCATTTTCGGAAAAACGGAATTGCTCTTGCCAATCAGATTATGAAGAATGATCTGGAGCGATTATCGATTTTGATAGAATATTTTCAACCGGATAAATTTATTGTCGTTGGAGATTTGCTTCACGCCGGAGACAATTCTGACGTTGATGAATTTTGTACCTGGAGAAACCAATATCCCGACTTACAATTTCATTTGATTGAAGGAAATCATGATAAAATTTCCAAAAAACTGGAATCAAAATTATGTTTAAATTTTAAATCAAAATCTTTAGAAATTGAGGATTTTATTTTTGTTCATGATTTTGAAAAAGAACAGAATAAATTTCAGATTACAGGGCACATTCATCCGGGATTTGTCATTAATTCTTCTGTGAAAAATATTAAATTACCTTGTTTTGTGGTCACTGAAAATCAATTACTGCTTCCTGCTTTCAGTGAATTTACGGGATTAGATACGAAAAATCTCCCTAAAAAAGGAAGATTCTATGTTTTTACGGATGCTGAAATTTATGAGATTTAGTCTAAAAGTTTTCTCATCATTAAATCAGTCTGTTCTTCGTTTCCAAGCTTGAAAATATGTTTGTCAAATTCTATGAAACCGTTCTTTTTATAAAAATTAACCGCTCTTACATTTTCTTCCCAAACTCCCAACCAAAGATATTTTTTCTTCTCCTGTAAAGCAATTTCCAAAGCTTTATCGTATAAAATCTGACCAATCTTTTTTCCGTGATATTCGCTTTTTACATAAATTCTTTCAATTTCCAGAGACGTTTCATCCTGCAATTCTGTTTGTGCTTTTCCGGAATTTACTTTCAGATAACCGATCGGGTTTTCATTTTCCCATGCAATAAAAAACTGAGAATCAATCGTGTTTAATTCTCTTATTAATTTTTCTGATGCAAAACTTTCATCCAGATATTTTTGCATTTCATACTCCGAATTATGTTTTGCAAAAGTCTCGTAAAAGGTTTCTCTTCCTACATTTTGTATTGTTTCCAGATCTTCAGTTGAAGCCTTTTTGATTGTTATTGATATCATTTTTTAAATTTACTGTTCTAATTTAATGATAAGATTTTTAAGTTCAATTTCCGAAAGATCGGTTTTTGTTTTTTTATTTACAATTGATTTTAAAGCCAATACATAAGCGGTTTTCAAAGCATTTTCGACACTTACATTTACATCCGGAATCACTCCGATATGATCCCAGTTTTTACCAGAAATTGTTGAAGTTATTTTACCATCCGGAACCAGTAACATATATTTATTTTGAATAAAAAATGGATCGACAGGATTTGCAGCACCGCCGGTTTTTTCTCCGATTACCGTTGCCATTTTTATTTCCTGTAAAAAATACGCCAAAGCTTCTCCTGCAGAGAATGTTTTTCCGCTTGTCAGAAAATAAATGTTTTTATTAAGATATTTTTTACCTAAAACTTTTGATTGAGTTTTGTTTTTAACTGTTTTCCCTGAATTTCGGAAATAGGTTGTGTATAAATCTGTTTTCTTATTAAAAAAATAACTGCAAAATAACAGGAGCATTTCGTTGTCTCCTCCTCCATTTTCCCGCAAATCGATAATTAAAGAATTGGTATTGGCAACAAAATTCATGGTAGATTCTAATACTTTTTCACTGGAATTTGCTTCAGCAAAGCCTTTGTAATTGATATATCCGATATTTCCGGCAAGTCTTTCTACTTTTTCAAAACCGAAATTTTCCAGACTATTATGAAAATTGTTTAATTTTTCATTTTCCTTTATATTGATCTTTTTTTCAGGTGTATAATTTTCTAAATATTTGACAAAAAAGTGCTTATCTTTCGTCACAGTTCTTAGTTTTTGTGTTAAATTTTGCGCAAAATCTTTTTCATTTAACAGGTTAAAATTTCCAGATTTATTCTCACTTTGAAATAATGAATCTATACTTTTAAAAACTTTTTCATCAATATAATTTTGTTTGATTTTATCTGAAATTTCCTTGAGAATTTTTGATTTGTCACTTTGTCCAAATATTGATGAACATAAAAGTATTGAAATTAAAAGAGATGTTTTTTTCATTGAAACGGCATTTATTTTGAGCGAAATTATTCAAATACCAACCGTAAAAATTGTAAAAATGGAAACTTAAATAAAAAACCAGATATTTTTCTGTTCTGTATTCACATTTTCGAAAAACTTTCGGGGCTGAATTTTAGTCAGATCTTTGAAGTCTTTAATGAAATGTGACTGATCGTAGAAAAGGTTTTCATAGGAAAGTTCGGTTAAATTTTTCATATTTTTATTCTGAATCATTAAATTTCTGAAACGCTGAATTTTCCTGAATTCCGAAGCTGATTTTCCCAGATATTTTGTGCAGATTTTGTTTAAATATTGTCTTGTTATCTGATGTTTATAAGCAATTTGTTCAATATTTAATTCGGAGTCAAAATCATTGAAGATTGATTCTATTTTACTTAATTTTTTTTCGTTGAATTTTGAAATCCAATAATTTTCAAGCTTTTCAATTTGTATTTTTCTTTCAGTTTCGTTCAGAATAATTTTCATCAAATCTTTAAAATCAGAGGAAATAATTTCATTTTCTAGAAAGCGGCATTCATTTGATTCGAAAAAATAATAAATTCCTAAAGGTTTAAAATAAATGGTAAGTTCATTGATTGGTTGTTTATAATGAATCTCAACGGGAGAACTACAGCGTGAAACAAAATCAATAAAAATGTTTTCCTCTAAAGACGGAAAAATTTCTACCTTATTTTGATCCCGGAAAAATGAAACATTCTGACAGGCAGAAATAATAAAATAATTGTCCGGAAATGTAAGATAATTCAGATTCTCATTAGATTCATCTTTCGTCATAAAATAATACCCTTCAATATATTTTTTAAGAACAGGATGATTGGGTTTGTAGAAATTAACTTTCATTTCAAAAATAAATTTTTCTTAAAAATGCTTGAAAAGGATAAAAATAGTAACAAAAATAAAATCCGAAGAATAGATTTATGAAAATAAAATTTTGTTAAAAGCTTCCGAAGCCAAATGAACCTGAACCGCCCAATCATCTGCCGCTTCACTTCCTGCATCGTCCGAAATATACTTCAAACAAAGGAAAGGAATTTCTTCTTTCATCGCAATCAAAGCTAAAGGATAAGCTTCCATATCAACAATATTATAAACGGTTTCAGAATGATTCATCTCGAAACTGTCGCCACTTCCGCAGATTCCCTCTGGAAGATCATTTTTCTTTAAACCATACTCCAAAACAGGCGGAATTCCGGAAAGTGGAGTTTCATACAATTGAAATCCCAAACCTCTCACGTCCATATCTCTCTGGATGAACTTTGTACAGCAAACTACATCACCTTTATGAAAATTTTTACTTCCAGCAGAACCAAGATTTACAATTAATTTTGGTTTTGCCCGATGAATTTCTTTGGTTAATTCCATAGCGGCATTTACTTTTCCGATACCTGTAATTAATTTGTTTTTATCATTAAAAACCTTTCCGGCTTCCGAATCCAAAGCAAAAACGAAAAGTGTGTCTTCAATAGGAAATTGTTGTTCGTCGTTTATTTTAATCATGAGAAAAAATGAATTTTTAAATTCACATCAAAAATAGAAAATTGTACGTAATAATCGAATTTTAAAAACGATTAAAACAAAAAGAAAAAAATCCTCAAATTTTGAGGATTTCATTCATTTTATGAAGTCGAGATTAAATGCTGCAACCGTCTGTATCACAAGAATTTTCTCCATTTGAAAGATTCTTTAAGGGAGAAACGGTTTCATCGTAGGTTTGTTGAAGTGCATTTGCAAAAAGTTCAACAGGTTGCGCTCCTGAAACCGCATATTTTCCATTCAGAATAAAAAAAGGAACTCCGGTAACTCCGTTATTTCTTGCTTCTAAAATGTCTTGATTTATATCATAATCAAATTCTTCTGAAGTTAAAATATTTTTTGCTTCTTCGTTATCAATCCCCAAAGAATCGGCAAGAGAAATTAATGTTTCAAGATCTCCAACATTCTTTCCGTCAATGAAATGAGCGATAAAAAGAGCTTCTTCCATTTCGTTTGACTTATTGTATTTTTTCGCTAAATGCAACAGCTTATGAGCTGAAAAAGTATTGGTAATTAATGCTTTATCAAAATGAAAATCAATTCCTGCACCTTTTCCCATTTGTGAAACCTGCCCGATCATCTGCTGAGCCTGAGCTTCAGGAAGACCTTTCTTTTCCTTTAAATATTCAAAAGTATTTTTTGCTTCTTTCGGGTCTAACGTCGGATCAAGCTGAAAACTTTTCCATTCTACTTCCACTTCATCTTTGAAAGGTAGCTTTTCTAACGCCTGTTCAAAATTATTTTTTCCGATATAGCAAAATGGACACATCACATCCGACCAGATTTCTATTTTCATTTTAATTTATTTTAATTGAAATTATGATTAAAGTTAAAATTTTTCTTAAGCTAATTTTATTCTGTTACTGAATATTAAATGAGCAATCAGGGCTAAAACTGCCATTGTCGCTCCAACAAAACAAATACCACTCCATTTTGCATATTGCCAAGCCAAAGAAGCCGTCCAAGTTCCTAATGAACCGCCGATGAAGTAGGAAACCATGTAAACCGTATTCAATCTGTTGACTGCATTTGATTTGATTAAAAAATAATTTGTCTGATTCATAATATGGCTCGATTGTACGCCTAAATCAACCAAAATTACTCCAATGATCAATCCCCAATACGTTTCTCCTGCAAAATAGGTAAATGCCCAACTTCCTAAAACAACCAATAATGAATAAAAAATAATTCTATTTAAATCTAAAAACCTCTGTAATTTACCCACTTTTGCAGCTGCCAAAGCTCCGACTGCTCCTGCTAAACCAAAACTTCCTACAACTGATGAACCTGCATTAAATGGAGATTTTTCCATGTGAAAAACTAAGGTTGTAAATAAAGCACACATCGATCCGAAAGCCATCGCGCCACGAAAAGAAGCCAATCTTAAAACGGGCTGAGTTTTTGCCAAATGAAAGACGGATTTCATTAATTCTTTGTATGTTCCTTTGAAATTGGGCTTTAATTCCGGAAGCATTTTGTAGACTGCAATCCAAACCAGAATCATCATTCCTGCAGCGATTCCGAACATGGCTCTCCATCCCCACATTTCACCAACAATTCCACCAATGAATCTTGATAGAAGAATTCCTAGTAATAAACCAGACATTACAGTTCCAATATTGGAAGATTTTTCTTTGTCAGACGACAATTCTGCGGCGATGGGAATAAACAACTGCGGAATTACGGAAGTTACTCCGATCAATAAACTTGCTGCATATAACATCCACAATTCCTGAGCGAAAGTCATCCAAAGTAACGAGGCAAAAACTAAAACGAGATCGATTAAAATTAATTTTTTACGTAAAAATTTATCACCTAAAGGAACGATTAATAATAATCCCGCTGCATAACCCAACTGGGTAAGAACAGAAATTTTACTTGCTGCACTTTCAGGAACGTTCAATTCCTTTGCAATGAGTCCCAGCAAAGGCTGGTTATAATAATTGTTTGCCACGACAAGCCCTGAAATAACGGACATCAACCAAATCACAGTACGCGAAATACCGCTGGTAGAATTCAACTGCATATTAAAAATTTGGTGCAAATTTAGTAATAGAATTAATGAATTTCACTGTATTTCGAATTGTTAATCATTAAATGACAGATTAATGGAATCAATCGGAAATAGTAAAATTTTTCAAGTTGCTGAAAGATAATGTTTCATGCTAAAAAGAGAGATCAAAATATCAAGATAACAAGTTTAATTTATAAAATTAGGCTTTAACCTTTTGTTGCTGCATCAAAAACTCTTAAGAAATTTCCTCCTCCGATTTTTCCGATCTCATCTTCCGAAAAACCTGTTTTTAATAAAGCATCAATTACTGTAAAATAGAAACCTTCTTTTTGGTCTTTCCATGCAAGATTGGTTCGTTCGCCTACTCTCTCACCTTTTTTCTTATTGGAATTTTCTTTTTGATTACCTTGATTTCCACTAGGTTTTGGTCTTGATTCGTTTGGAGAATGATAAGCTGGAGTCAGTTTTGTATCGGTTCCTATGCAGACATGATCAACGCCAATCACATCAACCAAAGCTCTTATATTTTGAGCATATTCTAAAGGTGAATCTGCCAAATGCGTCCAAACTCCGATAACACCGCCTGAATCTGCAACAATTTTTGCCTGTTCTTTGCTGATCAGTCTCGGTTTCATCATTTTAGCCATAAATTCATTATTTCCCAATTGCGTATCTAGTCCGGTGTGGGAAATCAGGACAGGTTTTTTAGTGATTTTAAGAGCAGCGTCGATTGTCTCGTTATTGGCATGAGCAAGATCAATTAAAATTCCTAATTCATTGCATTTTTTGATAATATCTGAGCCGAAAGAAGTGAGACCTCCAAATTGGGGAGGATTGGTGTAAACATCTCCCAATGGTACAGAAGCATCGTGATCATGGAGCAAACCAAGCTGTCGCAACCCTCTTTCGTAAGCAATATTTAATCGTTCTAATTTCCCTTCCAAAAAATGTCCGCCTTCAACAGACTGAATGACCGTCGGAATTTGTTTTTTATGAAAAGTTTGTATGTCTGATAAATTCACAGAACGTTTCATTCCATTTGTTTCCAGTTTTTTATCCATTGCATCCAATCCTGAGATAAATCTGTTGTATGCATCTCCGGAGTTTTCCAGTTTTTGATAATCCACAGCAAAAGTCATACTGATTGCCGATAAACCGGATTTTTTCATTTCACCGATCAAGTCTACTTTTGGACCGGGAAGTTCTGCGGGATTTAACGGAACATCAATATGATTATGAGTATCGATTCCTATTGTTTTTGCTACAATCTTTGCCACTCTCGGATCTATTTCCTGAATTGTCCATGATAATAAAGGGCTTAACATAAGCATTGCTCCCGCTCCGCTCAAAGTTGTTATGAATTTTTTGCGAGACCATTGCTGTGAAGAGTTTTCCATAAATTTATTCTAGTTTTTGATTAATAGTTTTTAACAAAGAATTTACCTTAGTCAATCGATTACACTTTTTTGATAGATTTTAGTTTAAAATGTTAAAGAAGATTTGGAAATAATTTTACGTTTACAGTTTTCATCGCTTTTAACGATGATTTGTACCGAAAAAAAACGTTTTAGAGATTTAGAAATAATGAAGAACTTTGCAGTATGAAAATTATACCATTAAAAGAAGGAAATTTTTCTACCAGTAAAACAAAAGATTTTACTTTATTAACAGAAGAAAATTTCGATACAATTAAAGGAATTAAAATGTCTGTCACTCCTTTTTTAATCATTACAGAAAAGGATATTATACTTTTGGACGCAGGAATCGGATGGAAAAATGAGAACGGAAAAACGGTGATTTCTGAAATTCTTGAAAAGGAAAATATTTTTCCAAATCAAATAACTAAAGTATTGCTTTCACATCTTCATAAAGATCATATAGAAACGACGATTACAAGGACTGAAAAAGGTTTTGAAGCAACTTTTCCAAATGCAGAAATTTATATTCAAAAACGTGAATTAGATTTTGCCATGGAAAATCGCGGAAATCATTCTTTTGATTTTGATACGCTTGAAAAGCTTATTGAGCTTGATAATATTGTCTGGATGGATGAAGATAAAGGCTCAATTACAGACGAAATTTCTTTTGAAGTTGTCGGTGATCACACTCCTTTCATGCAGGTTTTCTGGATTAAGGAAAATAATGAAACTGTTTTTTACGGAGCCGATGATCTTCCACAGGAATCTTATTTAAAATATCATCTTGCTTACAAAAGTGATTTTGACGGCAGAAAAGCAATGGAACTCAGAATAAAATGGCAAGAAGAAGCAATTAAAAATCATTGGAAAGTCTTGCTGTACCACGATCTTGAAAAAGCTGTTTTAGAATTTTAAATAAAAAAATGGTTTAAAGATCATTAAACCACTTATAAATATCAACTTCTGAAGCAATATTCAGTTTTTTTCTAAGCCTGTTCTTTCTGTTCTGAATGGCTTTTGGAGTTACGAACGTGTACGTTGCAATTTCTTTGGTTGTTAGATTTAATTTTAAATAAATACAAAAAATCAATTCAGAGTTTTTAAGATTTGGCTGAATCGCGGATAATTTTTTGAAAAAATCCGGATCAACTAACCTGAATTTGTTCAACAGACGAGGAGAATTCTCTTTTGCCAGTGCTAAAATTTCGTCTTGTACAAAAATCTTTTGGTTTAAATCTTCTAAATTGAATTCAGTTTTTTCGTTTTTCATAATTTTTTTCTCATCGCTACAAATTTCTGTTGCTTTCTGATAAGCTCCAGTATCAAATCTCTCTTCTCATTTACTTCATCTCTAAGCCCTATTAACTCTATATTTATGAAGTCCTTTATAGTTAATATTTTATCATTTTGAAAACATATACCTACTTACGTTTTTTTTTCTTTTTTGGATTTAAGATTAAAAATATTTTCGCAAAAATTGTGACAACATTTTTAGGCAAAGACAAAGAAATAAAAAATGATTAAAATTTCCCTGAATTACAATACCACATAGATACCACGTCAGGTTTTAATTCTTCATTTCTTCTTTCGCGTGCATGCCTTTTATTTATTTACAAATCTAGAGGTTTCTTGTACTGTTTTTTTATGATTACAATCAATAGAATTTAAAAAAAAGGATGTTTTCACAATAAAATATTCAAAATCATTCCTGTGTGATTTTAAGAATAAATCTTTTATGGTATATCTGTGGTATTATAATTATAAAAAGAGATTGAACTATTTTATAAGTTCTAATTATAAATAACAAAACCAATACTGTTGAATTTTATGATTAAATAATAATTCCACAATATTGGTTAATATATAACAGTCTGAAGTTTATATTGACTAATTATAATCCGTTTGATTTTCAACGAATTTCAGGTTTTGAAGAAAATCATTACAACCTTTAAAGTCGAAATAATTATTTTTGAGTAATTCGACTTGGTATTGTAGGGGAAGATATTGTCCCCATTTTGAGAAATTGATCATAGATGGTTTTTCCTCAAGAAGTTCAGTTAATATATTGTCCAAATCGATATTATTCAGATTAATATCTTTCAAAATTTCTACAAGATCAACTGTCGGATTTTTGATATTTAAAGTACTGTTATCATCAAAAATAACATTTTCAACTCCTAATCGGTTCAAAATAAATCCTAAAGTTTTATTGATTTTTGAACTTGTAAAAGTATAGAAAGTAATATAATTATTACTAAACAATATAGCCCGGTCTGTTTTTATATTCTTAATTTTAAAAATGGAAAAATCTTTTCTTAAAGCACGGATAATTTCAGAGCCTATCATATCAAGAAAATCAAATTCTTCATTTGAAATAAGGATCTCAAGCATTTTTTCTCTTATTTCATGAGCTACATTTACTTTATCACTTTCAAAAATTGGCTTTCTCCCACTATTAGTCGGAACTACTTCAATTTTCTTTGTTTTAAGATCAATATCCTTAATCTTCCAAATTCTTGCAGAAAGATAGATATTCTTATCTATTTCAATTTGTGGAGACAAAGGCAACTCCCCAATTTTCACTCCCTGACTTGAAACCTTAAAAAAGACATCAGTATGAAAAAGGCTGTAAAAATCTCTGTGATTCACTACTTTTTCTCCATCAGTTCCAATGATGTATTCATTTCCTAATTTTTCTAAAAAATTAATTTTAATAAGGTGATCAATAATATCTTCAATCTCTTCTTTTTCTATTGATGAAAAAGTAGAGTTACTCATCAGTTCTTTCAAAAGCTGAGATAAAGAAATTCCGGAAGCCCCTTTCATAATTGATAAAAGCTGATGAAGCAAAACATCATACGGTTTTTTATTAACAGGAATTGGTTCAATATAATGTTCCTGATACAAAAGCCAGCATGCCAAAGACTGAAGTAAGCTCCAAGGATTTGTCGCATAAAGAAAAAGATTGCTGGATTTACCTTCTCTTCGTCCACTTCGCCCAACTCTCTGAATTAAAGAGGCAATACTGTGTGTCGCATCGATTTGTACAACTTCGTCTACATTTCCGATATCAATTCCCAGTTCTAAAGTTGAAGTACACGAAATACAAAAGTTTTGAAGAGTACTGTTTTTGGCAAAAAATTCAACATATTCCCGAACTTCCTTATCAATAGAAGAATGATGTGAAAAATAATTTTTATGTCCGCCAGCTTTTTCTGAAATTGATTTCAATCTTACAGCAACTTCTTCCACTTTTCCTCTTGCATTTGGAAAAATCAAAACTTTACTGTCTTTTGTTGATAGATATAAATCTTTTAAAAGATCTGATGGAATTTCCTGAGAAAGAGATCCGTCAAAATATTTGAAGGCGGCATTTATTGGTTTTGGAGTTATGTCCCGAATAATTTTCGTGTTTTCCGGATTTCCCAAAAATTCTTTCAATTCAATATAATTATTTGCATCACTTACCGTTGCAGAAAGCCCGACAATATTGAATTTTTTATTATTAATTCGCTTCAATCGATTCAATAAAGACTGTAGTTGAATTCCACGATCAGAACCTAAAAAGGAATGAATTTCATCTATAACGATATATTCCAGATTTGAAAATAAATGCCGAACATTATATGGCTTATTCAGGAACATAGCTTCAATTGATTCCGGAGTGATCAAAACGATACCTTCCGGATTTTTCAGAAGTCTGTCCTTTGCTCCTTTTGAGGCTTCACCGTGCCATTTTGTAACGGGAACGTCCAAGTATTCGCAGAGTTTTTCGACTCTTGTAAATTGGTCGTTTATCAAAGCGATCAAAGGTGAAATGTAGAGCACTTTTACACCTTGCTCTTTAAAATTTACCTTAGATAAAATCGGAAGAAAGGCAGCCTCAGTTTTACCCGAAGCTGTTCTCGATATCAAAACATAATTGTTATCTGTTGCTAAAATTCTTTCAATTGCTCTTTCTTGAATTGGTCTTAAGCTTTCCCATCTTTTGTCCCAAATATACTTTTTAATGGGTGTTGAAAGTAGTTGTACAGCACTCATATTTCTTCAATGCTATCCATCAAAATGGTATCTTTTGGTCTTTCGTCAGAAATTTCAATGTCTCCGAAAAGTTGTCTTTTATCAACTTCAGGATTTTGTCTTATGATATTTAAAATATTCAGAAAATCTCTGATGACTTCTCTTGGCGTCAAAAATTCTGAAGCTCCTGGTTTATTGAACATTTGCTCCATAAAGGCAGAAATTTCTTCATCGGTGATATTCAGTTCTATTTTGTAATTGAAATCGAAAATCAGCTTTAGTTTTTTAAGTAAAACAAAAATTTCATTGTGATTTAAAGGCATTAATTTAATAACCGGCTGCGCAAAATCACGAATTTCCATCGTTTCAAATTTATTACTTTCCAATCTTGATTTTAAAGCCTGATAACTGAAAAGCCCTCTCCTTTCGTTTTCCAAAAACTCTTTTGTTCCGGCAAAATTGATGAATAAATTGGAAATTTTCCCCTGAAAACAATCATTATAAATCGATAAAATTTTCTCGTAATTTTTTTCTCTTGCGGCGGCTGTAGAAATTTTATATAGATTAATCGCTTCATCGAGATTGATCATAAAACCGCTGTAACCCATACTCACAAATAGTTTGCAGAAGTTTTTCAACATATCATAATAATTGGAATCGTTGATGATTTCCCTTACGCCAAGATCCTGTCTTGCTTCGGTTTTGGTTTTATACTCTCCTTTCAGCCATTTTAGAGCATTCCGGCGCAATAGTTCATCATTTTTGATGTAACCTTCATAATATTTCACGATGACAGAGCCGAAATCAAATCCGCCGACTTCTGTAATTTCGTTCACCGTTTTCATAATAGAATTTTGAATCAGATTTAAATATTGCTCGTTTCTGATTTCCATTAAAGAAATATTGTTTTCCTCGGCTGTTTTTGTAATGACCTGCTCGATCCATTTTTCAAGTAAAGTTGACAAAGCACCACCTTCAGGCTTGGTCTGGATGGCAATATTATCCATGATTACGGAGTATAAAATCACACTTTTACCATCATTTGAATATAATCTGTTATCCGGTGTAAAATCTGCGTTGGCAACGACAAATTTTTGTTTTAAAGCCACCGTATTTAAAAGATGAAGCATAAAAGATTTTCCGCTTCCAAAATCTCCGATCCAGAATTTTGCGAGACTATGTCCGTTTTTCACATCTTCCAGCGAACTGATAAATGCTGTGATTTCTTCGGATCTTCCTACCGTAATATGCTGAACTCCGATTTTCGGTACAACGCCGCTTACCAGAGAATTAATGATAGATGTGGCTTCTTTTGGTTTAATATTGTCAATCATTGTTTAAAAGTTTTTTGTAATAATCTGTGTTAATTGTAAAATATTCATCCTCTTCCTCAATCAGAATATCATCAAGAATTTCATAGCATTTTTCATTAATCGATTCTATGGTTGATCCTGCGAACATATTCTTAGATTTAATAAACTCTTCAAAATCAGTCTGTAAAATAGTGAAACTTTGTTTTTCAAATGAGTCTAAAACTTCTTTTTGAATATCTGTTAATCCTAATTCTTCAAGGTATTTTGAAATTTGAGGTTCAGGTTTTTTATTGGTTATATTGATTGTTAATTCATCTTTATTTATGGTTTCTTCAGCTTTTATGGAAGTATTTTCATCTTCAAAATCATCATCCAGAAGTCTTCCCAAAATATCTGCAGTTTCGGAATGTTGCGACTGAATATTTTTAATCGCTTCCGCATCTATGGTGATTTTTTTTCTTTTTGGAAGATAAATCTGATTTACCTTTTCAATTGCCGTTTCCAGATTTCTAGTCACAACAAATTCACTTAAAATTTTCTCAAAATCATTAAGTTGTTCTGCCGTCGAAAACAAACTTTTCTGGATGGTTTGAGTAAGCTGCTTTTTGCTGAATTTAGAAGAGTTTAAGTCTTTATCCAGATAATGAATGTAAAGTCTCAGTGCGCAGTTTTTGTCTAATCCTGAAACAAATTTCGAGGCTTCAAAAAAGATGGTATCCAACGACGGATTTTTTACATTTACTTCTGCCAATCTGAAAATTTCGCGCTCAAAAGCTATGGAATTGGAATAATCTTCTTTAATTACATCAAACTTTGTTTTCCAGCGATTGGTGTTTGTTTCATTAAGAATTATATTGGTTTTATAGTCTGCATCGAGAACCTGAAACTGATTTTCAACTAAAAAAACTTCAATTTTTGAAACGATTTTTTTGTTGTATTTATCTAAAATATCAGAATTATTGTAATTGAAATCTGTATTAATCTTTCTTTTTATTCCATACACTTCACGAACATTATTTTCACATAATTTTAAAATATGGTTAAAAATTTCCGTTTGTACAGAGTCGAAAGTATATTTATAATTTAAGCTCTCTTTTTTATAATTATACTGAAGCACAACAATGATTTCCGATAATTCATCAATCACTGTTGCATACGATTTATTTACGGGAATGCAGTTTTGATAAAGATATTCTACAGTTCTTAAAAATTGCTTGACGATTTGAATTTTGCAGTATTCAATCTCATTAAAAACATTATTGGCAAAAGAAAGTTTATCTAAAAGCTTAATCTGTTCTTCATTAAGATTAAGTTTTCGCGTGTATTTTTTTCCAATTTTCCATGATTCTGTTGTTGGATTTGTATTTTGATTTACAATATTGATAGAAATATTTTCCTGAATTGGGAAATTAACTCCAAAATCGATCGGAATATCTGCATTTCCTGACACATCAATAATGGAATCATCACGAAAAGATGTGCTGTTGATCATAGGAATTTCATTATTTACGGGTGAAATTTCTGTAAAAGTTTTCCCATCAATTGCACTGAAAATATCAGCTTCATGAATCAAAACAATCGTATGTCCCGATTTTCTTAATTCCAAAGCTTTTTCAACTTTTCTGCCGTAACAGGAATAGCTCCAGCAAGCATTATTTGTAGAACCAATGATAAGATAATCAGTCTTTTTTGAAATTGAATTTACAGAAATTCCTCCCTGATCCTGAATGGCTTTCTGAAGTTCACTTCTCGAACCTCGGTTTAAAATTCCTGTAACGCAGAAGGTTTTACCGTCAAAAATAATTTCAGGATTTACAGCACAGATTCCCGTAATATTTACATCCGCAGTGTCACGTTCGATTTTCTGTGCAACTTCTGTGTTTTTTATTTCAACAAACTGTTTGATAAAAGCCGTTAAAACAGTTCTTTCGTCTTCCGTAATTATTTTATCTTCCACAATGGATAAAACGAGACTGCGGATTTCATCATAAGGATAATAAGAACTCAAATGTTTGTTCTCCGAAAGCCAGTCATGAAGTTTAAAAATTTCTTCATCACTTAAAATCCCGTCCGCCAAAATCCCATGGAAAATTCCTTGTAAAAGCTGAAGATCAGAAGTGATTCCGTTGTAATAGATGCTGTTATGTTCATATTTTTGGCAAAGCCAGTATAAATCTTCAACCGCTTCTTTGGTAGGAATTTCGTTGGAAGCCGTGTTTTCGATTAAAATCATGAACTCACGGAAAGGATTTCTGTTGACCAGATCATAATGTTCTTGAGCCCATAATCTGAGTTCTTCCATTTCCTTGGCGTCGATTATATCGTCCGAAATAATCCCTAACAGAAGACCTTTTAAAGAATTGATTGCTTTATCTGCTCTTGCTTTGGTCGTAACAATCTGTAAGTCCGAGTTTTCGAAATTAGTCATCTTAAATAAAATTGAGTAATTGGGTTATTAGTTTTAATTGATATTAAAATTAATTCAATACTCTAATATAACAATATTATAATTACTCAAAATTATCTAAAATTGAAAAATATCGATTACGGTTTTCCGTAAGTTAAATTATTTATCTAATTCTTTCTGAAATGCTTCAATATATTTCGCCAAATGAATTCCATCTGCCAAACCGTGATGCGCTTCAATGGAAACCGGCATCATTTTTCTTCCTTCACGAATGGTAAATTTTCCGAATGCTATCTTAGGAATGCATTCTTTCGGATCAAAATTGGTTGGATGCAAGATAGTTGAAAATGAATTCCAAGGAATGGCTGTGTGTCGGATATGATTGATTGGTAAAACATCATTGCTGATTCCTAATCCCACTGAATTCTGGACAGACTTTATTTCTTTTTGCAATTCTTCATTAAAAGTTTCAAAATTTTCCGAATAATGAAAAAACGAAAACCCAAATGTTCCGTCGGGTCTTCCAATTGTTCCTCCAACGTGAACTTCATCATACAAAATCACTTTTCCGTCAACAATTCTGAGCTTTAATTCATCAACAGTATTGATGGCAACCATTGATTTATAAAGATAAACAGCATAAAAAGATTTGCCTTCTTCTTTGGCTTTATCATAAGCTTTCGTGCAGTCTACCTCCGTTGTAAATCCGAAAAACGGACTTTTCATCTTGGAAAAAAATTCAAAATGTTCCTTCCTGTTCCAGCTTTCAATATCTATTACCTTCATTGATTTATTTTTTGCAAATTTCCGTAAGTTTTATCGATTTTAAAAATTGCAGCAAAGAAATTTTAATTATAAAGCATGTTGAAATTTATAATCAGAAGGGTTAATTTTCATTTGCTTTTTAAAATAATTGGTCAGATGACTTTCATCTGTAAATCCGAATTCAAAAGCAATTTGTTTCATGGTCATTTGTCCTGCCTGAATTCTTCTTTCAATTAATTTCAGTTTGTAATCTGTGATATATTTTCTGTAAGAAACTTCGAAATTCCTTTTAAAATAAGCTCCGAAATATGTTTCAGAAATATTAAAATGTTTGGAAATCACATTAATTCTGATCAGTTCCGGACTATAAATATTTTGATGAATGTAGGAAATAAGATCATCTTTTTTTATCGTTCCGCTTTCTAGATTGATATTTAAAAATTTTGCAGAAGCTTCACGAATCAGACCAAACAATGATAAAATCTGGAAAAACATGATCGAAGAATCTGAAACTTTGTGAAATTTATTGTACTCAATAATATTTTCGACTGTCTTTTTCAGAATTGTTTTACAAGGTTCGTCGAAAACTAATTTTTCTTCCTTTAATAAGTGATTTCGCATAATATCAACCGGAGAAGTCGTTGTAAGATTGTCCGGTGAAAGATGTTTGTTGGTTTCGAAATAACTGTCATTGAACTTAATAAAGCAAAATTTGGTTGATTTTTTGATGTTAAAAAAATGCTCATCGTCGGGAGAAATCAAATAAAGATCTCCTGATTTATAAGGAACTACAAGTTTATTAATATGATGATTTCCACAGCCTTTGAAAATATAGATCATTTCATAATAAGTATGACTGTGTTTCGGAAATGGAAAAACAGATGTTTCAAAAGTATCAATTTCTAAAGGTTCAAACTGTTTACGTTTCATAGCTTAAAATTACAATATGTTAAACGATTTTTACAACCTTGAAATAGATTTTTTTGACAAAATTTGTACAAGCCTTTAATAATTCATTTAAATGATATTAAAGGTTAATTTTTTATCATTAAAAATATAAAAAAAATATGGAATACAGAAAATTAGGAAACAGTGATTTAGAAGTTTCAGCCATCACTTTTGGAGCTTGGGCTGCAGGAGGATGGATGTGGGGAAGCACAGATAGAAATGAAGCCATTGAAGCCATAAAAGCTTCTTACGATGTTGGAGTGACTTCAATTGATACCGCTCCGATCTACGGACAGGGAACAAGCGAAGAAATTGTTGGTGAGGCGATAAAAGGAATTTCCCGGGACAAAGTTCAGATTTTGACAAAATTTGGAATGAGATGGGATCTTGCAAAAGGTGATTTCGCAATGCACAGCAAGGATAATGACGGAAAAGATATAGATGTTTACAAATTTGCAGGAAAAGACAGCATCATTTATGAATGTGAACAGAGTTTGAAAAGACTAAGAACAGATTATATCGATTTGTACCAAATTCACTGGCCGGATTCTACGACTCCGATTGATGAAACTTTTGAAGCGGTTTCAAGATTAATTGAACAGGGAAAAGTACGTTTTGCAGGAGTTTGTAACTATAATGCCCAACAAATGGCAGAAGCTGAAAAGACTTTAAAATTAGTTTCAAACCAGATTCCTTTCAGTATGGTGAATCGTGGGATTGAAGAAGAAACTGTTCCTTATTGCATTGAAAATAATAAATCGATTTTAGCTTACAGTCCTTTAGAAAGAGGATTATTAACAGGAAAAATCCACAATGGTTATAAATTTCAGGAAGGAGATCACCGTGCAAATCACAAGCATTTTCAACCTGAATTTATAGAAAAAACGAATCAGCTTTTAGATAAAATCAAACCGATTGCAGAACAACATAACGCGACTTTAGGACAATTGGTTCTGCGTTGGACGATCGAAAGACCGGGAATTACAATTGCTTTGGCTGGAGCAAGAAATGCAGAACAGGCGGTTCAGAATGCAAAAGCTATTGATATTAATTTAACTAAAGAAGAATTAACTAAGATTGACGAATTGGTTAATAATTTTAATTAATGTGAATTTTGATAGTAAAAAATGAAAAAAAGAAACAATAAATATCATCTTGAGCTTAAAGAAGTATCATTAAAAGATGGTTCTGAAGCTGGAAAAACACTAGAATTTGAATTTGAAAATCATGACGATTTATTTCAAATCTTTGATGTAATAAAATATAGGAAAGTTTTTGATAACGAACAGACTGCACAAGAATTTGCTTTAGGCTTAAAACTTTTTACAGAAGTGATGCTTAAAAATAAACAGCATCCTTTATTTGAAGAATTAAGACCGGCAATTATGGAATTTATGAAAAAACTGAAAAGCCAGTAAATCAATTTTAATCTAAACAAATTTAATAATAAAAGAAAAATGGAATATAGATTTTTAGGTAAATCAGGACTACAGGTTCCTGTTCTAAGTTTTGGAACTGCCACTTTTGGCGGTGAAGGTGATTTCTTTAAAGCTTGGGGAAGCACACAGGCGGATGAAGCAAAAAAGCTGATCAATATCTGTCTGGATGCGGGAGTCAATTTATTTGATACTGCAGACATTTATTCTGATGGAAAATCCGAAGAAGTTTTAGGAAAAGCTATTGAAGGAATTTCACGTGATAAACTAATTCTATCCACAAAAGCTACCTTTACTTTTGGTGAAAATCCTTTGAATCAAGGTTCTTCCAGAACACATATTTTAAAACAGATCGAAGGAAGCTTAAAACGTTTAGGAACAGATTATATCGACATTTATCATATGCATGGATTCGACGGAAATACGCCTGTTGAAGAAACACTGAAAGTTTTAGACGATTTAGTAACCAGCGGAAAAGTACGTTATATTGCGGCTTCCAATTTTTCAGGATGGCATTTAATGAAATCTGTCGGCGTTTCAGAGAAATACGGCTGGAGTAAATATATCGCTCATCAGGTTTATTATTCTTTGGCAAACCGCGAATATGAGTGGGAATTAATGCCTTTAGGATTAGATCAAAATGTAGGAGCTATTGTCTGGTCTCCCCTTTCATCAGGACGTTTGAGCGGAAAATACGGACGAAACAAGCCAATTCCGCAGGAAAGCCGAATTGCACAGGGAGGAAGTCCGGTTCCCGAAGCTGTAGTTCAGGAAGAAATTTTTTATAACACGATCGATGCATTGGAAGAAGTTGCTGCCGAAGTTGGAAAAAACGTTGCTCAGGTTGCTCTGAATTGGTTATTGCAGCGTCCTACAGTTTCCAGCATCATTATTGGAGCCCGAAATGAGGAACAGTTAAAACAAAATCTTGAAGCTGTAGGCTGGAATCTTACTCGTGAACAGGTCGAAAAATTGGATAAAGCAAGTGAAGTTCCTCCGATTTATCCATATTGGCATCAATGGCAGAATAAAAGTCTGAATCCTACTCCGGATTTTTATAGTCACTTAAAGTAAATTTTAAAACAAAAACAATGAAAATTCGTCATATTTATTGATCAATCGCCTGAAATTATTTTATTTGGGGCAGCTTTATCCGCCTTCCGCTCCCAATCTTTTGTTCGTCGTTCCTCCTCACAAAAGGATTTCCGCTCAAGTCGGGCTGCGTGATTCAGCGTATAATTTCGGTTATAAATCTGACGGATTTTCAATTAACAAAATCATAAAATGAGTACAGAAAAATTAGGATTCATAGGTCTTGGAAACATGGGACATCCGATGGCAAAAAATTTAGAAAAAGCAGGATTTTCTCTTTCTGTTTATAATAGAACTGTTGAGAAAACTGAAGATTTTAAAGAAAAATCAACTGTTTATCAAAATATTTCAGATTTGGTGAAAAATTCGGATATTATTTTCACGATGCTTACCAATGATAATGCGGTAAAAGCTGTTTATCAGGAAATTTTGACTCAAAATATCTCCAGAAAATTATTCATTGACATGAGTACGATTTCTCCTGAAGCTACGAAAGAGATTTCAAGTGCCGTCAAAGTAAAAGAAGCCGGATTTATTGATGCTCCGGTTGCAGGAAGTACAAAACCTGCCGCAGAAGGAACCTTGATTATCATGATTGGAGGTGAAGAAAAAGACTTTCAGCGAGCCGAACCTTATCTGCAAAAATTAGGAAAAAACAGTAAGCATTTAGGAGAAAACGGAAAAGGAATTGCTGCGAAACTGTCGGTTAATTATTTTATTTCAACGATTTATCAAGGTTTGGCGGAAACTATTCTGCTTTCAGATAAACTGGGAATTGAAAGAAAAGATATGCTTGACATTATCAACGAAAGTGCAAGCGGAAGTGGCGCTACAAAAGTGAAAACACCTTTATTGACTGAAGATCAATATGATCCGGCTTTTGCTTTAGATTTAATGTTGAAAGATATTTTACTCGCAAAAAATGCTGGTGCAGATTTTCCTTTATCAAAAACATTAATTGAAACTTATCAAGCCGCTCATGATGCAGGCTTCGGAAAAGATGATGTGATCGGAATTATTAATTATCTTAAAAAGTAAATGAAATGTAAAATTGTCAAGCTTTAATTGAATACAAATTAATGGTTCTGCGATTTTACATTTTTACAAAATACATTCATTATGAAAGATTTTAAAACTGCTTTTTTCTTTTTGAGGCTTCCTGTCGCGATCTCTCTTTTAGGGCATGGATTAGTACGGATTCCCAAACTTACATCTTTTAGCGAATGGATGGTCACTTCAATGGAAAAATCTGCAATTCCTTCGGCTTTAATTGTTCCATTTAGTTATATTTTACCTTTCGCAGAAGCAATTATAGGAGCTTTGTTATTAATCAATTTTAAAACAAAATATACTTTGTATACAGGTCTTGTTTTGATGAGTATTTTAATTTTTGGAAGCTGCTCTATTGAAAATTGGTCGGCAATTGAATCACAGTTACTGCACTCAATTTATCTCTTCGGATTGTTTTTATTTTACGAAAAATTTAAACCGAATAACAGTAATTCATAAATAATATTCGTTTTATCCACCTTTATATTAGATCCTTTAAATACAAAAGTAATCAAAGTAAAAAATGGAGATATAGGACTTAATTTTTATGATTCGAAAAATAGTATTTTTGATGAAATATTTATCTCATGTTTGATGTTCTCATTTCCCATATTCAGAAGAAAGTAGATCTTACTGAGGAACAAAAAATTGAGTTACAATCTTTTTTTACGGTTAAAAAACTTCGTAAAAAGCAATATTTGCTGCAGGAAGGCGAGATTTGTAAATGTCTTTCTTTTGTAAGTAAAGGCTTGCTGAAATCTTATTTTGTAGATGAAAAAGGCAGTGAGCATATTAATATGTTTGCTTTTGAAGGTTGGTGGATCTCAGATTTCAACAGTTTTATTAATCAGGAAAAAGCGGTTGTAAATATTGAAGCAGTCGAAGGAACGGAATTACTGATGATTGATCATGAAGATTATGAAAAGTTAATGCTGAAAATTCCTGTAATGGATCGTTATTTCAGGATTTTATATCAAAATAGCCTGATAACCAAAGATTATAGATTAATTGTTTCAAACGGCCATACTGCAGAAGAAAAATACCTTCAGTTTGCCCAAAATAATCCCGAAATGATTAAAAGAATTCCACATAATCTGATTGCTTCCTACCTTGGATTGGCTCCGGAAACGGTTAGTCGAATTCGTAAAAAGATCTTATTAAAAGGTTGAATTTTAAATTTTCAGTTGACTGAGATCAATCGAAACTCATGATCTAGATCAAGTGTTTTCGATATTTACCGTGATAATTTTGTAGAAGAAATTTTACAAAATGGAAAACAGTAAAAATATTGCATTAGTAGTCGGTGCAACCGGAATTACGGGAAGTAATCTTGCTCAGGAACTTATCTCACAAGGTTTTATAACTTATGGTTTATCAAGAAATCCCAACAATACAATTGAAAATTTAATTTCAATACAGGCAGATTTGCTTGATGTTGAGAATCTTGAAAAAGCTTTAGAAAACATTTCTCCTACTCACATTTATTTTACAACATGGATGCGGAATGATACTGAAGAGGAAAATATTCGTATCAACAGTGCGTTGGTAAGAAATCTTTTGGATGTTTTGTCTCCAAAAAAATCTGTAAAACATGTAGCATTAGTGACAGGTTTGAAACATTATTTAGGACCATTTGAAGCTTATGCAAAAGAAGGAAAATTACCTGAAACTCCTGTAAGAGAAGAACATCCGAGACTTCCTCTTCCCAATTTTTATTATGCTCAGGAAGATGAAGTTTATAAAGCTTCGGAAAGAGACGGCTTCACCTGGAGCATTCACAGACCGCATACTGTGGTTGGTTATGCTATTGGAAATCTGATGAATATAGCCTCAACACTGGCTGTTTATGCAAGTATCTGCAAAGAAACGGGACGAAAATTTATCTGGCCGGGATCTTTCGAACAATGGAATGGAATTTCTGATGTTACAGATGCCAGAATATTGGCAAAACAGTTAGTTTGGGCATCAACGACAGAATCTGCTAGAAACACAGCTTTTAATATTACAAACGGAGATGTTTTTCGTTGGAAATGGCTTTGGAAAGGACTTGCAGATTGGTTTGAAATCGAAGCTGTTGATTTTGAAAATGAAATCAGACCACTTGAAAAAGAAATGGAAAATGATCAGGAAATATGGAAGGAAATCGCACAAAAATATAGCCTGAAAGAAGAAAATTTAAACAGATTATCTTCTGCGTGGCATACGGATCTAGATTTGGGAAGACCACTTGAAGTAATGTGTGATATGACCAACAGCCGAAATTTAGGTTTTAATGAATATCAAAATACAGAAAGATCATTCATTGATGTTTTTGAAAGATTAAAGGCAGAAAAGATGATTCCATAAGTTTAAAATCCATAAAGAGTTGTTTCAAAAATAGCTCTTTTTTTCTTACTTAAAATGTCGTTACTTTGTAAAACAGACCAATTGGTATTTTATGAAAAAATCTGAAGCAACCCGTCTCAATATTCTTCAAAAAGCATTTGAACTGATCTACAGCAAAGGTTATCAGACGACCAGTGTTGATGAGATTATTGCGACCACTAAAGTGACAAAAGGTGCTTTCTATTATCATTTCAAAACGAAAGATGAAATGGGTTTGGCGATCATCAATGAACTCATGATTCCTAACTTTAAAAATACTTTTATTGAGCCTTTTCAAAGCGTTGTAAATCCGATTGATACAATTTACAACTTAATGTATTATTTATTGATCGAAAATGAGAATCTGAAGGTTGAATACGGTTGTCCAGCTTCGAATTTTACTCAGGAAATGGCTCCATGGAATATTGATTTTACCAAAGCTTTAAACGAACTTTCCCTGCAATGGGAAAATGCTATGATCGACGCCATCGAAAAAGGAAAAGAAAATGGAACAATAAAATCTAATGTTAACTCAAAAGAAGTAGCTGTTTTTGTATTATCAGGTTATTGGGGAGTAAGAAATTTAGGAAAATTAGAAAATTCCAAAGGAGTTTATCTTGTTTATCTAAAAGGACTTAAATCTTATTTTGATACTCTGAGATAATTTTTTTCACTAAAAACATACTAATTAGTATGTTTTTGTTATACCTTTGTCATGTTGTTAAAAATTTAATGATGTATCAGACGCTTACATTTCTGCATTCTACTTTTCGATGGCTGGTTTTACTGAGTTTACTGTACTCGATTTTCAGAGCTTACAAAGGATATTTTTCGAATAAAGAGTTTTCAAATACAGATAATTCTGTGAGACATTGGACGGCTACGATTGCTCATATTCAATTGGTTTTGGGAATTACATTGTACTCTCAAAGCCCGATCTTCAAATATTTTTGGACTCTTTTCAATGAAGCGAAAGAATCTTTTGATCTTCTGTTTTTCGGATTGATTCATATTTTTCTGATGCTTTTTTCAATTATTTTAATTACCATCGGATCTTCAATTTCCAAAAGAAAAACAATTGATAAAGAGAAGTTTAAAACGATGCTGATTTACTTTGCCATTGCTTTGCTTATTATTTTTATTGCCATTCCGTGGCCATTCTCTCCTCTCGCTAACAGACCTTATTTCAGATAATTATGATTGATTTATTTAAAACTAAAATCGGACGCCTGAGAATTATTGCTATTCTTGAAGGTATTTCATTATTAACCTTAGTATTCATAGCCGTTCCATTGAAGTACGGATTTGATAATCCTGCTTTTGTAAAAATGATGGGACCGATTCACGGTTCGCTATTTTTATTGTTTTTATTCAATACTTTGAGTGTTGGTGTCGAACAAAACTGGAAGTTTAAAGAAACAACCTGGAAAGTGCTTTTGGCGTGTATTATTCCGTTTGGAACATTTTATATTGATAAGAAAATATTAAGCAAACTATGAAGAATATCCTGATTTTCTGCGGAGTACTTCTTTTGATTTATGTCGTATACCGCGTTTACAAATATCAAACTTTGGACGATGGTTTAGACAAATTAATTAAAAATGGGGCCATCATTCTCGACGTAAGAACAGAAAAAGAATACGAAACCGGTCATATTGCCGGATCTCAGAACATTTCTTTAGGAACGATCAGAGAAAGATATATTGAGCTTGATCCAAATAAAACTTATATAACTGTTTGTTCGCACGGCTTGAGAAGCGTAAAAGTTGAGAATATTTTAAAGGAAAAAGGCTTTAAGAATGTTCATAACGGTGGAGCATGGAGCGATTTGCAGAAAAATTTTAATCTAAAAATCTCAGAAAACAAATAAGCCGTGAGAAAATTCTACACGGCTTATTTTATAAAAATCTAACTAAGTTTTAAGGTAAATTGTCAATTTTGCTTCGCAGGTGATGAATTTTATGAAGGATGCTGTTTGAAAGAATTAACAAGCGAAGCAAATTGACTTTTATTTTAAATATTTTTGTTTTAAAACTGCAATTTCTCTTGGTCCAATCCCCATTTCAACCTGAAAGAAATTTTCTACGGTTCCATATTTTTTGTCGATGGCGGCAAAGAAATTTCTTATCAATTCAGGTCTTAATTCCATTTGCTGTTTGATTTCTTCTTCAGTCATTCCAGACATTTTGGAAAGTCCTGAATACATTCCTTTCATCGTCGGATTTTTGGCTAAATAAAAGTTAGAAGCGACATAATCATTTTCAATTATCTCTTGCGGAACACCCAGAATCTTCAAAAATAAAGCTGAAGCCATTCCTGTTCTGTCACGACCTCCCGTACAATGAAAAAGTAATGCTTCATCGGGTTTTAATGTTAATAATTGAACAAATAAAGTTCTGTATCTTTCTCCAAAATAAGGCAATCCGCCTTCTCCATACATATCAAACAAAAAGTTTTTGTCTTTCAAAAATTTCACCATATCCTGAGCAGTCGGAAGATTGTTACTCCCAGCCGGACAAAGAATATAACTTGTGTTTTCTGGAAGTCTGTCCTGTGCTTTTTTTGCTTCTTCAACACCTCTGAAATCCACAACGGTTACGATTTTTTTGTCTTTAAAAGTTTTTAAATCTTTATCCGTAAGTTTATCAATTGCATCACTTCTGAAAACTTTTCCTAACGTAACTTCTTTTCCGTCAGTAGTTTTATAACCTCCTGTATCTCTGAAATTATATGCTCCTTCCATTTTTACCACTCTGCGAAGACTGTCATTAATTTGTGCATTTGTTGTCGCTCCGAAAGCAACAATTGCCAATGTTAATACTATTTTTTTCATGTATAAAATTTAAAATATTTGCCAACGAACTCCCAGTTGTCCTCTGCTTCCGTACCATTCGTTTGATGTTATTCTTTTCTTATTGTCACCCATGTAAAGCCTTAAATTTTCGTTACTTAAGTTGTTTAATTCAATAAATAACTTTACTTTTTTACTGATATCATAGCTTGCCGAAAAGTCGATTGTGAAATTTTTATCAGACCAGATATAATAATTCGGACCTAAATTCTGATTGATAGTTTCAACGGATTTTCCTCTGTAATTTCCTGCAAGACGGATCATTATCTTATTGCTTTCGTAATATAAAATTGCATTGAAAAGGTTTTTCGATTGATTCGGAAGCGTAGTTTTATCAAAATATTGAACTCCGTTTGTTGTTCTCGGAACATCAACACTAGAATCAATGTATGTATAATTAAATTCAACTCCGAAACCGCTCCAGAAATTTGGTAAAAAATCCAGACGTTTGTTGATTCCGACTTCAAATCCTAGCAAATTAGAATCCTGAAGATTTTTTGATTGTGTTACCATATAATCGGTTCCGTTAAGATTCATAATAGAAGTGTCCGAAAAAACGATATCTGAAATCTTTTTATAAAATACACCTCCTGAAAGAATTCCAATATTGTTAAAGTAATATTCGCCCATCAAATCAAAATTATGACTGAAAGTCGGCTTCAGATCCGGATTTCCTCTTGTAATTTTATTTGGGCTTGAAGTATTGTCAATGCTCGATCCGGGAGACATATCACCGAAATTCGGTCTGATAAATGATCTTGTATAAGCAAATCTTACACTCGCTTTTGGCGAAAAATTATAGCGTAAATGAAGCATCGGGAGAAAGGCGTTATAATTACTTTCCACAATAGATTCACTAATTACTGTTGTTGCCGGAGTTCCTTGTTTAGTTGCTTTTGCTCCGTTTAGAGTAAGTCTGGTTGTTTCATTTCTAAAACCTCCGACGATTTTAAATTTATCACTTGCTTTAATTTCTGCCATTGCATACGCTGCAAAAACATTCTCTGAACCGGTGTAAACACTTGTCGCATTAGTTTCTGTATTCGAATAATCTTTAAAGCCGTTTTGCTGTAAAAATTCAGGAGAATACATCTGAAAAAGCTGATCTTTCGTCGGCGGATTCATGATATATTGACTGTAATCTCCATTCATTCCATTAAGAAAAGTCGTTCCTTTTGGCGGTTCGTTTGTTGTTAATTGTGACAAACTCAACAAAGCCGGAGAATTTGGAATTCCTAAAGAAGCATTCGGAAGAAAAACAGCAGTATATCCATAAGTACTGTTTCTGTCTTTTTCACGGTATTTTGCTCCAATTTTCAACGTAATATTCGAATTAATATCGTATTTAACATTAAATCTTACAATTTTATCTCTTTCATTATTATCAAGTTTTGAAATAACCAATTGAGAAAGCAATAATTTATCTGCGCTCATCACTTCATTTGGATTGGCTGTATCGGAACTGTAGTCGTGATATTCTCCTCCAATTCCGTTTGGTGAATCAAAGCCCCAATAACGTTTTCCATCGTTTGAAAGATTAGTAAATCCTCCTGTAATTTTTTGCCTGAAAGTAGCGATCGGAAGTCCTTTAATATCATTTGTTGAAGGTGTATCAAGGAAATATTTCGCCTGATAATCACTTAACATCCAATCGATATTTAATTTTGAAGAAAGACTGTGTTCACCGCCTAATTCCATTCCGTATAATTCCGTTTGATAGTGAGAATATCTGAAATTGTACTGATAACGACTGTTTGTATAATCTACATAAGATTCATAAACCGGACGAATATCATCAAACTTATTGAACATTCCACGGAAATATATTTTATTATTTGGATTAAATTTATACTCCAGTCCTCCATTTAGACCAATCGTTCGTCGCGTTCCCATGTATCGTTTCATCATCACTGTACTGATGGATTTTCTTTGCGTTTCGTTGGTTGATGCTGTGTTGTAAGTCACATCAAAAGAATCTGCTCCCCATTGTCTGTCCCAAATTGCTCCCGACAATATCACGCCCAATTTATTTTTGAAAAAACGATCTCCATAAACGATTGAACCGTTGTACGTTGCATTTTGTGAAAAAGTATTATAACCTCCTGCTCCACTTACACTTAACGTTTTCTTTGCCGGAGCTGTTCTTGTAATAAAATTGATGCTTCCCCCAATCGCGTCACCGTCCATATCGGGAGTTACTGCTTTTGAAACCTGTACAAACTGAATCAGTTCCGAAGGAATTACGTCTAAAACAAAAGATCTGTTCCCTAAAACATTCGCACTCGGAAGCCTATTTCCGTTGAATAATGCAGAAGTCCACGCAAAAGGAGTTCCACGAACAGTTGCCTGATCTGCTTCACCGTGATACCTTGCAACGGCAACACCCTGAACTCTTTGTACTGCTTCCGCAGCATTTCTGTCAGGAAGTTTTCCAATCGCATCGGCTGCAATCACTTCCATAATGGCATTGTTATTTTTCTTGATTTCGTAAGCTTTTGCCTGAGTTAAAGCATTCGGTCTTGAAATCACAACCTGCTCAATATCTTTTACTTTATCCTTGCTTTTCTTTTCTTCGGGAGCAATTGTGATATAGCCGATATCGTTTGTTCCTTCTTTTATCGTGATCGGAAAAATTTTCGTTTCATAACCGATATATTCAACTTTAATATTGATTTCACCCAGTTTTGGAGAAAGAATATTAAAATCTCCGTCTAATGACGAAACTGCTTTCGCATCGGCATCTACAATTGAGATATTTGCTCCGGGAAGCGCTCCGTTTGTTTTGCCGACCACAGTTCCTTTGATTGTCTGTGCATGAATGGTTCCAAAAGATGCCATCAGGAAAAATGCAGAAATCTGTATGATCCGAGATTTTTGTTTTGAAAAACCAATAGAATTATTCATAGGAATTTTTTTGTGGCAAAATTGGATGAATCAAAATCTACTTTCGTCCAGAAGAAAAAACCATATTCGCAAACGTATCACTCGTTGGATTGACACTTTTAAATATTTGATTTTTAGATAATTAAACCAATTAAACTATTTGTTATTTATTTGTGAACACAATATTAATCCTCAAATAAAATTTTTAATAGATAAATAATAGACTTCTGAATGATAAAATGGAGATTTTGTATTTATTTTGTGAAAACCTAAGGAAGAATGCAATATATAGTTATCATTGGGGCTTTTCAGGCATTGGTAGCACTTTGGCTTTTACAGTTCAGAGAAAAAAAATCACCCTCAAATTATCTTTTTATCTGTCTGCTTTCTGCAATTGCTGTTCATCTGATCATTAAATTTGTCATCTTTAATTTTATCCCTGATGAAAGTATCAGACAACAGATGAATACCTTCATTGGTGCTTCTTATGGACCTTTGATCTATTTATATACTTTAAGCAAAACCAAAAAAGATTTTTATGTAGCTAAAAAATGGTACACTTTTATTCCGCTTTTTGTATTAATGATCGGTTATTTGACGGTTTCCTGTGTGTTTTTTGTATTGAATCATGTGGATCAAAAACTACTTGATTTGTATAATGATATTAGTTTGTATGTGCTTTTTATTATTAATTTATATTATCCGATAAAAAGCCTTTTCATTATTAATAAAAGTCAATTTAAGCATCTCGAAAAGATTGAATATGATGTGATTGCAAGAATTTCTTACTGTATTCTTTTCATGGAAGTTCTCGTTATTGCTTCTCAGACGTTACTTTATATTTATCCTGAAAAATATCATTTGATTAATATTTCTACAAGAACAGTTGCCTATTTTTTATTACTGATTATCTGTCTTTTAATTGTAAGAAAGAGTCTTAAAACTGAAATAATTTCTCTTAAGGAAATCGATCTTCAAAATGATTTTAAGATTGCTGTTAATCAAAATTTTAATGAAGAAAAATTATCGTTAAATACTGTTGATTACGAAATAAAATTCAGTGAACTTTGGCAGAAAATGGATCAGTCTGTAAAGCAAAAACAATTGTTCAGAGATTGTGATTTAAATCTGGATCAATTAGCTTTAAAAACTGAAATTAATAAATATCAAATCAGTGAAATGTTGAACGGTTACAAACACAAGCCTTTTTACCGCTACATCAACGAATACAGGATCGAATATTTCAGGAATATGGTGGAAAAAGCTATTGAAAAAAACGAAAATATTAATTTTTTATCGTTTGCTTATGAAGCCGGTTTTAAATCTAAATCATCCTTTAACCGTTATTTTAAAGAGATAATCGGCAAAACTCCTTCCGAATATTACAAAACTTTAATTAATGAAAACAAATCGCAGAGTTTAGAAATCAGCGCTTAAAATTTTTAATTAAAAATCAATTTTCATCATAATATTTTAATCGTGGTCGGATTTTTGAATTGTAATTTAAAACCAATCATTAAAAATATAATATTATGTCAACAGAAAATCTGACGCATTTAGAAGCGATCAAAAAAATCAAGGAATTATCAGAAAACGCAAAAATCTGTATGTTTTGTACGGAATTAGAAACTTTACCAATCAATTCTCGACCAATGGGTCTGCAGGAAACTGATGATGAGGGAAATCTTTGGTTCATCAGCAGTAACGACAGTAACAAAAATTTTGAAATAAAAGACGATCGACGTGTACAGTTATTTTTCATGAATAATGGTGATTATCAGTATCTTTCCGTATTCGGAGAAGCCTCTATTTATAAAGATAAAGCAACGATTGAAGAAAAATGGTCATCAATGGCGAATGCATGGTTTGAGGAAGGAAAAGATGATCCGAAAGTTTCAATTATCCGTGTAGAACCGAAAGAAACGTATTATTGGGATACAAAAGCCGGAAAACTGGTGAGTTTATTCACTTTTGTTGCGTCTGCAATTACAGGAAAAACGACGGATAATTCTGATGGTGTCGAAGGAAATGCGACTGTTTAGATAATCAAAAACAATCAATCTAAAATAAAAAAGGCAGTGAAAATTTTTCACTGCCTTTTCAACTACAAGATTAAAAATATATAAAAAACTATTCCACTTCAAAAATTGCCTGAATTTCCACCGAAGAATTGACAGGAATTGAAGACGCTCCCAATGTTGCTCTTGCATGTTTTCCTTTCTCTCCAAATACTTCTACAATCAGATCTGAAGCCGTATTCATCAAAACTGCATGATTGGTATAATCGTCTTTTGTATTGAAAATTCCGGTCAGTTGAACGCATTGTTTTACTTTACTTAAATCTCCTCCGACAGCTTCATTTAATACAGACAGAACGTTCAGCATGGTAACTTTTGTCGCTTCTTTTACCTGTTGTTCATTCACTTCAACACCCAATTTCCCGGGATTGAAAATTTTTCCATCTTTTGAGGCAACCTGATTAATAAAAATCAGATTTCCGGTGCGGACGAAAGGTTTATAATTTCCTGCAGGTTTGGGAACTTGTGGCAAAATGATATTCTTTTCTTTTAAAATTTGATTGAAATCAGTTGATTTTTCATTAAAAGCTACCTCTTTTCTATTGAATGTTCCTTTTAATGCAAACGCTATTTTTGCGAAATTTTTTCCCTGAAGCTGAGCTAAAATTCTTTCATCTTTTGTCGGTCTTTCAACGTCTTTTAAAGAAGCCATTGTTGTCGTTCCCAAAACCGTATTTCCCTGCGGAATTGATTTGTCAATTTTTTCATTTCCTCGAATTCCGTTGGAAACCAAAACCATTCCGTGAACAGCGAGACTGTTCCAGAAAGCCTGTAATGCCAATTCTTTTCCTGCTCCGCTTCCTGCTGACATAAAAACTGTTGCAGGCATTCCTTCTAATGAATGATTGGTCCAGAGATTTACCGTTTTAGAAAGAAATTCGCTCATTCCCGTACTGATATTTCCAAAATAAACAGGCGAACCAAAAGCAATCCCATCATAAGCCGGAAGTTCATCCACAGTTGCGACCGGAATGTTTTTAAGCTTTTGATTTTGAGATTCTTTAACCTGTTTTATAATTGCTGTTGCATTGTTGTCACTTTCAATTCCTTTGGCGATTTCTTTTGCCAGTTCGTAAGTTCCTCCATTGTCTGAATGAATAAGAACCAATACTTTAGCTTTATTTTGTGCCATAATATTTGTGAGATTTACGATTAAAATAAAAAGAGAAAATATTTTTTTCATTGATAAATTTTACAATACAAAATTAATCATGACGTTTTTATTAAATTTGCCAAAAAGTCTATGCAAAACGACATAATAAAATGTGGTTTAACGGAGCAAACAGATAGCCAATTTGTAGATTCAATTGAAAAAGAAGCTTATGTTTGGTATGAAAAAAACTGGAAACATGATGATTATGAACATTCTCATCACCGTTCACAACTTACTTTTGTAGAAGAAGGTTATCAGTATTTTCATATTGACCAGAAGATTTATTTGGTTCCTCAAAATCATATCATTTGGATACCATCGGGAAAATTGCATAAAATTACTTCGGAAGCTCAGACCGTAAATCTGATGGTTTTTCTTTTTAAATCTGTTTTCAAAGATGATTTTTATCGGGATTTACAGGTTTTTGCAGTTTCTGCCGTTTTAAAAGAGATGCTTTTATATGCTTCAAAATGGTCTCAATCTGTGACTGAAGACGAAGAACAAGATATATTTTTCAAAGCAATTTTGAAAAGCCTTCCCAATTTTTGTAAAGAAAGTAATTTTTTGGAAATTCCTGTTCCTAAAGATGAAAGACTGATTCCTGTCTGTCATTATATCAATGTAAATTTTAAGTATAATTTAGACATTGATTCATTGGCTGAAAAAGGAAAAATGTCAGTCAGAAGTTTGCAGAGAATCTTTAAGAATGAAACAGGAATTACCCTTCAAAAATACCATCAATTGATAAGAATTTTAAAAAGTATCGAGCTGATCGATACGAAACAATATACTTTAAGTCAGATAGCTTATTTAGTTGGCTATCAAAGTTTATCTGCTTTTACAAGTTCTTATTTTTCAATAATGAAATCAAAACCGAAAATTAATAAAAAATAAATTTTTAGATATTAAAAAATCATATTTCAAATTTTGTCAATACTCCGTTTTTATAACAGTAAAATTCGTAAATCGGTTTTTTATTGATGGTAAAAACCTTTTCCAAATGAATTTTATCGTATTGATCTTTTAAAGTTTCGTATTTTTCCTTCAAATGATCGGGCAATTCATTCGGATGGATTTTTCTTTCGACTTCAAAACCATCATCAAATGCAAACTCAATAATGAGATCTGTATTTCTCCAAGATATTTTTGATACAGATTCGCTGTTTTCATGGGTTGCAGAAAAAGAAATTTTATCCTGTTGAATTACTTTTTGTGAAGTTCCAACCAAAAGTATAATTCCTGAAACTACCATTGCTCCATATCCTATCTTTTTAAACAAAAATTCACTCAGATAAGGAAGAATATATTTTACAGTGTAAGATGAAACGATTGTTGCTACAGCGATTGTCAATCCAAGCCATAGAGCTGTTTGCGAATACAATCCGATTGAAATATAGATAATTAATTTTATTAAATGTAAGAAAATTTCGTTGGCTGCTCTTGTTGCTACAATTTCTTCTTTTTTTAAGCCAAATTTTAAATAAAAACGATTGAATAATAATCCGATCGCTCCTGTAATTCCTGAAACAAAACCTGCACAAAATCCGATGATTATTAATAGAAAGTTAGGATATAGTTTTTGATTTTCCGTCTCATTATTTTTTGATTTAAATAATTCCGGAAGATTTAGAATTAAGAAAAAAGCTACAATTAATTGCAGATAATTTGGATTTACATATTTAATCAACCAGGCTCCCAACAAAACTGCAGGAATTGAAAACGGAACAAACCAAAAGAAAATTTTCCATCTGATATGTTTTTTGAAGACAGCAATTCTTGAAGCCGAACTCGTAAAAGTTCCGATAGTTAAAGAAAACGGAACGACTGAAGTGGGAATTAACAAATTTAAAATGGGGATTAAAATCAAACTTGCACCACCGCCGCAAATGGCGCTGATCCAGAAAGCCGCAATCGTCCCGATAAAAAGTAAAATGATATTGAAAATCATAAATTCTCCTTTTGTGCTCTTAAAAGTTTGTTTGAAAATTTTTTCCTTACAAGCTCTTTTAAAATTATTGAGGCAAAGTTGCAACTCAATTTAGAAGAAATTTTGAATTAATATATTTAGTATTTATTTATAGAAACTTAAAAATTAACGGTAAAAATATGATGATTATTTTCGAATGCATAATTAACTGACCAATTTTGAAATTTGCAGATTTCTTTAATAATCGCTAAGCCAAGACCGCTTCCGTTATTGTCAGCAGAATTTCTTGAAAACCTTTTAAATAATAGATTTTTATCTAGTTCCTCAGTTCCTGAATTTGCAATTTCAAAAGATTTCTCTGTTAATTTTATAGAAATTGAGCCTTCTTTTTGGGTATGACGAATCGCATTTACAAGCAAATTATTAATTAAAACTTCTATTAAACCGGAATTTCCGCTGACATAAATTTCAGGAAGAATATAAGACTTTACAGAAATATTCTTTTGCTGAAAATGCTCTTCCAACAGCTCCATACTTTGTCTTACTAAAACATCAAATTGAATTTTTTCTGAATTATCAAACTGACTGTTATCAATTTTCGCAAGCAACAGAAGATTTTTATTAATTCTCGAACTTCTTGTTAAAGCTTTATTGATATCTTCTACAATCTCATATTGTTTTTCCGTAAGATCTTCGTTTTGCAGTAAAAGATCCAGTTTGTGTTTGATAATTGCCAAAGGTGTTTGTAGCTCGTGTGAGGCATTTTCCGTGAATTCTTTTTGAGTCTTAAATACAGAAATATTCTTTTCTATAAGCTTATTTAAAGATTGATGAAGTTCTTCAAATTCTGCCGTGTCTGTTTTTTCAAACTCAATATTATTTTGATGATTTAAGTTGAAGTTTTTTAATTTTTCAAGCGTATTTCTAAAAGGTTCCCAGATTGTAGAAGAAAGTCTTCTGTTTAGAATTAATAGCCCCAAAACAATTATTATAAAGAAAAAAACTGTTGTAACTGCAATTACAGCAATGGTAGACTGAGACTCCTCAATATTGGTCTGAATGGTAAAAAGAAAAGATTTGTCATTAATATACACTACAGTTTTCAAACATCTGTAACGTTCAATTTCAGAGCCTGTTGACGTTTTTTTTGGTTTTTCAACCGTTGTATAAATATCTTTTTTCAATGGATCTGCAGGAACTTCTTCTATATTGGTTTCCGGCTGAATGTGATTCCAAAGTTTGATATTTTTTGCCAATTCTTCGTCGGAAAGCTTCAAATTATTAAATTGATTAGCCGTTTTTTCCGCAATTGTCTTATTATGTTCGTCAAGCTCGCCTTTCCAAATACTGTCAACAACCCAATAATAAACAGGAATACTGATGACCAGAATAATCAGGACATAGATAAGAAATGGTTTTGTGGTTTTATTTAAAAGAGGTTTCAAATTAATTGTTAAGTATTAATTATTAATATTTAATTTGACAGACTTAATAATGGTTGTCAGCAATTTTATGATTTCAGTTGCATAGTTATTGATGTTGTTTTATCATTAACAATTAAACATTCCACTTATACCCCGTTCCATACACCGTTTTCAAATAATGTTCACAACCTGCATCATAAAGCTTTTTCTTTAAATTCTTCACATGTGCATATACAAAATCATGATTATCAAGCATATCAGCAAAATCTCCTGAAAGATGTTCTGCCAAAGTACTTTTTGAGATCACTTTATTTTTGTTTCCGATGAAATAAATTAAAAGATCAAATTCTTTTTTGGTTAAAATAATGGGTTGATTGTCAATAGAAACGGTTTTTGCCAAAAGATCGATTTCCAGTTCATTTTGCTTAATTGTGTTTGAATTATTAAACTGTTTTCGTCGAATAATAGAATAAATCCTTGCCATTAATTCAGACAGATGAAAGGGTTTTGTAAGATAATCATCGGCTCCCATTTGCAGCCCGTAGATTTTATCGTCCAAAGCATTTTTGGCGGAAACAATAATAACTCCGTCTTCTTTATTCTGTTTTTTTAATTCTTCTAAGATTTTAAGACCGTTTCCGTCGGGAAGCATTATGTCTAAGACAATACAGTCGTATTGAAATGTTTCTACTTTATTCATCGCTTCGACAAAAGTAGAGGCAAATTCACACAAATAATTTTCCTCCGAAAAATATTCGGCAATACTTCTCGCAAGTTCTGTTTCGTCTTCTATGATCAGGATTTTCATTTTGCTAAATTATCATTCAATTTTGAAGAAATTCTGAATTAAATATAATCAAAATAACCCATACAAAAGCGTATGGGTTTAGTCAGTTCTATAACGAGTTGAGGGAATTAAGGTGTTTTATCTGTATTTTTTGATGATTATCCGTTCACAATCAAACCTCCGTTCGGATGCAAAACCTGTCCTGTAATCTGCGCTGAATCTTCACTTGCAAGAAACAGGAAACTTGCTGCTATTTCTTCGGGCGAAGCATTTCTTTCCAAAGGTGATTTATTTTCATCTTCTTCCTGTTCGCCAAAAGTTTTTTCGGTTAAAGGTGTTGCTACAGGTCCCGGAGCAACTGCATTGATGCGTATTCCTTTCGGTTTCGCCTGTAAAGCTAGAGAACGAGTAAAGGAAACTATTGCACCTTTCGTTGCAGAATAATCCAAAAGCTCTTTATGCCCTTGATAAGCAACGGCTGAAGTTGTAGTAATCACAGAATTGCCTTCTTTTAAATATGGAAAAACGATTTTCGTTAACAAAATCATTCCTACAATATTCGAATCGAAAGTTTTTCTGATATTTTCTTCTTTTAAGTCTTCAATTTTTTCGCAGGGAAACTGAACTCCGGCATTATTGATCAGAATATCAATTCCTCCGAATTGTGAAACGACTTGCTGAACAGTTTTTTCACAAAAGTCATAATCATTGATATCACCTTGAAAAATGATTGATTTTCTTCCGATTTTTTCAATTTCCGATTGTGTTTTTTCCGCATCTTCTTTGTTTGAATGATAAATAATGGCAATATCCGCTCCTTCTTTTGCAAAAAGTAAAGCGACTGCCTTACCAATTCCGCTGTCTGCTCCGGTAATGAGAACAGATTTATTTTCCAATTTTAAAGTCCCCATTAAAAAAAATTACTTTAAGATCAATAATTGATTAATTTCACTTTTAAAACACCCCAAAATAAATTCAGTATAATATAACTGAGCATTCAGAGCTTGAGTTTTAGGATGGAGTTCCAGTTTTTTGGTCAAAACAATTTCACCTTTGTAAGCAAAAGAGAAAAATGCAAAAATTTTATAGGATGAGTTTCGAATAGGCGTGCAATAACCCGTTGTAGCGATCGACCAGTCGGATTCGAATAATTTTGCTACATTGAGAGCCATTGTTTCGGCGATATTCTCTGAAACGCAGTCGCAGTCTTCGGCTTCGTGTTTATCAATGTTTAATAATCTTACTTTTTCGGGTAAAGTATAAGCCGTCATTCCTCCTTTATAAAAGAGCGAAGCATTCGGCATTTGTGAAAAAGCTAATTGTAAACAGCCTGAAGTAACGCTTTCTACAACAGAAATTGTCTCATCAGTTGTCATCAGAGACTGACTGATGTACTCTAAAAGGTTTTTTTGAAATTCCATAATTTTAATATTTTAAGTGGTGTGAAGGTTTTAATGAAAATTTTTAATTCTGCATTTTTTCTAATTTAAAATTCCAAATTCTGTGTTCTGTTATTCGGAACTGTTTGTTTTTATATTAATATTTTTGGTGATAATTTTAAAAGCCAAATACTTTTATTACACCTCAAACAGCAGATTCAAAGAAATATGAATAATTTATTTACTCAAATTTACAATCGAATAACTCCCCTTTTTTATGACTATAATCAATGTTGATTGAACTAATATAAAATTTTTCGTTTTTCGATTTTAAGACTGCCTTCTTTCTCCATTTTCTTTAAAGTTCTGATCACCGTTTCTACACGCAATCCTGTAAGATTGGCAAGTTGCTGTCTGGTAAACTCTACGTGGAAACATTGTTCACAATCTTGATCATGGTAACTTTTCAGATAATCCAGTAATCCTCTTAACCTTAAGAAAGGATTTTGGGAAGACATACTTTGCAGCATAATGGCTTTAAAATAAAGTCTTTGAGAAAGGCACGTATTAAGTTCCAAAGAAAGCTTTGGATTTTTTTCCAAAAGCTCTATAAAATTGTCTTTGGGAAGGCGTATAATTTCCACTTCAGACAAAGCAATTGAATTCATCACATAGAATTTTTCCAAAAAAATCATTGGCTCTCCAAAACTTTGATTTTGCCCCAAAATATTTTGAATAAATTCTTTACCTTCTTCATTATAACTGTTTTGTTTTACCTTTCCTTTTACAATTTGGTAATAATAAAGCGCATGATCACCCTCTCGGTAAATAATTTCTTTAGGAACATAATATTTATCTTCTCCTCCGAACGAGTATAAAAGTTCAGGATCGATATTCATGCAGCTTATAGTTTTCATGTCTAAATTTTTTGATAATTTCTATACAAAAAAAAGACCATAAATTTAGTCTTGAAAAAAAAATCAATACAAAATTTTACGATCTTTAATTCTTACGATTTTATCTTTTTCCATAACCTTAATGGTTCTTATTGCAGTTTCTACACATAAACCTGTAAGACTTGCCATTTGCTGCCTTGTTAAAGGAATTGTAAATGAATATGGAGACTGTTCTTTTTGAGAGCTTTTTAAATAATCCATTAACACCATTAGTTTTGCAGTAGGGCTTTGTGTACCTAAATTCTGAGCCATAATTATTTTAAAATAAAGCCTTTGCGAAAGTATTCTATTCATATTCAGGCAAATTTCCGGATAGAGTTTCAGAAGATCCAGAAAAATATGTTTAGGCAGTTTAAGAATCTTACAATTGGTTATCGCAATTGCGTTCATAGGATATAGTTTATCTATAAAAAGTAGAGATTCTCCAATACTTTGTCCGTCCTCCAAAAGGGTCTGAATGGTTTCTTTACCTTCATCATTGTAGTTATTCAGCTTTACTTCACCGGTTATAATCTGATAATAATAATTGGGAAGATCTCCTTCATTGAAAATTGTTTCAGAGGTTCGGTAATTTTTTATACTTGCTCCTACCGAATGCAGAATTTCTTCTTTAATAACCATGTTAGCTGTTTTTTAATATTTACTTAGCATTCTTAGTAGAATAAAATTTTTCGATAATTATATAAATGCAAAAACTGAACCTATTATTTTATATTTTAACTAAAATAATATTATATTTAAATAAATTTCAATAATTAAATATTATTACAGTATTTTATTTAATCATTTATCTTTTGAATTTAGATTTTATTAATTTTATTTCAAAGCAGAAGCAAAAAATATTTATCAATCTTTAATAAACTTAACTATACTTATAAATGAAACTAAACCCGCTTTTTACTAAAACGGGTTTGATAAATCTATGACTTGTAAATTTACTTTGTTGATTTGATGCTATCGCTTGTAGTAATACGCCTTCCAAAGGTACTATCTATCACTGAAGCCGTATCAGAAGGCATTGTTTTAGTTGTTATACTGTCCGAAACTATGGTTGAGTCTGAGATCGAAGCCGGATTGGTTTCTATTTTCTTACAACTCAGGACAATAAACCCTAGAACGATTAGTGATAAGACAAATTTCATAATATTATATTTTAGTGGTGTGATAACCAAATCTAACCAAATATTATGTTAAATTATTATGACCTTAATCATAAGTTTATTTTTATGAAAATTACTTTGCAAATTTTTTAGTTCCTGCTACACAAAGAATTACACCGATGGTCACGCCCAACATTCCCATACTTACCCGCTCATGAAGAAAATACGCAGCCAAAGCCAATCCGAAAAAAGGCTGTAAAAGCTGTAGCTGTCCGACTGTAGTAATTCCTCCCTGCGCCAAACCTTTATACCAGAATATAAAACCAATGAACATACTGAAAAGAGAAATATACCCTAATCCAAACCATCCCTGAAAACTCATGGTTTCAACATTTTTTGGAAAATAAATAAAAAACAAAGGCAACATTAAAGGCAAAGCCAAAACCAAAGCCCATGAAATAACTTGCCATCCTCCTAAAGTTTTTGATAGTTTTGCTCCTTCTGCATACCCCATCCCGCAAAGAATTACAGCTAATAACATTAAAATATCGCCAATCGGAGAAACAGAAATGCCTTGCGAAAAAGCATAACCAACTACCAGTAAGCTTCCAATGATTGAGAAAGCCCAAAATATCGGATGCGGCTTTTCATCTCCACGAAATACTCCAAATAAAGCAGTCATTAATGGTAACATTCCCAAAAACACAATAGAATGTGCCGAAGTAAGATATTGTAAAGCCATTGCAGAAAGCAAAGGAAATCCTATCACACAACCTAATGAAACCAAGATCAAAGGAAATAATTGGTCTTTTGTAGGACGTTTTTCCTTGTAAATTAATAAAACAGAAAGAGCCAATACTCCTGCAATTCCTGCTCTTGCAATGGTTACAAAAAGTGGACTCATCTCCATTACTGCCAATTTTGTCGCAGGCATTCCTCCACTGAAAAGTAAAACTCCGATGAAACCGTTGATCCAACCTTGTAAAACCTGATCTTTTGAAATTGTATGTGTAGCCATTTTTTTGAAGTTTTATTTATTGATTCAAAATTATTAAGGTTAAATAAATAAACACAGTCTCAGTTTTGTATATTTGCATGAGCACAGTTTTAAAAATGAATAAAGAATATTTATATACAGAAATTGCCAACGGAATTGCAGCACAAATCAGGAACGGAATTCTGAAATCAGGCGATAAGCTTCCTTCCGTAAGGAAATTATGCAAAGATCATCAAATCAGTATGAACACTGCAAAACGTGTTTTTCTTGAGTTGGAATCACAATCTCTGGTAGATTCCAAACCACAATCGGGGTATTTTGTAAGTAATATTCTTTCTGTAAAATTGCCACTTCCGGAGGTGAGTAAGCCTTCGTTAATTGCCAATAATGATGAGCCTGATGAATTAATCAATAAAGTGTACGAAAATATTGGCAAAAAAGATATAACGATTTTTTCCATCGGAATTCCATCGGGAGATCTTCTGCCACAAGCGAAATTAAAAAAAGAAATCATTAATGCCACCCGAACCTTGAAAGAAGGAGGAACAGAATATGAAGAAATTCAGGGAAATCTAAAATTGCGGAGAATGATTGCCATGAGATCTTTGCAATGGGGTGGAAATTTCCACGAGAATGATCTTGTCACTACAAACGGCGGAATGAATGCCTTATCATTTTGTTTAATGGCTTTGGGAAAACCCGGAGATACTATCGCCATTGAAAGTCCGTGTTATCCGGGAATTTTACAGTTGGCAAACGGTTTAGGCTTAAAAGTTTTGGAACTTCCGACCCATCCAACTACAGGAATTGAGATTGATGCTTTAAAAAAAGTAATTCCAAAGATCGACCTGTGTCTTTTGATCCCAAATTACAATGCTCCTTTGGGAAGTTTGATGTCGGATGAAAATAAAAAAGAAGTCGTAAAACTTTTGTCTGAAAATAATATTCCTCTAATTGAAGACGATGTTTACGGAGATCTTTATTTTGGTTCTATCCGTCCGAAATGTTGTAAATCTTTTGACAAAGAAGGAAATGTTCTGTATTGCAGTTCGATTTCCAAAACGTTGGCTCCAGGTTATCGTGTCGGATGGATCGCTCCCGGAAAATACAAGGATAAAATTTTAAAGCTAAAACTTCTTCATTCCACTTCATCTATTTCTATTGTGAATGAAGCAGTTGCCAATTTTATGAAAAACGGTTACGAAAAACACCTTCAGCAGATGAGAAAATCTTTGCAGAATAACTACCAGAATTTTGTTCAGACTATCGCCGAATCTTTCCCTGAAGGCACTAAAACCAGTCGTCCACAAGGCGGATTATCGCTTTGGGTAGAATTTGACAAAAAAATTAAGACAACAGAATTATACGATCTTGCGATCAAAGAAAATATAAGCATTGCTCCCGGAAGAATGTTTACGCTTCAGAATCAATTTGAAAACTGTATGAGGCTCTGCATCGGTTTGCCTTGGTCTGAAGAGACACAGTTGAAATTAAAACAGGTGGGAACTTTAGCAAAGAGAATTTAAAATATCAATTGAGTTTGTCATTCCGTAGGAATCTCTGCGAAGAATTTTAAACATAAATAATCTAAATTCCTACGGAATGACAAAGATGGTGTTGATTTTTTATTATAAAACCTGATTATTTACTATCCGGAACGAAATTTTTCCTAGCCAGTTCTTTTCTTACTCGACTCAAACTTTCAGGTGTAATTCCCAAATAAGATGCAATCATCCATTGTGGAACTCTCAACAACAGATCCGGATACATTTTGATGAATTTCATATATCTTTCTTCTGCAGTTTCGCCTAATAAAGAATTGATTCTATCCTGAAGACTTTTAATATGCTTTTGTAATAGAATATCGCTTTTTTCTAAGCTGTCAGGAAATTCTCCGATCAGTTTATTGATAAAATCAGGGTGCAGCAAAAGCACTTCAGAATCTTCCACAGCTTCAATATAATAAACAGATTTTTCATTAAAATAAAGACTGCTTCTGTCTGATGTCAACCAACTTTCGGGAGCAAACTGAATAATATGTTCCTTACCGTTTTTATCGATGGAATACATCTTTAAAAGCCCTTTTTCAACAAAATAAATATACCTGCAGACTTCACCATATTGTAAAAGAAACTGGTTCTTCTGAACCTTCTTTACCTCATAATGCAGACTGCACATGTTTACCTTTTCCAAAGGAACATTCAAAACTTTTGCTAAATAATTATTTATATTTTTCATACAATTTGGTCTACCGATATATCTTGGTGCGAAGCGCTGTTGATGGCTTTCCCGTTCTCTATTACGATCAATTGCGGACTTTGATGCGTTACATCCAGATCATTTGCGATTTTATTCGAAATGGGTCTGTGCGCCAACAAATCGAGATAATATAATTCTGTTTTTTGATCTAAATTTTCTAATTCTTTTTCAAAATTCCTCAAAACCGTTTTGCTGATAAAGCAACTCGTTGAATGTTTGAATATTGCTATTTTATGGTGAAAAGAATTTTCAATGGCTTTCTTCAGATCTTCTTCGGATTCTATATTTTTCCAAAACGATTTTTGTTCTGAAGGCTCCCCTTTTCCGCCAAATATTTTATCAAAAAAACTCATACATTAAATTGTTTTAAATGATGATCAAGATGTTTATACTCCAAAAATCCCCAATCTTTTTCTTTCATTCTTCCGAAAAGTACATGACGGTCGGGTAAATTTTTATTATTAAAACTCATACAATATCTGTCGAGTGTTTTCAGGAGGTTTTGTTTTTCTTCATCAAAATCACATTCAAAATTAATG
The DNA here is from genome assembly GCF_039542325.1 of Chryseobacterium ginsengisoli. Classification (NCBI taxonomy): domain Bacteria; kingdom Pseudomonadati; phylum Bacteroidota; class Flavobacteriia; order Flavobacteriales; family Weeksellaceae; genus Chryseobacterium; species Chryseobacterium ginsengisoli. The sequence goes on from NZ_BAABHX010000002.1 coordinate 113,257, forward strand.
ATAAGTTTTTGAAAAGTCGGCATATTTCGGGGAATTCCGTTATTAAAGAACTGCATTTCTTTTTTTGTAAGAATTCCTATAAGCCTAAAGAAAATATTAATAGCCGGAAGTTTGATTTTTTTCTGAGGAACCTGAAGCACATAGCTGCAATGCCTCATCATTTGGCATACGTCCATTTTTCCCCATTTTTTTGGAGAATTTTCTGTTAAACCGGAAATTCTTTTTATAATTTCCTCAAAATAAATTGGATTATGGAGACTTTTCTTTACCAACCTTTTTCTTTCTTCAGATTTTCTATATGAGCAAAATGATGATTACAATGCCATGCATAAAGCGCAAGATAACTTCTGAGATCATAATTTTTATTTTGCTCGGGATGATGAAAAGTTCTTTCAAACTGCTTGTTGGTCATACTTTTCAGCAATTCGGTCCATCGTTGATGAGTGCCTTTTATCATTCTCATCGCGGGCTTTATTGATATATTCAAGCTGTCTTGAAGTTCTGCCCATTTTGCTTCATCATAAGGTCTTATGGTAGGATTTTCTTCTGTAAGAGCCAATTTAAGACGCATAAAACTGTTGATATGGCTGTCTGCAAGATGATTCACGACCTGTCTCACTGTCCAGCCGCCTTCTCTGTATTGTGTATCAAGCTGGCTGTCGTTGAAATTTTCAATAAGATTTTTCAGTCTTCCCGGGAAATCTTTAATAACTTTTATATATTCATCAAGTTTGATATCACAGATATTTTCAGGTTGATCAAACTGACCTATCGGAAATCTCTTTTGTTCTAAGTTGCTCATCTTTAATTATAGTTTTTAATACGCTGAACAAAATGACAGCGTCTTTATCTTTTAAATAGTATAGCATTTTATTTTTATAATTATCTTCTCGTGAGAAAATCATAAAATGATGGTGATATTGTTTTAATTCCAGATCTTCAAAAAGAATTTCTTTTTTATCAAATCTAATTTTATTCTCTACAATTTCAATTCCGGAAATGCTGAATTTTTCGTTGTTTTTGAACTTCAAATAATAATTATATGCAATATCGCCAAGAAACCTATCCCACAATTCATCAATAATATCGCAATATAATTGATGTTTTTCGTCTAATTTTCTTTTGTAGAAAAGTTTAAAAAATATTTTAAGCTCTTTGTTTGATTTGTCTCGGATAAAAATCTGATATTCTCTTCCGATAATGAATTTATATCCGTCAATAAAATGAATGCCATAACGAATTCCTGCAATATCTTCTTTATTGATGATCGTAAAAAGATCATTTCTTTGATCTTTATTTTCAAATTTTATAAAATTTTCGTCTATGATCAATGATCTCTTTCTTGTATCAAATAATCCGCGAACGATAGTGAATTCTTTCATAAAATGCCGATTTGTCCAATCATTATTTTGAACAGTTTCTTGAGTATTAGTTTTTGTAAATTTATCAAAAAAATAAAGAATTTAAATAGGAAATTTTTTAATAATGATGAATCTACGGTCTTTATTTTCATCAGATTAATTTTATCATTTAATATGTTGATTTCCAGTATTTTTTCAACATTCATAAAAGATCAAAATAAAAAAGCCTCAATTCTATTAAAATTGAAGCTTTTGTTTTTATAATTAATCGATTAATATCCGTGTAAATTAATATCCTCCGTTCTTTGTAAAGTCACTTTCTTGCCCATTTTCTTTTGAATCACTCGAAAATGCTGCAATTCATCATCCGTCAAAATGCTGATCGCGGTTCCTTTTTCGCCTGCACGACCCGTTCTACCGATACGATGAATGTAGTCTAAAGGCGAACGAGGCAATTCGTAATTGATAACACAAGGCAAAGATTCTATGTGGATTCCACGTCCGATTAAGTCTGTTGCGACCAAAATCTGAGCGCCGTTTACTTTAAATTCCTCCAAATTATTTCTACGCGCTCCCTGCGATTTCTGACTGTGAATGGCAACCGCTTTTATTTTATTTTTTTTAAGTTTTTCGACTAAATTATCCGCAGATCTTGTAGAAGAAACAAAAATCAAAGCTTTCTCAACTTTCTTTTCTTTAATCAAATAGCGTAAGAAAGGACCTTTATTTTCCGGAGAAACGTGATAAGCCAATTGCTCGATATTATCAATTTCAACTTCTTCTTTCTTAATTTCAATCATCACCGGATTGATGGATAAACGTTCCTTCATTTCAGAAACTTTGTCATTTAAAGTTGCTGAAAATAAAGTCGTCTGTTTTGCAACAGGCATCATGGCGATAAGTTTATTCATTTCTTCTCCAAAACCTAGTTGAAACATTTTATCAGCTTCATCAATCACCAAATGTTGGATTCCTGAAATACTCAATGCATTATGATCAATCAAGTCCAATAAACGACCTGGAGTTGCAATAAGAACTTCCACGCCAAACATTCCTTTCATCTGCGGATTGATAGAAACACCGCCATAAACAGCCATTGTACGAACTTCACGTTTCAGATTTTCCGTAAAGGCTCTAAAAACCTCATCAATCTGAATCGCTAATTCTCTCGTAGGAACCAATATTAAAACCTGAACATTACGGTCTTTTTTAACCTCAGCATTTTGCAGTTTTTCCAAAATAGGCATCACAAAACATGCAGTTTTCCCTGAACCAGTCTGTGCAATTCCCATAAGATCTTTTCCCTGCAAAATAACGGGAACAGCCTGTTCCTGAATTGGAAACGGCTTCAGATAGCCTAATTTGTTGACAGAACGAATAATATTGTGTGATAATCCTAACGATTCAAATGACATAAAAAAACTTATTTTATGCAAAGATAAGCTATTGAAATTTGGTTTATATACTAATTTGTTGGTAATCGCAAAGGTGCAAGAATTATATTTGAAATGAGGTTTTTAGGCGTAAGGATTCTATTTGCGATAAATTGAGTAGGTAAAAAAATTGCTGAAATTTTTTACGCCTTTGCAGTTACCAACACTTTAAATCCATTAAAAAATTATTAAACTAAATGCCGATTTGTCCGATATTTTAAGATTGGGCAATTTTTTGAATAGTAGTTTTCGTAATTTTATCAATAATTCGAGAATTTTAAATATGAAAAAAGCGTTAATAATCGTAGATGTACAGAATGATTTTTGTGAAGGCGGTGCATTGGCAGTTCCGGGAGCAAATGAAGTGATTCCTTACATCAATGCTCTAATGGAAGAAAATGAGTATGATCAAATTGTTTTAACTCAGGATTGGCATCCTGCAAATCATAAAAGTTTTGCCAGCAATAATGGCAGAAATGTTGGTGAAAGTATTATTCTGAATGGTGTTCCGCAATTTATGTGGCCGGATCACTGTGTTCAGGGAACTTTCGGGGCAGAATTTCATAAGGATCTAAACAGAGATAAAGTCACTCACATTATTCAGAAAGGAAAAAATACTGAAATTGATGCATACAGCGGTTTTCAGGACAACAATCATTTTATGAAAACAGGATTGGATGATTTCTTGAAGTATCATGACATTCAATTATTGGAAATTGTAGGTTTAGCAATGGATTATTGTGTGAAATTTACTTGTACAGACGCTGTTGCGAGTGGCTATGTTACTTGTCTTCACTTTAACGGAACCCGTGCTGTTAATGTAAAACCTGATAACGGAAGAGATGCTATTTATGATATGATTCAGAAAGGAGTGACTGTTTTGGGATAACTTTCTAAACACAAAAAACAAAAGTTCCAATAATATAATTCGTATTAAAATTTAACATTCTATTTGTTATTCTGAATGGAACAAAGTGAAATGAAGAATCTCTTTAACAATAAATAACAGATTCTTCCTTCGTCAGAATGACAGACTTTGAAAATAAAAAGACGTTGAATAAATTTTCAACGTCTTTTTATTTTTTAACTTAAAATCTACTTTAAAATTAAAGCATTTTAAGATTATTTACTTCAAGTTCTGTAAGAATTCTCCAGTGTCCTCTTTTGATATTCTTCTTCGTTAATCCGGCAAACATTACTCTGTCAAGAGCTTCCACTTCATATCCTAATCTTTGGAAGATTCTTCTGATAACACGGTTCCATCCGATGTGGATTTCGATTCCGATTTCATTTTTAGGTTTTCCTTCAATATATGAAATTTGATCAACAATTGCTACACCTTCATCCAGACGAATTCCTTCAACGATCAGTTTCATGTCTTCATGACTTAGTTTTTTATCTAAAGTTACATGGTAGATTTTCTTGGCATCAAAAGATGGATGTGTCAACTTTTTCGTCATATGTCCGTCATTCGTTAAAAGAATAACTCCCGTTGTAGAACGATCCAGTCTTCCGACAGGGAAAACGCGGTAAGGAGAAGCATTTGCTACCAAATCCATTACTGTTTTTCTTGCTTTATCATCTTTCGTTGTAGAAATATAACCTTTTGGTTTATTTAAAAGAACATAAACTGGCTTTTCAGGAGTGATATTCTGTCCGTCGAAAACTACTTTGTCTGTTTTCTGAACCTGATAACCCATTTCATTAACCACTTTTCCGTTTACTTCTACTAAACCTTGAGTGATTAATTCATCGGCTTCTCTTCTGCTGCAGATTCCTGAATTAGCGATGTATTTATTAAGACGGATAGTATCTTTATGAATATCTTTTTCTATTTTATTCAGTCTTCTTTTTTGTACGAAAGATTTTGCGCCATCCTGATTTCTATCATCTGTACTTCCCGGTCTTCTTCCGTATTTTAAGCTTCCTCTTTCATACTTATCTCTGGTATCAAAGCTATTAGGTCTGCTTCCTCCTCTTTTTGGAGCTGGTTTACTGAAAGATTTTTTTTCTTCACCAGCACTGGTAATAAAAGGCTCTTGTTCAGTTTTTCCAAACTTCTTATCCATTCTGTCTTGGTAACTTGTACCACTGCTCTTTCTGGAATCAGAATTTCTCTCTCCAGCTTTTGGAAATGGTTTTTTGAAAGGTTTTGAACCAGAAGAATTTCCTGATCTTGAAGCACGAGAATCATCAGAATTATTTCTTGTTGAACTTCTTGGTTTCTTTGGTCTTCCTGAATTATTGTCTCTGCTCATGCTAAATATTTGTGCAAAGATAGTTAATTTAGTAACGAGTTAAAAATTAAGAATCATAACTTTGCAATATAGTTTAATTCTAACATTACAGGAAAACCGAAAATGATAACAATAGTAGACGATAATTTCTCGCAGTTAAACAGCTTTTTACACGAAAAATCTTTCAGCAAAATTTTTATTTTAGTTGATGAAAATACGCACGAATATTGTCTTCCTACTCTTTTAGGAAATATGGAAACAGATCTTGGTTTTGAGATCTTGGAGATTGAAGCCGGTGAAGAAATGAAAAATATTCAAACTGCAAATCAGCTTTGGGAAATCCTTACAGAAATGCAGGCGGATAGAAAAGCATTAGTAATCAACCTTGGAGGCGGAGTAATTACAGATATGGGTGGTTTTGTAGCTTCTACTTATAAAAGAGGAATTCAGTTTATTAATATTCCCACTACTCTTTTATCGATGTGTGACGCTTCGATTGGCGGAAAAACAGGAATCGATTTGATGCACTATAAAAATATGGTAGGAACTTTCACTTTTCCTGAACAGATTTTTGTGTATCCTAAATTCTTAGAAACATTACCTTTTAAAGAATTAAGAAGTGGTTTTGCAGAAATGCTGAAACATGGATTAATTGCTGACAAATCACATTGGGAAAACCTTACGCAGATCAATAAATTGGATATTGAAGCAGTAATTCCTCATATTCAGACTTCAATGGATATTAAACAAAATGTCGTTGAACAGGATTTTCACGAAAAGAATATCAGAAAAAACTTGAATTTCGGGCATACAATCGGTCATGCGATCGAAAGCTTATGTTTAAATCAGGGAAATCCTATTCTTCATGGTGAAGCTGTTGTGATGGGAATGATTTCTGAAACATATTTGGCTTATCTGGAAGGTCTAATTTCTGAAGACGATTCAAAATTAATTATTGAAAATATTCAGAAATACTATCCTTATTTAGATATAAGCGATTTTAAGGATGAAGATATTTTTGATCTTTTATTAAATGATAAAAAGAATGTTGATAGCAAAATCAATTTCTCTTTATTAACGGGAATTGGTTCTTGTAATTTTGATCATCAATGCAGTCAAAAAAATATCTCAGAATCTTTGGATTTTTATAGAAAACTAAACGATGCATAAGATAATTTTCATTAAACGATGAAATAACTTTTCAATTTTTAACAAAAATGTCAATTTAGAATATTTTTAAATAAACGTTTAATTTAATTTTTAATAAATTGTAAATCAATCTATTAAAATTAAGAACCACTTATTTTTATAGGTGGTTTTTTGTTGAATTTTATCATAATTGGTTTTTTGGCAAGCAATTTGAAAGATACTCTCCGTCAAATGAAAAAATGACAAGTAGTAAAATTTAAAATAAGAAATAGTAAAAATTAAAAAATTAAAGTTATGAAAAAGTTAATCTTAGGAATAGCAGTAACAGCAAGTTCATTAGCATTCGCTCAAACAACGACTTCAAGCTCGAATATGTCATCTGAAAAACCAGTGCAATTTGGTATTAAAGCTGGAATAAATGTATCATCAATTTCAAAAGATGGATATGAAGACGCTAAAGCTAAAGTAGGATTTGCCGGAGGTGTTTTTGCAAACATTCCTTTATCAGAAATGTTCAGTGTTCAGCCGGAAGTAATGTATTCTCAAATGGGATCAAAAGTAACTAGTAGCTACAGCGGTACAGTTCTAGGAAATAATTTCACTTCAAAAAGTTCTGCAACATTGAATTTAGATTATGTTACTGTTCCTTTAATGCTTCAATTTAGAGCTACTCCTGCATTTTATGTGGAAGCAGGTCCTGAATTTGGATTTTTGGTAAGTGCAAAAACTAAAGATGCAAGTACAACTACTGTAAATGGATCTACAACTACTACAACATCAGAATCTGGTGACGTTAAAGATTATTTTTCAGGATTTAATATGGGTGTTGGTCTTGGTTTAGGATATGATATTACTCCAAACTTTGGTATTAGTGCAAGATATGTTGCCGGATTTACAGATATTAACAAGAAAGACAGTAATACAAACGGTAATACTTCTCTTCAAAATGATGGAAATAAAAACAGAAATAATACATTCCAAGGAGGTGTATACTTCAAGTTTTAATAATCCAGGAATTTAGGAAAAAACAATTTTGATTTCAATAAAGAAAGATCAGACTTACCATTAAGTTTGATCTTTCTTGCATTATAGAACTTTGTATTTATGAATTACATTTTATTTAAACCTGATTTTTATCAATATTTAAGTTAATTAATAAATTTTGGCAAGAAATTTGCTTATTAGAGTTGAAATTTTATTAATTATTAATTAAAAATTTATAACTATGAAAAAATTATTTTTAGGATTAGCAATTGCTATCAGTTCACTGACTTTTGCTCAGGAAAAAGAAAAATCTTCAGCCCAGCCTGTAAAATTCGGAATCAAAGCTGGATTAAATGTATCTTCTATTAATGATGACGATTCAAAAGCAAAGGCAGGCTTCTATGGAGGTTTTTTTGCCAACATTCCTGTAGCAAGCTCTTTTAGCGTACAACCTGAGGTTTTGTATAACGGAATGGGTGCTAAAGATAAAACTTATTCATCTTTAAAATTGAACTTGGATTATATTTCTCTTCCTGTAATGGTTCAATACAATGTTCTTCCGGAATTATATCTTGAAGCAGGTCCTCAGTTCAGCTTTGCAATTAGCCAGAAAGTAAAAGGCGATGGAGGTTCTGTAGATGTAGACAAAGCTTTTAAAGGTTTTGATCTTGGTTTGGGTCTTGGTGCAGGATATTATATTGAGCAGAAATTCGGAATTACGGCAAGATATGTTGCCGGACTTACCGATATTGCAGAAGATAATCCAGGAGATGCAATCAGAAATGGTGTTTTCCAGATTGGTATAGCTTATAAATTCTAAGCAAATTATTCTAAGAAAAAAGGTCAGACTTGTTATTAAGCCTGACCTTTTTGTTTTTATTTAAACTAAAATTTTAATTAAATAATTCCACTTCTTCACCTTTTTCTACAGGATATTCTTCTGTAAAACATCCGAAGCAGTGATTTGCAGAACCTAAAATTACTTTTAAGTTTTCTGTGCTTAAAAATTCTAAAGAATCAACTCCCAAATAATCTCTAAGCTCTTCTGTTGTCATATTTGCAGAAATCAAATCATCTTTTGAAGGAGTATCAATTCCTAAATAACAAGGTGCAATAATCGGCGGAGAAACACTTCTGAAGTGAATTTCCTTCACGCCTGCATCTTTTAGAATCTTAACCAGTCTTTTAGAAGTAGTTCCACGAACGATTGAATCATCAATGATCACTACTCTTTTGTCTTTGATTTCAGAAATGATAGGGTTCAGCTTAAGGTTTACTACCCTTTCTCTCATTTCCTGAGTCGGTACGATAAAACTTCTTCCGATGTATCTGTTTTTAATCAAAACCGGACGGAAAGGTATTCCTGAAGCTTTAGAAAAACCAATGGCAGCCGGAACTCCCGAATCAGGAACCCCGATTACAATATCAGCTTCTACAGGAGCCTGTTCCCAGATTTTCTCCCCAGATTTTTCTCTGATTTCGTAAACGTTGATATTTTCTAAAGATGAATCTGGTCTTGCAAAATAAATGTACTCGAAAGAACAAATTCTTTGCTTCGCTTTCGATTCATCTACCATAATTGAGTGAAGTTTTCCAGGCTCATTTTCATTCGTATAAATGATTTCTCCCGGTAAAATATCACGAACATATTGTGCTCCAACAGCATCTAAAGCTACAGATTCTGAAGCTACAACGTAAGAATTTTCGTTGATTGCTCCCAAAACTAAAGGTCTGATTCCGTTGAAATCTCTGAATGCAAAGAATTTATTTCTTGTCATTCCGACAACAGAATATGCTCCCTCAATTTTCTCCATAGTCGCTTTAATAGCTCCACGAAGTCCAAGATCAAGATTTTTTTGGATTAATCTTAAAATAACCTCAGAATCGGAAGTTGCTCTGAAAACAACGCCTTCAGCTTCCAATTCAGCTTTTAATTCTTTTGCATTGGTAAGATTACCGTTATGCGCAATTGAAAGGATAATCTGGTCATATTCGTTTTTTGCGAAAAATGGCTGAAAATTATACTTCTTTTTATCTCCTGCAGTCGTATAACGTGTATGTCCGATTGCAGAATTTCCCATAAAAGTTTCAGGATCCTGGATCTCTTTATAAACATCTAAAACCAGCCCTTCATCTTTCATATTGGTGATTTTTCCGTCCTTTAAAACAGAAATACCACAAGCTTCCTGACCTCTGTGCTGTAACGCAAAAAGCCCGAACTGCGAAAGAGAAAACGTATCCAAATCATTATCAGAATACATTCCGAAGATACCGCATTCCTCATTGGGAGCATCCAGTCTTTCTTCTTCCTGCGTTCTGAAAAGATTTCTTCCGTAGGTTTGAGTTTCAAATTGTTTTAAATATTCACTTTTATGAATGTCTAAACTTTTCATTTCTATTTTTTCTAAATTAGAAGTTAGATATTAGATGTTAGAAATTAGTCTAAGTTAACTTCAATTATAATTTTAAACTTGTCTTTAATGAATAAATCATTTTCTGTATCTCAGCCAAAAGTTCTTTTAAAGGAATTATTTTAGTTTCGGAAATAAAATCTAAATCTATTAATAATTGTAGTTGAGTTTGTAGTTCATAAGTTGAGCCAAACGCAATTCCAAGAAATTGATAAAATTCATTCTTATTATTTCTTCCTGCTCCTTCTGCAATATTTGAAGGTATTGAAACAGCACATCTTCTAATTTGAGACAGTAAACCAAATTTTTCTTCACTTGGCAATTCTGCAGTAACTAAATAAACTTGTTTTACTAAAGCCATCGATTTACTCCAAACTTTAAGATCTTCTATTCGATGTGATTTCATACTAACCTCTAATATCTAACTTCTAACTTCTAAAAATTTACTTACCAAGTAAATTTTTCAATCTATTGTAGATCTCAACGTAAGCCTCAGTAACTTCTCCTAAATCTCTTCTGAATCTGTCTTTATCCAGCTTCTTCATTGTATCCTTATCCCAAAGTCTGCATGTATCAGGAGAAATTTCGTCTGCAAGGATGATTTCACCGTCAGAAGTTTTTCCTAATTCGATTTTGAAATCAACTAAGATGATATTCATTTTGTCGAAAAGATCGATCAAGATTTCGTTAATGTCTGAAGTTAATTCATACATTTCGTCAAGCTCTTCATACGTTGCAGCGCCTAAGAAAACAGCGTGATGATCATTGATAAGCGGATCTCCCAATTCGTCTTTTTTGTAGCAGATATCGAAGATCGTAACCGGAGATTTAATTCCTTCTTCAACTCCTAATCTTTGAGCCATACTTCCCGCAGAATAGTTTCTTACCACCATTTCCAAAGGAATAATTGATACTTTCTTTACCAATTGCTCTCTTTCGTCCAATTGTTTGATGAAATGAGTTTTAATCCCTTTTTCATTTAAATATTCGAAGATTAAAGTAGTGATCGCGTTGTTCATCTCCCCTTTCAAATCTACAGAACCTCTTTTTTGAGCATTAAATGCAGTAGCATCGTCCTTGAAACGAACTACAACTTGGTCAGGATTATCGGTAGCAAATACTTGTTTCGCTTTACCTTCGTACAACATTTCTTTCTTTTCCATTTCTTACTAGATTTATTTTTATTATTTAATTAAAATTCCTGTTAAAACTGCCAATCCAAAGCTCAGAAGTGTACCTATTAATACATATTCTGTTAATTTTCTTTGTTTGGCCTGTGCTAAGTCGCTGAATCTGAAAACAGATTTTGCAGCAACCATAAAACCAACGCCTTCCCAATGATTCACCAAAATAAAAGTGAATACCAGTAAACGTTCTAAAATTCCAATATATTTTCCGGCACTTGATAAAGATTCGGTTTGTATGTTACCTGTAGTCTCCGGAACGGGCGTCCATGAAGACAATAATATTTTGATAAAAATTGAAGCGGGGGTTGTTAAAAATAAACCTGCCATCAATATTTTTAAAATTTCCTGATCTTTTAAAAATTCAAAATTGAATTCATTAAAATAAAAAGAAATTCCGACAATCACTAAAATATGAAGAGCCTGATCAATAAAGAACCAGCCTTTTTTATTTTTAACAGTCTGAAAACTGAGTTTTGCCGCATCAATAATAAAGTGTGTAATTCCCACTAAAACAGCGACCCACCCAAGTTGAATATCCCAAAGGAAAATAAAACTTAAAACTGTGTGGATCAGAACATGAAGATACAAATATTTGCTCTTCAGTTTTTTGCTTTCTTTCTCTGCAACCCAAGAATTTGGCTGGAGAATAAAGTCTCCAAATAAATGTGCCAATATGAGTTTAATGAAAAGCATACTCTATAATTCTGAAATTTTCTTTCTAAAATATTGATTGGTCTCCACGATAAGCTCGTAGTTTGCACGCTTCAATCTCTGACTTACAGACGATTGTGAAATTGTGAATCTTTTTGCCAGATCTTCTTGTGTAATATCCTTATTCATAATCATTTCGTGAATAATTTCGGAAGTCGCCATCGTCCAGTTATCAAAATCTTTGGATGACCATTTCAGTAGAATATTTAGGTCTCTGTCTACAGAATCGTTGGAAGTTTTGATAGAAACGGTATGCCCGTCGTTCTTTAAGTCATTCAGTAATCTTCCGGAATGTACATATGCAGTTCCATTGGATTCTGTGATTTTATTAGATGAAAAATTTTCTTCGCCAATACCTATGGCAATTCTTACATCTAAATTTTCCTGACTTTTTATAAGTGATTTTATCGCCAAAAAACGCCAAAAAACATCGTCTATATTACATTTGAATTGAAACTCATCTCCTCTGTAGATTTCCCATGTTTGAGGAGCGCTTCCCCAATTGTCGAGAAGATTTTTAAGCTTGGTGATCCAAACTTCTGTTTCCGCGTGTTGTGAATTTATAATATCTCCGGTAAGTACCGCTATCATTTTGCAAATATAAGCATAATTACTTATAAATAAAAAATATAAGCAGAAACACTTATAGATATTAATTATTAGTGAATCTGCTTATATCAATTATATATTAATTGTAAACGATTGTAATATTTACAATTAATTAATTTTCAAAGGTTTTGATAAGAATGCCAATTTTTAATTTATATAAATCTTAGTTTTAACTTAAAAATTACTTCTTAATAAACTGATAAACTTTCTCATCCAATTTTAACAGATAAGAACCGGTTTCTAGGTTTTGAACAGAAATATTCTTTTTATTTTTAAAAGGTAAATTTTCAGAATAGATCAATTTTCCTGAGAAATCTAAAATCTGAGCCGATTTCACATTCTCAACCTTTCCATTTACGAAAATATTATCATGAACAGGATTTGGATAAATTTTAACATCATTTCCAGCTAAAACTACATCAGAAGCGGAAAGCGTTCCTAAACTCTGACAATAATCACTTGCATAGGAATTCCATTCAGAAATATTAAAAGATGTTGTAGGCTGAGTTACACTTGGCTGTCTGTACAAAGAAACGTTTGCCAATGTGGAAGTATTTGACTGCCCGCTTACTCCAATCGCATCAACCGTTGAAGACTTGTATCTTAACTCTAAATAATTGCTTCCTGAAAATGTCATTTGAGGAGCTGCTGTTACGAATTTCGCCTGATTAATATTGTAACACGAGAAGTTAGCTGCGGGATTTAACACTACAAAAGCTTCATTGTTTTGTACAGTTCCTTCCAATTCATAAGGATCTACAAAATAATAGCTTGTGCCACTGTAAAACTGAATCGATAACCTGTAATCGCTCAAGTTCACAGGATGTCCTGTTTTATTTGTAATTTCTAATCCTTTGTTGTTTGAAGTTCCTTCCAGATATTTTGTTACCATTAAATCTTTAGCATAAACATCAGAAGCTAAAGTTGTCGCGGAAGCTATATTGCTGTCGGATGACAATAAATATCCGTTATCATAAGCTTTAACTGTAAAAGTATAAGCTGTTGAAGGTGTCAAATGGTCCACACTGAATGTTGTATTTTTTGTTGCTCCGACCAAAGTTCCATTCTGGTAAATTTTATAACCGATAACATCTGTACTTGAACTTGGCGTCCAGCTCAATGTTGTAAAATAGGCACTGTTTTGAGTAACCGTTAAATTTGTAGGTGTTTGTGGCACAACCGCATCCGGAGTTTGTCCCCAGATTGCATTAATCCAAGCCGGATTATCAATAAAAGGATTTCTGTTTTTCTGCAAATTATAAACCGCATTATTTCTGTCAATTTCTTTTTGAGAGACAGGATCTTGCTGATTCCACTGAAGAAGCATTGCTACATAAGCCGGATCAAAAGCTCTTTCTTCAGTTCCATCCAAAGGATTGGTATCTGAAACAGGATTAGCATTATTATTAAAATTGAAAGTACCTAATTTCCCTTCATACCTTACTGCAAAATAAAGTAAACTTCTCGCTACATCACCTTTAAATTCATTGATTGGTTCGTAAACACGTCCTGTATAAGTCATTCCGGGAATTGCACAATTTCCGATTCTTGAAGTATTGGTAAATGTGTAATATATAGTAGAACCTACAATTCCGTAAGGATAATTACTTCTTAACTGATTGATTCTTGCATCGGTCGGAACCACATAAAATAAGTCAGAATACATAGGATAATTGCTGTAGAATGTACTTTGAGGCATCATGTGTTCCCGATTCCAACCTAAGCCTTCTGCGGACGCACTTCCGATTATATTTGCAGTTGTATATTCGTAAGCATCCGGTCCTGTTGGAATTTCAGAATACATATCTAATAATATAGTTGTATTTGAAGCATCATGATCATAATATTTATCCAAATCTGTCTGATTGTAATAATTCGTAAGATCGCCGTAATGCCAGTTTATATTTTTCGCCGAAATAATGTCATGAAGCTTTGATTTCAAGGCGTAACCCGTCAAACCTGTAGTTCCATCGTAATATCCTGCAGGAGCTTGAGCCGCAAAATACGATGAAATCATAATAATAGGAAGTAGAAGTTTTTTCATGTTTTAAAATTGGGAGGCTAAAATAGTAAATTAATATGCTTAAAGTTCGGAAAATTTTATTAAAAAATCATTAATTTTCAAAATATAAAAAATTGAGAATTAAAGTTTTGCAAATGAAACCTTATGGCTTAAATAATTTTTTTGGGCGTTCCGTCAATTTGGTTATCTTTGGGAACTAACTATTTTTATCTATATGAATACAGAGACTATTGACAATATCAAAATGATAGCGGAAACGGCAAGAGAATTTGCTGAAAAGAATATTAGACCTAATATTATGGAGTGGGACGAAAGCCAGACTTTCCCTAAAGATCTGTTTCATGAGTTAGGAGAAATGGGGTTCATGGGAATCGTTATTCCTGAAGAATACGGTGGTTCAGGACTTGGATATCATGAATATGTTACAATTCTGGACGAAATTTCTCAGGTAGATCCTTCAATTGGACTTTCTGTAGCGGCACACAATTCACTTTGCACAAATCATATTTATGAATTTTCAAATGAAGAGCAAAGACACAGATGGCTTCCTCAATTGGCTTCTGGAAAAGTAATCGGAGCTTGGGGATTAACAGAACACAATACAGGTTCAGATTCAGGAGGAATGTCTACTACAGCTGTAAGAGATGGTGACGACTGGATCATCAACGGTGCTAAAAACTTTATCACACACGCAATTTCCGGAGATATCGCTGTTGTAATGACAAGAACTGGGGAAATTGGAGCTAAAAATAATTCAACAGCTTTCGTATTGGAAAAAGGAATGCCTGGTTTTTCTTCCGGTAAAAAGGAAAATAAATTAGGAATGAGAGCTTCTGAAACGGCAGAATTGATTTTCGACAACGTTCGTGTTCCGGATTCTCACAGATTAGGAGAAGTTGGAGAAGGTTTCAAACAGGCTATGAAAATTCTTGACGGAGGTAGAATTTCTATCGCTGCATTAAGTTTAGGAACTGCAAGAGGCGCCTACAAAGCTGCTTTAAAATATGCTAAAGAAAGACAGCAATTCGGAAAATCTATTTCAGAATTTCAGGCAATCAATTTTATGCTGGCAGATATGGCAACTGAAATAGACGCTTCTGAATTATTGATCCAAAGAGCTGCAACATTGAAAAATGCTAAGCAGAAAATGACAAAAGAAGGCGCTATGGCAAAATTATATGCTTCTGAAGCTTGTGTAAGAATTTCAAACAATGCAGTTCAGATTTTCGGAGGATACGGTTATACAAAAGACTTCCCTGCAGAGAAATTCTACAGAGATTCTAAGCTTTGCACGATCGGAGAAGGTACTTCTGAAATCCAAAGGTTGGTAATCGGTAGAGATATCACAAAATAAAATTATTTCAAAAAAGACATAAACAAATGATTAAACAAGCATTATTAGGTGAATTTTTGCATGAAGCAGAAAGCACCAGAAAACTTTTAAAAGCGATTCCGGACAGCGCTTTGGATTTTAAGCCATCCGATATCAACTGGACAACGGCTCAATTAGCTTCTCATATTTCAGAAGTTTATAATTGGTACGAAGGAACTTTCAATCTGGATGTATTTGATATGGGAACATACAAATATGATAAAGGCGATATTTCTAAAGCAGAAAATATTGTTGCCAAGTTTGAAGAAAATGTTGCAAAAGCTCAGAAAGTTTTAGAAAATTGGGACGAAAGTACCGCAATGAACGAATGGAAAATGGAAATGGACGGAAATTCACTCTTCCCTCCTATGCCGAAAATTCAGGTGGTTCGTGCTTTTTTATTTAATCATTTGTATCATCACAGAGGTGAGTTGGTAGTTTATCTTAGATCTACAGGAAATAAAGTTCCGGGAATGTACGGACCAACTGCCGACGATAAGTTTTAAAAATTAGAATTATATCATCAATAAGTGAATAGCACTCGTGTTTTGCGGGTGCTATTTTCTTTTTTTGAGATTATAAATTTTAAGCTATAACTAATGTATTGCATAATTATTTAGATGCATTGTCTAAAATTTTCTTAAAAAATTTTCTTTTTCATAATTAAATTTTTATTAGCTTTGATATTCCACAATCAAATAGAAAAACTTATATGAAAAAACAGCTATTGGTGATTGGAATGCTTGCATCAGGTATTTCATTCGCACAGACTGATCGTCTTTGGTCTGAAAATTCAACAAAAAAAATCACAGAAATCTTTGAAAACAAACTAACAATTAACAATCCTAAAATCTACACTCTGGATATTAATGGTTTGAAAAATGCTCTTGCCAAAGCTCCAAAGAGATTGGTAGCAGGAGAAAAATCAGAGATCATTATTTCTTTTCCGAATTCTGAAGGAAAAATGGAAAACTTTAAAGTAAGAGAGAATTCCAACTTTGATCCTCAGTTAGCAGCAAAATTCCCGGACATCAAATCGTATGTAGGTGAAGGTTTTGGAGATTCAAATTCTACCGTTTATTTCAGTGTTTCGCCACTTGGTCTTTCATCAATGGAAATTTATGGCGACAAATCTGCGGTTTTCATTGAGCCTTATTCCAAAGATCTTTCAACGTATGTCGTTTACAAAAAATCAGACAAAAAAGATGATCTCAACAAATTTGAATGTACTGTAATTGATGTTGCTAAAAAAGGAGTTTCCGGTATTACGGATCTTGCAGCAAGACCAAACGCAGATGATGCAAAATTAAGAACTTTCAGATTGGCATTGTCTTGTACGGGAGAATATACAACGTATTTTGGAGGAACAAAAGCCAACGCTTTAGCCGCAATGAACAATACCATGACTCGTGTAAACGGAGTTTTTGAAAAAGATTTTTCGGCAAGAATGGTTTTAATTGCTAATAATGATGCGGTAATTTACACCAACGCTTCAACAGATCCATATTCTGCAGCTTCAGGAATGAGCAGTTGGAATTCTCAGTTGCAGTCAACTTTAACATCTGTGATCGGTGAAGCAAACTACGACATCGGTCACTTATTCGGAGCTTCCGGAGGTGGCGGAAACGCAGGCTGTATTGGCTGCGTCTGTACAAACGGATCAAAAGGAAGCGGCTATACTTCTCCGGCAGATGCAATTCCATCAGGTGATAATTTCGATATCGATTATGTTGCTCACGAAATGGGACATCAATTCGGAGGAAACCATACTTTCTCTCATACCAACGAAGGAACAGGCGTAAATGTAGAACCTGGTTCCGGATCGACAATCATGGGTTATGCAGGAATCACTTCTCAGGATATTCAACCGCATTCAGATGCATTTTTCCATGCAGTGAGCATTCAGCAGATTACTAATAATATTAAAGCTAAAACTTGCCCGGTTAGTACAAACACAGGAAATTCAATTCCAACAGCTGGTGCAGGTCTAGATTATACAATTCCGAAAGGAACACCATTTGTTTTAACAGGAACCGGAACAGACGCCAATGGAGATTCTTTGACATACGTTTGGGAACAAATGGACAGCGCTTCTTCTTCACAGACAGGAGCAAGTTCGGCAGCAAGTGCTACAAAGGCAACGGGACCTACTTTCAGATCTTGGACACCACAAACAACTCCGGTAAGATATTTCCCAAGAATGGCTTCTGTATTAACAGGAGCAACAACAACGGCAGGTTCAGAAATTACCGTTGAAGCTCTATCAAATGTTGCAAGAACTTACAATTTCAGATTTACTGTTCGTGATAACAGAGCCGGAGGTTCAGGAAACAATTCTGATGATACGGTGATCACTGTAAATGGAACGGCAGGACCTTTCAGTGTAAGTTCTCAAAATTCAGCAACAACTTATGCAGGTGGAAGTACTCAAACCATAACATGGAACGTTGCAGGAACTACAGCAAATGGAGTAAATGCTGCGAATGTAGATATTCTTTGGTCTACAAATTCAGGAACAACATGGACTACTCTATTGGCTGGAACTCCAAATGACGGAACTCAGGCTGTGGTAATTCCAAACGCTTCTACCACAACGGGAAGAATTATGGTAAAAGGTTCAAACCATATTTTCTTTGATGTAAATAATGCAAATATTACTGTAAATGCAGGTTCAGGAACTTCGGATACGACTGCTCCGACAGCGCCTACATTAGCAGCTTCAGGCACAACTTCTACAAGCACAAATCTTTCTTGGTCAGGAGCTACAGACAACGTGGCAGTTACAAGTTACGATGTTTATCAAGGAGCTTCATTGATCGGTTCTACAGCTTCAACAACTTATGCAGTAACCAGTTTAACTCCATCAACAACGTATAGTTTCTCTGTTAAAGCTAAAGATGCTGCAGGAAATGTTTCGCCTTCAAGCAATACAGTAAGTGTTACAACTCTTGCAGGAACTACAGTTTCTTACTGTTCAGCTTCTGCCAATAATACAGGAGACGAAAGAATCGGAAATGTGAAATTCGGAACTATCAATAATACATCAACAGGAACTGTAGGTTATGAAAACTTCACGGCTATTTCTACAAACGTTACAAGAGGAACGGCTTATGCAATTTCTGTAACTCCGGTTTGGACTTCAACGGTTTACAGCGAAGCGTATGCTGTTTATATCGATTATAACGGAGACGGAGATTTTACAGACAGCGGAGAATTAGCTTGGTATAAAGCAGGTTCTACCACGACTCCGGCGACAGGATCAATTACTATTCCGTCAACTGCAACGCTTGGAACAACAAGAATGAGGGTAATGATGCAGTACAGTTCTGTACCTACATCTTCTTGTGGAACTTATACTTACGGACAGGTTGAAGATTATACATTGAATATCGTTTCATCAGGAAGAGCTGAAACAGTAAATACAAAAGATCTATTAACTGATATTAAATTATATCCAAATCCGGCAAGAGATATTTTAAACGTATCAAACACGACGACAGAAGATTATAAAATCTTCGATATGGGTGGAAAACTAATCAACTCAGGAAAACTTGAAAGAGGATCTGTAAATGTAAGTAACCTTATCAAAGGAGCTTATATGATACAAATCGGAGAAATCTCTAAGAGATTTATCAAAAACTAATACCTTACTCAATTAAACTTTGAGACAAAAGGCTGCCTGGAAATGGGCAGTCTTTTTTTATGAGTAATAATTAATTGGTAATGAGTAATTTTAAAATTAAATTTTAGTTATATTATATACGAAGCAGTAAAACGTCTTAATTTTAATACCACTTATTAAATAATTCAACAAAAAACCTAATCCCTAATTCCTATTATCTAATTCCTAATTTTTATATTTGCCTAAATAAAAAATATTCATGGATAAAATTGACAGTCTGAACCAAGTAGCAGAATTCCACACAACTTTCAAAGCCCCTATTTTAGATACTCCACAAATTCCTTCACCTGAAAGATGCAACCTTAGAGTTGAACTTTTACAGGAAGAATTAAACGAATTAAAACAAGCCATTGCAGACAATAATATCGTAGAAATTGCAGATGCATTGTGCGATTTACAATATGTTTTGAGTGGTGCAGTCTTAGAATTCGGACTTGGCAACAAATTTGTAGAGCTATTCAACGAAGTTCAGCGCTCGAATATGTCTAAAGCTTGCGATAATGAAGAACAGGCACAGGAAACCGTTGAATTTTACAAGGCAAAAGATGTAGAGTCATTTTATGAAAAGTCCGGAGAAAAATTTAATGTTTACAGAAAGGCGGATCATAAAGTATTGAAAAATAAATACTACTCTCCTGCCGATTTAAAGACAATTATCGAAGATTAATATGAAAAAATTTATTACAAATATTGTTGCTGTTTCAACTTTATTTTTGGCTTGTCAACAACTTAGCGCACAAAAGGTTGTGATCGGACGCGAGGTTGAAACAACAAATGATGGCAAAATGCTTTTGGGAAATCAGTTGAAAAGCAAATTTCTTGAAGCTCCGTATGCAGATTGGTATGTAAAAGAACATGACGAATATGCAATGGATCAAAAAGCGGTCAGCGAACTTAAAAAAGATAAAATTAATTCTTATAATCTCATCGTTTTCATGGGAACTTGGTGTGAAGACAGCCACAGAGATTTTCCAAGATTAATGAAGATTTTAGAAGAAGTAAAATATCCTGAAGGTAAATTGACAATCATTGCTGTAAACCGCAAAAAAGAATCTCCGACAGGTGATGAAGCACGTTATAATATCCAGAAAGTTCCGACAATTATCGTTGAAAAATATGGTAAAGAAATCGGAAGAATCGTAGAAATGCCTACAACCGGATATATTGAAAGAGATTTGGTTGAAATCCTGAAAAAAGATGATGCTTCAGTAATTAAAGAAATTTTTGGTAAATAAGATTTGAGAAATATAAAGATTTTAGTTCCGTTTTTAGCGGGAGTTGTATTGATGACAATTCTGTTTTTCAGCTTTAAGTCTTGTTTTAGTCTTAGCAAAAAAACAGAAAGTTCAGACTATTATATTCTGACCAACCAGATTTCCAAGATGAATAAAATGGTTGTGATTGAGCAAAATACTTCTTCCATGCAGAAAACCAAAATGGGTTATGAATTTTTAGGTAAAGAAATGACAAGCAACAGCATCATTACTTACACAAAAACAAATGCTCAGGTTTCTTACGACCTTAATAAAATGAAAATGAAGGTAGATTCTATCAATAAAAAATTAATTATTACAGAATTACCGGATGCAGACATCAGAATTACTCCAAGTGTTGAAATTCAGTCGATGGATGATTCTTTTTTCAACAGGATTTCTGAGAAAGATATTAAAAATGTAACGCAGAAAGCTAAAGATACAGCCGTAAAATCCATCAATGAAAATCAACTGAGAACGGAAGGGAGAAAACAATTGATGGAAAATCTTAATAATATTTTCGTTTTGGCAAAGGCTTTGAATTATACAATAGAAGACCAGACCGGTAAGCTGGGTGTTTTAGGACTATAAAATTCAAAAGCTATGGACTCAAAAGGAAAAGACAAAAAAGAAGAATCTGCAAATTCTGCGGAAACTAAAAGACAAAATCAGGATTTCCCAAATATTCCTGCCTCATCAAAGAAAACAAATCCGCCTGATATTGATAAAGAAGACGTTCAAAAATCGTCAAAAGGTAAATCAGGAAAAACAGATAATACGGATGAATAAATAAAAAGGTTCCGCTTCGATTGAAGTGGAACCTTTTTTAGAAAAAAATATACAAATAAAAGTCAAATATCCTAATAAACCGACAGTGGTCAATTCGCTCCGCTCGTAAACTACCCTAACTATTTGACTATTGACTTACGAAGCAAAATCGACAATTCACTTTCTTTATACAATCGTTGATTTCCCGATTTTCACATTTTCAAAATTATAATATGATTTCTCGGAATATTTAATATAATCTGCAATAAAACTTCCCACTTCACTTGTCGAATAAGGCTGTTCTGAATTCAGATCAACTGTAACATATTTATTTTCAATCGCATATTCCACAGATGCTCTCAATTTTTCTGCAGCATGATCCAGTTTTAAATAATCGAGCATCATCGCCGTACTCAAAATTGAAGCAATAGGATTGGCAATTCCTTTTCCTTTCGCTTGTGGATAAGAACCATGGATAGGCTCAAACATAGCATTTTCATGACCAATTGAAGCCGATGGAAGCAGTCCGATAGAACCGCCGATTACACTTGCTTCGTCAGAAATAATATCTCCAAACATATTTTCCGTAACGATCACATCAAACTGTTTTGGATTTAAGATTAATTGCATGGCTGCATTGTCCACAAACATAAAATCAAGCTCTACATCTGGATATTCTGCTGCAATTTCTTTACAGACTTTTCTCCATAATCTCGAAGTATCCAAAACGTTGGCTTTATCAATTAAGGTTAATTTTTTTCTGCGTTTTTGTGCTTCCTGAAAAGCCATATGAACGATTGGCGCGATTTCTTCACGATTATATTTACAAATATCATAAGCATAACCCGCTTCTTCATCCGTAAATTTTTCGCCAAAATAAATTCCGCTCACCAATTCTCTGAAAATCTGAATATCAGTTCCTTCGATGATTTCTTTTTTCAAAGGACTTTTTTCAATTAAAGAATTGTATGTTTTTAAAGGTCGGATGTTGGCAAAAAGCCCTAGCTCTTTACGAAGTTTCAATAATCCCTGTTCCGGACGAACTTTCGCATCGGGATTATTATCAAAAGAAGGATCGCCGATCGCTCCGAAAAGCAACGCATCAGATTCTTTGCAGATTTCCAGTGTTTCGTCGGGCAAAGGATTTCCTGTTTTAAAAATGGCTTCAGCTCCTACTAATCCGTATTTAAATTCGAATTGATAATGAAAAGCTTCGGCAATTGCATCTAAAATTTTAATGCTTTCAGCAACAACTTCCGGTCCGATTCCATCTCCGGAAAGAACCGCAATTTTAAAATTAGTTTTCATATACTTTTTGTGTTTTTAGTTCAAATTCTTTAATCGCCTGTTTTCTGCTGATTAAAAAGTCAATATCATCATAACCGTTTATCAGACATATTTTTTTATAAGAATCAATTTCAAAATTCTCTGTTTTATTGTTGAATGTGATCGTTTGTTTTTCAACATCTACTAAAATTTCTTTTTCAGGATTTTCTGCAATATCGTTTAAAATCTGTTTTAAAAAATCTTCTGAAACTTTTACGGGCAACAAGCCGTTATTTAACGCATTACCTTTAAAAATATCTGCAAAAAAACTTGAAATAACTACTTTAAAACCATAATCCGTCAAAGACCAGGCTGCATGTTCCCGACTGCTTCCGCAACCGAAATTATTTCCTGCGACAAGAATTTCACCGCTGTATTTTGAATTATTTAAAACAAAATCAGAATTCGGTTCATTCGTATGAACGTTGTACCTCCAATCCCTGAAAAGATTGTCACCAAAGCCGTTTTTATCTATACTTTTTAAAAATCTTGCAGGGATAATCTGGTCTGTATCTATATTTTCAACCGGCAAGGGAATTGCCCTGGATTTTATAATGGTTAATTTTTGCATTTTGTTTAAATCAAAATAATTTTAATTCGTTTAGTTTAAATTTTCAAAAACGGAAATTCGACCCTCGATTGCAACTTTTGCGGCAGTTAAAGGACTTGCCAGAATCGTTCTTGCACCTTGTCCCTGTCTTCCCTCAAAATTTCTGTTGGAAGTTGAAACGCAATATTCACCTTCGGGAATTTTGTCGTCATTCATCGCTAAACAAGCCGAACATCCCGGCTGCCTGATCTGAAAACCTGCTTCATTAAAAACTTTATCTAAACCTTCTTCAAAGATTTGTTTTACAACCTGTTGCGAACCCGGAACAATCAAAGCCTGAACGTGCTCCGACTTGTTTTTTCCTTTAATATAATTTGCTGCAGAACGGAAATCTTCAATTCTTGCATTGGTACAGCTTCCGATGAAAACATAATTTACTTTGATATCCGAAAGAGCTTGTCCGGCTTTTAAACCCATGTATTTCAACGCTTTTTCCTCAGATTCATTTTGCGGAATCGGAATATTTTGATTAATAGAAATTCCCATTCCCGGATTTGTTCCGTACGTGATCATTGGGTAGATTTCCGAAGCATCGAAAGAAAATTCTGTGTCGAAAACAGCTCCATCATCGGTCTTTAATGTTTTCCAATATTCTAATTTTTCTTCCCATTCTTCGCCTTTTGGCGCGAAAGTTCTTCCTTTTACATAGTTGAAAGTCTTTTCATCAGGAGCAATCATTCCTCCACGAGCACCCATTTCGATGCTCATATTGCAAACCGTCATTCTGCCTTCCATCGACATTTCTTCGAAAACATTTCCGGCGTACTCACAGAAATAACCTGTTCCGCTGTCGGTTCCGACTTTTGAAATAATGTATAAAATCACATCTTTCGGCTGAACATTTTTGTTTAATTTACCATTAACGGTAATTCTCATCGATTTTGGTTTGTTCAACAACAAGCATTGGCTTGCAAAAACCTGCGCAACCTGACTCGTCCCGATTCCAAAAGCAATCGAACCGAAAGCACCATGCGTTGAAGTGTGACTGTCGCCGCAAACAATGCTCATTCCGGGTTGTGTAACTCCCAATTCCGGAGCAATAATGTGTACAATTCCTTGATATTGATGACCTAAACCGTATAGTTCAATATTGTTTTTTTTACAATTTTCTGTTAGTTGTTCAACTTGATTTCTCGAAGAATCATCTCGAATCGGTTTATCCTGGTCTAGGGTCGGAACGTTATGATCCGCAGTCGCTACAATTTGTTTTGGTCTGAAAACTTCAAGATTTCTAGTTTCTAATTCAGCAAAAGCTTGTGGACTTGTTACTTCATGAATCAGATGTTTGTCAATGTATATAATTTGAGGTCCATCTGGAATCGTTTCTACAACATGAGCATCCCAAACTTTATCAAAAAGTGTTTTTTTATCGCTGTTCATTTTAATTTATCTAATTGAAAATAAGTACTACTACCCTATTTTTCTTGTAACTCTTTCGATGATAGAACTTAAATCGTCATTATTAACTTCTTTTTTATTATCTGCAATTTTTAAAAACTCCTGATACAGAAAATCAAGTTCATTTTTAGTTACATCAAAACCAATATGTTTGAATCTGTACGCTAAAGCAGAACGTCCACTTCTAGCCGTCAACACAATAGTTGAAGCATTCACACCCACTTCTGAAGGATCGATAATCTCGTAAGTTTCTCTATTTTTAATCACACCATCCTGATGAATTCCTGAACTGTGTGCAAAAGCATTCGCTCCCACAATCGCTTTATTTGGCTGAACAGGCATTCCCATGAGTTCAGAAACCAAAACACTCATCGGATTGAGCATTTTGGACTGAACGTCAGTATATAATTTTAAATATGGATGCTGTTTTAAAACCATCACAACTTCTTCCAACGCTGTATTTCCTGCTCTTTCTCCCAATCCGTTGATGGTACATTCGATTTGTCTGGCTCCATTAATAACTCCTGCAATAGAATTGGCAGTTGCCATTCCCAAATCATTGTGACAGTGACAAGACAAAATTACATTTTCGATGCCTTTTACATTTTCTTTCAGATATTTGATTTTTTCACCGTATTCTTCAGGAAGACAATATCCTGTCGTATCGGGAATATTGAGAACTGTTGCACCAGCTTTAATAACTTCTTCACAAACTTTTGCTAAATAATCGTTATCTGTTCTTCCGGCATCTTCAGCATAGAATTCTACGTCTTCGACATAAGATTTGGCATATTTTACAGCCTGAACAGCTCTTTCAATAATATCTTCTCTGTTTGAATTGAATTTAAATTTAATATGAGAATCAGAAGTTCCGATTCCTGTATGAATTCTTGGTCTTTTTGCGAATTTTAATGCTTCTGCAGCTGTGTCAATATCTTTTTGATTGGCTCTCGTTAAGCCACAAACCTTTGCATTTTTTACCAGTTTTGAAATCTCCGAAACCGAATGAAAATCTCCGGGACTTGAAATTGGAAAACCAGCTTCGATCACATCTACACCAAGTTCGTCGAGTTTTTCGGCTATAATTAATTTTTGCTCTGTATTTAATTTACAACCCGGAACCTGCTCTCCATCACGCAGCGTGGTATCAAAAATTTCGACTTTTTCGGAATTCATAATGAAGTTTTTACTTAATTTTGATTCAAATCTAGAAAGATGAAACGTTTATTCATTTTTAGTTTTTATAAAAATTACAATACTCGAAATATTGTTTTTTAATTTCAATTAATTGATTATCATTATTTTAAATTCCAAAAATTTACAATGGCAGAATTGCATAAAGATTTTTTATTTGTACTGATTAAGTCATTAACAACCTCCGAAAAAAGGCAATTTAAGCTGTATGTAAACCGTCTTGGAATAAATGTAGATGCAAAATTTCTTCTTCTTTTTTCTGAAATGGATAAGATGAAAGAATATGATGAAAATATTATTCTTGATAAGAAAATTTCTACCAAACAACAGCTGTCAAATCTGAAAGCTCATCTTTACAAGCAGATTTTGGTAAGTTTAAGAATGAATCCAATTCATCAGAATTATAGAATACAGTTGCGTGAACAGCTTGATTTTGCCAATATTTTATACCAAAAGGGACTGTATAAACAAGCGTTAAAAATTTTAGATAAAAGCAAACAGACTGCTTTAGAATTAGATGAAAAAAGTATCGCTTCGGAAATTATTGATTTAGAAAAAGTAATTGAATCACAGTTCATTACCAGAAGTATCGAAGGTCGCGCTGATGAATTAATAAAACAATCTACAGAAATCAGCAAACAAAATCATTATGCAACTGAATTATCTAATCTCTCATTAAAATTATACAGTGAAATGCTGACGCATGGTTATGTGAAAAATGATGAAGATCGTGCTGAAATCATGGGAATTTTTAATACTCAAATTCAGAAAATTAATTTTGAAAAGCTGAATTTTACTGAGAAATTATGGTATTTTAAAGCGCATGTCTGGAAAAATCAATTGCTTCAGGAGTATAAATATACATTGAAGTATGCCTTTCAGTGGGTTGATTTATTTCACAAAAATACGGAGATGATTGTAAGTCATCCGGTTTGGTATATTAAAGGAAATACTTATCTGTTAAAAATTCTTTTTCTCTACGGAAATATCGATATGCTGGAAAATCGTTTTAAAGATTTTAATGAGATTGTTAATTCTTCAAGTTTTACTCAAAATGAAAACATACAAGCTCTTGTTTTTCTGACATATTATAATACTTTAATGAATATTCACTTTGTAAAAGGTGAATTCTTTTCAGGTTCAAAATTAATTCCTGAAATCGAACTTAAAATGGAAAGATTCCGTGATAAGATTGATGAACATCATTTCATGATTCTTTATTTAAAAATGGCGGCGATGTTTTTTGGAAGTAAAAAATTTAAGGAGTCGATAAAATATTCATTAAAAGTAATTGAATCTAAAGGAAATGTACAGGAAGATCTATTATTTCACACCAGAATTTTGATATTAATGTCGAAGCATGAATCGGGAAATGATGAAGATTATGATGAATTTATAAAAGCCACTTTAAAGTTCACCAAAAAGATGAAAAAACCAGATGAATTCCATTTTGAAAGCATTAAATTTTTCAAGAATTTAAATGATTTAACGCCAGATAAACAGCTGGAATCTTTCAGAGAATTTGATCATAAATTAGAACTTTTTGCAGGAAATGAATACTACAGAAGGTCTTTATTATATATAGATATTCACGGTTGGGTAAAATCTAAAGTGAAAAATATAGATGTTGTTGAAATTATTAAAGAAAAAGTGAAGTACAAAAGGAAGAATTAATTTTACAGATGTGTTTTTAACTTATTCATAATTAAGCTCTTCATTAATTCTCAATTAATAAAAACGATTTTAATCCTTTTTTAGTATTAAATATCTTTTCAAATATGCCTTAAAGTAGTATTTTAAATAAAAAATGCGTATTTTTGCATCTTAAAATTTCTTAGTAAACAATGATAAAAATTACACTTCCAGACAATAGCGTCAAAGAATTCGAGGCGGGAGTTACTCCGCTAGATGTGGCAAAATCTATAAGCGAGGGATTGGCTAGAAATACCATCTCTGCAGTTGTAAATGACAAACAAGTAGAAACGACCACACCTATAACCACGGATTCTACAGTACAGTTGTTGACTTGGAACGATGATCTTGGAAAGAAGGCTTTCTGGCACTCTTCTGCCCACCTTTTGGCGCAGGCAATCCTTGAATTTTATCCTGATGCTAAGTTAACAATAGGTCCTGCAATCGAAAAAGGATTCTATTATGACGTAGATTTCGGTGACGAAAGCTTGTCTGATAAAGATTTTGAAAAAATCGAAAAAAAGGTTTTAGAAAACGCTAAAAAAGGTTCTACATTCTCTTTATATCCTGTTTCTAAAGAAGAGGCATTAAAGACTTATGCAGATAATCCTTATAAAGTAGAATTGATTTCAAATCTTAATGATGGAGAAATCACTTTCGTTACACATGACAATTTTACAGATCTTTGCCGTGGCGGTCACATTCCGAATACAGGAATTGTGAAGGCAATGAAGATTTTAAATGCTGCAGGAGCTTATTGGAGAGGAAATGAAAACAATCCTCAGTTAACGAGAGTTTATGGTATTTCTTTCCCAAAACAAAAAGATTTAACAGAATATCTTGAGCTTTTAGAAGAAGCTAAGAAAAGAGATCATAGAAAATTAGGTAAAGAATTAGGAATTTTTGCTTTTTCTGAAAAAGTTGGTCAGGGTTTACCTTTATGGTTACCTAAAGGAGCAGCTTTAAGAAAAAAATTAGAAAACTTCCTTTCGGCAGCTCAGAAAAAAGCAGGTTACGAGTTCGTAATTTCTCCGCACATCGGAGCAAAAGAACTTTATGTAACTTCTGGTCACTGGGATAAATATGGAGCAGATAGCTTCCAGCCGATTAAAACTCCGAATGAAGGAGAAGAATTTATGCTGAAACCAATGAACTGTCCGCACCACTGTGAGATTTACAAAACTTCACAATGGAGCTACAGAGATTTGCCTAAAAGATATGCAGAATTCGGAACAGTTTACAGATATGAGCAAAGTGGTGAGCTTCACGGTTTAACGAGAGTTCGTGGGTTTACTCAGGATGATGCGCATTTATTCTGTACACCGGATCAGCTGATGGATGAATTTAAGAAAACTATTGATTTGGTTCTTTATGTTTTCGGTTCATTAGGTTTTGCTGATTTTACGGCTCAGATTTCATTAAGAGATCCCGAAAATAAAGAAAAATATATCGGATCTGACGAAAACTGGGAGAAAGCAGAAAATGCAATCGTAACAGCGGCTACAGAAAAAGGATTAAATACAGTTACTGAATACGGTGAAGCTGCATTCTACGGTCCTAAACTAGATTTCATGGTGAAAGATGCTTTAGGTAGAAAATGGCAGCTTGGTACTATTCAGGTTGATTACAATTTACCGGAAAGATTTGATCTTTGGTATACAGGAAATGATGGTGAAAAACACAGACCGGTAATGATTCACAGAGCACCGTTTGGTTCTATGGAAAGATTTATTGCGATTCTCATTGAGAACACAGCGGGAGATTTTCCATTGTGGCTGGCTCCGGATCAGTTTATCATCCTTCCAATCAGTGAGAAATATGTAGATTATGCTAAAAAAGTTTCTCAATTATTAGAAAATCACGATATTAGCGGATTGATTGATGACAGAAACGAAAAAACGGGTAAAAAAATCCGTGATGCAGAGTTGAAGAAAATTCCATTCATGATTGTAGTGGGAGAAAATGAAGAAAAGGATGGCACAATTTCTGTAAGAAGACGTGGTGAAGGTGATTTGGGTGCAATGAGCATCGAGAATTTCGTTACTTATTTTAAAGAGCAATCGAAAACAGGATTTGAGTTTAATGCTTAAATTACTGGTTTCATTCTGAAAGATTTTCTTCAGAATGATTTTAGAAAAATAGAAAGTTAACCAATAAAATTATAATACAATAGCACAAAGATTTAACAACAGGGGCCCACAAAGACGTCCTGTACAGGAGGACTTACACTTGATCAACGATAAAATTCGTGTGAGAGAGCTGCGTTTAGTGGGCGATAACGTAGAGCCGGGAATTTATCCAATTGACAAAGCAAGACAAATTGCTGCAGAACAAGAATTGGATCTAGTAGTGATTTCCGATAAGGCAGAACCGTTTATTGCAAGAATATTAGAATATAAAAAATTCTTATATGAGCAAAAGAAAAAGCAAAAGGAACTTAAGGCTAAACAAGTAAAAGTGGTTGTAAAAGAGATCCGTTTCGGACCTCAGACAGACGAACACGATTACGAGTTTAAGAGAAAGCATGCTGAAAAATTCCTTGAAGAAGGTTCAAAATTAAAAACCTACGTATTTTTTAAAGGACGTTCGATTATCTTTAAAGATCAGGGAGAAATTTTACTTCTAAAACTTGCTCAGGAACTTGAGCACGTTGGAAAAGTAGACCAGCTTCCTAAACTTGAAGGAAAGAGAATGATTATGATGATGAGTCCTAAAAAACCAGCTAAATAATCTACAGAAGGGTCATTGAGATCCTGTTTATAATATAAACCTCAAAGCAATTTGAGGTTTTTTTGTTTTTACTATAAATATTTATGATTTATAGTACTTTATTAAAGTAGTTAAATCGATGAGAAGAATTTATTTACTATTTTATATAAATTCATAATAGTCATTAATTATTTATTAAAATTTAACTTAGGTTAAGATTATGATGAAAATTTTACTCTAAATTTGCTTTAGAAATAAGAAATCAAAAACTTATTTAAAAATAATAAAACATTAATAACACTTAAACATCAAAGCTATGAGTACATTAAAATTAAAAGACGGAACAGAAATTTTTTACAAAGATCAGGGAGAGGGACCAGTTCTTATGTTTCATCATGGATGGCCACTATCATCTGATGATTGGGATGCACAGGTAATTTTCTTTTTACAGAAAGGTTACAGAGTAATCGCTCATGACAGAAGAGGTCACGGTCGTTCAAGCCAAAATATTTACAATCACACAATTGAACAATACGCTTCCGACGCAGCTGAATTGGTTGAATTCCTTGACCTGAAAGATGTAGTTCACATCGGACATTCTACAGGAGGTGGAGAAGTTATCCGTTATGTTAACAAATATGCTAATGGAAGAGCTAAAAAAGCAGTATTGATCAGTGCTGTTCCTCCAATTATGGTACAAAGCGAAAGTAATCCTGATGGTGTTCCGATGGAAGTTTTCGACGGAATCAGAGATCAAACGCTGAACAACAGACAACAGTTTTATATTGATTTGACTTTTCCTTTCTACGGATATAACAGAGAAGGTGCCGATGTAAAAGAAGGTGTGCAAAGAAACTGGTGGAGACAAGGAATGATGGGCGGAATTGTTGCTCATTACGATGGAATCAAAGCCTTTTCTGAAACAGATTTCAGAGAGGATCTTCAGAATGTTGATCTTCCGGTTTTATTGCTTCATGGAGAAGATGATCAGATTGTTCCTATCGGAAATGCAGCAATAAAATCAGCAAAATTGTTGAAAAACGGTAAATTAATTACTTATCCGGGTTTCCCTCACGGAATGCCTACAACTCATGCTGAAACAATTAATAAAGATCTTTTAGAATTTATTGAGTCATAATTTTATTTATATATTTAAAGATAAACTGCGGGCGATTTTTGTCCGCAGTTTTTATTTTAATGAAGAAAGTCTTTTCTTATAAAAAAATCTGCTTAAAAATATTGGGTTTCTTTTTCCTTTTCTCCTATTGAAAATTTCTTTTCATGTCTCGTTTTTTTTTCGTAATTTTGCAAACTATTATTCCTAAATGTCTTTAGGATAACCAATACAGATATTGATAACAAAACAATAAAAAGCAAAACAATGCCAAAATTAAAAACGAAATCAGGTGCTAAAAAGCGTTTTGCTCTTACTGGTTCTGGTAAGATCAAAAGAAAAAATGCTTACAAAAGCCACATCTTAACTAAGAAAGAAACTAAGCAGAAGAGAAATCTTACTACTACTTCTTACGTAGCTAAAGTGGATGAAAAAAGCGTTCAACGTCAATTAGCAATTAAGTAGTTTTTATAAATCTATATTCGGTTTATAAGAATTCAAAAAATTCAACATTTTAACCCTGAAATGGAGCAGCTAAGAGTAATGAAACAATTACCGCACATTTCAAAAAAACAATTTAAATTATGCCAAGATCAGTAAACTCCGTAGCTTCAAGAGCTCGTAGAAAAAAAGTTTTAAAGCAAGCTAAAGGTTTTTTCGGTAGAAGAAAGAACGTTTGGACTGTAGCTAAAAACGCGGTAGAAAAAGCAATGCAATATGCTTACCGTGGTAGAAAAGAGAAGAAAAGAAATTTCAGATCACTTTGGATCACGCGTATCAACGCAGGAGCTAGAGTACACGGAATGTCTTACTCTCAGTTTATGGGAGCTCTTAAAAAGAACAACATTGAGCTTAACAGAAAAGTTTTAGCAGATTTAGCAATGAATCACCCTGAAGCTTTCAAAGCAGTTGTAGATCAAGTAAAATAATGTAAAATTTTTGTTATCAATATAAATTCCCAAGTTTTTTGCTTGGGATTTTTTTATTATATACATTTGTCTAATATTTAATAAATAAGTAAAACTTTCTTTAAAAGTGAAAAAATTAACTACCCTTCTATTATTATCGTTAACAACTTATAACTTACAGGCTCAAAGTCTTATTCAGGCGTATAAAAACAGGGCAGATCAGGTTTCTCAGACAAATATTACGACACTGTTACAGGAATTTGGGAATCTTGGTGTGAAAACCACAGGCTCTACAGCCAATACAAACGCCTTGAACTGGCTTAAAGCAAAATATCTGTCTTATGGATATACGGCAAGTCAGATGACGGAAGATACGTTTACTTATGGAAGTACAAGTTCAAAAAATTTGATTCTAACCAAAACGGGAACGCTTTATCCTGATACATATGTTATTATTTGCGGACATTACGATACGATTACAGGTCCTGGAGTAAGTGACAACGGAAGCGGGACTTCAATTATTCTGGAAGCTGCAAGAATTTTAAAAGATATTCCGACGGAATATTCCATCAAGTTCATTAATTTTTCCGGAGAAGAACAAGGATTGTTGGGAAGCAATCATTACGCAAATAATGTTGTTTTCTTAAATGGAGTTCGTCAAGTGAATGTACGAGTGGTATTTAATATAGATCAGGTTGGAGGAAAAATAGGAAATACAAACACAGCAATAAAGTGCGAAAGCGACCAAAGCGGACAGACTGCAAATAATGCAACGTCTCTTTCTTTCACACAGCAATTAGCGAACTGTACAACGTTGTATTCGCCTTTGCAGACTGTGATGTCCAATGCATATTCATCAGATTACATGCCTTTTGAAGCTAATGGTGATATCATTACAGGATTTTATGAAAATGTAAGAAGCTACAACGAACATACTGTAAATGATACATTTGCCAATGTAGATCCTGTTTATGTGTTTAATGCGGGAAAAGCGGCAGTTGGTGCGTTACAGCATTTTGCGACGGCAACAACAACTCTATTAAAAACAGATGAAGTAGTTTCAAATACTTTAGAATCTATCAAAGTTTATCCAAATCCTGCAAAAGATTATCTTAATATTGAACTTCCAAAAGATATTAAAGATTTCAAACTGGAAATCACAGATATGAACGGGAGATTGGTTTTAAACAAAGAAAATGAAACAAAAATTAACGTGTTCGGATTGACAAACGGAGCATATTTATGTGCCATTAAAGCAAATGATAAAACAGCGGTAAGAAAGATCATCATCGGAAAATAATTTTATAATTAAATAAATTGAAATCCTGAGTTTTTGCTCGGGATTTTTTTATTGCTACATTTGCAAGATTATTAAAAAATCAAATTAAGGTGAAAAAAATCCCTACTCTTCTACTTTTTTCTTTATCAACTTTAAGCATAAATGCGCAGACTTTTATTCAGGCTTATCAGGACAGAGCCAGTATGGTTTCGCAGACAAATATTACTACAAACCTACAGGATTTTTCAAACCTTGGAGTAAAAACGACTGGTTCTACAGCCAATAATAATGCTTTTAACTGGTTAAAAAATAAATATTTAGCTTTTGGATATTCAACAAATCAGATTACGGAAGATGCTTTCACTTACAGTAATAAAACTTCTAAAAATTTAATTATAACTAAAACGGGAACGCTTTATCCTAATAAATATGTTATTATTTGTGGACATTTCGACAGCATTACCGGTCCTGGAGTGAACGATAACGGAAGCGGAACTTCGATTATTTTGGAGGCTGCAAGAATTTTAAAAGATGTTCCGACGGAATATTCTATTAAATTCATCCACTTTTCCGGTGAAGAACAGGGGTTATTAGGAAGTGCTCATTATGTAAACAATGTAGTTTATCAAAACAATATCAAGCAATTAGATATAAAAATGGTCTTCAATCTTGATCAGGTTGGAGGAAAATTGGGGAACAATAACAATACAATCTATTGTGATGAAGATCAGGGTGGTTTAACGAGTAATAATGCAGCTTCCACAGCAATCACCCAACAATTGAGAAACTGTACGGCTCTTTATTCGCCTCTTTTAACAGCTGTTGATCCTGCTGAAGACACAGATTATATTTCATTTGAAGAAAAAGGAGAAATTATAACCGGTTATTTTGAAAGAATAAGAAGTAATTATCCTCATACTTCAAATGATACCTTTGCCAATACCGATCCTGTTTACATTTTTAATGTCGGAAAGGCTTCTGTAGGAGCTTTACAGCATTTTGCAGTGGCAACAAGTTCTTTATTAAAAACAGAAGAAACCATTGTTAAAAATCCTTTAGAATCAATAAAAATTTATCCTAATCCTGCGAAAGATACTTTAAATATTGAACTTCCAAAGGAAATCAAAAATTTTAATTTTGAAATTACAGATTTATCCGGAAGGTCTTTGATTACAACGAAAAATGAAACTAAGATTAATGTTTCAACATTGAAAAAAGGAGCATATCTAGGTGTTATTACATCTGATGAAAAAACTGCAGTGAGAAAAATTTTAATTAAATAATTTAAGAAAAGAGCCAATCCTAAAATTGGCTCTTTTTTATTTTTTAACCACCTTTAGTAGTTTCAGTGGGGCTTACTTTTCCTACGCTACCTCTTTTTTTTCCGGAAGTATTATTCGGATCATTTGTTTCTTTGCTTTTTGGCAATTAAGGATTTTCTTTTTGTCTTCGGTCATGATTTTAGTTTCTAATTCATCTAAAAGTACAGTTTATTTATCACGTGACATCAAAATTTCTTCAATATCTCCTAAACTGATATTTTTTGCTTTCAATAAAATCAAAAAGTGATACAATAAATCGGCAGCTTCATTTTTAAACAGATCATCATTATCATCTTTTGATTCAATCACCAGTTCTACAGCTTCCTCTCCTACTTTTTGAGCAACTTTATTGATCCCTCTCTGAAATAACGAATAAGTATAAGATCCTTCTGTTTTTTCATTGATTCTTTGACCTACATTTTCCTCTAATTCATATAAAAAACCTTTAGAACTTTTCTCGCCAAAACAACTGAAACTTCCCGTGTGACAAACTATATTTTTAGGAATTACTTTAATTAAAATCGTATCGTTATCGCAATCAATTTCAATATTTTTTA
Organism: Chryseobacterium ginsengisoli; assembly: GCF_039542325.1. Lineage (NCBI taxonomy): Bacteria > Pseudomonadati > Bacteroidota > Flavobacteriia > Flavobacteriales > Weeksellaceae > Chryseobacterium > Chryseobacterium ginsengisoli. Next base: position 148,546 of record NZ_BAABHX010000002.1, read on the forward strand.
CTGTTAAGAAATTTCCGGACTCCTCACCTTTTGTCCAAAGTCTATTTTTTGAACGGCTGAAAAACGTAACAATTCCTTCACTTTTTGTTTTTTCAAAAGCTTCTTCGTTCATATAACCCAACATCAGCACCTGTAACGTTCTATTATCCTGAATAATAACAGGAACTAAACCATCACTTTTATTAAAATTTATATTCATCGTATTGCTATTTTTTTAGATTTTAATTCACTTTTCAAATCCTGGATTTTCACTTCTCCAAAATGAAAAATACTTGCGGCTAAAGCTCCCGTTGTTTTGGTTTGATTAAAAACGTTCTCAAAATCTTCAATATTTCCAGCACCTCCGGAAGCAATTACAGGAATATTTACATTTTCGGAAATTAATTTTGTGATTCTAAGATCAAAACCTTTTTTCGTCCCGTCTCCATCCATTGAAGTTAAAAGGATTTCTCCGGCTCCCAATTCTTCTACTTTTTTTGCCCAATCTAATGTTTTCAAATCCGTTTTTTCTCTTCCACCTTTTACATACACCCAATCCGAATTATCAACAAATTTTGTATCAATCGCAACAACAACACACTGACTTCCAAATTCTTTAGCCAAACCAGAAATCAATTGTGGATTTTTAACGGCAGAAGAATTAATACTGATCTTATCCGCTCCGGCTTCTAACAATTTTCTAACGTCTTCAATCGTCGAAATTCCACCTCCAATAGTGAACGGAATACTTAGTTCTTTAGCAATATCTTTTACTAATTCAACAAAAGTTTTTCGCTCTTCAATTGTTGCCGTAATATCTAAAAAAACCAATTCATCGGCCCCTTCAGTTTCATACCTTTTTGCCAGTTCAATAGGATTTCCGGCATTTCTCAATCCTTCAAAGTTGATTCCTTTCACCGTTGTTCCATCTTTGATGTCCAAACATGGAATAATTCTTTTTTTAAGCATTCTCAATAAAATTTTGAAGTTGTTTTAAGCTAATCCTGTCTTCATAAATCGCTTTTCCGATAATCGTTCCGGAACATCCTATTTCTTTCATTTTGTAAACATCTTCAATCCCTGAAATTCCGCCACTCGCAACCAATTGAATGGAAGTTTGAGCTAAAATATCTTGGTATAAATCTGTTGAAGGACCTTCCAGCATTCCGTCTTTTGAAATATCTGTGCAGATTGTATTTTTTACCTCTTTTTTCTGATATTGTAGGATAAAATCAATTACATCTCTATCGCTTTCTTCCAGCCAGCCTGAAGTTTTTATTTTCCTATTTTCACAATCAGCTCCCAGAATAATTTTTTCTGATCCAAATTTTTGAATTAAATCAAAACAAAACTCAGGATTTTGAACCGCAATACTTCCGATCGTAATCTGTTTTGCCCCTGAATTGAAGACGATTTCTATATCTTCCAACGTTTTCAAACCACCTCCAAAATCAATTTCTAAAGACGTTTCTTTAGCAATATTTTCCAATACTTTCTGGTTGACAATATGTTTAGATTTTGCTCCATCCAAATCAACCAAATGAAGAAATTTTATTCCAAAATCTTCAAATTCTTTAGCAACTTCTACAGGATTTTTATTGTAAATTTTCTTTGTGTCATAATCACCTTTTGACAGACGCACACATTTTCCGTCAATAATATCAATGGCAGGAATAATTTTCATACTTAAAGTTTTAAAAAGTTTTGTAATAATTGACTTCCAATTTTTCCCGATTTTTCAGGGTGAAACTGCATCGCAACAAAATTATCTTTTTGTAAAGATGCACTGAAAGGCAAAATGTAATCGCAAATGGATGTTGTGCTTTCCGATAATTCACAATAAAAACTATGTACAAAATACACATCATTGTTTTCTTTAATCTCTGAAAATAAATCTGATTTAAAATCTGAAATTGTATTCCAACCAATGTGTGGAACGATATTTTTTGCAGGAAATTTCTTTACATTAATATCAAAAATTCCCATTCCTACAGTGTTTCCTTCTTCGTTGTTTTTACACATTAATTGCATTCCCAGACAAATTCCTAAAACAGGTTGTTTCAAAGTTGGAATTAACTGATCTAAGCCTTTTTCTTTTAAAATTCTCATCGTTGAAGACGCTTCACCAACTCCCGGAAAAATAACTTTATCAGCTTTTTGAATTAAGTCAAAATTATCTGTAATAATCGATTCTGCACCTAATCTGTTCAATGCGTTTTGCACGGAATTTACGTTTCCGCCATTGTATTTTATAATTGCAATCATTTATAAACTTCCTTTCGTTGATGGTACATTAAAATTCTGATCCGATTGATTCACAGCCATTTTTATTGCCTTCGCAAAAGCTTTGAAAACCGATTCAATCTTGTGGTGTTCATTTTCTCCTTCAACTTTAATATTTACATTACATTTGGCTGAATCAGTGAAAGATTTAAAGAAGTGTTGAAACATTTCCGTCGATACATCTCCTATTTTTTCTCTTTTAAAATCTGCATTCCAAACTAACCACGAACGTCCTCCGAAATCAATGGCAACCTGCGCCAAACAATCATCCATCGGAAGTAAAAAACCATATCTTTCAATTCCTTTTTTCTTTCCTAAAGCTTTCAAAACAGCTTCTCCCAAAACAATTCCTGTATCTTCAATCGTATGATGTTCATCAACCTGCAGATCGCCTTTCACTTCAATTTTCAAATCTAAATTTCCGTGTTTTGAGATTTGTTCAAGCATATGATCAAAAAAATGTAATCCTGTTGAGATGTCGGAATTTCCACTTCCGTCAAGATTAACTTCGATTTCAATATCCGTTTCATTTGTTTTTCTTGAAACGTTTGATTTTCGAGGAATCTGTTTTAAATATTGATAAATTTCACTCCAGCTTTCTGTGCTCAATTCTGCATCATCATTTTGAATTTTATTAATGAAAATCGCTTTTGAAGTTAAATTTTTTGCTAGTTGAATATCTGTCAATCGATCTCCTACCACGAAAGAATTTTCAAGATCGTAATCTCCGTAAATGTATTTTCCGAACATTCCTATTCCTGGTTTTCTGGTAGGTAGATTTTCGTGTTCAAAACTTTTATCAATAAGAATGTCATTGAAAATAATTCCTTCGTTTTCAAAGGCTTTCAACATTTTTTCATGAGGTTTTATAAAATTTTCATAAGGAAAACTCTCCGTTCCCAAACCATCCTGATTGGTCACAATTACCAATTCATAGTCAAACTCTTTAGCAATTTTTGAGAGGTTTTGAAAGACTTCGGGATAAAACTCTAATTTCTCTAAAGAATCAACTTGAAAATCAGTTTTTGGTTCAATAATTAATGTTCCGTCTCTATCTATAAATAATGCTTTTTTCATAATTCAATACTTTTTAAAACGTTAATTAACTGAATATTTTCTTCTCGATTTCCAACATTTATTCGGATACAATTTGGAATTTGTGGACTTCTTTTGCTGGTCAGAATTTCTTTTTTCAATAGTTTTTCATAAACTTTTTCAACATTTTCAAACTCAATCAAAAAGAAATTGGCATCGCTTGGATAAACTTTTTTAATACAATCAATCTCTCTAAATTTATTTTTCAACCACGATTTTTCAATTAAAGTGTTTTCTATATTTTTATTTATATTATCCTTTATATTAATCAGTTCTGTTATTTTATTTAAACTTAAAGAATTAATATTATAAGGAGCTTTTACCATATTAATCAACTTAATAATTTCTTTCGACGAATAAGCAACACCCACTCTTGCTCCCGCCATTCCCCAAGCTTTTGAAAAGGTTTGAAGAACAATAAGATTGGGGTATTCTTCAAGTAATTCAATACATGATTTTTTTCCAGAAAACTCAATATAAGCTTCATCAACCACCACAATTCCCTTGAAATTCTGAACATAAAATTCAATATCATCGATACTGTTTCCTGTCGGATTATTGGGGGAACACAAAAAGAAAATTTTTAACTGATTACCTATAATTGTATTTAAAAAATCCTCTTTTATAATTTTAAAATTTTCATTTAAATCTAACTTTACAACTTTGTTTTCATTAATCGAAGCATAAAAACCATACATGGCGAAAGATGGATTCATCATTAAAATTGAATCGTTTTTAGGTTCACAAAAAACCTTAATAATTAAATCAATCAGTTCATCACTTCCGTTTCCGATTGCCATTTGATCCGCTGAAATATTTTTTATTTCTGAGAGCTTTTGCTTTAATTTTTTCTGCGTAGAATCAGGATAACGATTCAATTCACCATACGGACTTTCGTTGACATCCAACAAAATCGGATTTTCAAATTCATTATGATCTCTGAAACTGATGTAAGGCTGCAGTTCAAGGATATTTTTTCTTACTAAACTATTGATATTAAATTCTTTCATTTTCTTTATTTAATCGTATTGTAACGGCATTTTTATGAGCAAATAATCCTTCTGCTTCTGCCATGATTTCTATTGTTTCTCCTAAATTCTGAAGTCCTTCTTCTGAGAGATTTTGGAAAGTAATTTTCTTCACAAAACTGTCTAAAGACACTCCGCTATAATTCTTTGCAAATCCGTTCGTTGGAAGTGTATGATTAGTTCCGCTAGCATAATCTCCTGCACTTTCACACGAATAATTTCCCAGAAATACTGAACCTGCATTTTGAATTTTCGGAATATATTTTTCAAAGTCTTCCAAAGCTAAAATCAAATGTTCAGGAGCATATAAATTGCTGAATTCCAAAGCTTCATCAATTGTACTCAATAAAATAAAATGACTGTTTTTCAATGATTCTTTCGCCAACTCATTTCTTGGAAGTTCTTTAAGCTGATTTTCCGTTTCTTTAATGGTTTGGTTAAAAATTTTCTCATTCGTAGAAATAAAAATCACCTGACTGTCGCTTCCGTGTTCTGTCTGGGAAAGCAAATCGGCTGCACAGAATTCCGGAATTGCATTTTCATCAGCAATTACTAACACTTCACTTGGTCCTGCAGGCATATCGATGGCAACGCCGAATTTCTGACAGTATTCTTTTGCCGCAACAACATATTGATTTCCAGGACCAAAAATTTTGTAAACTTTCGGAATGCTTTCCGTACCAAAAGTCATGGCTGCAATGGCTTGAGCGCCACCTGTTTTAAATATTTTAGTTACTCCGCAAAGTTTTGCTGTGTAAAGAATCGCAGGATTAATATTACCGTTTTTATCCGGAGGCGTGCATAAAATTATTTCCTTACAACCCGCTAATTGCGCAGGAATAGCAAGCATTAAAACGGTTGAAAATAAAGGGGCTGTTCCTCCGGGAATATAGATTCCCACTTTTTCTATCGCTCGGTTTTCTCTCCAGCAAACAACTCCTTTTGTTGTTTCAATCTTTTCAATTTCAACGATTTGTGAAGCGTGAAACTTGGTAATATTATCTTTTGCCTGTTGAATCGCAAGCTTCAATTCGTCACTGATTATGCTTTCCGCATTTTCTATTTCTTCTTCTGAAACCTGAATATTTTTAACTTCTGCATTATCGAATTTTTTATTAAAATCAATTAAAGCCTGATCTCCATTTTCTTCGACATTTTTGAAAATATCAAATATGATTTCTGTAAGTTTTTCTCTTTTTAAAACTGGTCTTTTTATCAATTCAGACCAAGTGTTTTTATCTGGATATTTATTAATTTTCATATCAGATGACCATTTTATCAATTGGAATTATTAAAATATCCTGCGCTCCTTTTTCTTTCAGTTCGTCAATCACTTCCCAAAACCTTTCTCCGTTAATTACTGAATGAATACTGCTCCAACCCTCTTCTGCCAAAGGAATTACAGTCGGACTTTTAAGAACAGGAAGAGTTTTTGAAATAATTTCAATTTTGTTATTCGGAACATTCATTAAGATATATTTTGAATTTTTAGCCTTCAAAACAGCTTTAATTCTGAAAAGAAATTTTTCTAAGATATTCTGTTTTTCTATATCCAATTGAGATGTTTTTGCCAAAACGGCTTCAGACTTTAATAATGTAATAGTTTCTCTCAAACCATTTTTAAATAATGTACTTCCAGAGCTTACAATATCACAAATTCCGTCTGCTAATCCGATGTTTGGGGCAATTTCTACAGAGCCGGAAATCACATGAATATCGGCAGAGATATTATTTTTATTGAGAAAATTCTTGAGAGTATTCGGATAAGAAGTAGCAATTTTTTTACCTTGAAAATAGTCGATATCGTCAGTTTCAACTTCTTTTGGAATGGCTAATGAAACTCTGCATTTTGAAAATCCTAAAGGTTGAATAATTTCAATATTTTTCTGTTTTTCTGCTAAAAGATTCTCACCGACAATGGCAATATCTACCACTCCATCTTCAAGATATTGAGGAATATCTGAGTTTCGCAGATACATAATTTCGATTGGGAAATTTTCTACAGAAACTTTCAGCTGATCTTTTCCGTTATTGATGAAAATTCCACAGTCTTTGAGGAGTTGAAGGGATTCTTCGCAAAGCCGTCCGCTTTTTTGTATGGCAATTTTTAATTTACTCATTTTACTTTTGTTAGGTCTGAGCAAATAAAAAATGGTTGGATTGAAAAAATTTCCCGGAAAAATTTAGAAACAAAAAAACCGTCTATTTACTCAGACGGTTTTTAAATATTTTTGATTTTTACACAAAACATATCGATCAATTCCGCCTAACAGAGATGATGATAATGATGTAGTGTTAAAAAATTCGGTTTCATTGTTGAAATTTTGTGGTACAAATGTAGAACTTATTTTTAAACTGCAAAGATTTTATTGCAATATTTTTTTGTAAAGACTCATTAATTGATTGGCAATTGGCTCATCATTAAACTTCTGAACAAACTCAAAACCCTTATCAGCACGGCGTTTTCTTTCCGATTCATTATCCCATAAAAATTTTATTTTTGACTGAATATCTAAATAATTTTCAGGAGTAATATAAACAGAATCCGATCCACCCGCTTCAGGAAGACAACTTGTATTGCTTGTAATCGTTACTGTTTTGGAAAAAAGTGCTTCTATGACAGGGATTCCAAAGCCTTCGAAAAAGCTTGGATAAACAAAAATATCAGCCAATTTGTAAATAATTGCCAGTTCATTCATAGAAACGCCTTCTAAAAAATGAATCTGTTTTTCCATTTTATTTTTCATAATAAAATTCGATATTTTTTGAAAATATTTTGTTTTTTTTCCGACTACAACTAATGGAATTTCTGTATCTTTTATTGCTTTAATAACATTTAAAAGATTTTTACGTTCTTCAATCGTTCCAACATTTAAAACAAACCTTTCCGGAAGGTTGAATTTTTGCTTTGTATTTTGAATTAATTCATTGGACTGCTGTGCTTTAAAAGCTTTGTGACAACCTTGGTAAATCACTTCAATTTTATTTTCAGAAACTTTTAAAAATTGAATAATATCTCTTTTTGTCTGTTCTGAAATGGCAATGATTTTATCCGCAGAATTTGCCGCTTTTTTGAATTTCCAAAGATGAATTTTTCTGTCAAAAAAAGAATAATATTGAGGATATCTTACAAATATCAAATCGTGAATGGTGACGATTTTTTTGACAGGTTTCTTGTCCCATTTCAAAGGTAGTTCACCCGATAAACCATGAAAAATATCCACATTTCGCTGTTGTGCATCTTTTCCCATTTTGAATTGGCGCGACATCGTTCCTTTTGACGTTTCAACAAAATGAACATTTGGTTTATTTAAAATATCAGCTCCTCGTTCAGACTTATTTTTATTCAATAAAAGGTATTCATTTTCAGGAAAATATTCAGATAGGATTCTGACCAAATCTCTTGAATAATTTCCTAAACCCGAAGTGTTATGAAAAAAACGTTTGGCATCGAAAGCGATTTTCATGATTCTATTTGTTTTTGAAATTCCTGAAATGTTCCGAATGAATAATTTTTACTTTTTAACCAATAAATGAATTCCTCGAATCTTTCAACCATATCTTTTCCTGAATTTTTCACGGTAAAACCAGGTAATTTAAAAGCTTCATCTTTAATTTCGGCAAATTCCCATGGATGAAAATAAATGTTTAAATAATTGTCTTTTTTCAACGTATCCGAAGCTAGTTTTTTGTAAAAAGATAAAGGAAAATTGTGAAAACTCAGCCAAAATAAGGGAATCCTGAAATTCGGAGAAACCGAAGCCGGAATTTGCGTCACATTTCCTTCCTTAAAATACGTTCTGGAAACTTTCAAATTATTATATCTTCCTGGAAGAAACGTAGGATTGATGGATGAATTGTAAGAATATCCTGCATTTTCTACCGCATTTTTGCTTACAGGCATCATTCTCGGCATTCTCAAACCCGTCACTTTTGTGGAAAATAATTCTTCTAATCTGTCTTTTGATTCTTTTAGGTGCTTTTCTTCAAAATCAGAATGAAACCATGTATGGGAAGCCAATTCGTGACCTTCGATCAATAATCGTTCAATTAATTTTTTGCTGTTTTCAGCAAAAACTACAGTTGAGAAAAAAGTAGCTTTTACATTAATTTTTTTAAGAATATCTAAAATTCTTTCGAGTCCGTTTTGTGAGATTGAGATTTGCTCTTCAAAAGGAATTTCTCCTTTGTATTCTAATGGCATATCAAATTCCTCGATGTCAAAACTTAATAAAACCATTTTATTGAAAATTTTTATTTTTTATGATATAATTAGGTCTTTCTTTTACTTGTTTGAAGATTTTACCTAAATAAATCCCTATAATTCCTAAGATAATTAATTGTAACCCTCCAAAGAAAACGATGGTCATAATTAATGATGCCCAACCTGAAATTTCTGTTTTAGCAATGAATGAATAAAGGACATAAATTCCATAACCAACTACAGAAATGCCAGAGAACAAAAATCCCAAATAAGCTGCAATAGATAAAGGTTTTACACTAAAAGCAGTAATTCCTGTGAAGGCAAAAGTGATCATTTTTTTGAGATTATAACTGCTTTCTCCTGCGATTCTTTCATTTGCGGTAAACTCAATTCCTGTTTGTTTGAAACCCATCCAACTCGTTAAACCTCTTAAAAACAAATCATCTTCGTTGAAGCTTCTCATCACTTCAACTGCATTTGCATCCATCAATCTGAAGTCTGAACCGCCTCCCTTAGTCAAATTAACATCTGACAGACTTGATAAAATTTTATAGAAAAAATCTGAAGTTTTCCTTTTAAAATAAGAAATCCGTTTGGGATAGGTTCTAATCGTATAAACAATATCGTTTCCTTCTTCCCATTTTTCAATCATTTCCGGAATGAGTTCCGGCGGATGCTGCAAATCACCATCCATTGAAATAACTGCATTTCCATGAGCATTATCCATTCCCGCTTTTACGGCAGGTTGATGTCCGAAATTTCTTGAAAATTCAATGAATTTTACTTCATTATATTGTTGGGAAAGTTCTTCTAATCTTTGCTGAGTATTGTCCCGACTTCCATCATTTACAAAGATAATTTCAAAATCATAATTGCTTAAACCATCAAAAACTTCTCTAATTTTCTGGTGAACCAAAGCAACGTTTCCTTCTTCGTTATGGGCAGGAATGACGATGGAAATTTTCTTCATAGTATTAATTCAGGCTGTAATCTTTTTCAAAATTTTTAGTTAAAAGCTCATAAGTTACCCTCAACCAAATAATAATGCAAGGTACAGCTTTTAAAGAATATTTTTTGATATAATTCTCTTTTACAAATTTTGGAAATAAATCTGAAGTTGAAAAACAAGTGAAAATAATCACGAAAATTAATAATCCAATAATCAATGGTGATCTTTCTTTTTGAAGGAAAAACCAGATTAAAACTCCCACAACTGCAATAATATACGTTGGAGATTCTGAACTTGAACTGAACAATACCAAAAATAGTAAAGTTGAAGCCAAAATCATCAATTGGAATGCGTAATTTTTATATTGTTTAATTCTGATATAAGGTAAGGCAAAAAGTGGTAAACCTGCCGCTAAAAACACTAAATTTGAAATCGAAGCATCACTTAAAATCCTTCTGAAAAAGCCCATCAATGAAATATCCTGCATATTTCCAAGAACCTGATTTTCATTGTTTTTTTCTACAAGCGACTGAAACCAATCCGAATAACACTGAATCACAAATTTCGGAGTTGAATATGCCATTGGCAGAACGAAAAATAATACCGCAATAATTAATCCTGAAAGAATAAATTTCGTTTTATTTTTGATGAAGAAAAACTGCGTTAGTCCTACAATTCCATAAATTTTCACAAATACTCCTATTAAAATTGCAGTTACAGATTTTACTTCTTTTCTTTCGTAAATGTAAGTTGCAGACAATAATAAAAGTCCTGTCAGAGCCACATTAAATTGTAAACTTAAAGCAGCTGTAATATATTCCTGCAGACATAACAATCCAAAAATCGCCTTTTTTGAATCAGAAAAAGGAAGCTTATAAATTCCGTAAATGAAGATTAAAGTATTGGCAACATTCCAAAGAGAAATTCCCAGCCAATCGGGCATTAAAGCAAATGGAGCGATTAACGCACTGAAAAAAACGCCATAATGATTTAAATCAAAAAAAAGATCAGGATAATGAATAAATAAATTTTTCTGATTGACAGTATTAAAAAATACACTCTTGAAAATCAGATAATTATTGATCGCGTAAGCTCCTCTATTATATTTCGAAATCGCCGTAACAATTGATATAATAAGATAAACCCCAAATATATATTTAGGGTTTAGTAGTATTTTAAGAAATTTTTCTTTCAAAATAGTGGTATTAGTTTAAAATATTAATCTTAAACAGCAACATTATTATCTCTTAAAGCATCATTAAGTGATGTTTTCTTATCTGTAGATTCTTTTCTCTGACCGATGATCAAAGCACATGGAACCTGATATTCTCCAGCTGGATATTGTTTTGTATAACTTCCAGGAATCACAACTGAACGCGCAGGAACTCTACCTTTAATTTCAATTGGAGTATCTCCTGTAACGTCGATAATTTTAGTTGAAGCTGTTAAAACAACATTTGCTCCTAAAACTGCTTCTTTTTCTACGTGAACACCTTCTACAACGATACATCTTGAACCAATGAAACAATCATCTTCAATAATTACCGGAGCAGCCTGAAGCGGTTCTAAAACACCACCGATTCCAACACCACCACTCAAGTGAACGTTCTTACCGATCTGTGCACAGCTTCCAACAGTCGCCCAAGTGTCAACCATCGTCCCTGAATCTACATAAGCACCAATGTTTACATATGAAGGCATCAAAATAACTCCGGGAGCAATGTAAGCTCCTTCTCTAGCGATTGCATGTGGTACAACTCTTACACCTTTTTCAGCATAATTTCTTTTCAAAGGCATTTTATCATGAAATTCAAACGGACCTACTTCAATAGTTTCCATTTTTTGGATCGGGAAATACATTACGACAGCTTTCTTTACCCATTCATTTACCTGCCATCCGTTTTCTGTAGGCTCAGCTGTACGAAGTTCTCCTTTATCAACCAAAGAAATAACCTCTCTGATAGCTTTTTGGCTATCTTCATTCTGCAATAGATCTCTGTTGTCCCAGATATTTTCAATAGTTTGTTGTAACGACATGTTTCTAGTTTAAATTTATTCGCGCCAAATATACAAAAAAGTTCAGCAAAACCTTTTGAAAGTATTTTGTTTAAACTGATTTTAATATTTTTAATAAAATTTTTATTTAACTACAAAAGTTTTTAATTCTCGATTTTAATTCCTAAAAATTCTTCATACGGTTTGTCATTATACAAAATCTAAGTTCTAATTATTATAACATTTTCCCGAGATTCCAGAATGACAAAGACTTTGTTTTATTTATGAAATTTAAATATTATAAAACTCTTTGAGCATGAAGATAAGCCTTATTCCAGTACGTTTCATTCAATGAAGAAATAATCACTCCTTTTGAAGTGGAAGCATGTATAAATTTTACCTCACCATCATTTCCGATGTCATGAACAATTCCTACATGAGAAACCCTGCTTCCTCCGGCTGTCGCAAAAAATAAGAGATCTCCAGGTTTTACATCTTTAATATCAATTTTGCTTCCTGCTTCAGCTTGATCCGAAGATCTTCTTGGCAACTTTAGATCATTTTCTTCAAAGACTTTTACTGTAAATCCTGAACAGTCGAAACCTGAAGAAGTATTTCCACCAAACTTATAAGGAGTTCCGATATATTTTTCAGCATCTTTAAGAATATCATTAATCGATTTTGAAACTTTTCCGTCAAAATTTGAATCCAATTTTCTGAGGTTTTCAGATTTTACAACAGTTTTTGTATTTTTTTTCGCTGCAACATTTTTCGAACTTCCGCAAGAAATAGTAATTATTGATGCAACCGACAAAACAAATACCTTTCTCATAAGTTGTTTTCTGCAAAACAATCTGTCCTTCATACTTCTCTGGATTTTACTATACTTACAAATATAAGTAAATTATGTTTTCAGTTAATCGACTTTTTATAACTGTAACTGAATTTTTATTGAAATTAATTTTAATAAAAAAAGCCATCCAATTTGGACAGCTTCTTTTTATAATGTAAAAATCTTATTATTTTGAAGTTTTTGCACCTTTCCAAGTTCCGGCTCTTGTCGGCGTTGGAACTGAATTTGTCCAGGTTCCTGTAGCTTTTTTATCTTCTCTTGTCAAATTGCCTCTAAATTCTCCATCTTCTGGAAAACCAATTGTTGCAACCAATTCTCCTGATTCACTAAGATGTCCTGAAATATAATAATTTTCAGTAGTCTGATCAGAGTGCATTGTTCCCGTTACTTTTCCGTCTGTTGCTACAACGATATTCCAGTCACCTTTTTCGGTTCCTTCATAAGTTCCAGCCCAAGTTCCGATGAAATCGTAGATCGTGTCTTCGTCTTTGCTACAACCGATGAACAAAAAAGCCGTCAATAAAAGTAAAAATATTTTCTTCATAGTTTTATAAGTAGTTTTATCACTTAAACAAATTTCGTGGAGAATACGGGATTCGAACCCGTGACCTTTTGACTGCCAGTCAAACGCGCTAGCCAACTGCGCCAATCCCCCTTCCTTAGATCCGTATTTTCCGAAGCCGTACAAAAGTAAGTATTTAAACTACATATACAAACATTTTGTTAAATTTTCTTCAATAAGTACTCTAAATATATGTCTATTTTTTATCATTTAAAGAACTTTTGGATAAAAACAAAAAACGCATGCTAAAATAAATTAACATACGCTCTTTCAATTAACTTTATATTAGAAATTATTTCCAACCACCTCCAAGAGCCTGATAAAGCTCTACTCCGGCTTTCATTTTACTGTATTGTGCATTGGCGATATTCAATTCTGCATTTAAGGAATTTACGCTTGCATTCAATACTTCAAGATAATTCGCCATACCGTAATTGACCAATTCCTGAGAATAATCTACGGAATTTTTATAGTTTAATAATTCTTTCTGTTTCAATTCGATATACTGATCCTGAACCGAATAAACTCTGATTGCATCAGAAACTTCTTTTCCGGCTGTAAGAACCGCTTTTCTGAAATTCAGATAAGCTGTTTCCTGATTAGCAAGACTTACTTCATAATTCGTTCTGATTGTTCTTTTATTTAAAATCGGTTGAGCCAATCCTCCTACAACACTTGCAAATAATGAATTTACACTGAACAAATGATCAATATCAAGCGACTGAATTCCTCCGCTTCCTGTAATTTTTAAAGTTGGATAAAACTGTGCTTTTGCAGAATTTGTTAATTCAAATGCGTTCATCAGATTATATTCAGCTCTCATCACATCGGGTCTATTCGCTAATAACTGAGCAGGATATCCTAATTTTAAATCAATCGGAACATTCTGAGCTTCCAGTGTTGATCTTTCAATTGAATGTGAAGGCTCTCCCATCAACAGACTCATCGTATTTTCCAACAATTGGATTTGAGTGTCAATATCAATTAATAAAGACTTTGCATTGTAAACCAAAGCTTCACTCTGCTGAACAGCAACTTCCGTTAAAGTTCCTGCAATTTTCAAAGCTTTTGTAGTTTCTAAATTTTGTTCACGAACTTTAATTGTTTCAGTGATAATTTTTTTCTGCTCATCATACGTCAACAATTGATAATATGAAGAAGCTATTGAAGCAATCAGATCCGTTTTTACGGCTTTATGAGCTGCAACAGTTCCTAAATAAGTTGCCAACTGAGCTTTTTCCTGAGCTTTTAACTTTCCCCAGATATCAGCTTCAAAACCAATACTTGCCGTCACATCAAGCTGGTTGATATAACGTCTTGATCCGAATAACTGTCCTGTTTGTGTATTCAGAGACTGAGTCTGGAAAGTGTAACCGGGACCAACAGTTACCGTCGGTTCGTAAGCTGCTTTACTTTGTTTTAAGTAAGCTTCTGCCGAAGTGATGCTCTGTAAAGCAATTCTTATATCCAGATTATTTTCCAAAGCCTTCGAAATATGTCCCTGAAGTACCGGATCCGTGAAAATTTCTTTCCAGGAAACATTCGCGATATTCGTACTATCGGTAGGAAGCATATCTGTACGGTACAGTTTTTCCTCTGCAACATTATCCGGTCTGTGATATTCTTTTCTTGCCATACAAGATGATACGGCTGCAAGAACTGCGACTGAAAATGTTATTCCTTTTATGATGTTTAAAATACTCTTCATTGTAAATAGAAGTTAGAAATCAGAGGTTAGAAGTTAGATTTAAAAACTAATTTCTAATATCTAACCTCTAACTTCTCTAATTAAATTTATTCTGCTAAATTGATTTCTTTTTCTTTGATTGGTTTCACTTTTTCCTGCAAATATTCGAAAATTACATACAAGACAGGAATTACGAAAAGTCCTAAAATAGTACCTATCAATAATCCGATTGCAGCACCTGTCGCAATTGACCTGTTACCAACTGCACCGATTCCGCTTGCTAGAACCAATGGCAATAAACCAAAGATGAATGCAAATGATGTCATCAGGATTGGTCTTAATCTCGCTTTTGCCGCATTAATAGCAGACATTACAATCGTTTCCCCGTGATGCCTTCTCTGAACAGCAAATTCAACAATCAAAATCGCATTTTTCGCTAACAATCCGACCAACATAATTAAGGCGATCTGGAAATAAATATTGTTTTCCAAGCCCATGATTTTCTGACCGAAATAAGCTCCCATTACTCCAAGAGGGAGAGAAATTACAACCACCAAAGGAAGAATGTAACTTTCATACTGTGCAGAAAGGATGAAGTAAACGAAGATTAAGCTTAATGCAAAGATCAAAACAGTTTGTGATCCTGAATTCAATTCTTCTCTTGTTAATCCTGTAAACTCAACATCATAATTCTGATTTAAAGTTTCTTTGGCAACCTGCTGAACAGCCGTGATTGCATCCCCGGAACTATATCCTGCAGAGTTTGCCCCTGTAATTTTCACCGAAGTAAATAGGTTATAACGGCTTACAGATTGTGGTCCGTATGCTTTTTTCATTGAAACAAACTGAGAGATTGGTGACATTGCTCCGGAACCTGTTTTTACATACAATTCATTAAGATTATTAATATTTTGTCTGTTTTCAGGAAGCGCCTGAACCATTACTCTGAACTGTTTTCCGTACTTCGTAAAGTCAGCGGTATAAATACCTCCAATGTAACCCTGCATTGTTGCCAAGATATCACTTACAGAAACTCCCATTTGTTTTGCCAATGGAACATTTACCTGCATTTCGTACTGAGGATATTTTGTATTAAATGAAGACTGCGCAAATTCAATTTCAGGTCTTTGCATCAGCTTACCGATGAACTCGTTCATTTTATTGTCTAAATCTGCATATTCACCTCCCGATTTATCCAGAAGCACCATCTCAAAACCGGCACTGTTACCAAAACCAGGTACACTCGGCGGTTGGAAGAATACAATCTTAGCATCAGGAACTTTTCCGGAAATCCCGAATAAACTTTTAGTAATATCTTCAGAACTTTGTCCTCCGCTTTTTCTTTCGTCAAATGGTTTTAATTTAATGAAAGCAAGACCATTATTACTACCGTTTCCAGATAAGAAACCTCTACCGGTAGAAATTGTAACGTTTTGTACGCCTGGAACTTTAAGAGCATTTGCCTGAAGTGTTTTCAACGCATTGTACGTTCTCTCCATTGAAGCTCCCGGAGGAAGCTGAACGTCTGTAAAGATGATCCCTCTGTCTTCCGTTGGCACGAAACCTTTCTTCATTGTTGTACTTGCCCAATACAAGATTCCTCCTGTAATTGCGAAGATGATCAATGTAACCCATTTATGTCTTAAAAGAAATACAAATCCTCTTCCGTAACGTTCTGTCGTGGTTTTAAAGGCAATATTAAACTTATAGAAAAACTTCTGTAAAAAGTTTAAGTTTTTATATTCTTTATGATGTTCATCGTGAGGTTTTAGAAATAATGAACATAAAACCGGACTCAATGTCAAGGCATTAATCGCAGAAATAATAATCGCAATAATTAAAGTAATACCAAACTGTTGATAGAAAACTCCAGTAGGACCTGTAATAAATGTTACCGGAATAAATACGGATGCCATTACCAAAGTAATCGAAATGATTGCTCCTGTAATCTCATCCATCGCTTCCACTGTCGCCTTTTTAGCATCGGAAATACCATTTTCCATCTTGGCGTGAACTGCCTCGACGACGACAATCGCATCATCCACAACGATACCGATCGCAAGAACTAAAGCGAATAACGTTAATAAGTTTAATGAATATCCAAATAAATTCAGGAAGAAGAATGCTCCTACAATCGAAACCGGAACCGCAATTGCCGGAATCAAAGTAGATCTGAAATCCTGTAAGAATATATATACAACAATAAATACCAAGATAAATGCTTCAATTAAGGTATGAACAACCTTGTCAATAGATGCATCAAGAAATTCGTTGGTATCAAAGTTAAATGTATATTTTACTCCTTCCGGGAAGCTTCCTTCTGCTGATTTTAGATAAGTTTTAATATTTTTAATAATCTCCTGAGCATTTGAACCCGGCGTCTGGAAGATACCCATAGAAATCGATGGACTGTTTCCATTTTCCCCAATTCCTGTGTAAGACTGACCTGCCAATTCTACTTTAGCAACGTCTTTCAACATTAAGTTTTGTCCGTCTGCAAGAGATTTAATGATAATATTATCGTACTGTTCCTTATCGTTGAATTTTCCGACATATTTAATGATATATTCAAAAGAGCTACCACTGTTTTGTCCAATAGAACCAGCTGCAGCTTCTCTACTCTGCTCATTGATTGCATTGGTAACATCTGTCGGAGTAATTCCGTAAGCTGCCATTTTTGCAGGATCCAGCCAAACTCTCATTGAATAGTTTTTTCCACCGAAAACGTTGGCATCACCTACTCCATTAATCCTTTTTAAGTTTGGAATAACGTTGATATTCAAAAAGTTTTGAAGATATACATCATCAAGATCTTTATTTTCAGAATAGAAAGACATATACATTAAGGCACTTGTCTGTTGCTTTTGAGTCACAACTCCAGAACGTGTAACTTCGCTTGGAAGCAATGGTGTTGCTCTGGTAACACGGTTTTGTACGTTTACTGCAGCAATATCCGGATCAATCCCTTGTTTAAAGAATACCTGAATCTGTGCAGAACCATCATTTCCCGCAGATGAGGTAATGTAATCCATTCCTTCAACCCCGTTAATCTGCTCCTCCAAAGGAACTACAACACTCTTCATTACAGTTTCCGCATTGGCTCCGGTATAGTTTGCTGTAACGCTGACTGTTGGCGGTGCAATGTCTGGATACTGTGTAACCGGCAGTGAGATCAATCCCAAAACCCCGAGAATCACGATCAGGATCGAGATTACCGTGGATAAAACCGGTCTGTTTATAAAATTTTTAATCATTTTAGAATTTCGGTTTTATAGATTGAACAAGACTATCCATTTTAACTGGCTTTTTGATAACGGCAGTTCCAGGTTTTAATCCTCCGATTCCTGCAGCAATAATTGTTTCACCGTTATTTACTCCGGATTTTATAAGAGCCATATTGTCGATTCTGTCAATCACATTTACAACAACATTTTTAGCCGTATCTTTTTCTACTTTGTAAACGTAAACAATACCTTGCTGCTCGTAAGTTGCACTTTCGGGAACAACCAATACATTATCGTAAGATTTTGGTAATCTGATCGATCCGCTGTTTCCATTGCTTAACAATTTCTGAGGATTCGAGAAACCAACTCTGAACTGAATTGTACCTGTTGTGTTATCAATTTGTCCTGTAATCGCTTCAATTTTACCTTTTTCACCATAAATACTGCCATTTGCTAACTGAAGTTCAACTAAAGGAAGATTTTTTATTTTTTCAGGCAATGATGCACCCGGAGATTTTTCAAGGAAATCAAAATATTCTTTCTCATTCATTGAAAAGTAAGCGTATAATTGTGAAGTATCTGAAATTGTTGTTAAAGCCGTTTGATCTGTCGGTCCAACTAAGCTTCCAACCTTTAAAGGAAGTTTTCCGATAACACCGGAAATAGGGGCACGAATTACAGAATATTCAATATTTGCTTCTACTCCTTTGTAATTAGCAACAGCCTGACTTTTAGCAGCCTGAGCTTGTTTTAATTGAGCTTGAGCCTGAGCTAAATTTGCCTGAGCCGTTTGAAGCTGAACATTACTGATAATATTTTTCTGAACAAGCGGTTTCAGTTTATTTACTTCCACATTCGCTGCACTTACCGCAGCCTGAGCAGCAGCAATATTGGATTCTGCAGCACCAATTCCGGCTTTGGAAGCAGCTGCATTTTCATTTAAGATGTTGGTTTCCAAACGGAACAAAGCTTGTCCTTTTGTTACATATTGTCCTTCATCCACCAAAACCTGTGTGATATATCCCTGTATTTTAGCACGAACATCATTATTTACCCTACCCTGAATGGTAGCTGGAAAAGTCTGATAACCTACTATATTTTTTGTCTCCACATTCACCACAGGATATGGTTTTGCACCATCCTGTTTCGGAGCTTCTTTTTTGCAGGCAACCAAAGAGAGTGCTGCAATAGAAAGTATAACTAGCTTATTATTCATTTTATAGTTTATTAAGAGATTCCTGAATATTAATTATATTTTTATTTAAAAGTGCCTTATAGGCTTCCATTCTTTCGTTGTGTCCATCGTCATGATTTTTTTTAAATTGATCTAAGTCATCTAGTAGTTTTAATTCGTCTTGCATCTTTTGAACTATTTTTTCAAATCTTATTCTCTTATACTCGTCATTGGTGAAAAAATATCGTTTCCGCTCATCCATTTTGTTGTGATCTACGATAAGCTCCGAATTCAATAGTAATGAAATACTCGTAGAAACTGAACTTTTACTCGCTGAAAGCACTTCCACAAACTCATCAAAAGTGATACCTACCTTATTATAATCGAATAAAAGGTAGGCATATATTTTTGAAGCTAACGGAGGTAGATTGAAAACCGTGCCATAAAATTTCACGGCATCCTGAAAAATTTTTTCATCAATTTCTATACTCTTATGCATTGTATATAAATTTGAAGCAAATGTAAAAATTAGTTCAGAACTAAACGAACAAACCCGATAGAGTTTCTCAATTTATAGTTTCTTAAAGAATCAATGGAAATAGATTTAACTTTTTGATCAAATTATAATCTTTTCAAAAGCCTTTCTCATTCCACCTGCAAGAAAAACTTCTCCACAGTAAGAATAGCCTTTGCTTTCAAGGATCTTCAACATGGCAATATTATCAAAGTTGGTATCTACTTTCACACTCTGAATTCCCTGTTCTCTGGTAAAATCTTCAATATGATCGAATAATTTTTTTACCATTCCCTGTCCTGCAAACTTTTCGTCAACAGCGACTCTGTGAACAACAACGAATTCTCCGTCACTCAACCAAGCTCCTTGGATTGTACTGTAAGCTGGCTCGTCATTCATTATCAAAGCGGAATAAACTGCAATTTCTCCATCTACCGTCATTACATATCCGAAGCCTTTTGCAATATCACTTTCAACGGTTTCAAGATTGGGATAACCCTGCTGCCATTGTGTGCTTCCGTCTTGTCTTCTTCTTTCGATTGCCTGTTGTAAAATGTTCCAGATAATGTCTCTGTCTTCAATTTCTGCCTTTCTTAGTTTAATTTCTGAATTCATTGCTGTGAAAAATTTTAATAAAGAGATTGAAAAATTTAGAATTATTTAAATTTTAATAAAATCAATTTGGGAGTTTCATTTTTGAAGACAAATAAAGTCACCATTATTGAATTTTTTTTTGAGATGCTTCGACAGGCTCAGTATGATATCGCTAAAAATGACTTGCTAATAAAAACATTTAGTATTAGAAATTTCATGCTGAGCCTATCGAAGCATCTATACAATTTTCAATCCTTTAATTATTTTAATATAAAAGTTTAAAATTTAGAATTAAAAAACCGAAAACTAATTAAAATTAATTTTCGGTTCGAAGTAGTAAAATTTAAAATTATGAAATTGTTTTTAATTTTCATTTTGCTGAAGATAAGCATCGATCACATCAAATGCTTTTTTTTCATCTTCTAGTTTCACCATCACTTTTAACGATGTTGCTGTAGGCGTCGTCGTAAAAGTAAGGTAATTGTTTTCGATCGCATTTTTGATCTGCGCATCGTCCAATTTTGACTTGATTAACTGTATTTCCGCCTGTTTGTCACTTTCAAAAACTGATACTCTTGTACTTCTTTCCATATTTCTATATCGTTTAAGTATCTAAATATATAACGTTTTTTTGAAAATTACAAATTTTAGGTTTTAAATTTTATTAATATTATTTTCGATTTTGTCAATCGCAATCTTAATTTCTTCTTTTGAGACATTCAAATGAGGTCTGAAACGAAGCGACTGATCACCACATGATAAGATAAATAAACCGTCGTTGAAAAGCTCGTTTCTCAGGTGATCTCTTTGTTCTGCAGTTGGAAGATCAACAGCACACATTAATCCTCTTCCTCTTGCATTAGAAATCTTTTCAGGATACTTTTGAGCTAATATTTTTAATTCTTCCAATAAATAATCTCCGACAATTCTCGCATTTTCTACCAGATTTTCTTTTTCAATAACTTCCATTACCAATTGGAAACGAAGCATATCGATAAAATTACCTCCAAATGTTGAGTTGATTCTAGAACTTTCTCTGAAAACATTATCAGGAATTTCATCAAACTTTTCTTTATTTGCTAAAACTCCGCAAACCTGTGCCTTTTTACCAAAAGAAATAATATCCGGTTTTGCAGTAAAGTGTTCAAAAGCCCACATTTTTCCTGTAATTCCGATACCTGTCTGAACTTCGTCAAAAATTAAAAGAATTTCATTTTGGTCACAGATTTTTCTTAATCCTAACAAAAATTCGTCTCTGAAATGGTTATCGCCACCTTCAGCCTGAATCGGCTCAATAATGATACAAGCAACTTTATCAGGATTCATCAAAATAGCTTCTTCAATATTTAATAAAGCTAATCTTTCGTTTTTAATTGTTTCTTCCAGATTTTCTTCCGTGATCGGGAAAGTCAATTTAGGATTTAAGATTCTTGGCCAGTTAAACATCGGGAAATACTGATATTTTCTTGGATCAGAAGTATTTGTAAGGCTTAAAGTATAACCACTTCTTCCGTGAAATGCCTGTCTGAAGTGAATACAGATTCCAGCTTCAACATCAAGACCTTTTTCGAAATTTTTGCGTGTTTTCCAGTCAAAACATGCTTTCATAGCATTTTCGACACCTAAAGTTCCGCCTTCAATAAAAAAAGCATATTGCAATTCCTGAGGAATCACCACTCTTTCGAAAACTTCTAAAAAGTGTGCATATTCTTCAGAATAAACGTCTGCCAACGTTGGCTTATTGACAGCCATTTTCCCCAACCAAGCTGATTTTTCAACTAAATAAGGGTGATTGTAGCCGATAGACGCCGAAGCGAACATCGAAAACATATCTAAATATTCTCTATTTGTAAGTTTGTCATAAAGCCATGAACCGTGAGATTTTTCAATATCCATCACGAAATCGAAACCGTCTGCCAAAACATGTTTTCCTACAGTTTCTTTTACTTTATTCACTTGTATATCAATTGTTTGTTCCATGTTAAATAATAATCTTAGGGATGATTGTATTTAAAATTTTGTAAGACTTAGAAATAATTCTAAATCTATTAGTTGTTGGTTGTTTTAACTTAAATTAAAACGTTTAAAGATCAAACTTAATTCCTTGTGCCAAAGGAAGACTAGCTGTATAATTTATCGTATTTGTCTGTCTTCTCATGTAGTATTTCCAAACGTCAGAACCGGATTCTCTACCGCCTCCAGTTTCTTTTTCACCACCGAAAGCACCGCCGATTTCAGCACCGGAAGTTCCGATATTCACATTGGCAATTCCACAGTCTGAACCTGCATGAGAAAGGAATAATTCTGCTTCTCTTAAATTCTGCGTCATAATTGCAGATGATAAGCCTTGAGGAACATCATTTTGAATAGCAATAGCTTCTTCTAAAGTCGTGTATTTGATTAAATATAAAATTGGTGCAAAAGTTTCGTGCTGAACGATCTCATAAGAATTTTTCACTTCAGCGATACAAGGTTTTACGTAGCAACCAGACTCGTAACCTTTACCTTTTAAAACTTCACCCTCAACGATGAATTTCGCGCCTTCTTTTTTACCTTTTTTGATAGCTTCCTCATACATGTTTACAGCATCCGTATCGATAAGCGGACCAACATGATTCGTTTCATCCAAAGGATTTCCGATCTTCAATTGTCCGTAAGCTTTTGCCAATCTGTTCTTAACTTCATCATAAACACTTTCGTGAATGATCAATCTTCTTGTTGAAGTACATCTTTGTCCTGCCGTTCCAACTGCTCCGAAAACCGCTCCGATGATCGACATATCGATGTCTGCATCTTTAGAAATGATGATTGCGTTATTTCCGCCTAATTCAAGAATAGATTTCCCGAATCTTTGAGCAACGTTCGTAGAAACCATTCTTCCTACTCTTGTAGAACCAGTAAAAGAAACCAGAGAAACTCTCTTGTCATCAACTAATTTTTGTCCGATTTCGTGATCTGCAACCAATACACTTGAAATTCCCTCAGAAAGATTATTTTCCTTTAAAACTTCATTCATTATATTTTGACATGCAATGGCACAAAGCGGAGTTTTTTCTGACGGTTTCCAGATTGTCACATTACCACAAATCCATGCTAAAGCTGTATTCCAAGCCCAAACTGCTACCGGAAAGTTAAAAGCTGTGATAATTCCTACGATTCCAAGCGGATGATATTGCTCGTACATTCTGTGACCGGGTCTTTCCGAA
This sequence comes from Chryseobacterium ginsengisoli, assembly GCF_039542325.1. NCBI lineage: Bacteria > Pseudomonadati > Bacteroidota > Flavobacteriia > Flavobacteriales > Weeksellaceae > Chryseobacterium > Chryseobacterium ginsengisoli. The sequence continues at coordinate 171,893 of NZ_BAABHX010000002.1, forward strand.
TGCATTGTATATCCGTGAAGCTGTCTTGAAACTCCTACTGCAAAATCACAGATATCGATCATTTCCTGTACTTCACCAAGACCTTCCTGTAGAGATTTTCCCATTTCATAAGAAACAAGTTTCCCCAAATCATCCTTGTACTGCCTTAGTTTTTGACCTAACTGCCTTACAATTTCTCCTCTTTTAGGAGCTGGAATAAGCCTAAATTCTTTAAAAGCCTTTTCGGCTGTTTCGATTACCTTGTCATAATCTGATTCTCCGGAAGTCTTTATCTTCGCAATCAGATTTCCGTCTACAGGAGAATAACTTTCTATGGTTTTCCCTGATGCAAAGTATTTTCCGCCTACAGAAGTCCCTTTATTTTCATCTTTAATTCCTAGATTTTTGAGTGTTTTTTCTATCCCAAAATCCTTAACCTTTTTAGACATAAAAATTTTACTTTTCGTTTCCTCTAAAGATAGAAATATTACTCGAACTGCAAAATTTTAATTTTTTTAACGTGTTTTTTATTTGGACTAATTATAAACATGCTTATCTTTGTATGATAATCATTTGACTTTCAGAAATGGAGAATAATAAGACGATAAACGAACCTGCTGTTGAGGAAAAGAAAAGCTCAAGATGGAAGAGGTTGGTAAAGAAATTTGGGATTGGCGGAATTATATTCTTTACCGTAAAAGGAATCATTTCTTCCACTCTTATTTATTTTCTGGGGAAAAATGCATGGAGTATCATTGCAAGTTACTTTACAGGAATATTTGATTAATTAATTGATATATACAAACAAAAAAAGCTGAGAATATTCTCAGCTTTTTGTTTTGGTTGAAGGTTAAATTTTATTAATTAATCTTTCTTTTTCCTTCCCGAATCAATTAATTTTTGATGAAGCAAATACTCAATCTGCCCATTTACACTTCGGAACTCATCATTTGCCCATTTTTCAAGAAGCTTATACGTGGACTCATCTATCCTTAAGACGAAAGATTTTTTGCCTTTGTTTTCGGGAGAGTTTTGAGTTTTTTCTGATTTCATTTTTCTTAATTCTTTTTGTTTTCAACGCAAAGGGCGCAAAGATTTTTTTAATTACTTTATGTTTTTTAAGTTCACAAAGGCTTTTCACTCAGCAAAGATGTAATGTCATATTTGTCATTCAGACCGAAACGAGGTGAAGTGAAGAATCTTTTAAATATAAAGTCTTCCATTTCGCTCAGATTGGCGTTTCTAATACTATTCTTCTAAATTCACAGCTTAGATTCCTCCGGAATGACAAGTATTACAAAAATTTTTAATTATTAATTCTTCACTATTAATTATACAAAGTTCCGGCATTTAAAATTGGTTGTGCAGCTTTTTCACCACAAAGAACAACCATTAAATTACTAACCATTGCAGCTTTTCTTTCATCGTCCAATTCTACAATATTCCCTTCTGAAAGTTTTTTTAATGCTAAATCTACCATTCCAACCGCACCTTCTACGATCTTTGTTCTTGCCGCAACAATCGCAGTTGCCTGTTGTCTCTGAAGCATTGCTCCTGCAATTTCTGATGCGTAAGCTAAGTGCGAAATTCTAGCTTCCTGAATCGTAATTCCTGCTTTTGAAAGTCTCTCTGTAAGTTCCTGCTCCAAAATAGCATTGATTTTATCACCGCCTTCTCTCAAAGTAATCGGAGCGTGATCATCTTCCAAATTATCATAAGGAAAGCTCATCGCCAAATGACGAACTGCAGCTTCACTCTGCATTTTCACGAAATCTGAATAACGTTCAACGTCGAAAGCTGCTTTGTAAGTATCTCCTACTTTCCAAACGATTACGACTGCAATTTCGATTGGGTTCCCCATTTTATCATTCACTTTCAATGTTTGTCCTTGTAAATTTTCAGAACGAAGACTGATTTTCTGAGATGAATATAAAGGATTAATAAAGAATAATCCATTGTCTTTTACGGTTCCGACATACTTTCCAAAAAAGTTCAGAACTCTTGAGTGATTCGGCTGAATAATCATTAAACCTTTTAAGAAAAAGCAAGAAAGAACAAATGCTAATAATGCTAAAACAACAAGCACAATGTTATTATCAACTCCTGTTACAAATAAATAAATTGATGCTACAAACAATCCCAAACAGATTACTAAAGTAAGATAACCCGACATTGGTTTTAAGATTTTTTCCATAATATGATTTTTAATTTTGATATTAATTTGATATCATAAAGATATGAGTAAATTTTGAATTATAAATTAAAAGTTTAAGTTTTTTATAAATTATTGAGATGCTTCAAGAAGCTCAACTTGATATTGTTCTGCTAAAATTGAAAAGTTAGTATTAGAGTTGTCATGCTGAGCTTGTCGAAGCATCTATATTTAATTAATTTTTTTGTCTTAAAACAAAAGTTTAAGACTTGCTAAAAAAGAAACCGATTCTCTAAAAATTCTAAAACTCGCGCGAAAACTAAATTTGTCTCGCGCTCAAACAGTAGAATTTTCTTAACGTTCACAGGTTTGTTCCTATATCATTTAAATTTGGGAAAAAAAATCCCTGAAAAATTAATTTCAGGGATTTTTTTTTATGATAAAATTTAAATTTATTTTTTATTTAAAATCTTAAACTTGTAATACGAAGCGGCTGATAAAAGCGCCATTGTTCCAAGTCCGATGTAAACCCAAGCCGGAACCGGAACCGGATCTCCGGCTGCGTAAGAGTGAAGTCCGCTTAAGTAGTAATTAACTCCAAAATATGTCATTACCATCGAACAGAATGCAAACATTGTTGCTACGTGGAATGCCCATTTGCTTCTCAATCCCGGAACCAATCTCATGTGCAATACAAATGCGTAAACCATGATCGAGATGAAAGCCCAGGTTTCTTTTGGATCCCAACTCCAGTATCTGCCCCAAGATTCGTTTGCCCAGATTCCTCCTAAGAAGTTTCCGACTGTTAATGCAAATAATCCGATTGTTAAAGACATTTCAGATACGATCACCAATTCTTTTAATGTTGTATCGTGGTGAATTTTATACGTTTCTTTATTTGAAATGATGAAAAACACCAATGAAATTACCGCAATAATCATTGACAAGGCAAAGAATCCATAACTTGATGTAATAATTGCTACGTGAACGATCAACCAATATGATTTCAATACAGGAACAAGCGGTGTAATCTGCGGATCAAGCGCTGAACCTCCGTGCGCAAATCCCATCATAATTACAGCAACCATAAATCCAGCAGCAGGAATTAACGCATTTGAATTTCTGTACAAAATTAAACCTGCTGTAATACCAACCCAAGAGATGAAGATAATCGCTTCATAACCGTTACTCCAAGGAGCGTGACCTGAAATATACCATCTTGCAATCAATCCAAGGAAATGTAAAATATATCCTAAAACTCCAAGAGCAATAATTACTTTAATGATTTTACCTAAAACTTTTTTAGACTTAAATAATTCAACAAAACCTAATATCAATAATAATCCTCCGATTAACGTATAGAAAATTAATAGTTTGAAGTTAAGGTTCACTTCATTCATGAAAACCTCAAGATCAACTTTAGATTTTGCAGGAACAACTGCTTTCCCCCATTTTTGCTGATAGTCTGAAAGTTTTGCCAATTCAGTATCAGCTTTTGACCAATTTCCTGTTTTCTGAGCCTGTAAAACTTCCGCAAAATAAGGTCCCATTACTTGTTGAGATTCCAAATCCGGTTCCATTTTCTGATCAAGCCAAGAATGCCAAGTGTGATTTACATCATTTTTCACAGGAACAATTCTCATAAACTGACCGCTGAAAAATTCATTAAAAATCTGAACTCTCTCGTTCACAGAAATTATTTCTTTATCGTAATTTGTTTGTTCAGAAATCTTTTTACGGAAAGCTGAATTATAATCATTTTCAAGAATATATCTCAAATTTCCGTTTGCATCAGCTGGGAAAAGGTTCATTAATGATGTATAACCATCGTCATCAGCTTTTGTTTTTTTCTTTAATTCATCACCTCCTTTTGGACCTATTTTGATCATCGGAACCATTGTCCAGCTTGGTGTATCCGTATTTACAGAAAGAAACCATTGGTTGGCTGTCAAAGACTTTCCATCTGTTCCTTTAAATTCGTCCTTTTTGTATAATTTTCTTAAAACATCTAAAGCTTCTGTATTAATAGGAACAATTCTTCCTTCAAAATTCTGAACCAAAAGATATCCGAATTTATCTGCGTGCTCTTTGCTGATCTTATTTCTTGCAATAATCTCATCTGCCGAAACCATTTTCATTTTTGTAAATGGTTGTGGACCTTGTTGCTGAGCCGTTTCAGACGCCGGAGCGTGATTATGAGCTTCACCTTCTATATGAACGTGCTCTTTGCTTCCGTCCGTTGTTCCGTGTGTTTCAATTTTCTGAGCGTTTAAACCTAAGCTTAAAAACAATAAAAGTATCATTGTCGCTCTTTTTTTGTTAACATCTTTCAGCATTTTATTTAATTTCCAGAAGTGGGTTCCTTTCCAGAAGAACATGAAAAACATTCCTCCGAATAAAAACGTATATCCGATATAAGAAATTAAAGTTCCCCAATAATCATGGTTTACAGACAATACTGTTCCCATTCTGTCAGGATCAAAACTAGACTGGAAGAAACGGTAGCCTTTATGATTCAAAACGTGGTTCATATAAATATTAAAAGGAGTTTGTTTTCCTTCATCAATGATTTTAATATGACTTTCATACGCGCTCGGAGATGAACTTCCCGGATAAGTTTCCATTACGAAATCATCCAGTTTAAGAGAGAAAGGTGTATTGTAAATTTTCGGACCAAAACCAACCATAATATTCAATCCGTCCATTGTTACTTGTTTGTAAGCATTCGGATTTCCTTTTTCAACTGAAAGATCTACGAGTTGCTTTGTTTTTGGACCCTGAAGTTCAACAGTCAATACATCCGGAACAGCCTGATCTTTCTTTCTGTCACCTTCAATTGCTATTAACCTTCCTTTTTTAAGACCTTCAGGAACTACTAATTTTAATTCATTGATAGAATATAAACTTCTCAAAGCCAACGGTTGAAATTCATTTTTCACCGTATTTCCTGTCGCCTGAGTTGCCATCGTCATAAACGTCGCATCAACCGGAGTTTTGATGAATAATTTTCCATCTTCATTTTTAAATTCAACAGCACCCTCAATTGCTCTGTTGAATGTTACTAAAGTTCCGTTAATTGACTTTGTTTCACCCGGTTTGATGTAAATGTTCTGTCTTCCGGTTTGTCCTGTAGAAACCAAATGAAGATATTCGGCCCCGTTTGATTCAGCAACTAAGCTGTCTTTTTTTCTCTGAACATACTCTCTAGCAACCACTTTCACTTGTTTTCCGTGGAAATCATAAGTTGCTTCCAAATCTTTGTGTAAAGGAGACATCAGATAAGGAATATCCTGATAATTAAGAACATCGCCTTTTTCTTCAATTTGAATTTTAAGGAAATTTTTGTCGGTCACAATTTCGTTAGAAGTTTCACCTTCTCTGATGTGCATTGTGCCTTCAAAACTGATGTATCGTGTGATCGCACCACCAACGAAGATCAGTATAAATGCAAGGTGAAAGACCAAAACCGGCCATTTTTCTCTTTTCCAAAGTCTATATCTTCCGATATTTCCTATAAAGTTGAGAATGAGCAGAAACATGATTAATTCAAACCATTTTGCTTCATAAATTAATGCTTTTGCTGTGGGAGTTCCGTAGTCGTTTTCTAAGAACGTTGCATATGCCATTGCAAATGCATAAACCAGTAACAATACAGCCATTGTCCTGGTCGAGATAAGAATATCCTGGAGCTTCTTCATGATATATTTTACTTGACATGCAAAAATAGGGATGATAAACCATAAAGAAGCCAAAAAAAGCTGTCTTTTATCAGTTAGAACCTTTTAAAACCTTATTTTTAATCATTCTTAATAAGTTGGCTTTAATTGAAGAAAATTTAAATTTGAATAGGCATAAAATTTGAATTCATAAAAGCTATATTAACGATTGAGCACGTCTATATCTCAGGATAATAGAGTTGATTTTTTATGGTTTAAAGTAAAATAATAATTACAACAAATATTTTAGCTGAATTTATTTTATTTTAAATATTTTTAAGTATTCAAAAAACAGATTAGAGAGAAAATTTTCCTTTATAATTCACGGAAAAATTAAAATTTCTTTTAAGCAGAAAAGCATTCATTTAATGTCGAAAAAACATTAAATTTGCCACATTGATATTATGGATAAAAACACACAAAACACACAACAGGAATCGTCTGATAAAGGCAAATTTTTATCGAAGCCACGGGTATTTTCCGGGCTTACATGTATACTTTTTTCTGTAGTTCTTACATTCTCATTTGTCTCTTATTTAATGAATTGGAAGGCAGATCAGAGTCAGGCAGGAACAATGCTCGATAAAAGTATAAAATCTTCAAATCTTTTTGGAAAACTGGGCGACTGGCTTGGAAATATTTTTATTTTCGAAAGCATCGGTGTTGCTTCATTTATAATTGCATTTTTATTTTTGGTTTTCGGAACTATTATTCTGAAAAAGAAGATGTTCAAGCCATGGAAAACAGTTGGTCACTCCTTATTTTTCATTTGCTGGCTTCCGATTTTATTCGGGGCAATCACAAAAGGACAGGGAGTTTTAAGTGGTGTTTATGGTTATCAAATCATGGATTCCCTGAATTCAATGATCGGATCTGTTGGTTTGTGGCTGGTTTTGGTGGCAAGTATTCTTCTGTATTTTATTTTAGAATTTAATCTTCGTCCGAGTTCTATCAAATCAAAATTAAATGATATTAATGAAAATACGATCGGAAAGGTAAAATCTATGATGCCAAGTTCTGATGAAAATTTTGAAGCAGATGAAGAATTAATTGAAGAGATTGAAACTTCGGAACAGGAAGAAATTCCATCAAAAATTAAAGTAACTGAAGTTGTTGAAAAACCAACAGTAAAATTTACAGAACCTGAACCAGTAAATGTTCCGAAAGGATTTCCTGAAGTTCCGGTTTCTACGAATTTAGATACTATCGTTACTCCGAACCAGACTTCGTTTTATGAAGAACCTAAAAATGATTTTTCACAATCTTTAAATATAAATCTTAATACAAGACCAACGATTCCTACTTCAACTCCGGAACAGGCTTTTGATATTAAACCTACAACTCCTACATCAACCGCAACAGTAACTGCGCCTCAGGAAAATATTAAATTTAATGTAGAAGTTGCTCCCGTTATAGACATTCTGGATGATTCTGATAAAAAATCTCAGGAATTGGTTGATAAACATGGTCTTTATGATCACAGATTGGATCTGGCTAAATTTCAAATGCCACCTGTTGAGCTTTTGAAAGATTATGGAAATGAAGAAATTTCTGTTAACAAGGATGAATTAGAGGAAAACAAAAATAAAATCGTAGGACTACTTAAAAACTTTAATGTAGGAATTGCAGAAATTAAAGCAACGATCGGTCCGACAGTTACATTGTACGAAATAGTTCCCGAAGCAGGAATCAGAGTATCGGCAATCAAAAAACTGCAGGATGATATTGCTTTGAATCTTTCAGCTTTAGGAATCAGAATTATTGCACCGATGCCGGGAAAAGGAACAATCGGAATTGAAGTTCCGAGAAAAAATCCCACAATGGTTTCGATGCGTTCAGTAATCGCTTCTCATAAATTCCAAAATACGGATATGGATTTGCCAGTAGTTTTCGGTAAAACGATTTCTAATGAAGTTTTCATGGCAGACCTTTCAAAAATGCCTCACTTATTGATGGCAGGTGCGACAGGACAAGGTAAATCAGTTGGTATTAATGCGATCCTGACTTCCCTACTTTACAAGAAACATCCAAGTGAACTGAAATTTGTAATGGTAGATCCTAAAAAGGTGGAACTTTCTTTATATTCAAAAATCGAAAGACATTATCTTGCGAAGCTTCCGGATTCCGACGATGCAATTATTACAGATACTAATAAAGTAATCAATACGCTGAATTCTCTTTGTGTGGAAATGGATCAGAGATATGATTTGCTTAAAAATGCTTTCTGTAAAAATTTAAAGGAATACAATAAAAAATTCACGGAAAGAAAATTAAATCCTGAAAACGGTCACCGTTATTTACCTTACATTGTTTTGGTAGTAGACGAATTTGCAGACTTAATTATGACAGCCGGAAAAGAAGTAGAATTACCGATTGCCAGATTAGCACAGTTAGCCAGAGCGGTTGGAATTCACTTGATCGTTGCGACACAAAGACCTTCTGTGAACGTAATTACAGGTATGATCAAAGCCAACTTCCCTGCAAGAGCGGCATTTAGAGTAATTTCAAGTGTGGATTCAAGAACGATTTTGGATTCTCCGGGAGCAGATCAGCTGATTGGTAAAGGAGATATGCTTTATTTTAATGGGAATGAAATTTTAAGACTTCAGTGTGCTTTTGTTGATACTCCTGAAGTAGAAAGATTGGCAGAATTTATCGGTGAACAGAAAGGTTACGCTTCAGCATTCCTTCTTCCTGAATATGTTTCCGAAGATTCTACAAGCACAGTCGGAGCTTTTGATCCTAATGAAAAAGATGCTTTGTTTGAAGATGCAGCAAGAATTATTGTTTCTACACAACAAGGTTCGACTTCAATGTTGCAAAGACAATTGAAATTAGGATACAACAGAGCAGGAAGAATTATGGATCAGTTGGAAGCAAGCGGAATTGTTGGCGGATTTAATGGAGCAAAAGCAAGAGAAGTTCTTATTAGCGATCTTCACTCTTTGGAACAGTTTTTGGAAGATTTGCGCAGTTAAGAGACAAAATAACAATTGAGTTTAACTTTTAACAATTGAGAAAGTCTAAATAGTAAAGATTTAAATAAAAAAATGAAAAATATTATTTCAAAAATTCTAGTAAGCAGTTTGATAGTTGGAGCGGTAGGATTTACAAATGCTCAGAAAATTGATGCGAAAGCAAAAAAAATACTGGACGACATTACTGCAAATTATAAATCTAAAAAGAATTCTTATTTCAAGTTTTCTTTTGGAAGCGGAACAAACGAGCAGGTTGGAAAGACAGAACCGGGAATTTATTATTCTGCAGGAGACAAATACAAATTAAAGATCATGGAAACGGAGCAGATCTTTGATGGCAATAAAATCTACAATATCAATACAGAAGATATGGAGGTTACGGTTGCCAAACCAAACGGAAGCAGCTCGATGTTCTCCCCTATCAATTACCTTACATCTTACAGAAATGATTACAATGTAACTTATGGAGGTAAGAAAAGTGTAAATGGCGTAAATACGGATTTAATTAAATTAACTCCCGTAAAATCAAACGGAATAAAATATGTTTACCTTTTTGTAGACTCTGCGAAAAAACAAATGATAAAACTGGAACAACATGGAAATAATAAAGATGTTGCGGTAATTGCTATTAAAGAATACAAGGAAAACCAAGATCTTGATGCGGGAATGTTTGTGTTTGATAAAAGTAAATACAAAAACTATCTGATCACGGAACTTTAAGCCAATAAGTCCTATCAACTTATTAATTATTATAAAATTTCATAAAATATAAGAGCTGCAAAGAAAACTTTGTGGCTTTTTGATTAATTTTGGCGAATGTTAAAAATACTAGACCGATATATTATAAAAACCTTCTTTGGACCGTTTTTCTTTATATTCAGCGTATTGTTTTTCATCTTTATCGTAAACATTATCTGGGTTCAGCTTGGGCAGTTTATGGGAAAGGGATTAAGCACATTGCAAATTATAAAACTACTTTTCTATCTCGGAGTAAGTGTTGTAAGTATGGTTTTACCACTTACCATTCTCTTGGCGAGTATTATGACTTTCGGGGAATTTGGTGAACGGTATGAACTTGCCGCCATGAAAGCTGCAGGAATTTCTTTGACGAGAGTAATGATGCCGTTATTAGGTGTTACAACCATTATGGCAGTCATGCTTTACTTTTTCTCCAATAATATTATCCCGGATTTCCAGAGGAAGGCAAAAAACATGCTTTTTAATATTGCTCAGACAAAGCCGGCTTTAAATTTCACTCCCGGTCAGTTTATCGATCAGATTCCTGGAAACATGGTAAAGTTTGATAAAATTTATGGAGAAAATGCCGAAAATATTGAAGGTGTCTTTGTTCATAAAAAGGCGACCAGTTATGATAATCAACAAACCATTGTTGCGAAAAAAGGGAAATTTGTTCCGGCTGTAAACAAAAACTATCTAAAGCTTGTTCTTTATGATGGCTATGTTTACGAAGACAATTTTGCCGGAAAAGGTGAAAATGTTCGTTTAAAACAACCCGATCAGGCAATAAAATTTGATTCTTTAACTTCACATTTCGACATAAGTGAAATCATTAATAAAGCTATTGAAGAAGAAAAAATTACGGACGATTACCGTTTCCAGACTTTTCGTGAATTAAATAAAACCATCGATAAAACGAAAAAAGAAAACAATAAATTCTTTACTAATGTTAATAATGATGTTTTGAGCCAAACCAATTCTGTGATAAACTACATGGATACGAAGCAAAACAGAGCAAAAGCAAAACCTAAGCAACTATTAAAATTAGATACTGTAAAAAGTGAGAAAAAATTAGAAATAATTAGCAATGCTTACACCAGATTAGACAATCTGAAAAGTACTCTTGAAGGCAAGAATAATGAAATGGATCCAAGTATAAAATATTATGGTAAGGTCGTTATTTATCAGCAGAGAATTGTGACTTATTCATTTACATGTATTATTTTCTTCCTGATCGGAGCAAGTTTGGGATCGATCATCAGAAAAGGAGGAATGGGACTTCCGGTAATCATTGCGATCGTTATTTTTATTATTTTTTATGTAATAAATGTTGGAATTGAAAATGTCGCTTGGTCGGGAAAAATAAATCCATATTTGGCAGCATGGGTTCCAAATATTATTCTCTTCCCTTTTGGAGTTTGGATGACATACAAAGCATTGACAGATTCTCAATTATTTGATGCCGAAAAATACAAAGCATTATTCAAACCCCTTACGAAATTGTTTGTGAAGAATAAAGAACATAAGAGATATCAATAGACTTTAATTAAATTTAAAAATTATTCATACAAAAGATTCGGAAATTTTCCGGATCTTTTTTTATGGTATGTTAAAATCTTGATTTAAGATTTAGTTTAACGATAAAAAATTATCTTTGCCAAAATTTAAATAAATTGATATGAAGAAATTATTACTTGTTGGCTTATTAAGCTTTGTATCGTTCAATGTTTACGCTCAGGAAGACAATACAGAGTACGAGATGAGAGTTGGCGAAAAAACAGGCTATATTATCGACAAAAGCGGAAAGAAAATCGAAGGTATTGTAAGATTGGCAGGTGACGAGATGAATCCGTGGACCAATCAGAAAAAAGTAAAATTCATTGCTTCTTCGGATATTGACAGTTCTAAGAAAAAGCAAAAATTTAAAACCTTTGATGCGGATGATTTAAAAGGTTATATGGCAATTGACAATAATGGGGAAAGACAATTTGAATCCATAAAATATACCAATACAAAAGAAGCTTACAATACACAAAACGGAGGTTTAAGTGGTGGATTAAAGGCTTTTAACAACCTTACAAAAAGTAATCAGTTTGCGGAATTGGTTGCAGACGGGAAAATCAAGGTGTATAAAGTATATGGTTTTCCTACAACTTTTTCAGCAGGAGGACAAATTGCTGTTGCAGATGCAGAAAACAAAAGAATGAGAGAAAACCCATCTTATGTTTACTCTAAAAAAGGAGGAAAACCTGAAGAATTGACTTTGGCAAAAGCAAAAATTATCGTTGCAGACTGTCCTGTTGTGAAAACTAAAGTAGCAAAAGGAGAATATGCTTCTTTAAAAAACGATACAAAGCAAAGATCAGGTTTAGGTAAATTCATCAGAAATGAAATTGGCAATGCCATGGCTGATAATAAAGCGCTTGTAGATGAAGTAATTGTTGATTACAACGAAAATTGTAAATAATCAATTTTTAAATATATAAAAAAAGCAGTTTCAATTTGAGACTGCTTTTTTTGTTTCAGCATATTTTTGTAATATTGATCCACCAAAATCGCTTATTAGTATGAAAATTACACTTCTTAGTTTAAGTTTATTATTAATCCTTTCGTGCAAAAAAGAAGTATCAAAAAGTAATCAAAATTCAACGTCAAAAGATAGTTTGATGATTAAAAATGATTCTGTACAATCGGATAAAACTCCTCAAAACATTGATGAAATAAAAAAAGAATTTGCTGTTCTGAATGAAAAATTATTAGCCAAAAAACTAGATTCCACAGGTTTCGATTACAATTGTGAAGAAGAGGAAGGTGAAATTCATTTTTATTTTGAAAATCAAAAACTAAAAATGGTAAAACATTTCTATGGAGACAGTCATTTTTCTTCTGTGACAAAATATTACGTAAAAAATGACCGGGTATTTTTCATTTTTAAAGATGATACATTATGGCAATTTGAAGGCGGAACGCCTGAAAAACCAATCACCAAAGACAGCATCAATCAACAACGTATTTACCTGAAAAACAGCAATCCGATTCAATGTCTTGAGAAAAACTTCATTATAAGATCGATCGGAAAAAATGTAGATCCGGAAACAGTTCCGAATAAAGAAGGAAAATGTGATATAAAAGAACTGATGAAACACTATCAGACAATTCTAAAAAATAAAGATAAAAAAGACAAAGTGATGTGTCTGTAAAAAACAAAAGCGGCTTCCAAATGAAACCGCTTTTTTATTTTCAAAAACTGAAAATTATACTTTCATAATTTCAGCTTCTTTTGTTTTAAGATGATCATCACATGCTTTTACATGCTTATCTGTAAGCTCCTGAATATCTGCTTCTATTCCTTTGACAACGTCTTCAGAAACACCTTCAAGCTTTTTAAGTTCTTTCAAACCGTTTTGCCTTGCGTTTCTTACAACGATTTTTGTATCTTCTGTTTCTCCTTTAGCCTGTTTTGCCAATTCTCTTCTTCTTTCCTCCGTTAAAGGCGGAACGTTTAGGATAATATTTTCCCCGTTATTTGAAGGTGCAAAACCTAAATTAGAATTAATAATAGCTTTTTCAATAGCGTTAATCGCTGTTCTGTCCCAAGGTTGAATAGAGATTGTCATCGCATCCGGTACAGAAACATTCGCAACCTGATTAAGAGGAGTCGGAGCTCCGTAATACTCTACCATTACATCCTGAACCATACTTGTAGATGCACGTCCTGCTCTGATTCTTTGAAATGCATGATCCAAGTGCTTTATAGCTGCTTCCATGTCCTGCTTTACAGATTCTACTATAAGATCTAATTCTTCCATTATATAATAAAAATTTGATAAGTTACACATAATTATAAGTGATAAGTAATTGGTAATTAAGTAATATTTTAAATGCTTAACCCATCTTCGACCTAAGCCCTAAAATCTATCACCTGCAACCTAAACTACAAATCTACTAAAGTACCAACATTTTCTCCGTCTACAATTTTTTCTAAATTACCATCTTTATTCATATCAAAAACGATAATCGGTAATTTGTTTTCGTGACTTAAAGTAAATGCAGTCATATCCATTACTTTAAGATTTTTAGCATAAACTTCGTCGAAAGATAGTGAATTATACTTTACGGCGTCAGCATTTTTTTCAGGATCACTGTCATAGATTCCGTCTACTCTTGTTCCTTTTAAAATAACGTCTGCATCAATTTCGATTGCTCTTAATGTTGCAGCGGTATCTGTCGTGAAATAAGGATTTCCGGTTCCTGCTCCGAAGATCACTACTCTACCTTTTTCAAGATGTCTTACTGCTCTTCTTTTGATGAAAGGTTCAGCAACTTTGTCCATTTCAATTGCAGACTGTAATCTTGTTTTTACTCCTGCGTCTTCCAAAGCACCTTGCAAAGCCATTCCGTTGATCACAGTTGCAAGCATTCCCATATAATCTCCCTGTACTCTGTCCATTCCTTTTGCAGCACCTGCAACACCACGGAAAATATTTCCTCCTCCAATTACAATGGCAACTTCACAGCCTTTTTCTACTACTTTTTTTATTTCTGCAGCATATTCTTCCAGCCTTTCCGTATCAATACCATATTGTCTGTTCCCCATTAAGGCTTCACCACTAAGTTTTAGAAGGATTCTTTTATATTTCATCTTTATTTTTAAATAACTTTATTCGTTAGGTTTTGTCAAAAATTTGACTTTGCAAATATAATCATTAATAAGGTTGATTTTTAATTCTGTCTTAAATTTTTAAATCTTGCGTTGTAAGCCATTTCTAAAGGCTTTTTTCATTTAAATACAGAAAATTATTCGCATCTTTCATTCTGACTAAAGAAGAATCTCACATGATATTTTTAAGATTTTTACTCAGCATTGCTTAGTTCAAGCGGTTTTAAAAGTTTAAAATAAATTAAATAAACACTCATTGAAAGCAACATTTTCACAAAACTTAAAATTTAAATATAAATAATGTGAGAAATATTTTGAAAAGTACGAAAAAGGATTATTTTTGCATTAATAATAAACTGAGTTGAAGAAAATTGTCATTTTTTCATTATTTCTATCAGGAATTGTTTCTTATGCACAAACAGGAACAAACGTTTTCCCGTTCTTAAGCCTTCCTGTGTCTGCGAGACAGGCTGCTTTGGGTGGTGATGCAATTTCCATTAGAGATCGTGATGTTTCCTTTGCTATTGCAAACCCCTCTTTGTTGAATAAAGATTCTGATAACCAACTTTCTGTAAACGCAACGGCTTACCTTGCGGATTCGAAATACGGAACCATCGCTTATGCAAAAGACTTTGATAACGGTCATATGGCTACAATCAATGCACGATACATGAGCTACGGAGATATTCCGAGAACGGACGACAGTGGTTTTGAGAACGGAACATTTAATGCTTCTGATGTTGCAGTCGGAGCAGGATATGCTTATCAATTCGAAGAAGACTGGACAATTGGTGGAGGATTGAATTTTATCACTTCAAAAATTGATACCTATTCTTCTTCTGCAATTTCAGGAAATCTTGGAGTCACCTATTATAATAAGAAAAGTAAAGAAACTGCTTCAGTAATAATAAGAAATTTCGGATATCAGTTTAAAACTTTTAACGGGATCAGAGAAAATCTTCCTTTTAGAATAGATTTAGGATATACGAGAATCCTAAAAGCAATTCCTTTGGCGATTACAATTACCGCTCACGATTTGCAGGAGTTTAATATTTCTTCTCAATATAATGTTAACGGTCAGGAAGTTAATTTAGGTCGAAAAATTGCCGATCACTTCTCTGTAGGTGCAGAATTGTTCCCTGAAAAAGGGTTCAATATCAGACTAGGCTACAATGTAAAAAGAGGAAATGAATTGGCGGTTGCAGATCAAAGAAATTTCTCGGGACTTTCTGCCGGTTTTGGAATTAAAATTTCAAGATTCCGTATAGATTACGCTCACATGAGATATCATAACGCATCGAATGTCAATCAGATAGGTATTTCTATGGATCTTACGAGCCACGCGGGATATTAATTCGGATAAAATATATTTAATAAAAAATAAAAAGAAACCTTAAGAAAATCTCTTAAGGTTTCTTGATTTTTAAGAAAATTTCTAGAAATTTGCGGTATGAAAAAACCTGTAATAGCTATCGATGGATTTTCGTCTACCGGAAAAAGTTCAATATCTAAAGTCATTGCTGAAAAGCTGGGACTTATTCATCTGGATACAGGTGCGCTTTACAGAGGTGTAACTTGGTTTGCGCTTCAGAATTGTATTAATGAAGACGGTTCTATTAGTCTCGAACAATTATTTTCATCTTTCGACCAGATCGAACTTGAGTTTAAAAACGACAATGGAGAACTGGTTCTTTTCCTTAACCATATTGATATTTCAAAGGCGATCAGAAGCAATGAAGTTTCCGATAATGTAAGCTTTGTAGCAAAACAAAAAGAAGTGAGAGATTTTCTATTGCACTCTCAACGCTCTTTGGCAGAAAAAGGTGGCATAATAATGGACGGACGTGACATCGGGACAGTAGTTCTGCCAAATGCGGACTACAAATTTTTCCTGACGGCAAGTATAGACGAACGCACAAAAAGACGTTATAACGAATTGCTTACTTTAGGAATTGAAGCGGACGAACAGCAGGTAAAAGAAAACCTTATTATACGCGATAAGATTGACAGTGAAAGGGAAATCGCCCCATTGAAGCAGGCTGAAGATGCTATCGTAATAGACAATACGAACCTTACAAAGAAGGAAACCATTGAGAGCATTTTATCTCACGTCAAAAAGATTTAACATATTTTAATAGAGATTTACCTCCTTTGGTATATTAATTGTACATTTCAACACAAGTAAAAAGCTAATATTTATTAACTATTAAAAAAAACGAAAATGTCTAAAAAAAACAATACAGCGGGTATTTTGGCAGGACTTCTTGCGGGTGCTGCAGCGGGTGTCATCTTAGGAATGCTTTATGCTCCTGAAGAAGGAAAAGAAACAAGAAAGAAAATTAAAACTAAAGCCAGCGATCTTAAAGATCAGGCTAAAAATAAATACGACGAAGTTTCTGAAAAAGTAAAAGATCAGTATGGTAATATTTCTTCTACTTTCAAAGAAACAGCAAACAGCGTAGCTCATACTGTAAAAGACGGATACGACAAATACAAAGATCAAATTGTTTCTAAAACTGCGGATGTAGTAAAGAATGTAGAATCGGAACTGAATGATCTAAAATAATAAATGATTTATTTTTTTAGGTAAATTATGAGAAGGAACTTTATACAACAAAGTTCCTTTTTTTGTAACTTTAAATAAAAACAATGATTGAAACTATTAAAGAATATGCGACGAAAAGGATAGATCTCCTAAAAATTGAGGCGACAGAAAAGTCTTCTCTTTCTGCAGGGGTGATCGCTTATTTGGTCGTAGTACTGGTTGCCTTTGGTTTTTTCATTATTCTGTTCAATTTCGGGATTGCCTTTCTTATCGGGAAAGCTTTGGGTGATCACTCGTATGGATTCCTGATTGTTGCAGCTTTTTATCTTTTAGTCATGATCATTATTATGATATTTAAAAAGAAAATCGTAAATTATGTTGCCGATCAGGTAATTAAATTTTTAAATCATTAAACTATGGGCAGAAAGTATGAGAGCTTAGAGGAACTGAGAAGAAAGAAAAAACTGTTGAAAGAAGAAATCGACGGTTTGGAAGATCTTCTGACCTTCAAAAATACAAAAGAAAGTTTGAGTGCATTCACCAATGGTTTGACGGATCAATATCTGCAGGAAAAAGTAGATGAAGACGGTGATGAAAAAGTTGTTATCAGAAAAGATGTTATAGCAAAACAGATTACATCTGAAATAAAAGATGCTTTAATCAGCAAAAATGCTGTTGCAGGTATCGCAAGTTCAGCTTTTAAAGGCGATGCGGTTGATATTATGATCAATCTAGCTGTGACAACTCTGGTTGGAAACTACGCCAAAAAGAATATGAAAAGTCCCAATTGGAAAAAGAAACTAATTGGTGCTGCAATGATCTACCTTGCTCCTGTTGCGCTAAGGTTTGTAAGAAAAAAACTTGAAACTTATCAGAAAAATAAAAGTGTTTCCAGTATGGAGCAACTTATCTAATTTAAGAAGTTAGAAACTAGAGGTTAGAAGTTAGTTTAAAAACAAATGTTGAATTTCACTAATTTCTAACTTCTAATATCTAATTTCTATTTTGAAAATAATTGTCCTAAAATAATCCCTGCAGCCATAGAAACATTCAGGCTTTCTGTAGACTGTGATTTTCCGAATCTTGGAATCATGATACTTTTTTGAATTAGCTTTTCTGTTTCAGGGCGCATTCCGTTTCCTTCATTTCCAAGAATTAAATTAATTTTTTCAGGCTTTTCAAAAGTATAAATATTTTCACCATCCATGTCGGTTCCGATATTTACATTTTCTGTTTGCGACAAATATTCTACAAGATTTGTGTAAACAACATTTACTCTTGTAAATGAACCCATCGTTGCCATAATTACCTTTGGATTATAAAAATCTACTGTGTCTTCACTGCAAATAATCTGTTCGATACCAAACCAGTCGGCAAGACGGATAATTGTACCCAAATTTCCAGGATCCTGAATTCCGTCAAGAACCAGCTGAATATTTTTATCTTCCAGTTTTTCTTCAGGATTTAAATAACAAACTGCTATAGAATCTTTCGGATTTTGAAGGAAACTAATTTTTTTCAACTCATTTTCAGAGATATGAGTAACGGGTACATCTGTACGGTCCAATTTTTGCGGATCGGTAGAAAATATTTCTTTAATTTTAAACTTAGAATCGGGAAGTTCACAAATGATTTTATTACCTTCAACCAAAAACAAATTGTATTTTTGTCTGAACTTCTTTTTATCTAAAGATTGTAAAACTTTTATTGTATGAGCTGTAAGCATTATAAGAATTCTCCTCAAAAGTATTATAAAATTATATCATTTGCAACATTTGTAGGTCTCCTTTATGCTTGTAGTACTACTAAAAAAGTTCCTGACGGAGAATATTTACTTGTAAAGAACAATTTTGAGTTTGAAGATAAAAAAGAACCTTTTGACAGCGAACTAAAAGGCTATGTTCAGCAAAAGCCTAATAAAAGGCAGTTTCTATTCATGCCGCTAAGTTTATGGCTATACAATTCTGCCAATCCGAAATACGACACGCTTCTTAACGAATACATGACTTATCCTAATGAATTGAGAAATCAAAAATTAAGAGATTCTCTTTTTGTTAAATATAATATGAAGAGCAGCGTAGGAAAAAGTTTATTTTTCGACAGATTATATCACAGTTGGGGTTCGGCTCCGGTAATTTTGGACCAGACAAAAACTGAAAAAGGCGCACAATCTATTGAAAAAAGATTAACCTATCGTGGCTATTGGGATGCAGAAGTTAAGTTTAAACATGATCTGGATTCGACGGCAAAAAAAGCTGCGGTAACTTACTTTATTACCCATAAAGATCCTACCTATATCAAGGAATATTATTATAATATTACAGATCCGACAGTTAAAGCCGTTTATAAAGAAAAACTTCATGAAAGTTTAGTAAGACAGGGGAAAATTTTGGATCAGACTGTACTTGAAAAAGAAGTTATGAGGATCAATGATCTTATGAAAGATTATGGTTATTACAGATTCAATAGCTTTGGAGATGAGGTTTATTTCGTTGCTGATTCTATTAAAAGCAGAAAACAGGTTCCTTTAACTCTTGAAATACACAAAGATTCTTTAGATAGACCTTACAAAAGATCAACTATTGGGAATATTGATGTAGCCATTGTAGACGAAATGGGTGATTACCCTAAAAACACGACGAAAGACAGTTTAAGAGGTATAAGATTTCATAAAACAACCAATAAATATGATTCCCGTGCGATTTGGAGAGCAATCACAGTGGGACATAACCAACTTTATGATCAAAAAAAGTTTGATTTAACCAAGAGGAACCTCTTGTCTATGAATAATTTCAGCATTCTTAAATCAAGAGATTCTTTAAGACATGGAGGCGGAACTTCACCAAATGACAGCATTATTGATGTGATGTACGTTTTGAAACCTCTTCCAAAATATGAATTGAAGTTAGCTACAGATGTGAATTATTCTCAGCTTTTAAATTTGGGGGTGTCTCCTTCGGCTGACTTAACGACAAGAAACGTTTTTGGGGGAGCGGAAAACCTTTCAACAAGTGTTGCGGGAACTTTCGGTTCTATCAGAAGTACAAAAGATATCAGCAAGAGAGTTTTAGCTTACGAATATTCTGTACAGACATCACTAAATTTCCCAAGATTATTATTACCTTTTGACTATTATAAATTAATACCAAAAAGATACAGCCCTACTTCATCAATTGTTTTAGGAGCTTCTGTTCAAAATAATATTGGGTTAGGAAGAATCAATTTTAACACAGGATTAAATTATTTAGCAACTGTTAATGACAAGGTATCTCATAGACTTACATTGTTTAATACACAATTAAGTTTAACTAAAAATAAAGATGCTTATTACGATTATTTTGTAAACGATAATGCTATCCGTGAAGAAATTTTCAAGGATTATTTTGCAACCCATTCTTCTGTTGCACAAGATTTTGCTTCAGGACAATTGACCATTGATCAGGTTTCTCAAAAAATTACGGAAGATACAGATTATCTAAAAGGATTAAATCAACAGGGAGCCGATCGTTTTACCGCTTTTGTGGGAACTTTAGTAAATAAAGACAGACAAACTCAGGATGTTTTGATCTCTTCCATGATTTATAATTTTATTTATAATGAAATTGGTAAAAAAGATTATCCAAATGCATTCTATTTCAACGGTAAAGTAGAATTGGCAGGGAATATTTTCAGTATTTTTAATCAAAAAAGAAATGACGGAGGTATTGTAACTGCACCTGAAAGAACAATTTTCGGAGTTCCTTACGCTCAGTTTGTTAAGTTTGATTTTGATGTCAGAAAGTATTTTAAATTCAGTAATAACACGTTGGTTCTTCGTCAGTTTGTAGGTCTTGGAATTCCTTATGGAAACACTTCCAATATGCCTGTAATCAGATCGTATTTCAATGGTGGTTCCAACGACATCAGAGCTTGGGTTGCCTTTGGAGGTCTTGGTCCTGCAGATTCCCAGGTTGATGAAAGAGTTCGTACTTACATGACTGATAATTTGAAATTAACAACCAATATAGAATTCAGAATTCCTTTCAGCGATATGTATGAAGGAGCTCTTTTTACGGATATCGGGAATACGTGGAGTTTAAAAAATTATAACGACGGATATGGTGATGAATTTAAGTTCAACAAATTCTTAAAACAAGTCGGAGTCGGTAGTGGTTTCGGTTTAAGGATAAATGTAGCCTATATTACTTTAAGACTCGATTTAGCTTATAAAATATACGATCCGAACAAACCTGATGGCGACAGATGGAGAATAAAAGATTTCCAGCCATTCAAACCTACCTTAAATATTGCATTCGGTTATCCATTCTAATAAACTATAAAACTAATAACATGACTGATCAGTGGAAAAAATTCTGGGAAAATTATGCAGGCGGTGAAGCGACAAATGAAGGTGATCTCTATGTACAAGTGGGAAAAACATCTAATAGAGCTCCTATCTCAAAAGAAATTTTTGAAAATATTGTTACAGATATCGCCAAAAAATTAGAACTGAAAAATACAGACATTCTTTTAGAAATGTGTTGTGGAAACGGATTATTCACTTTTCCCTTATCTCATTTTGTAAAATACATATATGCATTTGATTTTACGGAATCGCTTATCGACAATGCTTTAAAATTTAAATCTAATGATAATATTGAATATGCTGTCGGGAATGGTAAAGAAGATTTCACAACAATATTTAAAGATAAAAAATTACCTACTCTCCAAAAGTTTTTAATAAATGATGCAATTGCTTATTTTACACCTGAAGATGTTGAGGGAATTATTAAAAGGATATTATCCGTTTCTAAAGATTTTAAATTTTATGTAACCAATATTCCTAACGATGAAAATAAATGGAACTTCTATAATACACCTGAAAGAAAAGCCAATTATGAAAAAGCAATCCAGTCAGGTGATATATTTTTAGGAGGAATCGGAAGATGGTGGACAAAATCCGAATTCATTACTATAGCCGAAAAGTTTAATTTAAATATTGAAATTTTCGACCAAACTAATGAATATTCCTATCGTATGAGCATTTTATTGTATTCTTAAATTAATTTCTGTACAGCGGGAAAAAATTATTTACAGATTTCCAAATATTCATATACGCTACAAGTTTATCATACTGTTCGGTATCGGTAATATGTTTCCATACAGAAAACTGAAGTCTGTTTTTAGAAAACCCTGACTTAAAAAGGTAAAGATTATCATTATCTCTTCCTGCAAATCCTCCCCCAAGATGTAAAAACTGTAAGTTTTTCTCCATTGCTATTATTCTGGCTTCATCCAAAATAAGTTTCATGGGGGCATCTTTTATAAAGCTTTCATCGGTAGTTGCCAAATGATACTGCATCACATTTCCTACTACCGTAAAAATTCCTCCGGCTGCGAACTTACCATTTTGTTCTGCCATCAAAAGAATCACTTCATAATCGTCATTATTCAGAAAACCATGAAAATAGTCGCGATCGTAATAATATCTGTCGAATGCACGTACTTTTTCCATCGTTTTATAGTACATTTCGATGAAGTTATCAATATTTGAAGAATCTTTAGTTTTAATGATCGTAAAATTCTTATTTCTTAAATATTTTATCTCATATTTTGTAGACTTTCTGTATTGCTTTACCTGATGTTCAGGAGGTTGAACTAAATCCACAACAACTGTTTTATTCATATTTGCAACATCTCCGAAATCATCAAAAAAAGTATTATAATCAGAAAGTGGATGCAACCTGGAAAAGATCGAAACAATATAATTTTCTTTACAAAATTTTGAGAACTCTTCATGAAAAAAAGCGAAATGATTTTTTGATAATTCACCGAAATTTTTATTGGAAATCGGTCCACAATATCCATAAACAGAAGTAAGATCAAAATAGCCTGTATCTTCTATATTTCTCACTTTGAAAGGAAATGCAATTAGCTCATCATTAAATTCAGAAACAAATAAGACGGAAGGAAAAGAACTTTCCAGAGAGTGATAAAAGTAAGTATGGTAAATATCATAAAAGACGCAGGATCTAATTGTTTCTTCCCACCTCTCCTTATCAGAAATTTCAATGGTATAAAATTTTTTAACATTCATATAGTATAGTAGTGTGTGTCATGTAATGAAAGGAATATGCCATTCTAATCCGGAGAAATTCCCAAAGCAAAATACAGAACAGCAACCGTTCTCGCAAGTATTTCCCGAAATTGGTTTCTGTAGTAGCTTTCAGGCTTTGTAACATCCTGAGCATCAAAACCTAAAGCATTCATATTGTTGTTTCTTGCAAAAAGCAAAGCCCGAAGATTATGAAATCCCTGAGAAACAATAATTACATTATCTTTTTTGTAAACATCTTTGCATCGTAAAATGCTTTTGTAAGTATTAAAACCTTTTGGATCTTCAAGAATAATTTCTTCCGGAACACCTTCCTGATAAATCAGATAGTTTTTCATCGCTGCAGGTTCATCATATCCTTTACTTTTTTCACCACTCACAAGGATCTTTTTTATTTTTCCGTGATGATAAAGCAAAGCAGCGGCATCCATCCTTTTCGTAAAGTAAGGATTCGATAAGCCCGATCTCATTTTAGGTGAAGTTCCTAAAACAAGTGCAACTTCACGGGGAGGAATTTTTGAAATTTTGGTATAGGTTCTTCCATCTGTAAGAGCAAAAACCCATGCATTCGCAAGACATATCAACAGAATTCCAATTTCTATTGATATGAATATCAGGTTAAATATGTTTTTTATTATTCTCAACTAAGGTCAAAGTTAAGCTTTATTTTTTTGCTTTTCGCAATAGACATACAAGCTAAAATATGTCCTCTCTCCTCTTCTTTCTCCGTCAAATATTCATTTTCCAATAATTCAACTTCGCCTTCTTCAAGGATACATTCGCAACTTCCGCATATTCCGGATTTGCATGAATAAGGTACAGGAAATTTCTGAATTAGCAACTGCTGAAGAAGCTTTTCTTCATTATTTGGCAATTTAGTCTGAAAATCCTTTCCTAACATTCTGAATTCCAACTCAACATTTTCAATTAAAGGAAAATCTTTTTCAACAGGATAAATATCATCATTAAATTCTTCAAAAAGTTCAAAATGAATATTTTTTTTCGGAATTCCGTGATGATAACAAGCATTGGCAAGCGTTTTAATCATGTCTCCTTTTCCACAGATCAAAACTTCATCTACCGCATCCCAAATAGTGGATTCTTCATCGGTATCATCCAAATGTAAAATTTGATTGATAATTAAAGCCAATTTTTTATCATCCAGCCTTCCGTGAAAAAAACTATTGGTTGTTTTTTCCCGTGAGAAAAAGTAAAAAATCTGCAATCTGTCGCCACATATTTTGGCAAGCTGATCAAGCTGATTTCTGTAAATTAGATCTTCTGAACTTTTATTTCCAAAAAAAAGGAACATCCTGGTTCTCGGTTCGTTATGAAGAATATTTTTAAAGTGACTTAAAATTGGTGTAATTCCGATTCCGGCAGCAAAACCTACAATCGTTCTGAATTCATGAGGTTTTGAAATTAAAGTAAACCTTCCACTCGGTTCACTTACAAGCAGATTATCTCCTATATTATAATTTTCAAACAACTGTGAGGTTGCTCCATCAGGAGAATTTACTTTTATTCCCAACGATATTTTTTTCTCAAAAGGCGCTGAGGTCATCGAGTAATCATTAATAATATCTTCACCGTGAGACTGAAATTTTATACTAACAAACTGTCCTGCTTCAAAATCAAAATTCTTCTTCAGATTCTCGGGAATTTCAAACTCCAGAGAAAAAGTATTTTTGGTCAGTTCTTCCTTTTTCGTTATTTTTAGCCAGTGAAACTGCGTCAGTTTCCCCTTATAGATTTGTTGTTCCATACTTCAATTCAAAAATAGATAAAAAATAATTTATGAAGAAGATAATTTTATGTACCCTTGTTTTGGTTTCTGTTTTCAGTTGTAAAAAAGAAAGTCAGAAAAATGCAGAAAATGCAACATCTGTAGATTCTATTTCGACTTCTGAACCTTCTGCGGCAGTTTCATTAAAAACATTTACTCCCGACAAAATATCGGAAGTTTTAAATAAAAAAAATGACACTCTGTATGTAACCAACTTTTTTGCAACCTGGTGCGGTCCATGTGTAAAAGAAATCCCGCATTTCAATGCTAAAATAGCGGAATTAAAAGGAAAACCCGTAAAAATCACCTTTGTAAGTTTAGACCAAAAAGATATTTGGAATTCTGAAGTTCCTCGTTTTACAAAAGAACATGGAATTCAGGATCATACTGTTCTTTTGGACGGACAACTTTTGGACGCGAATTTTTTCAAGAATAATTTTAAACAATGGGATGGCGGTGCAATTCCGTTTACATTCATGAGAAAAGGCGAAAAAACCGATGAAACTTTGGGAATGATTACTGAAGAACAGCTTAATGAGAAAATTAATTCTCTTTTAAAATAGCTTTAGGCTTTTATAATGTCAAAAAAATTCAGAATCCTGTGTTTATTTTTATTCATCGCAATTGTATTGACTGCGGTTATTAATCTAAACACAGGATTTTTAAGTTTAAATTTTCTTGATTTTTTTCAGAATTCATCAAATAGTCAGATCGCTGAAATCCGTGTAAACCGAGTTTTGGTAATGCTTTTGGCTGGAATTTCCATTCCGACTTCGGGTTTTTTGATGCAGGAATATTTCCAGAATCCTTTAGCCGGTCCTGATATTTTAGGAATTACTTCTATCGCAAGTTTGTCAGTGGCGTTTTATATATTTTTTTCCTATAATATTTCTCTTCCTGATTTTCTTCAAAACAGCCTTTTAAGTTTATCATCTATTGTCGGAAGTTTGCTTTTGATGTTGGTTTTACTTTCCATGTCCAATAAATTTCAGGATAAATCTTACTTAATTATTTTCGGGTTTTTAGTTTCAGCTTTTGCGGGAGCGATTGTTTCATTATTACAATTCTATGCTGAAAATCAAAGCCTGAAAAACTATATTTTATGGTCTTTTGGAGCAAATAATATGGTTTCCAGAAATCAGATTTATGTTTTATCAATTTTAGTTTTAATAGGATTATTTGTTTGTTTTAAAAGTATAAAACCTTTAATTGGAAATTCGTTGGGAACTTCTTATGCACAAAGTTTAGGAGTTAATTTAAATCAATTAAAAATCTTCATCATTGTTGCATCTTCCCTACTTTCGGCTTCTGTTACGGCATTTTTAGGACCTATTTTGTTTATAGGAATTATTGTCCCGCATTTTTGCAGATTGATATATAATCCCGCAAAGCTTTGGCAACAATGGATTTTGAATATGTTTTTGGGAATGTTGATGATGTTATTTTTCTCAATTATTGCAGAGAAATCTCAAATTCCTTTGAATGTGATAAGCTCAGTTTTTGGAATTCCTGTGATCTTGATGATGCTTTTGAAACAGAATAAGGTTTAAAGCGAATGAGTGAATTGTGAATTTTAAATAAAAACATCCATTTTGTCATTCCGTAGGAATCTAAATTAACTTTGTGGAGATGCTTTCAGCATGACAAACGAAACGTAAATAAATCTGCAAAATCCGCGAGAAAAGAAATAAATATTAAACAAAATGCACCTACAAATCAACCAAGCAAACATAGGCTACGATAAAACCTTAATTTCAAATGCAAATGCAACCTTGAATTTAGGAGAAGTATGCCTATTGATTGGTAATAACGGTGTCGGAAAAACTACTTTAATTAAATCCATTTTACATCAGATCCCTCTTTTAAGCGGAGAAATTTTTATCAACCATAAAAATATAAAGAATCTTTCCGTTAAAGAGATTGCAGAAAATATTGCAGTTGTTTTTTCAAAATCGATTATTCCACAAAATTATACTGTTGAAGATCTTATTTCGTTAGGGAAATACATTTATTATCCTTTTTATTTTGAGCTTAAAAAAGAAGACAGAAACGAAGTTTCAGATATTATTGAGCAACTGGATTTAGTTCAATATAAAAATACTTTGCTTAAAAATTTATCTGATGGAAATCTTCAAAAAGCTTTTATTGGAAGGGCTTTAACGCAGAATTCACCTATCATTATTCTTGATGAACCTACAACACATTTAGATGAAAAAAATAAAATTATCATCTTAAAAACACTTCGAAAATTAGCTAAAGAACAAAATAAATTAATCCTTTTTTCGTCTCACGATTGGCGTTTGGCAAAAGAATTTGCAGATAAAATTTGGTATGTAAAAGACAATCATTTATACTCCGGAATTGTGGAAGATGTTTTACTACAGCATGATGAATTAACGAACGCTTTTTTATTTCAGGTTAATGAAAATTTTGTGGCTCCGAAAATTATTGCACCTGATTTTTATAAAGAAATGCTGTATTCTTTGCTTCAAAAAAACTTTCAAAAAGATCTGTCTTCATTAAATTTTGAGTTTCAAAACAACTTTTGGCTTATTTCTAACGATTCAATCAAACAACAATGTGAATCTTTTGAAGAAATTGTTAATTTCGTGAAAACCATTTATTAATCAACGATTTTGTTTAAATATTTCACATACTATGCATGCATAGTATTATGCTAATCATACAATTTAATCAACTACATATCAATACATTAACAAATTTTAACGTTAATAAATACTATGCATGCATAATATTTGCTAAATTTGGGTAAAACCATTTCAGCAAAATATGATGGATAATAATAAAGACAAAATAGAAAATGTAGATTTAATTTTAAAACAGACTTGGTTAGCTGTTTCTAAAATGTACACAGATCTCGCTCAGGAACACGATTCTACGGCTGTTCAGGCGCTTACTCTTCTTAAAATTGACCCAAAAGAAGGGACAAGAAGTACAAATCTAGGTCCTAAAATGGCGATCGAACCTACTTCTTTAACGAGAATTATCAAACTTCTTGAAGACAATGGATATATCTATAAGGAAAAAACCACAACAGATAAACGTGAAGTAATCATTAAACTTACAGATAAGGGATTGAATTCCAGAAACATGTCTAAAGAAGTTGTAGTGAATTTCAATAAAAGAATCATGGAAAAAATTGCTCCTGAAAAACTGGAAACTTTCAAGGAAGTGATGTGCGAAATTATGAAAATCGCTACTGATTTAAACAATAGAAAATAATAAACAAATCAATAAATCAAAATGAAAAGAAGAATCAAACACGTAACGGTTCTTGGTTCAGGAATTATGGGAAGCGGTATTGCGGCTCACTTCGCTAATATTGGCGTAGAAGTTTCGCTTTTGGATATCGTTCCTTTTGAATTAACTGAAGCAGAACAGAAAAAAGGTTTGACCAAAGATGACAAAGCGGTAAGAAACAGAATCGCTTCTGAAAACTTTGAAAAACTGAAAAAAGCAAGTCCGGCTCTACTCTATTCTCCGAAATTCGCAGAT
Organism: Chryseobacterium ginsengisoli; assembly: GCF_039542325.1. Classification (NCBI taxonomy): domain Bacteria; kingdom Pseudomonadati; phylum Bacteroidota; class Flavobacteriia; order Flavobacteriales; family Weeksellaceae; genus Chryseobacterium; species Chryseobacterium ginsengisoli. The sequence continues at coordinate 200,057 of NZ_BAABHX010000002.1, forward strand.
AGAATCAAGGTTGGAAATTTTGATGATGATTTACCAAAAATAAAAAATACAGACTGGATTATTGAGGTTGTAGTTGAAAGACTGGACATCAAAAAATCAGTTTACGAAAAAATCGAACAGTTCAGAAAACCCGGAACTTTAGTTTCTTCAAACACTTCCGGAATTCCAATTAATATGTTGGTGGAAGGAAGAAGCGATGATTTCAAACATTATTTTGCAGGAACACATTTCTTTAATCCTGTAAGATATCTTCCTCTTTTAGAGATTATTCCTACAACTGATACAGCTCCGGAAATCATTGATTTCTACATGAATTATGGAGCAAAATTCTTAGGCAAAACAACCGTTTTAGCAAAAGATACTCCTGCATTTATCGCGAACAGAATTGGTGTTTTCTCAATGATGGATTTGCTTCACAATGTTCAGAAATTAGGATTAACTGTTTCTGAAGTTGATAAATTAACAGGTCCAGTAATCGGTCGTCCAAAATCTGCGACATTCAGAACTGCTGATGTTGTTGGATTGGATACATTGGTAATGGTGGCAAATGGCGTTCGTAACAGCGGTGTTGAGGCTAATAATTTCAATGACGTTTTTGCACTTCCAGATTACATCCAGAAAATGGTTGATAATAAATGGTTAGGTTCAAAAACTGAACAAGGTTTTTATAAAAAAGTGAAAAATGCAGAAGGAAAATCTGAAATTCACGGATTAAATCTTGATACTTTAGAATATGAGCTTCAAGGAAAATCTTCTTTCCCGACTTTAGAATTAACTAAAAATATTGATAAACCAATTGACAGATTCAAGGTCTTAATTGGCGGGAAAGATAAAGCTGGAGAGCTTTACAGAAAATCTTTAGGTGCATTATTCGCTTACGTTTCGCATAAAGTTCCTGAAATTTCTGATGAAGTCTACAAAATCGACGACGCGATGAGAGCTGGTTTCGGTTGGGAAAACGGTCCGTTTGAAATCTGGGATTCTGTTGGTGTTCAAAAAGGTATCGAATTGGCTAAAGATGCGGGTTACGAAGTTTCAGACTGGGTGAAGAACGTAGAGACTTTCTATAAAGTTAATCATGAAGGACAAACGATTTATGTTGATAAAAATTCAGGAGAATACAACAAAATTCCGGGTCAGGATTCTTTCATTATTTTAGATAATATCAGAAAAAATAAAACGCTTTGGAGTAATTCAGGAGCTTCGATTGAAGATTTAGGCGACGGAATTATCAACTTCGAAATCCGTTCTAAAATGAATTCTTTAGGAGGTGAAGTTTTAGATGGATTAAACAGAGCAATTGATTTAGCTGAAAAAGAATATGATGGATTAGTTATCGGAAATCAAGGCACAAATTTCTCTGTTGGAGCCAATTTAGCCATGATTTTAATGATGGCAATCGAACAGGATTGGGACGATTTGAATATGGCAATCGCTTATTTCCAGAAATCGATGATGAGAGTTCGTTACTCTTCTATTCCTGTCGTAGTTGCTCCTCACGGAATGACGCTTGGTGGTGGTTGCGAAATGACCATGCACGCCGACAGAGTTGTCGCAGCAGCAGAAACTTACATCGGATTGGTTGAAACCGGAGTTGGTGTAATTCCTGGTGGTGGTGGAACGAAAGAATTGACATTGAGAACTTCAAGAGAATTCCACAGTGATGATATTAAAAACAACAGACTTCGTGAAGCTTTCATGAATATCGCGATGGGTAAAGTAGCAACTTCTGCTTACGAAGCTTACGATATGGGAATTCTTGAAAAAGGAAAAGATATCGTAGCAGTTGATAAAAGAACGCAAATAAAAACGGCAAAAATGTTGGCAATAAGTTTAGCCGAACATGGTTATACTCAACCAATCGAACAAAAAGTAAAAGTTCTTGGTAAAGATGCTTTGGGAATGTTCTACGTTGGAACTGACCAAATGTTAACAGGAAATTTCATCTCTGCACACGACAAGAAAATTGCAGATAAACTAGCCAACGTAATGGTCGGTGGAAATCTTTCCGAACCAACAATCGTAACTGAACAATACCTATTGAATCTTGAAAGAGAAACGTTCTTACAGCTTTGTGGTGAGAGAAAAACTTTGGAGAGAATTCAATACATGTTACAAAACGGAAAACCTTTGAGAAATTAATGGGGAGCTCCGTAGGAGCGAACTGTTAATAGCAGAATAGTTTTAGAAGACATCAAGCCTCGTAGAGGCGACCTGTTAATTTTATGGCAAACACATACACACAAATTTATATTCAAATTGTTTTCGCCGTTAAAGGAAGACAAAACCTGATTTCAAAAGAAAACAGAGAAGAATTACATAAATTTATTACAGGTATTGTTTCCAATAGAAATCAAAAATTATTCGCAGTTTTTGCAATGCCTGACCATGTACACATTCTTGTAAGTTTAAGTCCAGCTATTTCAATTTCAGATTTAGTAAGAGATATTAAAGCAGGTTCTTCAAAATTTATTAATGAAAAAGGATGGATGAAGGGGAAATTCAATTGGCAGGAAGGATACGGAGCATTTTCCTATTCCAAAAGCAGTGTTGATTCGGTTATAAAGTATATTTTAAACCAAGAAGAATATCATAAAAAGAAAACATTTAGAGAAGAATATTTGGATTTTATGTCAAAATTTGAAATAGAATATGATCCTAAATATTTATTTGAGTGGGTTGAAGATTAACAGGTCGCTCCTACGGAGCTCCGCAAGCAAAGCAAAAATAAAAGCTATTAACATTTTACCTCTACGAGGCAAAAAAATTCTCAGAAAATAATATTAATCAATAAAAAATATGAAAACAGCATATATAGTAAAGGGTTTCAGAACTGCCGTTGGAAAAGCTCCAAAAGGAAGTTTAAGATTTACAAGACCCGATGTAATGGCGGCTACAGTTATTGAAAAATTAATGGCTGAACTTCCGCAATTAGACAAAAACAGAATCGATGACCTTATCGTTGGAAACGCAATGCCGGAAGCTGAGCAAGGCTTGAACGTTGCCCGTTTGATCTCTTTAATGGGATTGAATACAGACAAAGTTCCCGGAGTTACCGTAAACAGATATTGTGCATCAGGAAGTGAGGCAATTGCGATTGCTTCAGCAAAAATTCAGGCAGGAATGGCTGATTGTATTATTGCAGGAGGTACAGAATCAATGTCTTACATACCAATGGGTGGTTACAAGCCGGTTCCTGAAACGGATATTGCAAAAACAAACCCTGATTATTATTGGGGAATGGGTTACACTGCAGAAGAGGTTGCAAAACAATATAATATCACAAGAGAAGAACAGGATCAGTTCGCTTTTGAATCTCATATGAAAGCTTTAAAAGCCAATCAGGAAGGTAAATTTGCGAACCAGATTGTTTCAATTCCTGTTGAATATAATTTCCTTGATGAAAACCAGAAAATGCAAACTAAAAAGTTTGACTTTTCAGTTGATGAAGGTCCAAGAGCTGATACTTCTTTGGCTGGTTTGGCTAAATTAAGACCAGTTTTTGCCAACGGAGGAAGCGTAACTGCCGGAAACTCTTCTCAAATGAGTGATGGAGCAGCTTTCGTGATGGTGATGAGTGAAGAAATGGTAAAAGAATTAGGGTTGGAACCAGAAGCAAGATTAGTTGCTTATGCAGCTGCTGGTCTTGAACCAAGAATTATGGGAATGGGACCAATTTATGCAATTCCAAAAGCTTTAAAACAAGCCGGTTTAGAATTAAAAGATATTGAATTAATTGAATTAAACGAAGCATTCGCATCACAATCTGTTGCTATCAAAAAAGAATTAGGCTTAAATCCTGATATCTTAAATGTAAACGGAGGTGCAATCGCATTGGGGCACCCACTTGGATGTACTGGAACAAAATTAACCGTTCAACTTCTTGACGAAATGAGAAAACGCGGAAACAAATACGGAATGGTTTCTATGTGTGTGGGAACGGGACAGGGAGCTGCTTCGATTTTTGAATTATTATAACTAAAAAATAAAGTATTAAATGGGAAATATATTAAAAGGAGGAGAATTCTTAATCAAGGAAATTCCTGCAAACGAAATTTTCAGTCTTGAAGAACTGAGTGAAGAACAAAAAATGCTTCGCGATTCTGCGAAAGAATTTATAGATAGAGAAGTAATTCCGCACCACGATCGTTTTGAGAAAAAAGATTATGCGTTGACGGAACAAACAATGCGCAAATTAGGAGAAATGGGATTGTTGGGAATCACTGTTCCTGAAGAATACGGCGGACTTGGAATGGGATTCGTGAGTACGATGTTAGCTTGTGATTATGTTTCGGGAGGAAACGGCTCATTAGCAACAGCTTACGGAGCTCATACAGGAATTGGTACATTACCTACTCTTCTTTATGGAAGTGAAGAGTTAAAAAAGAAATACCTTCCGGATTTAGCTACAGGAACAAAATTCGGAGCCTATTGCTTGACTGAGCCAGATGCTGGTTCTGATGCCAACTCAGGAAAGACAAGAGCAAAATTGTCTGAAGACGGAAAACATTACATCATCAACGGACAGAAAATGTGGATTTCCAATGCAGGTTTTGCAGATACTTTCACTTTGTTTGCGAAAATTGATGATGATAAAAACATCACCGGTTTTGTAATCAACCGTTCAGAATTGGAAAATCCTGAAAGCTTAACTTTTGGTGAAGAAGAGCACAAATTAGGTATCCGTTCCTCTTCTACTCGTCAGGTTTTCTTCAATGATATGAAAGTTCCTGTTGAGAATATGTTGGGTGAAAGAAACAATGGTTTCAAAATCGCTTTGAATGCATTGAATGTTGGGAGAATTAAATTAGCTGCTGCCAATCTTGACGGACAAAGAAGAATTTTAAACCACTCTATTCAATATTCAAACGAGAGAAAACAGTTTGGAGTTTCTATTTCAACTTTCGGAGCAATCAGAAAGAAAATTGCTGAAATGTCAACTGGGGTTTTCGTTAGTGAGGCTGGTTCTTACCGTTTAGCAAAAAATGTTGAAGATAAAATTGCAGAATTAGTTGCTGGAGGGATGGATCATCAACAAGCTGAATTAAAAGGTGTTGAAGAATTCGCAGTAGAAGCTTCTATCCTTAAAGTTTTCGTATCAGATCTTACTCAAAATACAGCTGATGAAGGAATCCAAATCTATGGTGGAATGGGATTCTCAGAGGACACTCCAATGGAAGCTGCATGGAGAGATGCAAGAATTGGAAGAATTTATGAAGGAACCAACGAAATCAACAGACTTCTTGCGGTTGGAATGTTAATCAAAAGAGCAATGAAAGGTGAATTAGACCTACTTTCTCCTGCAATGGCAATCAGCAAAGAATTGATGGGAATTCCGTCATTCGAAGTTCCTGATTATTCTGCATTTATGAGCGAAGAAAAAGCAATTATCGCAAATCTTAAGAAAGTTTTCTTAATGGTTTCCGGAGCTGCTCTTCAAAAATACATGATGGATGTTGAGAAACAGCAACATTTATTATTAAATGCTTCTGAAATTCTTAATCAAATCTACATGGCTGAATCTGCAGTTTTAAGAGCTGAAAAACATTTCTCTGCTGATTCTGTAGAAGCTGCAATGGCTCAGTTAAATCTTTACAAAGCAATTGACAAAATCATCGCTGGTGCAAAAGAAGGAATTGTTTCTTTTGCTGAAGGTGACGAACAGAGAATGATGCTTTCTGGCTTGAGAAGATTTACAAAATATACAAATAGTCCAAATGTAGTGGCATTAACTGAAAAAGTAGCTGCACATTTTATTGAAAAAGGAAGCTATTAATAACTTCCTTTATATAGATATAAAAAATCCCGAAGTAATTTCGGGATTTTTTTGATTAAATATCTTTTTTTCCGATTTCATTTATTTCGTTGAAATTCTCTTTAGGATTTACACCGTATTGATTTCTTCCCGGAGTTCCTTCCGTAGCACAAAGTATTAATAACCAGATTCCTCCAATAATTGGAATGAAAGCTATGAAAAACCACCATCCACTCTTATCAATATCATGCATTCTTCTGACAAATACCGCTAAACCAGGGATAAAAGTCGCCAATGCATAAAGCAAATAAATATATCCGTAAGGGATTTCCGGTGTGAACTTCAATCCTAAGATATTATCCAGTACTGCTGCTATAATTGCAAAAATCATATTGAATAAGAGATACATCCAATATTCTGTTCTTCTAGCTCTTCCATCAAAATCAGCGTACTGTTTTAATACTTTTAAATACCATTTCATAGTTATAATTTTTTGTTTGTTAATTCCAAAAATAATGATTTTTATTTCTTTACAGTAATTATTTTAAATATAATTGCTAATCTGAATGAATATATGTTCAGTTTTATATAGATTTTCTAGCGAAATAATAAAATGAGATTTCAAACAACTTTAAATTCAAATATTTTTTTTATTTTTATCAAAACTATTTCACAAATGAAAATATTATTTCCAATTCTCTTGATTTCGGTTTCTCTTTCTGCACAGGAAAAGGAGAAAAAACAAGTCTTTTCCAGAATGAATACTACAAAAATGCAGAAGCTTGATCTTACGGATTATAAAATGCTTAATTCAATGACTCCTTAAGATGCAAAATCAGAAGAAAAAAACAATTACCAAAAAGCAAATAAGTACAATTTTTAAATATACAAAACATGGGAAAATTTATTATTTCTAAAAGAACAAATGGTGATCATCAGTTTAACTTGAAAGCAGTAAACGGACAGGTTATTTTGACCAGTCAGGGATATAATTCCAAATCAGGATGCGAAAATGGTATCGATTCTGTAAGGAAAAATGCACCGGATGATTCTAAATTTGAAAGACTTACGGCTAAAGACGGACGTTGGTATTTTAACTTAAAAGCAACAAACGGACAAATCATCGGAACAAGCCAAATGTACGAATCCGACAATGGAATGGAGAAAGGTATTGAGTCCGTAAAAACCAACGCTCCGAACGCTTCTGTAGAAGTAGAAGCAAACTAATGATATTATGTAAAATAATTCATAAAAAATGTCTCAAATCTTGAGGCATTTTTTATTTTTGTATTCTACTTTATTTAAAAATGACAAAAGACGAAATGCTCCACAGAGCAATAAAAATAGCTGATAAAGCACACAAAGGTCAAACCGACAAATATCATGCTCCTTACATTGCTCACGTAATGCGTGTCATGGAATACGGAAAAACGATGGACGAAAAAATCGTAGGAGTTTTACACGATGTTGTGGAAGATCATCCTGTAGAATTCAGTTTGGATTACTTGAGAGGTGAAGGTTTCCCCGAATATATTATTTTCGCAATCAGCTGTCTTACAAAATTCGACCCGGATGAAGAATATGACGATTTTGTGAAAAGAACGGAGCGTTCTCCGCTTGCTGTTGCTGTAAAATTAAACGATCTTCGTGATAATATGGATTTAAGAAGAGTAAACAGAGAACTTAATCCAAAAGATATCAAAAGATTTAATAAATATCTGAAAGCATATCATTATTTGATTGATAAATACTAAAAAGAAAAACCTTCCTGAATCAATAGATCTAAGGAAGGTTTGTTTTATTTTCAAGGCAAAATCAGAAAATTTCTTAATCTGCTCCAGGATAATCAAATGTTTTCACAGGGTGATTGGTTCCGTCGATATTGATATTTAAAGCAACATACAGGAAATGAAAATTTTGGTTGTTGGTTGCATTAAATTCTCTCTGCCAAAGATAGCCTGCTGCAACTCCAAAATTATCATCGATCTGATAACCGCCTCCTGCATAAACTCTGTTTCTTGCAAAAGTAGGTTTCATCGGACTTACAAGAAAAATCTCGTCATAAACATTGGCAAAAACAGTCCCTTTTTTCACTTCTTTTGCATTCAAAGGTACGCTCACATTCAGACGATAACGGTAACGCATTCTTTCTGAACTTTTATCAGTTTGAGGTTCATAAAACCAGCTTTTTTCTGTGCGTAAACGGTTTTCAAATTTCACAACACCTTTTTTGATGTCGATTACATCCTGTAGCCAAACTCTGAACTCTTCTTTGTTGATGGCATGCTCTTTATAAGTTGCATATCTTCCAAAACCGATAAAAGGCTTATGATTTTTGGTAAGATAATATCCTAATCCTCCTTTTATTTCATAATAATCCGGATAAGTAAAATCTTCAATACTTCTCATTTGACCTTCTGCATAAAGGAAAAACTTGGGATGAAACTTATAGGTTAAAGTCACAGCACCGAAGCCGGAAATATGTTCCTGTGCTTTTAAAAATGTAAGACTTAAAAGTAAACTAAGGCTTAAAAAGAGTTTCATTTAAAAAATTTTTGCAAATGTAAATGAATTAACAATTTCGTAATATTAACTTTAATTCATCATTAATTAACATTTATTTAATATTGATATTATAAGAAAAACCAATATGGAACCATCTTTTCGGCATCATAACTCCAAAAGTTTCTGTGTATGAAGTATTTGTTACATTATTAATTAAAACATAAACAGAATAGTCTTTTTTAGCAAAACTTAATTTTTCGTCTACTAAGTTATAACTTCCGTTATTCAGTCTTTGATTGTATCTGTAAACAACTTCATTGGTAAAGCTTTTCAGGAATTTTGTCTCTAATTTTGCAATGAACTGATGTTTAAGATTATCCAAAACATATCTTGCTACAAAATCACTTGGCTTGTTTAATTTATTATCTAAATAAGTATACCCGACTGTATATTTCAGCCAATTCAAGATTTGATGATTCAGCTCAAGTTCTACTCCTTTTACTTTTGTATCTCCTACATTCTGAGCATACCAAACCGAATCATTTAAGTTCATTTTTGTCCAGTCGATAGAATTATCTGCATTCCTTAAAAATCCGCTTGCCTTTGCTAAAATATTTTTTGTCTGATATTGATAACCAATTTCTGCATATACTGCACTTTCAGGTAATAAATTTGGATTTCCTACTTCGGTTTTACTTACATAATAAAGATCTGTAAATGTCGGAACTCTATGAACTTTTGCAATATTTCCGTAGATTTTATTATTTTGATTAAAGCTATATCCGACGTCTAAACCTGGATAGAAAAAGTTTCCTTCCTTGGAATAATTTGCCCACGAAATTCCGGGACTGATGTTTAATTTTTTATCCAATAAAGAAAAATTATGCTCGAAGAAAACCTGTGAAACAAAACGATTTCTATCACCCAAATTATTACTTGCTAAAAATTCTTTTCTCAACTCCACTCCGATTCCAGTTGTTCCCAATCCCCATTCGTAGCTGGAATTCACTTCTCCGCCTACATTATTTCCGATGTGCATATTTCGATAGATTTCAGGCTTTTCCCTGTTGTACAGATACATATCCTGTCCTCTTCTCCAATAAACATTTGAGCTCAGTTTTAATTTTCCAAATTTTTGCTGATGTGCAAGACTCACAACAGAAGCCTGTGTTTCTTCATATTGATCCAACGCTTTTGGAGATGAATAAAAACCGTTTGCTCCAAACTTTTTTTCAGAAAAACCGGCTTGTAATCTGATGTCGCCGTCTTTTATATTTAATTTACTTTGATAAAAAATATTCCTGATTTCATAGTCTGTATTATACATATATCCTTGCGAACTCGAAGAATTTGCCTGTAAAGAATTTGAGAATTTTTCATTTCCCAATTGAGCATTCAGACCAAAACCATATGTTTCGTAATCACCTCCTTCAGCACTTATTTTAACTCTTTTCCCTGGATTTGTTTTCGTAATTACATTGATGACTCCTGCGTAAGCATTTTGCCCGAAACGTCTTGCAGCAGGACCTTTTATGACTTCAATTCTCTCTACATCATCAAGATCTACAGGAAGATTCATAGAATTGTGCCCTGTTTGAGAATCATTCATTCTGATACCATTTAAAAGCAAAAGAACCTGCTCAAAAGAACTTCCGCGGAAGCCTATATCACTTTGTACCCCATTTGCACCTCTCCTTCTGATGTCCATACCGGGAATTTGCTGAAGAATCTCGTCAATACTTTTTGCCGGAGAATTGGCAATTTCCTCTTTTGTAATGACCGTAATATTTTGATTGGCGCTTTTGTAAGGTGTAGAAAAAAGTTTCCCTTGAACTTCAATTGTCTCAATATCCGTTGATTTTTCCTGTGCATGTGCGAAAAATAATGTTCCTAAAAAAAGGACAGGAAGTATTTTTTTAATCATAAAATCAGAATTATTCTCAGTTAGTTTCGTGAGCCCAAAAGTACTGGAGTTCGTGAAGACATACAAATGATAGTTGTCATAAAAAAGATGCGACCGCATTGGACGCATCTTGGGAAGTAATTTCGTTATCTTTTTCTCATTAAATGTGTAACTAGATCTCTGAATAATTTTCTCATTTCTATATTACATATTTATGAATACAATTTTAACAAATTTTAAAATACAAAACAATACCGTGAACTTAAAAAAACTTAAAATCTTTAAAATTTAACATTGAATACCAATTATATGCAATGGATAACATTTTTTATTTACACAAATTTTTGAATTTTAAATATTTTAAATAAGTCAAATCTTGCTATAGAATATCGTTTATTTCTATGGTAATTACATACAATTCTACACTAAGTGAATTTTATTTCTTATTGAATATTCCTTTAATTTTCACATCAAATTCTGTACAAACGGTAACGTGTTGAGCTTTAATTACTTTAACATTATTAACAGTAATTATTTTGTCAATATTAATTTTTAAATCACTGTGATTGTTTTTAATATCAGCAATATCAAAATATTCAATTCCTTGGTAGATAATGCTTTTAACATTTCTTTGTTTTAATAATTTTAGTGTCATTTTGTTTTTGGCTATTAAGTTATTATAATTATATTAAAATTTATCTTCATCATCATAATTAAAATAACATCCACAAAAATGAGAAAATTTCAACTAATAATTTATGAGTTCAATCTTCTTTTATAATCTTCTCTTTTTATCAAAACCAACATTTATCTTTTAATTTCAATTTCTTATTTTCAATATCTACTTAATTAATATTCAGTATTTTATTCAAATTTACTGGAAAAAATTAAATCTTTATATTTTGTTCTGACATCACTGTTTGTTAACAGATATTTGAATCTCTCCCCATCCGAAATTTCTCTTAAATTAAATTTATAAACGAACTCGTCTACATATTTCTGAAGATGCTTTCTGGAAACATGATTATGAATTCCACAAACAGAATTTTTCAGAATTTTCCATGAACCTTCAATGTTGTTCGTATGTATTGTGTTATCCTGAAGACTTACATATTCTTTTTTTGAATGATCGATAACTTTATGATCATAATATTTATCCAATCCTTCATAAGCCCACCATTCATCACTTATCAATTTTGTAGTTTCCTGGTTTATATATCTGTAAATAAGAGGTTGAATACTTGCTTTTTTTGTATCTTCTATTACAAAAGCATTCATCTTCCCTCCTCTTTGCAACATTCCCATCACCGGAACTTTGTCTTTAAAATTTCTTCCCCGAGAGTTTTTTACTTTTTTATCTTTATGCCTGTTCTTATTTTTCCCTCCTATAAAAGTTTCATCACACTCCACAATGCCATCAAGTTCGTTACTATTTTCAATGCCAAAGCAGGCACGTATTCTTTGCAACATAAACCACGCTGTCTTTTGTGTCACATCAATATCTTTAGCTAGCTGAAGAGAACTTATTCCCTTTTTATATGAAGTAACCAACCATATTGCCAAAAACCATTTCCGTAAGCTTATTTTAGTGTTTTCGAACATTGAGCCTGTTTTAACATTAAAATATTTGCCCGTGTTCTTACATTTATAGCGATTCTTACTGCATTTATAAATCTGAGACTCAGAATCAAAAGGACTTTCTACAATTCCGCCCCATCTCATTTGTTCCAGGTAATCGATACATATTTCTTCTGTTGAAAAAGTCTGTAAAAGTTCAAATACAGACTTTATACTTGTGTTTATCATGGTATAGTAAAATTACAAATTATTAATTCTTATCTTAAATAGATGCATTTTATTTAATAAAGGTTCACTAAAAAGATAAAAATTAACATAATTATAACTTTTCACTTAGTGTAGAATTGTATGTAATTACCAAAATTTATATACTAGTATTATCCACCAAAAATTCGTAATTTTGTTAGTCTTAATTTTACTATGGCTAATACAACAGATATAGATATTAAAAAGCAGATTTTCGTTAAGAATGCACATCTTAACAATCTGAAACACATAGATGTTCTCATCCCGAAAAATAAACTGATTGTCATTACAGGAGTTTCAGGAAGTGGAAAATCTTCATTGGCTTTTGATACGATTTATGCGGAAGGACAGAGAAGATATGTCGAGAGTTTGAGCTCTTATGCACGTCAGTTTTTGGGAAAATTAGAAAAACCCAAAGTTGATGATATTAAAGGTTTAGCGCCTTCGATTGCTATTCAACAGAAAGTAATTTCTTCGAATCCGAGATCTACTGTCGGAACCTCAACAGAGATTTACGATTATATGAAACTTCTTTTCGCAAGAATCGGGAAAACCTATTCTCCGGTTTCGGGTGAAGAAGTGAAAAAAGATTCGGTGACCGATGTTGTGGATTTTATTAAATCATCCAAAAAAGATACTTCGTTCTTGTTAACAGCTCCTTATGAATATGATGCTGCGAATTTTGGAGAGAATTTAAATGTTTTGAAACTTGCCGGTTTCACAAGATTGGAAATCAACGGAAATGTCGCAGGAATCGAAGATCTTGAAAGTTTTGGTTTCACTCCGGAAAAAGGAATGGTAATCAATCTTGTGATCGATCGTTTTTCTTATGAAGAAGATGAAAGTTTCCTTCAGCGCTTGGCAGATTCTATTCAGATGGCTTTCTATGAAGGTCGTGGATATTGTTCATTAAAAGATGCCGATACAGGAAAAATCAAAGAATTCTCCAATAAATTTGAGCTTGACGGAATAGAATTTCTAGAACCGAATGTTCATTTTTTCAGCTTTAATAATCCTTACGGAGCTTGTCCGACTTGTGAAGGTTACGGAAAAGTAATTGGGATTGATGAAGATTTGGTAATTCCGAATAAAACATTGTCAGTTTTCGAAGACACTGTTGCTTCATGGAGAGGTGAAAGTATGAGCGAATGGAAAAAAGATTTCATTAAAAAAGCAAAAGACTTTCCTATTCATAAACCTTACCATCAATTGACCAAAGAACAGAAAAAATATCTTTGGAAAGGTGATGGGAAAAGTACCTTCCCTTCGATTGATAATTTCTTCAAAATGCTTGAGGAAAATTTATACAAAATCCAGTATCGAGTAATGCTTTCCCGCTATCGTGGAAAAACACTTTGCCCGACTTGCGAAGGCTTGAGATTACGTGAAGAAACAACTTGGGTTAAAATCGATGGACACAATATCCAGTCGATGATTGAACTTCCCTTGGATGAACTTTTTCCTTTGATCAATAGTTTGAAATTATCAGAACATGATAAAGAAGTTGCCAAAAGATTATTATATGAAATTACGACCCGTCTTGAGTTTTTATTGAAAGTCGGTTTAGGATATTTAACGTTAAACAGAACTTCAAACACACTTTCAGGTGGTGAAAGCCAGAGAATTAATCTAGCTACAAGTTTGGGAAGTTCTTTGGTAGGTTCTATTTATATTTTGGATGAGCCGTCAATCGGTCTTCATTCGAGGGATACAGAAAATTTAATTGAGGTTCTAAAAAATCTTCGCGATCTTGGAAATACGGTAATCGTCGTAGAACACGATGAAGACGTAATGAAGGCTGCAGATTATATTATTGATATTGGTCCTGAAGCTGGTTATTTGGGCGGTGAACTGGTTTTTGCAGGAGATTATAAAGAACTAAAGGATGCAGATACTTTAACTTCAAAATATTTAACCGGAAGATTAGAAATTGAAGTTCCGAAGAAGCGCAGAAAAGCAAAAGAATGGATTCATATAAAAGGAGCGCGTCAAAATAATTTAAAAAATATTGATGTTGATGTTCCTTTGGAAAGTTTAGTTGTGATTTCCGGAGTTTCAGGAAGTGGAAAATCTACTTTAATGAAAGAGATTCTGACGAATGATATTCAGATTCAGCTTGGAATGGGAGGAAAAAAAGGAGATTATGATTCTGTTGATTTCCCGACAAAACTAATTAAGCATATAGAATTAATCGATCAGAACCCAATCGGAAAATCTTCCCGTTCAAATCCTGTAACCTATCTGAAAGCTTATGACGACATCAGAGATTTATTTGCCAAGCAAAAAATTTCTAAAATGATGGGGTATAAACCTAAACATTTCTCTTTCAACGTTGATGGTGGAAGATGCGACGAATGTAAAGGTGAAGGTGTGATCAGTGTTTCAATGCAGTTCATGGCGGATATCGAGCTTGAATGTGAAGTTTGTAAAGGAACACGTTTCAAAAACGAAATTCTGGAAGTGAAATTTGACGAAAAAAATATTTCGGATATTCTTCACATGACCGTTGATGAATCTTTGGAATTTTTCAAAGATAATAATGAAGAGAAAATTGTAACCAAATTAAGACCTCTGCAAGATGTTGGTTTGGGATATTTGCAGTTGGGACAAAGCTCTTCTACGCTTTCCGGAGGTGAAGCACAGCGTGTGAAATTGGCTTCGTTTCTGGTAAAAGGTGTAACAACGGACAAAACTTTGTTTATTTTTGATGAGCCTTCAACAGGTCTTCATTTCCATGATATTCAGAAGCTGTTAAAATCTTTACAGGCGTTGATCGATTTGGGGCATTCTGTAATCGTTATTGAGCATCAACCGGATATTATAAAATCTGCCGATTACATTATCGACATTGGTCCGGAAGCCGGAAAATACGGTGGTGAAGTTGTTTTCACAGGAACTCCGGAAGATTTAGCAAAAAATAAAAAATCTCATACAGCGAAATACATTAAAGAAAAGCTGGAGAATTAAAATAGAACAGAGAGTAAAAATTTACTCTCTGTTTTTTATTTAAACCATTAAGAAAAATTAAGCTGTTAAGTTTCATTAAGAAAATCATTCTGATTTTAAATTAAAAACACGACTAAACTTAATATTCTTAATTTCTTAAACTAAATCTTAATGTTTAAAAAATTAAATATTATACAAAAACGGACTTTGTTTAATAAAAGCTTGATCATCAATTTGAGAAACCAAAAATTCGCCTAAATCTGTTGTAGAAATATTTTCTCCTTTACAATCTTCCAAACTCGTTTCTGTTTTAAAACTTTCGGAAGTCTGAATAATTAAAGGAAGTCTTACCAAAGTCCAATCCAGATTGCTTTCTGTAAGAAGTTCGTACTCTTTTTGTTTATCTGCAGTTGTTTTTGGATAATTTTGATACATCCAGTCGGTTGCCATTTTTACCTTTTCATTTTTGTTGTCAAAAGGTGTATTTACATTCAATCCGGTTGTTACGATATATCTTTTTATTCCATAAAAATTCATTGCTTTAATAATATTTTTTGAAGCATCACTAAAGATTGTCTCCTCTCCTCTTGGCTGTCCCAAAGTACTGATAACTAAGTCACAGTTTTTAATTAAATTATTGACCGAGTTATAATTTCTCGCATCACCTTTTACAATTTCAATTAAAGGATTTTTAAGCTCAAAATTCTCTGGATTTCGTAATAATAATTTGATTGAATAATTTTTATTTAAAAGACTTTGAACAAGATATTTTCCTGATTTTCCTGTTCCGCCGATTACGGCTATTGTATTTGTTTTCATATGATTTCTCTTTATATGTAGGCGAAAAAAGCAAATAAGCTATAGAGCTCACCATTTTGTTATAAAATAATAGATTTTTAGGGGCTCAGAAGTTTGAACCTTGAGGTTTCAGGTTCTAGAATTATACCTGAATATTTAGATAATATTTATAAAGAGATTTTAATGGAATAAAGATAACAAATTCAAATAGATAAAAAAAGAGAAAGCTCAAAAAACAGCCTTCTCTTACATTTTTATTTTACAGACATTTTAAATGTCTTAATCCTTTCATTTTTTTCGGAATTTATTTCAAGAAGGTAATTTCCTTTTGATAATTCATTTTGCAAATTGAATTCATGTGTTTTATTTTTATCCAAAGATATCTGTTTCAATAATCTTCCTGACAAATCAAAAATTTTCAATGTGGAATTTTGCTTTTCCAAAATACTTCCTGTAATATAGAATTTACCATTATTAGGATTATCATACAGCTTTAAATCTTCGTTCTTATCTATGTCTGAAGTTCCAAGCTGTGATTCTTTTAAGGAAAATTTAGCTATAAAACCAAAAGGCATGCCTGCTCCCGGATTGGTCATTGCAGGATATGAAGCTCCGGTAGTTCCAATTCCTGTAGAAGCTCCGGTAGTTCCCCATAATATTAAAGAACCGTCATTCAAAAATTTTGGGTTTAGCTGTTCTCCATAAATTGTACCTCCACTTCCTCCGTAATAAGAAGACCATTTTCTGTTACCATCTGCATCAAATTCAGTAAAATACATATTGCTTACCGCATTGGACGGAGTGGTAAGATAAGCATTGGGAGTAGAAATATTATCCGTATTCCCAAATTGGTTTCCTGTCATAACAATCCTGTTTCCAAGAATAGATAAATTCGGGCTTCCAATTATTTCATCATCTCCATTACTTCCAAAATAAGTACTCCAGACTCGGTTTCCTGTATAATCGAATTTACTCAAAAATAAATCCCCATCACCGGTCAATTGGTTTTTAAAACCTCCCGGAGTTGCAAAATAGTTCGGATAGGCTGCATCATTAGTGTGTCCTGAAAGATATAATCCTGTTTCATTTACTTCAAGGTCATAAATTCCTAGTCCTGAATATGATGTAATTGATGGTGTTCCATAATAAGTTCCCCAAACTTTTTGTCCTGTATCTCCATCAAACTTAGAAATAATTTGTATAGAAGGTGTATTAGGCTGAAAAGTTCCGGATGTGATGTAATTGTTGGGCATATTTGAATTTATATTCCCCCCAAACATATACAAACCATTATTATATATTTCCATATCCTGAATTCCTAAAACAGAATAAGTTCCCCAAATTTTCTGCCCAAAAGGATTGAATTTTACAATAACAGAATTTGTAGATGTATCAGAAGTTGTAGAGTAATTAATATAATATTCCTGGAAAACACCACTGTTTGATAATCCCGCAATTTCAGTGTTTACCGCTCCTACAAAATAAATATTTCCATTTTCATCACCTCTTAAGAATGGCAAATTTTCAGCTGTTGAAGGAAGATAGGTTGTCCATAGTAAATTTTGATTGCCATCGTATTTTGATAAGGTATAAGTAAAATTCGCACTCGAAGCAGGACTCTGTAACCATGTTCCAGCAGTTGCTAAATTAGGAACAGAGCCCCAATACCTGTTGATGTAATAAAAATTATTTGATGAGTCAATATAAGTAAGGCGTTTGTAAGTAAAATCGCTAATAGAGCCTGAACTTATGTAGCTTCCTTTAAGCATTTGTCCTTGCGGTGAAAATTTTGTTTCATAATACGCAAAAGCACCTAAAGTTGGAGCCGTAATGGTGTTTCCTCCTCCATTTACAAACTGATTGTAATAAGATGCATTATATCCTGACTGAAACATTACCGAACCTTTTGTATATATATTTTTTTGATTATCTACCTGAATAGAAGTTTCGTCATATCCCAAATCCTGTAAAACCGTACCGTTACCTCCTACATACGAACCCCAATCTTTTACATAAGGAAATGTTTGAGAATTTGCAGTAAAGCCCAAATAAAAGACTGAAATCAATAAAGAAATTTTTATTTTCATGGTTATATTTTATAATTCACGCTAAAGATAATTATTTATTTTTAACTAAAGATTTCAAGTATGCCCGTATACATTGAAAATTAACCCAATTACTTATCCACATTTTCTTGTGGATAACTTGTGAATTTTAACATTAAATTCATTGTAAATAAAAAATTTATTCCTACATTTACTATGTAATAAATCTGAAATGAATTCAATTTTTGCTTTTTTCAGTTTTGGAATTGCAATTAAATTTATAAAAATTTAAGCACAGCATTGTCGGCTGTGCTTTTTTATTGTTGTCTAATTAAAAAAATGAGATGTATTTATCTACTGAATCCGCTTCTAAAGAGCGGATTCTTTTATCTTTGGACTTAAATATTTCATTTTCAGATCATAACTTTAAAATTCGGTCTCATAGTTCAATGGATAGAATAGAAGTTTCCTAAACTTTAGATCCAAGTTCGATTCTTGGTGAGACCACATTTTAACAGACTTTTGATTAGAATAAAATATTAGCCTAAAAAGTTCTACTTTTGCTAAACTCTCTCTTTTCAAACTGTACAAAATTATGACTAAAAATTTTTATTATTTATTATTACTAATTCTTACAATTTCCTGTACCAATCCAACAGAAAAACAAAAACTAGCTGAAGAAAGTTTTCAAAAAAAAGAAATCGCCGTGCTCGATCAATTGGAGTTTTCGGGTAATCCTCAGTTAATTATCAAAACAGCAGAAGAATCAAAACGATATGCTAAAAAAATCAATTATGATTACGGTATATTCAAATGTAATATGTCATTAATATTTGCCTTTAATGCAAGTGGAAAATATAAAGAAGCAACTTTAATAGGTAAAGAAAATGATGCATTAGTCGGTAAAATAAAAGCTGATTATATTGTTTGTCTTAATTATACAAATATTGCTTCGGCATATTCATATTTAGGTTTATTGGATGAAGCTGAAAATTACCTGAACAAAGCATTGGCTTATAACGAAAAACTAAAAAACGACGATGATAAATATTATTCTTTAGCCGGAATATATAGCGGTTTTGCTTTTGTAGAAGGTATGAGAGGAGAATCACCCAATTTGATTAAAGTACAAAAAAGTTATCTGAAACAATTATCAGCGTTACAACAGGTCGGTGAAAATAATAAAAAAATCGCACAGAAGAAAAATGCTCAATTATCAATGCTCTATCTAAATTTGGGTATTACAAGCAGCGAATTGAAAAACCCACAGGAAGCAAAAAGCTATTTTCAGAAATCTTTGAGTATTTGTAAAAAATATAAATTTGCGAATAACAATACTCCCCTTTTTGTACACACTGAAATAGCAAGACTTTTCCTTGATCAGAAAAACTATGACAGCTGTATAGTTTATGCTCAGAAAGGAATTATGCTTGAGAAAAAAGGTCATTTTCCTGAAATAAGAAGAGACTTGTTCGAGATACTTTACAGATCCAATTCAAAAAAAGGAAATCATCAGGATTCTGAGAAATACACCAATCTCTACATGAAACTAAATGACAGCTTAACGAATGCTCAGAAAAGAGGTATCAATACCCCTGTAAAAGTCATCATGGAAAAGAAAGAAAAAGAGAAAAACAGTACTGTGAAAAATGTTATTATTATTTCTGCTATCATTTCATTCGTGCTTTTATTATGCGGTTGGCTATTCTGGAAAACAAAAAACAAAAAGCTTCAGAAAGATTATCAAAAACTGATTGAAAGATCAAAATTCAATAATCAAAATACTGGAATTTCGGCAGAAAATAATTCAACAAGCGTTGCGGCAAACGCTTTATTAGAAAAATTAAATAATTTTGAAAAATCTAAAGAATTTACTCGCAAAAATATTAGCCTTACTTCTATAGCCGATCAATTGGAAACAGCTCCTGATTCTCTTTCTGATACTATTCAACAATACAAGCAAAAAACATTTAATAATTATATCAACGATTTAAGGATAGAACATGTTGTTTATCTTTTATATTCCAATCCTAAAATTAGAATTTATAAAGAAGATGAACTTGCAAAAAATATTGGGTTTACTTCAAAAACAGAATTTGCTTCAGCATTTAAGAAAACAACAGGAATACCTCTTTCCTATTTCATTAAAAAACTGGAATCAGAATCAAAATAAAAATTTGTTTTGGACAAAAAAAATCAGACATTGAATATTTCAGTGTCTGATTTTTTTAAGCATAAAATTAATTTCGCTTTTTCTTTTTATAAATTGGTTTCTCTTCAGAAAAATAGATACTTCCAATCACATTTTTATCTTCATAAACCCAAACACTTGCATATTTCAGTTTAGGAAGATTTTCAAGTTTAAAATCATAAATAAAAACATCTACAGGATCAACACCTTTAAAATCATCATACGTGTAAGCAGAATTAAAATTCAAAACCTCCATTTTACCATTTTCTTCGCAGGCTTTTGGGAATTTTTTATAAAGTTCAGATTCGATTCTTTTATCAATTAAAAAACCTTTGAATTCTGTATAATCTTTATCATGACATTTTCTGATATATTCATCAATAAAGCTTTTCCCAACTTTCAGTCTTTCCTTATCAACTTTAGAGTCATTAATTTTAGAATAAGATTTTTGTCCGAAACCGAAGACGAAAAGGTTGATAAAACCTAGAAGAAGTAATTTTTTCATGCATTTGTTTTTTAGAGTTGCAAAAATAAAATTTAAACCTTATAAAACAAAAAATGCCCGTAAAATTTACAGGCATTCATTGAGAATTTATAATATAGTTTTAATTAAAAGACAGTTTATAACTTAAAGGCGTTGTATTCGTTTTCTTTTTAAATAACTTATTGAAAGACTGTGAATGTTCAAATCCTAATTGATAAGCCACTTCCGAAACCGAAAAATTTGTCGTAGTAAGATATTCTTTAGCCTTTTCGATTAGCTTTTCATGAATATGTTGCTGAGCATTTTGTCCGGTCAGATTTCGAAGCATATCACTTAAATAATGAGTTGAAAGGTTAAGCTCGGAAGCCAGAAATTCTACCGTAGGAAGACCTTTTGTCAATGTTTCCTGTTTATTGAAATAATTATCTAAAACATCTTCCATTTTAGAAAGGAAATCACTGTTTACAGCTTTTCTGGTGATAAATTGTCGTTTATAAAAGCGGTTGCTGTAATTCAGTAAAACCTCAATATAAGAGATGATTACATCCTGACTAATTTCGTCAATCGTTGTGTGAAGTTCATCATTAATATTATCCAATAATCCTACAATTAGAGTCTTTTCCTTTTCCGATAAATGTAATGCTTCATTGGTATCGTAGGAAAAGAAGCCATATTTTTTGATATTTTTCGCTAAAGGATAATTTCTTAAAAACTCAGGATGAATAAACATCGTATAACCTTTATATTCAGCCTCTGAATCTGTAAATAAGATCTGATTCGGAGCTGTGAACATCATTCCGCCTTCATTAAAATCATAATATCCCTGTCCGTAACCCATCTTTCCGTTATCAGAAAATTTGTAGGAAATTTTATAAAAACCAAGTGTAAAAGTTCGGTCAAGATAACATTTATCGACCTCCATTTTCGTATTATCCACCAAACTGATCAGCGGATGAAGCGGCTTCTGAACACCCAAAATCTGGTGAAGCTCAGAAATCGACGAAAATTTCAAAGGAGAATTGTCTTTCTTTTCCATAATATAAAGTTACAATTTAAGTTTTAGAGTTTTAGAATAATTGTGTTTGAGTGTATTAAATTCAATTTAAAATATAAAACTCTAAAAATTTACCACACTCAAACACTTCAACCTAAATTAATTCTAGATAAACTGTTTTCCAAACTGCTCTCTGAACGCTTCTGCTCCTAGTTCCGTACGTTGTGCAAATAATGCTTTTGCATCTTCTCCCGCTTGATATCTCAATTGCTTTTTGCCATCTGTCGCAGCTTCATAAACTACTTCTGCAATTACTTCAGGTTCAGAAGCGTGTTCCAACATTGCATCGGTATTAGACATCATTTTATCGATCATTCCCTGATATTCCGGATGAGTTCCCATATCTAAAGAACGTGTAATAAAATCTGTTTTAATTCCTCCGGGAGAAACTGTTTTCACATCTACTCCGAAAGTATTTAATTCAAAAGCCAGACTCTCGCTCCATCCTTCCAATGCCCATTTTGTAGCATGATACGTTGATGAAATCGGGAATGCAAGTAATCCGCCAATAGAAGTTGTTGTAATGAACATTCCGCTTTTTCTTTCTCTGAAATAAGGGATAAATTCTTTCGTCACACGAATCACTCCCAATAAATTTGTATCCAATTGTCTGATAATCTGATCATCACTTAAAGATTCCAAAGGTCCGATCAATCCATACCCTGCATTATTGAAAACCAAATCAATATCACTGATTTCCAATGCTTTTTGTACGGTTGATTTAATTTGTTCTAAATTCGTTACATCTAATGGAAGAAGCGTAACGTTTTCTAATTGTGTTAATTCTGTTTCAGCTTCCGGATTTCTCATCGTTGCGATAACGTTCCATCCTCTGTTTTGAAATAATTTTGCAGTTGTTTTTCCTAGTCCTGTTGAGGCACCTGTTATGAAAATTGTTTTCATTTTTTGTTTGTTTAAATTTTACATGACAAAGGTCTGCACTTACAGAAAGATTAAAGTTGCCAAAACGGATATTGATGTAGCCAAAATGAATTGGTCTGAAAATTTCATTCTAAAGAAATACAATTTTATTATTGATTATCAACAACAAACAAAAATATAAGAATATGAAGACTAAACAAATTTGGGCAAATTTTGCCGTTGCAGATCTCGAAAGAACTACGAAATTCTACACAGAATTAGGCTTTACATCAAACAATTCAAATTCAGAACTGACAAGTATTTCTTTTGGAGAAAACAATTTTATCATTAATTTTTTCCTAAAAGAAATTATTGAGAAGAACACCAAAACCGAATTCTCCGCTGGAAATGAAATTATCTTCAGTCTTTCTGCAGCAAGTAAAGAAGAAGTTGATGAATGGGTTGAAACTGTAAAGAAAGCCGGAGGAAAAATTTCCGTTGAGCCTTATGAAATTGACAAAGGATATACTTTTGTGTTTTCAGATCCGGATAATCACAAATTCAATGTTTTGTATTGGCCGGGAATGTAATTTTGGTATTTTAAAAGAAATTAAATTCAAAAAAAACCGAAGATTCGTGTGAATCTTCGGTAAAAAAATTTGCTAAATATTAATGAAATTAATTACGATTTCAAGGTCCAGATAGAACCGTTTTTTGTAGTGAACTTCTCAAGAGTTCCTTTGGAAGCCAAATCATTCAAAATTTGCTCGCTTTCCTTTCTCGGAGTTCCCGATAATTCTGAAAATTCTTTTGCCGTAAGAGAATTGTACTTTGCAAAAAGGCTCTCCCAGTTTTTAGAATATTCAGATTTTTTTGTTTCTGCATTTACTTTCAGAATGGCAGTTTCGTAGAATGCGTAAGGTTTTGATCCGTAAACGATCTCTTTACTTCCTGCATCATTTGTAAAGAACATTGTAGGGAAACCGCGAACGCCCATTTCTCTTGCCAACTTCAGATCTTCCTGGAAAAGTTCTTTTCCTTTTCCTTCAAAATCTGTTTTTAACTGATCTGTATTAAGACCAACTTTCTTTGCAGCTACAGCAATATTCTCCCATTTTGCGATATTTTTCTTCTTTAAAAATACCAGCTCACGAAGCTCTCTCATAAACTCGATTGCTTTTGCTTTATCCTGCATTTGTGCAGCTTTAAACGCAATTGAAGGTGGATAAGAAGAATCCAAAGGATCCTGTAACCAAACATCTCCGTCGATCGGCATGTCGTAATATGCACTTACTTCATCCCAATGATGCGCTACATCAGAAGGTTTGCTGATACCGCCACTATTATAGCTCCAGTCCGGAAGAAGACCTCCCATTCTGTATTCTATTTCTACGTTGTTTCCGTATTCTAATTTTAGTTTTCTCAACTGAGGTTCGATTCCCCAACAAGAAGAACAGATAGGATCTGTAAAATAAATAACTTTTACAGGTTTTTCATTAGCCTTTACATTGATATCCCCGATCTCGATTTTATCTCCGGGAACTTCACAAATTCCTGTTGCAGGATCACACAATAGTGGGTTTGTTGATTTATTCTCCATTTTTTTACTTTTATCGCTTTGTCCGTTACAGCTCGTTAAAGCCGCCGTAAGGAAAAAGAACGTTAGTATTTTGTAATTTATCATTTTTTTGTGATGATAAGGTTTAATACCTATTTTAATGCTAATTACAAATCTAATATTTAATCACGATACTTAAGCAATGAATTTCCTTTTGGAAACTAGTTTCCTTTATGAAACTACGTAACTATTTTTTATTAAATTTGCAGAATCACAAAGATAAAGTCCGAAATCATGAAAAAGGAAGCTAATTTAAATACAACATCGATCTGCAAAAACCGAATGAATGCCATTAAAGATTCTATGGAAATTTTATCTGGAAAATGGAAGTTTCATATTTTAGGAACATTGATGCAGAGTGAAAAAATGCGTTTTATGGATCTGTTGCGGGAAATCGACGGAATTGCAGCCAAAATGCTTTCAAAAGAACTTCAGGACATGGAAATCAATCATCTTATCAAACGTACTGTTTTAGATACAAAACCTGTAACTGTGGAATATGAAGTGACAGAATACGGTAAAACTATTGAACCCATCATCGATGAAATTGCAAAATGGGGAATTGAATACAGGAAATCGCTTTATCAAAAATAAAAACCGACAAATATGACTTGTCGGTTGAAAAAACAAAAATTGATATGGATATGATTAGATATGTGTTTTTCTAAGTTCGGGTGATTTTTTGTTGATACAAATTTATATTTATTTAGAATTAATAAAAATAACAAAGTGGTGATATTTATCAGCTTTTCAAAATTATCTGAAAAGTAAACTTTTTCAAAAATAAGTTTTGATTTAAATTCTCGTCAACTGATCAAGCTTTTTCAGAAGTGCCGGAATTCTAAAATTGCCATGCATCTCCTCTACTTTTAGTTTGATTTCATCTACATCGGCTCCTTTTGCAGTCAGGAATAACGGAGTTTTACTTTCTCCACGCAAAACTTCTCTTCGCTGATAATCAGGACTATTGAATCCGTTTTTTGCAATTCCGACAACTGGAATTTTTTGATTCAATGCATCATAAAGATAGCCTCCTAAACCGATTTTCCCGTCATTATCTAAAGTTACATATCCATCAACAATAATAATATCGTTTTCTTTCAGCTCAATCTTTTTTAACAAACTAAGAATACAAGGCAGTTCTCTTTTATAAAATGCTCCGCTTTCATAATCTGAAATAATATCTGTCTTTTCACTGAAAATTTCCGTTTCATGTTCGGAATTCCAATCCTGAAAAGCGATACAAATTGTATTGGCGTAATTGTCGTAATAGTAAGTATCGAAAGCGTAAATCATTTTTGTTTTAGTTGATAGCTTTTGGTTGATGGTTGTCAGTTGAAGATTATTTATTAAAAAATTCTCCGAAATGCCACAAAATTCCGCAAGGATCATGAACAAAGCATTCTTTTCCCCAAGGCATTGTTCTTACAGGGGTCAATTTTACAGTATCATATTTTTCAGTAATGTTTAAACTTAAAAGTTGCTGAAAAAATTCATCTGTATTTTCAACTTCTATGAAAATCATTGTATTGTCGATCCAGTCTTTTACATACGCATCCTGAAGATAAAATCCGACTTCATTCCATGTAAATAGAGAGAGTTTTGGCTCTAAAACTATTTCCTCAAAACCAAGATCTTTATAAAAATTTCTACTGATTTCAAAATTTTCTGATCCGATGAAAGGTCTGATTGATTTTATATTTTGTCTCATATTTATCTGTTTTTCCAATTGTTATAAGTCATTTCAAATTTTACTTCACCTTTTACATGCGTTCCGATTTCTTTCCACCTGGATTTCCTGTAAAAATTTTCGGCTCTTGTATTGGGAGAAGTTCCGAGCCAGACATTCTCTTTTGTTTGTTCAAAATACCAATTCAACATTATGTCATGAAGCTATTTTCCAATACCTTGTTTTTCAAAATCAGGATGTAAAAATAATGCCCAAATGTTGTTTTCCTTCAAATCTACGATAGAAAATCCAACAATTCTATCATCAATCTCACAAATCCAGCCTTTTCCTCTTTCAAATAAAAATTCTTCGCAGTCTTTGTCTGTTACCAAATTTGGATCAGACAAAATATTTTCTTTAACTGAATTCCTAACAATCTGTATCTGAGGAATATCTTTCAGTTGGGCTTCACGAATTTCCATACAATTACATTTTAAAGCAAAAAGGCAAAGTCGCTTATCTGCAAATTTGCCTTTTTATTTTTTATATTTTACTAATTATTTTCTGTCTACAACAATTCTTTCAGGTCTATTTGCTAATTCCCAAGCCGTTGTGAAAACCAATTGTGTTCTTTTTGCCAACAAATTATAGTCAATTTTTTCTACATCGTCTGTCGGTTTGTGATAATCTTCATGAATTCCGTCAAAGAAAAATGCCACAGGAACATTATTTTTAGCAAAATTGTAATGGTCTGATCTGTAATACAATCTCTCTGTATCGTTTGGATCGTCGTATCTGTAATTTAATTCAAGATTATTTGTTCTTTTATTAGCAGCTTCATTAATTACTTTTAATTGAGAACTTAACATCTCGGAACCAATCACATAAACATACTGTTTGCCTCTGTTTTCAGGATCATCACGACCTATCATGTCAATATTTAAATCAACAACAGTATTTGCCAATGGAAAAACAGGATTGTCTGTATAAAATTCAGAACCAAATAAGCCGTGCTCTTCTCCTGTCACATGCAGAAATAAAATTGATCTTTTCGGTCCGTTTCCAGCCTTTTTCGCACTTTGAAAAGCTTTTGCAATTTCCATTACGGCAACAGTTCCGCTTCCATCATCATCGGCTCCGTTATAAACCACGCCATTTTGAGTTCCGACATGGTCGTAATGTCCTGAAATTACAATGATTTCTTCAGGTTTTTCAGAACCTTCAATGAAAGCTAGAATATTTTCAGAATCAGGAAGGTTTCCACCACCTCTTTTTTTCATAAAGTCAGCCGGAACTTTCTGATAATACGATCCAAGTGCCTTTGGAAAAGAAATTCCCAAATTTTTATAATAATTAACCATATATACTCCAGCCTTTTTCTGTCCAGGACTTCCTGTATCTCTTCCTCCCATTTCATCAGAAGCAATCACGTATAAGTTTTTCTTTAAATCATCTGCCTTAATCTCCTTATATGCAGAAAGAAACGCTTTATC
This sequence comes from Chryseobacterium ginsengisoli, assembly GCF_039542325.1. Lineage (NCBI taxonomy): Bacteria > Pseudomonadati > Bacteroidota > Flavobacteriia > Flavobacteriales > Weeksellaceae > Chryseobacterium > Chryseobacterium ginsengisoli. The sequence goes on from NZ_BAABHX010000002.1 coordinate 227,203, forward strand.
ACCTTTTACAACAGATGAAGATTGTGATGCAGCTGCATCAGTAGAAGTTTTTGCTGTCCCGCAACTTACCAATACGGCAATTGAAAATAGTGGAATAATCAGTTTTCTCATTATAAAATAATTTGCTTAAAAATAACAAAAATTATTTAATCAAAGATGCAATACTATGCCTGATCTTTTAATTTAAAATCTTAATTGCTTATAAATTTATCCTGTAAAATCAATCTTATTCATGTAATTCAGATCAATAAGAGTTGCTAAAGTTATCCCTGATTTAAATATTTTAATCATCAATTCCCTTGTGAAGGCTCATTAAGGTAATCATTATTAATGTCTTTTTCTTTTTTGATGTCTGTTTTCCCAAATTTATAACTAAAGCTTAATCCAAAAGAACGGAACGGCAATTCGCGAACGGAATAAGAATCATAATCTCCTGTATTTACAGTTGTTACCTGCTTAATATATTTATTAAAAGGATTCGTCATTGTGAATCCGATACTGGCTTTTTTATTCCAAAATACTTTTCTGCCTGCAAGAGTATACGTGATCGATTGCGGATTTTTCCCCTGAATATTTTTTGCTGCAGAATTATAATTTCCGAAAGCTTCCAGAATAAAATCTTTGGGTAACTGATAATTTACATTCAAATTAAAACGATAACGCATTCCCATATCAAGGTTTCCGACATAAATGCGACTCACAATATATCGGTGAAACACCATTAAATTTCCACGTACATTCAGTTTATTATTAAAAAATGGAAGCGATGCAGAAACAATTCCTCCTGAGTTATATTCTTTCCCAATATTATCTCTTGAAGTGACGGAAACATTGGTATAATCTACTCCATTTGCAGAAAAAACAGGATAAAATGTGGTAATTTGCTTCAAATCCTGACTGTTAATTCTTTCAACCAATGTCATTGAAATATTTCCGCCGTTACCAAAGTTTTTGCTGTATCCTAATTCCATATTATCGCCTATCTCAGGTTTCAATGTGGGATTTCCGGTTGTGATGTTGTGAGGATCGCTGATATTTAAGAACGGATTTAATTCAGAATATTCCGGTCTTTCGACTCTTCTGGTATATGCCAATTTTAATGTTCCATTATTATCAAATTTATGCGATAAAATAATCGAAGGTACAAGCAAACCATACGATGGAATATTGGTTCCCGGGAAATCAATTTTCAAAGTGGTATACTCATAACGTGCTCCGGCTCTTAGATCCAGCCAATTAAAAAATTTAAATGTAGAAGAAAAATAAGCCGCATAAATTCCCATATCATACTTCAGCTTATAAGATTGTAAAGGATCCGTTTCATATTGATTAGCAGCATTCAAAACATTAACATCGGTGGTATTTGTAATATGTTGGAGTACTGTTTTTGCTCCCATCTCAAAAGTTATGTTATCCGTCAATGGATGAACGTAATCAACAGAAATATTGTGACTGTTATCGGTTCCCGGATTACTTGCGGATGTTCCGTTATAAGGAAAAGCTGCACCATACAAACTTTGATTCTGAACATAACTGCTTTCAGGAGTTCCGTAACTCACCACATAATCTGCCGTAAGTTCCTGTCCGTCTTTTTGAAACGTTTTTCTGTAACTCAAATTTCCATCAATAGAATTCACCGATGAACGATTATCCGAAGTTCTATATCCTAAAATTGATTGTTCATTACCGGAAGCATCTGTATTATATTGTTCCTGATTGATAAATCCAATGCTTTTGTTTCCGAAGCTGTTGTAAGAAATTGATCCGCTGAAGGTATTTGATTTATTAATCGACCAATCAAAGCCTAAACCTGTTCTATAACCATGTCTTTGAAAATCTGTATAACCATCCTGCAATAGTTTTGCCTGAGAATTTGTCTGATTATCTCTCGAAATTCTATCCTGCGAAAAAGGCGTTCTTGATCTCAGTTGAGTATTTCCGCTGAAAAAAGCATTCATACTGAAATTATTATTTCTGTAATTTAAATTCAGAGAGCCTGTTTCAAATCGTGTACTCAAAGAACCGTTGATGATACCGTTGATTCCTTTTACTTTGATGTCGTTTAAAACAATATTAATAATTCCTCCCGTTCCTTGTGCGTCATACTTTGCTCCGGGACTCGTAACCGCTTCAATACTTTTAATCTGACTTGCGGGAATGGAAGCAAGTGCGTCTGCAAGACTGTTTCCGAATATACTGGAAGGTTTTCCGTTAATTAAAAATCTAACATTCGGGTTTCCCTGCAATTCTACGTTTCCGTCGGCATCGACAGTTACTTGAGGGACTTTTCTTAAAACATCGATTGCTGCACCGTTTTGTGAAGTTAAATCATTGGCAACATTATAAACAATTTTATCGATTTTATTTTCAACCACAGCTTTTTTGCCACTAATGATAACTCCTTCAATAGTTTTAACCCGATTGGGTTTTAAAGTATCGGCTACTTTTCCGGCTTCGGGATTTGTTGTTTGAGCGTTGGCTAATACTACAGATATTGTAGCCAAAAGAACTGATATTCGTTTCACTATGTTTATTATTATAGCGCAAAGTTGAAATCCAATTTTGAAAAAATATTGAATTTTAGTAGTATTTCAGAAAATTTTAAAAATCTTTTAGAGCTTATTTAAATTAGGAATTGTAAACCAAAAAGTACTGCCTTCACCGATGATACTTTCTACGCCAATATTTCCGCCGTGTTTTTTTATGATTTCCGAGCAAATATACAGTCCAAGACCTAAACCGCTATATCCTTTTCCTGAATGATCTGCACGGTAATAACGGTCGAAAAGTTTTGGCAATAATTCTTTTTCAATTCCTTTTCCAAAATCTTTTACCGAAACTTTTATATATTCCTCTGAAGATTCCATATTGATGTGAATTTCTTTTGATAACGGAGCATATTTTACAGCATTATTAACAAAGTTAATGACAACCTGATCGATTCGATGTTCATCCGCAAATACTCTTAAATCTTTATCTCCTTGTAAAATAAGACTATATTCATCTTCTAATTTTACATGATTACAACTTTGGCTAAGCATATCATAAAGATTAAACCATTCCTTTTCCAACTGTATCTGACCTTCATTTAATCTTCGGATATTTAACAGATCATCAACCATTTCAGCCATTTTTTCTACATTCTTTCCCGACTGTTCGATTAGCTTTAAATGTATATCTGAAAACGGTTTGTTTTTAATACGATCCAATAGCTGAAGTGAAGCCTTTAAAACAGTGATCGGAGTTTTCAGCTCGTGGCTTGCAATGCTTAAAAAATCGTCTTTACGCTGTTCAAAAAGTTTTTTTTCAGTAATATCCAAAGTCATTCCTACCATACGATCTGCATTTCCGTTTTCGTCGTAACGCGGTCTTCCATGCGCCTGAATCCAATGTACAGAGCCGTCTCGCCACTTCACAGGTATTCTGCCTTATAAATTCCATTTGTTCTCATAGATTCCTGCACAAGTTTTTTCACTTCATCTCTGTATTCGGGAAGCATTGCTTCAAATAGATTTCCGTAAGCAAATTCTTCTTCGGGAGAATAACCATAATTTCGCTTGAACTGATCTGTACTCTGCATAATTCCAGTCGCAAGATGAACTTCCGTAGAACCTAAGCTACTCGCGTCCAAAGCAATCTGAAGTCTTTCATTGATCTCATCTACATTTTTTCTGGCATTTACCTGCTCCGTAACATCATTAGCGACGATTAGAATTGATCGTTCTTCTTTATTGGTATTTTTAGTCGGTTGATAAACAAAATTGAGATATCTTTCTGTAAGAATTCCATTTACTGAAAGAACAGCTTTAAGTTCCTTCCCGTAAAATGGTTTACCACTGTCATATACATCTTTTAAAATTCCAATAAATGGCTGATCCTGAATTTCAGGGAGGGCGATGTGTAAAGGAAGTCCAACTACCGATTTATCTTTACCCCAAATTTCCAAAACCATATCATTTACAGTATCAACGATAAGATTTCTCCCTTTAAGAGATGCCATCGCAACAGGTGATTGCTCGATCATTGTACGGAAGCGCTCTTCATTTTCATTTATTAGTTCAAATAATTTGTGAAGATTTTCTTGTGAAGCAATGAGTTCTTCATTCGTAGACATTAGCTCCTCATTTGTCGCCTGATATTCTTCATTAATCGCGAGTAACTCTTCATTAAGCTTTTGTTCTGCCATTGATTTTTCCTCCACCATTTTCCATGCTGCCATTCTTTCTGAAACTTCAAAAGCTGTATGTAATATATATTCAGTAGCGCCATTATCATTGAGAATAGCTTTGTATTCGAAATCGAAATAAAACTCCTGAAGCTCACCATTTACTTCTAAAATAGCTATATGATCTTTTGCCATATACGTTTCACCGGATCTCCATACATTTTTCAGAATATCTAAAAAAGGTTGATCCACAAGCTCTGGAATTGCATCGATTAAATTCTTACCTACAACTGATCTGTCTTTACCCCAAAACTTTAACATTGCTTCATTCGCGGTTAAAATTTTGATGTCTTCACCTGAATATACAGCAGTTGCATTCGGGGAATAAAAAAGTACACTGAGTAGTTGCTCGGGTTTTATATGGTGTGATGCGTTCATTTTAACGAAAAATTAGTCAAATTTAATGCTTTTCTTACATTAAAGAGATACATAGAATTTTTTATTACGAAATTTTAAATATTAAGAAAAATTGAATGAGTTTTGTATTTATAAGTTAAATAAATTCATTAACAATAAGATAATCATTAAGTTTAATCGTAACCAAAAATGAAATTTAATTTTAATGAAACTAAAAAATTAATGAATAACTAATTTTCTTATATTTGATATAAATGCAAAAGATATGGAGAAAGTTTACGGATTTACTCATTATTCATTTTTTACGGAAATGTCGGATCTTGCTTCAAAACATAACAGTTTTGATCTGTCTTTAGGTTTGGCAGATTTTGATATTGATATCCGTTTAAAAGAATTCTTAAAAGAAGCTGCAGATCAGAACACACATAATTATGAGCCACTTGCAGGAAATCCTATGCTGATCGACAGTGTTATCAGATTTAATTCAAAAAGAAAAAACAGCATTTCTTTGAAGGAAAATCAGGTAACTATTACTCCATGTGCAACCTTTACTTTATATACATCTCTTAAATCTATTTTAAATCAAGGAGATGAAGTTATTATTATTCAACCTTCATATTATACTTACGGTCCATCGATTGTTTTAAATAATGGAATTCCTGTCTATTATGATCTTGATAATGATTTTACAATAAACTGGGAAAAACTTCAAAATTGTATTTCTGAAAAAACAAAAGCAATTATTGTAAACTCACCACAGAATCCGACCGGAAAAATTTGGTCTGAAAATGACTGGAATCAATTATACGAATTGATAAAAGATCAGGAAATCTATCTGATTTCCGAAGAAATTTACGACACTTATTGCTATGATGGAATTGAACATTACAGTTCATTTCTTCATCCGGAACTTAAAAAAAGAACGTTCTGCATTTTTTCTTTTGGCAAAATGTTTCACTCTACAGGCTGGAAAGTGAGTTATTTGCTAGCTCCTGAAGATCTGACTGCCAAATTCAGATGTCATCAGCAATATATTTCCTACAGCGCAAATGCTCCCTGTCAATATGCAATTGCAAAATATCTGGACGTTTTTGACCCTTCAAAAAATCAAATAATAATGCAGAAAAAACGCGATCTTTTTAATGAATTAATTAAAGAAACTCCTTTAATTGTCGATAAAAGAACAGAAGGTGCGGTTTTTCAAGTTGCCAATTTCAGAAATATTTCAAAAACAATGACTGATGTAGAGTTTGCAAAATGGCTGACTATTGAAAAAAAAGTGGCTTGTCTTCCACTTTCGGCATTTTATAATTCAAGAGAAAATTCTGATTATGTTCGTTTTAGTTTTGCTAAAAAGGATGAATTAATTATTGATGCTTTGGAGCATTTGAAGAAGAATCTTTAAATCTAAAATTCCTTAAAATTTTACTATAAAAACAAAAAAGCACCGCATTACGCAGTGCTTTATATATTTTTAATTGAATTTAAAGAGCTAAAACTCTTACATCAATTCTTCTATTCTTAGCTTTACATTCATCGGTATCATTCGCTTCACAAACAGGATGTTGAGATCCGTAACCTTCCACTTCTACCCTATCTCCTGTAATTCCCAATTCCAGCAATTTAAGTTTTGCAGTCTGGGCTCTTAAATTAGACAATTTCTGATTACTTTCTTCATTTCCTATATTATCTGTGTAACCTCCAAGTTTTAATTTTAAATCAGGATAAGCATTCAGAATTTCAACTAAATTTAACAACTGAGCTTCAGAATTGGCTTTCAAATCACTTGACCCTGTTTCAAAATAAAGATTTTCAATTGTAAACCATTTGTTCGGATCTAAAACCGACTCATCTTTATTTTTAACTAAATTATACATCTGAAATAGCTGACTTCCTTCTCCAATTGAAATTTTCTTACCCCCTTTTAACATAACTTCCTGAATATTTCCTGTATCATAGACGAAATCTCCATTTTCATTCAAATGACCTCTAATTTCTGTAGGAACAATTACTGCAGTTGAAGTTCCTGAAATATTTTGATTAGATTTAATTCCAGTCAGACTTTCAATTTTTGCTTTTCTGTTGGCTTCAATTTTATCTTTATGCAAAACTGCCAAAGTTGGTGCAATAACTAATGAAACAATCGACATTAATTTAATCAAAATATTCATAGAAGGTCCTGAAGTATCTTTAAAAGGATCTCCGACTGTATCGCCTGTCACAGAAGCTTTATGAGGCTCTGAACCTTTGTAATAAGTTTTCCCGTTGATATCAACTCCTTTTTCGAAAGATTTTTTTGCATTATCCCAAGCTCCGCCTGCATTATTCTGGAACATTCCCATCAAAACACCGCAAACTGTAGCTCCGGCTAAAAATCCACCTAAAACTTCGGGCCCGAAAATAAATCCAATCAATAGAGGAGAAACAATTGCAATCGCTCCCGGAAGCATCATTTTTCTAATCGAAGCATCTGTAGAAATTGCCACACATTTTTCATATTCAGGTTGTGCTTTTCCTTCCAAAATCCCCGGAATTTCACGAAACTGCCTTCTAACTTCTTCAACCATTGCCATTGCAGCCTGTCCAACTGCAGTAATTGCCAATGAAGAAAAAATAAACGGAATCATTCCTCCAACGAATAGTCCGGCAAGAACATCGGCTCTGTAAATATCAATCCCGTCGATTCCTGCAATTCCTACGAAGGCTGCAAATAATGCTAAAGCCGTTAATGCTGCAGAAGCAATTGCGAAACCTTTTCCTGTTGCTGCCGTTGTATTTCCTACAGCATCTAAAATATCTGTTTTTTCACGAACTTCTTTTGGTAACTCACTCATTTCGGCGATTCCTCCTGCATTATCTGCAATCGGTCCGAAAGCATCAATTGCCAATTGCATTGCTGTTGTTGCCATCATTCCTGCCGCTGCAATCGCAACGCCATATAATCCGGCGCACAAATAAGAACCGTAAATTCCACCTGCCAAAACAATGATCGGTAGAAAAGTAGACTCCATACCGACAGAAAGTCCACCAATAATATTGGTTGCATGACCTGTTGAAGATTGTTTAACAATACTTTTAACCGGTCTTTTCCCCATCGCTGTATAATATTCTGTGATGACACTCATTAAAGTTCCCACAACCAAACCAACCATAATGGCTCCAAAAACGCCCATTTTAGAAAATTCATGACCTCTTAAAACCATTTTATCCGGTAAAATATAAGTCACTAAAAAATATGAAGCTATAGCTGTAATAACAATACTTCCCCAGTTTCCAAGATTCAAAGCATTCTGAACGCTTGATGTAGAAGAATCTTCATTGTCATTGATTCTAACGAATAAAGTTCCGATCATGGAAAAGATGATTCCCGTTCCGGCAATTAACATCGGTAAAAGAATTGGAGCAAAACCACCGAAAGAATCAACTGAAACTGTTTCTCTTCCTAAAACCATTGTTGCTAAAACCGTTGCGACATAAGAACCGAATAAATCTGCTCCCATTCCCGCAACATCTCCTACGTTATCACCAACATTATCTGCAATTGTCGCTGGATTTCTAGGATCGTCTTCAGGAATTCCGGCTTCAACTTTTCCAACTAGATCTGCTCCAACGTCTGCCGCTTTTGTGTAAATTCCACCACCTACTCTCGCAAATAAAGCAATGGATTCTGCGCCCAAAGAAAATCCTGTAAGAATTTCTATTGTTCTTTCCATTTCATGTGAATCCACTGTAGAATCCGGTGCGAAAATCTGTTTTATGACTAAAAATAAAGTTCCCAATCCTAAAACCGCTAATCCGGCAACTCCCATTCCCATAACAGAACCTCCTGTAAAAGATACCTTTAATGCTTTTGAAAGTGAAGTTCTTGCAGCTTCTGCCGTTCTTACATTGGCTTTTGTGGCAATTTTCATCCCTATAAAACCAGCCAGTGCCGAAAATACGGCTCCAACAACAAAGGCAATTCCGATACTCCAGTGAGAATTGGCATTCGTCGTGCCCATTACTGCTAATAAAATCGCGACAATAACTACGAAATAAGTCAAGACCTTGTACTCGGCTTTTAGAAAAGCCATCGCACCGTCAGCGATATGTCCGCTGATAATTTTCATTTTTTCATTTCCTGCATTTTGCTTGCTTACCCAATTACTTTGAAGAAAAGTGTACAACAAGGCTACAACACCAAAAATTGGCACTAACATAAATAGATCCATAGTTTAATATTTTTTTGGTAATAGAGAATTAAATATAATGAATTATTCTCACGAAATTGATTAAAAATATTTATAACTATTTAAAAATTAGAAGTTAAACGCTTAAGCAATTTGATAAATCTAAAAAACCGCTGAATTTACTAGCCACGATTGGAGCATTTGTTTGAGCTCATTTTTTGTATTTGGTTTCGGCGGCAAAGCCGCCGAAACCAAATACAAAAAATAGCGAGTGCGGAAAGCGGGAAATAGCTCCTAAAAAAGATGATCTTAACTAATGCAATTTAATTACATAAAATCAACAAAAAAGGATAAACGAAAAATCATTTATCCTTGTATTTATTGTCATTAAGAGAATATTATCCTCCGAATTTATCTGCATAATCCTGTTGAGAAGCTTTAATCACAATTTTTGCGTGCTCAGCTCCGTAAACCTCCTGAATTCTGCATTTTGCAGGCTCATCCGGTAAGTTTTTGTACGTTAGGAAATAGTGCATTAATCGTTTCACTTCTGCTTCTGGCAATTCTGAAATATCTCTGAAGTGTCCGAATGCATGATCGTCAACCATTACAGCAACAATTTTATCATCTGCTTCGCCTCCGTCGATCATTTTGAAACCTCCGATTGGAATAGCCTGCATCAATAATCCTCCTGAATGAATATTGTGAGAACTCAAAACACAGATATCAAGTGGATCATGATCTCCCATAGTAACGTCTGTAGCACCTCTTTCAATCGCTAATTTCATTACAGCCTCGTTACAGTAAGTTCTTGGAACAAAACCATATAACGCAGGAATGATGTTCGAAAATTTTTGAGGTCTGTCAACCTTTAAATATCCTGTTTCTTTATCTATTTCATATTTAATAGTGTCTGAAGGAACGATTTCAACGAAAACGTTTACAACATCTGGCGCATTTTCTCCTACAGAAATCCCGTGCCATGGATGCGCTTTAAAATTTGGAATCATTATTTAAATTTTTATTTTTTAGTTAAGCTATTATTAAAATTTCTTTTCTTAAGTCTTCAATTGTCATTGAAATATAATCTTCACTTTCAATATAATTCATCAGAAAAATGGTTTTAAACTCATCAAGAGTCGCAGTACCATTCAATCCTTCGTAGGTTTTGTGAAGCAGATCTATGACAGCATTTTTAGAATCAACAATATTTTTCCAAGAATTTTTCGTGATATAAAGCTGTTGCGAAGAATTATAATCAAATTCTTCATTGATCGACTTTTCCGTAAGAAATATAAACTCATGAGCGGCAAGACCTTTATCAAACCTTTGAATCAGATTTGAAGGTTTTATCCTGTCCATAAAAAGGGTCATTCTTTCATAAGACTGTGTCTTGTTTTCAGAATTGGATTTCATGGAAAGAAGTTTGATTTCCTGCTCTTTAAGTTTAATATAAGTAAATACAAATTGTCTCAGCAAAACCAGAAATGGAATCGCAATGATCAATGCAAAAGCATAGGGTAAATATTCTGAAAAATTTGTCATAATTTGAGAGAGCAAAATTACTGATAATTTTATAATTTTTATACAGTCTCGGCTAATATTTGTTTTTTAGAATTCTGATAGGCTATTAATGATAAAATTATAATTAAATAAAAGCCGACCATCATTCTGTTTACAAGACTTGGAAACATGATAAAACGAAGTGAAACACTCAGATAAACAGCAATATAAAGACTTAAAAAAATTAAGCTTTTTTTATTTCTTTTCATTATCAACTTATAATCTAAAATGATAATAATAAAAATTAATAATAACGGAAAATAAGATGTATTAAACTCAAACATCAATTTACCTTTTACGCAAGCCAGATATTCATGAAAATTAAAAGAATCCGGATTCGAAATAGGATAAAGCTGAACTTTAGTAAACTGATTCATAAACAAAACAGACCAAGGAATCTGATTGAAATATTGTATAATCCCGAAAGTCAGCGCAAAATATATAAATGAAAAAACGATTTCTTTTGTTTTAAATTTAAAATCTGTTCTGAAAACATATAGCAATATTGATAAAAAACTATAAAAAATAAAGTATTCCGGTCTTGTAAGGATACATAAAATCCCAAAAATGGCTGCAAAAAATAAATTTCTTTTCATTACTGCGTAATAAAAACTAAGCAATAAAAGTAAAGTCGATAAACCGTCGGGAGTTGCATGTCGGGAAGCATCTAAAAGAGGCTTGAAAAGTGATATTAAAATTGTTAAGGCAAAAGCTAAATAATTGTTTTTGAGCACTTTTAATAAAAAGCTGAAAATCAAGACAACAATTAAAACATAAGAAATAATCGTTATTAAAAAAGTAGATGTGGAAGCTTTAAACCCAAGCTTAAAAAAAACAGAGTTGATAAAATTGTACAATGGCTTTACGGTAAATAACTGAAGCTCTTCCTCATACATCTTAGGATTTTCGGATAAATTCTTATAATAACTGTTATCACCAATTGCTTCTTCTTTTCTTTCTGTGCTTATTTTTCCAATATCGGGATCTTTTTCTTTTAGTTCATCATATACCTTTTTATGAATTTCTTCAATTCCCATATCCGGAAAATTAGCTTTATACACTAATCCCATGTAAGCTTCTATATCAGCGTTGTAATATTGATGTGTGTATAAAAAATATGACATTAAGCATAAGTAAAATGATAACAGAAGCTTAACAATTGTTTTGTTTTTAATTAACATTTTATCATTGTTTTGTGATTTAAATTCTATAGCTTTACAAAACTATAACAAAATAAAAATATTTTAAACTATTAATCATGAAAAAAACGATTATTTTAGTTGCTCTTGCAATTAATGGTATTTCTATTGCTCAAACTTGGAATTTAAACGGAAATTCTGGAACAAATCCTACTACAGATTACCTTGGAACTTCAGACAACCAAGATTTAGTATTAAAAACAAGTAGTAAAGAAAGAGTGAGAATTAATTCTACTGGTCAAATAGGTATTGGCGCAGCTCCAAATTCAAATTTAGCAATCAATCTTCGTGGAAGTACTGAATTTGTATCAGAATCCACAGGAGATGGTTTTCATTTTTTTAGTGATGCTCAAAACATAGTAAAAGACGGTGATATTATGTGGCTTTCTCATAATCATTATCAAGGTAATGAGGTTGGAATTTTAACTCTTTCATCTCCTTCTTCCCCAACAGATTGGTCTACACCTAAGTTTTCAGTGAGAGCAAGCGGAAAAGTTTTAATTGGAGTAAATTGGAATAATATGGCACTTGCTTCATGCAGTGACTGTAATGATTACAAATTATTCGTAAGAGGAGGTATTAGAACTGAAAAAGTAAAAGTAGATGTAGCTGCTGCAAATGGTTGGGCAGATTATGTTTTTGAAAAAGAATATAAACTAATGCCATTAACGGAGTTGGAAAAGTTCATTAAAGAAAATAAACATTTACCAGAAGTCCCTTCTACTGATCAGGCAATAAAGGAAGGTATTGAGTTAAAAGAAATGAATATTCTTTTACTAAAGAAAGTTGAAGAACTTACACTATATGTAATTCAGCAACAAAAAGAGATTCAAGAACTTAAAAATACTGTTAAAAAAGATGAAAAATAAGATACTTCCACTATTATTATTGGCAGGATCATTTTCATTTGGACAGAATAAACTCTACTACGTTGAAATTCCGGACGAAAATAATGCTCCAAAATTAACAACTATTGATGGCAAAACTGTTATATCACATAATGATAAACAAGTAAAAGATATGCTTTCTAAATATGAAATCATAAAATTAGAAAAAGCTTTTCCTACATCAAAAACAGCTTATTTAAAAACAATTTATTTATTGGAAACAAAGAGTCCAGATTTAATTAATGATTTAAATAAGTATAAACAATATTTTCCATATACAGAAGAAACTTACAAAGGAGAAACACTTCTTTATACGCCGAACGATTATGATTTGATAGACCCTGTTTATCATCATAGAAACTTCGATCTGATAAATTTAAGAACTGCATGGGACTATAGTAAAGGTAATTCTAATTTTAATATTGGAATTTCTGATAGCGGTATTAATACTGCACATGAAGATTTACAAGGCAAAGTAACAATGCTTACGAATGTAAGTGACTGGCATGGAACTTCTGTTGCAGGAATCGCTGCTGCTGCCACAGATAACAATATCGGAATGGCAGGTATTGGCTTCAATTCAAAAGTATTATTTAAATATATGTATGATGGAGCTATGATGAATACTTTGCTTGTTTTGTCACAAAACGGAGCAAGAGTGGTGAATGCAAGCTGGTATAATTCATGTAGCTATAGTGCAATAGACCAGCTCGCTGTAGATGAAGTTCATCAAAACGGTACAGTTATCATTGTTGCTGCCGGAAATGGCGGAACTTGTGGCGGACCAGATAACTATGTTTATCCTGCAAGTTATAATCACGTTATAAGTGTTTCATCTGTAGGTTTTGCTAAAGTTGGGAATGTTGCCTGCTGTGGAAGTGGCGCAGGATTACCTTTCAATTGGGAAGACCGAGTTGGAATTGCTCCTGGTGTAAATAATGACAGACATCAGACTAACGATATGGTAGATTTAAGAGCTCCTGGATATGATGTTGTTTCTCTATTTGATCCAAATTACAATAATCAGGGAACAAAATATACTTTTATTTACGGAACATCTATCGCGGCTCCACAGGTTTCAGGGGTTGCAAGCTTAATGTTAACCGCAAATAGTTGTTTAAATACTGAAGAAGTTGAAACAATTTTGAAGCTTACTTCAGCTCGTTTAGATAATATTCTTGAAAACCAACCTTATTTAGGAAAACTTGGTGCGGGAAGAATTGATGCCGGAGAAGCTACAAAAATGGCTTGGCAGATGAATCCTGTAAACGGAGGAGAAGTTTTAATAAAAGACAGAAGCTTTGATAAATGGGATTTTGAACTGGTAAATTCTCCCGAATCTATAAGAATTCAAAATGAAAGCTTCACACAAAATGCAAATGTTAAATTTAAAGCTAAAAAAAGCATAACATTAGATGTAAATACAGTTTTGGAGCCGGGCGCAGGAAAAAGTCACTATTTTTATGTAGAAGATACCAATACTTGTTACAATTTTAATCCTGATCCAAATAAATCTGCAGATTCTGCTAAAAAGGCAGCAAAAGATAATTCTTCAAAAATCACAGAGATTAACAATGATGATATTAGTCTTTATCCAATTCCAGCTAAAGACAATCTATTCATCAAATCGAATAAAGATCTGAAAAATAGCACTGTTAAGATATTTGACATGAGCAACAGATTGGTATTCGAGAAAAATATGTCTATTACAAGCAGTACACCAATAGATATTTCAAACTTATTAAAAGGAATTTATTTTATTGACATTACTGATAGTAGTTCTAAATCCCACTACTATAAAAAGTTTATAAAACAATAAAATAGAACTATTTAGATAAAAGAACCGCTTCGTAAATTATGAAGCGATTCTTTTTTTATTTGAATTTTAAAGCTCTCTTTAAAATCTCTTTTTTAGAATTTAAAATTGCCGGATAGATTTCTAATTCCGGTCGAAATCCTCTGAAAAATTCTTCTATAGCGGGAACATCACTTCCTTCAAAATCAAAGATCTTATTTTGAATATTTTCAGAAATTAAGTAATCTATAATTACAGAAGAACCTGATAATTTAATATTTTCTCTGTCATTAAAAGTTCCCAAAAGCGCTAATGTTTTATCGTCGGTATAAACAGCAATAAGATTTATGATGGAATTATGATAGAAAAATGCTGTCAATTTTAAATGTTTAGCATTTTCAAAATCTGCAAATAGATCTAAAAATTTGTTTTTATCTTTTTCATTTTTCGCACCAATCAGATTTTCCGAAATGAATTCCAAAGCTTTTGATATCGTGACGTCTTTAACTTCAGAATTCTGCAAAACTTCTTCATCAAGCCGTAATTTTCTTTTACGTTTGGGTGAATATTTTTGTCTTACATTTTCATAATCATTGGGGTAAATAAGAAAATTCTGTCTTTGATTTAACTGTTTTGAAAAATTATTCTTTGCATTAAAGGCATAATACCAAATATTATAATTATTCTCAAAAAAGGTTAGAAACAAATCATTTATTGTAAGACTATCTTTATTGGAAAAAACACCCAATTGCTGACAAAGTTTAGGATTAATGACAAGCTTATATCCAAATTTCTTTACAAATGGAACAGGCATTACCGCTTCATAATTATTATAAATCAACAATTCCCATTGTTTTCCTGAAGTAATATCCAAAAAATCCCTAGTTGCAGAATATTTTCTTTGTTCAGAATTTTCTAAACATTCTCTATATTTTTCGAAATCAATTTCATTATATTTCAATCTTCTAATCATAATAATCCCTCGTCTGATAAACTAAAATATGAATTCTGTGTAATGATCAAATGATCCAAAAGATGAATACTCAACATTTTCCCCGCTTCTTTTATCTTTTGAGTAATATCGATATCTTCCCTACTCGGTTTTAAATTTCCAGATGGATGATTGTGTGCGATGATAATTCCTGTTGAATAATGATCCAAAGCAGTTTTAAATAAAATTCTTACATCAACAATAGATTGATTAATTCCGCCTTGTGTTAGTTGGGCAAGATGAATAACCTTGTTACTCTGATTCAGGAAAATTGCCCAAAATTCTTCCGTTCTCAGGTCCGATAAATGATTTTTGAATATTTGATATGCTCCGTTACTATTAGAAATAACAGGTTTTTCCGGAACTTCCTGACTAGATCTTCTTCTTCCAATTTCCAAAGCCGTCGCAATAGATATCGCTTTTACTTCTCCCACTCCTTTGAATTTCATTAAATCTTTAATGGAAAGTAAGCTTAATTGATTCCAGTTATTATTCACCGAAGCCAAAATTTTTCTTGCCAATTCTATCGCTGTTTCATCCCTATTTCCGCTTCCCATGATAATTGCAAGCAATTCAGAATCAGAAAGCGAATTTTTACCTTTTGATAAAAACTTTTCTCTCGGTCTGTCATCTTCAGCAAGAAATTTAATAGACATATTTAGGCAGCAGGAATTAGATTTTAAATAATATTTTAATAAAAAGCGTATAAAATGATCGGTTGT
Source organism: Chryseobacterium ginsengisoli (assembly GCF_039542325.1). Classification (NCBI taxonomy): domain Bacteria; kingdom Pseudomonadati; phylum Bacteroidota; class Flavobacteriia; order Flavobacteriales; family Weeksellaceae; genus Chryseobacterium; species Chryseobacterium ginsengisoli. The sequence continues at coordinate 243,111 of NZ_BAABHX010000002.1, forward strand.
TTTGACTGATCGATATATTTTGCAGTTGCATTAAATGCATTTTTCGAAAGCATCGGACAACCAAAACTTAAACAGGCAGGATATGCAGATTCGTTATCCGGAATACAATAATACGAATGAAGCACGATAGCTCTGGATCTCGCATTACTGTTTGTTCCATCCAAACCATCTAAACGATAAGCTTTTCCGAACTTCCCGGAATAACTTTCCCGAATTTCATATTTTCCTAAAGATGACTGATGGGAACCATCAACATTACTAAACTGCAAAGTTTCTGAATTTTTAACCACAGAACCGTCTCCATGTGCAACAATGGCTTTTTGTAATATTTTATCATTCTTCAAATCATAAACGAAATACCTATACTTTCCAGAATGAACTTTAAAATTGATAAAAACAGCCAAATCCTGGTTATAGTTCTTTCCCTTTAAATAATTTTTGATTTCTTGAACTTTCGACTTTGGTAAATAATCAACAGCGTTTGTTGCCTGAGATTCAACTTTTGAACAGGAAATTAAAAAAAAGAATAAAAAAATAAAGTGTTTCATCATTTGCAGGGAATTTATTCGATAATCATTCCGTCTTTCATGACTAATTTTCGGTCGGTAATCTCTGCAAGATTCGGATTGTGTGTAACGATTACAAAAGTCTGGTTGTATTTATCCCTTAGATCAAAAAATAATCTGTGAAGATCGTCTGCATTTTTTGAATCTAAATTTCCTGTCGGTTCGTCTGCAAAAATGATTTTCGGAGAGTTGATTAAAGCTCTTGCCACCGCTACTCTTTGCGCTTCTCCTCCCGATAATTGGTTGGGTTTATGATGCAGTCTTTGCTCGATTTTTAAGTCTTCAAATAAAGCATAAGCCTTTTCAATAGCTTCTTTTTCATTCGCTCCTGCAATTTTCGTTGGCAATAAAACGTTTTCCACAGCCGTAAATTCCGGCAATAGCTGATGAAACTGAAATACAAAACCAATATTCTGGTTTCTGAATTTAGAAAGCTGTTTATCATTCATATTGATAAAAGATTCTCCTGCAATTTCGATTTCGGTATCAAATTTGTTGGAAGTTGTAGGCTGATCCAAAGTTCCCAAGATCTGTAAAAGCGTAGATTTTCCTGCTCCGGACTCTCCGACAATTGAAACCACCTCTCCCGTTTTGATATGAATATCAACACCTTTTAATACTTCTAAATTCCCATAAAACTTATGGATATTCGTTGCTTTAATCATACCTCAAAAATAGTGAATTGATTTGAAATATTGAATAGTTTTAAAATGAATTGTGAAGAGTCATTTTTCTCTATTGGTCAATTTTTACAGTTAATAGATTTTTAAATATTGCTTACAAATTATTTTTTAGGAGCTATTTCCAGCTATCCACTTTTACTCCTCGCTCCAAAGCTTTTGCCGCTCTTGCTGTGGGGTAACCGTTCCTATCTGGGCTAGGAACTTGCGACTGTTATCAATAAAATACCTAAAAAATTTCCATAGAGATGAAAAAAAAACGCTCCTCATAATGAGAAGCGTTTTAATATTTTCAAAACTTAGAAAATTACAGTAACAAAGTTAAAGGACTTTCTAAATATGTTTTTAAAGTTTGTAAGAATTGAGCACCAGTAGCACCATCTACAACTCTGTGATCACAAGCTAACGAAAGCTTCATGATATTTCCAACTACGATCTGACCGTTTTTAACAATCGGCTTCTCAATAATTGCTCCTACTGAAAGGATTGCAGAGTTTGGTTGGTTGATGATACTTGTAAACGTTTCAATTCCGAACATCCCTAAGTTTGAGATAGAGAATGTAGAACCTTCCATTTCGTTAGCTTTAAGACCTTTAGACTTCGCTCTTCCAGCCATATCTTTTACAGCAGCAGAAATCTGAGTATAACTCATCTGATCTGTATTCTTAAGAACAGGAACTACCAATCCGTCAGGAATCGCAACCGCTACTCCAACATTGATATTTCCTCTGTGAATAATCTTATCTCCCGCCCAGCTTGAATTAACTTGCGGATGTTTTCTTAAAGCAATCGCAGTCGCCTTAATAATCATATCATTGAAAGAAATTTTTGTATCCGGTAAAGAATTGATCTCTTTTCTAGCCTCAATTGCTTTATCCATGTTGATTTCCACCATCAGATAATAGTGAGGAGCTGAGAATTTACTTTCAGAAAGACGTTTTGCAATAATATTTCTTACCTGTGAATTCGGAGTTTCTGTATCTTCACCTTGTACAAAGCTTAATGCAACCTGAGCTGCTGCAGGACTTGCACTTGGAGTTGAAGCCACCGATTTCTCAGATGGCTGATAATTTTCAATATCTTTTTTAACGATTCTTCCGTTTTCACCAGAACCTTGTACAGAACTGATATCAACACCTTTATCCTGAGCCATTTTCTTCGCCAATGGAGAAATTGCAACTCTGTCTGAAGATGAAGTATTTGCAGCCGGAGCAGCTTTTTCTTCTGCTTTAGCTTCAGTTTTTTGTTCCGCAGGTTTTTCTGATGATGAAGCCGCCGCTTTCGGAGCACCAACTGTAGAAATATCTGTTCCTTCAGGTCCGATAATTGCCAAAACTGAATCAACAGGAGCAGCACCACCTTCTTCAACACCCTGCTTCAACAATACTCCGTTAAATTCAGATTCAAAATCCTGAACCGCTTTATCTGTTTCGATCTCAGCAAGAAGATCTCCTTCTTTTACTGTATCTCCAACATTTTTGTGCCATTTAGCTACCTTACCTTCTGTCATTGTATCAGAAAGTCTTGGCATTGTAATTACTTCTACTCCTGCAGGAACTTCCGTAGAAGTCTGTTCTGGAGCAGCAGTATTAGTTTCTGCTTTAGGCTCTTCTTTTTTATCTTCAGTTGCAGTGGGAGCAGAAGCCCCACCTGTTAATCCTGAAATATCTTCTCCTTCATTACCGATAATTGCCAAAACAGAATCTACAGCAGCTGCACCTCCTTCTTCTACACCTACGTATAAAAGCGTTCCTTCTACTTCAGATTCGAAATCCTGAACAGCTTTGTCAGTTTCAATTTCAGCTAAAATATCTCCTTCTTTTACTTTATCGCCTACTTTTTTATGCCATTTTGCCACTTTACCTTCCGTCATTGTATCGGAAAGACGTGGCATTGTAATTACTTCTGCCATAATTTATATTGATTTGAGATTTGAAATTCGAGATTTGAGATTAGGGAAACTCAAATACAAATATCAAATTAATTATTAATTTTTTAGTTTTCTAATTTATCTAAGAACGGATAGTTTTCCTGAGCATATACGTACTCATAGATTTTCTCTGGATCCGGATACGGAGAGTTTTCCATAAATTCGATACATTCTTCAACAAAATCTCTTGATTTGTTATCTGTAGCTTCCAATTCCTCTTCAGTAGCCCAATTATTAGCCAAAATTCTAGCTTTGATTAATTCGATCGGATCATCATTTTTGTGGATAGCTACTTCTTCCTTAGATCTGTAAGGTTCAGCATCAGACATAGAGTGACCTCTGAAACGGTATGTTCTTGCCTCAATGAAAGTTGGTCCGTCCCCTCTTCTTGCTCTTTCAATAGCTTCATAAGCAGCTTCAGCCACTTTTTCAGGATCCATTGCATCTACTGCAAGACAAGGCATTTCGTATCCTAAACCTAATTTATAGATATCTTCGTGGTTAGCTGTTCTTTTAACAGAAGTTCCCATTGCATATTGATTGTTCTCAACAACAAAAATCACCGGTAATTTCCAGTTCATTGCCATGTTAAACGTTTCATGTAATGATCCCTGTCTAGCCGCTCCATCTCCGAAAAAGCAGATATTTACCGCTTTTCTGTCATAATACTGATCAGCGAAAGCAATCCCGGCTCCTAAAGGAATCTGACCTCCTACAATACCGTGACCTCCGTAAAATCTATGTTCTTTGCTGAAAATGTGCATAGATCCACCCATACCTCCTGAAGTACCTGTAGCTTTACCACAAAGTTCTGCCATGATTCTTTTTGGATCTACTCCCATCGCCATTGGATGGATGTGACATCTGTAAGCAGTGATCATACTATCTTTAGTTAAATCCATTGCATGCGTAAAACCAGCAGGAATAGCTTCCTGACCGTTATACAAATGTAAAAAACCTCTGATTTTTTGTTTTAGATAAAGAGAACGGCATTTGTCTTCAAACCTTCTCCACATTGTCATATCTTCATACCACTTCAGGTATACCTCTTTAGAAAATTCTTTCATGTGTTGAGCTCTTGCTTATTTATTATGAAATAGTTGAGCAAAATTATAAAAAAAACTTTGTTTTTATTGTATACATACCTATTGTTTTTTTAGTTATAGTATTATATTTACATTATCAAACATGATTATGGAAGAAAAACAGCCTTTATTTATACATAAAATCTCAAAAATTATATCAGATTTTTTCAATCCTTTACTTTCTCTGTTTATATTTTTCGTTTATATGAGTGTTTTGAAGTATACTTTAAAGGATTCACTTTCTTATTTCCTTCCTATACTGTTATTGATTATTGCTCCGGTAATTATCTGGTTGGTCTGGAATGTGAAAACCGGAAGATATACAAATATGGATGTATCCAATCGTGTGCAGAGAAAGACGTTATATATTTTTATAGCAGCCTGTGTTATTGCTTATATTGCTTATAATTATTTTAAGAACGGATATATTGATTTTGTCATGTTGTTCATTTTAATATTACTTTTTGCTTTACAGATAAGTAATTTTTTCATTAAAAGTTCCATGCATACAGCTTTCAATATATTTGTTGCAGCTTTATTTTTTGCTTTAAATCCAATGATGGGATTCGTTTGGCTGGGAATTGCAATTTTGGTGGGGATCACAAGAATAATTTTGAAAAGACATACTCCAAAAGAAGTGTTCATGGGAGCTGCAATTGCTTTTATGGTATCTTTTCTTTATCTTTATTGCAATATTCAATTTCAACATTAAGAGTTAATATGAAAATAAATCATCTCACATCTGCGGAAGAAAACTTAATGAGACTTTTTTGGAAGCTGGAATCCTTTTATTTAAAGGACATTATGGAACAACATCCCGAGCCGAAGCCTCACCAAAACACCGTTTCTACTTATTTAAAAATATTAGTTGAAAAAGGATATCTATCTACAGAAAAAGAAGGCAGAATCTTTAGATATAATGTTCTTGTCCCTTTTGAAGAATACAGAAAATTTTTATTAAAAGAACTTTCACACAATTTTTTTCATAATTCAGGAAAAGAAATTTTGAGTTTTTTAATTCATGAAAAATTAATTTCTCAGGAAGATATGAAAGATCTTAATCTGAATATTGAGATAAAACCATTTAAAGTAAAAGAAGAATTCGAATATGCCAACGAAGTCTTAAATCCTAAAAAAGATAAAAAGAAGGATAAAGACAAGAAAAAGAAGAAGAAAAAAGATCAGGAAAAATAAAAGCACTACTTTTTGTAATGCTTTTATTTTTTCAGTAATCATAATATTATCTCTGAGTTTCTGAACTCCAAACTGGAGAATTATTTTGATAAATTACCAGATTTCCATCATTTTGAACTGTTAACTTTGTTGCGCCTCTGTTTGCTGTATTTGTTGCCCAAATAGCTCTGTTATAAGAATCATATACTACAAAATTACCATCTTTCTGGAACTGAGCTTTACTACCTCTATTATCTGTAAATGAACTCCAAATCGGATCACCGTTATTTTTTGCTAAAACAAGATTTCCATCATCTTGAAGTGATAAATAGTAAGCACGGTTAGAAGAATATAATTTAATACCTCTACGAAATGTATAGCCTAAATTGACAGAAGAATTTCCAGATCCAGAATCATTTCCATTATTAGCATTATCTGCATTAGAAGACCATATAGAGTTTGTTCGTGTATAAATAACAAGATTACCATCATCTTGAATAGCCAATTTATCTGCACGTCTTCCACTGGTATTTGTACTAAATACAACATTATTTCTTTGACCATAAACTACCAAATTTCCATCATCCTGAAAAGAAGCTTTAACTCCTCTTCCCGAAGTTCTAGAATTCCAAAGCTGGTTTTCGGTTCTAGCATACATAACCAGATTACCGTCATTCTGAAAAATCAGATAAAATTGATTATTAGCTGACCAATATTTTTTATTAACTTCTATATTTTGCCCATTGTAGATATTCTGTGCGAAAAACAATCCACTAAAAGACATCAGCAATACCAATAAATATTTTTTCATTTTAATTATTTTTTAATTGGTTTTAAATTTTCTAAAATTATGCCAAAAGATAATAAATCTTCTTTATAAATATTAAGTAAATGATATGCTGTGAATTAATTTACATAAAAAAAGCGGCTCAAAAGCCGCTTATATTTTTTACCAACGTTTTCCGCCGCCGTTACCACCGCGATCTCCACCGCCGCTGTAACCACCGCCACCGCTTCTGTTACCTCCACCGTAGCCACCGCCACCGCTTCTGTTACCTCCGCCGTAACCACCGCCGCCGCCTCTGTTGCCGCCGCCGTTGTTACCACCGAAAGTTCTTCTTGGCTTCTCCTCTCTTGGTTTAGCTTCTGAAACGTTAAGTTCTTTTCCGTTGAATTCTTTTTGATTAAGAGCTTCAATAGCCTGCTGTCCTTCAGCGTCCTCCATTTCGACAAATCCGAAACCTCTAGAACGACCAGTTTCTTTATCTGTAATGATTTTTACAGAAGAAACTTCTCCAAATTCTGAAAATAGATCTTGCAACTCATAATCTTTAGTTGCGTAGTTGATGTTTGAAACAAAAATGTTCATCTTGATTAAATAAAATTAAAATAAGTTAACGATGATTTGGTTTATAAAAGAAAAACAACATAAAGAATGAACAAATATTGATTCCAGATATAAGACAGGTGCAAGATACGATTATTAATTTCATATCAAAGCTTTTTTTGAAAATATTTTGATAAAATTTTCAATTAAAATATTATTTCGTTAAAAAGTATTAATTCATCATGAAATATTTATGAATATTTACTAAAAATAGCCGTTTCAATAAATATTTACAATTTTACATTACAGAAATACGAATTATGCATTGTTAATCGGATTATCTTTAACTTTATATGAACTAAAACATTTTTTAAATTACAATTCTCTATTAATATTAATGGTATAAATAAATCCATCACTTTAAAAGAAAAATAATCGAGAATATAAATAATTCTCTTCAGATAACTGAATCCAATTCTTTTGATAAAGCCAGTTTTTAACGTTAAATTTGCACTACAAAATTTCAAATATGAACTATCACACTAGAAAATGGGTAAAACCTGAAGATTTAAATCCCAATCAATCACTTTTTGGAGGAAGATTATTGCAGTGGATCGATGAAGAAGCAGCTTTGTATGCAGTAATTCAGCTAGAAAATAAAAAAGTAGTTACAAAATTTATATCAGAAATCAATTTCGTAAGTTCTGCAAAACAGGGCGACATTATAGAAATCGGCATTGAAGTTTCGGCTTTCGGCTCCACTTCTCTTACTTTAAAATGTGATGTTCGAAATAAAATGACCCACCAAACAATCATTACTGTTGACAGAATTGTAATGGTAAATCTTGACCAGGATGGAAATCCAGCTCCTCACGGAAAAACAAAAGTAGAGTTTGTAAAAGACAGATTAAATAATCAATTATGAAAATCTTTGTAAAAAATATGGTCTGCGGCAGGTGTATTTCTGCAGTTGAAAATATTTTTAATGATCTGAATATTAAGATTAAAAACATTGATCTCGGAGAAGTTGAAACAGAATCAGAAGTTTCAGAAAAAGACCTACAATTTTTAGAAGAATTATTGCAAAAGACTGGTTTTGAACGAATAAAAGATTCTGCACATCAATTGATCGAGAAAATCAAAAACCTAATTATTGTAAAAATCAGCGACCTTGATATTGATGAAAATTTTCTTTTATCAGAATTTCTAAGTTCAAACTTAAATAAAGATTACAGCACGCTTTCAAAAACTTTTTCTCAAAACGAAAATATTACTCTGGAACAATTTTTCATTCTTCAAAAAATTGAAAAAGTAAAAGAACTGCTTTTATATAATGAATTCACCTTAACGGAAATTGCCGGAAAATTGGGCTACAAAAGTGTTCAGCATCTTTCATCGCAATTCAGAAACAGCACTGGTTTCACTCCCACTGAATTCAAGAAATTGAAAATTCACAACAGAAAGCCCCTTGATAAGGTTTAATCGAGTAAGAATATTTTGAATTTCAAATCTTACAAATGCTTATATTTTAAATTAATGATAAAGCACGTGTAAAATCTAAGATAAAAAATAAATGTATTCTCCAAGAAACTTAAATCTCTAGACTTTTCTACCAAAACCTGACAGAATTCTATAAACATTCCCCTGAAATTTATAACATGTTTCCATTTGCATTTTGGAAATTTGTATCATAAATTAAAGGATCATGGACAAACAATATAAAATCCTCGGAATGACTTGTTCAGGCTGTCAGAAAAAAATCACTGAGAAACTGAATAATATCGACGGAATAAAGGCTGATATTAATCTTGAAAACAGCACAGCAACCATCACCTCTGAGGAAAATATAGAATTAAATATTTTAAATAAAGCTTTAGAAGAAATCGGAAATTATAAACTGGAAGATCCAAATAATTCTGAAAAAGCCTTCATTAAGCCTCAAGACAGAGTTTCTCCATCGTCAGTATATTATTGTCCAATGGAATGCGAAGGCGATAAAGTCTATTTTCAACAAGGAAAAAGATGCCCAACCTGCAATATGTATTTGGTTCCGATCGAGGAAAAGCACGCAAAAGATCCGAATTTTAAACCTACTTATTCCTCAACAAACGTACTTGAAACTTTCAAAGACAATATCGGAAAATACTATTGCCCAATGTTCTGTGAAGGCGATAAAATTTATTCCGAAAAAAGTGATTGCCCTGTTTGCAATATGCATTTGGAGGAAATTACTGAAGATTTAGTTAAAAATTCTACCTATCATTCACACGATCACAATCATCATCACGAAACACCGAAAGTTACCGATGAAATGGCAGGAAAATATTATTGCCCAATGTATTGTGAAGGCGATAAAGTTTATGACAGCAATGTCGGTTGTCCTGTTTGCGGAATGGATCTAGTGAAATATCCCGAGAAAAAAGCAGCACAATATACTTGTCCGATGCATCCTGAAATTATTCAGAACGAGCCGGGAAATTGCCCGATCTGCGGAATGGATTTAGTAAGGATGCCCGATAAAAATGAGGAGGAAGATGAAACGTATACTATTTTAAAAAGAAAATTCATTATTTCTTTAGCATTTACAATTCCTGTTTTCGTTCTTTCGATGGGCGGAATGTTTATTAATTTTCCTTTTTCTCATCAAATTCAGGGGATTTTTGAATTGATTTTAACGCTTCCCGTTCTTTTTTATTCAGGATGGTTTTTGATGAAAAGAGGTTTCATTTCTTTCAAAACATGGAATTTAAACATGTTCAGTTTAATCGTTTTAGGAGTTTCTGCTGCATTTATTTTCAGTATTGTTTCTTTAATTTTCCCAGATATTATTCCTCATGAAATCCGTGGTCACAATCATGAAGTTCCTTCTTATTTTGAAGCCGTTTGTGTGATTTTAACATTGGTTATTTTAGGACAATTAATGGAAGCTGCCGCTCATAAAAAAACAGGAAATGCCATTCGGGAATTAATGAATCTTTCGCCAGATGAAGCCAATCTTATCATTAATGGAGAAGAAAAAAAGGTATTACTTTCTCAAGTTAAAATCGGAGATCTCTTGAAAGTAAAACCAGGCGAAAAAATCCCTGTTGACGGAAAAATTACAGAAGGAAATTCTATCGTTGACGAAAGTATGATCACAGGTGAGCCGATTCCCGTTGAAAAAAATATTGATGATAAAGTTTCTTCAGGAACTATCAATGGCAATCAGGTTTTCATCATGAAAGCTGAAAAAGTAGGTGATGAAACTTTACTTTCCCAAATCATCAAAATGGTCAACGAAGCCAGTCGCAGCAAAGCTCCAATTCAGAAGTTAACGGATAAGGTGGCAAAAGTATTTGTTCCGACAGTCATTTTGATTGCTGTTTTAACATCTATTTTATGGCAATTTTTTGGTCCGGAAGGTCAAAAAACCTTATTCGCTTTTGTGAATGCGGTTGCGGTTCTCATTGTAGCTTGTCCATGTGCTTTAGGTTTGGCAACACCGATGTCTTTGATGGTCGGAATTGGAAAAGGTGCCAAAAACGGTATCTTAATTAAAAATGCCGAATCCCTTGAACAAATGAATAAAGTAAACGTTGTAATTACCGACAAAACAGGAACTTTAACGGAAGGAAAACCATCTATAGAACACATTGAAACTATTAATAATGACCAACATTTGATTCTAAAACTAGCTTATTCTTTAAATCAAAATTCAGAACATCCGTTATCAAATGCGGTCATTAAAAAAGCAAAAGATGAAAATATTTCTTCAGAAAAAGCAGATCAATTTGAAAATATTTCAGGGAAAGGTGTGAAAGGAAATATTAATGGAAAAACAGTTTATCTTGGAAATGAAAGTTTATTGACCTCAAATCAAATTTCAATTCCTGACAATCTACAGCAGAAAGCAATTGAAATTCAGTCAAAAGCACACACGATTTCTTATGTTGCTCAAGAAAATGAAGTATTGGGATTCATCAGTTTTACTGATAAAATTAAGGAAAGTTCCAAAAAAGCAGTTCAACAGCTTCTAGGTGAAGGTATTGACATCATCATGATGACCGGAGATAACGAACATACTGCAAAAGCTGTTGCACATGAATTGGGAATCAAGCACTACAAAGCAAATTGTCATCCTGAAGATAAATTAAATGAAGTCAAAAAACTACAACAACAAGGAAAAATCGTAGCTATGACCGGCGATGGGATCAACGACTCTCCTGCCCTTGCGCAAGCCAATATCGGAATTGCAATGGGAACCGGAACCGACGTTGCAATCGAAAGCGCAGAAATCACCTTATTAAAAGGAGATCTTCTGGGAGTTGCCAAAGCAAAATTATTAAGCGAAAAACTATTGAAAAATATTAAGGAAAATCTGTTTTTTGCTTTTATATACAACGTTTTAGGCGTTCCGATTGCGGCAGGATTATTGTATCCATTTTTCGGAATTCTTTTATCACCGATGATTGCAGCTGCAGCGATGAGCTTCAGTTCCTTATCTGTGATTTTAAATTCATTGCGATTGAATTCTGTGGATTTAAATAAAAAATAATGAAAAAAGAAAGTCTTTATATTGGCTGTTCAGGGTTTTACAATAACGATTGGAAAGGATCATTGTATCCTGAAGATGCGAAAAGTAAAGATTTTCTTACATTATATTCTAAAGAATTTAATGCTGTAGAGATCAATTCAACTTTTTATAGAAAACCGACAGCAAAAACATTACTAAAATGGTTTGATGAAACTCCCGCTGATTTTAGATTTTTCATTAAAATTCCAAAAACAATTTCTCACGAAAAACGATTGGAAAACTGCAAAGAAGAAATTTCAGAATTCTGCAATCATATTGAGTCTAATTTAAAAGAAAAACTCTCTGGTTTTCTGTATCAGTTTCCGCCTTCTTTTAAAAAATTGCAGGAAAATATTGATTTAATTCTTAATAATATTGACTTTAATTATTTAAATGTTATAGAATTCCGTCATGAATCTTGGTGGAGAAATGAGATTTTTAATCTTTTAAAGGAAAATAATATTGTTTTTTCCGGCGTAAGTTTTCCCGGAAACCTTTCTGAAGATGTAATTATCAATCATCCTGAAATTTTATATTACAGACTTCATGGGAAACCTATTTTATACAAATCGGAATACAGTGAGGAATTTCTTAATATTTTAGCTGAAAAAATTAAAAAATCACAACATAAAACATTTATCTTTTTTAATAACACTTGGGGAACTTCAGCTATTAAAAACGCTTTATATTTAAAGGAAATTTTGGGATAAAAATATTTTATTAAAATAAGCTTAAAAAGTAAAATTTCAATAAAATTTGGCGTAATTTTTGTTAAGAATAATTTGGAAAAATTAACAATTTTTAACAACTAAATTCCATTAAATTTTATGACAAAAACTTTTGCGGAAAAGTCTAGAAACAAGACTTTTCTTGGGATGTTTGCATTGGTGAGTGCAACTTCGATCTTATTCAACAGCTGTAATCAAAAAAAAGACAAAAAAGAATCTGAAAAACTGATTCCCAAAGACCATCCCGTCGCAAAAATTGTCCCAAAAATTGATGATGAAAATGTTCCTGCAGATAAAAGAGTAATCTATCTGACTTTCGATGACGGTCCCAATCGCGGTACTGAAAATCTTCTGAAAATATTACACAAAAGAAACATCTGTGCAACTGCTTTTTTGGTCGGAAAACACGCCTATGGAAGCAAAAAACAACAGGAAGATCTTGAACTTTTAAGAAAAGATCAATTGGTAGAACTTGCCAATCACAGTTTTACTCATGCTCATAACAAATACACAGATTTTTACAAAAATCCGATCGGTGTTGTTCAGGATTTCGATGCTGCGAAAGACAGCTTGAAATTGTACGATAAAATTGCAAGAACTCCGGGAAGAAATATCTGGAGGCTCAATAATATCACAGTAACCGATCTTAAAAGTTCAACCGAAGCCGCAAACAGCCTAAAAAAAGCAGGTTATAAAGTAATAGGTTGGGATCTTGAATGGAAACCAACCAATAAAATGGAACTGAAGGGAAATCATCAAGCCATGCTTAAAAAAGTTGACAGTATCTTTTTTAATGACCTTGAAAAAACTTCAAGACATCTTGTTTTTCTTACTCACGATCAATATTTAACAGATACAGATTCTGTAAATGAATTGGATTTATTTATTGAAAAACTACAGAAAACCAATCGTTTTGTTTTTAGGAAAATCTCTGAATATCCGAAAATTAACGAAGTTTTGAATTAATTCTAAAATACATTTTATACATTGTGTTTGTCATTCTGACCGAAACGAAATGGAGTGAAGAATCTCTAATAATATAGCTTAGATTCTTCCTTCGTCAGAATGACAGGCACACTGTTTTTAAACTCAAAATCCGAATCTCTCATTTAAAAAAATCAGCATTCATTAGTTTTTTGCCTTTAAAATTCAGAAATTTGTAATTATGAGTATTCAGGAAAATTACAACGACATAAAAAATCAGCTTCCTTCTAATGTACAATTGGTTGCTGTTTCAAAAACACATCCTGTTTCTGCGATTCAGGAGGTTTACAATTTAGGACAAAGAGTTTTTGGTGAAAATAAAGTGCAGGAAGTAATAGAGAAATACACTCTTCTTCCGAAAGATATCGAGTGGCATTTAATCGGACATTTACAGACAAATAAAGTAAAATATATTGCTGAATTTGTTGATACTATTCAGAGTGTAGATTCTGAAAAATTAATCAAAGAAATTGATAAAGAAGCATCAAAACACAGCCGTATAATTAAAGTTTTGCTTCAGGTAAAAATTGCGGAAGAAGAAAGTAAATTCGGATTGGAAATAAATGAAGCAAAAGATTTGTTTGAACAATATCTAAGCGGAAAATTTCAGAATATCGAAATTACAGGTTTAATGGGAATGGCAACTTTCACTGAAGATAAAGATCAAGTTAAGAAAGAATTTCTAGTCCTGAAAAATCTTTTTGATGAATTAAATCAATTAAAAAAGCTTGAAACATTATCTATGGGAATGAGTGACGATTTCCCTATCGCCATCGAATGTGGAGCGAACTCTGTGCGAGTAGGATCTGCAATTTTTGGCAGAAGAGATTATTCTGCATAGAATTTTAGCAAGAGCCCTGTGAGAGAATTTCACTATTCAAAATAGCATATTAATGAATCTTTACTTGCAATAATACAGAACTATTTTTTGGGATAAATCCTAAGAAACAGTTCACTTTAATGATAAAATCAACTAAACCATGACGATCGAACAAAAAGAAAAACTAGAGAACATTTTTGAAATTATAAAAGATCAACTTGAACCAGGGATAGAATATTATACTTACGAAACCAATAGAACCAGGCAATCATTTTATAAAATCACTGATGGAAGGATAGATAATGATGTTCCGGAAGTTATTCATTGGAAGAATCAAAGAGAAAATCTAAAAGGAACGGATCTTAATATTCTCAAGACTGTTTATGAAACTGATGAAGATTTAGAACCAGGTAAAATGAACTTTTTTACATTGTCTAAAGAAAAAGGGTTTACCAATAAAGCTGTTGACACCAAATTAATTGTTGAACTGATGAAACTTGCACTTCTTAGTGATATTGATCTGGGTTCAGGCAGAAAGGAAGAAAGTTTCATTAAGGTTATTCCGGGTAAAAATCCTGATAAACTAAACTTAGACATTTTTACGAAAATTTATGATGCAAATGGCGGAATCAGGGATTCTGAATTTGCAGAAGTTGAAAAATATCTTGACTGTCTGAATCATGGATTAGACAAAAAATTGGAAATGGTATATACTTTCGCTTCCGAAACAAACGTTTATATACAGACAGTTCCCGAAATTCCAGGATTAACACAATTATATGCACCCATTGAAGATTTATCTCTTGATGCATCAGATACCGAAAAAGTATATGAATTTTTAGAATCTTGGAGTGATGCTAAAATTGCCAAAGCCATTGAAATAGTTAATGCCAATCCGGATTTAAAAGCTGACATTGAAAAACGTTATCTGAATCTCATCAAATTGCGTGTAGGAGAAAATGCAGGCTTAGAATCTTTTGCAAAGGCGAGTCTCATACGCAAAGAATTTAATCTGTTAAATGGAAAACACTTTGATAAGAATTTCATTTCATTATCATATTTTAAAGAAGAAGAATGTCAGCTTGTTGTGGATTTCATTGGAAGTCTGGTTCTGAATCATTTGGATATTAATCAATTTAAAAATAAAGCAGAATCGGCTGAAACAGAATCAGATTTAATAAAAATATATTCAGATGCAGCGGAGATGGTAAAAAAAGGAATTCTTGAGGAAGCTGAGAAAAATCCGGAAGGCTGGTTCAGTAAGCTGAGTGTAAAATTTGCCAATCTTAGAGTAAAAGATGTAATGTTTGAAAAGACAAGTTTTGAAATTCCAAATTCTCCACAGCTGAAAGCATTTATCTTTTATTTAGGAATGAATAATAAAGGATCTGTTTATTTGGATGTATTCCAATCTTACATGAAAGAGCTCACCGAATTTTTCTGGTTTTTGCCGTCCGTTCCTCAATCTTCTTGGGGAGATACTTCACTTGCTCTTCCTGAATATACTTTGAGATTTGAGCGTACGGTTACTTACAAATTAGGAGATGGTAAACGTTGGAAAAGCAAAATTTTCCCTGAAAAGACAGCAAAATAAAGCATTCATTTTTTATGGCTAAAAAAACTCTAAATAAGTTTATTTTAAATCTAATCTCAACTAAAATCATTAAAAAATCAAATTCAACAATATGAGTAAAGCAGAATTATGGGCAGAATCCTATTTTCAGCGTTTAAATAAAACCCTTGAAGAGCTGAACAAGCATTCATTAATCAATCATCTTACCTGTATGCAGTTTGAAGGTATTACGGATGAAGAGATCCTAAAAACGGAGACTGAACTTTTAGAACTTCTAAAGTCTAATGCAGAAGACAATGGAACGGCTGTACCCTCTTCATTTAAATTTGATGAATACATGAAAGCCTTTTATAAGATCAGTAACGGACTTCATATTTCCTGGGATTCCCACATTTTGCAATCATCATTAACCGAAAGTGAAATACTTACATCTGCAGCAGCAGAAAAATTTAAGGTAGCTTATGATGATCTGCTACAGGCAGAAGGTTTCTTGTCTTTATTACCATTAAAAAATTTAATTTCCTACAGCGGAATGAATATTTACGGCGATCCGACAGATTCACGTTTCGGGCAGGAAATAAGAAACCAAGGCGGTCATTTTACTTATCTTGACTTTTATTACTTTTACAATGATACGTGTATCGTTCTGAATGATCAGGATAATTCGGGTTTATTATACCATGGAGATGATCACAGTGCTCATTATGATTCGGATAAAGTCTCTGATTTTGTAATTTACATGGAATATCTTTTAGCAACCCGTTTTTCAGTCTTTTTGCGCCATACAGCTTTTCACAATATTGATACTATTGATGATTTCCGTAAGAATAATTATGAAGATATTGCAGACAAAATTCATCATGAAAACCAATATGCCGATATTGATGACATTCTGAAATATCATGCTCTCGATGAAAATTTACTGGAAAAATTTGGTGATCTGGAGTATTTACAATCCAAACCGGAGGAGATTTACCGCATAATTGAAGACCTTTTGGAAATAGTGTTAGAAGATGAATTATAGAATTCTGATGATCAAATAAAAAAATAAACAGTTTTAGTAAACTGTTTATTTTTTTATTATTAGAACGGGAATGAGTGACGATGACCTTCTTATCGCCATCAAATATTTAGCAAACTTGTGGTAGGAGCAACAATTTTGGGAAGATGAGATTATTCCAAATAGTTGATTTAGGTACAGTTTTTGCTAATAATTCAATCAAAAAATCTAAATTTGCAACTATGCAAAAAATCCTTATTGTAGAAGACGAAAAAGCAATCTCAGGAGTACTTCACAGTATTCTTTCTGACGAACTAACTGACTATGAATTTGTTATCGCCGAAGACGGACTTGAAGGTTACAAGCAGGTAGAAAAAGAAGATTTCGCGCTTGTGATTTCCGACATTAAAATGCCTAAACTTTCCGGAACTGAACTTTTAAAACAAAGTTTAGCTTTAAAGCCGGAATCCACTTTCATTATGATTTCCGGACACGCGGATATAGATTCGGCAGTATCTTGCTTAAGAGATGGTGCATACGATTTTATTTCCAAGCCAATTGATATTAACCGCTTAATTACCAGCGTAAAAAATGCTTTGGCTAAGGAAACCCTGAAAAAAGAAAACAAAAATCTTCAGACAGAAAATAAAACGTTAAAGAGAAAAGTTAACAAAAAGTACCAAATGATCGGTGAATCAGCAGGTTTGCAAAAGATTCAGGATATGATCGTAAAGGTAGCGGTTTCCGATGCAAGAGTTTTAATCACAGGTCCGAATGGAGCCGGAAAAGAACTGGTTGCTCATGCCATTCACAATCAAAGTGACAGAGCAAGAGGTCCTATGATTGAGGTAAACTGCGCCGCTATTCCTTCTGAACTTATTGAATCTGAACTTTTTGGACACGTAAAAGGTTCTTTTACAGGTGCGATTAAAGATAAACAAGGTAAATTTGAACAGGCAAACGGAGGTACAATTTTCTTAGATGAGATCGGAGATATGAGCTTAATTGCTCAGGCAAAGGTTTTGAGAGCATTACAGGAAAGCAAAGTTTCTCCTGTAGGAAGCGATAAAGAAATTAAGGTTGATGTAAGAGTTCTTGCTGCAACCAACAAAAATATGCAGAAGGAAATCGAAGCCGGAAGATTCAGAGAAGATCTTTACCACAGACTTTCTGTGATCGAAATCTACGTTCCGCCATTGGATGAGAGAAAAGAAGATATTAAATTGCTGGTAGAACATTTTTCAGGTATGATTGCCGATGAACACGGTACTGCAGTAAAAAAATTCGATGATAAGGCGGTTGATGCTTTAAAAGCACTTTCTTGGACAGGAAATATCAGAGAATTAAGAAACGTTGTCGAAAGGCTGATCATTTTAGGAGGAAACACTGTTTCTGCCGAAGACGTTGCAAGTTTTGTAAGGAAATAATGTAATTATTACTTTAAATAAATTATGAAAATTGCAGTATCATTTGTTACTGCAATTTTTTTTGTACTAAAACTATATGAATTTTAAACTATTATGAACTTTTTAAATAAAAACTATACGAAAGAATGCCTTACTCTGGCTCTTCCCGTCATGTTGACGCAGGTAGGACAAGCTTCTGTAAACCTTTTTGATAATATTATTGTAGGACAATTATTAGGTCCGGATGCTCTAGCTTCAGTAGCTTTAGGAAATGCCATATTTTTTGCCGTTTTTGTTTTAGCATTAGGATTTTCATTTGCTATTCCACCATTAGTTTCGAATGCGCATTCTAAAAATGACCATAAAACTATTAATTCTGTTTTCAGTCATGGATTTGTTATCAACATAACAGTGGGAATTATTTTAATGGGTGTCTTACTTTTAGGACTTCCTCTACTATATAAATCTGGTCAGCCAATGAAAATTATTCCAGATACGGTGGATTTTTTAGGAATTATGGCGATCAGTATTGTTCCGTTTATGGCTTTTCAAACGTTGAGAGAAGTTTCGGAAGGACTTTCTTACACCATTGGAGTGACAAAAGCAACGATTATTGCAAATGTGATCAATATCGTTTTAAACTATGTCTTCATTAAAGGACTTTGGATTTTTCCTGAAATGGGTGTGAAAGGTTCTGCTCTTGCAGGTTTAATTGCTCGTATTTTTATGTTTGTTTTTCTTTATATTGTTTTATTAAAAGATGCTAAAACAAAACGTTATATTAAAGATTTCACTTTAAAATTTAGCATTTTTTCTAAAAAAATGTTTGAGAAAATTATTCGTTTAGGATTTCCTACCGCAATGCAAATGTTTTTTGAAGTTACAGCTTTTGCCGGTGCTACATTTATTTGTGGTATTACTTTCACGAGTGATCCTGTTGCACAGCAGATCGCATCTCATCAAATTGCGTCTCATCAAATTGCGTTGAGTATGGCTTCATTTACTTTTAATTTATGTATCGGTTTCAGTGTTGCATCAACAATAATGATTGGAAGAAAACTTGGTGAACAAAATTTTATAGAACTTAGAAAAATAGGAATTAATAATTTAAAAATAGCTTTTCTATTCATGTTATTCTGTGGAATAGTTTTTATCCTCGGAAGAGAAGTTCTACCAGGAATTTTCGCTGAAAATAAAGAAGTTGAAGTTCTTCAATTGGCTTCAAAATTAATAATTATTGCTGCATTATTCCAATTATCAGACGGAATCCAGGTAACAGCTTTGGGTATGTTGAGAGGTTTACAAGATGTGAAAATTCCTTCTATTTATACTTTCATTGCGTATTGGGTGATTACAATTCCTTTAGGATATTTTCTTTGTGTAACGATGAAAATGGGAGCTTTCGGAATGTGGATCGCTTTAGGATTGGGATTGACGGTTTCTGCAGTGATGCTCGTCAAACGATTTTTAAATATGTCTGCAAAGAGAATTAAGCAGAATTTATAATATTAAAGCGATCTTTTGGATCGCTTTTTTTTTATATAAAATTTTCTATCAGGTCATTGCGAGGAGCGAAGCGACGAAGCAATCTTTTTAATTATATTACTTTGCCATTATGCAGAAATCTCGATTTATTTTATAGAAATAATTGTAGAAAATCATTGTCCGAATTCCTACGGAATGACAAAGTCTATAATCGTGATTGCCGTTGAAGCGCCCACGAAAATCCTAGCCCCGATTGAAGTGAAAATCCTTTTTTGAAAAAAAGATTGCAACGGAAAGCGGGAAATAGCTCCTGAAAATAAATAACTTATGGTAAATAATTTTAAGATGGCTTCGTCGCTACGCTCCTCGCAATGACAACGACGACTACCCTATTCTCTTACCCAAAATCACCAAAGTCCTTTCCACACCATCTAAAACTGCAACATCAGGAAAAACTCCCCAGTCTTCAAAACCAAAATATCTGAATAATTTCAAGCTCGGTTCGTTATGTAAAAAGATAAATCCTAACAAAGTTTTTACTCCAAATTTCCCTGCATTGTCTATACAATATTGCAGAACTTTTTTACCGTATCCTTTTCCACGGGAATTTTCATCCATGTAAATGCTTAATTCTACCGTTCCGTTATAAGCCGGTCTTCCGTAAAATGATGAAAAACTTACCCAACCTAAAACATTATTGTGCTGATCTTCAATAACCCAAAGCGGTCTGGTTTCAGAATTGTGTTCATGAAACCATTGAATTCTACTTTCTACGGAAATATTTTCCGTATCGGCAGTTACCATTCTTGAAGGAATTGTTGAGTTGTAAATTTCAACGATTTTAGATAAATCTTCCAAGTTTGCATTCCTGAATTTGAGTTCTTCCATTGTATGACAGCATATTTCTGCAAAGATACATGAAGATTTTTTTATTTTTTTACCAATTATTCTTCATTATTTTCTTTCAGTTCAAGCTCTTTTAAAGCTCTGTTTAAACTTCTTACTGTGATTCCCAGATAAGCCGCCATATCTTCTTTTGAAATTTCCATTTCTTTGGATTTCACCTCAAGAAGCTGAGAAAGTGTATGTTCTGTTTTGTGAAGCTGCTGATAAGAAGCTCTGCTTGAAGTATTTACGATACGTTCTGCAAAAACATCGAGCAATAAATTATTTAAAGTCAAATCACTTTTAATTAAAGACTGAAAATATGGAATCGTCATTGAATAAACCGTAACTTCAGTAATGGCTTCGATACTGCAAAGACATGAAACATTTTTAATAACCTCAATTTCTCCTATAATTTCACCTTTTCCTAAAAACTCAACGATATATTCTTTATCATTTTCTTCCACGAAATAACATTTTGTAATTCCGCTTTTGATGAGCATTATTTTGGTAGAAACCTTATTCTGTTTCAATATTTTATCTCCTTTTTCGAAAGATTTTATGGTAATATTTTTTTTATCCTGCTTGTTGTAAAGCTCTTCTAAGTAGTCTAGAAATGGTTGATTTGTTCGTAACATAATTTTATCCGGGACAAATGTCCTTTCGCGGGTTATTTTTTATTCTGAATTTTGTCGGCAGAAAAATACAAAATCTAAAATGAATATAATATGAATTCTATTACTACAATTGCATTTGATGCAGACGACACGCTTTGGATCAATGAACCTTATTTTCAGGAAGCCGAAAAAGAATTTTGTATGCTCCTTGAAGATTATTTGCCACAACATTCTGTTTCTCAGGAATTGTTTAAAACAGAAATGCAAAATCTCAATCTTTACGGTTATGGTGTAAAGGGTTTTATGCTTTGCATGATTGAAACTGTTTGCAAGGTTTCAAATAATACAGCTTCATTGGAATTAATTAATAAAACTATTGAGATTGGTCATGAACTTCTTCAAAAACCTATCGAGCTTTTAGATGGTGTACAGGAAACTTTAGAAAATTTAAAAGGAAAATACAGATTGATCGTTGCTACAAAAGGCGATTTGCTGGATCAGGAACGTAAGTTAAAAAATTCCGGATTACTGGATTATTTTCATCATATCGAAATTATGAGCGATAAAAAAGAAAGCGATTATCAAAAGTTATTGAAGCATTTGGATTGCAAACCTGAAAATTTTTTAATGCTCGGAAACTCCATTAAATCTGACATTCTGCCGGTTTTGGAAATCGGAGGTTTTGGAGCGCACATTCCTTATCATGTAACATGGACGCATGAGCAGCATGATTTAAATTTAAAACATACGAATTTTATGAAACTTGAGAAAATTAGTTATGTTTTGAATTATTTATAAAAAAAAACTCGCTCAAAAAGAACGAGTTTTTTTTAAAATTATTATTTCTTCAAACATTTCGCCAAGAACTGATCCTGTTCCCAAAGCAAATGAAGAATGTTTTCTTTAGCGGCATATCCATGAGCTTCTTTTGGCAAAAGTACCATTTTTACAGGAGCTCCAAGATTTTTCAAAGCCTGGAAATATCTTTCTGTCTGCAAAGTGAAAGTTCCCGGATTGTTATCTGCGTCACCATGAATCAATAACAATGGAGTTTTCATTTTATCGGCATTCATAAATGGTGACATTGCGTTATAAATTTCCGGAATATCCCAATAATTTCTTTGCTCGCTTTGGAAACCGAAAGGTGTTAAAGTTCTGTTATACGCACCACTTCTTGCAATTCCACAAGCATAATCTTTAGAATGTGTTAAAAGATTTGCCGTCATAAAAGCTCCGTAAGAATGCCCTCCAACTGCAACTTTTGTTCTGTCAATATATCCTAACTGATCTACTGCATCAATCGCGGCTCTTCCATTAGCAACCAATTGAGGAATAAATGTATCATTCGGTTCGGTTTTTCCTTCTCCAATGATCGGGAATGAAGCATCATCCAAAACTGCATATCCTTTCGTCGTCCAATAAACAAACGATCCGTAGTAAGGGAAAGTAAAATCATTCGGATTTTGAGTATTTTGTCCTGCTGTATTTTTATCTTTATATTCTGTCGGATAAGCCCAAATTAGCAAAGGAATTTTTTCTTTTTTCGCTTTTCTGTCATAGTTTGCAGGAAGATAAAGTGTTCCCGTCAAAGTTACTCCGTCATTTCTTTTATAGGTAATTACTTCTTTATAAACATCTTTGATACTTTCAAAAGGATTGGCAAAATTAGTTACCGTTTCAGCTTTATTAGACTTAATATTCTTTTTAAAATAATTCGGATACTGACTTGAAGATTGTTGGATCGTTAAAATTTCACCTTTCGAAGGATTTAAAATATCAACAATTTCTTCTTTGGCATTTTTAATATTAGAAGTATATAATCTTTTTTTCTTCAGCGTTTTCATATCCATTTCATCGATAAAAGGATGTTGCCCATCTTTTGTAAAACCGGCTCCGATAAGATAAGACTTCTCTCCTTTCATATCGATAACATATCTTCCGTATTGATTTTTTGTCGTATTGAAATTTCCGGGATCACTGTACACATCCTGATAATTTCTATCGTCAATTACTTTCGATTCACCATTATTCAGATCAACTAAAAAAGATTTTGTGTTTCTTGTATCGTACCAACCTTCCGAAACGATTGCGTAATGATCATTCGTCCAGCTTACATCTTCATATCGTTGTTTAGTCTTAAAGAATGATTTCGGAGCATTACTAAATGGAGCTTCCCAAGTAAAAATTTCATCTCTGTACTCCGCAGTTTTCGATTGATCTCCTCCATCCAAAGCTTCTGCGTATGTTAATGTTGCAGGAAGATCACTTCTCCATCCCATATCTCTTTTTCCTGTTCTTACAGAAGAAAAACCTTTTGGCATTATTTCATTTAACGGAGTTTCATTTACCACTTTTACAACATTTCCATTGCTGTCGTAAACAGTTGTTGTCATTGGAAATCGGCTTAAAGGAACGATGTATGAAAATGGTTTTTTAATAGTCGTTGCCATTAAATAATTTCCGTCTGGAGAAAAACTTAATCCTGAATATAAATCCTGATCTTTTACTTTCTTTAGACTTCCATTTAAATCAACATTATAAACTTCAGAAGCGGTAAGAATTTCAAAATTCTTTTCATCCTGAGGATTTTTCAAAAGATCTTGGTATGTTCTGTTTTGCGAAACTTTTCCGTCGGCAGTAGAAACAATCGGTCCTGTCGGAAGATCTTTACTTGCATCAATTAAGGCTGCTCTGTTTTGTGGAAGTGTTTTTATCAATAAATTTTGAGAATCTTTATTCCACACATACGGACTTCCCAAATTGGCATTTAAATTATCGTTGGTAATTTTCTTTGCTGTTGCCGTTTCCAGATCGACAATCCAAAGTTCTACTCCTTTATTCGTTGTATTGGTAAAAGCTAATTTTTTTTCATCCGGCGAAAAAGAAGTGTATGTGATTTTTGGATTTGACGGTAAATTTTTAACCTGAACTTCAGTTTTATCATTAATTTTTCTGACTTTCAGATTATTAATATAAGTTACAGAACTTGAAATATTCGTCATAGGATTGATTCTTAATCCACCCAGTTTCATTTCCTGTTGGCTGAGATCTTCCAATGTTTTGTATGTCGGACGGTATGTAAAAACGATCCAGTCTTTTTTGCTGTTCATTAAAACACTTGGTGGTCGTTCATAATCTGCAAGTTTTAGAATCTCTGCAGATGGTTTCTGGTAAGTAATACTTTCCTGAGCCTCGTAGAAATTAAGAAACGCAAGAAGGCATATTGTTAACTTTATCTTCATAATATTTCGATTTTTACGAAAATAATGAAAAATAAAGACATAAAAAAAGCAGCAAGAAAAACTCACTACTTTTATTTATATTTTTAAAATTAATTACCAGTCATTAGCTCTTTTTCTCTTTTCAATCATATGATCTACAGAAAATTTTCCGGCTCCGAAAACGATTAACAGAAGATAAACCGATAAATAAATCAGGCTAAGTTCCTGTTTTGCAAAAGGATCGGCTCCATGAACTACAAATCCCGCAATGATCATCGTAAAGATTAAAAATCCTAAAGCGATTCTTGAAAAAAGTCCTAAAATAAGAAGAATCGAACATGCAAACTCTGCAAAAACAGTAAGTCCCAACGATATTTGTGATCCCATTCCTAAAAAGCTGAAGAAATCATTCTTACCTTCCAACAGCATTTGAAGTTTTGGAAATCCATGAGATAACATGGCAAAACCAATAAATACTCTCACAGCCAATAAAGAAATATCCTTTAAAACCGAATTAGAATTTGTTGAGTTCAAATAGTTCATTAAGCAAAAGTTTAATTAAAGATAATGAAAATCTTTTAATAGAACGGCTTTTAGAACATTTTAGTCTATCTGTATCCGAAATTTTTCAGATCTCTGTCGTTTTTTCTCCAGTCTTTTTTCACTTTTACAAAAAGATTCAGGTGAATTTTTTTGCTGAAGAATTTTTCAAGATCGATTCTCGATTCTGTTCCTACTTTTTTGATCGCTTCTCCTTTATGACCGATGATGATCCCTTTCTGAGTATCTCTTTCGACATAAATAATTGAATCAATGAAAATAATTCCTTCTTTTTCCTTGAATTGTTCTGTAACAACTTCTACCGAATATGGAATTTCTTTTTCATAATTCAATAAGATTTTCTCGCGGATTGCCTCGTTTACAAAGAATCTTTCAGGTTTATCCGTATATTGATCTTTATCGTAATAAGCGGGGCTTTCCGGCAATAAAGATTTAATTTTAGGTAAAATGATTTCTGTATTAAAAGCATTCAATGCAGAAATAGGAAGTATTTCCGCCTTTGGAATTCTTTCGTGCCAAGTTTCTACCAACTTTTCAAGACCTTCCTGATTCGTCTGATCTACTTTGTTTAATAAAAGTAAAACAGGAACAGGGATTTTATTCAGTTTATCAATCAAAAATTCTGAAGGTTCCGCTTTATCCGTAACATCTACAATAAACAAAAAAACATCCGCATCCTGTAAAGAATCCTTTACAAAATCCATCATTTTTTCCTGTAAACCGTACTTCGGATCCAGCACTCCCGGAGTGTCTGAAAATACGATCTGTAAGTCATCTTCATTATAAATTCCAAAAATTCTGTGGCGTGTTGTCTGAGCCTTTTGTGTAACAATTGCCAGTTTCTCCCCCATCAGTTGATTCAACAAGGTAGATTTTCCGGCATTTGGCTTTCCAACTATATTTACAAATCCTGCTTTGTGCATAAAAATTATATTAGGATTTGCAAAGTTACTAAACTAAATCGGTCTTTGGAATTAATTAAAGACTTTTACCTACAAAAACCTTTCACAAAAGAAAAAGACTAATCAATTATATTTTTAAAAATTAGAAACTAAGTTCTTTAAATTTTTTAAATTCCGAATATTCGTAATCCGGACAGGCTCCTGATTTTGAAGTAATGAAAGCACCCAAAGCAACTCCCTGTTTTACAATCTCTTCAGGGTCTTGATTCTGAATTCTTTTTGAAATAAAGCCTGAAAGAAAAGCATCACCGCTTCCAACAGTATCTGCAACAGTGATCGGAACTGCAGAGAAACTATAATTTTTATCTTCAACAAAATATCTTGCCCCTTTATTTCCTTTCGTCAAAATAATTTCCGAAATATTAAAATAATCTTGGATAAAAGCTACACTTTCCTCTTCATTTTTATAATCTTTGTCAATAAATTCGAGAATCTGTTTCATTTCTGCTTTGTTCATTTTGACGATATCAGATTGATGTAGAAGCATTTTAATTACTTCAAAATCAATGAATGGCGGTCTGAAATTCACATCAAAAATCTTCAACTTTGCAACTTTTAATAGTTGAAGTAAAGTTTCTTTTGTTTTTTCATTTCTTGCAGAAAGACTTCCGAAAACGAAAGCTTCGGCATTAGAAACCAATTCTTTATCTTGGTTAAGAAATTCAATATGATCCCAAGCTACATTATCAACGATATCATAAGTTGCTTCGTTGTATTCATCAATTTTGGCGATTACCGTACTTGTAGGATATTTTTTATCAATCTGAATATAATCTGTTGTAATTCCCCAACTTTTTATCTGATCGGTTAATTTTTTTCCTAGCTCATCATCTCCTATTTTACTTAGCATTTTTACATCAATGCCCATTTTATGAACGTTATAAGCTACATTGAAAGGCGCTCCTCCAGCTCTTGAGTCTTCAGGGAAAATATCCCAAAGAACTTCGCCAAAACATACGATATAAGGATTTTTTTCTGTCATCATTAAATCTTCTAACATTTAAATTATTATTATTTTACGGAACTTCTTTCCATAAATTTTGCATGAAAAGTCACTCTTTTCCCGTTTGGTGTATAATTATCAATCTGGCTATCAATAAGTTTCACAGATTCTTTTGCCATATCAAACAAAGGTTGCTGTATAAAACTTACTTCCGTAGGAAAAAGATAGTAGGCTTCCGTTTCATCAAAAGCAACCAATGAAACCTGCTCCGGAACGCTTATGTTTTTGTCTATTAAATACCTAAGTCCTGCAATTCCCAATTTATTACTTGAAAAATAAATAGCTGTTTTTTTCGAAAGATCAAGATTTTCCTCCAATTTTGTTTGAACTTCTTCTGTAATATTATGAATTCCTATTAAAATTGTTTTTGAAGAAACCTTTGATTTTGCAATTCTTTTATCAAAACCATCCTGTCTGTCAAGCAAATGCGGAAGTTCTGTATCGTAACCTACATAGATTATTTCGTCGAAATCTTTTTTAACCAAATGATCACAAATATATTCCGAAATCTCTGAGTTATTGATCATTACTCCCGGAAGGCTTACATTTTTCAGATAACGGTCGATTGTTACGATCGGATATTCTTCTTTGATCAGTTTATTGATCACTTCATCCGAATCTACAACCGGCGCAATGATCATTCCGTCAACCTGTTGCTCAGAAAATAATTCCGTGAGCTTTTTGAATTTTTCAGGATTTTCGTCACAACTTCCTATCAAAAGTGTATATCCCAGTTTCATTGCTTCATCTTCAATACTTCGTGCAATGTTTGAATAAAAATCGTTTGAAATATCGGCTACAATTAAACCAATTAGTTTGCTTTTACTCATTTTTAAGCTTTTAGCGATCTTATTTGGAATATAATTAATGCTTTCTGCGACTTCAAGAATTTTATTCTTCGTAGTTTCACTAATGCGGCTTCCCTCTTTTTTATTGAGAACATAGGAAACTGTTGCCACAGAAACTTCTGCAATTCTTGCTATGTCTTTTATAGAAGCTCGTTTCATTTTTTTTAACTTTATGCACAAAAATATTTCATAAAAGATATAAAAAACAATAGCTTCATTTTTTTGGCTATATGGAAAATAATTGTAGATTGGCAATTTTTTCAGATAAAGAATAATTTAAATTTAAAATACTCAAAATCAATTAATTAAAATTTATTTAAATTGAATTTAAACGTAATGTCAATTAATTATTAATAAATAAAGCTTTGGTTCATTATGGTTTTGGTTAAACGTTTTATTTCTTTAAATTCAAAAAACAGTGAAAATATTTTCGTGATGTATAATTTAAAACTGATAATTTTGAAATAAACCACTTTTAATTTATATGAATATTAATAAAATTCTTGATAATATTTATCCACTACCCGAAAATTCAAGAGCAAATCTGGAAAAACACATTACTGAAGTTTCTCATCCCAAAAATTTTTGCTTGATGGAAGCCGATAAAATAGTTCCTTATATTTATTTTATCAAAAAAGGAATTGTCCGTGCTTATGCTTCTACAGAAGAAAAAGACATCACATTCTGGTTTGGAAATGAAGGTGAGCCTGTCGTTTCCATGAAAAGTTATGTCGAAAATAATCCAGGGTATGAAAATATAGAATTATTAGAAAATTGCGAATTATATAAACTTGAAACGGAAAATCTTAAAAAATTATTCAACGAAGATATTCATATTGCAAACTGGGGACGAAAGTTTGCTGAAAGAGAGCTGGTAAAAACGGAAGAATTAATTATTTCAAGACAGTTTAAAACCGCTTTGGATCGATATAAAGATCTGATGAGAGACAAACCTGATCTTTTAAAACGTGTTCAACTTGGTCATATTGCTTCATATTTAGGGATTACACAAGTGAGTCTGAGTAGAATAAGAGCGGAGATTAAATTTTAGTGTTCGAGAATATGAAAGTTTGAAGATCTTTGAGTGATTTTTTAACAATTGTAAAATTTTAATCGTTCTTAAATCCTGAACTTTGTAACAGAAAAAAATAAGGAAAATGAATTGGATTATTTTAGTTATTGCAGGATTATTTGAAGTTGCGTTTGCATCTTGTTTAGGGAAAGTGAAAGAAACAAACGGAACAGCCATGTATTTTTGGTTTGCAGGTTTCCTGATCTCTTTAACGGTAAGTATGCTTTTATTAATTAAAGCCACCCAAACTTTACCCATCGGAACAGCTTATGCAGTCTGGACAGGAATCGGCGCAGTCGGAACCGTTTTAATGGGAATTTTCTTTTTTAAAGATCCTGTAAGTTTCTGGAGAATTTTCTTTATTGTAACTTTAATTGGATCTGTAGTTGGTTTAAAAGCTGTTTCTTCTCATTAAATTAGCAATAGTGCATAATTGATTATATTTAAAAGCATAAAAAACGTCTTCAATACTGAAGACGTTTTTTTATTTTTTATAAACTACGGGAAGAATTTCATTTTTTCTTAACCCAAATTTTTTAATTTCTTCTTCCGGAAATGTCTGAGAATAAAAATTGATATCCGTTTCAAAACCTGCTTTTTTCAAACGATCAAAATAATCCATTCCGTACCAGCGAACGTGATCGTACTGTCCGAAATGTTTTTGACGTTCTTTAGGATCTTTAATCGTAAAATCTTCGTACGTTTTTTCCAAAGAATTTTTCATCGGAACCTGTAAAATTCCCCATCCTCCCGGTCTTAAAACTCTGTACAATTCACTCATCGCTTTTGCATCATCTTCAATATGTTCCAGAACATGGTTACAGAACACAATATCAAAACTTTCGTCAGCAAAAGGAAGATCCAGAATATCTGCTTTCACATCTACTATCGGAGAAAACAAATCGGCTGAAATGTAATCCAGATTCCTCATTCTCTTGAATTTTCTTAAAAATTCCTGTTCCGGAGCTATATGTAAAACTTTATAATTTTTAATAAAAAAATCTGTTTCATTCTGAAGATAAAGCCACATTTGGCGATGTCTTTCCAAGCTTAAAGTTCCCGGAGATAAAGCATTTTCCCGTTGATTTCCGTATCCGTAAGGAAGAAATTTTCTGTAAGATTTTCCATCAATAGGATCTGTGAAATTATCACCTTTAAAAAACTGATAGATAAGCGGTCTCGCCCAAATGCTCATCTTAATAAGCATCGGACGTGGAATTTTGTTCAGTAAAAGTTTAGTGACTTTTTTCATTAAAAATCCAATTGGAAAGCTTTTTCTTCATCACTCACAATTCCCAAAGCATCATAAATATACTGGAAAGTTGAAAGTAGCACAGGTTTTCCGTTGATTACGGCAACATCATGTTCGAAGTGTGCAGAAGGCTGGTTATCCAGTGTAGTAACTGTCCAACCATCGCTATGGAACTTCACTTTTTCAGTTCCAAGATTGATCATCGGTTCAATAGCAATCGTTAAACCGTCTTTGATTACTTTCCCACTTCCCTGTCTTCCGTAATTCGGAACTTGCGGATCTTCATGCATCTGTTTTCCGACACCATGACCAACAAGCTCTTTTACAACTCCATAACCTTCTTTTTCACAGTGGTTCTGAATAGCATAAGAAATATCACCGATTCTCTTTCCTCGAACGCATTGTTCGATACCTTTATAAAGAGATTCTTTAGCAACTTTTAATAATTTTTTTGTCTCAGGCTTTACTTCTCCAATTTCAAAAGTGTAAGCGTGATCTCCCACAAAACCATTCAAAACAGCTCCGCAATCTACAGAAAGAACATCTCCTTCTTTAATTTCTACATTGCTTGGAAAACCATGGACAACCTGCTCATTCGGAGAGATACACAATGAATATGGGAAACCTCCGTATCCTAAAAATGCAGGTTCTGCACCGTGATCTTTAATAAAATCATGTGCCAATTTATCTAAATATAAAGTGGTAATCCCTGGTTTAATTTCTTTTGCCAACATTCCTAATGTTCTCGAAACCAAACGAGCACTTTCTTTCATAAGACGAAGTTCGTCTATTGTTTTTAAATGAATCATTTTTATATAGATGTTAGATATTAGATGTTAGAAGTTAGACTTACAACTTTATAAATATTTTGAATTCTATTTAAACTTCTAATTATCTATATTTCCTGATAAACTTTAAATTAAAAGCAAAATTTTTAAAACTAATTTCTAAAATCTAACTTCTAATTTCTTCTATAATTTACCAAAAAAGTCCTTTTTTCTTTTCTTTTTTAAGTTTTGAATAAGCTAAAACTTCTTTTCCTTCCACTCGGAATTCTATTCTTTCCTGAATAATATTATAAATTTCGCCCCAACCCGGAAATCCTCCAAGATTTCTATCGTCGATAAACCAGTCTGCATCCAGCTTTCTTGACTGATTTTCGGAATCAAAAACCTCTCCTTCAAAACTTGAATTTACAGCATAAAATTCAATGCCGTTGTTTTTGCAGAATTCTACTGCCTCATCCAATGTTTTTCCGTGTCTGTAAGTCCAAAGGATCAATCTGAAACCTTCTGCCTGAAGTCTTCTTAATGTTTCGAAAGCAAAAACTTTTGCCTTGCCAATTCCAGGGTATGCATCATCTACGATGGTCCCGTCAAAGTCGACAGCAATTTTTTTATTATTCATCATTATATTTAAAGATTTAGAAGTGCAAAGATACAAAATAAAAAGAGTGCTAAAAATACTTAGCACTCTTACTTTATAATTTAATAATTATATTGAACTAACTTTTAACCCAATTAAACTGAAACTGCAGATCAGGAGTAGAAATTCTATCTGTGATTTTCTGAAGCCTTGCCGGAAGTTTCATTAAATATTCCTGAGCTTTTTCTGCTTTTTCATTAAGACCTTTTACATGCTCGATCTTCCATTCGTCTAACAGGTCTTTCATAATGTTGATGTAATCCTGACCTGTATACACCATACATCTTTGCGCAGCATCCGAAAAATGCCCCCAAAGTTCTCCAGCTTTCTGACCAGATTGTCTCATCATGTGAGCGGGCATAACGATTTTTTTACGCATCATATCTTCAAATGCGATAATCATTTCCGAAGGGTCTATTTCTAAAATTCTTGTTACGAAATGTTTGTAAGCTTTTGCATGTCTTGCCTCATCTGCTGCAATTACACCACACATTTTTGCCAATTTTCCGTTTCCGGTTTGTTTTGCCAGAGTACCTACTCTTCTGTGAGAAATATTAGTTGCCGTTTCCTGAAAACTTGTATAAATGAAATTTCTGTATGGATCCATGCTTGTTCCTAAGTCGAAACCATCATTGATTAAATATTGAGTAGTGATTTCCATCTGTCTCATATTCACCCTTCCACACAAATAAAGATATTTGCCTAAAAGATCTCCATGTCTGTTTTCTTCACCAGTCCATGCTCTTATCCAGTTTGCCCAGCCGATTTCTTTTTGTTCCTGATCGATTCCATCTACTCCCATCAACCAAGATTCGTATGACGGCAAAGCTTCTTCTGTGATACAGTCACCGATCAATGTTACGAATAAATCATAAGGCATTTCACGCGCGAAGGTCTGGATTTCTTCTAAATCGTATTTAAAATCAGCGCTTGAAGGATCCGGAAGGTAATCAGAAGGCTGCCATATTTTTTCAACTGGTGTTAAAAACTTATCCAGAAAAGAACCGACTTCCTTTTCCAAAATTCCCATTACTTCTTTCCTTACAAGCTTTTGATACATTTTATAAATTTAGGATTAATTTGCAAAGTTATTGTTTTATTTATTATTTACGACATAATAATTTGTTAATTCTTTCTGATATTAGTCATAAAAAAATTGCCGCTATACAAATTATAACGGCAATATTTCTTTAATATTATTCAATTTTAGCTAACTAAAATATCTCCTGTCATGATTTCGGGAATCTCCACTCCCATTACTTTTAGAATAGTTGGAGCTACATCTCCTAATTTTCCTGGTTTAAGATTCCAGGTGTGATCTTTATCCATTACAATGAAAGGAACCAAATTCGTTGAATGCTGTGTATTTGGAGTTCCATCTGCATTGATCATCACATCAGAATTTCCGTGATCGGCAAGAATGAAAACTGCATAACCATTTTCATAAGCTGCTGTTGCCACTTTTTCGATACAGCTGTCAACAACTTCCGCTGCTTTTACTGCCGCTTCAAAAACTCCTGTATGACCCACCATGTCTGTGTTTGCGAAATTCAAACAAACAAAATCTGCAGTTCCGTTTTCCAGTTCCGGAACTATTGCATTTGTAATATCGTATGCAGACATTTCAGGTTTTAAATCATAAGTCGGAACATCTTTCGGACTTGGACAAAGCAATCTTTTTTCGCCAACAAATTCCTCTTCACGACCTCCTGAAAAGAAGAACGTAACGTGAGGATATTTCTCTGTTTCTGCAATTCTGATCTGGGTTTTATGATTTCTTTCTAAAATTTCACCCATTGTTTCGTGCAAAACTTCTTCATCGAAAACAACGTGTACATTTTGGAAAGTTTTATCGTAATTCGTTAGAGTTACATAATAAAGATTCAGTTTTCTCATGAAATATTCAGGGAAATCCTTCTGAGAAAGCACTTCTGTAATTTCACGACCTCTGTCTGTACGGAAATTGAAACAGATAACCACATCATTATCAGCAATTTTAGCTACAGGAACTACATTTCCTGTTTCTGTTGTTTGTGTTAAAATAATTGGTTTGATGAACTCATCTGTCACATTATTATCATAAGAAGCTTTGATTGAAGCTAGCGCGTCTGTTGTCTGAACACCAACTCCTTCTACCATTGCATCATATGCCAGTTTTACACGCTCCCATCTTTTATCTCTATCCATCGCGTAATAACGACCGACAACTGTTGCCAATTTCCCGGTTGTATGAGACATATGCTTCTGAAGTTCGTCGATAAATCCAAATCCTGAATGAGGATCACAATCTCTACCGTCTGTAAAAGCGTGAACAAATACATTTTCGTATAGTCCAAATTCGCCTGCAGCTGTTAAAAGACCTTTTAGGTGATTGATATGTGAATGCACTCCTCCATTGGAAACCAAGCCGATAAAGTGTACTTTTTTGTTTTCTTTTTTAGCATATTCGAAAGCGTCCTGAATGACTTTTTGCTGACCTAATGAACCGTTTTCAACAGCCATATTCAGCTTTACAAGATTTTGGTAAACCACTCTTCCTGCTCCCAGATTCATGTGTCCAACTTCGGAATTCCCCATCTGTCCTGCAGGTAAACCTACCGCCAAACCACTCGCTTCAAGCGTTGTGTGAGGATAGTTTTTAAGACAGCTATCTATGAAAGGTGTGTTTGCTTTATCTAGTGCAGAAACGTCCGGATTCATTCCCAGTCCCCATCCGTCAAGGATCGCTAATATTGCTTTTTTCGACATTTTGTATAAACTTTTGTACTACAAATTTATTTATTTTGAAATGAATGAAAGAATTGGCAGACTTAAAATTTGTTTAAAATTTGATTATCTTTCTTTCACTTTAGAGTAAAAAATAAAAATGCACCCTAAAAATTTCTCCAATCGGCTTTTTACTTTCTTTCCATTCAAATAATTATTAATTTTGCCATATGGATTTAAGAGATCAACTGAAAAACCTTTTTCCTGAACATGAAGAGCAGGATTTTGAGATGCCTGAAGAACAATTCAAGCAGAAAGAACCTTTGGTATGTAAATTTGAGAAGAAAGGCAGAAACGGAAAACCTGTAACGATTGTGGAAGGCTGGGAAGGAAACGAAGAAGATTTGAAGAAAATCTCAAAAAAAATAAAAACCACCTTAGGAATCGGCGGTTCTGAAAAGGATGGAACGATTATCATTCAAGGAGATAATCGTGATAAAATAATGAATATCCTTAAAGAAATGGGCTATAAAACCAAAAGAGTCGGCGGATAGTATTTTTACCGCAAAAGCTTCAAAAGAGTAACGCTTTGATTATTTAAAGTTTATCATTAAGCTTCAAAATAAAACAAAATCTTTGTTTTTTATTCTTTTGCAATCTTTTGAATTCTATTAAACTAAATTTTAAAACATAACAAGAGCTTTTGTGACTTTTGTGGTTAAAATTAAACCCGTTTTAGAAATAAATCTGCGTTTGCGGCATGATGGCTTTTAATTTTTCAATGGTTGCTTTTTCCATTGGATTGCCCGTTAATATTAATGTTTTAAGATTTTTCAATTGTGAAAATTCGTTTGGAAGATCTTTTAAATCATTATTAGCCAAGTTCATGCTGACAACATTTTTCAGACCTTTTACTTTGGGTGAAATTTCTTTGATATTGTTCTGACTTACATTTAAAAATTCTAAATTCTTTGACTGAAACAGTTTCTCAGGCAATTTTGCGATAGAATTTTGCTGTAATTCAAGATATTTTATTTGTTTTGGAAATTCAAGATTTCCTAAATCGTTGATTTGATTGGAAGACAGATTTAATGATTTTAAATTTTTAATTTCGTCTAAATCTTTCGCAATAAAACTGATCTGGTTTCCTTGTAAATTAATTTCCTCCAATGTCGGAATTTGTAATAAAGCTTCCGGAAAAACATTCAGATTATTGGCGTCTAAATGAATGACCTTTAGTTTCTGAAGTTTTGCTACGTTTGGATTTACACTTTTCAATTCATTTAAATTAATTGAAAAACTTTCTAATTTCTGAAGTTCTGCAATTTCGTCCGGAATGAATTTGATGCTGTTTTCATTTAAGTTCAAGATCGTCAATTCTTTTAAGGCAAAAATTGATTCATCCATTTTCTCAAACTTATTCTCCATTAAATTCAAAAAGAAAATTGAATTCAACTTTTGAATTTCCATCGGAAGATTGAACATTGTTTTTCCTCTGAAACTCATACTGTAGATTGTCTGTCCGCTTTTTATAGCATCGTCAACATTTGTGTACGTCGGGTATTTTACAGGATCAATCTGAGCTTTTGCCTGCGCAAGAATTAAAATAGAAATAGAAAAAAATAGCTTTTTCATAAATATAAAAAACTACCGGCAACAAAAAATATTACCGGCAGCAATGTAAATATTAATAAATTATTTTTTAAGAAGTTTTACCGTCTGTTGGAAACCTCCTTCAGCTTCGATATTTAAAACCAATATTCTGGAAGACTCAAGCTGTTTTGTGAAATCTAAGTCTAAAACCTTGTTCATTCCTGAGTATTTCTGTGTGAATACTATTTTACCATCTATACTGTAAGCTGTTACCATAATATTTTTCAGTCCTTTTGGAGAATTGATCTTCACCATTCCTGAAGTAGGATTAGGAGCAACCGTTACTGTTGTATCTTCCGCATGAGTATCAATCGTTCCTAACGTTCCTGCTGTTCCTAAATTGTTTTTAAGAGCAACTACGATCGTCGCGGATTTTCCTTTGTAATCAATTGTATTTCCTGTCGCATCAATATCCGTAGAAATTGTAGAATCAGGATGCTGAATCGAGAAGAATCCGAACTTATGATCCGGCGTAAACGTAAGACCAGTCGGCTCTGATCCTGCAGGCATAGAAGCAAACAATTTTACTTTTGGATTTGCCTGAGTATGATCCGGAGCAATTACCCAGATGTAGTTTTTACCACCATCCTGAAGAACCCAAAGGTTTCCAAGCTCGTCGAAAGTAAGGTTATCATTTCCATCTCCCCAAGCTTCAGTTTTTGTTCCCTGAGCAGTGTCGAAAGAATAGTTTGTTGTAAGACCTCCCACGAAAGTTTCAACATTGGAAGCTGTAGTTCCGTTATCCTGAAGTCTGTATACTTTATTTAAACCTTTAGCTGTAAAATAAATTTTACCATCAAGCGGACTGATATCAACATCTTCAATTCCGTTGAAAGAAGTTCCTCCAAGAGATTGCGCTAAAGCTGTTGTATTATTTTGATCTGCTTTTGTTTTGTTAGGAACCTGAACCCAAGTTGCAGTAGTCGCTACAGGATCTCCATTGCTTAATCCCTGATCTAATTTTAATACATAAAGATTTCCTGAAGAAAGATTATTCGGAGTATCCATGATATATTTATAAACCATGTGAGTTCCGCCATCTTCACCATAATAAGCTGTAGTTCCTGCATTATTGATCACTACATTTTCGTGATTCATAATACCCATCTGCCAAAGTTTACCTTTAGAACCATCGGCATTTTGAGAAATTACCTGAGCTGTTGCAGGATCGATTTCTACCAACCAACCATAATCTTTCATTCCGTCTGCATTTACATCACTTGAAGTAGTTTGCTCTTCTGCTGTAACTACAGTTCCCCAAGGAGTAATTCCCCCAGAACAGTTTCTGATGGTCTGAACCAAACTTGGAGCCGAGAAACTTACCGCTCTTGATCTTGTCAATTGCCAAAGTTTTGTAGAACCATTATAGTTGATTTCCGCCATTGTAACACCTCCAGGATTTGTTTCGTGGTTTACAGAAAGATATCCGTTAGTCGCGCTTCCATTTTTAGGAACATATGCTGTAAAATCATTCTGACCTCCAACTAATCCTCCTCCTTCTGTATAATTATCCCCTTCTTTCAGGATCAATTGATATTTATGTTCAGTAGGAATAATCAATTTATTTGTCTGAGTTGTCGGAACGATTGAAGTAAAACAGCTGATGTGAGCGGCATTACAAGGAACCGGTGTTACTGTAGAAGTAGTTTTAAGGTAAGCATCAATTCTTAAATCAGAACTTGCTGCTCCTCTATTGTGCAATTCGATCGAAATTCTGTTGTTTCCGTTTACGAATTTAGATTTTGGAATAGAAAAAATGTTGTAAACACTTTCTGCAGCACCATCAATCGTTGTGCTTGACCAAGTATTGAAATCAATTGTTCCTGCAGGCATATTATCTCTTACAACCTCTTCACCATTAAGATAAACAACAATACCGTCATCTCTCATGATTCCCAATTCCATTGTAGAAGAAAGATCGTTTAAGTTTACTGTAAAATCTTTTGCAAAATAAGCCGTGATAAGACCTGTAGCCGTCGTAGTCGTTACCGGATCACCATAACCAAGAGGTCCGTTTCCTTGTGACCATGCAGTAACGTCATATGTAGTATCTTTCCATTGAGCCGCTAAAGCTGCATTCGCATCATTGTACTTCCAAGAAGAATTCTTGTTAAAAATAAAAGTCTGTGCGTTCAATAAAGAACTCGTGACCATTGCAAGAGCTGCAACTGTTAGTAGTTTTCTTTTCATTTTAAATTTCGATTTATTAGACGATGCAAAACTATCAGATTGTTGCGAAGCCCCTGTTAATAAGACTTTAAATAAATCTCTGTAAATATTAATTAATAGAAAACCGAATGTTAATTAAATTAATTTTATGTTAAATTAAAAAAATATTAAAATTTAAGTGTAATTTATTTTTAGCTTAATGACAAAAAATAACCTGTAATACATTGACTACAGGTTACGATATAGAATAAAGTGTAAAGAATTTAAATTTTAAACAAATGTCTATTGTTTTATACTGACAAAAAACATTCACAGGTGATACTTTTTATTTATGATTTAAAGTAAAAAGAATCAAAATGTCAGTTTTTAATTATTTTTTGTTTTGCTTATATCAGTCAATGAATTCAAAAATGCTATGATTTGTTTAATCTCAGTTTGAGTTAAATTAAGTTTATCCGGAGCCAGAGTTTGATTTTTCACTTTTAATCCGAGACCTTCTCCTCCACCTTCATTGTAAAAATCCATTACTTCTTCTAAAGTATTAAAAGCTCCATTATGGAAATATGGTTTTGTCAATGCCGCATTTCTTACCGTAACTGTTTTGAACGAGTTTTCATAAATCCATGAGTTTTCTTTTTTCACAGGACTGTTTACTCTTCCTTTATCATTATCCAATTCCATAGGTTTCTGACTGATCGGCTTTGTTGTTATTCCCAACACTTCAGATTCATTTTCATTGAAAAACGGCGAAACTAATCCTGAAAAATTTGGAGCAAAATGACAGGTTGCGCAATTTGCTTTCCCCATGAATAAATTAAATCCTTTCTTCGCATCGGAAGAAATTTCCTTTTCATTTCGCATGAATTTATCAAAATCACTTTCGAAAGAATATAATGACGCGACATAAGAACTTAAAGCTTTTGAGAAGTTCTCTTTGCTGATATTTCCTTTTTTAAATGCCGTTTTAAAAGCCTTTCTGTATTCAGGTTTTGTGTTTAATTTTTTAATGATACTTTCATAACTTGTATTGAATTCATCTTTATTGTAAATCACATGTTCCGCTTGCTGTTCAAGGTAAAAAGCCCTTAAATCATAGAAAAATCTTTTCGCAAAAACCGCATTATATAAAGACGGAGAATTTCTCAACACGGTTTTTCCTTCTACATTGCTTTGAGATTTAGATTTTAAATCTGTAAAAGCATTTTCAGGTAAATGACACGTTGCACAGCTCATTTTTCCGTTATCACTTAAGTTCTGATCATAGAAAATTTCTTTTCCCAATTTTCTCAATTCGGCATTATCTTCATCTTTTTTTAGCAAAGTATAAAAATAAGGATCCAGAAAATCGCTGCTGAAAAGGTTTTTATTATTGACATTC
The DNA here is from genome assembly GCF_039542325.1 of Chryseobacterium ginsengisoli. Classification (NCBI taxonomy): domain Bacteria; kingdom Pseudomonadati; phylum Bacteroidota; class Flavobacteriia; order Flavobacteriales; family Weeksellaceae; genus Chryseobacterium; species Chryseobacterium ginsengisoli. The sequence continues at coordinate 282,172 of NZ_BAABHX010000002.1, forward strand.
CAACCCGAAAATTCTTTCAGATCATCGCTTCTTCCATCCCAGTTTCCAAATTCTTCATATAAAGGCTGAATATATTTTTTATAAAATTCTATTCTGTCAAAAGTTTCAAAATCTGTATTTTTTGATAAATAATCTATTCCTTCAGTTAAGATTGCATTCGCTTTCTGAACATTATAGTTTTTAAAATAAGGATCATCATTAATGTATTTTTTCATTCCTAAAAAAGCGTGACTTGCTTCATCGGAAACGTTTAGCGAACCTGGAGTATCAAAACCTGTAACGCCTAAACTGTACATTCTTATCAATTCAATTCTTAAGGGTAAAGTTTTATTATTTCCTTTACTTAAACCATTTTTAACCGAGCTTAAATAAAAACTTGCGTAACTGTTATATAGAAAATTTGTAATCGTAATAATTTCATCTTTTTGCTCCGCAGCTTCATCGGAAAAAATCAATTCATCCAAAACCTGCAATCCTTCAGGCGGAAGCGTGTAAGCTTTTGTTCCCGCTGCTTCAATATGAAATAACGGCGCTGCATTAAGCTTGGATTTTGTAAATTCGGGGTAATGATAAGCAATATAAAATTCAATTTCTTTGAAAGAATTCCTTGTTTCTTTTAATGATTTTTGAAGATCTTCAAGGGAGATTTTATCCTCAGAAAATTGATAAGCGTCGGTTTTTAGCTGATCCAGTTTTGATTTAAAATCTGCTAAACCTTTATTAACAACAGAATTTTCAGTTTCAACACCTTTGTACGTCGGGTTGAATGACATTATTGCAAAACCTATCAAAAGTATCACAATAAGTAACGGATAAGATCTCATTAAATTTTTTGCGCAAAACTATCGATAGCAAAACAATCATACGTTACTACAACTTTAACTTTGAATTAAATAATGTTTACATTTTACTTAAGAGATTTTTTACTAATTTTAAATCCCGAAAATCAAAATTCATTATTCGCTGAAAGTCAATCTGCTTTTTGACTTCGTTTTAAGATAATGATGAAAGGAATTTGGGGGAGGATTTTAAAACAACTTTAATTTAAACTATAAAAACATATTTATGCTCAATAAACTTGCAGCTTCAGAATTGGTTCTGAACGATGACGGAAGTGTATATCACCTAAACCTTTTACCGGAAGATATTGCCGAAAAAATCATTCTTGTAGGCGATCCCGACCGTGTTCCGAAAGTTTCACAATACTTCGACAAAGTTGAAGTTAAAAAAAATAAAAGAGAATTCTATACGCATACAGGAACTTTAAGAGGCGAAAGAATCACGGTAATGTCAACCGGAATCGGTACAGAAAATATCGATATCGTGATGAACGAACTTGATGCTTTGGTAAATATTGATCTTAAAAATAAAGAATTTAAGACTGAGCATTCTTCACTTCAACTTTTCAGAATGGGAACTTGCGGAAGTGTGAATCCTGATGTTCAGGTTGATAATATGCTGGTTACACAGAATGTTGTAGGATTGGACGGTTTGATGCATTTTTATCAGGATTATGAATTCGAAAATGATTTTTCTAAGAACTTTTTAGAGAAATTTCCTTACGCGAAAATCAAACCGATGCTTTATTTTGCAGACTGGTCGGAGGAATTGGGAGAATTATACAAAGACGCAAAATATCACGGAAATACAGCGACTTTTCCAGGATTTTATGCTCCACAGGGAAGACAGCTTCGTTTGAAAGCGCTTGATGATCAGTTTTTGGAGACATTAAATGATCTTGGTGTAACCAATTTCGAAATGGAAACTTCTGCAATTTACGCTTTATCTAAACTTTTAGGTCATAAAGCTATCACCGTAAATAATGTGATTGCCAACAGAAGACGCGGAGAATTTTCTGCAGATCACCATGCTTCTGAAAAAAATCTGATTAACTGGGTTTTGGAGAGAATTATTAAGTAATCTAATTTGTAAGATATGCACTTAGAAATAAATGAGTTAATATCTACAATAAATAACATTACTAAATATGGACTCAAATCAAATTTAGTAACATCGGGGCAAGAAAAAGAATTGAAAAAAAATCTTGTTAAAATTTATTATCTGTATTTTTTGATAGAATATAAATTTGACAAAAACAATTTTGTTGCATTTGATAAAGCTAAATATTTTGATATCAGAAAAAATGTAACGAGTAATTTTAAAGATTTAGGATATTATAAAATAGTACTTGATATTCATGATATTGACAACAAAAATGATTACGCCATCGGTGATGCGGTTGATGACCTTACACATATAATTCTAGATCTTTTAGAAATTAAATGGAGAATAGAAAACAATAGTCCAGCTGATGGATTGTGGTTTTTTGATTTTATCTTTAAGAATCACACTCAACAACACATTATTGATCTTTTAAATTATATGGAAAAATGAATCTATTGAATTTAAAACGATAAATACAAAAAGGATCTCAAAATTGAGATCCTTTTTTATAACCATTAAAGTAAACTTCTTAATAAGATCTTTCAATCTATTTGAAGTGACGCGTCGTATTATTTATTTAATTCTATTAAAATTCATTTACCGTCACATAAAAATGTGAAGAGTACAAACTTTCAGGATTTACAGAAAGATTGGTAAGGTTAATTGTAATATTGGATGTTGAGGTCATTCTAGGATTTGAAATTGAAAAGGTAGAATTTCCTGCAAAATCTCCCGCAGGAGTTACAACCACCGTAGCTTTCGTAGAATTAGGAATCAGAGATGAAGGAATTGCAATATCCATTGTTGTAGATCTTCCTGAAGCCAAATTATTAATGGAAACACTTGGCCAAACTTCAAAACTAATCTGGTTTTTATTGACTGTTCCTTTATCTCCCAACTTGTATTGTCCGTTTACGTCTAATTTCGCCGTATTATTTGGCGTACTTGTACCGATTCCGACATTTGCGTTGCTATCTCCCAAAACAATTGCGTTATATTGAGAAGTCGTTGCATTATAACCTATCGCCGTTGAATTCTGTCCAGCTGCATTTGCCCCTGAACCTACAGCTGTTGAATTTTGTCCGTTTGTCAAGGAATTATATCCAATTGCCGTTTCACTGTTTGAATTTGTTTTTGCAGCATATCCTAAAGCTACAGACTGAAATCCCGCAGCCACAGAATTATTTCCTAATGCAGAAGATTCGTTTGCCGTTGTTTTTGCATTATACCCTATTGCCGTTGATTGAAATCCGTCAGCAAGAGAATTATTTCCCAAAGCTGTCGATGCATTCTTATTTGTTTTAGCGTTGTAACCGATTGCATTTGATTGAAATGCCCCTGCAGTAGCTTTATTTCCTAAAGCTAAACCGTCATTTGCTGTTACAGATGCTTCATTACCCACAGAAACTCCTTGATATGCAGAACTCGAAATTCCTATTGCAATACCATTTTGCCCTGCACTTGCTCCAGAACCTAAACTTACAGAATTATCAACCCCCAATCTTCCTGATTTCACAGAATTTACTTTAAAAATCAAGTCATCTGAAGTATTTGTTCCTAAAGAAAGATTTGTATTAGACCCTCCGTAATTTCCACTATTCGTTGCGGAATTGTTCCAGTTTGCTACTCCGCTGGTTGTATTTCCGGAACCTGTAAGAAGCATATTCCATTTAGAATTATTCCAGTAATAAAAACCGGTGTCTATCAATCCTGCTGAACCATTGTTCCAGACAATTAATCCATTAGACGGAGAAGGAATTGTAATATTATCAGTAGTAGATGTCAAAGCGATACTTGGAAAAAGAACCCCTTTATTTTTAGAATTAATTTCAAGCATTGCAGAAGCATTAGGACTTGGAGTGCCTATGCCTACCTGAGCTAACGCAAAATTAAAATTAATTAATAATAAAGCTGTAATTCCAATTTGAAGTTTTGATTTTCTCTGCATCTCTAGTTTATTAAATAGTTATCGTTTCCTGAATGCAAATATAAGAATTTTCAATAAAACATGCTTTTTTTTACATAATTTATAATTTAACACTAAATAGTGAATAATAACAATAAAAACCCTTATTTTATCACCATTAGATGAATGTAAACATAGAATTAATTCTATATTAAATATGCGTTAAAAGTTAATAAAACATCGTTTATAGTTATTTTTTAATTTTAATAAAATTCAGTTATTAATAAATAATTTCACTCTAAAATGAATAAAATACAATTTATCACTATTTAATGAAAAAAAATTAGAGTTATTTTTCGAAAAATATTGTCTTATAAAAGGTTAGAAGGATACCAATTTGATTTAATTTATAACAAATGAGCAAAACGTAAAAAATCAAAATGAATAATGCAATCATATTTTAAATGAAAAATAAAATCTCAAACAATAAATCATTATTAAAGTTAAAATCAAAAACCAGCAAATTTAATAGCTGAAATTTTTATGAAAAGTTTAACACTCGTCTGAAGTTTTAGGAATAGTTCTTGTTTAATTCATATCAACAATCACTTTAAATATTTAAAATTATGAACAATTCAGAGTATAACAAAGCGGAAAATGCAGTAAACAATACTGAAAACTCTTTAAAAAATGCAACAGACGATGCAAAATGGAAAATTGAAGAATTAGCAGACAAAGCAAAAGATTATATCAACGAAAAGAGAGCCAATGATGAGGAAGCACAACAAGAAGACTGGTTTGACAGAGTAAAAAATAATGCATCTGATGCTTGGGACGATATTAAAGATAAAGCAAATGAAGCTTGGGAAAAAACCAAAGATGCTGCAGAAGATGTAAAAGCAGAATGGAACAAGAAAACGAATTAAAATTTCAGTCATATAAATATTTTCAAGAAAAACGGAGTCTTTTTATAAAAGGCTCCGTTTTTTATTATGTTCTAAACACAAATTATCGTTACATTTGTATCTTAATAAACATTAAAAAATTATGTCATACGGTTTACTTAAAGGCAAAAAGGGAATTATTTTTGGAGCCCTTAATGAACAATCAATCGCATGGAAAGTTGCTGAAAGATGTCATGAAGAAGGTGCTGAATTTATCTTGTCTAATGCTCCTATTGCTTTGAGAATGGGAGAACTTAACGGTTTAGCAGAGAAAACAGGTTCTGAAGTTATTGGTGCAGATGCTACTTCTATCGAAGATCTTGAAAAACTTTTTGATGCTGCAGTTGCCAAGTTTGGTAAAATCGATTTTATCCTTCACTCTATCGGAATGTCTATCAACGTAAGAAAAGGAAAACATTATACAGAAATGAATTACGACTGGTTGGAAAAAGGTTGGGATATCTCCGCTGTTTCTTTCCACAAAGTAATGAGAGTGGCTTGGGAAAAAGACTGTATGAATGAATGGGGAAGTATTTTGGCTCTTTCATATATTGCAGCACAGAGAACGTTCCCAGATTACAATGATATGTCCGATAACAAAGCTTATCTTGAAAGTATCGCAAGAACTTTCGGAAACTATTGGGGAGAAAGAAAAGTACGTGTAAACACAGTTTCTCAGTCTCCTACAATGACAACTGCAGGAAGCGGAGTGAAAGGTTTCGGAGGTTTCCTTGGATATGCTGAAGATATGTCTCCGCTAGGAAATGCTACAGCTCTTGAATGTGCAGATTATTGTGTAACTCTTTTCTCGGATCTTACTAAAAAAGTAACGATGCAGAATCTTTTCCATGATGGTGGATTCAGCAGTTCTGGGGTTACTCAGAGAGTGATCAGCAAATATGATGTTGAATAATTTTTAAAAACATATTTTATATAAGCTGAGCCGAATCGTTGGATTCGGCTTTTTTATTTCATTTTATAATAAAAATTTTATAATTTTCAAAAAACATTGATTTGATTTAAAAATGAAAAATACAATTTTATTATTCATTAGTTTTACTGCGCTATTTTCTTGTAAAAAAGATAATAAAAAGTCAGATTCTATTATTCAAACAACAGAAAATCAATCAAAAATAAAAGTTTTAGATGAAAATAAAGATTTTGTAATTTTTATTACTCCAACATCAAAATATATAGATAGTCTGAAAAAAACATATAAAAATGAAGATGATTTTTACATAATTGCCGATGATGCAAATTACTATACAGCAGAAGCTCGTGATTATATTCTAAAAAATAATATTGATACCCTTGATTTATATATTGATAAAAAAATTAGAATTGGGAAAATAGATATTAAGTTATCTAAATATAAACCCTGGTCTTTGTTGTTATATAGAAAAGGGAAAATTAAAAACGTATTTCCTGTTGACATCGAAAGTGAGCTTCCACAGTTTTATGAAATAAAAACCAAAACAAGTAATAATCTGTGCAATATTAATAAAGCATTAGATCTTATAAATAATTTGCCTGAAGTTCAAAAACAGTCAAAATTTGTGGATTCTATTTCATTAAACAAGAAACGTCTTTCTTTTATGACTGACAGTCTGGAGCTCGATAAACAGGCATATTATATGATCAAAACAGGGTTTAGCGGGGAGTTTCATTGGGAAACATATACTATTTTCTATATCAATAAGAATAACTGCAATGAAATTTTAGTTGATGAAACAGTTACTGGAGATATAATTTCCTTGAAAAAATGGAGAAAAAGGAATCAATAATTAATTCACTTATTTTAAAGAGTACCTAAATACCATATCATGAATGAAACAATTGAAAAATTAGACAAATTTCTATCAACCTTAAGACCTGAATTTTATTCTGAATTGAATGATCCATTGACCGATGAGGAATTAGACAATCTAGAAAATTATTATAAAGTAGAAATTCCAAAAGATTTACGAACACTCTATAAATGGAAAAATGGACAAAATATGAATTGTTTTGATTCTTTTGTAAATAATTCAATGTTCATTCCTTTAAATCAGGCTCTTTTTGATGCATCCGAATTAAATCCAATGATCGGAACTGATTTCGAAATCGAAAATTGGTGGAACGAAAACTGGATTCCTATTTTTCAAAATGGAGGTGGTGACAGTATTTGTTATGATTTATATGGAGTTTTCACAGGACAGAAAGATCAGTTAATTGAATTTTGGCATGCTGATAATGACAGAAATATTATCGCAGAAACACTTGAATCTTTTCTTGACAAATTGATTAACTTTTACGAAACCAAAAATAAAAACGATTTTGACGAATATTTTAACATTGAAAATATTGAAGGATTTCCAAAGAAATTTATTGTTGAGTAATCATTAAAATTATTGATTGTGATAAAAAAATTAAATCGGCGGCACCTTTGGTGCCGCCGATTCTTAATAATAAAAATGTTAATATGAAGTCTATAAAATTACAGTCTGTATAGAATGTGCAGGTGCAGATAACTTCGCCGACATTCCTTCGATCCAAAGATTTGTATCAATATCATTGTCAGAATCATTCATTACTACGGTAACTAGCTGTCCGTTTTCATTCATAAAAGTTGTGGAAGTTAAGGCAATTCTGTTTGATGAAGTCCCGATTCTTTGAGCATTTGGCTTAATGTATTTCGAAACGTGCCCAACATAATAATATTCATAAGTATAATGAACTTCGCCCGTTTTTGTATCTGCGATGATCGGTGCAAAACAGAAATTTCCAACGTGGTTTGGACCTCCTGTTTCGTCAAGAAGAACATTCCAATCTGTCCATAAAGCTGTTCCTTTATTGAAATCGTTGATCATATTTCTTCCATATAATTCGCCCAATTTTACGTCATAAATTTTAGACATATCAAATTGTTCCTTACAACCTTCTGTAAAAGCAAGAAATTTATCCGGAAATGCTCTCTGAGTTTCAGCTAAATTATCAAAAAGTTGGGTTTTATTATTCCACGTTTCATACCAGTGATAACCAATTCCGGAAGCATATTTTGAAGTTTCGGGATCGCTTAATGTTGTTGTTGCTCTTTGATAAATTAAATCACGGTTATGATCCCAAATCATTACTTTTTTATCTTTATAACCGTTTTTCCAAAGCGTCGGACCTAAATTCTTTTTAAGGAACTCTCCTTCCTCTTCAGCCGTATAAATACATGATTCCCAAGTCTGAGTTGCCATCGGTTCGTTCTGAATTGTTAATCCCCAAATATTGATCCCTCTTTTTTCGTATTCTTTGATGAATTTTACGTAATAATCTGCCCAGGTTTGATAATATTGATTTTCCAATCTTCCTCCTTTCAACAGATTTTTGTTTGACTTCATCCAAGCCGGCGGACTCCAAGGCGAAAAATAAAATGTAAAATCTTTTCCGATTGATTTTTGAGCTTCTTTAATCATCGGAATTTTAAATTTTTCATCATGCGCAACATTGAAAGATTTCAATGAATTATCATTTTCAGTTACATAAGTATAAGAATCACTTGAGAAATCACACGAGTTCATATTCGTACGAACAACTGTATATCCCAAACCATTTTTCCCATAATAAGCATCAATAATTTCTTTTTGCTTATTTTTTGGAAGCTTATAAAAAGTTTCGGCTGCAGCGTCTGTAATGGCACCACCGATTCCAATTAATTTTTGATATTTAAAATCCGGATCCACAAAAATACAGGCATCTGTTTCTTTTGGCTGATCCATTTTTTCAAATTTTACCGTTCCTTTATCAACCATTTTTTCGTTGGTTGCAGAATTAGTAAAAATCACTCTTGCTGTTTTTCCCGCATTTTTTTTCCAGTAGTTTTGCGCATTTGCGTTGAAAATCATCCCAACTGCAAAACAACTTACGACTAATTTCTTCATAATTTCTTTCTATTTTTTTTGAGCAAATCGCCCACTTCATTATTTGTTTTGATAAACTCTTACATAGTCTATCTCATATTTCTGAGGAAAGATCGTATCATCAATTCCTTCTTTTCCACCCCAAAATCCTCCGACAGCCAGATTTAAAATGATAAAATACGGCTGATCAAAAGGCCACGCTTCATATGTTTTTTCTTTATTTTCATATGTAAAAAACTTCTGGCCATCGATGTAAACATCAATTTTCTCCGGTGTCCAATCCGCTTTATATATATGGAATTTTTCACTTACATCTTTTACAATCAAAGTATCGGTTTTCTGTGTTCCGATGATATGATTATACTTTTTGGTATGAACCGAAGCATGAACAAAACCTTGATTAAAACCAACATGTTCCATAATATCCAATTCTCCGTCTTCCGGCCATTCTTTCATATTTTCGCTCATCATCCAGATTGCAGGCCATGTTCCACGACCTTTTGGAAGCTTTGCACGAACTTCAATTGTTCCATATTGAAAAGAAAATTTTCCTTTTGTTAAAAGTCTTGCGGAAGTATATTTATTCTTTTCCCAATCTTCTTTTTTGGCTTCAATGACAAGATTCCCATTTTCCACTCTTGCATTTTCCAAACGGTTTTTGGTATAAAACTGAGCTTCATCATTTCCGTAACCATTACCTCCGACATCGTAATTCCATTTGGAAGAATCTGGTAATCCTTTATAATTAAATTCATCATTCCAAATTAATTTTCTGCTCGAATCAGGTTTATTTGAAGCACAATTTAATGATGAAAAAACCAAAGTTCCTCCAATAATTAATTGAAAAATATGTTGAAGTTTTATTTTCAAAATCTTGAATTTATTATTTACTGTTTTCAAAGTTTGTCATTCCGAGGAACGAGGAATCTCTATTATATTAAAAAAATAGATTCTTCACTCCACTTCGTTTCTTTCAGAATGACAAACAATGCTTTCTATTAATGTTTTTATAAAAAACATTCAGTCTTTTACCACCAAAAGCGGGTTTCATCCCGCTCTTAGTAAGTAAACTAATATTTATTTTGACCAATTAATTCTTTTTGTCTGAACATTTTGAGAATCGGTTCCGACCATAATGTCGAATTCTCCACCTTCCCAATCAAAGTTTAACTGATCATCATAGAATTTTAAATTTTCCGGAGTTAATGTAAAATTAACTGTTTTACTTTCTCCTTTTTTAATGAATATTTTTTGGAAACCTTTTAATTCTTTCACAGGTCTGACTACCTTTCCGAAAAGATCTCTGATGTACAGCTGAACCACTTCTTCCCCATCGTAATTTCCCGTATTAGAAACATTTACACTGATGTTTAAATTTTGATTTCCTTTAAGATTGGTTGAGTTTAAATTCATATCAGAATATTTAAATTGAGTGTAACTTAAACCAAAACCAAAAGGAAATTTCGGATCATTATCCAAATCAATATAAGCTGAAACATAGTTTCTGTCTGTATTATTTTTCGCTGGTCTTCCAGTATTATAATGGTTATAATAAACAGGAATTTGCCCTTCTGTTCTAGGAAAACTCATTGGAAGTTTTCCACCCGGATTTACTGTTCCGAAAAGTACATCTGCGATAGAATTTCCAGCTTCCGTTCCCAACCACCAAGTGTAAACAATGGTCGGAATATTGTCTGCAGCCCAGTCAAAAACCAAAGGTCTTCCTGCATTGATCATTAAGACAATTGGTTTTCCTGTTTTTGCGATTTCTTTTAGAAGATCTTCCTGAACTCCTGTAAAATGCAGATTACTTCTACTTTTCGCCTCACCACTCATTGCTGAACCTTCGCCTAAAGTCATGATCACAACATCTGCTTTTTTTGCTGTTTCCACCGCTTCAGCAAACATCGATTTGTCCTGATCATCAACGTTTGCACCTTTTGCATACAACAACGTTGAATTTTTATCTAATTGATTTTTAATCCCATCAAACTGAGTAATGATTCTTTGATTATCATCTTTGAAAGCAATCGACCAAAATCCGTGATTGGCAGAAGTTTCTTTTCCGAAAGGACCAATTAAAGCAACAGTTTTTGTCGATTTTGAAAGCGGAAGAATGTTCTTTTGATTTTTAAGCAAAACAATACTTTTTGAACCAAATTCTCTCCCGAATTTTCTGTTTTCCTGATTGTTTAACTGCTCTTTCTGTCTTTTTTCGTTGCTGAATCTGTAAGGATCATCGAATAATTCCATTTCAAATTTTTTAACCAAAATTCTTCTTGCTGCATCATCAATCAGCTTAGGATCAACCTTTCCTTCTTTAACTAAATTTGGAAGTTCAGCCATGTAAGCACGGCTTTCCATATCCATGTCGCTTCCGGCATTAATAGCTTTTTCGGCTGCTTCTTTATTATCTTTTGCATAACCGTGAGAAACCATTTCGCCGATACTTCCCCAATCTGAAACCACAAAACCTTTATAGTTCCATTTGCCTTTTAACAAATCTCTTAAGATATATTTGTTTCCCGTTGCCGGAATTCCATTGATATCGTTAAAAGAATTCATAAAAGTCGCAACACCAGCTTCCGCAGCTGCTTTGAAAGGTGGAAGATAAGTTTCGTTCAGTTGTCTTAAACTCATATCTACAGAATTGTAATCTCTTCCGCCAACTCCAGCTCCATACGCTGCAAAATGCTTTGCACAAGCCATAATCGCATCAAGATTACCCAAACCTTTTCCCTGAAAACCTTTGATTCTTGCCAAACCAATTTGAGTTCCTAAGTAAGTATCTTCACCAGAACCTTCCATTACTCTACCCCATCTCGGATCTCTTGCGATGTCGACCATTGGAGCAAACGTCCAGTGAATTCCGTAGGCAGATGCTTCTGTCGCTGCGATTCTTTCTGATTTTTCAATTAATTTTAAATCCCAACTTGCAGCCTGGCCTAAATTTACAGGAAACGTTGTTCTGTATCCATGAATAACATCCTGTCCAAATAATAAAGGAATTCTTAATCTTGAGTTTAAAGCTAATTCCTGAAATTTTCTGGTTTCCTCGGCTCCCGCCACGTTGAGCATGGAACCGACTTTTCCTTGTTTTATTTCATTTAAAACATTTGCAGAATTGGAATTCTGAGGACCTGTTGCGTATTCAAAACCGCTGTATTGAACCAACTGTCCTATTTTTTCTTCTAACGTCATTTTTGACAATAGCTCAGAGACTTTCTGATCAATTGTCTTTTGTCCGAATGCATTGAATCCTAATGCTGTAAAAGCTAATATGAAATAAACTCTTTTCATTTTTTAATTTTAGAAAATATATGTTGCGGTTGAAACTCCCGGAATTGTCACAGAAGCTGTTTTTTGATTATACTTAATATTGAACGCTTTTTCCGTAGAATTGCTGTTCTGAACAATCAAAACTGTTTTCCCCACCGGAGTTTTGAAAGCTACCGTTGAAAGATTATCGTTTTGCGTAGAAGCAATTCTCTGAGAATTTACAGGAACAAATTTCGAGGCATGAGCAATAATATAATAGGCAACATTTTTGTCGTAACCTGCTGCTCCATTCACTGTAATTGCACCTTTACATTGGGTACAGCCACCTGATGTATGCGGTCCAAACGAAGCATCATTTGCTACATTCCATTCCAAAGCTGTCTTACTCCAGTTTCTCATTGATCCAATGACAACATTTTTCACATGCCAATCCAAATCTCCGGAAAAACCTCCTGTAGAACTTGTCCATTGTTCTGTAAAATATACGTTTTTATTCGGAAATAAATTATGAACTGTACTTAAAGCCGAAATATCTCCAGCGTACAAATGAAAAGCCGATCCGTCAACATAAGGATTCGCAGCCGTGTCATTTAAAACAGCTAAAGGATAAGCCGGATTATCGCAATTGTGATCGTAAGCAATAATTTTAGTATTAATATTTGCAGCCTGGAAAGCGGGACCTAAATTATTTTTGATAAAATTCGTCTGATCCGTTGAAGTCATATACATACTCGGATTATTTCCGGGATGTAATGGTTCGTTTTGTGGTGTGATGGCATCGATTTTAATTCCCTGAGCCTGCATTGCCTGAATATATTTTACAAAATATTGAGCATAAACTCCGTAAAATTCAGGTTTTAAACTTCCTCCAATTGTATTTCCATTGTCTTTCATCCAAACCGGCGGTGACCAAGGTGTTGCTAAGATTTTAATATTCGGATTAATCATCAAAATATCTTTTAACATCTGTATAACAGCCTGATCTTTAGTCAAACTAAATTGGGCAAGTGTAGGATCTGTCTGTCCTGTCGGCATATCGTCATAAGAAAAAACTTCGCTGTTCAGGTCTGAAGCACCGATGCTGACTCTTAAATAATTAATACCAATTCCTGAACTACTGAATAAGTCATTCAATAATTCCTGTTTCTTGGCTGTATTCAGCTGATTGATCACCTGAACACTTCCTCCGGTAAGCGTATATCCGAAACCATCAATACTTTGGAAAACCTGCGAAGCATCTACTTCGATTGTCGTCCCGGTTCCTGAAGTTCCAGAAAAATAAGCTGTACCCTGTTGTTGTAGTTTCACTGTCTGATCTCCTTTTGTCAACCATACCTGTACCGGATCTCCGGAAGTACCTCCACCTCCGTTGTTCCCTGAATTATCGCTATTATTAGCTAAATCTGAAGATGTGCTGCTACAGTTTAAAAAAGAAAGAAGCGCTACACTGCAAAGTGCAGCACTTCTAAGTACGAAACTATATGAATATTGTGATTTCATATCAATTTAATATTGCAAAAAATTATTGCATTCTACGAAATTCTACTTTATCGATACTTAAACTGTTAACAGTTGATCCTCCACATTTTATCTCCAAATAGACAGTTCCTGTAGTTGTCGCTGTATAAACACCTCCATTTTTTGAACCATCACATCCTACAGATGATACTTTTCCTTTGAATGCAGATTTTCCACATCCTGACCATGTATTAATATTTCTATAAACTGTTCCTGATATATCCTGACCCGTAACAGGAATACTATTTAAGACATAAACTTCAAACCATGTGTCTACTAAAGCCGTATCGGATGAAGCAACCATATCAATTGAATATTTTTGTCCTGCAACAACATTTATGGCCTGAAAAATACCCTGTTGAGCACCACCTGATGCAACAATAGTAGCTTTACCATTGGCAAAAACCCATTGTGCTCCTGAAGTACTTATTTTGTGAGTTGTCCATTTTGAGACTTCGTCTGGTGTATCAAATCTACCGCCAAGAATCATATTTCCGGCAATAGGATCTGAAGTAGGCACAGTAATAGTCTGAGTTCCTTTACCAGCTAAAACTCCACCAATTCCATACGCTTGATGTTCTATTACGTAGGTTCCTGCATCCGGAAGAAAAATATCCTGTATGTTTGTTCCTATATTAAAACCTTCATCATCAATATTCCATTTTGTCATGATGTAGTTATTGGCATTTGTAGTTAATCTATATCTGTTTTCTGCTGTTTTTGCTACTTTAAAAGTACCATCTACAGATCCCTGAGAAAGACCGTTTCCTTCACCATCTATGGTGTCTGGAGAACAACTTGCAAAGAAAAACATTGCTGAACCCAATAAAATGGTTTTATTAATATATTTAGTTATCATTGTTTTATTTAAATTAATAGTTAGGATTTTGTTTTAGAATTGTTCCTGTAAGTTCTGTGTAAGGAATTGGTAAAATTTCATTTTTACCAGCTACAAAACCTCTTGAACCTAATTTTGCAGGAGCATCGCCCCATCTTACCAAATCAAACCAACGGTGCCCTTCACCTACTAATTCTCTTCTTCTTTCATCTTTAATAGCCTGCATAGAAACAGGAACTGATGCTAAACCAACTCTTGCTCTTACAGCATCCAGCAAAGCTTGTGCTCTTGATCCCGCACCATTAAGTGCTTCAGCTTCCATTAAATATGTATCTGCTAGTCTAAGATAAATATAATTTTGACGATAATTTAATTCTGCAGGACCAGGCAAAGTTGTTACTTCGTCTTTTGTTGGCATATATTTATTTAAGAAATATCCACTATCCATATAAGCAGGTGAATAATCAGCTTTATTTTGCTCTTTAAGAGCTTTTACATTCAGAATTGTAGCATTCATTCTTGGATCACCTTGCATAAAGTTGAATAAATCTGTTGTAATAGCATTAAATGCCCATCCTGCAACAACATCTGGTGCATCCGCAGTTTTCTTACTATATCCTCTTGGAGCGACCATAATATTAGTAGAGTTTCCTTCGTCGTTACCTTGCCCCCAGAAACTCCAGTCAGAATTTCCTTTGTTGGTATGCATCACTTCGATGATCGACTCTGTAGTGAATTTATTATCTGTAATCCAAAGACTTGCGAAATCACTTACCAATTTGTATCCATACTGGTTTGTTCCGCCAGGAGTTCCATTTACGTCAGCAAACTGTGCAGCCGCTTCAGCTTTTTTATTATCGAATAAATAAACTTTTCCAAGCAATGCTTTTGCAGCTCCTTGGGTTAGTCTTCCTTTTTGATCTCCCGAAACTGTCATTGGTAATCCTGGAATAGCAGCAAGTAAATCTGCCTCAATCTGAGCATATACTGCAGCTTTAGGAGCTTGAGGAATGTTATAATAATCGTCTGTAGCTTTAATTTCTTTAAGAATTAAAGGTATATTTCCAAACATTCTTACGAGCTCAAAGTAATATAAAGCTCTTAAAGTTTTAGCTTCTCCTGTGAATCTATTCTTTACGGCATCACTCATGTCTGCCGCAGGAATTTTTTCTATCAAAACATTAGCTCTGGAAATTCCCTGATAATAATCTCTCCAATAGCTTGCAGGCATTGTATTCGGGTTCAATTGATAATTCGATAATCCCTGAATCCCTGCACCGTCTGTTGAACTTCCCCCTCCTGCATAAAAATCATCAGATCCTGCATTAAAAAATGTCACCATATTTTCAAAACCACCTGCATATTTTCTTAATGGATCGTATGTTCCTACAAGAGCGAAGAAACATTCTTGCTCATTTCTGAAGAAATTATTTGTATCAAATGCTCCAAGATTTTTTACGTCTTCAAGATTATCTGTATTACAAGCTACATTGATTAATCCGGTTCCGATAAATAATGATGCTGCTATGCTTATTTTAAATATTTTATTTTTCATTTTTTTAATCTTATTTAGAATGTAACGTTAGCTCCGAAAAGAAAAGTTTTAGCTTGTGGATAATATGCTCTGTCTATACCAAAGCTATCACCAGCTGCAATTTCAGGGTCGTAACCTGTGTATTTTGTAAATGTGAAAAGATTTTCCCCTGTCACATAAAAACGTAATTTACTTACCCCAAAATTTTGTGTCATAGATTGAGGAAGAGTATAACCTAACTGAACCAGTTTTATTCTTACATAATCACCTTTTTGCAAATAATAATCGGACATCCAAGTATAATTGTGGTTGGTATCGTTAGTTGTAAGTCTTGGTGTTGTGTTAGAAGTACCTTCACCTGTCCAACGATCTAAAATAGCCGTTTGATAATTAGCATTCAAAATATCAAGACGTCTAAGACCTTGGAAAATTTTGTTTCCCGCTTGTCCTTGAGCAAAAACCATTAAATCCCAGTTTTTGTAGTTCAAGTTAACAGTCATACCAAAATTAAATTTAGGAACTGAATTTCCTAGATTAACTTTATCAGCATCACTTATTTTCCCGTCTCCGTTTGTATCCGCCCAAATGAAATCTCCAGGTTTTGCATCAGGAAGTATTAGTTGACCGTTTGCATTTTTATAAGCATTGATCTGATCCTGATTTTGGAAAATACCTAAATTCTTATACCCGTAGAATGATCCGTAAGATTCTCCTACCTGAATTCTTGAAACTGGTCCCATAGACTGGAATCCAGGTCCGTCAATATATTGTCTTCCTTGCTCCAGACTTGTAACAGTATTTTTAAGATATGCAAAGTTTCCGTTCACAGAAACTCCCCAATCTGACCAGTTTTTCTTATAACCAAGCTCTACTTCTATCCCTTTATTTTCCATATCTCCAATATTTGCAGTCGGAGCAACTGTTACTCCCACATACCCAGGGATTTGGATTTGTCTTAAAATATCCGAGGTTTTCTTTTTATACACATCAACAGTTAAATTGAAATTAGTTAAGAATTTAATATCTGCTGCGATATTTAATTGAGAAGTAGTTTCCCATTTCAAATCTGGATTTGCTAATGTATTTGGAATATATCCCGGCATAATTACATTATTTCCATTTGTGTAATTTGCTCCTGGTACATAGAAACTGGCGAAAAGAAAATCTCCGATTCCATCATTTCCTAAAATCCCATATCCTCCGCGTAATTTCAAACTGTTAACTATTTTATTTTCCGGCCAGAAATTCTCTTTATCTACATTCCATCCTACGGAGAATGCAGGGAAAGTTCCCCAATGATGATTAGCGCCAAATTTTGAAGAACCATCACGTCTGATTGTTCCTGTAAACAAATATTTATTAGCATAATCATAAACAATTCTTCCAAAATATGATGCTTTATGAGTATTTACATAATCCCATGCATTCATATTTTTTTGATCCTGTGGAACAAAATAGTTGAAAGAGGCATCCAGATAACTGCTGATTGGTAAGTTAGTATGTGTTACTGTTTGGCCGAAACCAATATTATATTCGTAATAACCTGTACCAGCTAAAACATTGAAATTATGTTCTCCAAATTTCTTTTGCCAGTTAACCGTATTTTCAAAACTCCACTCTAGTTTTTGCTGAGTTGTTCTGCTTAAGCTATTAAAATTTAAATTACTGTAGTTTGGATTAAGATAAAAAAGTGGTGTAAAGCTTTGATTTCCCCAATATGATTTTTTACCGTTAATAGACGATTTAAATGTAAAATCTTTTGCAAATTTCACTTCAGCAAAAATATTAGCAATAAAATCATCAGACCAACCTGTATTTCCTAATTGTGTATATCTAAAAGCAAGCGGATTAGACATTTCCTGACCTACCAAATTAGAAATACCATAAGGATTTCCATTTGGATCTCTTACAATATTAGGGTTTGAATATGTACTTGAATTAGCTACAGCAGGATCGGTCACAACCAAAGGTGTTGTAGGATCCAAATTTACAGCAGAACTTAAAGGTCCTCCAAATTCACCATTAGCATTAATTCCCTGAGACTTTGTATGAGTATAAGCAAAAGTCTGTCCTACTGTTAACCAGTCTGTAACTTTGTGTGTTGAGTTTAAACGTCCTGTTAATCTTTTGTAATTAGAGATATCACTCATTACAATACCTGTCTGATCAAAATATCCGAATGAACCGTAGAAAGTAGATTTTTCATTTCCTCCACTGATACTGATCTCATGATTAGATCTTTCACCAGTCCCAAAAATCGCATCTTGCCAATCTGTACCCTTTCCTAAAGATTGTGGATTTTGGAACACCGTGCTTTGTCCACCGTTTACATAAGCTTCATTTAAGATTGTTGCATACTGAGTTGCATCCAAAAGATCTAATTTTCTTGAAGCTCTTGCTGTACCATAAGATCCATTATAAGAAAGATTTAATCTTCCTCTTTTCCCTTTTTTAGTAGTAACCAAAATTACCCCTCTTGCTGCAGAGACTCCATAGATTGCAGAAGAAGCACCATCTTTCAATACTTCAATGCTTTCAATGTCCGATTGATTCAGCCAGCCAATTCCATCTACTACAATTCCGTCAACTACCCATAAAGGATCATTATTGGCATAATAACTGGTAATACCTCTTACACGAATTGTTGCCGCAGAACCCGGTTGCCCTGAATTTGAAATTACATTTACACCCGCTGCTCTACCTTGTAATACTTGTTCAGGTTTACCCGCCGGAATGTTATCAATGTCCGCAGCCTTAATACTTGAAATTGCACCCGTCACATTACTCTTCTTCTGAGTACCATAACCGATCATTACTACTTCCTCGATTTTCGTCTCTTTGGAAACAGTATCTTTCTTTGTGTTTTGGGCACTGAAATTCGCAGTGAAATATAGCACTGCAACCATTCCCAAACTTCTAGATATTCTTACATTCATATACAGTTAGTTTTTTAATTCTCAAATTGAGACAATAAAAATATATTTTTTTTTAAATAATTAACATTTTATTAATAATTATTTTAATATTTCGTTTATTTTTGGGGGTTTAAAGGCATAAATTTTATCTCATAAACTGTAAATTTTCCTAAAAATCCAATAAAAACAATCCCCAAAATGACGACCAAGCTCTCCAAAATTTCACTTCCGCTCAAGTTGACTTTTCTAATTTTCTCAATGGTGTTAAACTGCATGGGCATTGTAATTCTTCAACTTTCGGAGGCAAAAATCACGTATGATAAGCTTGGTTTTTTAGAATCATTTAAGGATCTTCCGATCGCATTTATTTCTCTTTTTGCCGTGAACTTTATCAGTAAATTCGGGACGAAAAAATCATTAATTCTGGCTTTAACAATTGTTGGGATTTGTTCACTTATTTTACCATTTGTAGAAGTATTTTGGTTTTATAAACTTTGGTTTGCGATTATCGGAACCTGTTTTGCCATCGGAAAAATTTGTGTTTTTGGAATTATTCGAAATAATATTTCGGACGAAAAATCTCTTGCAAAAACCATGAACAGCGTTGAAGCTTCTTTCATGATAGGAATTTTTGTTGTGAATACAGGTTTCGGCTGGATCATTTCCAGTCAGTTCTCGGAATTTTGGAAATTTGGATTTCTGTCAATTTCAGTTTTATCGGCGATAACGATCTTTTTATTTTCAAGACTTCCAATTTCAGAACCTATTAAAACGGAGAAAGAAAATATTATTAAAGATCTTTCAAATTTAATTAACCCTCTTCTAATAACATTTTTAGCAGTCATTTTTTCAATCGTTTTTGTGGAACAAAGTTTTAATTCCTGGTTACCTTCTTTTTATAAAAATCATTTAAAGGTTAATTCATTTTTTGCCCTTCAGGCTTCTTCATTTTTAGCGTTGTTTTCTTACATTGGCAGAACAATTACTGCAAATATTATCCAAAGATTTTCATTATCAAAATATTACGTTTTATGTTTATCATTGATTGTTTTAGTATTAATTATCATCATCGGAATACAGTTTTTTAACACAGATGATTCAAAATCATTACTATTTTTATTCCCGGTAATCGGGTTGTTCCTGTCGCCGCTCTACCCTGTTATCAATTCAAAAATGATTGCTAAAATTGATAAATCAAAAGCAAACCTTTTTACCTCATTAATTGTCATTTTTTCATCTTTAGGAAGTTCCATAAGTTCAATTATTATGGCAGTTTTATTTGGAAAGCAACTTTTAAATTTTTATTCTGTATATATTTTACTCGCTGTAATTGTGATGTTTATGATAAGTTTAATTTATTTTAGACTTGCTGATAAAACATTTGGAAAATAATTTTATTTTTACTGTCATGGAAATCAAGAACGAAAAAAATAAGGAAACACTTCAGGAACTCATTGATACAAAAGACTTTGTAGCGCATGTATCTGTTGACTGCACCATATTTGGTTTTCATAATAACATCCTGAAAGTATTACTTTTGAAGTATCACGACCTGGATTTGTGGTCACTTCCCGGTGGTTTTGTGTTTAATGATGAAGATCTTCGTGAAGCAGCCGCGCGTGTTTTGCATGAAAGAACTCATCTTAAAGATATTTTCCTTAAACAATTTCACACCTTCGGAAGAATTGACAGAACGGAGAATAATGTTCATCAAATCCTGCTAAATAATAAAGGCGTTGAAGTTCCTAAAGATCACTGGATTTTCCAACGATTCATCACGGTCGGTTATTGCAGTTTGATCGATTTTTCAATGGCAAATACTTTTCCGGATGCCTTTAATGAAAGCTGCGAATGGTTTGAAGTAGATAAGCTTCCAAAAATGGCTTTTGACCACGACAGAATCATCGAAACCGGACTTGAATACTTAAGAATGAATATCAATACCGAGGTGGCTGCAAGTAATCTTCTCCCTGAAAAATTCACAATGAAGGATCTTCAGCTGTTATATGAAACGATTTTAAATGAAACCTTTAGAAGAAACAATTTTCAACGTAAGATATTAAGTTTAAACATTTTAGAAAGGTTAGAGAAGCTTTATGACGGCTCAGCCAATAAAGCGCCCTATCTTTATAAATTTAAAGAAAGAATTTATAATCCTACCAACGAGTATCCTATTTCAAACGAAGATGAAAATTAATTTTGCTCTTTTTTGTTTAGAAAATTCAATTTAATCAATTAAAAATCAACAACTAAAAGACATTAAAAAAAAATTTCTCTACAATAATGAAAAGTCTTATTTTTAGGAAAATTAAAATATAATGTCATATTATTCCCTTACAAGCATTCCTGATTATTACGGGATCGATGCTTTACTTACTGAAGAACATAAACTTATCCGCCAATCTGTGAGAGATTGGGTAGAAAGTTTTGTAATGCCACAAATAGATCACGCAGCACAGAATCATACAGATATCCCTAATTTGATGAAAGAATTGGGGCAAATCGGAGCTTTAGGACCATATATTCCTGTTGAATATGGCGGTTCAGGTCTTGATCAGATTTCTTATGGTCTGATTATGCAGGAACTTGAAAGAGGCGATTCTGCAGTACGTTCTGCAGCTTCCGTGCAAAGTTCTTTGGTAATGTTTCCAATTAATGAATTTGGTTCTGAAGAACAAAAAAGAAAATATTTACCAAAATTAGCAGCCGGAGAAATGATTGGTTCTTTCGGTTTAACAGAGCCTAATCACGGTTCTGATCCTGGTTCTATGGAAACTCATTTTAAAGATATGGGAGATCATTATCTTTTAAATGGTGCTAAAATGTGGATCACAAATTCTCCTCTTTGCGACATCGCCGTAGTTTGGGCAAAAAATGAAGAAGGAAAAGTTCAGGGATTAATTGTTGAAAGAGGAATGGAAGGTTTCACAACTCCGGAAACTCATAACAAATGGAGTTTAAGAGCTTCAAAAACAGGAGAATTGGTTTTCAATGATGTGAAAGTTCCGAAAGAGAATTTACTTCCGGGAGTTACAGGTTTGAAAGGACCTTTATCTTGTTTGAATTCAGCGAGATACGGAATTTCTTGGGGTGTAATCGGTGCTGCAATTGATTGTTATTGCACTGCAGTTCAATATTCTAAAGAAAGAAAACAGTTTGGAAAACCAATCGGATCATTCCAATTACAACAAAAAAAATTAGCTGAATTTTTAACGGAAATAACTAAGGCTCAATTACTTTGCTTACAGTTAGGAACGCTTAAAAATGATCATAAAGCAACTCCTGCACAAATTTCAATGGCAAAAAGAAATAATGTACATATGGCTATTGAAATCGCAAGAGAATCTCGTCAAATCCTTGGTGGAATGGGAATTATGGGTGAGTTCCCGATGATGAGACACGCTGCAAACCTGGAATCTGTGATTACTTACGAAGGTACTCACGACGTTCATTTGTTAATTACAGGTCTTGATATTACAGGAATTAATGCTTTCTAGAATTTAGAAAACTGAAATAAAAAAGAGCTTGATGAATAATCAGGCTCTTTTATTTTGTTTAAAATCAACAAATTAATTTAATTTGAATACGCTTTTATTTCTTCAATAAAATTCATATTTGGATTTAAAATTTCTTCAATTAAGCTTTTAATAGATTTCATTGCATCATCAATATCTCCTTTATCAAATTGTAAAGAAACAACACCTTTTCTGGCTTCAGCAAAGCTCCAAATTCCTGTTTCGATGGGCAATCCCCAAAATTCCGGAAGATTTTGAACTACGTAATGATAAATACACAATTGTAACGCCTGCTTTCTGTCGCCATTATGAAAATATTCATCAATATTTGATTCATCAATTTTAACGGTCAAATTCTTAATTTTTGCTGTTTTATAATCTATAATTCTTAGTGTTCCGTTCAGTCTGTCGATTCTGTCAATGAAGCCGAAAAAAGAAATTTTATCCTTTTCATCAAGATAAAAATCTACATTTTCGAAACGCTTTTCTATGTCTAAAATTTCTAGTTTATTGCCTGATTTTACCAATTCAAGATCATAATTCAGGATGCTTTCAATTACTTTTTTGGCAATCGCTTTATGTATGAAATTCATTCCTTTTTCATAAAACTCAGGCTGATGTTTTAGCTTATCAATAGCAATTTCAATATATCGATCTATTGCTTTAATTGATTCTTTTAAATCATTTTCTTTTAATACTTTACCTTTCAAAACCTCATATACTTCTTGAAGTGTATAGTGAACCAGATTTCCATAATTTCTAACCGATAGTTCTTCTTCAATTTCATCATTTTCAGAAGTTTTTAAGATCTTAGAAAGATAAAAATCGATTGGATTGTAAAGGTAACTTATAAGGTGTGAAGCTGAAACTTTCTCTTTCCATTTTTCCAGTCTTTCCAAAACGATATTAGTTTTAGAAATTTCGATCGGCTGAGTAATAATCGGCTCAGAAGAATTTTCAATAATCAGATGTTCAATTTTATGAGAACTCTCCATTTCAATCTGTGTGATAAATCTACTTTTTTCGCCCGTGTTTACTCCCGAACTCAAAGCATTAAACAACAGATGAACATTTTTGGAATCTTGAATCAACCGGTAAAAATGGTAAGCATAAATACTGTCATTTTCCAGGAAAGTATGAAGATCAAAAAATCTTCTGATATCGAAAGGAATATAGGTATTCTGTGAATTTCCAAGCGGTAATTTACCTTCATTCACGGAAAGTAAAATTACATTCTCAAAATTCAAAAGACGTGTTTCCAATAAACCCATAATCTGTAAACCTCGTAAAGGTTCACCCTGAAAATCAATACTTTCAGAATTAATATGCTGATTGATCAAAATTTCCAGTGTTTCCATTTTGATCTCAAACTGATACGGCGATAATTGATTCTTAATTATCCTAAATGAATTCTCGAAGTGAGAAACGTTTTCGTATTGAATATCATCTATTTCCAACCATTTTACTTTCTTACAAAATTCAATAAGAAGGTCCAAATAAATGCTTGTAGAATCCGCTTTTCGAAGTAAATCATAATAAGAAAGTTCACCCAAAAGTTCCTGAAATAATTTTTTGGAGATATAGACAATATTCCTCTCCTCTATTTTTGTCCTAAACTGATTGATAACCAACTCGTCTTCAACAGATTTCGGAAGCTCTTCAAGGATTGGAAAAACATCACGGTAATAATAAGATGACTTATTTTTCTCTAATTGTTTCTGAAGATAAAAAAGCTGTTTTACAGCATTCGAAAACGAAAGATTTTTCAGAGGAAAACCCATCGTAATATTCAGATTTTGAACTCCATGCATTACATCTAAGCTTGCAGGAAGTAAATTTTCATCCAATAAAACAACTGCCGTATTCGAATAAGTTTTATTTTCTATTTCTTTAAAGATTTCCGGTAAAATTTTCGTTTGTGTAATATTTCCTGAAACTTCGTAGACCTTTATATTTTTAGGCTGGTTAAAGTCATCTTCAATCCAGTTGAAAAGCCTGTTATCATCAAATTCTTTCCAAGTTTTATGATTTCGAAGAAACTTTCCCGCTTCCTGTCTTTCATCATCAAAATAATAGTGATCTGCCTGAAAAAAACACTGTGCTTTATTCCATTGCAAAAGACTTCTAACCAACTTTTCTTCAACCGGAGTAAAGGCATTAAAACCGCAAAAAACAAATTGCTCCTTAGTATTTTTAGCAAAATCAACAATTTTAGCTTTTGCCGTTTCATGAATCATTCCGGAAGTTGCCCAGTTTTTTTCCTTTAATTTTTGTTTTAAAGCTGGAAGAAAAATATTCATATTTTTCCAGAAATTAAGGAATTTTTTTCGCGGGACATCGTCATCTTCTCCCAAATCCTGCGCCCATTCCTTAATCCTTTCTTCATCAAACATATATTCTAACACTGCCTGATCACTTTCAGAAAACTTCAAAATATCATCCCAATCTTTCTGCAAAGTAGGAAACCATTTTAAAAATTCGGAAAAATCATCATTTGGAATAAGATTAAGACTTTTATAAACATCAAAAGAAAAAAGCCATAAAGAAATTCCCTGAATAGCCTGTTTATCTGCAATTCTGTCAATTAATTCTTCCACTGTAAAGAAGTTCGGAAGAAACCCTGAATAATTATTTTCTTCGAGGATCTGCCGGATAAAAACTATCGGACGTTTTCCAGGCAGAACGATGTTAAACTCAGAAAGATCCGAGTTTTGAGCTAATAATTCGTTGATGATTTTATTGAGGAACTTCAAGACGCTTTATAGCTTTTATAATTTTCTAATTCTTCAGCAATAATACGATTATATTCTGATTGTTTTTCTTCGACGATTCCATTATGTGTATCACCGTCATAAGCTTTTTGAAAATCCTGATATTCCTTAAGAATTCTGTTGTAAATAGTCTGAAAATATTTATCGAAATCGTTTCCTGTTTTAATTTTTTCCGCGACTTCTTTCCGTAATTTTCTCGAAAAAACTTCAGCTACATCAAAATGTTTTTGTTCGTGTAAAAGCACATAATTATTGATTCTTTTTACATCTTTCCAAGATTTATCTTCATTGAAAACTGTTTCAATCTTTATTTTTATCGGTGATTTTGGATTTGAGGATCTTACGTAGGAATAGATCCAGCCACAGTTGGTGTATGCAACCACATTTTCACCACGCTGATTATTTATTTTACTTTTAAAATTACTCCATTTTAATTTAGTTTCCTCTGTCCAATATATTTTTTGACTAAATAAAGCATTGGAAATCAGAAAACAAACTACAAAAATCCCTTTCATTTATTTTTTACTCAACTACGATTGTTTTGGCAATCCAGTTATTGCCGCCATTCCAGAATTTAAAAGTGTAGGTACCAACATGTTGCGGGCTGAAATTGATCTGACTTGCAGCCGTATAAGCAGACTGTGTGCAAGGACCATTTGTGATGTATTTATAAGCCGTTACTGTTCTTGCAAAATTATCATTATGAACATAATCATATCCATAAAACCCCTCACAATGAGAAGGATAAGCAGAATATGTTTTAATACTTTGAACGCCAAAAACATCCATCGTATCATTAATGATTTTTACGCTATCAATTTTTATTTTATCAATATTTTCTATTGTCTGATAATCGTCGTCGTCATTACACGAAGTAAAAAATAATCCTAAAACCAATGCAGAAAACCCAATATGGAAAAACTTTCTCATAACTACAAAATTTTATTAATAATTTCGGCAAAAATTATTCCTTAATTATGTTAAATTAAGAATTAAAATTACCTTTTGACAGATACACTACTTTTTTAGTATCATAAAATTCTTCATCAAAATAATTTTTAAGACTGAAAATTTCACATTTCAATCCGGCAAGTTCTTCTGCAAGATCTCCGCCTTTTAAATATAAAATTCCGTTGTGTTTTGGATTAAACTGTTCTTTTTCAAATTTGCCTTTCAGCCATCTCAGAAATTCAGGCATTTGCGTCACAGCACGACTTACTACAAAATGGAATTTTTCCTTTAATTTTTCTGCTCTCCCGTGAATTCCGGTTACATTTTTTAATCCTATTCGTTCTGCAACAGCATTTACTACAGTTATCTTTTTACCGATAGAATCTATTAAAGTAAACTGTGACTCAGGAAACAAAATCGCCAAAGGAATCCCCGGAAAACCACCTCCGGTTCCGATATCCAAAACTTTGGTTCCCGGCGCAAATTCCATCACTTTTGCAATTCCCAAAGAGTGTAAAATATGCTTTTCGTACAAAGATTCCATATCTTTTCTTGAGATTACGTTGATTTTTTCGTTCCATTCATTGTATAAATCTTCCAATTTATTGAACTGATCAATCTGTGTTTCTGTAAGATCCGGAAAGTATTTTAGTAGTAACGTTGTAGACATGTGAAATATTATAAAAAGCAAAAATAAGTTTTTTATCAGCGTTATTCAAAACTCAAAAAATAAAAGATTGCCGAGTGACAATCTTTTGGGTCTAATTTCTTTCGATATAATTATTGGTTCTTCTTAAACGTTTGGTAATTTCTTCGTCTAATTTGGGATTTTTCTTGATATCATCAAGTCCAAGTTGGGCAATATAACCATCTTTTAACTGAATATCCATTTTACCTGCCTGTTTGTTAATACTCATACTTTCAATATCGTCATTGCTGAAAGTAAAACCATTCATCGTTTTTTTATACTCTGCAAATGTCATTTGTTTAGTAGATTTTGGCAGAAGTGAAAAAATTCCTTTTATTTTTTTGATCTGGATTAAATTAAAAGCATGATCATTTTCAGAATCTTTAATGCTTACTATAAGTCCCGGAAGTCCTGAAAACTTGTACGGACCATCATTTACAGGATAATCTTTACTGAACCAAGCTTCCCAAATTCTGCCTTTGTAATTTGCAGTTGCTTTTTGACAATTGATATTATTGATCTTTAAAAATTCTTTCTCAATTTTCCATTTTGGAGTTTCATTATCAGGAATTAACAAATTGACTGTCTTGAATTTATCATAAAAATTCATTGCCTTTTTTGCATAATCTTTTTCCACGATATAACTTAAATTTTGATCATAAGATTTAGCCGATAATAAATCTTTATAACTTTTTGTCACAGAATAAGTTGAATCTCTTTCATACTTTGTTGAATTGTAGAAATATGAATTTTTTCCGTCTGTATCAAGATTCATGTAATCGGTAATGATAGAATCTTTTTTATTTACGTCAGGTTTCATTTTATATTCATAAACGAAACGATAATTCTGAGCCGAAGCAAAAGACATGATGAAAAAGAAAAGTAATTTGTACATTATTTTTTGTTTGGTGTTTAAAATCTTTCGAATAACTACAAACATAGTGATAAACTTCAACCTGAACAAAAAACCTATAAACTAGTTTTATTTTAATTTTTTGAGAAATACTTTTTATTATATATTTGTTAAAATAGAAATAATTTAAATGAATAAACTTTCAGATAGAGTAAATAGACTTGGTTACTCACAAACTTTTGTAATGTCGAATAAGGCTAGAGAAATGAAAGCCAGCGGAATAGATGTCATCAGCTTAACTTTGGGCGAACCCGATTTCGATGTTCCGGATAATATAAAACAAGCGGCTTTTGACGCGATCAACGAAAACTACAGTCACTACTCTCCTGTTCCCGGATTTTTAGAACTTCGTGAAGCAATTGCTTATAAACTAAAGAGAGACAATAATTTAGAATACAAACCTTCACAAATCTGTGTTTCAAACGGTGCTAAACAGGCAATTATCAATGTTTTAGCGGCAATTATCAATGATGGAGATGAAGTTATCCTTCCGAATCCTTATTGGGTAAGCTACGACGAAATGGTAAAAATGATGGGAGGAAATTCTGTTATGCTTCCGACGTCGTATGTTACTGATTTTAAAATCACTGCAGAACAATTGGAAGAAGCGATTACAGATAAAACCAAAGCCGTACTTTTCAGTTCGCCATGTAATCCTTCCGGAGGATATTACACTTATGATGAATTAAAATCTATCGCAAAAGTTGTTGCTAAATATCCTCACGTAACGATAATTTCAGACGAAATCTACGAATACATTAATTACGAAACAAAAACAACTTCGATTGCTCAGTTTCCTGAAGTCTATGAACAAACAGCCGTAATCAACGGAATGTCAAAGGCTTTCGCAATGACAGGTTGGAGAATCGGCTATTCCGCGTGTCCTGAATGGTTGGCAAAAGCTTGTGA
This sequence comes from Chryseobacterium ginsengisoli, assembly GCF_039542325.1. Taxonomy (NCBI): domain Bacteria; kingdom Pseudomonadati; phylum Bacteroidota; class Flavobacteriia; order Flavobacteriales; family Weeksellaceae; genus Chryseobacterium; species Chryseobacterium ginsengisoli. Next base: position 310,684 of record NZ_BAABHX010000002.1, read on the forward strand.
AAAAGTTCAGGGACAAATGACAAGCGGAGCAAATACTGTTGCACAAAGAGCTTCAATTGTAGCTTTAAAAACAGATCCTTCCGAGTATAAATATATGATCGATGCTTTTAAAGTAAGAAGAGATCTTGTTTATGATTTAATGAAAGAAATTCCAGGATTTAAAGTGGTTTTACCAAAAGCTGCATTTTATTTCTTCCCGGATATTTCTCACTATATCGGAAAAACGTTGGATGGAGTTGAAATTAAAGATTCTGATGATTTCGCGATGTTTATTCTTGAAAATGCTCATGTTGGCTGCGTTGGAGGTGTTTCTTTCGGAAGCCCGGAATGCATCAGATTTTCCTATGCAGCTTCTGAAGAAGATTTAAGAGAAGCGATGAAAAGAATGAAAGATTTATTGGATAAATTCAACTAAATAATCTTCAAGTATTTTAACCACAAAAGAAACAAAAGATATTATTTACATGAATTTAGAATACAAAAGTTTATAAAAGAATAAAATCTTTGATTTTTAAAACTTCTATACTCTTAATTTGAAGGTTTAATAATAACTTAAATAATTAAGTATTAATCTTTTGATTCTTTTGCGGTTAAAATAAAAATCTAAACAAGTTTAAAATATTAATAATCAACCCTAATTAAACAATGAACTTTTTAAAGAGAATCACAATTGCAACAAGTATCGCTGCAGCCAGTTTCTGCGGATATGCTTACGGACAGGATTTCGAATGGAAAGAAGCACAATCGAATGGTTACACTTATAAATATGTAACCAACGATCCTACTTCTGCAAGATACTACACATTAAAAAATGGTTTAACGGTAATTTTAAGTCCGACTAAAAAAGATCCGAGAATCCAGACTTTTATCGCTACAAAAGCAGGAAGCAAAACAGATCCTTCCGATCATACAGGTTTGGCGCATTATCTTGAACACATGCTTTTCAAAGGGACGGATAAATTCGGTTCTAAAGACTGGGCGAAAGAAAAACCGCTTTTAGATCAAATTGATGGTCTTTACGAAAAATATAATTCGACAAAAGACGAAGCAAAAAGAAAGGAAATTTATAAAGAAATCGATAAAACCTCTGGAGAAGCTGCAAAATATGCCATTGCCAATGAATACGACAAAATGATGTCGGGAATGGGTGCAGACGGAACAAATGCCTTCACTTCTTACGAACAAACGGTTTACACGGAGGATATTCCTGCAAATGTAACGGATAAATTTCTTGCAGTTCAGGCAGAACGTTTCAGACAACCGATCTTAAGGCTTTTCCATACGGAATTGGAAGCGGTTTATGAAGAAAAAAACAGAGGTCTTGATAATGACGGAAGAAAAGTTCTGGAGTCTATGTTTGCTGCAATTTTCCCGAATAATAATTATGGAAAACAGACAACCATCGGAACGGTTGAACACTTGAAAAACCCTTCATTAAAAGCAATCAAAGAATATTTTAACAATTACTATGTTCCAAACAACATGGGAATTATCATGTCGGGAGATTTTAATCCTGATGAAATGATTGCAAAGATTGATAAGGATTTTTCTTATATGAAAACCAAGGCAATCCCTGTGTACAATCCCGGACAGGAAAGCCCGATCACAACTCCGATTACAAGAGACGTTTACGGTCCGAATCCAGAAAATATCATGATCGGATTCAGGTTTCCGGGAGCTACGACGAAAGATGCAAGAATGCTGAATTTCATTGGAAGTTTGCTTACAAACGGACAAGCCGGATTGATCGATCTTGATCTTGTTAAAAAACAAAAACTGTTGAGCGCTTATGCTTTTCCATATGTTTTGAAAGATTATTCGGTTTTATTGTTACAGGGAAATCCTACAGAAGGACAATCTTTGGACGATGTAAAATCTTTATTACTTCAGGAAATTGATAAATTAAGAAAAGGGGAATTTTCTGATGATCTTATTCAGTCTATTGTAAATAATGAGAAGAAAAATATCATTCAGAAGTACGAAAAATACAATTCAAGAGCTGAATCTCTGATGGATGAATTCACTTCTGAGGTTGACCACAAAACTCAGCTGCAGTACATCGACGAAATCTCGAAACTGACAAAAAAAGACATCATGGATTTCGCTTCGAGATATCTTAAAGACAATAATTATGTCGCTGTTTTCAAAAGAAAAGGTGAAGATAAGAATATCGTAAAAGTTGATAAACCAACGATCACTCCGGTTTCTGTAAACAGAGATGATCAGTCGCCATTCCTTAAAAAAATCAACGAAATGCCGGAAAATCCGATTTCCCCGGTTTGGTTGAATTTTGATAAAGATATCGATAAAAGTAAAGTAAAAAGTGTTGATGTTCTTTCTGTAAAAAACACAGACAATGAACTTTTCAGATTGTATTATTATTTTGATTCAGGAAAATGGAATAATAAAATGCTTCCTCTGGCTGCAGAATATTTACAATATTTAGGTACAAAAAATAAGTCTTCAGAAGACATCAGTAAAGAGTTTTACAAGCTGGCTTCAAGTTTTGATGTAAGCGCAGGAAACGAAGAAACATATGTAACTTTAGAAGGTTTAAATGAAAATTTTGATAAAACTGCTGCTTTATTTGAAGATTTAATTAAAAACTGTCAGGCAGATCAAGGCGCTTTAGATTCTTATAAAGCAAGATTGAAAAAAGCCAGAGCCAACGCAAAACAGAACAAAGGAACGATCATGAGCGGATTGAGAAGTTATGCTCAGTATGGCCCTCAAAATCCATTCAATAATGTTTTAACTGATGCAGAATTAGATGCTTTAAAGGCAGAAGATTTGGTGAATGTACTTCATGATTTATTTAATTTTAAACATAAAATTCTTCACTACGGACCAAAATCTGCAAATGAAGTTTCATCTTCTTTAACGTTGATCCACAAACTTCCAAATTCGCTGAAAGAAATGCCGAAGTCTAAAACTTTTGTGCAAATTCCGACGGATAAAAACAAAGTTTTGTTTGCGCATTATGATATGGTTCAGGCAGAAGTTTTCTGGATGAGAAATGGTGAAGCTTATAATGCTACGATCACTCCGACCGTGAGTTTATTCAATAATTATTTCGGTGGTGGAATGGGTTCTGTGGTTTTCCAAACGATCAGAGAGTCTAAAGCTCTTGCCTATTCTACTTATTCTTACTTCTCGCTTCCTGGTAAAAAAGAAGATAAGGATATGATTATGGCGTATGTAGGAACTCAGGCTGATAAATTCAACGAATCTACAACGGCAATGAACGAGCTTTTAACAACCCTTCCAAAGTCTGATCAGTTGTTTGAAACAGCAAAAAGCGGATTGAAAAAATCGATCGCTTCTGAAAGAATTACTCAGGACGGAATTATCTTCTCTTATCTGAGAGCGCAAAAGCTTGGAAATAATACAGATATCAGAAAAAATACATACGAACAGGCTCCTAAACTGACGTTTGCTGATATCAACAGCTTCCACGATAAGGAAATGAAAGGTAAAAACTATACTTATTGTTTAGTTGCTTCCCAAGATAAAGTAAACGAAGCCGATATGAAGAAACTCGGTGAAGTGAAGAAATTGAACTTAACTGAGATATTTGGTTATTAGAATAAATGAAAAGCAGCTATTTTTTAGCTGCTTTTTTATTTGCACACATCCTTTCTAATCACACGTTTCAATTTTACATTATTTACCTTCGTCTATAACCTTCAACATAAACTTTTTTTATATATGGGTAAAAACTTCCATATAGAGTAATTCCTTGATAAAAATCACCAATTTTGTCAAATTTCATATTAACAGTAAATGTTTGAGAAGTATTTGGCAACATTAGACTATCATATTTTGATACTTCGTTGCAGGAGCAAGGAGGTTTAACAACAAATGAAGTTAAGTTATGATGTCCCTTATTTTTAATAGTAATACTAACTAATTTACTATTACCTTCAATTGTATCCAAATCAATAAATTCGGGAATCTCTATTTTAGTTAATTGATTGTCTGGAATTTTGGATATTTTTTTATAAATTTCATCGCTATTCTTAAGATTAAAGTTGTTTGTACTTTTTACAATTTTCTCTTCCTTACAGGAAAGAAAAAAAATAAATATTACATATATATAATTTTTCATTTTTCAAAGATTCTAGAGATTATTGTAAGATTTTTAATTTATATAAATATCCATTGTTTTTTATTGACTTCCATTCTTTGTTTGTTGGATAAAACAAGAACATATCTGATTCATTATTTAATTTTAATGTTGCTGTCATTTTTTTGTTATTGGATTGATAGTAAAAAACAACAAAGAAGCCATTGTCAGGATATTTCATAATTCTTGGTAGTTCAATTTCCCATTTATTTTGATAAGTTTCAGACATATCTTTTTCAAAAGTTAAGATTGTTGAATCTTCATCGGGAAAACCTCCTAGATTAGGCATTATTTGAATTTGAATTTTCCCAGATAAATTTTTTATGGAAAATCTTTTATCAGGAAAAAAGGTAATTGATTTTACAAATGTCCTTTTTTTTGCACCTATTTTTATAAAAGTTGCTATATAATTATTTGGAAAAATATCTGCATAAACCTTTTGAGTTTCTCCACTTTTTATTATTTTCTCATTCTTATTTCCAAGATTCTCCCCAACTATATTAATCTCTTCAATCTCTTTTACTTTGTCAAAAAAATATAGACTATCTTGGTTTATAGAAAAATCCAACAATCTATTATCATAAACTATTTTATCATCGGGCTTAAATAAAAAATCTTTGAAATTGGTTTTGTTTATTTCAATATTTTTCCCATCTTGTTTCACAATAACATTATTAAAGACCTTTTCGTCAGAACTTCTAATGAATGTTTGACCGTAAAAAATAGCAGAAAATAATAAAAAGGAAAAGAGTAATACTCTTTTCCCATTAAAGTTAACTTTTTTCTTCATATAACCTAACAGTTTACATATACTTGCTCTGTATGATCGAACCTAATCCACCTAAAATAGTAAGTGTAATGAGCAGTACAAATCCAGAAATTCGTTTTTTTATTTGTAATCAATTTTATTATTCAATTCTATTGGATTATTATTTTCTTTTATTCTTCTTTTCATCTTGTCAGTATAAAGTTTCATATCTGGAATAATAGCATTACCCTTACCGTCATCAACTTTAATAGGAGCTCCCATAGATTTTATTCGAGTTAAAGGATCAGAATAATAATTTTCAGAAAGTTTTTTAAATTGTTCCCAAGTTAGTTCAGAACCTTTACTTCTATAATAAATTTTATGATCTCCATTTTTTATTTCAGTTAAGACAAAATTATAATCGTTTTTTTCATCCGAAATTTTAACAATTAAACCAGGCAAACCTTTAAAAACATAAGGACCTTCTTGAATAGGAATTTCAGTAGTAAACCAGGCAGTCCAACTTCTGCCTCCATAATTAACCTTTGCTTTTTGAACATTGAAATTTGCTATTTTACTTTTCTCAGATAAGATTTCCCAGTCAAGTTTTTCATGAATCTTTATAAAAAATATCTCAGAATAAATTGTCTGGATACTTTTTTGAATTTCATTATTAAGTAATTTTTTTACAATATAAAATTGATCTTCAAATCTAGGTTTTCTTCCTAGACCAAAACCTGTTTTTGCAATAAGAGAGTCAGATTTTTTTTCAACTTCTGTTCTGAAAATAGATAAATTTCTATCTTCAATATCTAAAACCATTTTTTCTAAAATAGTACTATCTTTTAAAGGATTTGGTTTATATTCCAAATCATATTTAAATGATTGACTTTGAGCAAAAAAGTGATTAAAAAATATTACACAAAAAAAGAACAACGAAACGTTTAAAAATTTATTTTTTTCCATAATGCAAAGATAATATTCATATTAAAAATAATGAGACGTAAATTATACGTCTCATTCCATTTAGATTACAAACATCTATTGCACCAATTACCATTTTTATCCTGATAAAAGCCACATGTTAACCCAAATTGTGCACAACTGTCACCCGAACCTCCAGTCGGTGTACACATATCACCACATCCTCCTGCTGATCCACCAGAATAAATTTTACCACCTTGTACATTTTTTAAATCTTTTCTCGAAAGTTTCTTTAAATTTTTCATAATTTAAATGTTTAAAAATTAAAATTAATTTGTTACACTACAATTTTTTTCCGGATCAATTGCTTGTTACAAAAATGAAAAATTCTTTATACCTTTACCAACCAGAGAATTAATTATTTCAATCAGAAAACTAATTAAATTAAACATGAATATTGGAACTAAGATCAAAAATTTAAGAGAAGAAAAACATCTGTCACAAAGTGAACTAGCTTTTGAATTAGGAGTTTCTCAAGGAACTTTACATAATATCGAAAGTGGAAATTCGAAAAAAGTAGATTTTTTGTTGATGGATAAAGTCTGTCAGTTTTTTGATAAGGAATTTGAATATTTTTTGGAAACAAAAATCGTTAACAATATAACCGAAAATAATGGACAAGTTAGCTGTGAAGATTTTACAATAAACAATAATTTTCCCGATAATTTTTTAGAGGAATTCAAAAAATTGGTTGAGCAAAATCAAGCCAATGAAAAGATAATTGAAGATCTTAAAGATAAGCTTAATACTAAAGATTAAAATAAACAAAAAGCCCTGAATTCAGGGCTTTTTTATTTGTATTCATATCAAAAACAATTATAGATTCTATTTATCGATATTGATTTGTTTGATAGACAAAATGTTTTTATATTTGCATCAGAAAATTTAAATAAAAACAAGGAAATTATGTCTTTAGTAGGAAAAAAATTCCCAAATGTAACAGTAGATGCAATGTCTGAAATGGGTGACGATTTGAAAATCAACATCTTTGAAGAAGCAACAGCAAACCAACAAAAAGTTATTTTATTCTGGTATCCAAAAGATTTCACTTTTGTTTGCCCGACTGAACTTCACGCTTTCCAGGAAGCTTTACCGGAATTCGAAAAAAGAAACACTAAAGTAATCGGTGCTTCTTGTGATACAAACGAAGTACACTTCGCTTGGTTGAACGTTTCAAAAGATAACGGAGGTATTGAAGGAGTAACTTACCCACTTTTAGCTGATACTCACAGACAATTAGCTAACATTTTAGGAATTGTAGATCAGGATTTTGAATACAATGAAGAAGGTGAAGAAGTTTACACAGGTTCAAACGTTACTTACAGAGCAACTTATCTTATCGACGAAACAGGAAAAATTTTCCACGAGTCTGTAAACGATATGCCTCTAGGAAGAAACGTAAAAGAATATTTAAGATTAATCGACGCTTATACTCACGTTCAGAAGCACGGTGAGGTTTGTCCTGCAAACTGGGAAGAAGGAAAAGATGCTATGAAAGCTGACAGAACTTCTACTGCTGAATATTTAGCAAAAAATTAATAACTTAATTTTAATCTGACAATGTAGCAAAATATAATGTTCCAATATAACAATGTATCAGTTTACCAATATTTGGGTGCTGTTAAGTTTAATTGTTACATTGATAAATTATTAGATTGCTACATTGTTAAATTTTATTTTAAAATTTAACTTATGTATACAGAATTAACAGAAGATACGCTGCAAAATATTGTAAGCGATAATGAAAAAGTGGTCGTTCAATATGGCGCTACATGGTGCGGAAACTGCAGAATTATGAAGCCTAAATTCAAGAAATTAGCATCTGAAAATGACAGCATTCCTTTCCTTTATGTAGACGCAGAAAAATTACCGGAAAGCAGAAAATTGGCTAAAGTTGATAACTTACCTACTTTCGCTATTTTCAAAAATGGTGAATTGGTGAATCAGGTTCAGTCTAACCAGGCGGAAAGTTTAATTAACTTATTTAACGAATTGTAATTATGAAGTTACCCGTAATAAGACAGTTTTTTCAAAATCAAACTCCTGAAAATCTTGAGAAAACTTTAGAAGTTTTGGAAAGCTTCACAGAGTTCAGAGGAACGACAGAAGAAGATATGAACGTTGCCGGAGAATTAATTACAAACATCTGCGGAGCTCTGGAAGTTCACGCCAACGTACAAAACGGAATGAGCGAAAAAGACGCTTTAAACTCTTTTGCTCAGAAGGTTTTAGGATCGATTGACAAGTAATTTTAAATTACTTACTAATTAATAAAACACAGACTTCGCGCGAAGTTTCCCTATATCTTTAAATAGAAAAATCCCGATGAAAAGACATCAGGATTTTTTGGGTTTATAAATTTCTTATTCTAATTAGCTTCTTCTGCTCATTAAAATTCTTAAAATATACCAGAACAACAACATAATAGAAGCAAACAATTGTAAAGAAGCTCCTACGTACTGATCTGTAGTGTAAGAATCTTTCAGTTTACTTGTCTGATATAAAATTGTTGCAGAAGCTAAAATTACCATTCCTACTGAAAACCAAAGTCCAAGATTGAATCCAAAGATTGCACCTCCGACAATTAATCCAAGAGAAATAAATCCTCCGATAATAATGATATTTCTAAGGAATGAAAAATCTCTTTTCGAAGTAAAAGCAACTGCAGAAATCCCCGCAAACATTGCAATTGTCAACATTGCAGCCTGATAAATTACACCAACTCCAGCTTGTAAAACAGCAACATAAATTAATGGTAAGAAAATTGCGGCTTCAAGCAATATATAGAATCCCAATCCTAAATATTGAACCGATTTACTTTGTGATAAAGACCATTTATTTGCCAACATAGAAGCCAGCCAAAATACTCCGATAATCAACAACCAAGTATATTTTTGTCCGAACATCATTGCAATAAGCTCTGTTGGAACTACATTCAATAAAACGGTTTCAACCCCGATAAACGCAAGAATAGATAATGCAACGTGCAAATATGTTTTCTTGTAAAAACTAGCCTTTTCAACATCCGAAGAATGTGCGACCAAAACATTTGTCATCATAGTTTTTAATTTAATATGTATAAAATAATTTTATTTAATAACCTTATATGGTTTAATTCCTAATATTTTTCCGTCTTTTTCAAATACTGCCGTAATCACTTCCTTCGGCTCCGCACTTTTATCATCAGAATATTTGTATTGAATCATCGGAAAACTACTTCCATCTATAAATGGTTTATAGACTGCATTGATGATCTCAAACGTTTTGCTTGTATCAATATCCGTCGATAGTTTTTTATAGACAGTCTCAGTAATCTTCTTTTTTGCACTTTCAGATAATAAGGCATCCATTGCGTTGCGGTCAGAGATTTTCAGAGCACTGATAAACTTCAGAAACTTCCCGTTGTAAAGATTGATTTCCTCTTTGCTTAAACTTAAAGAGCTCTTCGTATTTGTTTCTACACTTGCATTTTTCTTGTTATCAGCTTTTATGCCAGTTTTCTTTTGTGAAAGAAAAAACTGCATCGACAAAACAGAGAGAATTAAAAATATTTTTTTCATTATGCTTTAATTATTTTGAATAAACAATAAACGAAATTGCTTATCAATTATTTGCTGTATTCCGGCTTTACACCAAGAATTTTTCCGTCGTTTTCAAAAATCACCGTAATAATATCTCTCGGTGGATTTTCTTTATCTCCAACGTATTTATATTGAATTCCAGGATATATTTCATTATCTCCAAATTTCTGATAACCCGATTTATATACTTCAGTTTTTTTCTCGAAGCTGATTCCGCCGGATAATTTCTCAATCACATTATCTGTAACAAAATATTTTATCTGATCGGAGATTAAAGCATTGACTGTCTGTTTGTCAGAAGCCTTTAAAGCAGCTACGAATTTTAGAAATATTTTATTATAAAATTCGATTTTATCTTTGCTTAATTCTGAAGTTAATTCAATTTTTTTACTTTCAACAACTTTTATCCTGCTGTTTTGAGAAAATCCCAATTGAAAAGCTAAAACGGAAAGAATAAGAAACAACTTTTTCATACTATTTTGTTGATTGGTTTACGGAAAGATACAAAGAATTATATTAAAGATAAAAATTTCATCGTATCTACATTGTCTGCGTAAGTATCCAAGCCCGGATTCTGTGCTTCTCCCAGTTCAATTGAATCTAAACCAAGTTCTTTTTTTGCTACTACACACTGGATATTTTCCTCATTTTCAGCGATAAAAATTTTCACTTCGTCCAAAGAAGAATATCGGCTGAAATTAATCACAGAAAGCGGGCTGAACAATTTATCATCTTCCTTCATCATCACAAAATTATTATCCCAGAATTTTTCCTGATTTAAAAGATAAACTGCTCTGTTATATTCGTAATTGTTCACATATTTATTATGATTTATGACATCCTGAAAATTCAAAAAGTTTTCAAATAATCTGTCGATCACAAAATCCTGCGGAATCAAAAGTCTTGTTACATTTCTGCAGCCCAAACCGAAATAACGGAAAATATCTTCTGCCAAAAGTTGTAATTCCTCCTCACTTTCATCGCCTTTTAAAACAGCAATCGATGTTCTGTTTTTTCTGATAATATTCAAATGATTTTTAAAATAATACTCAAGGTACCTTGCTGTATTATTGCTTCCTGTAGCGATTACTGCATCAAAATTCTCCAGTTTTTCAACAAATTCAAATTCCACATTTCCCTGTGAAAATTCATTCCAGTTTTTCAATAAGAATGGAATCATATATTTATCTTTCGAAGACAATTTGATGACCGGAATATGATTGCTCAATACAACAGAAATTACATCATGAAATCCTACCAAAGGTATATTTCCGGCAAGGATAAGTCCTACTCTTTTGGAGATTTTTGATATCGAATATTCTTTAATCCAATTCTTTATATTTTCCTCCGTGAGCAAATCCGCCCATTGTTGTAAAGCAAATTTCTGATTTTCAATAGTAAACCACTGATTTTCGATTTTCGATTTCTCTAGCAATAGTTCAAAATCAGAATCATTTTCATTGTAATCCTGCTCGTTTTTTGCTAAAAATGCTTTAATATAATCACTTAGCTTCGTAAGTCCTAAAACTTGATTTTCAATATTCATAATTACTGTAAAATTGGGGAATATTTTGTAATTTTGTGCAAATTTAAAAAAAATTAGCGATGGCTATTAAAATAACTGATGAATGCATTAATTGCGGGGCCTGCGAACCGGAGTGTCCAAATAATGCAATTTATGAAGGAGCGGTGGATTGGAAAGCTTCAGAAGGAACGGAACTGAAAGGCACTGTTACGATGCCATCAGGAATGACAATGAATGCAGATGATCCACAGGAACCTGTAAGTGATGATGTTTATTTCATCGTTACTGATAAATGTACAGAATGTAAAGGTTTCCATGAAGAACCACAGTGTGCTGCAGTTTGTCCTGTCGACTGCTGTGTTCCTGATGAAGACCATGTAGAATCTGAAGAAGCACTGCTTAATAAAAAAGCATTCTTACACGGAGAATAAAAACTGCCGTCTCATTCATTATGAGACGGTTTTTTATATACAAAAAGCCAGAATTTTTTAATAAGAAACTATAAATGAAGCTGTAAGAAGAAAATTTTTACAGAAAATCCAAAAAATAAATAATATGAGCAAAAAGCACAACTTTAGCGCAGGACCATGTATCTTACCTCAGGAAGTATTCGAAAAATCGGCACAGGCGATTTTAGATTTCAACGGAATCGGACTTTCACTTCTTGAAATTTCGCACAGAAGTAAGGATTTCGTAGCGGTAATGGACGAAGCTCGCGCGATTGTAAAAAGACTGATGAACTTAGGTGATGATTATGAAGTTTTATATTTAGGAGGTGGTGCTAGTTTGCAGTTTGCTATGGTTCCTTACAATCTGATGAAAGTTGGCGGAAAAGCGGCTTATCTGGATACGGGAACTTGGGCTGCAGGAGCAATAAAAGAAGCTAAAAAAGTAGGAACTGTGGATGTTGTAGGTTCTTCAAAAGAAGAAAATTATTCATTCATTCCTAAAGATTATACAGTAGGTTCAGAATACGATTATTTCCACTGTACTTCAAACAATACAATTTACGGAACTCAGATGAAATCTTTCCCTGAAGTTGATACTTTAATGGTTTGCGATATGAGTTCTGATATTTTCTCAAGACAACTGGATTTCTCAAAATTTGATTTGATCTACGCTGGAGCTCAAAAAAATATGGGACCTGCAGGAGTAACTTTAGTAGTTATTAAAAAAGAAATTTTAGGTAAAACAGGAAGAGAAAATATGTTCTCAATTCTGGATTATTCTCAGCATATTGCTAAAGAATCAATGTACAATACTCCACCGGTTTTCCCTGTTTATGCGTCTTTGCTGACTTTACAACATTTGGAAAACAATGGAGGAATTGCAGCTGCTGAAGCTAGAAATGAAGCAAAAGCAAAACTTTTATACAACGAAATCGACAGCAATCCTCTATTTGAAACGTTCTGCGTAGAAGAAGACCGTTCATTAATGAATGTTTCTTTCAAATTGACGGACGAAAGCAAAAAAGATGAGTTTGACGCTGCATGGAAAGCTGCAGGAATCAGCGGACTGAACGGACACAGAAGTTTGGGAGGTTACAGAGCAAGTTTATACAATGCTTTGCCGATTGAAAGCGTGCAGGTTTTGGTAGATGTTATGAAATCTATTAAATAATTTAAGTCTTTAAAAATCAAATATTTAAATTTAATTTAATATTATTTTAAATTTTCTTAATTTGCGCAACTATTTAAATTTTTAAATAAGCCGAACTTTAAATATTTAAATAAAATAAAAAACCATGAAAGTTTTAGCAAACGACGGTATTTCGAAAACAGGAGAACAGGCATTGAAAGATGCGGGAATTGAGGTTTTGGACAACAGAGTTGCACAAGACCACGTCATCAATTTCATCAATGATAATAATGTAGATGTTCTTTTGGTGAGAAGTGCTACGAAAGTAAGACGCGATCTTATCGATGCTTGTCCGGATCTGAAAATCATCGGAAGAGGTGGAATCGGAATGGATAATATTGATGTGGAATACGCCATAGAAAAAGGAAAATATGTAATCAATACGCCGACTGCATCATCAAAATCTGTTGCAGAATTGGTTTTTGGACATTTCTTTTCTTTAGCAAGATTTCTTCATGAATCCAACAGATTAATGCCATTGGAAGGGGAAACTCATTTCAATGCCATGAAAAAATCATTTGCCAATGCGTATGAACTTTCAGGAAAAACATTAGGAGTTATTGGTTTTGGAAGTATTGGTCAGGAAGTTCTGAAAATAGGAATTTCTTTAGGAATGAAAGTTAAAGTTTTAACAAGAAAACCTAAAACGAAAACACTTATTTTAGAATTCTTCGACGGACAATCCGTTAATTTTGAGATTACATCCGTAAACGATATGAATGAATTTCTGAAAGAATCAGATTTCATCAGTATCAATACTCCGAAAACGAATGAATATATCATAGACACGCCTCAGTTTGAAAAGATGAAAGACGGAGTTTATATTGTAAATACTGCAAGAGGCGGCGTGATCAATGAAGTTTCCCTAATAGACTTTATTGAATCTGGAAAAGTAGCCGGAGCCGCTCTGGATGTTTTTGAAAAAGAACCGAATCCTGAAGTTCTTTTGCTGATGAATCCCTCTCTGTCACTTTCTCCGCACGTTGGAGGAAATACGGTAGATGCTCAGGAAAAAATCGGACTGGAGCTTGCAGAACAGATTATTAAGATAAAAGAAACTATAAAATAAAATATGCCTATTTTTAAACCTTTCCGTGGAATAAGACCTCATAAAGATCATGAGAGCACTTTCCCTACACATCCTCTGGATAATTTTACTCAGGAAGAGATAGCGGAGAAAGCTCAAGTTGAAGATACTTACATTAATATGATAAAGCCGTATGTTGTAAGTAAATCTAAAGATATTGACAGGAATTTAAGGAAGATCCGTTCTACTTTTGAAGAACTGATGGAGGAGAAAAAACTCGTTCAGGACAGTTCTGCATATTATCTTTATGAGCAAATTTATCCCAGCAAACAGGTTTTCAGAGGGCTTTTAGGATTGGCAAGTATTGAGGATTTCTGGAGCGGAAAAATCAAGAGACACGAAAGTACAATTCCTCAGAAGAAAGAGAAACTGGCTCATTATCTTGAAAAAGTAAATCTTCAGGCAGAACCTGTTTTATTGACTTATCCAGCCAATTCAAAGATTGAATTGCTGATGAACCATGAGGAGAAAAACGTTCCGATTTTCAACCATGTGGATACAAAAGGAATCAGACACAAAATCTGGAGAATTGATAACCGTCTGAAACTTCAACAGTTTAAAGAAGTGATCGATCAGATCGATTCTTTTTACATTGCTGATGGACACCACAGAATCGGTTCTACAGCGCTGAATGCAAAGCACCATAAAGACAAAAACAAAAGACATAATGGTACGGAAGCCTATAATTTTGTTTACAGTTTTATTGTTTCCAACCAATCCATTAAAATTCACGATTACAACAGGATTGTAAGCGATATCAACGGATTGTCAAATGAAGAATTTTTGAAACAGTTAGAAAAATACTTTCTGATTCACGAAAAAGGAGAAACGGCATATTATCCTTCGCAAAAATTCCACATTTCGATGTATATGGATGGTAAATTTTATTCTCTACATGTAAAGCATGACCTTCGTTCTGCGGAAATGTCGCTGGATAATTTGGATCATCATCTTTTGGATAAATATATTTTTAAGGATATTTTAAAAATCGAAGATCCGGACAGCTCTGAAAAAATTTCTTACGTAAAAGGAACTTCAAGTCTTGAAGGAATCAACCAGATAAAAGAAAAAATCGACAACGGAGAAGGAAAAGCCGGATTCGGAATTTTCCCTGTAAGTTTTAATGATATGATCAAAATATCAGATTTAAAGCTGAGCATGCCTCCAAAATGTACATTTATTGAACCAAAATTGGTTACAGCATTGTTAATGTACGATATGAAACAGTAAAAAATAACCAATTTTTCCTTACTTTTAGCAACGGAAAAAAGGTAAATAAAAATGAAAAAAGTCTTCATTATAATTCCACTCTTTTTGGGTGGATTTTTATTTTCTCAAAAAAAGCCTCAAAAGAAGCCTGCAGGTAAAACTGCGGCTGCCTCAAAATTCAATTATAACGATGAATTCAGAAAGATCTCGGACGAGATCATGACCAACGGAACGGCATATGAAAATCTCGGACAGCTTACGAAAGGCATCGGTCCGCGTTTCAGTGCTACTCCGGGATATACAAAAGCTGTAGAATGGGCAGAAAAAAAACTGAAGGAAATCGGGATTGAAATGATCTGGAGACAGGAAGCAAAAGCTCCGATCTGGATAAGAGGAAGAGAATCTTTGCAGATAAAAGCTGCAAATGGAGACTGGAAAAACATAAGAATGCTTTCTTTCGGGAATTCCGAAGGAACAGGCGGAAAAGATCTTACAGGGGAAATTGTTGTGATCAACAGTACTTCTGAGCTTAACGCAATGTCTGTAGGACAGTTAAAGGATAAAATTGCATTCGTCAATCTTCCGATGGATCCGAGAATCATTAATACCAGTGATTCTTATTTACTTACCGCAAAATCAAAATTAATTTCCGCTTCCGTCATTGCTAAAACGGGAGCGAAAGCTTTAATTATAAGATCTTTAACAACCGCAAATGATGATACGCCACATGCAAAAATGATCTATTACGAACCGGATGACAAGGTTAAAATTCCGGCATTGTCAATCGGGACAAGATCTGCAGATGAGCTTGAAAAATTAATAAAAAAACAAAAAGTTACTGCGAAAATAAATATGACCGCCGAATCAAAAGGCGAAACAACCAATCCGAATATCATCGCTGAAATTCCGGGTAAAAAAGATTCTAAAGTCATTGTTTTGGGAGCTCAGCTTGATTCATGGGATTTCGGTGAAGGTGCAATTGATGACGGAACCGGAGTTGCACAGTGTATTGAAGTTTTAAGAACATTAAAAGCACTTGGTTTTGAAAACAATCATACGATCCGTGTTGTATTATATGCCAACAGTGAAAATGGCGGACAAGGACGAGAAATGTATGCAGCTTATGTAAAAAAGAAAGACGAAAAGCATATTTTCGCGTTGGGAACCGACGCAGGAGGTTATTCTCCGAGAGGATTTTCATTGGATATGCCTCCGCAAAGAAGAAGGCAGATTTTTGAATGGAAAAACTATTTCCTTCCTTACGGCGTTTATGATTTTGACCAGACTGAAGCTATTCAGGATATTTCTCCTCTGAAAAAACTGGATATTCCTTTAGCTGAATTGGTTGTAGATACTCAAAGATATTTCGATTATCATCATTCTGAGCAGGATACTTTTGATAAAGTGAATAAAAGAGAGCTTCTTTTGGGAGCTGTTGCCATGACGCAGATGATCTTTATGATTGATAAAAATTGGTAGAAAATCAAACTTAAAATAAATAACCTCAACAATTTATGGGTGTTAACAAAAAGTTTTTAGAAGAAAAAACAAATCAGGAATTAGAAGAATATATTAAACCCGAGAGTAAATTTGTTCAGGAAGCAAATCAATACGCCTATGAAATTTTAAAATCTCGCGGCAGAACATTTACTGATGAAGAAACTGAAAGATTTTCAAACAAAGAAAATCATGAATATAACAAAATCATTCATCCCAACTATAAAAAATCATCCGAGATTCTTTATATCTCAGTTTTTTTAGGAATAGGTAATCTTATATGGAAATATGATACTTTAGATAGCAGATTGAAAATTTTCATTTCACTTATTGTATTAGCTTTTGGTTTTGCATTAGCATATTATACAAGCAAAGGTATTGAGTGGTTTAAATATGTACTACTTGTTCTTTTCGGATTTGGGCTTTTGAGCATTCCATTTATAATTTCTGATATAAAAAATGATCCTGTAATTGGAATCATCAATATTATCCAAACAGTTTTGCAGGTTTGGGCTTTAGTTTTATTGTTTAAAATTCCAAAAACTGTAAACTCGGTTAATTCGAATGTATAATTAATTAAAAATGGAAATCAATCAATTAAATTTAAAATTTGATCAGGTTCATAATCCAAACCTCATCGGTCTTTATTTCCAGATACAGGATATTCTGAAGAAAACCAATAACAAAAAACTGCCTACTGAAGCCGTACAATATATCAATCATATTGTTGAACAGATCAATTCATCAACATTAAAAGATAAGCCATTATTAGAGTTGTTAGAAGAGAAACAAAATTACATTGTAAAATTTCTCGAAAAGAAATATGATATTGTTCCAAGAAATCACTTTAGAAATATGTGGATCAGTCTTGGAGCATTAATTTTTGGCTTGCCTGTTGGCGTTTTATTAATCTATATATTTGATCAAACCGGCTTTTTAGTATTAGGACTTCTTGCTGGTGCGGGAATTGGGACTTTAGTCAGTATTTCTATGGATACAAAAGCTTTGAGAGAAGGAAAACAGCTTAACATCGAATTAAAATATTAATCATGAAAAATATTCTATCAACTGCCATTATATTTTTAAGTTTAAATGTTTTTGGACAGACAAAAGAAGACTCTATACAGTTTGCAAAAATTTCTACGGAAATACTGAATAACGGAAAAGGTTACAACGAATTAAGAGATCTCACTAAAAATATCGGTCACCGTTTAAGCGGTTCCGAATCGTACGAAAAAGCCGTAAAATGGGCAGAACAGAAACTTCGTGATGCAGGAGCTGATAAGGTATGGCTGCAAGAGGTAATGATACCTGTTTGGGTGAGAGGAAAAGAATCTTTACAGATCCAAACTTCCAACGGAAAATGGAAAAACCTTAAAATGCTTTCTTTAGGAAATTCTGAAGGAACAGGTGGAAAAGATGTTTCAGGAGAAATCATCATGGTGAGATCGATAGAAGAATACGACAAACTTTCACCGGATCAGGTAAAAGATAAGATTGTTTTCTTTAACTATCCTTTCAGTCAGTCTTATGTGGAAACTTTCAGAGGATATAGTGATGCAGCAAAATACAGAACGACAGCCGCTTCATTAACCGCTAAAAAAGGCGGAAAGTTTGCGATTATCCGTTCACTTTCTTCGGCTTTCGATAATGTTCCACATACTGGCGCGATGCGTTACAGCGACGATAAAAAAATTCCTGCTGTTGCGATCGGAAACACGACAGCCGATGAATTGGCTGAACTTCTACAATCACAAAAAGTCACTGCAAAACTGAATTCCAACTGCGGAATGAAAGGTGAGAAACTCTCCCACTCTGTTATCGGAGAAATTACAGGTAAAAAAGATAAAAACGTCATCGTTGTTGGCGGACATCTGGATTCCTGGGATGTGGGTGAAGGTGCACATGATGACGGAACCGGAATTGTTCAGAGTATCGAAGTGTTGAGAACCTTCAAAAATCTTGGAATTAAAAATAATCACACAATCAGAGTAGTTTGTTTTGCGAATGAAGAGAATGGCGTAAAAGGCGGTGTTCAGTATGGAAAAACAGCCAAAGAAAATAATGAAAAACATCTTTTTGCGATAGAAACTGACGCGGGAGGTTTTACCCCGAGGGGAATTTCTTTAGAAATGGATAACGAAAAGAGAAAGCAAATTCAAAGCTGGGCAAATCTGTTCTTACCTTACGGAGTTTATGATTTTAAAAATACGTATTCCGGGACAGATCTTTATCCGCTTCATGATATGGGCGTTCCGACTGCGGAATTGGTTCCCGATTCTCAAAGATATTTCGATATTCATCACACGGAAGAAGATACTTTTGAAAAGGTAAACCGAAGAGAATTACTACTCGGAGCGAGTACTTTGACGCAGATTATTTATATGGTTGATAAGAATTGGTAAATATAAATTCCGCCGCCGAAAATTTCGGCGGCGGATTCTTTTTAATATAGTAAGTAGTTTTTCTTTAGAAGTTTTTAGATTGTAGACTATTTCAACAATTCATCAAGTTTAGCTATCATTTTCTTAAATTCATCTTCATTAAAACTTACAGAAGCGAAAACAACATTTCCCTTCTTATCTACTATATAAGTTCTTGGAATATATTCTTTTGCAAAAAGCTTGTAAACAGATCGATCTTCATCCGGATAGATTGGAAGGGTGAAACCTTTTTTAGCTTTAAATGTCGTAATCTCATCCTGAGAATGTTCCCGGCCTATTACCATTAAGGTAAACTTTTTATTGTCTTTATATTTTTCCCATATTTCTTTCTGCAAATGAGGAAGTTCCATCATACAGGGATCACACCATGTTGCAAAGAAATTGATAAGAACAATTTTTCCTTTAAGGTCTGTTGATTTTAAAATACTATTCTCTGTTTTAACGGTGAATTTTGGAAGCGGTTGGTTTTCTTTTATCTCTTGGCTGAATGCAAAAGTTGTGACAGCAAGAAATCCGAAGGCTAAGATTTTTTTTCTCATATTTTGTTTTATTTTTTGTTTTCTATAAAAATGATATCTCAAATGTATTTCAAAAAAATACCATAGATTTTGGCAGATTTCCATGTATTAAATTCTTTTTGTTTGAAAATATCTTCAGTGGCTTTTTTAGTTACCTTTATTTTTAATAAAATCCAGAATTTCGTGATAATTATACTCTTCGATTCGCTTTTGAAAACTCCCATCGGGTCGGATTGCAATATAATTCCCATTCTCAAAGGGATAATTAAAAAACAGATCTCTTATTTTTCCTTCTTTATCTTCATATACATTTTTTATATCACTTTGATACCCTTTTTCTGTCATAAAAAAGATGAAGGCTTTATTATTCTTTTCACTAAAAAAACCTGTGTAAGAACTATGTAAAAATTGTTGTTCAACTATTCCTGCATCCATATTTACAGGTCTAAAAAAATAACAGATAGCAACAGTATATCCTTCATCAATTCCAGCATTGGTTATTTTATTAATATAATCTATAGTTTCTTTATGTGTTTCTTTGGGTATTACACCTTTTTCCAAAGCTGGGAAAATCATTGCTACTTCTGTATTTGCATTTTTAAGATCTGAAAAATATCCTTTTAAATAACCTTTTTTCCTACCTGTCTTCCTATTATCAAATTCTTCTTTTGAAATTTCATGCTGGTTCTCATCATAATAATAGGTTTTTGGTTTTTGTGAAAACCCAATGAAACCTAAGAGTAAACTTAGAATAATTATAACTTTTTTCATATTTCATCATTTGAAAAAGCCTCCGAAGAGGCTTTTTTTTACTGTTTCGTAAATACTAAATTGTTTGTCTTGGGTAAATAGATAGTCGTATCTGCTCCATTGGGACAGTTGAGATTCGTCAGAATGACACCTTCCGGTTGATATCTCCATTTTATGTGTGTTTTGTCTACAAATTGTAGATCAACATCTCCCCAACCATATTGACAATCACCTCCTTGATATACAAAAGATACAAGATTTTGATTAGGAAAAGTAACGTCACTTTCAATTTTTGCTTCTGTTATGGGTAAGTTCATCGTACTTTTTATTATTGTCCCTTGAGAGTTTTTTATACTGTAACGAATAAACAACACATCTCTGTAAAATATTTTTTTGCCCGATCTCACAAGATGTTGATCAATCTTATCAACCTTAATTGTAATTTCTTTGTTGTTGAATGTAGCTTTCCAATTTCCAATAAAAGGGATTAATTCATTATTAGTATCTTTTAAATAAGTATTATTCTGGATGTCAGAAAAACTTGTATTCAGCGGATAGATCTGCTGTGCTCTACAAGA
Organism: Chryseobacterium ginsengisoli; assembly: GCF_039542325.1. Classification (NCBI taxonomy): domain Bacteria; kingdom Pseudomonadati; phylum Bacteroidota; class Flavobacteriia; order Flavobacteriales; family Weeksellaceae; genus Chryseobacterium; species Chryseobacterium ginsengisoli. The sequence goes on from NZ_BAABHX010000002.1 coordinate 331,369, forward strand.
AAAAGACAATAGTATAATTGATAATAAGAATATATTTTTCATAATTGTATAAACTAAAGCCTCCGAAGAGGCTTTTATTACTGTTTTGTAAATACAAGATTGTTTGTCTCGGGTAAATAGATAGTCGTATCTGCCCCGTTAGGACAGTTTAGATTTGTGAGAATAACTCCTTCCGGTTGATATCTCCATTTTATGTGTGTGGAATCTATTAATTGTAAATCAACATCTCCCCATCCATATTGACAATCCCCCCCATCATATGTAAAAGCCACAAGATTTTCATTAGGAAAAGTTCCAATGCTCTCAATTCCGGATTGAGTTATTGGTAAATTCATTGTACTTTTTATTACTGTTCCTTGAGAATTTTTTATAATATAGCGTATAAACAAAGTATCTTGATAAAATTTATGGTTAACATATTCAATAAGATGATGATCAATTTTGTCAACTATAATTGTAATCTCTTTATTGTCAAAAGTAGCTTTCCATGTTCCAATAAATAGCAGTAATTCATTATTTGTATCTTTAAAATAAGAATAATTAGGTACTGTATCATAATCTGTACTTAATGGATAAGTTTGCTGTGCTCTACAAGAGAAAGATAGTAGTACGATTGATAATAAAAATATATTTTTCATAAAATGTGTTTAGTTAAAAAGCCTCCGAAGAGGCTTTTATTATTGTTTTGTAAATACCAGATTGTTTGTCTCAGGTAAATAGATCGTTGTATCTGCTCCGTTAGGACAGTTTAGATTTGTGAGAATAACACCTTCTGGTTGATATCTCCATTTTATGTGTGTGGAATCTATTAACTGTAAATCAACATCTCCCCACCCAAATCTGCAATCGCCTCCTGAATAAATAAATGAAATTAACTGATTTGGAAAAATTGTGCTACTTTCGATATTAGAATTCTCAATATTCAAATTCATTGTACTTTTTATTATTGTGCCTTGAGAGTTTTTTATACTATAGCGAATAAATAGCATATCTTGATAATATATGTGTGTGCCTAATTTCATATAATGATGGTCAATCTTGTCTATTTTAATGGTGATTTCTTTGTTATTGAAATTAGCTTTCCATATTCCAACAAAAGGCAATAATTCATTATTTATATCTTTTAAGTATGCGTTGTTAGAAATTGTAGAAAAACTTGCATCTAATGGATAGATCTGTTGTGCTTTACAAGAAAAAGACAACAGTACAATTGATAATAAAAATATATTTTTCATAATAGTTGTTTTAATAAGTTAGCAAGGTATTGGTGCTTTTATGGTTCCATCAGAGTTTTGTTGTATGGTAGAAGTATTACCGCCACTTTCTTTGATAAGGTTTATTTTGCCTTCTAAATCCATCTCTTTGATTATACTAAAAAATAATTTTTGAAGTCCCACTTCTGATAGATCATCATTTTTACTTTTTCCTTCTGCTTTTAGCAAGTCTTCAACTGTTTTTTTGTAAACTTTATTCATCTCTAATTCAAAAGCCTCTTCATCCGCTTGTGTCATAGGAGGAGGCAAGTCCCCGCTTGCGCCATTAAAGGTAATAAAATAACTGCTCGATTGGGAAATCATCCCTAAAAATGCATTTCCTGTATTGTCGATAATACTTCCCGATGGTAAAGTCTGATTTTGTACCTCGGCAAAACTTAAAAAAGTTAAAATATCTTTCGGGGAAAACATATGAGTCCCGTTCAGAGTATGGCAGTGGATACCCCCTAAAGAATTTTGGTCAATAATAAAATCTACATGGTGCGCTCCATTTACAGGTGCAGGAGTTACGTTTCCTGATTTATCCTGCTGATAACCTTTTTCATTCTCAACGGCCGTCAAAGAATATTGTTTCAAGCTATCGATTTTGGGTTTCAGCTGAGCATTGTTTACAACACTTTTTATTTTCGCACAAGGAGTATCAAGATCAGGAGTTTCTACATTACCATTATTCCCTACACATTGTGGAGATACCCTATAAAATGGCATTCCGCTTTGTGTACAAGGATCTACAGGAGGAATTCCTTTGGGAGAAGGTGCCCCTCCACCTCCGCCTCCGCCGCCAGGTAATGGAGGAAAAGGATCGTCATCTATCCAGGTAGCAGTTGTTGAGCAGGAAGTTACTAAGAAACAGCTGATAAGTCCCCCACAGTTACAGTGGCCATAATCGCAAATTGAAGTACTTTGACCGTGTACACAATAATGGTATGTGGTACAAATAGTATTGTATATAAATCCCTTGTTCTGTTCGGTCCCTTTTTTTGCATCCAGAATATTCAGCCTGTTATATTCCAAGGAACCTTCATAAATATCTTTTGGCAAGTTGGTAAACTGTTGATGTCCGAAGGTAAAGAAATTCATCTGGAGGAAGGTATCCATAAGAAGTTTCCTGTTCTCTTTCGGATACTCGGTATTATAGACATATCCTTTCAGATAATCATTGGTAAAGTCTTGCAGGTGAAAAACAGAATTTTCTTCATCCAATTTCACAACCATCAGTGAGCTCAAGTCAGTCTTATCTTCTGAAAGCGGCACATACAAAACGGTTTTTTCACCAATGTCCAATACCTGCATCTTGTCCCAGATCGGCATTCCTTTTTGGTCAGGCATTGTCGTTAGAAAATCTTTTTCACGGTTATAAGCTTCAAGAATACTCACATAATCTACTCCTGATTTTGCAGTATTAGAAGTTACATGTTTAAAGAAATTGGCATTGTTTCTTTGGGATTCCGTCTCGCCCTTGGCGAAGTCTTCATTGTGGCAGGACCACAGTAAGGTAAGGAAGACCATCAGGCAGGAGAGCCTGGTAATAATTTTTTTTGACATAATTGTTTGTGTTTAAGAATCGTAAATATATTATTTTTTCTTAAATAATCACTGCGTTGTGATCATCTTGGGACAAAACTATTCTTTATTTTTATTCAACATCATAAGAATTTTTATATTTTTGATAAAAATTCTTATAAAATGAGTATAGGTACAAGGGTAAGGCAATACAGGGAAGCGAAGAACTGGTCTCAGGAAGATCTGGCAATGCGTCTGGATACGACACAGACTACGATATCGAATATTGAGTCTGATAAAAATATTCCCAACTCTTTATTGCTAAACAAAATTGCTCAGGAATTGGAAGTTGATATTAATGATTTATTAGATGATAAATCGAATGTAATTTTCTCTAATAATGAATTTAAAGATTCAAGTTCTGCGATTCATCAATATAGACCAATTATAAACATGCAATCGCCTGAATTGATAGAAAGTATTTTGAAAAATCAAGAACAATTAACAAAACTAATAGAAGTACAAAGTAAACTGATAGAAAGTTTACTCAAGAAGGGGTAAAACTTTTGGTTTGCCCCGTCGGAAGTCTCCGAAAGTCTCCCTGTGTTCTGGTTCCCTCCGTCGGAAGTTCCGACGACCCGAAACAGTTTTGGTTTGCCTCGTCGGAGATCTCCGAAAGCTTCCCTGAGTATTGGTTTGCCCCGTCGGAACTTCCGACGATAAGAACCACTAAAAGTTTGCCGTCGGAGATCTCCGACGGGGGTATAAAAAAATCATCCGCAGACTCAGTACGACACTGATGATCTGCAGGAGGTATAATAATAAATATATAACACACATGAAAAAATTAATTTCGATGGATGCAGCAAAGCTGCATCACGCCGAATTGGGGCAGCTTATTGTCCGTTTCTATGAGGATTTCGGAGCCTCTACATTAGATGTCAATACAGACGCAGATTTCAAAAGAATGTTTGATGCCATACAGGCACAGCTCCCAAGCTACAACAGCGCACTCGACCAGATCCGCGCCAGTGAAGAATCTAACAGAATTGCGGAGCTGGACAGAGTTCGTGATGCAGACATTCAGGCATTGAGAGACGCTTTAAGACCTTACAAAAATGCCAAAACACAAACCGAAAAAGATGGTTACACCCTAATGAAAATCCTTCTGGATCAGTACAAAAATGTACAGAACGACTCTTACGAAGAAGAAACTATCCGTCTCAACACCCTGCTGGAAAAACTGCTTTCTTCGGAATACAGTTCCGCCGTTTCAGCTTTGGGCCTGGTAAAATTTATCAATCACCTGTCAGATTCCAACACGGCTTTCAATGATCTGTTTTCGCACCGTTCTTTCAAGACTTCGCAGAAACAGACCTATGATGTAAAAGCACTGAGAAAAGTTCTTACAGAAGATTACAAAAAAATGTGCAACTATATCGCCACATTAGCCAATGTAAGATCCGACGCCTTTTATACGGATGTTCTCGCCATCATCAACAATGGCAGAAATTATTTCTCCAATATTGTTCTGGCAAGAAGACAGGGAAAAAAGACTTCTCCACAGAAACCTGAATAATGAGAAACCGCCTTTTACTGAGGCGGTTTTTTATTTTGAACTATTAAGATATTTAATATTTAACATCAACTCTGTCATTCTGACGAAGGAAAAATCTCTTAATAATAAGAATAAAAAGAGATTCTTCACTCCATTACATTTCATTCAGAATGACAACTTTGAAAACAGGCTTTTATTTTGTTGGAAATCGCAAAGACGCAAAGGTTGTTACTTATTAAACTGTTTTTAAGGCGCAAGAAAATCTAAGATTTTCGGCAATGTTATCTGAAACATTAATAATCTTTAAAAATATTTGACAGTAGCTTTGTCATTCTGACGAAGGAAGAATCTCTTAACAATAATGATAAAAATAGATTCCTCACTCCATTACATTTCATTCAGAATGACAACTTTGAAAACAGGCTTTTATTTTGTTGGAAATCGCAAAGACGCAAAGGTTGTTACTTATTAAACTGTTTTTAAGGCGCAAGAAAATCTAAGATTTTCGGCAATGTTATCTGAAACATTAATAATCTTTAAAAATATTTGACAGTAGCTTTGTCATTCTGACGAAGGAAGAATCTCTTAACAATAATGATAAAAATAGATTCCTCACTCCATTACATTTCATTCAGAATGACAACTTTGAAAACAGGCTTTTATTTTGTTGGAAATCGCAAAGACGCAAAGGTTGTTACTTATTAAACCGTTTTTAAGGCGCAAGAAAATCTTAGATTTTCGGCGATGTTATTTGAGTCATTACAAAAATTCTCCGTCAAGTTTGTCATTCCGTAGGAATCTGGGCATACATCTTTTCTAATACTTTTCTAATACGATGCTGAGATCCCTACGGGATGACAAACTTAATGGTAATGAAAAGAAAAAAATAAATTGCACCTATCAATTATCAAAAAATAATCCTACTTTTAGGCTTCAAATAAATAACTATGAAAAAACTATTTTTTGCATTCTGCATGATCATCGCATGCAGCAGCCAGGTAGCAATGGCACAGTCTAAGACAAAGACAAAAACACAACCAACGGAAACCAAAGCTTCTATTTTAAAAGCATTACACAGCGACATCTCAGAAAGCATTATCAAAGAGGGAACTCCCAAAGAAAAAGCTGAAAAATTTGCAGACTGCCTTACAAAAGACCTAGGTGCAAAGTTAACACTGGAAGAACTTAAAATATTTCAGAAACTGAACACTTTAAAATCCCAAAAAGAAAAAGATGAGCTTGCGAAAAAAGCTGAAAAAATGGGAATAAGAAAGAAAATGGAAACCGTAGGAGTGAATTGCGGATCTATCCTGAAATAACTATTTAAGTAAACAGTTTATTATCTAATAAATAAAACAAACAGCACCTTAATTGGTGCTGTTTGTTTTTATAATTACTTTAAATCTTTTTTACTCTCTACATAAACTCGTTGGTATCTGCATGATAAGTCTTATTAAAAATACCAGATTGTTCAAGTCTCTTTACATGAGCTTTCACACCATCAATCCTTGACTGGTAATGGTTATTTCCTATTGTACACAGGTTTTCAAACGCTTCTTCATGATCTTTTGTATCAAGAGCATAACTGATCCTGTCATACGTTCCTCTTCCCTGATGCAGGATATCGCAAACCATAAAGCATACTTTTGCAGGATAGCCATTCAGGTTCAGTCTTTTGCTGTATCTCCTCATGTTTTCTTTGTACAGACTGATTGAATGCTCCACCTGTATTCTTCTGTGTTCCTCATCATTGGATGCCCAATGCACAAATCTTGCAGAGCAGATAAGTTCCTGTTGTTCCACTTCGTTAGTCGTTGGATTCAGGTATTCCATCAGCTTTACGGTACTGGTATCATTTTCCAGCTGTGAAGTTGTTCCAGCATCGCTTTTATAAAAAATTCTGCCGCTAGTTAAGCGAAGCCTAGGAAAATAATCCAACGCATTAGGCAGTGTCAGTAGCTTTCTGAAAAATCTGACAAAATCACCATTAGGAACGTGTGTAGCAAACTGCATGAATCCGAAAGTGAAAAAAGCCCTGTCATAGGTATTCAGACAAAGAAAAGAACCTTCACTTTCCACTTTGGCAGTAGCTTCTATAAAGTATGCCCAAAAGCCAAATTCGCCAACATAATCGCTTGCTTTGTAAACCAGGTTGGTAGAAACAGAAGAATTATAAAGTCCGAATCTTTCCTGATATTTTGTCTTATAGGCAACGAAAAATTCCGGATCTGCGGAACCAGTTATTTTTGCATAATAAGAGGTTTTTCCTTTGGTGTTTACCTCTGAACGGATTTTGAAATCGTAAGCCATGATTTTAAGTTTTAGGGATTAGTATGAGACTAAATCACCATCCTTTTTCAACTTAAAAAATAACTACTTCGGGTGATTTTCACCTGATAAATGTTTATATATGAAGGTTTTCCACCAGTGCTTCCAACCGCCAAACCGCCAATTTATATCAAACTTCATTTCATTCACTGCATAAATCGGTCTTGCTATTTTAGCATGAAACATCGGAGGATTATCTTTTATTTTCTCAAAATATTCAGGATCGAGATTTGATTTTCTGAAATATTGAATTTCAATGATTGTTTCCTTTTTACCAACCTTAAAAATGTACAAATTAATATCATACAGATCTGAATATTCATTCCGCAAAATATCAATAATAGTTTCTAAACTTTGTGGCTCTTTTTTACTATTGAGTTTAATTTCTGATCTTCTTCTTTCAAAAGAGTGATCACCTTCAAATTCATTGATATTGGATAATATAAAGGAAAATTTTGGTGACAATTTATTCCAACACTGTATTTCAGCTAACTTTAATAAATCAGCAAAAGAAACTTTAAGATTTGTTTCTAAATTATCTTTAAAAATGAATTCATTCATCTGATTTATCAAATAATCAATCCAGATATTGTTTTCTCTCCATCTTAAAATCCAGAACCTTTCCGTCTCTTTTTATTTTAATCGTAATGGTTTTCTGGTCTTTTTCTATCCTGTTGATGAAATAATAACAAGCCGAATCATGATCCAGATTATCCAGCATAATATCATTGATGCTGATAATAGAATCCCCTATTTTTAAAGGAAAATTTCCCTGCTGAAAAAGAAAAGCCACAACAGGTTTTTTATCTATAAAACGGTATGTGAAACCAAAAGATTCCAGCTTGAGAGGATTGGTTTTGATGCGTTTCATATAGATCTTATTGTTTTTCCAGTCGAAGATAAAGGAGAAATCTATCAGGAATTCGTTACCCAAACGGTCTGAAGTGCTGGTAGAAATAAGCTCATTGCGAAAAATACCATTTCCCAAATTCAGCAGATCGGCGCGAAAAATTGTTCCCGCAACGGCTTTTGCAGCTCCGAAAGCTCCCGTAGATCGTGTCCCGAAAGTTTCGATCTTAGTTTTCACATTTTTAGGATCGAATTTTTTTTCTGCCATTTCAAATCTGCCGGAAAATCCCGTGTCAAAAGTAAAATCTATATCTTTATCGAAAAGACGGGTTTTTACGATCGGCGTGCTTTGCAGTTGCGGCTCAAAAGGAATGACCGTAGAATAGTCTTTCAGATTGAAAACAGAAAGATCTTCAGTTGCCTCCAACAGATTTTCGGTATAACTAATTCTCCAAAAAAGCTTTGCCATCTGATTGGCTCCGATAATTCCGTCAATTTTCAGGCAGGATAATTCCGCGGAATCAAAATCCAGAACGATCGCTCCGATATTTTTGAACACAATCTGGTCAACAATCATTTCCGGAAGCTCCGTAAAGATTTGCTGTTGGGTATTTTCGTTAGAGTCCTTTACCGATCTTTTATATTTTTTGGTAAGATTCAGTTCGTTATAGATGGCGTGAGAAATCACAGTGGGCGAACCTGAATCGAACAGAAAATTATACATTTTACCATTGATACTCACCTTCACAAACGGCAGATTGTTTTCAAATCTCAAATTAATTTTCTCCACAGGATGCTGAAGCTGCACTTTCCCTTTTTCAAAAAATCTCTTTGGCTGCGCAGAAATAGTAATTGTAGAGAATATGAGGAGCGAGTATAGGAGTTTTTTCATTTGCTTATTTTACGCGAAAATAAGGTTTTTTGTGGGGATGGGGAAATTATAAAACTGTCCTTTAAGGACGGTTTAAATAATTAATATTAAATTCTAAAGACAAACCTGCATCTGTAGCATCTCTGTATAACTCATTCATTTTCATTATAAATATTAAGGATTTAAATTGAGAAATATTATTTACATTTGTTACTCTCTCAACTAATCCCCAAATATTAATTGTTGTTACATTTAGATCTTCTCCATTATTTTGAATTTTAGATGCATTATTTTTTAATAACTTAATTATATTAGTTGCCTGATCAATTGCATAATTTAATTCTTTTGGCCCTCCTTTTTTAACAAAAAACAATGTCTCGTCTTTATATAAATCCATATTTTCAACAGTATATCTTCCAGCTATTGTAACCATTGATGTATGTAAATTTAAATATCCATCAATAACTCGATCGTCATTGAAGGTATCCTCAATAATTTGTATAGGATAGTCAAAATCCGGAAAATGATTAACTTGAATTTTACCAACTTTTTCATTTAATAAATCCACATAAGATTGATTAAATTTATACCATTTGCCATCTATTAGGGTTTCTCTATCATCAGTTACATATTGTAAAATCGATTTTAATGATTTACTGAAATTCCTTCCTTCATCTCTAATAAACTTGACTTGTATATTATTAAGTTTTTGAACTATATCTATATGATTCAATCTTAGGAATTCTCGTAAATTATCCATTGAAAGTTCAATAAAGGTTTCGCTTTCAAGATTAGTTCCTTTTAATTTAAAAACAAAAATAGCATTACTCGTAAAAATAAAATCAACTCCTGATAAATTAAATTCATCATTTTCAACATCTGAATCATAATCTCTTATTGCTTCTGAAATTAAAATATCCAGCCTTTCGTTTTCACTTTGATCCTTTATTAATTCTGCTTTTGGAAAATTTGCAATTGGAGCTTCACTAAGCTTAGATTCAATTCTTTCTATCAGTCTTGGAAGCTCGGATATTGGAACATCTATACTTAATTGTACGGAATGTCCAAAACTAGCTGTATTTCCCCATAAATTCTGATCTATTGTTTTAGCCTTTACAAAATGTAATGACTCTCCACTATCATAATCTAAACTTGTATTATCTGAAAAAGAAATTATAGATTTGTTCCTTTTAGACTTATAGAACTTTGAATTTTTTAATTTTAAATTATTAACATCAATTATTCTCTCGGCTAAGTTTATTCCAAATTCCAGATCTGAAAATTCTTTAAGATAAAAATGAGTTTTTCCTAAACTTATTACATAACATAATTCATCATTGTGAATAACCAAGCACCCAAAATATATTTTATTCTGAGGCATATCATTTTCTTCAAAAAAATCATAATAATATTCTGTCCACCAAATATCTATTAATTCAGGATTACTTGATAAGAAAAAATCTAAATTAAACCCTCTTATATGTTTAGAGCTAATTTGTGACAATCCAACAGAATCAAATTTTTCAATTAAATCTTCTTGGCTTGGTTTAGGAACTTTATAAATATTAAATTTTGACATATAATTTATAATTTTAATAATTAATTGTTAAAATTATAAAGATAGAATATGAAAAAATTACGGTTATCCGTATTTTCACGGAAAATCAACAAAAAAGCCATCCTCACGGACGGCTTTCAATATCTAAATTCAACTTCTAAATTTTATCAAGAACTTTCTTTGGCAAAACCTTTACTAACTGAGGTTTATATTCCTTTTCAAGAATGACAAATCTCCATATCTTTTTATCCGAAGAAACAGCACAAGCTCTCATATTGGCGTTTATGATATAAAAACCTTCATTAGCTAAATATTTTACATTGTTTTTTCCATATTTATTCATTAGCGCACTGCTGATTTTCTTTTTAATATCATCATTCATCAAACTCACGTCCCATTTTAACTGAAAAAAATAATTGGCAATAGAAAAATATTCTCCGTTAATAAGCTCAGGTTTTTCAATATTCCCGAATCGCAAATTATTCATTTCGAGTTTTATCATTGGATTATTATAGGTCATATTCAGAATCTGATTCATCTGTTCTTTCGGAATGACTGTAAATAATTTCGGATAGATACAGTTAACCGCCTGATCTATCTTTTTGGTTTTAATGCTATTCGCGAAGTAAGTAAGCGATTTTTTTATCGCTGCATCATCAGGATTTACTTTTGTCTGTGCAAAAGATATAAACGACAACAGAACGAACAGAAACAGAAGTGATTTGGTTTTCATTATTTATAAATTACAATGTGAATGTCACAGATTCTAAATTATTTTTTAATAAACGATGTCATAAAACGCTCTGTATTCTTTTTAGAATGTAATCCCAAAATATATTTTCCGGCTGATAAAATCTTTACATTAATTTCGTTACCGACCATATTTCCTGAGGTTATCATCCTTCCAGATAAGTCATAAATGTCATATCTTTCAAATTGAGCATCTCCCTTTACGTTAATAAAATCTGTCGCAGGATTTGGGTAAATCGTTACAGCATATATTTTTTCTGTTTCCTGTGTTGAAAGAACCGCACTTGTGTTATATAAAATATCCAGTCCTACATTGTAATCTGCAATCACAATATCTTTTTTGCCATCATTATTAATATCTCCTATTGCAACTCCATCTTCGTTATAGCTTGTCGCATAAGCCACGGGAAATGACTGATAGCCGTTGACATAATTTCCTGCAGCATTTTGAGAATACGTTGTTACTTTGCTCCAACCTCCGTGAGCGGCAATAATTTCATTCTTTCCGTCATTGTTAAGATCTGCTACTTTTACGGCGTCCGGTAATTCGTAAGCAGGTATCTGTCCCTGATCTGCATACACTGCGCTTCCCGAAATTTGATGCAATATTTTGATCTTCGAAGTTCCGTTCGGTCCTTTGCATAAAAGAAGATCCTTTTTGCCGTCATTATTTACATCTCCAAGTGTCATTCCGTCATAAGTTTCAACGGTATCGAATACGACAGGATTAGGATTGATGGTATTTCCTGAAGAAAAGTAAGTAAATACTTTATGAAGATTCGGAATGTGGATCACAAGATCATTGCTGTTATCATTATTCATATCAGCGATTTCCATCATCGGAGCCGGATAAACATAAGCATTTGCAGGTTTAGGAATAGATACCGTCTGAAAAGTTCCCGGGTTATTCTGTTGATACAAAACCTGAATATTCTGCCAGTTCGAAAGAATAATATCATTTCTTCCGTCACGGTTCATATCTGCAATTCTCACTCTTTCATTGGTATCAGACATTGGAGTTGTAACAATAGGATCTAATGTTCCGGATGCATTCTGATAAAATATTCCGTAGAAAGATGAAGGAGATTTGATGCCTACAATAATATCGTTTTTCCCGTCCTGATTAAGATCTCCGATATCAATAGAACCAATAATTTTATAATCGCTTGCATAAGGATATCTGATCGGTGCAGCCAGTGTTCCGTTCACATTCTGCAAATACACCAATATCGAATGATTGTTCACACTGGAACCATAAGCCTGAAGTCCCAAGACAACATCATTAAGCCCGTCATTATTTACATCTCCTATCTTTACAACTTCTGGCCAGGATTCTGTCCATTTATTTTCATAAGGCAGAAAACTGATCTGTGTAAAAGCTTTAGAAGAAGCAAGTAAAAGAATAAACAAAAAGTATTTTTTCTTCATGGTCAATTAATTTTTGTGATTGTTAAAAAAGCCATCCTTTCGGACGGCTTTTCAGAATATTTTTAAGATTCGATTATTTTACTTTTACAAGCTCAACATCGAAAACCAACCATGCATTTGGCGGAATAACACCTCCTGCTCCGTTTGCTCCGTAACCCATTGCAGGTGGAATCAATAACGTTGCAGTTTCACCTTCTTTTAATAAAAGGATCCCTTCGTCCCAACCTTTGATTACTCTTCCCATTCCGATAGGAATTTCGATCGGCTCATTTCTTTTGAATGAAGAATCGAACTCTGTTCCGTCAACTAATTTTCCTGCATAGTGTACAGAAACATTGTCACCCGATTTTGGAGCTTTTCCGTCAGTTGTTTTTGTAATTTTATAGTAAAGACCAGATTCAGTTTTTTGCATTCCGGCTTTTAGGTTTTCAACCATTTTCTCCTGATTTGCTTTAAACTCTTCTTCTTTTTTCTTTTTATCAGCCTCTTCTTTAGCAAGAGCCGCTTTGTTATTTTCTGCAATCTTCGCTTTTCCTTCCGTAAAAGTTTTTGCAGGATCGTAGTTTTTGTACTCGTCACCTTTGCTGAAAATAGAAACTTTTTCTAAAACAATATCTGTTTTAGGTTTATCCTGAGCTCCTTTTTCTACGTTAGCAATAGCATCAATCACATCATCACCTTTTACCACTTTTCCGAAGATCGTGTGTCTTCCGTCCAACCAAGGTGTAGCAACTTCAGTGATGAAGAACTGAGAACCATTTGTATTCGGTCCAGAATTCGCCATAGAAAGAATACCTTTTCCAGTGTGGTGAAGGTCGTTTCTTTCGTCCTCAAATTTATATCCAGGATCTCCCATCCCTGTTCCTTGAGGATCACCTCCCTGAATCATGAAATCTTTGATCACTCTGTGAAAAATAGTCCCATCATAAAAAGGAACTCCTTTCGCTTTAGCTTTGTTGTCGATTTTTCCTTCTGCAAGACCAATAAAATTAGCCACAGTTACAGGTGCCTTTTTATCCTCGAATTTTACGATCAAATTTCCTTTTGTCGTTTGAAGATTCGCATAAAGTCCGTCATTAAGACCTTCGTAAGTTTCTTTGTCTACGTTCATTTTTTTATAAATTGGTGTACAACTCATCAGCGAAATACTTGCCGCCGCCAGAATTATATTCTTGTTAAACAATTTCATTGATTATAATGCTTTTAATTTTATGATTAAAGGAATATCATTATCTATTTTCTTCTCATCGCCATAGGTTCCGTATGCAAGGGAAGATGGAACCAAAAGCGTAACTTCCTCACCATCATGGATAAAACGCAAAGCATCTTCTACAGCTTTCAATTCATCAAAGTGTCCGAATTTGGCATCTCTTCTTTCGATCGGCTCATCATAGATCTTTGTTTCATCGAAGTCATAAAGATCATAAGAATAAGAAATTAAGGTATTATCCTGCCTTCTCTGCCTCTGATCAAAACCTTGCGTACTCACCCAATAATTAAGCTGAGTAGGATAATACTTTACAGGCTGATTATTAATCCATTCCTGCATATGCGTTCTTTCCTGAGTGTTAAGATTTTTCATCCTGTTTCTTGAAACATCAAGATCATTCTGTGTAAGAACACCGCCAACAGGAGGATGAGTCTGTGCATTTTTGCTGCAGCTCAATAAACTTAAAACCGATATGAAGAGTATTTTTTTCATAAACTTTTGCGAAAATACACATTTCGGGAATCAATTACAAAAACAAAGAGTTTAAATATAAATTCTTTATTAAAAAATTTTAAGTAAGAGAATTATTCAAATTAAACATATAATTTTTCTCCACATTGTCAGGCTGAGGTTCTCGAAGCCCTTTCCATAATAAAAAAACATAATGTATAAACCCTTCGAGAACCTAAGGGCGACAACGTGAATACTAATTATTTCAAATTAATTAAAAACAAAAAAAGCCGGGAAAATTCCCGACTTTATATTATTTTAAGTTTAAAATTAAACCGTTTCCAATACATGATCAACCAAAACTCTCCATCCGAAAGGATCTTCTGAAAGGTTTGTCTGTAGATCAACCAAGTCATTTTTCAATGTAACTGCGAAACTTTCTTCGTCTGATAATCTTGGTAACTCCAATTTATCGCCATTGTATCCTAAAGCCTGGAAAACTGTTGTAACAACTGCTGTTCCTACTCCCCAAACTTCTTTCAAAGTTCCGTTTTTCTGAGCTTCTACAACGTCTTTTACTTTAATTGGCTCTACTTTTACTTCAATTCCTCTCTTTTTAGCCAATTGGATGAAGCTGTCTCTTGTAACACCGTCAAGGATTTTCTCAGAAGTCGGAGGCGTGAAGATTGTATCATTAATTCTTACGAAAACATTCATTGTTCCGCTTTCTTCGAAATATTCGTGAGTAGCATCATCTGTCCAGATAATTTGCTCATACCCTTCTTCGATAGCCAACTGAGTCGGATAAAAAGATGCAGCGTAATTTCCTGCAGCTTTCGCAGAACCTACTCCTCCACTTGCCGCTCTGGAATAATGATCTGAAATTTTCACAGAAACAGGCTCTGTATAATACATTTTTGCAGGTGTTGCCACGATTGCAAACATATATTTATTGGCAACTCTTGCTTTTAACGCTTCTTCCGTAGCGAAAATTAAAGGTCTGATATATAAAGAATTACCTTCTCCCTGAGGAATCCAGTCTCTGTCGATGTCAACCAATGCTTTTAATCCATCTAAAAACATTTCTTCTGTTACTTCCGGCATTGCAAGACGTGTAGCCGACTTGTTGATACGTTCAAAATTCTTTTCAGGCCTGAAAAGGAAAACCTGTCCGTCTTTGTCTTTGTAGGCTTTCATACCTTCAAAACAAGCCTGTCCGTAATTTACGCCCATCATCGCAGGTGTAAACGCTAAAGGACCATAAGGAACCAATTTTACATCACCCCATTTTCCATCCTCATACTCACAAATGATCATATGATCAATAAAAGTATTTCCAAATGAAAAATTGTTTGGATCGAATGTAGAAATTCGGGAGTTTTCAGTTTTTTGAATTATCATTTCTAAAATTTTTTATGATGTTCTACAAATTTAACATAATTTTCTAAATATAAAAATTTTAGAGTAAATTTGTAAAAAAATAGCTTGAAAAGAGAAATTAAGACCACAAACGATGGTAGTAAAACATTATATATCAATGATTTAAATGAAAACTACCATTCTCATCACGGAGCACTTCAGGAAGCAGAACACGTGTTTATCAAAAATGGATTAAATCTAATAAATGATTACGAAATTAATATTTTAGAACTCGGTTTTGGAACAGGTTTGAATGTTTTGGTAACAATTAATGAATATTTAAAAACTGACAAAAATCATATCATCAACTATTTTACCCTGGAAAAATATCCCATAAATGAATCTGAAATTAACGATTTGGCATATTTTGAGCTCTTCGATAACCCGGAATTCAAAAATATTTATCAAAAAATTCATCAGGCAGATTGGGAAAAATCAGTTGAAATTCTTAATGGATTCAATTTAAAAAAGATAGAATGCGACTTTTTCGACCTGAAAAACATAGACTTACCTAAAATTAACCTTGTCTATTTCGATTGTTTCGGAGCAAGAGTACAACCTGATCTTTGGGAAAAACCACTTTTCGAACTTGTTTCAGACAAAATGGCGGTTAATGGTTTATTAACGACTTATTCTTCAAAAGGAAGCGTAAGAAGAATCCTTCAAGATCTTGATTTTAAGGTAGAAAAGAAAGCGGGACCTCCGGGAAAGAGAGAGATGATTAATGCAATTAAATTATAGGAACTTAAATAACAGAGGTTAGAAATCATTATTTATATAAGTAAAGACGAATAATCACTAGCTGAACTTGCCGTGTATTTTCTATATTAATTTATAAATTCTGATACTCAACTTTTATATGAAATTTCTTAATTTAGCTATACAAATTATTATATATGATAGACAGTATCAACATTAGAGTGTATGCTTGTGCAGTGAAGGATAAAAAAGTTCTGACTTTATTTGAAGAATATGCGGGAGAACCTCTAATGAAATTTCCGGGTGGCGGACTGGAATTTGGTGAAGGAGTAATAGAATGTTTACATCGTGAATTCGATGAAGAGCTGAATGTAAAAATAGATGTAGTAGAACATTTTTATACGCAGGAAGATTTTCTGGTTTCGCGTTTCAGAAAGAATGAACAATTGCTTACCATATATTATATAGTTAATATTGTAAACGAAGAAGATTTTCTGATCCTTGATCCCTGCATAGAAAAAACAGAATGGATTGAAATCGATACGCCCGATAATCCGTTTCCTTTACCAATAGACAAAATTGTTTTCGATAAATTAAAAGAAAAATTCCTGTAAAGCTTACAGGAATTTTTTTGATATCTAAATATTATTTGTACACTCTAAAAGTACTTGCTCCCGGATAAGGCTGCAGATAACCTGAATTCCAATTAGACTGAAGCAAGGATTCCAAATACTCATCGGTTCTGTTTCTGTGCGGATCATATCTGTCTTTAAGATCAATGTCTGCCATTTTACCTTTTACATTCCACCAGAAAGCACTCCATCCTCCTCTTAACTCTTTAATAATTTCGTAGACATTTTTTCCGGTTGCCCTGTTCATTAATTTTGCAAAAACCTGACCTTCAGTAGTAGTTAAATCTCTTAATTGTTTTTCATACTGATCTGCCAATATATTTTGTCGGTCTCTGATATATTTTCTTTTCGCCTTATCATCAAGATTGGTCATTTCTCCCTGAATATCCCGATACTGCTGTAAAGCTGTCAAAAACAATGGATAAACCCTGTATAATTTTTTATTTAAGAAATAATAATAATTTCGATCTAATTGATTATTAAATTTTGGTTTATTAATTAAAACCAACTCATCCATGACAACTACAGTTTCACCGTTTATCTCATAAATCCTCGCCTTCTGCCTTTCGTCATAAAAATATTTATTTCCAAATTCGTCTATTTTCAACAATTCCTGAGGATATTGACTCAAGGGTTTTGCGATCACAGAATCTTTCTGACCAAAAACACTGACTCCAAAAAAGAAAAGGAAAAGACAAATAATCTTACTAAAATTCATTATTTTTACACATATTACAATGAAATTTAACCGCAAAAATCATTCCTTTTTATGAAATTTGAAAAGAAATCTTTAAAATTTTTAGAAAAATATTTAAACACATCATCCCCAACCGGTTATGAGCATGAAGGTCAAAAAGTTTGGATGGATTATATCACGCCTTATGTTGACAAAATTGAAGTGGATCATTACGGAACTTGCTATGGCATAATCAATCCCGAAGCTGAATTTAAAGTAGTGATTGAAGCACATGCTGATGAAATTTCATGGTACGTAAATTACATTACAGATGACGGTTTGATCTATGTAATCCGAAACGGAGGTTCAGATCAGACCATTGCTCCATCAAAAATTGTTCATATTCATGGAGAGAACGGAATTGTAAAAGGTGTTTTCGGATGGCCTGCAATTCATACAAGAGCCAATCAAAATGAGCCGACTCCAAAAATTGAAAATATCTTCATCGACTGCGGTGCAACGACCAAAAAAGAGGTTGAAGAAATGGGAATCTATGTGGGATGCATGATTACTTATCCAGATGAATTCTTCGAAATGAACGACCGCTATTTCGTTTGCCGAGCTCTGGACAACAGAATCGGAGGATTTATGATCGCTGAAGTTGCAAGACTTTTAAAAGAAAATAAAAAAACAATTCCTTTCGGTTTATATATTACAAATTCTGTTCAGGAAGAAGTTGGATTATACGGTGCAGACATGATTGCAGATACAATTAAACCAAATATTGCAATCGTTACAGATGTTACCCACGATACAACGACTCCGATGATTGAAAAGAAAAAAGAAGGCGATCAAAAATGTGGAGACGGACCTGTAGTTTTCTTTGCTCCAAGTGTTCATCACACGATCAGAGAATTGATTATAGATACTGCAAAAGCGAAAAAAATTCCTTATCAAAGAGCCGCAGCAAGTCGTGCAACAGGAACAGATACAGACGCTTTCGCACATTCCAACGGAGGTGTACCAAGTGCGCTAATTTCGTTACCTTTGCGATACATGCATACAACAGTGGAAATGGTTTCTAAAGAAGATGTCGGAAACGTAATTAAACTCATCTACGAAACGATTTTGAAGATAAAACCGGAAATGAAATTGAAATATCATTAAAAAAGAAGTTAGAAATTAGATTTTAGAAGTTAGTTTTATTCTAACCTTTAATTTCTAACTTCTAAAATCTAAATATAAGTAAAAATGAAAACGAAGCTTATTGCTCCTTCCCTTTTATCTGCAGACTTTGGGAATCTGCAAAGAGACATTGAAATGCTGAACAATTCCCAGGCAGACTGGTTCCATATCGACGTGATGGACGGAAGATTTGTTCCAAACATTTCATTTGGCTTTCCTGTGATGAAAACTGTACAACAACACGCAAAGAAATTTGTAGATGTGCATTTAATGATTGTAGAGCCTGAAAAATATGTTGAAGAATTTGTAAATCATGGCGCAGACCTTATTTCCGTTCATTATGAAGCTTGTAGCCACCTCCACAGAACGATTCATCACATTCAAAGTTTAGGAGCGAAAGCAGGAGTTGTTTTAAATCCTTCTACTCCGGTTTTGATGTTGGAAGATATTATTGCTGATGTGGATTTGGTATTGTTAATGAGTGTAAATCCGGGATTTGGAGGACAAAAATTCATTGAAAATACTTATAAGAAAATTGCTGAAACAAAAGATTTGATTTTAAGCAATAATTCTACCGCTTTAATTGAAATCGACGGAGGAGTAAACCTTGATAATGCCGGAAAACTTTTCGAAGCCGGAGCTGATGTTTTGGTTGCCGGAAACGCAGTATTCTCAGCAGAAAATCCGGAAAGAACAATCGAATTACTAAAGATTTAATTTCATTAAAAATACAAAGAGAAAAGGCAGCTCGAGTGAGTTGCCTTTCTTCTTTCTGAAAATCTGAGCCTTTAATGGTTATTAGTTTTTGAAGACTTTAATGCTTAAATTTCCTGTTCTAATGCTGATGTAAAGATGATAATAAAATCAGATATAAAACATCCGTAAAAACACGGAATTTTATCATTAGTATTTATACTTAATCAATTTTCCATTTAATTTTTCAGCTAATCTACTTTACTCCAAACGCAGGCACAAACTGTTAAAACTATGGTTATTACGGAAGAAACAGTTCGGATATTATTTAAAAAGTTCCATCTGTTTTCAAATTTGTCTCTCATTTCTTTTATTGCCTGTGAAGTAGAATTTGCAATATCAAATTTATCAAGCTGATCATTTAAAGGAACATTTCCCGCAACCGTCACACCAAAAACGCCGATGAGATAAGCAAAAGTCGCCAATAACAGCAAAAGAAAAACCGGATTTTGACTACGATAAATAAAAGTAGAAACCGGAAGTAAAAAAACTGTTCCCATAAAGCTCATAAAAAATAACGGATTCAAGATTTCTCTGTTGATTGACTGCATGGATTTCAAATATTCCATATCTGATAATTTTCCTAATCCTAAAACTACCGAACAGGAATAAGCGTAGAAAAGTCCTGCTATCAAAGCAGTGAGAGTTGCCGTGACGATAAGAAGTATTGTTGCCATTTTCATATATTTTATTTTGATGATGTAAATTTCGTGGTCTGATAAAAATAATACATTAAAATCACTTTTGTAGACCGAAATTTAACAAGCATTATAATTCAACACAATTATTAAATTTTATGTAAGAATTTATTCTCAGCTTTCCTTATTTTAGTGATCAAAAGGAAAAGTAGTGAAAGGCAAATTTATCAGCATATTATCTTTAGGATTAATTTTAATCACAGGAAAAATTTCTGCACAGAATCAAACTTCTGATGTTAAAAAAATGGAATGGTTTCAGGATGCCAAACTTGGAATTTTTATCCATTGGGGAATTTATTCTGTCGACGGAATCTCAGAATCTTGGTCTTTTTTTAATAATTACATCAATCATGAGAATTATATGAAGCAACTGAACGGATTTTCTGCTTCACAATATAAACCTGATGAATGGGTAAAACTGATCAAAGATTCCGGTGCAAAATATGCTGTAATTACCACAAAACATCACGACGGCATTTCTCTTTGGGATTCAAAAGCTGAAAAAGCAACAACAATTCCCAAGAATTCTTTGGCTAAAAAAGACGTTCTTTCTCCTTTCGTTTCAGAGCTTAAAAAATCAGGCTTAAAAACCGGTCTTTACTTTTCTCTTCCAGATTGGAGCCATCCTTATTATGACATTAATACTAGAACCAAAAAACGTTACGAAATCAAAAACGATCCAAGTCGCTGGCAAAATTTCATCAATTATTATCAAACTCAATTGAACGAACTTTCCAATCAATATAAACCTGATCTTTTGTGGTTCGATGGTGATTGGGAACATACTTCCGACGAATGGCAAGCTCCGAAAACTTTGGAAAATTTAAGAAAATTCAATCCGAATATTATTATCAATTCAAGATTAAATAATCACGGAGATTATGAAACTCCGGAACAGGGAATTCCTGTTGTGAAGCCACAAAGTAAATATTGGGAACTTTGCTATACGATGAATGATTCATGGGGATTCCAACCATTCGACAACAATTACAAAACGCCGAACATGATCGTGAGAACTTTAGCGGATGTTCTTAATATGGGCGGAAATTTACTCTTGGATATAGGACCAAAATCGGACGGAACAATTCCTGAACAACAGGTTGAGATACTAAAAAATTTAGCAAGATGGACTTCAAAAAATTCAGATGCGATCTATGGAACAAGAAGAGGCTTGCCGTTTGAAAATTACAAAGGAAAATCTGCATTTTCAAAAGATGGGAAAAAGCTCTTTCTTTATCTTGAAGAAGCGAAAGATTTTACAAAAATTTTTGGTTTAACTTCAATGCCGAAATCTGCCAGAATTTTAGGTGATAATAACGATAAAGTTGACTTAATAAATGACGGTAATGGAAATTTTACGATAAATTTTCCCAAAGTAAAGTTTGATCAGGACGTAACCGTTGTTGAATTAAATTTTAATGAAAAAATTAACTTCAGCAAAAATATTAAAACAGAAAATCCGTCTTTAAACCAAATTTTAGAAAATCAAAATCCCAAATTGGCAGCTTTTGAAATTGCAGAACAATTACATAACGGAAACAATATTTTCAATAATTCAGGATTAACAAGTGACGGATTAGACATGAAAATTCAAAAAACGTCAAAGACAAATCCTGAAATACAACAATGGATCAGCAAACACGCTGAAGCGCTCTTTGAAACTGAAAAAGGTCTACCGGACGGTCATTTCTCAGGAAATTCGGCACTTTCAAAAGACAGGCAGACTTTATATCTTTTCGTAGAAGGAACTCCAACCGGACCAATTGCTTTAAAAGGAATAAAAAACGGAATTTCCCGAATCAGAGTTGTTGGAGAAGGTTCGATCATCTCACATAAAATTTACAATAAATTATACTGGAGCCAGATTCCCGGAATCATTTATATTGACGTTCCTAAAGAAAAATTAGATAAAAATATGACCGTTATTGCTGTTTTATTAGACAAACCGATTGAATTATATCGTGAAAAAATAGGCGCGATTGAAAATAATTTATAATCATTATAAAAATAAAAATCCGAAGAAATTATTCTCCGGATTTTTTTATTTTGAAGTAATTTTTCTTAGAAAATTTCTCTTCCAGAAAAATGGAATTGAGCCTCGATAAGAGCATTTTCGTTAGAATCAGAACCGTGAACAGCATTTTCTCCAATGCTTCTTGCAAACATTTTTCTGATCGTACCTTCTGCAGCTTCTGCAGGATTAGTTGCACCGATTAAAGTTCTGAAATCTTCAACAGCATTATCTTTTTCAAGAACAGCAGCAACGATTGGTCCAGAACTCATGAAATCTACCAATTCTCCATAGAATGGTCTTTCAGCGTGTACTTCATAGAATTTTTTTGCATCAGCAACAGTAAGTTGAGTCAATTTCAAAGCTTTGATCTTGAAACCACCTTCTGAGATTTTACCTAATATAGCACCGATATGTCCGTCTGCAACAGCATCAGGCTTAATCATAGTGAATGTAATGTTAGACATAAATGTATATTTTTTTAATGGCGCAAAAATACAAAAAAATTCTATTATTTTTATTTTAAAGTTTTTTTAACAAAAAAATAACTTTTATTAAGAAATCATGAACAAAACTTTGGCACAGTAATTGTTTATTCTATCACGATTCTCATGTTTAATTTGAGTTTTCATGGTTATTAGTTTTTACCCAGCCTCGGCTGGGTTTTTTATTGCCCCGATATTCCCCGAATTTAAGGCTTAAGATTTTTAAACAATTAAACATACGTTTAGGAATTTAAATGACATATATGACAATTTGTTAATATTAAAATCAAACTTAATATTAATGTAAAATCAAAATGGTCTTTTTTAACTTTTCTGAATATTTTTTGTAGAGAAACTTCACTCAGCGAAAATTTCACTGAGGATTTTCATTTGAATATATAAATAGAATTATTTTTGAGCGTTTTCTTCCGCTTCATCCATCAGTTTGATGTAAGTGGAATATCTCGAATGTTGAATTTCTCCCGTTTCCAATCCATCAAGCACAGCACATTTTGGCTCATTGATATGAAGACAGTTATGATATTTACATTCTTCCCTCTTTTTGAAAATTTCCGGGAAATAATGCTGCACTTCCTCTTTTTGAATGTCGATCATGGCAAATTCACGAACTCCGGGAGTATCAATTACATTTCCGCCAAAATCCCAGAAATGCATCTGTGCAAAGGTTGTCGTATGCTTTCCCTTTAAATGCGTATCTGAAATTTCAGAAGTTTTTAAATTTAATCCGGGTTGTAAAGCATTAACCAAAGTAGATTTTCCACAACCAGAATGTCCGAAAAATACTGACGTTTTGTCTTGAAGTAATTCTTGAAGCTGATCCAGATTTAATCTTGAGTAAGAAGAAATTTCCAAGGTTTCATATCCAATTTCATTGTAAAGAAATTCCACATCTTTTACGATTTCGATCTCTTCTTCATGCAAAACATCAATTTTGTTGAATAAAATTAATGGAGTAATGTTATATGCTTCACAACATGCCAAAAACCGGTCTAGAAAACCAAGTGATGTTTCAGGATGTTTTAAGGTGAAAATAAAGCACGCAATATCAATATTTGATGCAATGATATGTGCTTCTTTAGAAAGGTTTACAGATTTTCTGATCAGGTAATTTCTGCGCGGATCTATTTTCGTAATCCATGCAACATCATCCTGTTCCAGCTGAAATTCTACAAAATCTCCTACTGCAAGCGGATTGGTAAGCCTCGTTTTTATTAATTTAAACTTCCCACGAATTCTGGCTTCGAAAATTCTATTGGTTTCCATTTCCAAAACCTGATACCAACTTCCTGTAGATTTAATGATTTTTCCTTTCATATTTTAAGATGATGCAAATATAGCGAATTAGGAGATAGAAATTAGGGCTTAAGATTTAGATAAAATTATAACGCATACTTTTTAACGTATTTTACTAAATCTTAAGCCATAAAATCTATTCGCTATTATCTGCAAATAATTATCTGTTTATCATAATACTGTTCTGTACTTCGATAGATTCTTCGTGAATTGCTTTGAAAAGTTTTTCGATAAACTCTTTAGACATTCCGGTTTCACCAGCTTTTTGGGTTGCATATTCTGTGATTACTTTCCAACGTTCAGGCTGGAAAATTGCAATATCGTTCTCTTTTTTAAGCTTACCAATTTTTTCGGAAATTTTCATTCTTTGCGACAGTAAATCAATCAGTTGGAAGTCAATATCGGAGATCAGTGTTCTGTGTCTTCCCATTTCGCCTTCAAATCCTGCTAAATCTGTATTCCTAACTTTTAAATTACCAATTAATTCCGCCAAAACTTCCGGTGTAATTTGCTGAGACGCATCGCTCCATGCTTCATCAGGATTAGAGTGAGTTTCAATGATTGCACCTTGGTAACCAACGTTTAATGCTTCCTGAGTAATATCTGCCAAACCTGTTCTGTTTCCACAAATGTGTGAAGGATCGATCAGCATTGGAATATTCGGGAACTGACTTTTAAAATCTAAAGCAATCTGCCAGTTTGGATTATTTCTGTATTTAGTCTTTTGGTATGTTGAAAAACCTCTGTGAATTACTCCTAGATTTTTAATATCCTGTCCTAAAAGTCTTTCCAGAGCTCCGATCCATAATGCAAGATCCGGGTTTACAGGATTTTTCACCAAAACAGTTTTATTTGTCCCTTTCAAAGCCATTGCAATTTCCTGAACTGTAAATGGATTTACTGTAGAACGGGCTCCGATCCAAAGAATATCTACATCAGCTTCCAAAGCTGCAAAAACATGGTGTGCATTGGCAACTTCCGTCGCTGTTTTGAAACCATATTCCTCTTTTACTTTTTTTAACCAGTTTAAACCGATAACTCCTACTCCTTCAAAACCATTAGGTTTTGTACGTGGTTTCCAGATTCCTGCACGGAAAATCGGCACCTGAGCATTGGTTTCCCTAATTCTTCTCGCCGTTTCCAACATCTGAGCTTCGCTTTCCGCACTACATGGTCCTGCAATCATCATGGGTTGAGAAAACTCATTGATCCAGTCGTTTTTTAATTCTTTTAAATTCATTATTGTTAATTATTGTATTATTATTTTGATTTAGATAAATAGCAAAAAAGCATCATAAAATTACTTTATAATTCTTTTCAAAAAATGCCGTTAAAAATTTTTAATTAATGGAAATTAGGAATTGAAAGAAATCAATTATCCTGTTTATTTTTTGGAAAGAAATTCAGTTAACAGTACCAATAACTAAATCGATAATAGTTTCTGAAATTTCCAAAATAAGTAAACACAAAGCTAAAATAACCGCTAAAAGAATTATTAGCGGGTACGAAAGTAGACACGTATGGGTTTGATAAATTTTCCACTATGGGTCGTCTATTTCTAGGCTTTTTGTTATAATTTGTCTTTGTCGAAAAATAATTTTCCGCTCAAATACTCGGCAAATATATAAATTTTATTTAAATAATTGATTTTTGAAGATGTTAAATTATTTTAACCTAAAATTGAAAGTATTAAATTTCACATTATTTTTTCCAATATAAATTTAAGTGACTAAGATTTAATTAAGTTAAATCAAATCTCATTAAATCGTCAAGATCCTTTAACAAAGGATTTTTTTCGATGAATTTTTCGAAGATTTTTCTTTTGGTCATTACTTCAATTTTGAGATTTTCGATGTCTCTTTTGTAAATAATTTCAATAGAAAAATTGTGAACTTTTGTTTTAAAATGATTGAAAAACTCTCTGCTCACTTTGTCAAATTCCACTTTAGCAGAATCCGAAGGAAATAAAACTGTAATTTGATTTTCCCCTGATTTTACAATTTTAAATGATTTGACAGCATTAAATATAAATGTATCTTTTCTCTGAAGTTGCTTCAATAAAAGATTCCATTCTGCCTGCAAATCTGTTTCTGTAAAATGATTTTGCGGAAGGCTTTCTGTTTTCACGACAGCTTTTTCTTCTACTTCTTCAGTTTTATCTTCTTTAGTTAAAAAAGCATTGATACTGAATCCCGAAGAAACTCCTTGTCTCGATAAAGGTTTTGTAGTAGTTTTTCTGACCTCAACTTCTTGAGGCTTATTTGGATCAACCTGTTTAGGCTGTTCAATTTTTACTTCCTTTTTCTCTTGTAGTTTTTCATGAAGTTTTACTTCCAGTTTTTCATCAAGAAACGGAGCTAGTATTATGAACTTTTTTTTTTAGAAACGTCTGAACCAGCTGTCAGAGAACTCAATTGCATTAAAGCAATCTCTACTGTCAATCGAGGATTTTTCGAATTTTTATAATTGATGTCTGCGTGATTACAGATTTCAATGGCATCGATCAACTGTTGTGGGTTCCAGTTTTGAGCCTGTTGAACAAATTTGTTTTTTGTCTGCTCTCCTACTTCAATCAAATCAATTGTAGAAGCATTTTGAGCCATCATTAAATCTCTGAAATGATTTCCTAATCCAGCAATAAAAATATGTGGATCGAAGCCTCTTTTAACAATTTCATTGAAAGCAAAAAGTACATCCGGAATTTTGTTTTCTTTGGCTAAATCTACTACTTTCAAATATTGATCATAATCCAAAATATTCAATACTTCTGCTGCTTTTGCTAAAGTAATATTCTTTTGGGAGAAGGTAGAAAGCCTGTCGAAAATAGATAATGCGTCTCTCAATGCACCGTCTGCTTTCTGAGCTATTAAGTATAATGCATCATCTTCATACCGAATACTCTCTTTCTGAGCAATATTTCTAAGATGACTCTGAATATCTTCAATAACGATTCTTTTGAAATCGTAAATCTGGCAACGCGATAAAATCGTCGGGATAATCTTGTGCTTTTCAGTCGTTGCTAAAATAAAAATAGCATGAGCAGGTGGCTCTTCGAGTGTTTTAAGGAAAGCATTGAAGGCTGCAGAAGACAGCATGTGAACCTCATCGATGATATATACTTTATATTTACCAACCTGAGGCGCAAAACGTACCTGATCAATCAATTCTCTGATATCATCTACCGAATTGTTTGATGCAGCATCTAATTCATAAATGTTGTAAGCGAAACCGTCTTCCGAAACTGAACCATCTTTTTCATTAATCTTTCTTGCCAAAATTCTGGCACAAGTAGTTTTTCCGACACCTCTCGGTCCGCAGAACAATAAAGCCTGAGCAAGCTGATTTTCTTCAATCGCATGTTCTAAGGTATCTGTAATATGAGATTGCCCAACAACAGTGTCAAACTCCTGTGGACGATACTTTCTTGCAGATACGATAAAATTTTCCATTGGCCAAAAATAAGAAATATAGTTCTAATTTAAAAATGAAAAGCTTTTAAATTATCAATTAAAAAACTCATTTGGTCAATCGGAAAATTTTTTCTCATCATTATTTTTCTTCGTAAGCGAAATCTATAATCTCGGTAATCGCTTTTTCAATTTCTTTTCTTCCTTCGTCGGATTTCAAATCAATACCGCAGAATACACTTGCGTTGTATGCTGTATAAAGATTAAGATAATACGCCCCCGAAACCAAAAGAGCAGCAATAGCACGATACCTTGTAGACCTGTCTCCAAAATGTGGATCAACAATATTGGTGAAAAGCATTTCTCCCATCTCTTCTCTTTCGTCGGCAACTTTTTTCAAAATTGGCTTACCTTCGGAAAGTCCCCAAAGGATAATCTTCTGAAGCTCCTTATTTTTCTTAATATGTTCGAACTGATTAAGAATAGCAACTTTTGATAATTCTTTTCCACCATCAGAAAAATCTACATGAATATTGTCCTGGTTCATCTTGCTCCAGTAATCCTGAGATCTGATATATTCGTCTATAAGTTTCTCGGTACTTCCGAAATACTCGTAGATCAATTTTTTATCAAAGCCTGCAACTGCGGCTATTTTACTTACTTTCAGCCCGGAATAACCTTTCGTTCTTAAAATTCTCCCGACTGCGCCGAGCAATTTTTGTTTGGTTTTTTCCTTATCCCTTATTGGGCCTTGTACAACTTTTCTAGGCATTTGTTATTATTTTTTTGCAATATGCAACTTTTTATTGATATCCTCAAATGCATTGAGTGTTTTATCAAGATGTTCCTTCTCGTGTGTTGCCGTTACACTCATCCTGATACGCGCATCTTTTCTGGCTACTGCAGGGTAAATAATAGGGTTTGTATAAACACCATGCTCCATAAGCATTCTTCCTACATCTCCTGTAATATGGGGATCTCCAATTTTTACCGGAACAACAGCTGAACATGTGGTTCCTGTCTCTAGTCCGAGATCATTCAGTCCTTTTTTGAAATAATTTATATTATCCCAAAGCTTTGCGCGCCAATGCGGCTCTTCATCTATTAACTCAATTGCTTTAATAATTCCTGTTGCAGTGGAAGGAGGTGTAGTCGCAGAGAATATCTGTTGACGAGACTGGAATCTGATAAAATTAGTCAGACTTTTGTTAGCAATTACATATCCTCCCAGATTACCAAATGTTTTACTGAAAGTACCTGTAATAATATCAATTTTATCCAATAATCCTGTATCTTCAATTGTTCCTCTCCCTGTTTCTCCTAAAATTCCTACTCCATGCACATCATCAATCATTAAATAGGCATTATATTTTTTTACTAATTTATAAATTTCTTCAATAGGTGCAGTATCTCCATCTTGAGAATATACCCCATCAATAACGACTAATTTCGTACGGTATTGATTTTCAGAGGTTTTTAAAATATGCTCCAATGCTTCCAGATTATTATGAGGGAATGTTTTTCTGTTTGTAAGAATACATCCTTCATAAACACTGGCATGAACAGCCATATCTACAATTGCAATATCTTCTTTCTGAAGCAAAATCTGCAGTGTAGCACTATTCGCTGTGTAACCCGTGGTAAAAATTACAGCTTCATCCTTTGTACGACCAAAAAAAGAAGCAATCTTTGCTTCCAAATCGTTATGGTATGAATAATATCCACCAATAAGCGGGGTTGCCGCCGTTCCTGTTCCATATTTTTCAACACCTTCAATTGCTGCCTGTTTTACTTTTGGGTGTTGCGTAAAACCTAAATAATCACTTGTAACGAAACTTACGAATTCTTTTGTTATATTTTCCGTTCCAACATTCATTACAGAGCTGCATCCTGTATTATTCTGCAATCTATAATGATGGTGTCCGTTTTTTCTCATGTATTCCAGAAAATCATAATAAATATCTGCTCTATCCATCATGTCGTACCCAGGAATATTTTCAAAATCCTTAAAAGTCGCTGTTGAAAAGTTAATGTTCATCCTTGTTTTTGTTAGCTGTTAGTGTAAACAAATATAAGATTATTTTAAATCATACTATGTTCATTTTTTAACAAAATTTATTATGCGTAAAATATTTTTATTAAAAAATCATAAATAGCATACATATTCACAACATAAACAAATTATTGCAAGCAAAAAAACAAAATCAATTTTAGAGTTAAACTGTTAATAATTAAACGATTAATTAATTATTTTGAGACAATAATCTATTTAGAAAAACTATCATTAAAAGCTTTGATAGAATTTTTCACTTTCAATTTTTCCAATATATTCTGGCGGTGCCTACTTACTGTGTTGATGCTTATTGACAGAAAATCCGCAATCTCTTTACTAGTAAAACCTTCGCCAACAAATTTCAAAATCTCCAATTCTCTTTGAGAAAGAACATTCTTATAATTAAGTTTATCATCTGCCACAACCTCTCCTTTTATAGAATTGATGATCAAAAATTCTGAAAATAAAACCTGTGACTGATCTACAGCAAAATTGTACAGACAAAGCGCAAACCGTAATTTCAAATTATAAGGCGAATAAAAATAAAACATCCGATGCTGAACAAATCTAAAGATCCCATCTTTATCCTTCATTTTCATTCTCGACAAAACATTGAATTCTGAACGTTCTTCCAACTCCATTACTTCCAATAATTTGAAAAAACGTAGTTCGTGAACATATTTTTTCAGTTTATCATCAGGGTGAATTTTTTTCAGAATTTCTTCTTCCCAAATAGAATTAATCATCATTGGGTTTTCTTTGAAATCCAAACCCAGCTCTAAAGCGGTCTTTGATGAGTAAACATAACTTTTATTGAACTGCATATCACTCAACACTGCTACAGAATTTTCTGTCTGAGAGTAAGAAAATGCAATATTTTTATACATTTCAATATCCATCAGGCAAGTTTTATTTTGTCCTCGATTCTTTAAAAGCAGCGTTTTATTCAGCGTTTCTACGATTTCCATAAAATGGTTATTTATAAGTATTGATGAAAATCTTCATTAGTTTTACTTTTGCTAATGTAATAATAATTTATACCAATTGTATTCATTAAAATAGAATGAAGAGAATATTTTTAAGTTTTTGCGCTTTATTCATTATCAACAAGAATTTTGCGCAGACATTAGAGAAAATGACATGGTTCAATGAGCCGGAAAAGTGGGAAATCAAAAACAACAGTTTATCAATGTTTGTAACACCACAAAGTGATTACTGGCGAATTTCGCATTACGGATTTACTGTTGACGATGCTCCTTTTTTATACACAACTTACGGAGGAGAATTTGAAGCAAAAGTAAAAATCACAGGAAATTACAAAGCCAGGTTTGACCAAATGGGACTAATGCTGAGAATTGATAAAGAAAACTACATCAAAGCCGGAATTGAATTTGTTGACGGAAAATATAACTTAAGCACAGTTGTTACCCATAAAACCAGTGATTGGAGCGTCATTACTTTGGATAAAATTCCTTCCGCGGTTTGGATTAAAGCCGTAAGAAGACTGGATGCAGTTGAAATCTTCTACTCTTTCGACGATAATAATTATGTGATGATGAGAAATGCCAATCTTCAGGATAATTCTCCGGTAATGGTTGGATTAATGGCGGCTTGTCCCGATGGAAAAGGCTTCAATGCAACTTTTGAAAATTTCAAAGTAAAACATTTACCCGATGAACGCCGTCTGCAATGGCTTGAAAACCATAAATAGATTGAATTAAAACTCAATATACAGTCAATTTTTATACCTCCTCTGATCAGGGAGGTTTTTTTTATATTTAAAAACTTTCTTTTTGTAGGCGTTTTTTTAAAGTGTGCTGACTGAAGCCAATTTATAAATTTAGATCTGATTAAAATAAATTTAATCTTACGAATGTTAGTTCATTTTAAATATTATTTAATGAATAATAACGAACAGATACCACAAAATCAGCAATAATAAACCATGTTTTGAATGAAATATTACATTTTTAATGCTTTTTATTACAAATTTTCAATACATTTAAAAAAAATACAATTTTTGGTTAGATATTTGAATTAGAAAAATTAAATGAAACAGAAATATCTGAATCTTGTTTTTACACACAATCACTTAAAATAAATAATATGTCAACTCACTTTACTACTCCGAAGGACAGCCTGATCAAGGTTTTGAGAAAGTCCTTTTCGATTCCCGTCAATTGATCTGAAATTATCATAATATAAGTGTTTTGAAAACCTTTCTTAATCCATTAAAAAACCTTTACGATCATGATTTTTGAAGATGAACATTCTGTTTTACAGGATAACCACAACCTTTCGTTTACGAAAAATGTTATTAATTTTCACGGGGACAAATCATTCATTCTTAATTCTTTACAAAAAATAAAGAATAACACGATATGTAAAATAAAAAGAAAAACCATCAATAAACTCATTAAAGAATACACCCGTCATCTGAATTATATTGAAAATGTAGACATCAATTCAAAGCCTGAAAATTATGAGCTTTCGCCTGTTTATGCGAGACAATCATACAATAAGGTTGTGAAAGAAGATGAATATCTGCAGAGGGTTTTAACTTTTTTAATGAACCAATAAAATTCTTTCTTCCTCCAGATCAATTTTCATAAGATGCTTCCTGATAAGATCTTCATCGAAATGCTGTTTTTCATCATGATTTTGCTGTATAAGCCACGCTCTTTGTGCATTCAGGATGTCGAGATATGCCATTTTGGTCTCGGAGGAAAGAATTACATCAGATTCTTCTGTTATTTTTCCTTTCCATTTTTCATGAATCTGTTGTAAAAATGAACTTTTTTCCAACAATTCACCGTAATTTTTCGATAAATGTTCCAACGTTAATTTTGCCATTTCATAACGAATCATGTTTTCGGCTTCATCATCTGGAAGATGATCGTTAAACGATGGCATATTTACTTTTTTAATTAAATAAGGCAATGTTAAACCCTGAACAAGCAAGGTCATCAAAATCACAATAAAAGTGATAAATAAAACCAAATTTCTCTGTGGAAAATCAGGACCGCCTTCGTATAATTTTACTGGAATAGACAATGCAGCAGCCAAGGAAACCACTCCCCTCATCCCCGTCCAACCCAAAAGCAAAGGAATTTTGTAACCCGGATTTCTGGTATCTGCTACTGTAATAAAATTTCTTGCAATTAAAGTAATAATCACTGCTCCATAAGCAGACAAAAGCCTCACAACGACCAAAACCACAGTAATCAGTAAACCATAACCAATTGCAGCGGAAACACTCACTCCTTCTAATCCTGATGTGATTTCAGGAAGATCCAGACCAATTAAAATAAAAACCAAGCCATTCAGGACAAAAGCTAAACTTTCCCAAACATTGATACCTCGAAGTCGTGAAGATGTACTTAAAAAATTATGCCTGTTATTTGATAAGAGTAAGCCTCCGCTTACCACAGCCAAAACTCCCGAACTGTGAACTTCTTCTGCGGCAATATACATTAAATAAGGTGCAACAATCGTAAGAATCGTATCCATATTCGCATCGGTAGGAAGAATTTTCTGTCCTTTCATGAAAAGCCAGCCGATCAATAAACCAATTCCGATTCCACCAATAAGCATCCAGGAAAAACTTAAAGCCGCATCATGCCAGATAAACTGTCCCGTTGCAACAGCAATCATCGCAAAACGGAAAATAATTAACGAGGAAGCATCATTTAGAAGACTTTCGCCTTCCAGAATTGAAGACATTCTTTTCGGAACCTTTACAAACTTCAAAATTGCTCCCGCACTTACCGCATCGGGTGGAGAAACAATTCCTCCTAATAAAAATCCTAAAGCCAAAGAAAATCCAGGAATAAAATGATTTGCAAAAAAAGCTACCGTCGTTGCCGTAAGAAATACCACAACAAATGCAAAACTTCCTATGATTCGTCGCCACTTCCATAGTTCTTTCCAGGAAATTGCCCAAGCTGCTTCGTATAATAAAGGAGGAAGAAAAATAATAAAAATCAGCTCCGGATCTATCCTGATCATCGGAATATTTGGAATAAAACTAATCAATAATCCTGCAACAACCAATAAAACAGGATATGCAACCCTGATTTTGTTAGCCAACATGATCAGCAAAACAATAGCGATAATGAGAGAGAGGTAGAATGGGAAGTTTTCTATCATTGTGTAATGATTTTATTTTGAAATCTAAAGATACATATAAAAGGAAAATAATTTTTCAATATTTAAAAAGGATAAAACTTTAAATTAAAAATTCCCAATCGGTTTCAGAGATAAGTATCATCGAAATAAAGCATTTTACAGATTTAAAAAATTTCAGGAAATTTGCAACAAATAAAAACTCAGTATAATTTCTCTGAGAATTTCGGAAATCATCATGAATACAACAGAAAAGGCAGAAAGAAAAAGTAAACGTTTCAAATATATCAAACTTTGTATTTTCTTTTCAGGGCTTTCTGTATTTGCGCAGCTTTACCTTTTCCAGCCTTTGCTTCCGATGGTTGCAGAACATTTTAAAACTACGGTTGGAGACAGTTCATTATTGGTTTCCTCAGCAACGATCGGAATGGCTTTAGGACTGTTTTTCTTCGCCTTTAGAGCAGATAGTTTTTCAAGAAAAAAATTGATGATATTTTCATTGATTTCGTCTGCATTATTAACAATTATTTCAGCCTGGATTCCTAGTCTGACTTTACTTATAGCAATCGGAGTTTTAAAAGGTTTTGTAATTTCGGGCGTTTCATCGGTTGCTTTGGCTTATCTTACCGAGGAAGTTCAGCTTTCTGTTGTCGCTTTAGCAATCAGTATGTATCTCAGCGGAAATACGATTGGTGGAATGAGCGGAAGAATTTTAGCAACAATCTTAGCTGGAGAATTTGGATGGCGAAATGCCGTTTTAATTATCGGAATCGAAAGTTTACTATTAGGGTTAATATTTTGGAAGCTTTTTCCTAATTCTAAGTTCTTTAATCCACAAAAAACAGATTACCATCTGAAAATGAAGCAAATGAAAAGATTACTGACAGATTCTTATATGGTTCGTCTCTATTTTATTGCTTCTCTTTTAATGGGAACTTTTGTAAGTGTTTACAATTATCTGACTTTCAGATTAGAATCCGCTCCATTTTCATTAAGTCATTTTTTTATTGCTTTTATCTTTTTAATGTATACTTTTGGCGTTTTCGGAACGATGATTACGAGTCGTTTATCGGTGAGATTTGAGAAAAAATATATTCTGAAAGGTTCTATTTTCTTAATGTTGATCGGACTTTTATTTTTGGTTTCTGAAAACATTTATATTGTAATTTTCGGACTTGGATTGTTTACTCTTTGCTTTTTCGCTGCGCATACAATGGCGAGTCAGATGACTGCGCTTCATGCTAAAGAAGGAAAATCTTCGGCAACTTCTATTTATTGGCTTTTTTATTATTTTGGATCAAGCTTTTTAGGGAGCGGAACAGGTTATTTACTTCATGCTACTTCCTGGAATACCTTTATTTTAGTTCTTGCCATTGCAATGTTGATTTCATTTGGTCTAACAATCAATAATAAATCACTTAAAATTGATTAGTAAAAGTAAAAACAGATATTCAACATACCACACAAGTACCACAAATTTAACTTTTATAAATTTTGTTTAAATTCTGTAAATCAGCTGTTTTAACGGATTATTAAGCAATTGGAGCAAATTTTTACAGTATAATTAACATTAGTTTAAATATTATTCAAAACATAAGGCACAGTATTTGCAAATATTATGTTAACCCAAAAATCACTTACATTAATAACCTTAACACACAAAATATTATGAACGTTGCAGATCTAAAAATTAAAAATTTAGTGGAA
This sequence comes from Chryseobacterium ginsengisoli, assembly GCF_039542325.1. NCBI lineage: Bacteria > Pseudomonadati > Bacteroidota > Flavobacteriia > Flavobacteriales > Weeksellaceae > Chryseobacterium > Chryseobacterium ginsengisoli. The sequence goes on from NZ_BAABHX010000002.1 coordinate 366,312, forward strand.
TATAAAAATCAGATTTATAATATTACTGAGATATTCCAACATGATGAAAAAGATTATTTTGTAAAAATTGAAAATGACATTCACAGTTTTTCTGTTCCGGCAAAATCTATAAAGCCGATTCAAATTACTGAAGAATGGCTAGAAAAGTTTGGATTTTCAAGAACTTACAGTTCTGAACAACAAATAAGATATGAAAGACCGGAATCATTTATAAAATATGATTTCGACTTAAATTCGAGAAAAATCGTAGAAGGATTAAAAATCTACGGAAATTCTATTAAATGTAAATATATTCATGAATTTCAAAATATTTTCTCATCTCTGTTCGGTAAAGAACCAGTTTCGATGAGCTACGGATTAATACACACCGAATCTTAATAATATATTTTCAATTCAAAAACCACAACTTTACGGTTGTGGTTTTGTTTTTATATCTTAAAATAAAGTTTTTAAATATTATTCAATCTCCTTATAATTCCAAATTCCTGAAACTGTAAGAATTTCCAATCCCGGTTGTTTCTCTCCAAAACTAAATACACCAATGTATTTTAAATGACAAGAAGAGCAATCTGTTCCAAAATATAACGTTGCTAAATTATTGACTGTCAATTCTCCCAAATAATTTGCATTATAGTTTGTCTCAGAAACAAGTTTACTCTCTAGCAATTCATTTTTAGACAAAACTTTATCTTCATCATAAATCTGAAAAATAGGAAATCCAGATTCATAAGGTTTTATAATAACTGAATTCTCATGACCGCAATTGCAACACGAAAATCCTATTTCTACAAAAGGATAAATTTCATTATTAATAAAAGAATTCTTTGCAATAGAAACTTGTTTGCCAATGGTAATTTTTTTTGAGATCGAATACATGTAAATATTATTACTGAATAACTGTTCCCGCTAAGTTATTATATTTTCCGCTGGGACTTTTTATAATTGTCACTTTTATATAACCTTCCTGCGCTAGTTTGTTCCATGTTTTTTGATAACCCGTCATAGGATCGATTGGGATTTTCCACATCATTTGCGTTCCTCCTCCAACTTGATTGAACCACGGAATAACATCTGCAATCTGCCCTTTGAAAGGCAATAAATTATTCAAAACGTCTATCTCATAGTAAAAATCATACGATGTTTCAGGATTATTTAAAGCTCTTTGACTGAAAGTATAAGTATATCCATCAATGATCGGGCTTGTGAAACTTCCTCCCAAAGTAGGAGTTCCGGTTCCGCTGAAACTACCGATCGCCCCACTATATCTGTCATATTTTTGCCCGGCTGTAAATGAAACATTATCAATAATATTGTAACCGCCATTTGCAGGAGGCCATCCTCCGTTAAGATTATTATTTTTGAATAAAGTTTCCAACTCACTCCATTTTCCTTGCTTGTATAAATTAAATGCCTGATTTCTCAACGACTCGCTTACTTTTCCGCTTGGATCGTAGGTTTTCGCAAGTTCATCAGCATTCTGATAAAATAAAGTCATAACAGGAGGTATCCTATTATCCAAAACTTCGTCATCAGATTTACAGGCAACTGATAGCAAAGGAATTGCAAAAAGTAAAATGTATTTGAATAAGTTTTTCATAGATAATTTTTTTTAGTTTATATGAATGAATAATTTTATGTTTTTTGCCAGATCAATTTTATAAAACAGCCTTAAAATCAATGATTTCAAGGCTGCCTAACTAATGGACCTTAACTAATTTAATTCTATATTTTAGCATTAAATTCTTTTTTGCCAAAAAGCCGAATCATTCCAACGCTGTTCTTTCCGATAAAAAAAAGTTTTCGTCTGAAGATATTGGCTGTAAATAGCATTAATGTTTTCCTGATAACTTCGAAAGGTATTTTCGTGACCAAAATCTGCATCAATAATAGCTTTCGCTGCATGACACGCAGAACTTATCGCAAAACCGATTCCCATCGAAGAAATAGGATCAAAAGACGCAACAGCATCACCAACAGCCAAGAAATTTTTCTTTGAACTGATGTCTGAAACCTGCGAAAAAGCGTTCTTTACCCAAGGTTTTCCTTCGGAAGAAGCTTCTGAAATTTTATGTTTAATGTGTTTTGTTTTTAAAAGTAACTCGTTCCAGTTTTCTGTTTTTTCGAGCCTTTTTTCTTTGATAAAATTTGCATCAGAGAAAAATGTCAACGTCATTTTATGATTTGGGAGAGATGCGCAATACCACCAACCATCTTCAATAGATTCAATAATGATATCTTGTTTAATGGTTTGAGATTCATCAAAGTAGAAAAATTTCCCGATTGCAGTAAGCTCATCGTAACGCTTTGATTCAACTCCGATTTTTCTGCAAATACTTCCTAATCTTCCTGTTGCATCAATTAAATATTTTGCTTTAATAGTAAAATTTCCTTTTGTTTCATGCTTTAATTCAACTATCCATTCATCATTTTCATCCTGATCAAATTTTAAACATTTTGTTCTTGGAAAAATAATTCCTCCTTTTTCTGAAACTTTTTCCAGCAACATATAATCAAATTCTTCACGATTTAACTGAAAACTTTCGGTTTCTGTATTAAAAATAGAATCACGAATCATCATTCTATCACTTCCCCAAGCTGCAGTACTGCTGTAACCCTGGATAAAATTATTTTGATCGAATGAATCTTTTTCAATTCCCATGTATGTAAGCAAATCAAAAATACTTGAATTAACCTGTTCGCCGATCTTTATAGATTCTAAATTCGTTTCTTCTACAATAGTGACCTTTAAATCTGAATATTTAAGCAAACTTAAAGCGGCGGAAGTCCCTGCAGGACCTCCACCGACAATTAATACATTAGTTTCTAACAAATTTTGCATCGTTTATCTTCTGTTTCGAGTTCCGGAACGTGGCAATGGCATACGTTCTGCTGCAACTTCGATCTTTTTGAATCCAACTTCTTCTAAATGCTCCACCAATAATCTTCCTTTAGCACTTCTCTGAGTGATAACCTGTGGTTTTTCTTCAATATAGAAAACAGGAATAGAAGTTTCATTATCTTCCTGATTTCCACTGATCTGGCTTACAGGAACATTATCATAAGTAAATATTTCGTTATTTCTTTCTGTCTCAACAAAGAATGGGAATCCTGTACTGTGAGAATTTTTATCTCTGATGAAACCTAAAGCGTACCAGTACTGAACCATCTGCGTAAAGCTGTTGATTCCACGAGCGTAGTTCATCTGTTGACCTGCAGGAACGTTTGTTGCAGTCTGACCTTCAGCTGTAAACTCTCCTACCAAAACGTCCCACGGACTTTGAGGCGGCCACCAATATGAATAATACGTCGGAGGAAGCGGTGCCGCCGGAGAACCTGCTTTATTTACAGAAGGATCTGTAAAGTTGATCAACTGGATTGTACACTGGAAGAAATCCGCCTGCCAAGGACAAGCCATTCTTTTCGTAAGATCTCCTGGTTCGCAACCTCCGCCTTCACATTCGTCTCTTGAAGGAGTCAAACCTTGAGATTGATATTGCTGCTCATTTCCATACTGTAAAATTCTGTACGGATCTGCGTAGATGATCGGGTTTTGTAAATTCCATGTAACCTCAATTCCCGGACACATCGGCAAACCAACGCAGTTTCCAACGCTTCCTGTATCCATTGGATTTACAGGATATTGCTCATAATTAGGATTACTTACAAAATTTCCATTTGCCCATTGTTCCATCAGGAATAATTGAGTTTCATCCAATGCCATGAATTTCATGATATTCGTATTGCTCACAGAATTACTTCCTGAATTCAACGGCATCATTGGGAAAATATCTGTTCCGTTCTCTTTTAATAACTGTTCTTGTGGTAAATTTGGGGGAACCGGTGGTTGAGCATCGTTTTGTCTGAAGTAAGAATAATAATTCTGTCTGTTCTGCAAATTGGCTTCAGAATTATCTGTAAAATCAAAAATATTGCTTGTAAAAGCCGACATCGACTGTACATTAGAAACCCATTGATATCTGCTGATTCTATTAATGATTGGTAAAATATCTCTTTGGAAATTAGCCTGATAACTTGAATTATAGCTTCCGTCATTACACATATCAGGAACAAGATTGAAATTTCTCACAGCCACATCAAACATCGTGTCGCTTAAGTTTGAAATATTGACGATTTCAGGAGCAAAATCCGGAGATCCGATTACAACCCAAGCCGTTAAAGAAACTGCCGGAGTTCCGTCGTTAAATGTAACCGTACAATACACCGCACCATCCGAAATATCGTCATGCCAAGTACTTGAACCTCCATAACTCGTCAAAGGAAGATTTCCTCCTGCATTTCCGAAACCTCCTAAAACAACCAATCTTCCTGATTTGTCCGTTAAAAGATTTCCCAAAGTAGTTACAGCAACTCCATATAAAACATTTTCAGGTGGATACTGTACAGGATATCCAGAAGGAGCATTATTTTTATCAAAGCCAATTGAACTTGCTCTTCCCGAAATTGTTCTCGGTCCCGGATCAATAATTAAAGTCTGTCTTTCCTGTTCTGTTGTTTTGTCCGGATTTCTGAAAGCAATTCCCTGATTTTGATAGCTGTTTGCTTGTCCGTACAACAAATTCCCTTGCAATTCGCTGTATTGATACCAAGCTGCCTTTTTGTTTGCTAAATGTACCGTCCATTCGATAGTTTCTACATTTGGAGTATCAAGAGTAATCTCTTCTCCTGTGTCTGAAAAAATACTGAATGGTTGTCCCTGTCTTTTAATAAGACCTTTTTCATCCTTGAAATCTGTGATGGGACCTAAAGAATTTCCATTGTTATCCGCATCAAAAGGAAGTCCTCCTATTGTAACCGGAGATAAACAGATATCAGTGGTACTATTCCCTAAACGGGCAACACCTACTGATGGGTGAATTGATAAATTCATGGTTTAATTAGTTTTGTTTACCCTACTCTATTGGCTTTTCGGTTCCGCCGTATTTTAATGATAATTAGTTTTATATTTTATTTTTAATAAGCAATTCTTTCACATAGAAAACAACATATTTTTTGCTTAAATCAATCAAGTGAAATTTAATATTCACTTTGGGTAAACGGTACAAGTTTAAGACGAATCTTACGATGATAAATTTAAAATAAAAAAATCAAATATTAGTGAATTTTTTATAAATAAATTGAAAATTATATTTTAACTATAATTATAAATGGTTTTCATATAATAATTTACACTCAATTATTTAAATTAAATTTTAAATAAAAAACCTCCAAATCAAAAGACCTGAAGGTTTGTATTTTTTAAACTGAATATTTTTAATTCATATTTAAATAATCCTTAATAATTTTCAGCACACCAAAATTATCATTAGAACAAGCTTCATAGCTCGCTATTTTCTTTACTGAAGGATGCGCATTTTGCATTGCATAAGAATATTTTGAATTCTCAAGCATCTGAATATCATTCATATAATCTCCGAAAGCCATAGTTTGTTGCGGAGTGATATTCAAAGCTTTTTGTAGTTTTTCAAGAGCAACACCTTTGTTGATATTTTTATTCATAATATCAAGCCAATATTGCCCTGAAACAACAACTTCAAGATCATACTTTTCAAATTCTTTCAAAACGGGATGAAGATTAGCTTCTGAACCTTCTGCGTGATAAACAGCAATTTTAAAAATACTGTCATCAACAGCTTCAGTCAGATCCTCTCTTCTTTCATTATCCGTATAAAACTGTGAAATATAATCGATAAAATCCTGATTATCTGTTTCAAAATAAGCTTTTTTCTTACCAGATAAAACTGCAGTTGCGCCTGGAATTGTGCGAATTGAAGTAATAATTTCTGCGATATATTTCGGATCTAGCTTATCTGCAAAAAGCTCTTCGTTTTTATAAATTACATAACCTCCATTTTCTGCAATGAAAGCCATTTCGTTTTCGATATCTCCGAAATATTTTGTGATTCCCAACATCTGTCTTCCACTCGCAGGAACGAATAAAATATTTCTCTTCTTCAGTTCTTCATAAATTTTCGGAAATTCAGGACTGACTTCGTGTAAAGAATTCAGGAATGTTCCGTCCATATCAGTGACAATTAATTTGATATCTTCCATAATAATATTGTAAGAAAATGAATCTTTTCAAGGTATAAAGCTAGTAAATTCATTTCTAAATCTTTTAAATAATAAACTCTTTTGACATTAATTTAACGTTTAAGCAATACTCAATTTATTCAATAAAAAAATTAAATTCTTTTCGGTATTGCGACGGGCTTTTCTTAATATATTCCTTAAAAGTCTTATTGAAATAACTAAAATTATTAAAACCCGACTCAAAACAAACTTCTGTAATACTCAAAGGTTGTTCTGCAAGCAATTTTAATGAATGTGTTATTCTATATTCATTGACAAATTGAGTAAAGGTCTTATTGGTAATTTTTTTGAAATAGCGACAAAAAGACGGAACCTTCATATTCGCCAAATCAGAAATTTCTTCCAATGTGATCTGTTCCTTAAAATGATCTTTTACATAATTGAAAATCAAATTAATCCTTTCATTATCTTCAACCTGAGTTTGAAGGTAATATTTTCCTGCATTTAAAATTCTGTAATCTGATGTTGAAGCTAATGAATCCAAAATTTCTATGAATTTGACAAGTCTTTCCAAAGATGAAGATTCGTGCATTTCCACGATTTTTTTTCCGATGGTTTTTTTTATATTTTCTGAAAATACAATTCCTGCTTTTGCTTTTTCCAATAAACTGGCAATTCTTTGCATTTCAGGAAGTTCCCAAATTGTTTCACCTAAAAAATCCGGTTTGAACTGAATAACCATTTCGTAATCATTATTCGTATTTTCATTCGTCATTCCGCAATGCGGAAGATTGCTTCCCATTAAGACCAAATCTCCTTCTGAAAAGTAGGAAATATTACTTCCGATCTGCCTTTTTCCGGAACCGCCACAGACAAAAATTAACTCTACTTCAGGGTGATAATGCCAAACATGAGATTTGATATTTTCATTCCGAAGAAATTTTAAGCTCGTGAAACTACTTCCAATATTAGGTTTTACAGCTTCAAAAGCAGGACTTGAATGTTTCATTTTTAAGCAACTATTTCATATACAAAATTAACAATTAATATTTAATAGATTAACTTAAAGGTTAAAATAGCACATAAATATGAAAATTGTATTGTATAATAAGAATATTTCCCGTCATACATTTGCAATATAAATTATTGATAACAAAAAACTTATCATTATGACTAAAATATTAAAATCTGCTTTTCTTGCGGGATTCCTTTTAATTTCGGCAAGTTTGATGAGTAAAGACAGAGATTTTTCTCTTTCTTTCGGAACGGCAACAGCAAAAACTGTAAATTTTGAAGTACTAAATGCACAAAATATATCTTTAGTAATCTATAATGACAATTACGGAGAAGTGTTTTCTGAAAAATTAGGAACCGAAAATTCTGTAATAAAATCTTACAATCTGGACGGTCTGGCTTCAGGAACTTATTATCTGGTAGCTGAATCTGATCAGAAAATTGAAAAATTTAAAATAAAGATCAACGCCGACAATACGCTGGAAATAGAAAAAACTCCTTTTTCAGAAATTAACAAACCGGAATATACAATTTCAGGAAATATGGTAAAACTTCATCTTTCCGGATTGAAAAACAGTGCCAATATCACGGTGACAGATTTTTCAGAAAACATTGTTTATTACAGTGCAACGAAAAAAGCCGTTAATGGCGAAATTGATCTTACATTCGACCTGAATCTTAAAACAGCTGACAAATACGTCATCACTGTTGAAGAAGGTGGAAACGTTTTCAACAAAATCATTACTCTTAACTAAAAGAGGCTCATATATTTCCGTATTATATCGGAATAAAAATTTTACGTACAGTTAGTATTGAGGCAACTATTCTTTTTTAAATCACGGAGAATATGTTGCCTCAATTTTTTTTATATATTCTTAAATTACTCCTTTAAGATAATTTTTCCATCTCGCGTAAGCTTCTGAATATTGTTCAAGTTTTTGGTATTCAGGTTCTATCACAGCAATTTTTTCAAGCGATGAAAATGCTTCTTTAGAATCTGCATAAAACCCGATTCCCATTCCTGCAGCTCTCGCCGCTCCTACCGCTCCATCTGTATCATAAAGTTCAATAACCGAATTGCTTACACTTGCAAGTGACTGGCGAAAAATCGAACTTAAAAACATATTGGCATTTCCGGCACGAATTACATTAATATCCATTCCGATATTTCGCATGATATCCATTCCGTATTCATAAGAAAATACGATTCCTTCCTGCGCTGCGCGCAAAATGTCACCTTTCGAATGAATATTAAAATTAATCCCGTGAATTGAGCAATTTGTCTCTTTATTTTCCAAAACACGTTCTGCTCCATTTCCAAAAGGGATTATACTCAAACCTTTAGAACCGATTGGAGAAAGCGACGCCAAATCATTCATATCTCCATAAGAAGATAATGAAGTTGCGAAATTATGCTTTAACCAAGAATTTAAAATTCCTGTTCCGTTAATACAAAGTAAAACTCCTAATCTCGTCAATTCCTGAGTGTAATTTACGTGAGCAAAAGTATTTACTCTTGATAATTTATCGTATTCCAATTTGTCCAGAACTCCATACACAACGCCTGAAGTTCCTGCCGTAGAAGCAATTTCTCCCGGATTGAAAACATTTAAAGACAATGCATTATTCGGCTGATCTCCCGCTCTGTAAGAGATCGGTGTTCCTTCTTTTAAATCTAATTCCTGTGCAGCTTTTGCAGAAACGGTTGCCTGAATTCCGAAAGTAGGGATAATTTCAGGGAAAAAGCTCTTTGGAATTCCGTAATAATTAATCACATCTTCCGAAATACAATTATTTTTAAAATCCCAGAAAATTCCTTCCGACAACCCTTCAATGGTCATTCCGATCTGCCCTGAAAGTCTCATGGCAATATAATCACCCGGAAGCATTATTTTATCAATTTTCTCAAAAATTTCAGGCTCATTTTCTTTTACCCATGCTAATTTTGAAGCTGTAAAATTTCCCGGCGAATTCAATAGATGTGACAGACATTTTTCTTCCCCGATTTCTTTGAAAGCCTTTTCGCCATAAGGTACAGCACGACTATCACACCAAATAATTGATGGTCTTAATAGATTCTGGTCTTTATCTACCAAGATCAAACCGTGCATTTGCCAAGTAATTCCGATTCCTTTAATGTCTTCTGCATTGATCCCAGATTCATGCATCACGGCTTCATGGGCTAACTTCAGGTTTGTCCACCAATCTGTAGGATTCTGTTCTGCCCAACCCGGATGAACAGCCGTTATTTTCATTTCTTTTTTAGGAGAAAATTCTGAAGCAATCACTTTTCCGCTGGAAGCTTCAATGAGACAAACTTTGACAGAAGAACTGCCGATATCGTAGCCTAATAAATACATGATTTTAAAAAAGGAATTATTTGATTAGTTTAGTATTGTTTTTCTTGTAAATTTTAGCATCGAATTTATAATATCTTGCCGCCCGATGAGAGACGTTTTTCTCAATTTCATCCAACGCAACAATATAATTGAAAGAGGAAATCTTTTTATGAAAATTTTTAATATCAATATACTTTTCACTTAATGCACCGTACAATTGATATAATTGTCTGATTGTAAATTTTTTAGGAAGCAATTCGAAAATAATGGAGAAATCTGTTTCGATCCATCTTCTTATTTCGATGAGAGATTCGTTGATAATTTTATTATGGTCAAATGGCAACGACGGAATTTCATCGATCGGACACCAATCTACCGTATCATATTTTGTGCTGTTAATTTTATGATCGATCTTACAAAGAGAGAGATAAGCAACCGTCATGATCCTGTCAATCTGTTGTTTATATTCTTTTTCCATCCATTTGATATCGTGCTCATTACTTGCACGTAAAGGATCTGCAAAACATCTGAATTGTTTTTGCACCATTTTTTTGATACCGGTAAGTTCATGTAAAACCCTTTCTGCCGCATCATCAACATCTTCATTGCTGAAAATCAAGCTTCCCGGTAATCTTTTCTGTCTTTCAGGGACATCAATATGACGTTGAACCAATAAAATATTCAATCGGTTTTCGTGATCAAAACCAAAAACAACACAATCAACGGAAACATAGGTATGGATAAAATTCTGAGTCATTAATATTTAACATTTATGCAATATGACAAATATATAAATTCATTTCAATCAATAATAATATTCAAAACAAATAATTAATTTTCAACACATTACATATCGAATTTTAATGATAACATTTGCTTTAATTTTATGATAAGTATCCTTTAAATATAATCTTAGGATTTTAGAAATAATTCAAAAAGAATAATTTAACGAAAATAAAAAGAGTTGAAATTGCATGTAATTAAATTTCAAAAATATGATAAGAAAAATTGCAGAAAATTCTTAATATTCAGGCAAATTAACCGAAAATGATTAAAATTTGTTTGAAAATGATAATAAATCAAAGGAAATTCTCCCCTTTTTCATCACGAATCTTTAATTTTATTATTAATTTTACGAGATCATTCACATTTTTTAAGTTAATTTCAAAGTTGTACCATTTATAAATGATTGAAAAAGCTGTTCGACCGGTATTTTTTTTCAGCTTATTTTTTTATTCGCTGATATTTTCTCAGTCTAAAGGAACTAATAAAGAATTCAAAGATAAAGTCACCTCCAATTCTCAACTTTTTAATACCAATATCGACAAGGCTTATCTGCAAATCAATCAGCTCATTAAAGAATCCCGAGTATTAAAAGACTCTCTTTCTGAGATGAAATTACTGGAAAAAAAATGTAGATATTTTTACAATAAAAATCAGGTTGACAGTTTGATTATTGCTTCAGAACAGTTACAAAAAGCTTCTAAAGAATATAATAATGTATATTATGAAGCAATGGGAAATATTTACATCGCAGAGACCTATTCTGTGAATAAATTTTATGATAAAGCCATTCTTCATTTAAATAATGCTTATGAAATTCTTCAAAAAGACCAGTCAAAAAGCAAGAAAATTTTCTATGCAAAAGCCAATGTTTTAAGTAGTTTTGCCAATGTTTATTTAGATAAAAATGAACCAAAAAATGCTGCAAAAAAAATTCTTGAAGAAATAAAAAGCGGAATTGAGCTGAAAAACCCAAAAGAATTTGCCAATTTTCAATATCTGAATTACTCCAATATTTCTAATATCTATGCGCAATACAATTTAGATTCAGCTTATTATTATGCTCAGAAATCGATTGAGATAAAACCTGCGGATATTTCGGAAGACAAATCGATGATTGATAATTTTACAGTGATCGGTCAATATTACAAGAATCAAAAAGATTATAAAAACTCGATTAAAAATTTCCATGAAGCATTAAAGATCAGCAAAAGAATCGGAATCGAGCTGAATATTAATAACATACATAAGTCTTTAAGAGAAATCTATCAACTGACAAATCAAAAAGACAGTGCCGATTTTTATGAAAATAAAATAAAACAGTATGATCTTCAGATGCTTCAGAGTAAGTACAATTCTTTGCAGGAAGTGATCAGTAAAGATAAGCAGGAACAAAACAAATCATCTAACAGAAACCTTTTCCTTTTGGGAATTTCTTCGGTTTTAGCAATTGCGGCTTCGTTATTTCTGTATTTTAAATTTAAAAAGAAAAAGAACGTTGAAATCAATCAAAACCTGCAGGAAACTTACAATCAGCTTATTGAGCTTATTAAAAATAATGATCCAAGTTTCATGTTTGCCTTTGAAAATGTTTTCCCTGAATTTTCTGGTAAATTATTAAAATTAAACCCAGAACTTCAACAATCTGAGATTGAATTCTGTGCTCTTTTGAAATTAAAATTAACCACAAAAGAAATCGCGAAATATACATTTATAGAAACCAGAACGGTTCAGAATAAAAAATACAGGCTTCGAAAAAAGTTTGAAATTCCACAATCGATTGATATTTATAATTGGATTGATGGTATTTAAAACCTTACAATTTTCATTTTATTTTCGGATTTAGAAATTATTAATATTTTAAAATTTACATTAAATAAATATTAATTAGATAACGATCATATCCAATTATCAGATAAATAAAAATCTTATTTTTTAACTTAATAATCCTGATATAAATTTTCCATTTTTTACAAAATTCACAAAAATAGCATCCAAAAACATCAGAAAGTATGTAATGAGTATGTCATTTTTTAATAAATCTGTTTCAAAAAGAGTGTTTATTTCATTCAAGCAATAAATTTGTTGATAGTTCTTCACCAAAAGAATTCTGCGCAAAATCACCATTTATTACACGTGAAAATTCACAAAAAAATTCACCCTTTTTTAAAACATTCTTTATTATGAAAAATAACTCTTTTTTTAATTTCAGAAAAACTCTTGTGGTTTGTGGAATTGCCCTGAATATGTTTGCCAATGCACAACAGTGGGATAATGTAGGATCTTCTTCTATCGTTTCGGCGGGCGGATCAAGTTATAATAATTTAGCAATTGATGCTTCAGGAAACTACTACCTTTCTTATTATGATGTTTCTGTGGCCAAAGGTTCGGTACAGAAATTTGACGGAAATTCATGGTCATATCTCGGCGGCTCTGCAGGAATTACAACAGGAACAGCAACTTTCAATGCATTAACTCTGGATTCTCAGGGAGCAGTTTACTACAGCAACCAAATCGGCTATCCGGGAACAGGAATGGAGGTAAGAAAATTTAGTTCAGGAACTTGGGGATCTTTGCCAAATGTAACTTCTACAAGCGTAAATTATCAGGCAATGGCAGTTTCGCCTTCAAATACGCTTTTTGCCTATAGTTCAGACGGTTCCGGAACCGTGAGAAGGTATAACAACGGAGTTTGGGAACAGGTAGGAACGGCTGGATTTGCAGGCGGAGCAACATTTGCAAAAATGGTAATTGGTTCAGACAATACTATTTACGCTTGTCAGATTGCAAGTGGTGTAAAAGTTTATAAAATTAATGCAAATGCCTCAAATACAGATTCATGGACATTGCTTGGCGGAACAACAGCCGGAAACGGTTACACATCTGATAACTCGTTTTCAGACATCGCTTTAGACGGAAATAATAATCCTTACGTTCTATATGTTTCCAGCACAGCGGAAGGAAGAAAATTGAATGTAAAAAAATTCGACGGAAATTCGTGGATCCAGATTGGAGCAGCCAATTTTTCTGATACTGTGGTAAACAATACGGCATTGACCGTTTCTACAAGCGGAATTCCATATGTTGTGTCGAGTATTTGGGACAGTTCGAATGCAAATCATACCAAAAATACAGTGTACAGATTCGATGCGGGAACAGGAAACTGGTCAAAAGTCGGAGGAGATTTTGTTTCTGACGGAGCGTCTACATTTGCAGATATTGCTATCGATCCTGTAAATAATTATTTGGTCTTGGCATACACACAAAGCGGCACGAGAGTGAAAAGAATTTCTTTGAACACACTTTCCGTGAATGATATTAAAAATAATGACAGCTTTGGCATTTATCCGAATCCTACGAATGGAGTCATTTATTTTAAAGATGAAAGAAAAATCAAATCGGCGGAAGTTACCAATGCAGTCGGACAAATTATTGCTGCAAGAATGACAGATCAGCAAATTGATATTACTGATGCTCCAAAAGGAATTTACTTTGTAAAAGTAACATTTGAAAACGGAAAAAGCTTAGTAAAAAAAATCATGAAAAAATAAATCCAAATCTATGTAAAAAGTAAAAATTAATAAAGTAAAAGTCAGGGGAACTTGGGAATTTCATTGGGAATTCTCAAGTTTTTTGTTTTTAGGATGACTTTTTGGGAGATGGAAAACCACTGAGTCAGATTTCAATTTAAGTATTTTTTAATTAAAAATTAACCTTAAATATATTTTGCAATTTCCAACTCCCATATTTTTTAAAACATTATTAAAATTTCAGAAAAATAAATGATAATTTTTACAGCATTTTTTCGATTTAACATTTTCTTTTGAAAGATTCTAAATAAATACTCTTTATTCAAATCAATGTGAAAAATATTTACTTTTATCATCAGGAAATAATTAATTAAAATCATTACATGAGAAGATAGAAAACAAAACTTCCCTTTAAAACTAAAAACTTAACCATTAAAATTCAACGAAATGATTATCAACAAAATCTTCAACGTCGACGATTATTATTACGACGTGTTCATGGCGATCTCAGAATCCCTCACAGGATTTTCCGTGAACGAACTGCAATCTACAGGCTTAGCCGAGATTTATTACAAGCATATTCTTGGTCAGATCGAAGCTGTAACTTTTACAGAATTCCTGAACGTTTCTAAAACTGCATTGGAAAATTCTTATACCCAAGACCAATTGAACAATGCTATTTCTGCTGATATTTTATCCAATCCTGCAACTCAGGAAATTGCTCAAAGCGTGATCACACTTTGGTATCTGGGAACTTGGGAAGGTGCTTATGTAAACGATCTATCTTACAAAGAAGGATTGGTTTGGAACGTAATGCACGCTCATCCACCGGGAGCAAAACAGCCGGGCTTTAAATCTTGGAGTGTTAAACCTGTAAACAGCAATTCATGAATCAGACAGAACAACCACAGCAAAAAAAAGACGTAATCATCGTAGGAACGGGAATCGCCGGATCTTTGATTGCAAAACTTTTAACAGATCATGTTTTTGATACAGATACAAAAAAAATGATTCACCGTTCGGAAATGAACGATTCAAAAACATATAAAGAATTATCAATTCTAATGTATGAAGCCGGATTAGAAGCCGGGCTGGAACTGGACTCCGCCTCTTCAATGGTCAATTACAACGACTACATCCGTAAATTTTATATGGAAGAAGCAAAAGTTCCGAATTCACCGTATCCGGATCTGAAACAGGCTCCTTCGCCGAATGTTTTGGATATGCAGCCAATCATTCCGCCATTTCCGGATAAAAAAGGATATTTGGTACAGTTCGGACCGATGCCTTTTGCAAGTGACGCAATTAGAGTTGGAGGCGGTACTACCCTTCACTGGCTGGGAACGACGCCAAGAATGCTTCCGAACGATTTCAGATTGAAAGAAAAATACGACAGAGCAATGGACTGGCCGATCGATTACGATACTTTAAAGCCTTATTATGAAATGGCTGAATTTGAAATCGGGGTTTCAGGAAATGTTTCTGCGCAAGAGTATCCTATTAAAGAAAGCATGGAAGAATATTACGGTAAAGATTATGTTTTTCCGATGGATGAAATTCCGCAAAGTTATATGGATCAGCAGATTATTAATGGATTGGCAGGTACTTCAGTTCAGTTGAATTTTGAAAATATTCCATTAATGCTTGTTCCGTCACCACAAGGAAGAAATTCCACTCCGAATGTTGCTTATGGAAAAGCAAAATTGATCAAAGCAAATCCTTCAGAATCAGGATATAAATTATCATTAAATAATATAGAAAATGAAGAATACAAAGCTCTCGGCGCAGTCTGGAATCCTTATCAGGGAGAACGTTGCGAAGGAAATGCTTCATGTGTTCCGATCTGTCCGGTTCAGGCAAAATACAACGCTTTAAAAACTTTGAAAAAAGCTTTATACAAAGTTAATAAAAACGAAAATCTACAGAGAAATCCTCATATTCAGGTTCAAGCGCAGAGTGTGGTTTACAGATTGAGTGTAGATCAGACGAATCAGGATAAAATATCAAAAGTTCACTTAAGAAGATATATTTCTAAAGAAAAAACAGATTTTATTGAAGAGGTAATTGATACCAACGAATCAATTGTAATTCTTGCTGCCAATGCTTTTGAAAATCCTAAAATTCTTTTAAATTCAAAATACACTGTTATTCAAGACGGGCAAAAAGTTGAAAAAACAGTCGCCAACAACAGCGATCAGGTCGGAAGAAATTTAATGGATCATATGGTAATGCTGACTTGGGGATTGTTCCCGGACCCTGTTTATTCTTACAGAGGTCCTGGTTCTACCACTAACATATCTTCTTTCCGTGACGGAAATTTCAGAAGCGAATTTTCTGCATGGATCTCTCCTCTAGACAATTGGGGATGGAGTTGGCCGACTTTTTCTCCGGGATCCGATCTTTCAGAATTTTTGAATCAAGGACTTTTTGGTGAAGAATTAAAGGAAGCTTTGGCTTACAGGCTTTCGAGACAGGTTTTATTCCATTTTGAAATTGAACAGCTGCCAAATCCAAATAACAGAGTTACGATTAATAATGAATATCTGGATGTTTTGGGAATTCCGCGTCCTGTTATCAATTATGAATTAACGGATTATGAAAAAAGAGCGATGGAACAGGCAAAACTGGCTTCAGATCAAATGTTTGAAAGATTAGGTATTGATGATTTCACAAAATACAATGCAACGGACAACAACACCTTCGTTTACAATAATGTAAGATATTCTTACAACGGAGCAGGACATATTGTGGGAACTCACAGAATGGGTCACGATGCATCAGATTCTGTAACCAACAGTTATTGTAAAGCTTGGGATCACCCGAATTTATACATTGTCGGAGCAGGAAATATGACCACTTTAGGAACTTCAAATCCTACTTTAACTTTATCAGCATTCACCATTCGTTCGGTAGAATCCATTTTGCAAGATCTGGAAACCATTTTAAAATAGAAAACATGAGACAAAGACTTATCAATAAAACAGAACCTCAGGAAAGTAACAATCTTTTAAGAAGTTCTTTAGCTAAAAATACAATCGTTGCAGAAACAATCTCTTTACAGTCATTATTATTTGATTCTAAAATCAGCAAGGATGATTGGACTGAAGGTTTAAAATACCACAGCAAAACGCTGACAAATTTATTATTAAACAATCAGATTAACGAGTTTAATGAATATTTAAGTTCACAATTTAATTCAGAACTTTCTACTTTAACTCCAACTGCAGAACTTTCAAGAACACAGGTTTCTGAAGTTAAAAATGGATTGGCAGATTTAGATTACAGACCGATTTTACAAGACCTTTTGCAGACTGCAATTTTAATTGAGCATTCTACAATTCCACCTTATCTTACAGCTTTATATTCCATTAAAGACGGAACCAATATTTTAGCATCTCAAATCATCAGAAGTGTTGCTGTAGAAGAAATGCTTCACATGATCATGGTTTGTAACGTGATGAATGCAGTAAGTATTCAACCATCGGTAAACAGACCTCAAAATTATCCCAGTTATCCGATGAAACTGCCAATGAATGTTGATTTCTTCGTAGGTCTGGAAACTTTTTCATCAAACAGTATTGCGACTTTTATCGCTATTGAAAGTCCGAGCAATCCTTTGGTAAAAGCTCCGAAATACACTCCTGAAATTGAACCTTCTACTTTACTTTCAAGAAGTGCAGTGCAGGAAAATAATTTCTGGACATTAGAAAACATGAAAGACTTCATGATGCAGAATGTTCATACGATCGGTGAATATTATGATGTATTATTCTTTTATATCGTAGTCTTCCAAATCATTGCTTACTACAAAGAATACGGAACACTTCCACAGAATTTTGAAGAGTTAAACAAAGGTGGAATTTTCACAGGAGATCCTTCAAAACAGATCCGTCCGGAACAATACTATGGAAGTGGTGGAAAACTGCATCCTGTTGATGCTTTGGAAGGTGTAATCCTTGTTTTTCAGGAAATTAAAGGACAAGGTGAAGGTGCTGATGATTCTATTTTCGATATAGATCCTTCTCAGTTTGAAGAAGGTGCAGAATTGGCACATTATTTCAGATTTAAAGAAGTTTTCCATGAACATTTTTATGTTGGTGGAGATTACAGACCTTTTACCGACGAAAACGGAATGATGCCCGTTACTACTCCACCTGTCGGAAAACCACTTCCTGTTGACTGGAGCGCAGCTTATCCAATGAAACCAAATCCAAAAATTGCAGATTATCAATCGAATCCAGCATTATTTGAACAAGGAAAAGCTTTTAATGCCACTTATAAAAAATTATTGGATGCAATTCAGGCTGCAGTGGAAGGAAATGCTGAAGAATTGCCAAAATCTATCATGTATATGTATGCTTTAAAAGAACAGGCTATCGGATTAATGAGCCAACCGCTGGATTCTCAATATAATGCAGGACCAACTTTCGAATATCCTTCAAATTAATAAAAACTGATAAACTTAGTATACCATGTTAAAAAGAAAAAAAGAGATCATTCAAGATCTTAACGCGAGATTATTAAAAGCTTCACCTGAAGAACAAAAAGGCTATTTAGCACAATTAATGGATGGCTACTCAAAGCTATTAATTGATGATCCCGTAAGACCTTTCAGAGAAGAAAATCTGAACGAAATAGCAAACAATGTTGATTATGGAGTTTTAGCCGCTCTTGATGGAACTTGGGTAAGCTACAATGCCAATTACAATAAAAATACCGACAGACCATCTTTGGGAAGCGGAATTCACACAACGATTATGCCTTCTCCGGGTACTAATCAAAATACAATTCCTGGAAAATTCAGTTTTGATACCGAAGAATATATTGAAAAATTAACATTTGAAATCGTTCCCGGTGGTGTTCGTAACCGTGGCGGTGCAACAGAATTATTCTGTGGTGCTGTAAAATATGATCAAACCATTAAAAGTGTCAACAAAGTTGAAGGACAATCAGAATTACAATACGCAGGAATTCACGAAGAAAATGGAATGTATCTTTGGTTAAGCGATGTTTACAACTATGCTGCGACCGAAGAAACCATCAAAAAAGACCGTGGAATTCACGCTTTTTCTCAGGAAGATTATCAAAATTACGGTTATAAAGGAGAATACAGAAACGAACCGCTGGTTGAAGTAAAAGACGAAAACGGCAATTCTTCATACATTCTTTTAAGTCAGTTAAAAGAAGGACAACAATATTATGAAATCATTCCCGCACAGGAAATAAAGCCAATGGATGGAATTACAGGACCGTATTTTATTCCTGATTATTCTATTTCAAGAAGCGGAGTTATTCCTCACGGAAGTACGATTACTTTATTGGGAGATATTGCTCCAAGTGGTTCAAATTATTTGATTAGCGGTGCTCCACAATTCCCTTACGGTGACGCGACTTGGGATCCTCCTTATCTTGCTATTTCGCCAACAATGGGAGGAGCAGGAGCAAGTGTTACAAATCCAATCAATCTTGATGAGCCTGCTCCGGCTTGGGTTCATGAAACTTTAACGGATGAAAATGATCCCGGTTCAAACAAAATCTATACACAAAGAATTCTTGCAGACGAATTATATCCTTATTGTGTAAGACCGGATATGAGATTGAGAGATACGTTGAGCGGACAAAATGTTGCTAATTACGTTCTTATTCAGATGTCATCAAAAATGAAAACCGGAGCACAAGGCGGAATTTTAAATGTTCCTTTTGTTAATCGTTTTGTTCCGACTGTAGAAGTAGATTTCCGTTTGTGGATCGAAACTGTGATTGAAGACGGAAAAGAAATTCTTCAGCTTCAATATGAGCAAATCATTTTCTTCGAATTTGATTTCGGAAATGATGGTGGTACAACAAGCTGGCCTCACATTCAGGTTAATACGCTTCGTAAAATCGAGGATATTCCTGCGGATCAGAGAAAAATAATTGAAGAACAGTTTTTTAATGCTCCTTCAGGGATGAGCATGACAACACCTGCTTCAATTGAAAGCGTAAATCTACCTTCAGGATGTCCTTATCATAAAGGTTAAAATTTAATTTAAACAAAAATTCTACGGTATCTTATGATGCCGTAGAATTATTTTTCAAAAACCAATAACTAAAAACCATGAGTAATCAATTACCTCCAATTCCGGAAGGATTTGGCTTACCGTTTTATTATGCTACATTATTTAATATTGAAGTTGCATTTCTTGTTGAAAGAGAAAAAGTTGTAAAATATCTTGAAAACACAGGATTAATTGCCGCAGATTTTGATGGAAAAGCTTTAGTAAGCTTTAATTTTCAAAATTATACAGGACAATTTCCAAACGGAGCAAGTACAACTCAGGAAATCGAATTAAACATAGTCTCTTATCCAGAATCTCAAAAAGACAATGTTACCTTTGTAACTGCCGAAGAATATTTACGCGGTGAAGAACAAACAAAATTAATGGGACATAAAAGAGTTCACGTTCCTTGCGATGCAGATATGGCTATAAAAGCGGGAATTGAACTGTTCGGAGAACCGAAATTCAAAACGACCTTTACGATTAATCTTCCCTCATTAAATGTTCCCGGACAAAATACATGGACGGTAGCTTGCAATGATCCTGATAACAGTGAAGAAACAATTTTTACTTGTGAAGCTGATGTCGCGGATCTTATTCCTGAAATATCTGCCTTCTCTCCTATTACAGAATATGGAAAATTTGATGATAAATTAATTGGTTGTCGTTGGAATATTTTACAACCGACCAATCTTCATTTTTTAAACTCAGAAGAAAGTAAAAAACGTGTCACAATGAAGTACGGAAATTCTTCTCATCAAATGAGAGAAGATATGGAAATCTTGATTGGTGATACTCCGGCTTTTGCAGTTCGTACAAGCATGTCTGCACCAGCTGCAATTCAGACGAGGGCTTATTATATTTAATTTATTTTTTTTAGCCGCAAAAGATTCAAAAGATATTTTTTGAAATACTTTAAAATTAAAATAACTAAAGTGTTAAAATCTTTTGTGCCTTTTGCAATTAAATAAAAAAAGCAATATTTCAATTTTAAACTAAAAACTTTAACCATAAAAACTAAAAAACAATGAATTTAGAAAGCAAAGTGAGAGGATTAACTCTCGGAGCTCAAGTTTTACCTTTAAGCCGAGTTTCTGAATCGGATCTTGGAGCATTGGCTCCATTGGTAGGTGTTTGGGAAAATGTTCAGCTCGAAAACGGGACACCTTCCGGCTGGAATACCATTTCTGTTCCGGGACAGGATAAAGGATTTGTCTTTGAAGTGATTCCTTATTCAGAAACATTGACGTTCAATCCTGTTGTTGTACAGGCGGGAAATCGCGGTCCGGTGGTAAACGGACAGCAAGTTGAACAGATGATCTTCGGTTTATTGTATGAACAACAGATCGTAAGTGCATGTACAAGTGATTTTTGTAATGAACGTGGCTTTCCGGCAGGATCCACCATTCACGTAGAAACAGGATTATTTTTAAACATAGGAAATCCAAACGGAGGTTATACCATTGCTCGTATGTCGACAATTCCTCACGGAAACTCGTTATTAGCTCTTGGAAGCTCAATTGAAACAGAAAACCCTGGAACTGCTTTCTTTAGTCCTGCATCTTCAATTCCTACTATGCTGAATGGAGAAAGAATCAATCAATTGGGATATTCTGACCAGATTATCGGAAAACCTCAATTTGCTGCATTTAACCAGATTAATCCGAATGCTTTTCTTCAGTCTACTTTAGAAAGTTTAGCTGGAAGTACGGGAGGAGTAACTAATATGACAGTTATTGAAATGTCAACAGACACACCCGATGCCAATGGAGGAATTTTGAATATTCCATTTATCCAAACGAATGTGAATGCTACAAAAATGGACGCTACTTTCTGGATCGAAGACATTAAGGACAGTAATGGAAACGTAGATCAGTTATTACAATATTCTCAGACGATCAATTTGGTTTTCCCTGCGACAGGATCGGCACAACCTATCAACTGGCCGCATGTAACCATCAACACTATGAGAAAAAGACCCGAAACTCAGATGCAGTTTAAAAGTTTAGATACTTTAGATACCACAGAAGGATTAACAGCAAGTGAATTTTAAATTTTAATATCAAACCTCCGATTTTTTTTGGAGGTTTATTTTGTTCCATAAAACCTTACGAAAAAGACTTTAACATACTTAACTGTAGATCAAATTGAAAAATACAGTTAAGTATATTAATTGAAAATTTTTAAGAATAAATTATAGAAAATGCATTAAATCGTCAATCCGTGAGTATTTTTAACCTGTGCCATTACAAAAGTGCTATGAGTGCTTCCAATTGAAGGTACAGCCCCCAAAATATTAAAAACAAAATTCTGATATTGCTTCATATCACGCACATAAACCTTCAGAAGAAAATCGAAATCTCCCGAAATACTGTAACATTCAGCGACTTCTTCAATTTCGAGAATTTCTCTTTCAAATTCTACAGCAAGATAGCTGTCATTGCTTTTTAACTTCAACTGGCAGTAAACCGTAAACCCAAGATTGAGTTTTTCTGCATCAAGAACTGCGGCATATTTTTTAACATATCCTTCCTGCTCAAGACGTTTCACTCTTTCAAAAACCGGTGACGGAGACAAATTAATTTCTTTTGCAAGCTCTTTTACAGTCAATTTTGCATCACTTTGAAGCAATCTAAGCAGCTGTAAATCTTTATTGTCGAGGTGTTCCATAGAATATTATTCTTTTAAGCGTTATTATTTACTCAAATATACAGAATTTTATTCTTTACAATTGTTATTTTAAAGTTTATTTTACTTAATTATTAAAGAATCTTTATTGATATATTCTTTATATTTAATTTTACTCAAAACAAAACACCAGGAAATGGTAAGACAGGTAAGAAATTTAATAGAAATAAATAAAAAGTAAAAGGGAATATTTTATACCGAGATCACTCCAATTGGGGGGTGGTCTCATTTTTAACCCTTCAACGAATTATTTAAAAACAAATATATATTAAAATTTGATTTAATAATTTACAAAATAAATCTTCTTCTAGTAAAAAATTTATAAGTTTTTACTTAAATTAATCTTAGGGACACAGCTGTACAATTGTACGGCTGTTTTTTTTAATATTTTTTACTGCAAAATTCAAAATAAACGGTTTTTCAATCTACAATATTGGATTTTTATGGAATAATTTCCATAATTACTGTTCTAAAATCAAGACCAAAACAGAATATTATTCTTTCAAATGTTAAATTTTATTAATATTAAAGAATTATATCCTTTATGCTATTTAATTAAAAGTTTAATTTCCTTATTTAATGCATAATTATTACAACTTTACACTTTATATTTACTTTTAAACAAAAATAAATAGCCATAAAATGTCATAATTCTTTTATCAATCCATTGTAAATATAATTATTTATTAATAACAATTACATATTGCTATTAATAATTCAATCTTAAGAAATAAACAGAATATTATTTAAAATCTTGTCCAATTTACATTTTGAATAATATTTAATTAAACAGACAATCTAATAAACTTTATCATATGAAAAAAAGCTACCCCCTTTTATTTTTCATTTTTTTACTCTCTCTTTTTTCAAACCAACTTTCATCACAGACTTATCAACTTACAGGAACTCCCGTAAATACCACAGGATGGACTATGGTTGCTCCTACTGTTGTAAGTGGTGATTTTGTTCAGCTTACTCCCGATGTCGGAAACCAATCCGGATCTATCCGTTTGAATGAGCCCATTAACTTAAAATATTGTGACAAGTGGAGAATTGAATTTGATTTCAGAATGGATTCCAACCAAACTTATAACGGTGATGGTATCGCATTTTGGTATCTTCAGAATCCGCCAATTGCGAGTGTATTAGGTTCCGGAATTGGAGTTTCTCAGAATGCAATCGGTCTGGTTGTAGGTTTTGATTCCTTTAATAATGCTACGGGGAGTTCGGGTATGAGCAAAATACACGTAGGATACGGACAAATCGCAAATACAACAGATACAAATAATATAGAATTTTTCAACGTTCCCGGAAGTTCTTTTCACTCTCCTGATCTGAATTCTACTCATCCTTTTCAGGGAACAACTTATAAACATGTAGAAGTAAATGCACAAGTAGATCCTGCAGCTCCTGCAAACTGGATTATAAAAATTACACTTGACGGTGCATTGATTTGTAACCAGTCTTTTGCTCCTTCAGGTGCAGCAGCCGGAATAACAGTCGGATATTTCGGATTCTCGGCTTCTACAGGAGGTGCGAGATCGAGACATTCTATTAAAAACGTAAAACTTTATGTAGATAAAATTCCATTATTGCAAGGTGCTATTACAAAAAATATCTGCCCGGATCTGACAGGAATGTCAACAGTTGATTTAACTACATTTAATTCACAACTTACAACAACTCCAAATAGTTACACATTTGCGTACTACACAGGAGGAGCTCCGATTGCCAATCCTACAAACTTCCAATACAGTGCAGATACAACTGTTTCGGTAGTTATTAAAGACCCTTCGCAGGTTTTATGTGATAATAATGATGCGACGATCACATTAAAGGTTGCTCCGACCGTTACAGCAAATGATGCTTCTTTAAGAACCTGTTTCCTTGAAACCAATCCTTCAACAGGATTATTCAACCTTACAACAGCTCCGGTAATTGGTTCTTCAACAGGTATTACCAAACAATATTATCCGTCTTTAACGGATGCCGAAAATCAGACAAATCAAATTTCAGATCCTATAAATTATATTGCTCCGACTGGAGTTGTTTACGTAAGAGTAAGCAATACTTTTGGATGTTTTGATATTGCAAAAGTTACATTACAGGTGATTCCTCCAGTTTTTTCGAATGTTTTGGAAGATAAAATTATTTGTATTGAAGACACTACAACTTTGGATGCAGGACCAGGATTTACAAGTTATGCATGGAGCACGGGTGCAACCACTCAGGCAATTAATAATGTTGCAGTTGGAACATATTGGGTTAAATTAAAAACAGGAGATTGCGTTGCCACTCAGACTGTAAAAGTTTATGCTTCAGAACAGCCTGTAATTTCAAGTATTGACATTTCAAATAATATAGTTACAGTACATGCAGTGGGAGGAACTCAGCCATACCAATATTCTATCGATGGAATTCACTGGCAGGATTCTAATGAATTTAAAAACGTTCCTAGAGGTGACTCAAAGATTTTTGTAAAAGATGCTTATAACTGTGATCCAATCACTGTTACAATCGTTGTTCCGAATTTAATCAACGTGATCACACCAAATGGAGACGGAGTAAATGATGCTATTGATTATTCATCTCTTGCAGGAAAACAAAACCTCGTATTTAATGTATTCGACAGATACGGAGCTCAGATTCACAAAGCCGATAAATCAAATAAATACAGATGGGACGGAACTGTGGGAGGAAGAAAAATATCAACAGGAAGTTATTGGTTCTCCGTTTCATGGAACGAAAATGACAAGAGAAACACACCAATTACCTACTCAGGTTGGATTCTTGTAAAAAATAGAGACTAACATTAATTATATACCCCCTTAAGTATGAATTTTAAAATATTTTTTGGATCAGTGGCTTTATTATCAGCTACTTCCATAGCAGCTCAGAATTATCAGCCATTATTAATTTCATCAGGCCTTACCTCTGATGTAATTGCTAACGGAGTCGGATCCTCTTCGGTTACTACCTCAACGGATGTCGATGGCGTATCTTTCGCTTTTGTGTCCAAAGATTTCCAGGTAAATTCATCAAGTGCACCGCTTACTTACGGTCTACCTATAGACGGAATGGTAAACAGTGTCGTAGCAACAACGCCCGGACTTAGCTATAAAATGGCAAGCTATGATGCAAATAATTCCTTAAAACTGGCAAATCAAAATGATTCGGGAACCCTTACTTTTACAACACCAACACCTGCTTTCAAACTGTATATGCTTGCAACCAGCGGAAGTGGTGCTTCGACAGTAACGGTAACTGTGAATTTCACAGATGCAACTTCACAGACAATAACCGGAGTTGCTGTTGCCGATTGGTATAATGCTACAGGATTTGCGATCCAGGGATTTGGAAGAATTAACAGAACTAATGATGTTTTGGAATCAGGAAGTGGAACAAACCCAAGACTGTATCAGATTTTATTAAATATTGATGCTGCGAATCAGGCTAAACCTATTCAAAGTATTACCGTTACTAAAACTTCTACAGCTCAAGGCTATACAAATGTTTTTGCAGTTTCTGCAGACGCCTATTCAAATTGTGTACCTCCTACTTTAAATACTGTAGGAACACTTACTCCTAACTCTGCTTCTATTTCCTGGACTTCACCTTCAGGAACTACTCCCGCGAGTTACGATATCTACTACAGCACAACCAACACTGCTCCAAATAGTGGTACAACACCAAGTGTTTCTGGAGTTACAGGCACTTCCTATACAATTCCGGGATTAAATCCTAATACCAATTATTATTACTGGGTAAGAGCAAACTGTAGTACAGGAACAAGCCAAAGTGCATGGTCTTTCTCAGGAACATTCAAAACAGCATGTGGAGTTATGACATCTATGTTTGAAGATTTTGAATCTTACGCAACTGGAAGTATCGTACCGGATTGCTGGGCAAGAATCATTGATACAAACGGAACTCAGACAATTTCTTCTACTACTCCAGTAGCTTCAGGTACAAAACATATTTATCAATACAGTACAGCTACACAAAATCCTACAACTGTTGTTCTTCCGCAGTTTGGTAATATTAATGCGGGAACAAATTGGTTAAGATTTAAAGCAAGAGTAAGTACCGCAACAGGAACTTTAAATGTAGGCTATGTAACAGATCCTGCAAACAGCTCTACTTTTGTATTATTACAATCTTTAAGTATAGCAAATACAGTTTATGCAACAGCAGGAAATGAATATTCAGTGATTGTACCTTCTTCTGTACCTGCGAATGCAAGATTGGCAATCAGAAATACAGCAGACGGAAAATCTTATTATTATGATGACGTATATTGGGAAGCAAAACCAAGCTGTTTTGCACCATCAGCTTTAACGTCATCTAACGTTTTGGCAAATAGTGTAGGAATTTCATGGACAGCTCCATCTTCAGCACCTGCAAACGGATATGAATATTATTATTCTACAAGTAACGCAGCTCCAACTGCAGCAACTACAGCTTCAGGAGCAAGTACAGGTTCAGCGACATCAACTACGATCAATGGACTTACACCAGCTACAACTTATTATGCTTGGATAAGATCAGCATGTAGTTCTTCTGATAAGAGTTCTTGGTGGGGATCTATAACTTTCACTACGGCTTGTGCAACTCTACCGGTTCCTTTTGCTCAGACATTTGACAATGCTGTAGTTCCAAACTGTTGGACCAATACAAATCCGGGAAGTACAAATGCTAATTTCTTATGGAAATTTGCAGGAAATGCAGATTATGGAGCAAATTTAGCCAACAACGGAAGACCTGCGGGAACTTACGCTTGGGTAGATGCAAGTTCACCATATAGCGGTGCCGGTTCTAATTCTATACAATTAGTAACACCTTACATCAATTTAACAGGATTGACTTCTCCATACATTTCATTTGAATGGTTCAAAAACCACTCTATGTCTACATCTACTACTGTAACTCCTTCAACTTATGATAATAACAAACTTACAGTAGAAGTAAATGACGGAAACGGTTGGGCTACTTTATGGAGCGATACATCAAACTCTAATCAATGGAGACCTGTAGGAATTCCTTTGGCTGCTTCTTATATCGGAGCAACAATTCAGGTAAGATTTACAGTAGATAAAAACGTAAACGGTAACGGTTATTTCTATGACGATTTGTTATTGGACAATGTAGAAGTGAAGCAAAATCCTATTTTGGCAACAAGTGACGTTTCTTCAGCTAAAAACAATATCAAAGTTTATCCTAATCCTTTCAAAGATGTATTAAACATTTCTGATATTGAAAAAGTAAAATCTGTAACCATCACAGATGTTTCAGGAAGAGTGTTAAAAACTGTTGATAATCCTACAAAAGAGATCAATTTAAGTACTTTAAACTCTGGATTATATTTAGTAATTCTTCGTATGAAAGACGGATCACAACAAACAGTGAAAGCAATCAAAAATTAATCATTAGATTAATATATTTTGTTGATGGCAGCTGCATCCTCAAAACATGCAGGTGCTTTTTTTTAAATACTTTACACGAAAACCTTCAGAAATTCTGGAGGTTTTTATTTTGGTAATTCCGGTAAATCGATTTTTTCAGACTTGGTCGATAATGTTCTTAAAAATGCTTCTAATTGAGAAATTTCTTCGTTAGACAATTCCAGCATTCTTACCATTCCGGATTTTTGAGAATTTAATGTAATTCCCTCATGAACCGTTGATCTTTTTTGAGAAAATTCAGGATTTCCCAGACTGTAAAATTGAATAACTTCCGTTAAAGTTTTCATTGATCCGTTATGGAAATATGGAAATGTTCTCGTTACTTCCCTTAAACTCGGAACTTTAAATCTTCCGGCATCTTCTTGATTTTTCGTAACTAAATATCTTCCTAAATCCTCTCCTTTTTCGCCCAATAAAGACGTTCCTACATTTTCAAATTGATTATTAGAAAAATATCCCGAATTATGACAATTTATACATTGAGCTTTGGTTCTGAAAAGATGCAGTCCCATCAATTCATCATTCGTATAAGCATCTGATTTTCCGTCAATAAACTGATCAAACTTACTTGAAGAACTTTTAATCATTCTTTCAAAAGTGGCAATCGCTTTGGAAATTCTGTCTTTCGTTACCGTTTTATCTCCAAAAGCTTTTTCAAATAAAATTTCATAACCTTTTATTTTAGCAATTTTTCCCGCGACAATATCGATATGTTCGCTCATTTCTCTTTCATCCTGAATCGGCATTTGTGATTGCTCTTCCAAAGATTTTGCACGACCGTCCCAAAATAAAGATTTCGCGTAAGCAACATTCAGAATGCTCATCGCGTTTCGAGTTCCCAATTGTCGGTCGTGTCCAAAAGAAAATGTTCTGTTGTCACTCCATCCCAATTCCGGATCATGACAGGAAGCACACGCAATTTGGTTTGATTTTGAAAGTCTTGGATCAAAAAAAAGTGTTTTTCCCAAGAATTCTTTTTCTGCAGAATATTGATTATCGTCAGGAAAATCAACATTTGGCAAATGACCTATTTCCACAAAAGAAGGTGCAGATTCCGGATCTAAAATTGGCTTTGGCCACTTCGAAGAATCACCTGAAGAATATAATTTTCTCAGGTTATCAATAAAAGCATTTCTCTGATTCACTTCTTTTTGCACTTTACTGCTTAAACAATTATTTAAAACAGAAACCACAAGAAATAAAACCAAAATCCAACTTAAAACATTCTTCATGATTATTCGGAGTTTCAGCAAAAGTATGACAATTTTTAATTTTTATTAATTTGAAAATATTCCGTATTAAAAATATTTAATCAAATAAAAATCTACCTGCTCCGTTACTAGATTGAATTAATTACTATGAATAGCTACAATTTGCAGTTTTATACAACAAATTTTTACGTTCTGTTCACATAATTGGGATTTAATAAACTTATATTTAAACTTTTATTCAAATAATAAACAAACCTAAATGCAGACATTATCCTTGAAAATTGCCACTTCCGCAGCAGCAATTTGTTTCAGCACATTGGTATTTGCGCAACAAAAATACTCGGTAAGCGGCACTGTGAAAGACAAGAAGAATGGAGAATTATTGATCGGAGTCACGGTAAAAGTGGCTGAAGATCCTACAGTTTCAGTCGTTGCCAACGAATATGGCTTCTACTCTCTTTCACTTCCCAAAGGAACTTACAATTTAATTATTTCGAACCCCGGCTTTAAAGATTTTCAGCAAAATATTGTCGTCGAAGATAATGTTAAGCAAAATCTTGAACTGAGTTCCGGAGAAGAGGAAGCCAGAACCGGGAAAATTGATGAAGTCGTTATTTCCGGAATCAAAAAAGACAAAAATTTAAGTTCCGCACAGATGGGAACGGAAACTTTAAGCATCAAAAACATTGAAAAACTTCCGGTTCTTTTCGGTGAAAAAGACGTCATGAAAACCATACAGCTTTTACCCGGAATCAAAAGTAACGGTGAAGGAAGCAGCGGATTTTCCGTAAGAGGCGGTGCAACCGATCAAAACCTTATTTTGCTTGATGAAGCTGCGGTTTATAATGCGTCCCACTTGCTTGGATTTTTCAGTACATTCAATAGTGATGCGCTGAAAGACGCGAGTATCATCAAAGGAAACAGTCCAGCTCAATATGGAGGAAGGCTTTCTTCTGTTTTGGATGTAAAAATGAAGGACGGAAACAACAAAGACTACAATGTCAACGGAGGAATTGGATTGATCAGCAGCAGATTAAGTGTTGAAGGTCCGATTCAGAAGGAAAAATCATCTTTTATTATTTCAGGAAGAAGGACTTACGCTGATTTGTTTTTAAAAACAACGGATGATTATAAAGACAGTAAATTATATTTTTATGATTTAAATTTAAAAGCCAATTATCAGATCAATGAAAATAACCGTTTGTATCTATCCGGATATTTTGGACGAGATGTTTTAGGATTGGGCGATACTTTTTCAACGGATTGGGGAAATACGACAGCAACATTGCGTTGGAATAGCATTATCAGTAGTAAATTATTCTCGAATACCTCATTGATTTACAGCAATTACAATTATAATGTAAGTTTAAGCAGTAACAACAATACTTTCGGACTCGATTCTAAAATCGAAGACTGGAATCTTAAGCAAGATTTTTCATGGTTTGCAGGAAATAAACATTCGGTAAAATTTGGTTTACAGTCTATCTATCATACAATTACGCCAAGCAGTGCATCGGGAACCAGTGTGAGCAGTTTTCCGAGAAATTCGAGAGATTCTTGGGAAAATGCGCTTTATATGAATGATGATTTTAAAGCAACCGAAAAATTAACAATCAATTACGGAGCGAGATTGGCAATGTTCAGTGTTTTGGGAGGTGATACTTTTAATACTTATCAAAACGGTGTTCTTACAGATTCTGAGTTTTTAGAAAAAGGAAAATTTGGAAAAACGTATGTAAATCTTGAGCCTAGAATTACAGCGAATTATAGAATTAATGAAGTCAGCAGTGTGAAAGGAGGATATTCTCGAAACACACAAAATCTGCATTTATTAAGCAACAGCGGAAGCGGAAATCCTACCGACCAATGGATTGGAAGCAGCTATACTGTAAAACCTGAAATTGCAGATCAGGTAAGTGTCGGTTACAGCAGAAATTTCAACAATAATAATTATGAACTGAATGCTGAGATTTATTACAAATCCATGCAGAATCAGATTGATTATAAAAATGGAGCACAAATTTCTTTTGATACTGCAGCTGATGTAGAAAGTGAATTGTTATTCGGAAAAGGAAGAGCTTACGGCTTGGAACTAATCGCCAAAAAGAAAAGTGGGAAACTGACAGGCTGGATTTCCTATACTTTATCTAAAACAGAAAGAAAAATCAACGGAATTAATGATAATGAATGGTATGATGCAAGACAAGACAAAACCCATGATCTTTCGATTGTAGCAACTTATCAATTGAATCCAAAATGGTCTTTTTCAGGATTATTCCTTTACAGCACAGGAAATGCAGTGACTTTCCCAACCGGAAAATATGAACTGAACGGACAAACCGTTTTCCAGTACAGCAGCAGAAATGCAGACAGAATGCCTGCTTATCACAGAATGGATTTGAGTGCAACGTATGAACCGGTTACCAATAAACGTTTTAAAGGCTCTTGGTCATTTGGGATTTACAATGTTTACGGACGCGAAAATGCCTACACCATTACTTTTGAAGACAATCCTGACAAACCTGGAACGACTCGCGCCATGCAGACTTCATTGTTCCGTTGGGTACCAAACATCACTTATAATTTCAAATTTTAATTCATGAAAAAACTATTTTTAATCATACTATCGCTGTTTTTAGTTACTTCTTGTGAAAAGGAAATCGATCTGGATTTGGAAGACCAAAGCGGAAAAATCGTTATCGAAGGAAATATAACCGACCAAGCCGGACCTTATTTTGTGAAAATAACAAAATCTGTAGCCGTTACGGAAGCCAATCAATATCCTGCCATAGAAAATGCACAGGTTGTTTTGAGTGATAATACAGGACAGTCGGAAACTTTGCAATATGTAGGAAGCGGAACTTATAAAACTTCAACTTTTGTTGGTCAATCAGGAAGAACTTATACTTTAAAAATTAATGCAGAAGGACAGCAATATACTGCGCAAAGTACAATGCCACAAGTTGTTTCGTTTGATGGATTGGATCAGGATTCTTTCATGGTCGGAGGTGAAACCAGCTATACCCTTTTGCCTGTTTTTACAGATCCGTCGCCTTTAGGAAACCGTTATCTTTTTGTTTACACAGTGAACAACAATCCTAAGAAATTCTTTTCAGAGTTTTCTGATAATGTAAATAACGGTTTGCCCAATCAACGACCTTTGCTTCTTCCAAATGATGATAGTGATGTAGACGATATCAAAGTAGTTGTAGGTGACACGATCCACGTTGAAATGCAGTGTATAGATGATAATGTTTATACTTTTTATTCTGCCCTTTTACAGCTTTCCGGAGGCGGTCCCGGTGGAGGAATTACTCCTGCAAATCCTCCGAGTAATATCAGTAACGGAGCTTTAGGATATTTTTCAGCACATACCGTAAGAACAAAAACTACTGTTATTCAGTAAAACTTTTAGGATAAAAGAAAAGCTATTTAGAATACTCTGGATAGCTTTTTTATTGATTTAAACTTCAGCGATTCTACTTTTTAAAATTATTTATAGAATTAATTCTAATTGATGTAACAAATATTCCCTAATAGGTGTCTTATAACTAAAACATAGTTTTTACATGAAGAATATTTTGATACCAATCGCCCTTTTAGCAGGCATACTTACTTTTGCACAGGCTGAAAAGGATACCATAAAATCAAAGGAGAAAGAAATAGAAGGAGTTACTGTCACGGTAAGAAAACCAACTGTAGAATCCAAAGCCGACAGAACTGTATTTAATGTTTCCAACAGTTCTATTCTTGCAGGGAATACAACCTGGGATGTTTTGAGAATGACACCTTTGGTAAGTATTGATAACAATGACGCTATAAAAGCTGAAGGAGAAACCGTTACCGTTTATATCAATGACAGAAAAACAGTTTTTACAGGGAAAGAATTAAAGGAATATTTAAAGACAATTCCTGCCGATAATCTAATGAAAATTGAGGTCATTACAAGTCCTTCTTCACGTTATGAAGCAACAGGATCGGTGATTAATATCGTTTTAAAGAAGCGCGATGATGAGGGAATCAAAGGAAGCGTGACTTTTAACAACAGACAAAACACAAAAAACTCTCAATACACGAATTTAAACTTAAATTATCACAAGAAAAGCTTTACACAGACCTTCATTGGAAGTTACAGTGATAACACGTATGTTCAGAGAAGTTCAAGTTTGTATAATTGGTATGCGGATAATTCTACCAATCAGATTGATAGTTATGTAACGGGCAGAAGTAAAAGTCCTTCATTTTCTTCTACTTCAGAATTTGAAATCAATAATAAAAATACTTTTGGGGTTATTTTGGAATATTACCAGAGTAATTCTACTTCCAACTCTGAAGCCAGCAGATTAGACCAGATCAACAGTATTTTTGACAGTTCTTCTGAACAAAATCAAAACTCAACAGGACTTAACCGAAATTTGGGAACCAACCTTTTTTATAAATGGTATGATAAGGAAAAGAATAAAATTTTAGATGTAAACGTAGGTACAAATTACTATGGTCAGTCCGAAGACAGTTATTTTGTTAATAATATCATTTCAGTTACTGATGGGGCGTCAACAAAAAATATAGGCGTTCTTTCCGATACAGAAAACCGAAATTATTATCTAAAAGTAGATTACACACAGCCTCTAGGAAAATCAGGAGCCACTTTTGAAGTCGGAGGAAAAATGAATTTTAATAATAATGTTGTTCCCAATAATCTGTACGGAAATATGCTGAGCGGACTCAGTCCGAATGATATTTTTCATTACGAAGACAACATCAGTTCATTATATGCCAATTACAGCCGAACTTTCTTTAAAAAATTAGAAACAAGAGTCGGTCTTCGCTATGAATATATTGATTATAAGATGAGACAGGATGTTGCCGGGACATCAAGAAAAGATTCTTACGGAACTTTCCTTCCCAATTTATTATTAAAATATAATTTTTCAGACAAATATGATTTAACCTTAACCTATAACCGAAATCTCTGGAGACCGTGGTACGCAGAATTTAACCCTTTCATGACTCCCAATACCGACGGAATTTACAGCCGCGGAAATATGGATTTGGAGCCCAATCCAAGTGATAGAATTTATATGAAACTGGGAATTTTAAAGAAATATTTCCTTTCCGCAAGGTATTCATTTACAGATCAGGATTATTGGACAGATTACTTACAGGGAGAAATTCCCGATGCTACAAGTTCTACAGGTGTAAAAAAAATATCCATTACACAACCTTCCAATTTTAGTGGAAATGTGCATAAATATTATCTTTATGCCAATACCAATCAGACATTTTTCAAAAATAAATTTACTGTAAATCTTGGTTTGGGATGGTATTATATAGACAATAGTGATTTTAATCAAAAAAATAAACTGGATGGAGCAAGAGATTATATCAGCTATCTAAGTGCTTCAACCAATCTTTCGTACACAAATCTTTTTAATAAGAACATTAACTTAAGTGCATGGGTTGAAGTTTCAAATCAGAATAACGGAAATTCAACCACCAATAAAGCGAATGTTTTTCATAATATTTCCGTAACAAAAATATTCCCGAAAACACAGATGGAAGTCAGTCTACAGTTGATGAATATTTTCCAGAGACCAAATTATGATGCAACGACTTACAATCAACAAGGATATGTGAGAAATGCCTCAAAATGGGATTGGTACGGAGCTTCCATCTCATTTGTAAAACGTTTTGGAAACCAGAAAGTAAAAGAAAACACAAAAACCGATGTCGAGAAAAACGGCGGCGGCGGAAAATAATTTTTTAATGTTAAATTTTAGGACGGATGATGAATTAATTTTCATTGTCCGTTTTTTTATCTTCTTAGCTTAATAACAGAAGTTTGAGGTTCAGAACCTCAAAATATACGTTCCGAACCTATCCCGATACGTTAAACATAAGTCCGGACACGTTGCACAAGGATCCCGACAGGTTGAATCACCTATCCGATACGGTTCATTAAAGGTCTTTCGGGGTTTTGAACCCCTTTTTTGCGGTTATTTAAACATACTGATACGTTGGATAACCTGTTAATAGACGTGAAATACATCTTCGGATGATTAAAAAACCTCAACGCCTGCTCAAAATATATAGCCGGATACTTCAAAAACCTGTCTGAACCATTAAAATATGTCTTCGGATAATCAAAACACCTTATCAAATCTGTCCTGAAAAAAAAACTTAATAAAAATATATGTTTAAACTTTTTTGAAGCCATTTCCCGCTTTCCACTATATCTTTTGTTCCGCTTTGCTACACAAAAGGATGTCGTTGCAATCGGGGCTAGGTTGCAGTCTTTGATATAAATATTTGTAAAAACACGAAACCTGTGGGTTTTTATTTATCAGTAGTTTACATACAACCTTCATCGTTTTGCATACATCCACTCTGTTATTTATAATGAAATTTGTATCATTAAAATCAAGAATATGAATTTGAAACACATTAAATTAGGAAGTCAAGGATTGGAGATCCCTAAAATAGGTTTGGGCTGCATGGGAATGACAGGTTTTGAAGAAGCCAACATGTACGGAGAAGCTGATGAGAATGAAGCAATCGCAACCATTCACCGTTCATTTGAATTGGGAGGAAATTTCCTTGATACAGCTGATTTGTACGGACCTTTAAAAAACGAACAATTAATAGCAAAAGCCATCGGAAACGACCGTGAAAAATATATTATTGCTACAAAATTCGGTTGGGAAATCGATGACAATAATAAAGTAACGTGGGCAATCAACGGAACAAAGGAATATGTAAAAAAAGCGGTTGAAAGATCTTTAAAAAATTTAAAAACAGACTATATCGATCTTTACTATATGCATCGTCTGGATAAAAATACACCGATCGAAGAAACTGTAGGCGCCATGAGTGATCTCGTAAAAGAAGGAAAAGTAAAATACATCGGATTATCGGAAGTATCTTCTGAAACTGTAAAAAGAGCGCATGAAGTTCACCCAATCACAGCTGTACAAAGTGAATATTCTCTGTTTGAAAGAACGGTTGAAGAAAAAGGAGTTTTGAAAACTTTACAAGATTTAGGAATTGGTTTTGTAGCCTATTCACCACTTGGAAGAGGATTTTTATCCGGACAAATCCGTTCCATCGACGATCTTCCTGAAAATGATTTCAGAAGAGGAATTCCGCGTTTTCAGGGAGATTATTTTCAGAAAAATATTGAGTTGGTGGAAGCAATCGAAAATATGGCGAAAGAAAAAGAAGTTACTTCTTCTCAATTGGCTTTAGCATGGATCATGAGCAAAGGAATTGTTCCGATTCCGGGAACGAAGCGCAGAAAATAT
Source organism: Chryseobacterium ginsengisoli (assembly GCF_039542325.1). NCBI lineage: Bacteria > Pseudomonadati > Bacteroidota > Flavobacteriia > Flavobacteriales > Weeksellaceae > Chryseobacterium > Chryseobacterium ginsengisoli. The sequence goes on from NZ_BAABHX010000002.1 coordinate 402,729, forward strand.
GTTGAACAGAATATTGCATCAACCAACATTCAATTAAGTGAAAATGAACTTCAGAAACTGGAAAGTATCATACCTTTAGGAACCGATACCGGAGCGCCTTATGACGAATTCAGTATGGGACTTTTAGATTATTAAGCTTATATTTATAGTATGAATACGATCCAGTCCGTTTCCGCTTTTCACCGTTTGCTTTCTTTACCAGAACCGAAACATCCTTTGGTAAGTGTCATCAATCTATCCGACAGTAGCTTTATCGAAGATGAGATTTGGAAAGGTTTTGTGAATAGATTTTACTGTGTCGCTTTAAAAAGAGAATCCACCGGAAAAGTAAGGTATGGACAGCAACATTATGATTATGATAAAGGTGTTTTAAGCTTTACAGCCCCAAATCAGGTTCAATACCTAGATTTAGACACGATAGATTGTAATGGAAAAGGTTATCTGTTGATCTTTCATGAAGATTTTTTGTTGAAACATCCTTTGGCTCAGACAATTTCCAGCTTTGGATTTTTCTCTTATGCCGTAAATGAGGCTTTGCATTTGTCTGAAGATGAAGAAAATGATCTGATTCAGATTCTTCATAAAATTGATAAAGAATGTCAACATATCGACCGACACACACAGGAAATCATTCTTTCACAAATTGATTTGTTATTGAATTATTCCAATCGGTTTTATGAGAGACAGTTTATCACCAGAAAAAACGGAAATCATCAGTTATTGGCTAAGTTTGAACAATTTTTAAATGATTATTTCAATAAAGAAGAATCGGCAGAAAAAGGATTATTAACGGTTCAGCAAATTGCAGAAGTCATGAATCTTTCACCAAATTATTTAAGTGATCTTTTAAGAATTCATACCGGACAAAATACACAGCAACATATTCATGAAAAGCTGATCAGTAAAGCGAAAGAAAAGCTTTCCACGACACAGTTATCAATAAGCGAGATTGCCTACACATTGGGGTTTGAGCATTCACAATCTTTCAGTACTTTGTTTAAAAAGAAAACGAACATGGCTCCGCTGGAATTCAGGGCGAAGTTTAAGTTTAATTAAAAGAAGATTTGATATTATATTTAAAAACCACTACAAAAAGTAGTGGTTTATTTTTATTGAATTATAATCCTTTTTATGATTTAAATTTTAAAATAATAAAAAACCACCTAAAATTTCAGGTGGCTTATCTTTATAGAGAATTATTTATTGTTTACGAATTCGGTACAATCTTCCCGCATCAGTAACCGCATAAAGATTACTATCCAAACCTTGCGTAATATCTCTGAAACGTTGATTTTCACTTGCAAGAAGTCGCTCCTCTCCTATTACTTTATTATTTTCCATGACCAATCTTGTAATGTTCATTCCACTCAGTGAAGCGATGAAAAGATTATTTTGCCATTCCGGAACGGTGTTTCCTTTATAAAAAGTAATTCCGCTTGGAGAAATTACAGGATCCCAATAATAAACAGGCTGTTCCATTCCTGATTGTTGCTGTATTCCGGCTCCGATTGTTGCGCCACTGTATTCGATTCCGTAAGTAATTGTCGGCCAACCGTAATTTTTCCCTGCCAAAACCCGATTAATTTCATCTCCACCTCTCGGTCCGTGTTCACTTTGCCACAAATCGCCGGTTATGGGATGAATTGCAATTCCTTGAGGATTTCTGTGACCCATACTGTACAATTCAGGCAAAGCTCCTGATTGTGAGAAAGTAGGATTTCCAGGAGCAGGTTGACCACTTGTTGTAATTCTCAAAATTTTTCCGACAGCTGCCGTTACAGATTGCGCCAAAGGTCTTGTAGAAAGATCTGAACGTTCTCCCGTGCTTACAAATAGATTTCCTGTACTGTCGAATAAAATTCGTCCTCCATAATGAAGATTTCCAACGTTGGCAGAAGGATTTGCCCTGTAAATTACCACAGGATTTTCAATAATCGTTTCAGAATTCGAAAGTCTTCCTTTTGCTACTGAAGTTACGTTTCCACCTGAAACATTTTCAGAGAAAACCCAGTAAATCATTCTGTTTGATGTAAATTGCGGATCGACACAAACTCCCAATAATCCACCCTGCCCTCCGGAATTTACGGCTGGAATTCCAGTAATGGCATTGCTTAAAGTTCCCGTATTGCCTACAATTCTCATTGTTCCGCCTTTTTCTGTGATCAACAATCTTCCATCGGGTAAACTTGTGATTCCCCAAGGTGCAGATAATGCAGAAGTTACTACCTCAGATACATATGCAGTGTTAGTCTTTACTCCATTTGCTCTTGTCTGTCCAGGAAACGCAGGCTGATAATTTGTATTGGCAGGATTTGTTTCAACAGGAGGAAGCGTTGGATTGTTTCCTTCATTCTCATCAATGCTGTCTGAACAACTTGCAAAAAGCATTGATACTGCAACCATTACATGATAGGTTCTTATTTTCATATTTCAAAATTTTGGTGATTTGATAGCTAAATTCAGTTTTTCAACAACAAATCACTTGCCATAATTCACTTTTATGTGTTTTTTAGCAATATCAATTCAATCGGTTGCATTAATCTAGTTAAGAAATAATTTTTATTAATAAAAAAACCTCAACGATTATTCATTGAGGAATCAGATTCATTATTAATTTAAATTTAGTTTAAAAATTCAACAACTTTAGTAACAAAAGCGTCATGATTTTGGAAGAAAGATGCATGACCGGAATCAGGGAAAATTAATAATTCCGCATGTTCTAAATTCTGAATCATATTGTGTGCATTCTGAACAGAAACCGGCAGATCATTTTCTCCGTGAACAATAAGCACAGGATTTTTAATTGCCTTAATTTCCTCAAGAGCATTTGTATTCGGCTGTGCCCATTCCAAAACCGCAGTCAATTGCGAATACGAAGTTGCATCACTCAGTGCGAGATCTCTGTCTGTTGTTCGGAGCTGAATTCTTCCGTAGGCTGCTTTTCCTGCTGTGATACTTTCTGCAGAATTTGTAAAGCCAAACTTTAAGAAAGATTCTTCAGGTCCCAATCCTGCAGTTCCGGCAATAATATTCGGTAAATTGGCTAATCCAATCGCTCCTTTTGGTCCGGTTCCCGTCAAAATTACCTTATTAATTAAAGCTGGTTTAGTCAAAACAACTCTTTGCGCCACAAATCCGCCCATCGAAAAGCCCATGATATTGACTTTATTCAAATGCAAAGCTTCTATAAAATCTATCGCATCATCTGCCATTGACTGAATATTGTTCGGAGTTGTTCCTTGTGAAGCAGCGACGCCTTTATTATCAAATATAATAACCTTATATTGTTTGGCTAATCCGTTTGTAACAGCAGGATCCCAATCATCCATTGAACCACCTAATCCCGGCAAAAGTACCAAAGGAATTCCCCCTTCTTTGCCAAATGCCCGATAAGCGAAATTAGTTCCTTTTACGTTTACAAATTGAGTTTTCGCATTTTGATGATTTTCAGTCTGTACTTCCTGAATTGTTGTGATTTCACTTTCTTCTCTGCAAGACATTGAAACTGTTGTAAGAACTGTAAAACAAAAATTCCTGTAAGTGAGATTTTTCTGATTGCTTTCATTGTAGTTTATTTTTGTTTGATTATGACGCAAACTTAAAACGGAAAAACAGACGAAACACTCAGAAAGTCTATCAGATGGACGTTTTCAGAGTTTAATCGGACATTTCGAAAGGTGAAAATAATTATATCCGAAAATTTTATGTCTGAAAAAACTATTATGGCATAAATATTAATGTATAATATAAAAAACACCTATGAGATGGAAAATATTTTAGAAAATAAAGATTTGATAAACAGCTATTTAAATTTAAGCGTTTTACAACAATTCAACATAAATATTGATTTGAAAGATGAATATGTTTTCACAGAAAATCTTGTTTCAAAAAAGCCGATTATTGCGACTACTTTTACTGATAGAATAATATCTTATCCGATGATAAAATTGTTTTTAACTGCTTTAATTACAGATATTAACAACGGAAACTGCACGATTGAATTTATAAAGAAACGATTGAAATATTCTAAAGAATCTGATTCTCAGGAAATGGAAGAAATAGCATAGCACAAATCCCTACAATAGATGCAGGGATTTTTTGTATTTAATTTAGTTTAAATTTACTTAATGTACTGGGCAACTTTATCTTCCAAATCTACCAGATTGAAAGGTTTTGCAACATAATCATCCGCCTGAGCTTCTTCAGCCAAAGCTACAATATCGTTATTTGCCGTCACATAAATTACCGGAATATTTTTAAATTCCTCATTATTTTTCAGAAGCTTTGTCGCTTCCACGCCGCCGATTTTGGGGATCCAATTATCCATCAGAATAACATCGGGCTGAAATTGAGCCACTTTCTCCAAAATATCATGCGAGGTTTCTGAAATTTCAACCTGATAACCATTTTCTTCAAAAATGATCGTAATCACTTCCAAAATAGTTTTATCGTCATCGAAAATCAAAATTTTCTTTTTACTCATATTAGTTAATTTAACTTAGTTAGGGAAATTTTTACTTTATTTTTTTATAATTGATTAATATAATCCGCTAAATTACCTGAATTAATTATTAAATCATAATCAATTTCTTCTACAGCATGTTTCGGCATATAATTTACTTCTGCAGTTTCAGGATCCTGGATCCAGACTTTGCCTTTATTTTTTTTTATATATCCCAAACCTTCCACTCCATCGGCATTTGCACCGGACAATAAAACTCCGATCATATTTTCACCATAAATCTCTGCCGCAGATTTAAAAGTAACATCAATCGAAGGTCGAGAATAATTCATCTTTTCTGAACTATCGAGTGACATTGTTTTTTTATCTTCAAATAATAAATGATAATCCGCCGGAGTGATGTATATTTTATTTCTTTGAATCTCTGTTTTATCCTCAATTTCAATCACTTCTATTGGTGAAAACTGTTGAAGCAAAGTCTGCAGAATATTCGTTGAATGAGCTTTTCTGTGAACAACCAGCAGAATCGCAAAGTTCAGGCTGTCATTTAAATTTTTAATCATTTCCAAAATAACCTGTAAGCTTCCCGCAGAGCCACCGATTATGATTAATTCTGTATTTGTGTTTTGTGTTTCCATGATAAAGTTTTTAGCTGTGATCTATTTTTTTCCAGATCTTCTGATCATCAACTTGATGAAAATTTTTATCTAATTTAGAAAATCTTAACGTTTCTTTCGATCCTAATGCTAAAAATCCTAAATTTTCTAAACTATTATCAAAAAGACGGAAAACTCTTTCCTGCAATTCGCGGTCAAAATAGATCAGAACATTTCGGCATATGATTAGCTGAAAACTATTAAAAGAACTGTCTGAAACAAGATTATGAGTCGATAAAATCAATTTTTCCTGTAAACTTTTATCAAATCTTACACTGTCATAATTTGCTGTATAATAATCTGAAAAATCTTTTTTACCGCCTGATAAAATGTAATTTTCAGAATATAATTTCATTTGATGTAAAGGAAAAACTCCCGCTCTTGCGGTTTCCAGAACAGACGGATTAAGATCTGTCCCGTAGATAAGAGATTTATGATAAAGATTGGCTTCTTTTAATAAAATCGCTATCGAATACGCTTCTTCTCCTGTCGAACAGCCTGCAATCCAAATCCGTATCAAAGGATAGGTTCCTAATTGCGGCAGAATTTTATCTCTTAAAGTCTTAAAAAACTGCGGATCACGGAACATTTCTGTGACATTCACCGTAATTTCTTCTATGAAACGTTTTAAATATTCAGGATCATTGAGAATAGTATATCTTAATTCCGCAAAACTTGTAAACCTATCAATCAAGCAGATACGATTTACCCTGCGCTTGAAAGAAGCACGGCTGTACTCGGAAAAATCGTAGCCATACATATCATAAACATCTTTAATCAAGTATTCTACCTCGTCATCTTTTACAATACTCGGTTCCAGCATTTACGGTAGTTTTTCTATAGCAGTTATTAATTGATCTACATCGATCGGCTTTGAAACATAATCCTGAGCTCCTGCATCAAGACATTTCTGGCGATCTTCCGGCATTGCCTGAGCGGTAACAGCGATTACAGGAATTTTGCTTGTAGAAGGTATATCTTTTATAATCTTTATTGCCTGATAACCATCCATTTCCGGCATCATCATATCCATCAACACAACTTTGAATCCGTTATCTTTTTGCAAAATATCAATAGCTTCCTGAGCCATTGTACAGCTTTCTATCTGATAACCACGTGATTTCAACGTAAGTCTTAATGCAAATATATTACGTGGATCATCGTCCACAATTAGAATTTTATTATTCATCGGAATCTTAGCTGTTTAACTTTCATATAACCAAACACGAAGTAAGGACAATAATTGATCGATATCTACAGGTTTTGAAATGTAATCTGAAGCTCCTGCCGTAATACATTTTTCACGTTCCCCGATCATTGATTTTGCCGTGATCGCAATAATTGGCAATCGTGCAAATTTCGGCATTTTTCTAATTTCTCTTATCGTTTCATAGCCATCCATTTCAGGCATCATCATATCCATTAAAATCACATCTACATCGGGATTTTCTTTGATCTGCTGAAGCGCATGTTTGCCATCCATTGCAACCACAGCATCTACCTTATATTTTTCCAAAGCTTTCGTTAAAGAGAAAATATTACGAACATCATCGTCTGTGATCAATATTTTTTTACCACTTAAAACTTCCGTTAAAGAACCCAATGTTTTGTTTCTTACATTTTCGATCGAGTTATTTTTTTCTTCAACCAAATGTAAAAACAAACCGACTTCATCTAAAATTCTCTGGTAAGAATGCGCTGTTTTAACAACAATAGAATCAGCATATTGCTTGATTTTCAATTCTTCAGATTTAGATAAATTTCTTTCTGTAAAAATGATAATCGGTAAATTTTCCAAGCCTTCATAACTCTTAATAGACTCAATAATTTGATATTCGTTTCCTCTGGAAGCTCCGATGTCCAAAATTACACAGTCTACTTTATTTCCCGTTAATGCTTTTACACTGTCTTCTACATTATTTTCAACAGATAACGAGATATTGAAATTGCTCAGGAAATAAGACAGCGCACTTGCATGTTTTGCGTTTTCTTCTACAATTAAAACTTTTTGCGGACCTTTTTTCAAGGCTTCTTCAATTTTTCTGAAAATGTCTGTCATTTGATCCAAAGCAACAGGTTTGCTGATAAAATCAATTGCACCTTTCATCAGACTTTCCTTTTTCACGTGTAACGCAGACATCATGTGAACAGGAATATGTTTTGTTTCCAGGTTAGATTTCAGTTCATCCATGACTTGCCATCCATCTTTTACAGGCAACTGAACATCCAGCAAAATTGCCTGCGGATGATATTGTAACGCAGCAGACAAACCGTGATCTCCTCTTACTACAATAACCCCTTTATAATCTTGTAAATGAGCATATTTCAAAAGAGCTTTAGCAAAATTCGTATCATCTTCAATTATTAAGATTACTTTATCGTCGTCATTAATATTATCTCTGTCATCATCCACATTTTCAGGAATTTCCAGCGTATTAATCATTTCTTTTACTTCGATTTCTCCGTTATCCAAAATATTTTGAATTACTTCAACATCTTCACGAATAATTTCTACCAAATCCTGATCTGTTTCAATCTGAGCAATTTCGGAAACTGCTTTAACAGGAATTGTTAAACTGAATTCACTTCCTTCATTCACTTTGCTTTTAAGGATCAATTCTCCGCCTAATAATCTGGCAATTTCACGGCTTATTGACAATCCTAAACCTGTTCCGCCGAATTTTCTTTTCGTAGAACCATCCGCTTGCTGGAATGCTTCAAAAATAATTTTCTGTTTGTCTTCTGCAATCCCGATTCCTGTATCTTTTACCGAAAACACTATAAAATCAGACTTTTTCGGATCTTTTTTAATATTTAAATCAATACTTCCCTTCGTTGTAAATTTCAAAGCGTTTGATAATAGATTTCTCAACACCTGATCAATTCTCAAACGATCAGTTTCAATAACTTTTTTAACGTCATTTTCGATTTGAATATTAAATGGAAGTTTTTTCTCCTGAAATACAGGATTAAATAAATTTTTCAGATCTTTTACAACTTCATCAATTGCAACATCTTGATATTCCAGAGTCATTTTACCGGACTCGATTTTAGCAAGATCCAGAATTTCATCAATCAAAGTCAGCAAACTGCTTCCAGAACTTTGGATAACTTTTGCGGATTCTACCTGATCTTCATTTAAATTTTCTTCCGGATTTTCTGCCATTAATCTTGAAAGAAGAAGAATCGAATTCAATGGAGTTCGTAATTCATGAGACATATTCGCAAGGAACTCCGACTTGTATTTTGTGCTTAAAGCTAATTCCTCTACTTTTTTCTGAATCTCATTGTTACGTTCTGCAATCAGATGGTTTTTCTCTTCCAATAATCTCGAACGCTCCTCCAATTCAGCATTTGCCTGCATCAATTCTTCCTGCTGAACTTTCAATTCTTCTTCAGAAGCCTGTAACTTCTGCGTTTGAGCTTCCAATTCTGTATTTAAATTCTCCAATTCCGAATGCTGAACCTGCAATTCTTCCGACTGCGCCTGAGTTTCTTCTAATAACTGCTGTTCTTTTTCGCGACCTTTTGCTGCGTTTAAAGCAATTCCGATATTTCTGCTGCATTCAATGAAATAATCAACTCTGTCCTGCTCAAAATTAGAAGTAGATCCTAATTCCAAAACACCGATACAATAGCCATCTGCAATGATTGGAAGCAATAAAATCCCATAAATCTGGATTGTACTGCTCGCAAAAGTCACTACAAAATCATCCTCATGAAGATTATTGTAAACCTGAGGTTTTTCGCTAATAAAAGCCTGACCAACCATTCCTTCTCCCGGCTCGAAAGTTCTTTTCATATTCCCTTCCAATCCAAAAGCTGTATTTAGTTTTAAAATTCCTTCATCATAAAGATATACTGAACCGTTGATACATTTTCCGTATTCAACCAATTGATTTAAAGACTCTTCCGAAACTTCTTTTACAGATTTGTTTCCAACCAGAGATTCATTCAAAATAGCAAGACCTTTTTGGCGCCAATCACTTTTATTAATGGTATCAAATGAAAGTTTCAAGGATTCTGTCATGTGATTCAAAGAATCAACAAGATCGCCTAAATCATCTTCTGCATTATCTACCACTTTCTGACTGTAATCACCATTGGCAACGCGATTTGCAATTTGCTGGATCGCACTTACACGTCTCGATATTTCCAGATCTTTTGCTTTAAGCATTTTCTCCAATTTGTCTCTTCGGATTAAATCAGCTCTTAATTTAAAATAGAAAAATGCAGTTACTACAACTGCTGCAATTGCCGAAAAAACAATAAATAAAACTGTTGTGCTTGATGATTGATTTAAATCTTTAGTCTTTACAGCTAATTGATTTTCTTCATATTGTGAAAATTCTCTAACAATCTGTCTGCATTTATCCATGTAAGCTTTGCTTTCCAAAATCTGCTGCTGCGTCATCATTTGTCCTTTTCGACGGTTTTCGACGAAAAGTTTCATATTAGACAAATTGTTGTTTACATTTTTCTCAAGCGAATCCAAAAGCTTAATCTGATGAGGATCTTTTATATCCAGGCTTTTTACATATTCAAATGTTTTGGAATATTCGGCAAGACTTCGATTGTAAGGCTCCAGAAAATTCTCTCTTCCTGTAAGCTGATATCCTCTGTTTCCTGTTTCTGCATCCAAAAGAGCAACCAAAACATCTTTTACAGCTGTCACTGCGCGTCTGCTTTTACCAACGCTTTCACGATGGCTCATTTGGTTTTGGATACTGAAATACGATGCCAATGAACTCGCAATCAATATTAAAAGTGAAAGTCCTACTCCAAACTGAAGATTTCGTATAATTTTTTTCGGCATGGAAAATTAATTTAAAGGTAAGGTGAAATAGAATGTTGAACCTTCGTCAACTTTGCTGGAAACTCCGATGTGTCCATGATGCTGTTTGATGATCTCAGAGCAGATAAAAAGCCCGATTCCCATTCCCTGAAACTGAAGCGAAGACTCTTCAACACGGTAAAATTTATGGAAAACAGCTTCCTGCTTAAAATCCGGAATTCCGATTCCGAAATCTGTAACATTTACTTTTACTTCCTGTTCCTCTTCATCTACAAAGGTCGTTACAATAACCTGATTATTATTCGGAGAATATTTTATAGCGTTCGTAAGGAAATTGATTAAAACCTGCTCAATACGGATTTCGTCAAAAGGGATTAAAATGTTGGGAATAATTCCGTCACGCTTTATTTTTACCCTGTTCTCGTCGTGTGTCTGCAAAATTGTGTCAATTGCATTATTGATAACACTTTCAAGATCTGTTGGTTTTTTATTGATCTTCAGCTTACCGTTTTCAATCTTGGAAACATCAAGTAAATCTGTGATCAATGTATTTAATTTTTCAATCTGATCCTGAGCTTTGGCGACAAATCCCGCTTCTGTACTCTCTTTATCAAGCTTTAATTTCCTTTCCAAAAGCTGAACATAAGCTTTAATACTCGTTAAAGGAGTTTTAAGTTCGTGACTTGCAATACTTAAAAATTCATCTTTTTCTTTTTCAACTTTCTTCTGATCATCAATATCTGTAAAAGTTCCTACCCAATTTTTTACAATATTTTCTTCACGTACAGGAGTAATTCTAAGCAAATGATATCGGAAATTTCCTGTTTCGATATTCCTAATCCTAACTTCCAGCTCCAAAGATTTTCCTTTCTTTTTGCAGCGTTCGAGTTCTTCATTAATATTAAAATCATCGGGATGAGTTTCCGGAAAATCCTGCTCAGAATCTGAATATTGATACCATTTGACATTCACAAAATCTACAATTCCATCCTCATTCAAAGTAAAAGCGATTTGCGGCAAAGATTCCAGCATCAAATGAAAATGATCGATCTGAGATTTCATTGTTACCTGAGATTCCCTCCTCCCTTTCACTTCAAGTTCCAGACTTTGCTGCGTTTTTTTCATCGCAATATTCTGTTCCTGAAGGCTATAAAATGTTTTAACTTTAAGCAAAAGAATTTCCGGATCAACAGGTTTCGTCACATAATCTTTACCTCCGGAAGCATAACCTCGCGTTATAAATCGTTTTTCTGTATTGACAGCCGACAAAAATATGATGGGAACTTCCTTTGTTTTGCTGTAGCCAGCTAACGTTTCAGCAACTTCAAAACCATCCATATCGGGCATTTGTACATCCAAAATAATTAAGGCGTAATCATTTTTCAATGCTTTTCCTAAAGCTTCCTCTCCGGAATCCGCTGTATCTACCTGAAAATCTTTAGATTCAAGTAATTTCTTTAATGAATAAAGATTACTTTGGTTATCATCAACAATTAAGATCATAGAAACGTAAAATCAATAATTAATTATATTTACTTTAGTTTCAAAAATACTCACAAAAATCCGAAAAACAGTTATTTTTTACCTATTATAGATACACATACCACATTTATAAACAGATTAATAACTCTCCTATCAAAAATCAACAAAAATATATCGGAATATTTATTACAGCAATTCAACACTTTAACGGTAAAAAATTAATCAAATACCACATTTTCGGTTAAAATTTTCTTTTTTGAAAATTATTCACGGCACAGTGTTTGAATAATCAATTGCATCACTTTTTCACTTAAATATATTTTTCAAATTTAACCCCTGTTTTTTGCAGGGGTTTGCTTTTTTGTTTATATATTTGCACCGAATTTCTCATGTTTAATTTGAGTTTTCATGGTTATTAGTTTTTAATCCCCGTCGAAAGTCGGGGATTTTTTTATGATAAGCTGTAAAAAATACGGCAAAACATTTTACTTAGTCTGTGAATTTTATTCTTTAAAAATCACATTTCGTATAAAAATTTACCATGTATGGCACAACTTCTGATATAGCAAAGGCACACCTTTAAATCATAATACTATGTCGATAAAAATACAAGTTGCTACTTGCACACAATGCAATGGTTATTATTCAGCTGCTCCATTAGAACAAAAACATACTCATCACCCTGAAATTATTGATCATTTCTTCTATCACGGTGAACCATGGTTTACTTTAGATCAAAAAACTTTCGAAAAATTTAAAAATTACGAGAATATAAAAGTGATAATAATCGATCTTCATGAACATATACAACATGATCATCTTTATTGCCGTTGCGAGAAAAAAACCGCTCCTGCAAAAATAAATTACACTTATGAAGTCTCAGATTTTCAAAAACCTTTATCAATATTAGAAAAAACTGAGATAGAAAATGAAATTTATTTCAAAGACTTGTATTATACTTCCAATAATTTTCATGGAATAGTTGCAGCAACTCATCATGGAAGTCCAGCAACAAAGTTTCGCTGAATTTTAAATCCAAATTTTATCTTTCAAACTATAAGTATTTCTTAAAACTTCATAGATGTTAAAAATATTTTATAAATTATAAAGAAGATTTTTGCTTAAACTAAATTTTATATATTGAAATGGAGAGACATATCTTTTTTGAAAACATTTATTTTCCAAATATTTTGTCAATATAAAAAAACTTTCTATATTTGCACCACTGAAAAACAACGATACAATCGGAGTTTTTGGAGAAATGGCAGAGTGGTCGATTGCGATAGTCTTGAAAACTATTGACTGTAACAGGTCCGGGGGTTCGAATCCCTCTTTCTCCGCAATAATATGATAGAGAATCTCTCTAAAGTGTGCAAAAGCTGATAAATCCTGCAATTTTAAAAATTGCAGGATTTTCTTTTTTCAGAAGAATCCTGTAAAATTTATAAAAACGCCTATAATTTACATGGCACAATCGTGGCACTTTTTTTGAAAATAGAAAGTGCCACGAAATTAGATTTAAAGATTTGATAATCAACATGTAAAACCATTAACGACTTGACTTAAGAATGTTATAGTTCGACATTTACTAACCTTAAAATGTTTTATTATGCTAGAAACAAGTTACGGACTCAATTTCTTTTTGAAAAGTCCAAAAATTAAAACGACACAGATCAGATATGTTTATCTGAGAGTTACTGTTGATGGTGTTCCCAAAGAGACCTCTACGAAAATGAAATGGGATGCAAAGAGATGGGATCAGGAAGCCGGAAAAGCGATTGGAACCAAGGAGGATGCTAAAACGCTCAACTATTTCTTAGAGGCATTGGTCACAAAGATTAATCAATTCAGAACAGAGCTTATAAATCAGGATGAAACGGTGACATCATTAAAAATCATCAATTTTGTCAATGGAAAAACAATTTCCAAAGCCAAAGTCCTTCACGAGTTTAAAGAACATAATGATGAGCTGGTGGCTTTAGTACCCACCGAATATGCAATGGGAACTTAAACGCGTTTTGTAACAGCACGATCTCATATACAGGAATTCATCTTTTTCAAATACCAACGAGATGATCTTGAATTTCGGGAACTAAATTATGAATTTATAAAAGATTATGAGTTCTACTTAAAGACTGTACAAAAATGTTCTAATAATACCTCATTAAAATATATCAGTAATTTTAAGAAGATTGTGCTTCGTGCTATCGCTAAGGAAATTATTTCTAAAGATCCATTTATCTTATTTAAGCGAAAAAAAAATAAAGTAAAGAAAGAGCCTCTTACAAAATCCGAGCATATGCGGCAAGATAAAACTGTTCTGCAGAAATTTTATCACCAACGAGCTCGGCACAGCGTCCCTGAAAATAATTGATGTCAGAGTTACAACGAATATTACCATTTAATTTTAAAGCTTGGGCAAAGTGGATTGCTGATAGATCATAATTTCCTCCGGCAAGATAGTACTGGCCTAAATTGAACTGTACAGAGGCAGATTCAATTCCCTTTTCAACTGCACGGTTCAATGATTCAAGTTGCAAAGTTGATATTCCCTGACTTTTATAATGATCTGCAAGTAATACATAAAAATCAGCCATTTCAGGGTAATGCGTAATTCCTTTTTCCAGCAGTTCAATTTTATCCTGTCCTTTTAAACTATATTTAAAATGGAGAAGTGCATGGGGTGGAAAGTACAACGATTCACTCGCCAATTTATGATAGGCCTCTGATTGTGCTTGGTTGTAAATATAAACGGCACCATCATCTGATTTAGACCAAGAACGTTCGGCATAGGACAGACCTAACCAATAATAGGCGTACCCATTGTTCTTGCCAGCCTTATCGTTTTGTATAGAAATTAGAAATTCATCAGTAGCTTTTTGAAAATTTTTTCTACTATGATACACTAGCCCCAATAAATAGTGACAATTGGCTTTCTCTGGATAGTCTTCAATCATTTTCAGGCATGCGGATTCGACCTCATCTATATTGTTCGCATAATATGCTTCCCAAGCAATATTTATCGATTCCTGATAATTGTCTTCTCTTATGTCTTTAATTTCTTCCATGATAAGCTAATTTAGACTTTTTTTCATTAGTAGGTACAAAATAAAACTAGCCCTGCGCAGCCTATCTGCGCAATTCAATTTTTTATTTCCACAATTGACCTCTTCATTCCGATAATATTGTAGTTAGCTTTCACTCCGAACATTTCCAAGCTGGATAAATAACTATGCTTAATGTCCAATAAAATTCCATTGAAATAGTTTAATCCATTTGAAATTTCCGTCGTATAAAATATCAACAAAAATAGATAGATCTATCTATTTTTATATTACCTTTGTTAAAATTTTTGATATGAGCGAAAAAATGAGTGTAAAAGAAAGAATTGTTGAAACAACCGCTCGCCTATTTTATCATCAAGGATTTAATAATACAGGAATTAATCAGATCATTGCAGAGGCTAATATTGCAATAGGTTCACTTTACAATCATTTCAAATCAAAAGAAGACCTCTTACTAAACTACTTGGAACAAGAGGAAATAACGTTTTTTTCAAACCTTGATCTTTTTATGAAAGATGAGCAAAAACCTGAAAAAAAACTATTAAAGTTTATTGATTACCGCATCCAGTTGCAGAAACAAGCAGGATATTCTGGCTGTCACTTTATTAAAATTAATGCTGAAATAGGCAGAGAGAATGAGAAAGTTGCTACAAGAGTCATTAATCACAAACAAAAACAAAGAGATTATCTTAAAAACTTGATTCAATCTTTTGATTCTAATTCAAACCTTTCTAAGGAAAATCTAGCCAATATAATTTTTCTTATGATTGAAGGCGCTGTCGCATCGAGCAGTATCAAAGGAAATACTCAAGACTTGGAAGTTTTAAGAAAAACAATTTTGGAATTAATATAATTTTTTTAATTTGAATAGATAGACCTTTCTATATATAATGAAAACTATTAATCTACAAAGGATGGCCTTATTGGTTCTCCTTACAGCCCATTTATTAACGATTGTTGATATATTCATTGTTAATATTGCTATTCCTTCTATCGAAGATGGACTCGCTTCAAGTAACGCAGAAACTCAATTAATTGTAGCTATTTACATGATTGGATTAGCATCTTTTCTTATTATTGGTAGTCGTGCTGGAGATTATTATGGAAGAAAGTATTTGTTCATGATTGGACTGCTATTATTTATGATATTTTCTGCAGGATGTGGATTTGCCAGCTCTTCTAAACAGTTAATTGCATTAAGATTTTTTCAGGGAATAAGCGCTGGATTGATGTCACCGCAAGTTTTATCCTATATCCAAATTCTCTTTCCCAGCGATAAAGAAAGAACATATGCATTAGGATGGTATGGGATCACTATTGGTATAGGTACAATGTTGGGTCAATTTCTGGGTGGCTTTTTAGTTGAAATAAAACCTTTTATTATCAATCAATCGTGGCGTTATATTTTTTTGATTAATATCCCGATTTGCTTGCTCAATCTTTTCTTAGCCAAGCTATTTTTAAAAAACTCTGTCAATGCTTCAGTTTTAAGTATGGATTATAAAGGTGCTTCTATTCTGTGTCTTTCACTTATATTGTTACTATTTTCCATTACTATAGGATATGAACAATCTGTTACTGTTTGTATTTTCACATTTGTAGCTTCTCTTCTATTGATAATGTACTTTCTATTCAGTCAAAGACAAAATGAAAATAAAGTGCTGCTTGATCTGAAACTATTCAGATTTAAAAACTTCAACATGGCAGTTTTAGCTGTGATACTTTTTATGTTTATGTTGGATGCTTATTTTTTTGTACTAGCACTATTTTTACAGGAAGGTTTGAATTTATCCCCAATGCAGGCAGGCTATTTTGTTATATTTCAAGGAAGTGGATTTATTATAACATCTTTATTTGCTGCACCTATAATCTTGAAATTTGGCAAAAACATTTTAATTATAGGAATTTTATTGATTATGTCTGCTTTAATTTTCCAATTGATTCTATTCAAATATCCGATTATCGATTGGAAAAGTTATATGACAATGGTGTTTCATGGATGTGGTGTTGCGTTAGTTTTACCCGCTTTTGCTAATATAGCAATGAAAGGACTTCCGGAAAATATGGTAGGGAATGCTTCGGGAGTTTATTCTACGTTACAGCAATTAGCAGGCGCA
Source organism: Chryseobacterium ginsengisoli (assembly GCF_039542325.1). Classification (NCBI taxonomy): domain Bacteria; kingdom Pseudomonadati; phylum Bacteroidota; class Flavobacteriia; order Flavobacteriales; family Weeksellaceae; genus Chryseobacterium; species Chryseobacterium ginsengisoli. The sequence goes on from NZ_BAABHX010000002.1 coordinate 419,306, forward strand.
CTCGGAATAGCCTTGAATGGAGGACTATTCTATTACATTATAGATCAAAATTTGGGATGGATCAATTTCTATCAAGCATTCGCATATTCTTCATGCATCCATTTCGTTTGCCTAATTTTAGTATTATTTATTTTAATCCTTCTACCTAAATCGATTCTTAAAAAAGTTTAGAATACATGTTCATCAAAGGGACAAAATTTTCTTCTGTATCTTTTCTATAATTTGCTTCAAATAAAGATTCTAATTTTTACTTTTGGAAATTTTATGATCTTCTACTTGCCATGCATATTTTTTACCAACTGGCATTTCTATTTTGATGTACTTTTCTGAAAATCCGGTATCAAGAAAAAAATTCTCTTCCTCACTCTTTCATTGATTGGCAATTTGATCTAAAATATGTATTGGTTTTTCCATTGGACTAAATTACTGAAGCATAGCTGTTCGATTGCTGATTAATATTAGAAGTCGTAAAGCCAATTATTAAGTACGCCATCTGAGCTTTCTAGTTCTATGGCATCCATGATTTTTTCATAAAAACCACAGATATATTCTCTGTCCTCTGTGTCCAGGTTATAATCGTTGAACCTGTCCAGATCATTTTTCATTAAATCCCTGTACTGTTTATCACTAAAATTATTGGTTACCCTTTCGGTAAATCTATCAATGCTTTCATCAAGAAGCTGGGATTGAACTCTTTCATTCTGCTTATCAGCCACACCTATATAAAAAACTTCCTGGACAAACTTTGGTGCAGCCTTTAATGCTTCAAGCTGTTGCATTTTTTCCATTGTTTTTACATCGTTATTCTTACAGCAGGAAAAAGTACGCATAATCAGGGAATATATAAAGACCCCTACAGCTAATATTTATATGAGGTAAATGCTTGTGCTGAAATTTAATCTTTCACTTGATTGACATATAGAATGATAAGATGATAACTTTTATTTTTCCCCTTTTTTGGTGGCATGGAATAGCTTATGGTGAGTTCTGCTTTTTTTTGTTCACTGCCGATCAATATTTCCGTATTCTCAAACTTCGTTTCAAAATTTTCATTCTGAACAATGGAATTTTTTACACGGTATCCAAATTTTTCAAAAACAGGCAGTAAACGGTTGTATTCATTGATCATATCATCAGGATTATCAAATTCAAAGTTCTCATGGATCGAAAAAACATCCGTCTCCATCTCTTCAGTGGTCTGAGTGACTGTTAATATTCCTTTTTTAAAGGTTGATTCGATAAAGGGGTGCTTACCAAATTTAGTAATAAATGTATGTGTGTCATTACTCTCCGTTTTACAGTCATTAGTCCACATTAGTCCTCTATTGGCTCCCCATTCAAATTGCAACAGGGAATTGGCGATCATCAATTTCGGTGCTAGATCAAGATCTAAATCAAGGAATAATTTTGATAGATCTTCCTTCATAGTAGATTGAGCTGATAGGCTCAGGCTTAACAAGGCATATAACAGAATCAGATTTTTTTTCATTTAAGTGGTTATCAGGTTTGATGATTTTAAAGAAGAAACAAAAATAGGACAATTCTAAATTCTGTAAAATATTTATGCATCAGGCTTTTTACGGAAAATATATAATTTAAGCTTCTAAAATTACAGTACTTCTAAGTTTGTGTTTTTTTAATGATCAGAAAGAGGAACTTTAAGTACCGGCATTTAGTTTTACCGGGGCGTTCCGATTTCGCACACACGCTCGGTCGCGCTCTCCGCTATATCTTTTGCCGGGCAAAAGGATGCCGCTTTTATCGCTAACGCAAAAAAATTGTGATTTTAAATCTGATATTTATCTTTGCGGATATGCGTTTACGTTTTGTTTTTTATAATGAAAAATATTCATAAAGAAATGTTGGGACCCGGAAAGTTTTACTAATTTTATTAGCAAAAAGTCACAATTAGAAAAATTATTTATTTAGCAGTACTGCCATAGCATTTCCGTAAAAACTCCGATCAATTGAAGAATTTTAGGCAGCCTCTCTCTCCCATGCGCTATATCAGAGATTTATTCCCTCAATTTTGATCATTTAATCTTTCTTAAATTACATATTAGATCTCAAAAGTTTACTACTTATGAGGTCACCTCGCTCCCATCGGTTATATTTGCAATTCAAAATAAATAATCAAACTATGAAAGAACTTATCGAAAAGATCAATGCTGAATTTGAAGCATTTTCTAATGAGGCAGCACTACAGACTGAAAAAGGTAACAAGGCTGCCGGTACAAGAGCTAGAAAATCTGCTTTAGAACTTAGCAAACTATTCAAGGAATTCCGTAAGGTATCTGTTGAAGAAACAAAAAAATAAAAATAAAATCCCAGCCATCCGGTTGGGGTTTCTTATATCATCATGTTCTGTTAATTTGTTGCATAACTTTACAAATGATTCTCCGCTAAAAAAGCTGCATTTCTTTTTACGGCGTCCCCTATGGGCGGGCTTATCATTTCAATCTTTTCCGCGCCGGAAAAGACATTAACTTTCCTACACTGCACTTTTCGCTGGTTGGTTTTTTAAAACAATGTTGATTTACTTCATCGTTGTTCTGCTGATTATTTTTATTGCCATTCCGTAGCCGTTCTCTCCCATAGCTAACAGACCTTATTTCAGATAATTATGATTAATTTATTTAAAACTAAAATCGGACGACTTAGAATTATTGCTATTCTTGAGGGCATTTCATTATTGATCTTAATATTCATCGCAGTTCCGTTGAAGCTCATCCATTATACAAAGATAATACGAAAATTTTACTTGGAACGTTTAGATTACTTGTGGTCAGATCTCGATATACCTATGAATTTTTAATGTCTGTAATGATTATTTCTATTTTTGTGATAAGTGGATCATCTGTTAATACCCAATGATAACATATTAATTTTAAAGCAATAGCACAGTTGACGATTGCTTCTTTGATCAAACCCTTCAACTTTTCATTTCTGCTGGGAGAATAAGCCTGATGGATCAAATGAAAAGTAAATGCTCCATTGTGTTCAAGCTTTGAAAAGAAATCATAGATTGGCTTTATCATTTCAGCTTCTTTTATAGTATTACCTTGTTTGACGATTCCAGCCATAAATATTTTGGTAGTAACATTACTAAATTTTTTTAAGTTTCCATCTACATCAAATAGATCCGGCCAATCCTTTCTTACCTGATCTTTTTCATCCTTAGTAAACTCATTCCATGTGTACTTTACATGGTCTGCCATTATTCTACAGACACGCTCTAACTGCACCTCTTCATCGTCAATTTCATCTATAACATAATATAAACCCAGTAAATCAAGCATAGCGGTTCTCATCTGCAGCGCTACGCCCATTCCGTAGTGTGGTTTATTGTCTAAATTATAAACCTGCAGAAAAATGCCATCTAAAAGCATTCGGATCTTCATAAATATTGTATAATAAAACCTATCGGTCACCTGCTGATATCTCTCACTTTTCCAGATTATATCTGTAACCGCTTCCAGTGCTTTTACGAATTCATTTATATTTAATCCAAGCTTTTGTGCATCAATATTTGTATTAGCCATAGTTATATCGTTAAGCCAAACTCTTCGGCTATATCTTTCGTTAGTTTAGATAAAATTCTTTTGTGAAAACGGTCCGGATGTAAAACATTGCCCATAATTAATTCCTTTATTTCAGCCGGCGAACTAAAAATATTGTGCCCCCCAATATCAAATGAGGTAAACAAGGCTTCAATTGTTGAATTATTGTAAACGTAGGCCTTGGTGAGAATTTCTCCTGCATAATCTTTATGAAAGCTATATCGATCTTCAATAGCAAATTCACCAATACTTTTTTCTGCCCTTGCTCTTGCTATCTTACCTACACCCGTACAAGGTTGCAGCTTCAAAGTGAAGTCATCACCGTTTACAAGAAAATCTACAGCATCAACTTTTGTCCTAAACTCATACAAGCCCTCGATATGATCAATAAAAGGATGAAGATGAGTCGTTATAGAAAATTTCTTTTGACCTTTCAATGTTCCTGAGTTACATAGGGAGCAGGAAGGAATCAGATTGTAAAATGATAGCGCTAAATATGGATATCTTCCTTTGTTTAGAAAATGATCAAATTCAGGACGAGTCTTTATTCGTTTGTTTCGAATAGTAAATGTAAACAACGCATTACAATAAGGACAAGAACTAATAGCCAAACGTTTTGCATGACGGTACGCTAAAGCCCCGCCATTTCTCCTGGTAAAAGAAGTCGTTTTATCCGTGTCATAATTAAAAATTGATCTAATGGCGTCTTTTGCCCAATTATTAATATACGTAGTCATTTTAGCTGGGGTAAGTTGAACGCCTTTGACCGTAATTACAGGGTTATTGACAAGGTAAGCCGCCTTAGCAGCATCAATCAACGGATCAATTACGCTAGCATGAAATTCTAATCTATCAGGTTTACCCAATAAAATTTCCCGCAAATGAGTATGAATATAGTTCATTACAGGCTTCATGTCGTTAGTAGGTGCGGCCAATAGTTGAGCTTTTAAACCAAATGCTGATGTAATATCTTTGTAGTAGAGCTGCGCTATCGCATCTAACTCCATGAGGCTATAGGGGCTTTTAATCATTGTCAGTTCTGTTATTATTTTCTTGGATTTGTTTGTTGATTTCAGCAAGACGCTCCTCCAACCTTAGTCGCTCTTCATTTAGTCCAAACTTTTCCGACCACATATTTAGCAATTTTCTTCTGAGCACCGGCTCTCCAATTAATCGAATGGTTTTCAGATAATCCTCATTACGCTTTGTAACCTTTTTATTGTTAAGATATTTAATAATCTTATCTAATTTGTTCTTCGCAAATTCCCCTATTAAGATCCCATCCATATAGAACGAATCAGAATATAGTGTATGAATATTAGCAGCAAAAGTTTCAGTTCTATTATTGTCTTTTGAATGGTATAAAGAAGTTCTCTTTCCTGTTTTTTCAATAAATAAAACATTCGATTTGGGAAGATCGGATGACAAGAATGGCGTATTTGCCGTAAAAATTAACTGTATGGAATGCTCAGCAAATAACCTGCTTAGGTAATCAAGAGTTAGATTGAAAAATCGCCTCTGCCATTCCGGATGATAGCAAGCATCACCTTCATCAATCATAATTATCAGATTTCTTTGTAGCTTATGATGTTCATGATGCTTGATATGATAAAAGCGAGACATGAAAGAGAGATAAGACTGCTCCCCCGTACTGAGTGAACGCCATCGAAAATTAAAAAACGTACTAACGCCCTTTATCTTTAAATAATAATCCCTAAGGCGCTGAAAGATTTCTTCGGTTTCCTCTGTAAGCGGTAAATTAAATTGCGTGCCTCGAGCTCCGGATATTTTTATGATGTTCTGCTTCATCAGACCCTCCATAAATTCGATAAATTGAGGAACATGCTCGTTAAGTAATTTATAACGGGTAATCTTAACAGCTTCATTCTCTATACGAACTGTGTAATCTTTCATTTCTTTAAAAAAGCGCAATAAATATTTGCGTACGGATTCACCTTCCTTTAGAGAAACCTGATATGTAGATGGATTATTTACTGAATACTTCTTTTCATCAATCTGAAAATTTATAAAGATAGCTATGAGCAATCTAGAAATTAAAGCTTCTTCTTCACTTTCTGAATAGTGCATTTTATGCAGTAGTTGAACTAGATTATTTGTTTCGTAGTCCTTATTATTGCCTTCCGTAAAATAAATGCTATCATCCAAATTAATTTCTACCGTTAGTTCTGTAGGTCTTTCAAAAGGAAGGCGCTTGGAGTCCTCTGAACCTAAAAACTGTATTGCCCGTGCAACCTCGTCAAGATATAGATTTTGTAGATCACTGGTTTTGGCCAATAATTGTGATTGTACATCTTTATTGCGCAAATTTTCTTCTATTATTCGAGTTCTTGCCGCCACAAGATATGCGGTGGTGGAAATATTTATTAACCCACTATAGTTTTTCAGGTCTTCATTGTATTCCAGAAAATAAGAATAATGTATGTAGTCTACAGACGGGATTCCAGCAAAGCGTAAGGATTCTATCGGTACATCACCAAAGGGTTGGGGCGTAAATAATTTCGTATCATCGTTTATAATTAATCCAAGATCATCTGGATACAGCAGATAAAATGCGGACTCATTTCCTTCTTCCATCTCGTAAGCAATAATATCTTCATGGAAAACTGCATTAATTCCATCTGGCAAATGGTCTCTCATGTACTTCAGGATACTGGATTTTCCAGCTCCATTTTTTCCAATGACAGCTGTTACATTCTTTACGTTACTTTTTTCAAAAAAATCAGGAATATAATCGGGATTTTCGAAAATCGTTAATACTCTGTGCTGATCTTCTTGACCAGAATTTGATATCTCCATTTCAAAAATGAATCTGGAAGATAAGTTTATGCTGGCATCTTTTAAATAATGTGATTTATTGATCCATAAATAGTGAATTTGCATTGGATGATTAGTTTTTGAGGATTTGTTAAAATAGATTTAAGAATATCAAACTTGTTTGAGAAAGAACTACTGTTACTATATCTTTTTTATACAATGGAACACCTGAACAGCTATCTTTAATTGAAAATAAAGGTTCTTATTTGGTTTCATGCCAAAGTTATATTGTTCACTGAAATCAATACCCTTTGTTGCATAAGCACTAATTTGTATTCTTGCCAATTGATCATGGTTCAGTTGAATGAAATCTCTTTTTGCGAACCATCTTTTTGATGTCAAGAACATTTCAAAAGATTTTAGGTGTATAGCTTTGGATGATAAATTAGTAATCACAACTTCCTTTTCAGATTCACGACCATCAATTGTAAGATAAGGATCAATTCGAAACCTATCCCTCACCAATTCGTAAATCTTGATTAAAAAAAGAAAAGTAGATAAAATAGCAGCATATTCAGCTGTATGCGATGTAGTCATGGAGCGTATTTTTTTTTCAATATACCACTTTAATAAATAATCTGCCAAACAATAGATTAGTCAACTTCAAAAACATAGTAAAAATTATTTTCGTCAAACCAGGAAACACTTATGGCAAGAAATTATGCTACGCACAAAACCTTAAAAATCATCCAGATGTTCGAAATGCAATGTATCTGAACACATTTTGGATCATTCCCTTAATGCCAGTTTTCATGACTTCCACTCATTTTTTTTATCAATCACCGGTATGCTGTTTTGTTCCAGTTCAAGAGCAAAGGTATTTCCGTGTTCTTAACGCAGGGGCAAGGTCAGGTCCTTGCAGGATTTGATAAAAAATCTCCACCCATGCGGGTCGTATTTATTTCTCAAAACCTTACCCCTGCTAAACACTAACCTTTTTATGCTCGTGAAAAGAAACAAAGCATACTCCGGCTCTTTAGACGAATAAAAAAAATGTCAGCTATGGAAAACAACAGCATTAGAAATGATAACAGAGTGAAAAGAAACAGCACCTCCTCTCATTACCGAATAAATCAGAAAAAAAATCAAGACAGGAGAGCGAAAAAATCACCTATAACAAACTCAAAAATTTAAGATTATGAACATCATCGGAAGATTGACACGGGATGCGGAAGTGCGCACGGTGTCACAGGACAAGCAGGTACTTAATTTTTCAGTGGCGACCAACGACAGCTACAAAAACAAGCAGGGAGAACGCGTTGAGCAGACCACCTACTTTGATTGCGCCTACTGGATCAGTATGAACGTTGCCAAGGCGCTGACCAAAGGCACATTGGTTGAATTGACGGGAAGAGTGTACGCAAGGGCGTGGACAGGCGGTGACGGAGAGCCACACGCAGGACTGAATTTTCACACCTCAGAAATCAAACTGCACGGAGGTGTTAAGAAAGTACAAGCCGAAGAACCCACAAAGACGACAAAAGGCAAAAAGTCTGAAAAAGAAAAGGAAGATGACGACCTCCCCTTTTAAGCATTAGGTATAAAAATCAAAATAATTCAAAACCTTAAAATATTTTAATCATGGCACATAATTTAAATTTCAACGACAACACAGGGAAGTATTCATTTTTTAGCGTTAAGGAAAAAGCATGGCACGGCTTGGGGCAGATTCTCGAACAGCACCCCACTAGCGAGGAAGCCATCAAATACGCAGGACTTGATTACGAGGTTCTCAAAAAGCCTGCCTTTATTAAGGGCGAACCTCTTTCCATTGGCGACAATGGGGAGATTATCGAGGGCGAGGACATGATCATTCCTGACCGTTTCGGCACTTATCGAAGCGATACCAAACAGGCATTTGCTACGGTGGGCTCGGATTATCACATTGTACAAAACCGTGAAGCCTTTTCTTTCTTTGATGCAATTGTAGGCGGTGGAGATGGAATCCTGTACGAGAATGCAGGAGCATTGGGTAATGGAGAGCGTATTTTTATAACCGCAAAACTTCCCGATTATATCCGTGTCGGTAACGGTGACGATGTAGTGGAAAAGTACATCTTCCTGACCACCTCACACGATGGTAGCGGTAGCATTACGGCAGCATTTACCCCTATTCGCATCGTTTGCCAAAATACGCTCAATGCATCGCTTCGCAATATGAGCAACGTAGTGAGAATACGCCATACATCGGGTGCTAAACAGCGATTGGAAGACGCCCACAAGGTCATGGGACTAGCCAACCGCATGAGTACCGAAATGGAGGGAATATTCAACCAATGGGCAAAGGTTAAGGTCAATGACGTTGAGGTTAAGAAACTGATTCAGTTGGCACTTTGCCCCAACAAGGAAACCCTAAAGCACCTACAGAACGGTAATGATGATGAAATCTCCACAGTATTCAAAAACACGGTCGAAGATGCCTTTGCCTACGCCATGATGAGCGATACCCAAATGATGGAAACCACTAAGGGAACATTGTTCGGTGCTTACAATGCGGTTACGGGATATTTTCAGAATGTGCGCTCATACAAGGATAATGAAGCTAAGCTTCAATCCATCATCATGGGCGGAACGGCACAGCTAAAAGCGCAGAAAGCATTTGAACTCTGTACAGCCTTTTCCACTTCGGGAGCAGAAATTTTCAGTCTTAATTAACCAACCAAAGGCAACTGCCTGTAATGTAGTTGCCTTATTGGGAAAAAAGGGAGCAAAAAAACAGGTCATGGTCATTGAAAAATGTCCCGAATCTGCCATCACAAAAATAAAAAAGACAAAGTTTAAATCAGTTTAACCTCAAAATACAACATCATGAAAGCATTGGAAAAACTTAACAACGTGGAAAAAGGGAGACTATTGGCGGACTTACTGCCCGAAGAACTCCCAAGCATCATTCTGTTTATGGAACAGGAAACGAAAAACTTTTTAGACAATGAAGCCGAGATAAAAGCTAATTGGAAAGGAACGTTGGTCACAGCACAATTTTGGTTCACGTTGGTCAACAACATTGACAGGGCAATTAAAAAATGTGGTAACAGGCTGTATAAGAATCACAGTTGGTTTGCGGATCAATTATTTGACAGTTACGATGCTTTGTTTTCCATCTATTGCATTGTCGAGTATAGTTCAAAAGAGCAATGCAATACTAAATTAAGACAAGGAATACACTTCTTTTTCGGAGACGAACCTTTGATTTTAGCAATAGTAAATAATACCAGTCATGGCTAACGCTAATCTGTAACCTATAAAAATACTACAACATGAAACTATCAGATACAGCAACAGATTATATCATCATCAATGCCAAAACCAATAGCGAATGGGATGATTGTGACTTTGCCATCATCCAAGTTAATCAAAACTGGAAAAGCCTGTTACAAGACCGCATGAATATCATGCTCTCTTTTGAAAAAGATTACAGCCTTTTCTCGATGGATTACGCTGATAACAGTGCTGAATTTTATAAGGATGATAACGAAATCATGCCCGATTCAGCAACCTTTCGGGATGAGAAACAATGGTCGTTCTTAAGCATATCACAAACAGAGCTTGATGCACTTTCGTCACCTGAAAACAGCCTTACCAGTCATGAGCTTATCGTAAAAGCAGGGGGTTATGCCGTCTATAGAAGTTATGGAAAACACACGGGAGAAGAATTTTGGACGGCTGAATTTTCAATTGATGAGGTCATTCAGAAAATGCAAGACCTAGAATTGAATGACACCATCACTAATTAAATTAATCAGATACGACAAACATGGGAAGATATATGACCGTCGTTCTCAAAAAAGAATATCAGGACGACGAATTTATTAAGGAACTGAACAGACAGCTAACAGATGAATTTGGCGCAGACGACTGCCCAAAATTCAATCCTTGGTATGCCTTGCAAAAGGATGCGGACTATATGAACAACGACCCCGATGGATTGAAAGAGGTTCCCGATTGGAAACGCCCAATCACCGCCACAAAATTGAGCAAAAACTTTTTTTGGCTCACACATGGCGAATTTTCATTCAAATTATCGGGATGCCCTACGCTTGAAGAAGCAAGGGAAGCAATTGCCGTCTGTAAATGGCTCATCGAAACCAACAATTATTTTATCGAAGCGGAAAAGTCAGACAACTACGATAAGGAAACCGTAGCGGAATACCTCAATTATATTTTCGAGGAAGCAGGTCACACCATCGATAAAATTTGGGAAAAGTAGACGAGATTAAAAAAAAATAAATAAGAATATTATGAGCGCAAATTTTTTCAATCAGATAGCCCAAATGGGTGTTAACGGAGATTTACAAATCACCATCGCAAAGGGTGCAGAAACCAATTGGATTGTATCCGTACTGCTACTAAATGAAAGCTGTGGAGACAGCGCAAAAAATATTATTGCACCATTAATCGTACGGGGAACTCCTGAAGAACTGGACAGCGATTTTTTCGAAAAGATAACAGCACCCATCCAACAGGTTTCGGGACTTATGGTCAACATGGAAAGTTTTATGAAGCAGTTGGAGGAATCCCAAAAGCAATCCGCTATGGAGAAACAGAAAGCGGAACTACAGAAAAAGGAAAATGAGGGTAAGCTCAAAAAATACAACGATGCCATGCAGAAATCGGAAAAGTTGGAACAAGACAAAAATTATAAGGAATCTTGGACGGCACTCCCAAAAATAGCGGACTTTCCTGAACAAGCCGAAGCCATACGCAAACGGATGACCGAACTTGAGAAATTCCTCGCACCGAGTTTATTCGGAGAACCTATTGATTAACCCATTAAAAATCTATTATCATGTTATTAGCTACGCAATTGGAAAGAGTATTTATACTCAATGAAAAAGGTCATGAAATCCGACTTTCAGACCCCGAACCAAAATGGAGCGTTGAGGCGGTATTGAATTTCTATGCCAACACCTACCCCATTCTGACCACCGCCAAAATATCCCCACCAAAGATAAAAGACGATTCCGTACAATATCACTTTGAAAGTGTTATGGGTACAAAAGGTTAAACCCAAAAATCAAAATCATGAATCATGCAACAACCTATCATATCGGGAACAATCAGAATACCCGAAGAAAAACAGCAAAAGCAACTCAACCGACAACTGCACGAATTCGCCAAATGGATGCAGAGGACAAAAGATGCACAGGAAATCAGAAAGGACAAACGGAAATCCGTACCCATAGCCATGCTCCCAATGCCTTTTTGAGAACCAAATTTCTTCCAAAGATAAAGGAGGAGGAAAGGGAGGACACCGTACAATACAGTCCAAAAATGGAACGGGAGTTTTATACCTCCCTTTCCAGTCTTTCAGCACATTATGGTATTGAAATATTGGAAACCCGACAATTTGCATATCCTTATAACGTTGCCCTATCATTATGGGATGCCGAAAGAAGATTAAAGAATTCAATACCTTGTTTTGATGAAATACATTGGATAAAAGAAAATAAAAAATCTTTTCTCATCACTAACGAACATTGTAAGATTGGCTCATCCCTGTATTATATTCCCCTATATCCCATTTTTTTGATGCTTAAGGACAAAAAGCGCAAACAGACGGCTCAATTGCTCCTTTCGGTGTGCAGTTACCTGTACCACATTGCAAATGTCCCTTATTACAGACAGGAAGACAGCTATCTTTTTTGGCAGTATCAAATGATGAAAGATTGGGTGGAACAGGATGATGAAGAGGAAGATACCAAAAGCGATAAGGCTGAATTGAGACTATCTGATTGGGTTGGAGACAGGATCGAGCAAAAAATATATAACCTAAAGACCCTTTCTCAGTTTGGGGAGCGTTTGAACAGATTTAGCGCAATAAATGATTTTGATGCTGATTGTCAAAAAATTGTCCTGCAGTTCTTCAAACTATATCAGCAATATCCCGATGAAAATATTTTCCGAAATACTAAAATCACCGACTACGAATCAGAAGATTATGACGAGCATGAAAGTATTTCGATGGAAAAGTATATTTCTTTTTGGGCAGATAATGAGGGATGGCTTGCCGAACACATTGAACAGTCCGTCAACAATGAGTTTGGGGAGTATGGGGACATTGATGAACCCGAAATCACAAAACGCTTTGATGGCAAAAAAAAGGTTGAACATGAACATGGCACACTCATCTTTGAAACCACCCTGTTCAAATTGCTTGATGAATTGGTTTACCTACTGAACACCTATAAAAAACAAAGAAATGGAACACAAAAACCTCAATAAAAGTTTGGGAACACTTTACCATCCTAAATCAGCCCTGATATTTTATCAGACGGAACAAAGCAACCCTGACTGTTATGTGGAATCATTCGATATGGACAGAAATGGCAGTTTGATTAATGCCCATCCCCTGACCGTTCGTGAAGCCCAGCAATTGGCAAAATCCCTGAGAATTGAGAGCGATGACAAGAAGCCATTTTTAAAATCTACGGGAGTCATCGGTACGCATATCCTAAAGGTAGACCCTACCCACAATGGTCAGGTAATATGGTACAGTAAGGCGCAGTACAGGGATTTGTATTTTGTAGAAAACTTGGGAATCCCCAATGGAAAGGCGCATATCCCCACCCTTTTATGGATAGCAGACCGCAACAGGATTTCAGTATTTGCAATAAAGACGGACAGAAGACCAACGGAAAAAACAAAACTTTGCCACGCCCCTTTCTTCAACATACACAGCAGCGGCAGCGTCTGTATGGGAACGGTGGATATCAACATCAAAAAGACCAGTTCACTCGAAGCGTTCACAAATCTTTGGCAGGAGTATTTTTTCAATTCCTATTTCAGCCACCTCATGCACAGCCACAACCCAATCAAGGGAAATCTGGTCAGTCTTTGGAAAAACCTCATGGAAAACAATGAAAATTTCCCTAAAGACAGTTTAAAAGAAACCGGTTTAACACTTAAAAACCTATTGAAATGACAACAAATCCAAAAATCAGCGTACACTTTACAGACAATTATTTGATTAGTCCGACCAATCCCGTTGAAATCAATCTTATTGGTGCAGGGGGTACAGGCTCAAAGGTATTGAATGCACTATTGGAACTTAACCACTCGCTCAATGAATTGGTGCATCCAGGAATTTCCGTAAGGTTATGGGATGATGATGTCATAACCAATGCCAACCTTGGCAGACAGAAATTTGCGGAGTGTGAGGTTGGATTATATAAGTCGGTGGCACTTATCAACCGAGCCAACAGGTGGGCAGGAACAAACTGGAAAGCCGAAACGGTAAAGTTTCAGCGAAATAGCTTTGACAAGTTACCTGAACACGCACAGGCAAATATCTATATTTCCTGTGTTGATACCGTAAAAACCCGTTTTGAGATTGCCGAAATTCTTCAGGAAATCGATTGTAGCTACGCTTACAGGAATACCGCAAAATACTGGATGGATTTTGGGAACGGCAAATTTACAGGACAGGTCATCCTTGCCACTATCGGAAATGTAAAACAGCCAAATTCCTAAATATATGAGCCCATTTCCAACCTGCCTTTTGTGACCGATGAGTTTGGCGACTTGCTGAAACAATCCGAATTTGAGGACGATACACCTAGTTGTTCCTTAGCAGAAGCATTGGAAAAACAGGACTTATATATCAATTCCGTATTGGCGGACATGGGATGCTCCTTATTATAGAACTTGTTTCGAAACGGAATGACTGAAAACAGGGGAATTTTTATAAACCTAAAGGATTTTCGTTCACAACCGCTGAAAATCTAAAAGACCACCCGCTTAAAAGCGGACGGCGCAAAGACAACCACTCCATTCGTTCCGTGAATGTCTTTGCGCAAAAATATGGCGCAACAACATTCAGTAATATTTCTTACTACGTTCAACAAATATCACTGAATACAGTTGCCTGTTGTTTGTGGGATATTCCAAAATCCCTGATTATATTTGTATGAACTTCTTTCCTTTCCACTTAAGCAACCAAAGAAAAGAAGCAAAAGAACATAGCACGTAATAAATGGTTATATCTATATAAAATTATTCCAATCGTTTTTTAAGTGCTTCTTTTGTTTACAGAACGGCTCTCTGTACGCTTTGGCAAATATTTGCTCATTTCTTTCGAGCAGTTTAAATTCTATAACGGTACGGTTTTCTTCCTAGCAAAGAATGATACCTGTGATCGGATCCTCATCCTCCATTTTAATTTTCCGATCACAATAATTTACACACATCCGTATATGAGCAATGTCTTAATGGGTTAATTTTCTGATTTTTAAGTCTAAAAATACAAAGCATATTAGAAATCTGTTGTAAGGTGGGAGATCCTCTACGAATTGTTCAATTTAAATACTTTTTAAATAATTGTTTCTTGTCAATTTCAAATCTCGTATAAAGCCGTAAGATAAAGTTTTAATCGTTGATGCAAAAAAGTATCAATCAGCAACATTCCCAAAAACATTATTGCAAACCCTAGCGATAATCCTTGGTAATACTCTTTGTTGATAATGAAAAAACAAACAAGTGAAATAATAATCAAACCCGTCCAAACATACTTTGTCAATGTATAGCTCTTATCGTCCGTTTTGATTGTAATTACTTCATTTTTGACTGTCCTTTGAGCGTCTAATTGAAACTGATTTTCCATATTTTCAACGTATTTCGATTTGGAAGATAGTAAATATCCTCCGTAACCGATGTTCATTAGGAAAAGTAAAAAAAGAGGGATTACCATTCCTTTTTGAAGTGAATGGCCATTTTTAAACAGGAATACGCAAATAGGTAAAATAATGAAAATGGCAATCCCAATCATACATTTCCTTGGATAATATCGCCTTTCGCCCAATTTTGTGTTGCTTGAATAAAAATCATAGGCTGTTTTTATGATGGTTAATTTTTGGTTTGTAAAAAAATAGATGATTGGAATTAATGAAAAAATAAAACCAGATACATATATACTAACAAAACTTAAAGGAATACTTAAAGCATAAATTATCATCGCAGACCAACTCATTTTTCTATCAAGTTTTACCCCTTTGCTGTTGTCTGATTTTGTAATATTATGTTGAAAAACGGCATAAAAGAAAACGACTAAAGTGGTAATAGTCCCGTAAAATATATGTTTTGCAATTTCAAAAAACGACTGGCTCAAATGCGCAGTCGCACTTAGGATAAATGAAATAACGAATAGCATTCCAAAGTTCAACCAAACAGAATTGATGTCAATTCGTTCCTTTTGCGAAGAAATGCGATGATGATTGAGCCAAACAATTGCAATGGTAACAAAACTCATGGCATAAACAGCAATTTGATAAAAAATGCTCGCCAATTTATTCACCCCCAATTCAGGGATTTTAATTTCCAAAATCATCAAAGTAATGATTATGGCCAAAATAGCATCTGTAATCGCATCGAATCGCTCTTTTTTCATTTGTAATATTTATTGCGATTAATTTATATTTCCGAAGTCGTCAAACCAAATTTTTGTTTGAACGAAGAATAAAAATGTGATAAGTTCTCAAAACCTAAATCCAAATAAAAGTCAACTGGCTTTTGTTTTTTATGCTTGATTAAATAATGTGCCTCATCCAAGCGTTTTGAAAGCAACCATTGTTGCGGTGTTGTATCGAATGTTTTAATAAAATCTCTCCTAAATCCAGAAAGACTTCGCCCTGTAAGACGTGCAAAAGAGGCAATGGGAACATTGAACATATAGTTCTGGTTCATAAATTCTTCCAAATCTATTTTATATGGTTCCGAGAAATCGAATAAGATTTGTTTAAAATCCGGGTTACTTTGTAACAATAATTCTATTACTTCCCTGATTTTTAAATTAGCCAATTTTGGGGTTGCCTCCTTTTTCTTGTTGATGTAAGGACTGAGCGAAAGAAAATAAGATGTAAGAAAATCATCAGGCTCAAAAAACAACTTATGTTTACTTTTATAAAGATTTTCTCCTGCAATCTTATTTTCCAAAGCATACTGTTGCAAAATTTCTTTGTCCAGCGTAATTGAAATAAATTGATATTTTCCTGATTTTGATGGATATTTAATGGTCTTTATCAGTTGGTTTTTTTTTACAAATACGATTGTATTTTCAGGAATAATAGTATTTCCTTCTGAATGAAAAGCGTGGGTTTCGCCCGAAAGCTGAAACCCTAAAAAATGTTCAGGAATAAATTCTTCATATCCTCTATGCATTTCAAATGCGCAGGAATATACCAACTTATCGAAAATTATTTCACGCTTTGCCTCCATAATACAAATATCTTAAATTTTAATTGAGCACAGCAGTTCCAGCACTTGCAATTTCTCTATCCTGCTCTGGCGAACCACCGGAAGATGCAATGGCACCAATGATATTGCCTTCTTTGTTTTTGAGAACAACGCCACCAGCAATGGTCAGTAATCCGCCATTTGAATTCAACATTCCATATCCGTGTATTTCTGCACCCAAAACGATTGTTCCCATCATATCACTATCTATGCCAAACATCACGGCCGTCCTTGCTTTTTTTACGGTAAATTCTATCACGCCAAAAACACTGTCCAATCTTGCAAAAGCAACCAAATGTCCACCTGTATCTACAATTGCAAGGCTTACGGAAATATTCAGTTCGTTTGCTTTTTCTATTGAAGCGTTCAATGCTTTTGTAGCTTCTTTATAAGTTATGTTCATTTTATTTTTAAATTTTAATTAGTGATAAATAAAAGCATAGATTTTCATCTCTGCTTTCTAATTAAATTTAACTTTTTGCTGTCCAAGCATCTGCTTGCAGTTGTTTTACAAAATCTTCGGTATCCTTCGGATGTACATTTCTGAAATTTGAATTATCGTCCAAAGCAACATCAACAATACATTCTGCCATAGATTGCGGATCTAGTTGGTGAGCCAGAGATTCGGTAGTTCCATCGAAAGCCGATGGAGGTGTGAAATTGTTTTCAGGGTTGTACCAGCGGCTAATGGTATCCACACCACGGTCATTGAAACCAGTCCCGAAAATCCCGGGATTACAAGTTGCAATTTTGATATTGAAAGATGCCAATTCAGTTTTCAAACCTTCTGCAATTGAACCCATTGCGTGCTTAGATGCACAATAGGCGGCAACATAAGGAACTGTCCACAGTTCGCCCATCGAAGTAGTGAATACGATTTTGGCCGGTTTTTTTTGCTCGATAAATTTCTTGATGAAACCTTGCGCCAATTCTAAAGCACCGAAAACATTCACGTCAAACATCGAACGGATTAAATTTAAGGGTTGCTCAGCAATCGGTCCGCCTTCCATTATTCCAGCATTGCTGATTAAAATATCGATGTCGTATTTCTGCGTGATGTAAGCAATGTCGGTTGGATTTGTTACATCGAGTTTATCAACAGTAAGTTCAATTCCCTGTTCTTTTGCTTCTCTAATCAAATCACTCATTTGCGGATAAACTTGTGCAGTGGCAATTACTTTATGTCCTTTTTTGGCTAAATCAAATGCAGCGATTTTTCCGAAACCACTTGCAGCCCCTGTAATTAAAATTGTCTTGCTCATATCTTTTATTATTTAAATATTTATATAGCAAAAATAATTTAACTACCAATTAATTTTATTGCTGTAAAATTCAATTTTGTATTGCCTTAAAGTTCATTATGTGTTTGTATTTGCCTTGAAAGGGCTTTAGCAATATGAAAAGGGTACCGAACGGCTATTGGCACATCGACTAGAGCGTATAGTAGAAAAGATTGAATCGCAGACGAGATAGCGAAAGCTTTAAATATGTGCCCAATCATTATTTCTCAATAAAATTTAAATTTTATTGAACTAACAATTAAATTGGCGTTAATGGTTTTAACGCTTAATTTATACAATATGTTCGTGAAATACAGGAATGACGTTTGTAGGTTTTACGAAACATAAAAAGCTTTGGGTTTGCTTTCAATAAACTTAACTTATCCTACAATAGCAAGGCTTCGAAATGAATGCATAATATTATTGAATGATGGCTGTAACGTGAACATCTTTGCGCAAAAATAAGGCGCAACAATATTTAGTAATATTTTTCACTACGTTCATAAAATATCACAGAAAACAGTTGTAGTTCGCAGGTGGATATTTAAAATATCCATCTTCTTTGTGGATGAAAATCAAACGAAACAAATTAAACGTTCCAACTCTTTTATTAACAAAAACCTGATGCTTTTAAGCTTAGAAAGGGATCGAAAAATTTCGAAAAAACTGATTTGGATGGGATAGAAATAAATAAATTTCAATTTTTTTTCATTTTTTTTAAATCACCAAAAGGCGATTAACAGGGAATTCCTTTCTCTATTATGTTAAATATAAACACTTTACCCTTGCAGATTTCATTACAGGGGTATTTTTGTATTAAAAAATGACATACATTTGACAAAACCAAATACACAAATCATGAAGACAACACTCCTCTGCCCAGCCCGGTAAAAATTTAGCACATCAATAAATTATCATCCATTTTATAGAAAATGGGTTATACCCGTGCACCTATTTCGATTAACATTAACGCTCACAAAATAAAAAACACATGTCATTTTTAGCCAAATTAGAATTAGACGGAAATTCCTATAACGTATTGGAATGCGAATACAGTTTCAACCAACCCATTGACGGTACAGGAAAACCACAGGGAATGCCACAGGGCGGACAAATACATATCCGTTTGGAGAGCACCGGAAATTCAGAATTCCTAGCCTGGATGCTCGATCACAATAAGACCAAGGACGGCAAAATCGTCTTTTATCGAAGAGACGCCATGAGTAAGCTTCAGGAACTTAATTTTCAGAAAGCCTACTGCATCAATTTCAACGAACATTTCAATTCCTCAAATGCCGAACCTTTACAGATTAAACTGCAGTTGATTGCCAAGTCATTTGATGTAAATGGGGCTACCCACGAGAAAAACTGGAGGGAAAAGTAATCTCTTGCTATCACATATTCTACTTAAAAAATTAACGCCAATAACTCAATCAATATGTCATTACAAGATAACAATCCTAAAAACCCATTGGATGGTGGGTTGGATGAACTTAAGCAACAGGCTATATCAACGGCTGAGAATAAAATTGCAGGGGCAGTTTCTGAAAAATTAAATAATCCTATAGTAAATAAGGTTGTTGAGAATAAAGACACCATCATTAAGGCAGCTAAAAATTTTTCATGGATCAAGGATACTGAGGCACCAGTAAATGAAACTTTTACAGGAATGTCCCACAGTGCTGTAGACACCACGAATCAGGTCATTTCAAAAACCTTTAAGGATTTCCTTGCCGACAAGGACAGTCCGTTGGTCTATTGTACGCTTACCATCGATGGTAAGGAGTTTCTTGCCAAGAACAGTTATTCTGTTTCTTTAAAACAGCATACGAACGATCATGACAGTTTTAACATTACCACACCCGATGATGCTTTGGACAGCTTTGAGGGATATGTAATGGAAAATTCCAAAAAACTACTCGGAAGCAATGTAGTTGTAAATTTTCATCGATATGGGGAAATTACACAATCCTTTAAAGGGATTATCGCCAATATCCGGAACAAGAAAGATGATGGAGGTGGCTACGGTACATTGTCTATTACAGGTTATGCACCAAGCATCCTGCTGGAAAACGGAAAAGACTGTCAGAGTTTTGAAAACAAGGATCTCAAAGGCATTGTAGAGGATGCCCTAAAGGAATACAAAGGTGAGGTTCCTATAGTTGCTGATAACTTAAATACCAAATACACCATCCCCTATACCGTACAATACAAGGAATCTGATTACCAGTTCATCAAAAGGCTTGCGCTACGATACGGCGAGTATTTTTACTACGACGGTGAGCAGCTCATTTTTGGAAACAAGGTACAGCCTACTATCGAAGTTGGCGAAAATATAGACCTGATCAATATTGAATTTGAAATGATGATTAAGCCCCAAAGTTTTAAGTACATGGCTTATGACAGCATTTCGGCAGAGGTAAAAGAAAAAGATTCTGATTCGGCAAAAACACAATATAAGGAAAATAATTTCCAGGCTATTGCAGTGAATGCTTCAAAGCAGGTATTTAAGAAAAAGGCAGAAATGCTTTTTAATGCGACCTCACAACAAAATGTGGAAAGCGACCTGAAAGAAATGGTACTGCGACAAAAGGAAAGCCGTGAGCATCTGCTACAGGTAAGGGGAAAAAGCCGTAATCCAAAATTAAGGATTGGCGGAAGAGCAGAAATCTCAGACATTAATGCAAAAGCGATGGAAACCTATCGCATTATCGCTATCAGTCATTACCATAATGGTAACGAATATTACAATGAATTTCTAGGGATTCCCGACATCTTTATATCTCCATTTTTTGACGAAGATGCTTTTCCTACGTGTGAGGAACAGTCAGCCACCGTTGTGCAGAATGATAATCCACAGGGAATGATAAAGATCCAGTTTCCCTGGCAAAAGAAAAAGGGACTTACCACCCCTTGGTTAAGAGTGGTTACACCGTACGCCGGAAAAGGAAAAGGGATGCATATTATTCCTGAAGTTGGCGAGGAAGTAGTGGTTGGTTTTGATAATGGTAACGCAGAACGTCCTTTTGTGTTTGGGGCAATGTTTAATGGTGAGGCAAGCGCAGGTCTAGGTGGAGCCGGAAACTTTATGAAAGGATTACAAACGCCTACAGGAAGCCGTCTACATATGAACGACAAAGATGGTTCACTGCATATGCAGGATAATGGTGGCGTAAGTATGAAGTTTGATGGTGGTGGAAATGCAAGCACCATTGCTAAAAGCAATCATCATGTAAATGCGGGAAGTAAACATGCCACAGATGTTGGAAAAGGTGCGTCTGCTCTGAGTATGGATTCAGATGGAGTTATTGACTTGAGCGGAAAAACAAAGGTCACCATAAAAGTAGGCGGAAGCAGCATTATTATTGATGGCAGTTCCATAACAATTAGTAGTGGAAAGGTCGTGGTAAAGGGCAAGTCTTCAATTGATTTATCATCAGCTAAGAATCACATTGGTGGCGAGACAAAACTAGACGGAGGAGATGTATTTATAAACTAATTGTTATGGAAAAAGATAATAAAATTTATATACAACAGCCTTTTAGGGAACAGTATACGCTTACCATCGCTTCCGAAGTAAACGCTGTTAGTGCACTCATTATTTCAACTGTAGAACTTCGTTATGATTTTCAGGTTTTGGATATTAGGGATGACCATATTGAAGTTCGTCTGCTCATGCTTGATAATAGAATTGTCAAGGCAAATAATCCGATGGTGAAAGAGGTGGCACAGGTAAGCCAGGTTTTTGGAAGAATGTACAATGAGCTACATTTAAACCTATCTCCCAAAGGAAAGGTGCTCAAGGTACTCAACACTGATCTGATCCTCTCTAAATGGGGGGAAACTAAAACAGAAATGCAAAAGTACATTTCAGGAAATCCTGAACTGGAACAGGCCATGTCACTCAATGACACTATTTTTAATAGCCCTGAAAAAGTAAAGGTAGCGGTTCAGGCTAATGAGTTCTTTCAGGTTTACTTCGGGCAGATCTTTGAGGAAATTATTCCCAGGGCAAAAAAAATATCAGGGACAAACATATTCAATACTGCCAATCTGGAATGGAATATTAATATCGATGAAATGGTTTCCAAATCTACTGAAGAGAAAATATGCATTTCATCTGATGCCAATCCTGTACGACCGTTCTCTCCAGGTTATTTAAATGCTGCTTATCATCAATTTAAAGAGCAGTTAGAGATAAATCCACTGCATGTCAAAATGTTTCAGAGTGAAGAGCGGGTTATTGAAAGAAATACAGGAAAATTAGACGAAGCGATTATAAAAAAAGTCGAAGAAGTGGAACCTAAGAAGCTTTATCAGAAGTTCACTTACAAAATGATCAGCGACACGGAGAAAAAATTACAGCAGGAAAAACTAAATTCTTCAAAAGCTAAAGAAGCAACGCCTGATATAACTCCTGAAATTGTAAGGGAAAACGCTAAACCTGAAATATACAAGGTAGTCGAGGGAAAGGAATTTACGCTTGAAGAATGGAAAATCTATGAGGAACGGCAGTGGAAGATTCATCAGGAAAAGAAAAAGAAAAAAGGATTTTTTGGATTTTAAATACACATCTGATGAACAAAATAATTATAGAAGAAAAAATAACCGCTGCGGTTAAAGATAAATGGTACAAATCCTTTCGGTTAGGAACAAAAGAATTCCTAATCGTCATCGTAAAACAGAACAAGGATTTTTCATTTGTCCTTGAAACAAGATTTAGCAAGGGTAATATGGTCTTCATCAAAAAAAGGATCGTACAGCAATTGATGGCGGGAAGCAAGGTCAGGTTAGCCTATCATTCACAAAGTAAAATTCTGAAAAGGGTATGAAATGGGAAATAAAAGGATAACTGAAAAAGATTTCTGGATGTGCACAAATGGTGCTGTTCCTGCCCAATTACAGGGTACGAACACCACTACTAAAAAACAGTCGGGAGAAAAATACATTACCGTTCAGGATAAGGCAACCAGTAGCTGGATAGATTTTGGCTGTACTAAGTTGATGTTGATCTACGCCCTGTTAGCCGCAGCCGTAGTTGTAATAGCCGCTATGACGGTTGCTACAGGTGGAGCTGCACTTATTGCATTGGGTGCTTTGGCAGGTTTGGCCGGAGCCGCATGGGGAGCCGTGGTTGGAAGTTTACTTTGCGGACAGTTAGGAGCAAAAATTAGAACTTGGGACCCGTTAATAAAAAGCAAAAAGACTACAGTACAAGGTGTCGACCAACTAACGGGAGATTACAAAATGACCTGTATGATACCGGGTGGCAAAGTGACTTTTGCTCCACAAATCAAAAATTGGAGTCAGGCTGTTTCTCTTGGCGCCTCCAATTATATAGGAAAATTAATGGAGGGGATGATGGCTGGAGCTGCCGTCGGAATGGGCGGCGCACTGCTAAGCGGTGGTGCTGGAGCTTTTGCAACGGGTGGATGGCGAGGTGTAGGACAAGCTGCATGGCAGTTTGCCAAAAGCTGCTCTATGAATGTTGTTAAAAATATCGCTGCCACTTTTGGCTATGCAGGCGCAGGTGCAAGTACAACAGCTGTTTATACAACAGTAGCAACAGCCGTTGGTTTAAGAACAGTAACCGCTACACAAGCTGGTTTAGGTCATTATGGTAACACAGGAGAGTCTGGTTGGGGTGCAGCTGGAAAAGGTGTAGTTGGAATGGAAACGGGAATGTACGAATCCGGCAAAAATATTATAGGTAAATTCTTAGGATGGAAAAAAGAAGATGGAACAGATTATTCCTTTGGATGGCATGACGTCGCAGGATTAGCCATGTTACTTTCACCAGTACATAAAGCGCCTGACGAAATTAAAGCCAAGACAGAAGAATCTAATATTAAGACAGAAGAGCAAGTAAACGATGGAGAAAGCAATACAACAAATGAGGAAGAAACTGTAAGGGATCTTAATGTAAATGAAAGTGAAGCTCCAAGACAAGATGGAGAGCATGAAGCTTTTGAAGCTACAATTGTAAGAACTGAATTAATAAATGGTGATCCTCCATTTAGAAGAAATCCTGATCATGATGCCGCCGAGTTCCAAAGACAAATTGAAGGACAAGAGGCTGGAATGAATAATCTAACGGTAGAAGAATTTATTAATAACCGTGATGCTTATTTAGAAAATGGACGTTCTTCTGAAGGAAGTGCTGCCCAACAAAGATATAGAGAGCAATTTAAAGAAGGGATGATAGACGATTTAATGGAGAATGAAGGATTATCTTATGATGAAGCAGCCTCTAGAACAGATAATTATATGAGTGATAAAGCGGCTTTGCATGATCCCGATCAAGTAGCTGGTGGTCATGGAGATAATATTACAGGACTTGGAGATTCAAGAGTTAACTCATCTCTAGGAAGCCAATGGAGAACAAGAATTGAAGCAATTGATGCTCAGGTAAGGGAACAGGCTGCTGGAATGACACCTGAACAGAGAGCCAATACTTACCTTAATATTAGATTGCCGTGGGAATAAAATTTTATTAAATTTGTTAAAACCAAAAAAATGTTTGAAAAATTTATAGTAACATATGGTGATATTCAACACCGACAAGAAATTTCTAATGAAAATTTAGAAACTATTAAACAACATCTTCCTGAAGACTTGTTTGTTTTCCTTCAAAAAGGTAAAGGTAGTTATATGGATGGATTCTTGTGGATAGTAAATCCAATAGAATATAAAGATATAGTTGATGAAGTTTATTTACCCCTACAAAATCCTTCTATTTGTTTTGCAAGAGATGCTTTTGGGAATTTGTACCTATGGGAAGATAATAGTATAATATTTGTAGACATTAACCATTCCAAACAAGAAGTTGTTGGTAGAAAAGCTACAGTTTTTTTTGATTTAAAAATGACAGACAAAGGATTTTTAGAAAAAAGATTACCGTACAACAATTTTTTAGAAGCAAAAAACATCCTTGGAGAATTGCAATCAGATGAATGTTATGGTTATCAACATTTGTTAGGTATGGGGGGCTCGGAAAAAATTACAAATCTAAAAAAGATAAAGGTTAAAGAGTATATATCTATAACAGCTCAAGCTTTAGGTAAAATACAATAAATTTTTAATTTTTTATTAATTGGTTTTAGATGATTAAAAATTTAATACAAGAATACCGAGATAAATTACCTCAAAAACTTTTAGATTGTTGGAATTTAAATGGATTTACTACTTTATCAAATGATTTTATAAAAGTTGTTAATCCAAACGATTATAAAGATATATTGAACCAAAGTTATGAAAGTATTGGTAAGCCCGCTTATGTAATTTTCGCAACTGGTCTAGGGGATTTAATTATATGGGAAAATAATTACATTATTCTTTTGAATTTTCGAAGAGGAAAATCAAAAGTAATTGAATCAGGTTTTAATTTTTTTCTAGAAGACATTAAGGATGATAGTTTTCTTTTAGAAGAGCTCGATAGCAAGAACTTTAAACAGGGGGCAGAAAGTCTGGGGCAGCTGTCTTTTGATGAATGTTTTTCTTATGAGCCACTACTTGGATTAGGAGGAGCTGAAAAGGTGGAAAATCTCAAGAAAGTAAAAATTAAAGAATATATATCAATCACTGCACAAGCATTGGGAAAAATTGGATAGAATTTAATTGGAAACTATCTGATATATTAAACTCGTTAAGCTATATGATTATTTAGAAGTAATGAAAATGATATAAAGTACCCGCAAATGGCATTAGGTGCATAATGATAAACTTAAAACATGATAAGAGATCATATTCAAGACGAGCAATATTTTGACAATTATATAAATAATCTTTATACCAGAATAAATAGGTTTGAAGAGGTAACCTCAAAGATTGTTGCCGAAAAAGGGTATCAAGATAAAGGTGCCATAAATGGGCTATACACGTTACAAGGTTTTTATTTGAATGCAATAAAAGCTCTTTATTCAAGTGGAACCTCACTAGCTGATATCAATAAATTTTTTAAAAAATTTATTGATTTATCATACAATTTCAAACATCCATTAACGTATAATTTGATTTTAGATGGTGTGTCGTTAGGAATTTTGCTCGGAATCAGTACTGCTGATTTGATAAATTGACTGAGTTGATTAGTAAAGAAGATCCTGACGACTATTTAATAGACTTTTTGTTAGGAAAGAAAACAACTTGGGAAAAACAATCTAAAGATTTTAAATTTCCAAAACCATATCAATCATTACAACAAGTTATCTCGTTAGGTACAAATGGTGAGAAAGAAAAAGCAATAAATAACCTCAAGTTATATTTGGATCAGGAATGGTATAAAGGCCATTCAGATGCAGGATGGTATGACAATCATAAAAGTAAGCATAACACCTATGCGGGATACTGGAGCTGGGAAAGTGCTGCATTGGTAAAAATTTTAGATTTGGACGACAGCATTCTGAAAAATCAAAAATTTTTATCCTTACGATATGGTTCATTTTAAATAAAAACAAATTTTTTATTCTTCAATCTGGTAGGGGCTAAAATTAATAATATTAGTTGCTACTGCTTTTATTTTAATGAAAAGAACTGGCACAAGTTATTATAAACTCGCACCAGTTTAATCTAAATTATTTTGCTAAATAAGTCATCCCGCCATCAACAAGCAGTTCAGCTCCTAGCATAAACGCAGAGTCATTTGAAGCTAAAAAGACGGCTGTTTTCCCGACATCCGATGGTTGCCCGATCCTACCGGTTGGCATAAGTGCTGCATAATGCGCCTTAACAGCATCTAATTGTTCCACTGGAACAAATTTTTCAAATGCCGGAGTATCTGTTGTACCCGGGGTTATCACATTTGCCCTGATTTTACGATCTAAAAGGTCTGCTGAAAATCCTTTTGCCAAATAGATCACTGCTGCCTTTGCAGCACCATAAAGTGTGAAAGAAGAATATGCCCGATGTGCAGCATTTGATCCGATGAGGATTATAGAACCGCCATCATTCATGTAAGGTAAAGCTTTTTGAACCGTAAAGTAAACACTCTTTAGGTTTAAGTTCATCGTCTTATCATATTCAGCTTCATTAATGGTTGCAACAGTACCCACAGTTCCCGCACCGGCATTAG
The DNA here is from genome assembly GCF_039542325.1 of Chryseobacterium ginsengisoli. Classification (NCBI taxonomy): domain Bacteria; kingdom Pseudomonadati; phylum Bacteroidota; class Flavobacteriia; order Flavobacteriales; family Weeksellaceae; genus Chryseobacterium; species Chryseobacterium ginsengisoli. The sequence goes on from NZ_BAABHX010000002.1 coordinate 446,275, forward strand.
CCACAATCACATCTACTTTTCCGAATGTTTCAGATGTTTCTTTAAATACCCTTTCCAAATCTTCCATTTTATTTACATCGGCATTAATCGCTATAAAGCCATCACCAAGTAATGTAATAGCATTATTTAAAGTTTCTTGATTCCTGCCAACTATTGCGCCAACGACACCCTCGCTTTTTAAAGCTTCAGCAATGCCCAACCCTATTCCACTATTTCCACCTGTTACAACTACAACTTTGTTCTTTAATTTACTCATAACTGTATATTTTAAATTCTTCAGATTTTTTTGCTCTGAATTCTTATACAAAGTTATTTCCTGAAAATCGGCAACTTCTTGAGCGGAATCACAAAATACAACCGATAAAAATCAACACAATATCTTGATCTAGATCAAAAATTCGTTGTAACTTATTATAAGTAAGACTTTTAATATTTATGTAGTTTATACTTTATTGAATTTAAAACACCTGCTGATATTGTGAGTTTTATCTTTTGTTCAGCTTTTTTCTAAGCCTGCTTACCGTTTCTGGTGATAAGCCCAAATAAGAAGCAATCACATTCTGCGAAAAGCGGATTAGAAAATGAGGATATTCACTCACTAATTGAGAAAAACGTTCTTCAGCCATATGGCTAATAGCACTCTGCATTCGTTTTTGATTGGCAATTGCATTGTTTTGTTTAATAACCTCCATCATTGTAGAAAAAGCCGGGATAAATTTTAAAAACTCTTCAACCTGTGCATTGGTTATCTGCAGAACCTCTAAATCTTCCAATGCCTCTATATTGTATCGACTTGGTGTTAATTGGTAAAAACTTTCAAAATCTGCTAGCCACCAGTTTTCAAGACTTAATTTTAAAATATGCTCATTGCCTTGTTCATCTACAACGAAAGTTTTGGCAGAACCTTTTAAAACAAAGCCCGTATATTTACATACATCTCCCTCCTGCAAAAAATACTGTCTCTTCCTAAATCTTCTTGGCGCCATGTGAGTCTCAATCAAAACCTTATCTTCTCCGGAAAATAGTTCTCCTGATAATTTTTCAACGTAGTCGAAAAAGGCTTCAATATTTGACATGAAATTCATTTTAATAATTTGCAATATACTAAGATCTACACTAAAAAAATTAGTCTTTTCAGCAGAAAATAGATGAATCTAAGCATACAAATTGTAAGAAACAAACATAAAAACGTTACACTTTTCGTAATCACATCTTAACCAGCTTCGAAATCAATTCAATATCTGAAGTAGAAACAGTAAGCTTAACACCTTATGGATATTCCAATGTTATTGATGGGAATGCTCTTGATGGTTCTTCAACAATCGTCTGCGATAATTGCAAGTCTTTCGATTCTATTTTAACCGCTACTACAGAATGTTTTTGCAAGCCTAAATCTTTGTGCCACCGTTTCGTTCCTAGCCTATGGTTTAAATTTGATATCTTTTCAAAAGGTGGAGTTCCTACCCTATTATCACTCAAATTAATTGCTCCACGATCACTACAGTTTTCAAGAACTAATTCTTCAGCACTAAAAATATTATCTTTTACCACTCGTAAGTTCTTGGCTATTTCCCGTTGCCTTATAATTTGCATATTGTCGCGGTTTAAAATCAATCAGCCATGCTAAAAGCTCTACATTCTTTTCGCCCGTTTTAATATCTCGTTTAAGGAAATTGAGTAAAGCTTTAAATTTTTCCACATCACAATATCTTATCGCAGGTTCTAGCAGTTGCTCTCTCATTGATTTTCCTAGAAACGAAGTTAAAATTCGCAGATCGTTCTCGTTACAGCCATCATTAAATAATATTATGCATTCATTTCGAAGCCTTGCTATTGTAGGGTAAGTTAAGTTCATTGAAAGCAGACCCAAAGCTTTTTGTGTTTCATAGAATTGGCGAACGTCATTCCTGTATTTCTCAAACATATTGTATAAATTAAGCGTTAAAACCATTAACGCCAATTTAATTGTTAGTTCAATAAAATCTAAATTTTTTTGAGAAATAATGATTGGGCACAGATTTAAAGCTTTCGCTATCTCGTTTGCGATTCAATCTTTTCTACTATACGCTCTAGTCGATCTGCCAATAGCCGTTCGGTACCCTTTTCATATTGCTCAAGCCCTTTCATGGCAAATACAAGTCCATGATAAATATCAGTAATCTCTTTCTCCGTAAGTCGTAATAATTTTTCTTCCATATTCAAATGTAGCAAACCAATCTATATTTGGTTTACGGTTTCCCATAGAAATGAGCATAAAAAAAGCTTTTTTAAATGCTTAATGTATTAGCCTAATAATAAATTTTCCTTTCCTTAACCCGTAAAACATCTTCAGCTTCCATTTTTTTAATCGTTCTTATCACGGTTTCAACCCGAAGCCCTGTTAAGTTTGCAATTTGCTGTCGGGTGAGCGGCACCTCAAAAGAGAACTTCTTTGAATTGGAATTATAGTCTTTAAGGTAATCCATCAATGTTTTGATTTTAGTTGATGGATTGTGTGAAGAGATGCTAAAAAGCATGATGTATTTATAATACAACCTATCCGAAAGCCACTTAAACATACTGAGTGAGAGTTCAGGATTATGGATCAACAAATTAATAAAATCTGTTTTCTTAAGCTTTAATACTGTGCATTTACTCTTACAAATAGCTGTTGCAGGATATACTTTATCATTGAATAAAAGCGACTCACCAACGCTATGTCCCTTAGTGAGTATGTTGTGCGTAAATTCTTTTCCATCCTCACTATAATTGGTTAATTCTACAATACCACTAACTATCTGATAGTAAAAACAAGGCTGACTTCCCTCACTAAAAATTAGTGAATTTATTTCATATTCTTGGTAATCAGCGCCATAATTCAAAAGTAATTCTTCACTAATTATCATAAATAAGGTTTTATGGTTATCGATTTATTAAAAACTTAAGCACTAAATACAAAATCCAAACCATTCCGATCCCTAAGCAGTACATGACTACAAAAAAAAATATGTCCCCTTACAACCTCAGCTTTAAGTACGCTTTAAAGAATCGTATAGTTTTAAGAAGATTTCTTTGAACCAAATCAATAAAATTACTAACTTTTAAACCCCTCACTAAGTAAGCAGAACCACCAAAAAAAAAACAATGAAACAAATTATATTCGCCATATTTATACTACTATCAAAATCCCTTTTTGCGCAAAAAACATTTAGGGTTGATAATTTTTCGGATAAATATTATGGCAAGGTTTTCATCGCGGATACAAAAGAAGTATTTAGTAAAGGTTGGGTGGCCGTTTATGAGAAAGGAACAAATAAAGAGCTCATTAAAGTCAGCTCAGATGAAATTACCTACGAACTTCATAACGGAAAAGTACTCGCAAATATAAAAGAGTTGCCTTATGGTGAGCAAAGCCAAATTTTGTATCAAGATTTCAATTTTGACGGTGTAAAAGATTTTGCAATTATGGATGGACAAAATAGTTGTTATCATGGTCCATCGTTTAAAGTCTATTTGGCTACAGGTACAAAATTTAAGTTCAGTCCCGATTTTACAAGTCTTGCACAAGATTACTGCGGAATGTTTAACATCGATTACAAAAGTAAAATAATCAGCACAATGACAAAAAGTGGCTGCTGTTGGCACCAGTTCTCTGAATTTAAAGTAAAAAACAACAGTCCCTATCCTATAAAAGTGGTTGCCGAAGAAATGAACCTCTGGGGTTTTATCTATGACTATGATGAAGATAACCTGGTAAATGGAAAAATGGTAAGCTCCAAATATCAAAAATTAGATGCAGGTGATCTCAAAGACAAAATAATTCTTTCTTTTGAGTTTGAGAAAAAAAAGAGAATGTATTTAATAAACAGCGACTCAACACTACTCTACGTGTTTACTGATAAAAATGACAAGATAGAGTTATTGTATCCAGAAGACTTTAAATATTCGAAGACTGAGAATACATTATCATTCAAAAAATACAATACTCAATTTATCATTTTTGATGATAAGATAGTAGCAAAGACACCGACTAAATCAATGGAGATGAAACCTGTTTCTAAAACAAAAACAGGAACGTTGACAAGGTTAGATAAACTAAGCCTACAAAACATATTATATTAAAACCGATCACCCACCTCCCTACTCTTTTCATCATCAATATCAGCCAACCTCTTCTTGATAAAATCGGTTGGCCTCATTCCGTTAATTTCCTGAAATAAGTTCGAGAAATTAGTTCTCGATGCAATCCCGCATTCTTCTGCCAGCGTTTCTATCTTGTAGCGAAGATATTTTTTGTCATTATAGAGCTTGTCAGTAATAAAGGCGATCCGTAATTCGCTAAGATACCTGGTAAAATTCATGCCCTTATAATCGTTAACTACCTGCGAAAGATAATTCTGGTTAGTATCAAATTTAGCTGCAAGTTTATTTAGCGTAATTCCACTTTCTGTAAACTCCATGCGCTCCTCAAAGCCCTGCAATTTTAAGATAAGATCATCAACTATTTTCTTCTCAATATCCACCTTATTATTTTCTCGAATGCTTATGGGGTTATTGATTACCACCATATCATTTCTTGCCAGAATTTTTTGTTCCAAAAGACTATACTTTTCATGGATCTGCCTTTTGGTTCTGTAAACGAACAATGAAAATATAATCAGGAATAACGCAAATACGGCTAACGAGATACTTACCCAAATACTTAACATCGATTTTTTTTCAAGCCTGACCTTTTCTTCAAGTAGCGTTCTAGTATCATATTCCTTATAAATTTTATGAAATAGATAACTAAAGTCCTGCGAAATAACCTTGTCTGCCTTTAAAAGCTGTTTGGTGTAGTACAGCTCCTTTCGGGTACTCTTTTGTTTTTTGTATTGATTGAGTAACTGTTCATAATTGCTCCTGAGTTCAGGAAGTATAAAACCATGCTGCTGAAATACTGAATCTACCTTTTGGAAATACCTTATTGCCATGTTGTTATCTCCCAGCTCCAGGTAAGATTTACCGATATAAGAATAGCATACGCTTGCCCACGCAAAGTCGTTTACATTCGCTATCGATTCTACGGAGCGTTTCAAGGTTCGAATGGAATTTTGGTATTCTTTTTTGCAAAACTCCCCAATTCCCTTTTCTTTAAGGAAATATCCGTACTCTTGCCGAAAATCTTCATTTGAAGATGTTGATAAAAGTCCAATACTAATCAATGAGTCCGCCAGCCCATAATTGCCCAGGTTTCGATAGCAGACAATCATTTGATGTAAACTATTATAATATCCCCTACGGTTGTCATATATGAGGTTTGGGTGCATATAATAAAGTTTACCGCTTATTGTATAGTATGGTAACTGCCCCGAAGAACGGTAGCGCTGTAAAGAACGTGTACTTATCTTAAGCTTTTGAAGTACATCCTGATTATCAAGTAACTCTTCGCCATCTAAAGAATTGAGTTCTTTACTGTCGATATTGAGTTTCTCGCTCAGTAGATCGAAACGCTCCATTATCCTTTTCATCCAAAAGGCAAATTCCATTTTGTCAATTTCCATAAGCATTTTTTTAAAGGTTACTATGTACTTGCTTGTTCAAGAACAAAGTTGAAGAACCTTTTAGAAAATACTTGCCAAGCCTTGCCAATGGAAATCGTGTTTTTTTTAACACCTAAAAAAAATAAAATTTTGATTATCAGTATTTTACAACTAAATCGTCGCATTTCTTAAAAAATTAGGTCGAATTTGCCAATTGGCAGGCATTGGTAAGTAGGAAATTGATGAGCACTAGAGATAGACATTAAACTATACTGAGGGTATAGTTGGTGATAATTACTTACTGCTATTAAAATAGATCTTTATCCATGTAAGTTTCTACTGCATTTTTTAATTGGTCAAGGAAGATGGTTCGGCTTCCAGTCCTATCTTTCATCCGATGAAATGCATGATGAATATCTCCAAGCTTTATCCTGAAGAGAACCTGCAGAGTCTCACTGATCTTTCGAATTCCAACCCTGCCATTAGAGACACTCTCAGAACAGTACAATGCATAAATAAGTTCAACAAGCGCATTTTTAGATTCGGTCCAGTAAACATCAGTATCCGTTCCTGGTACTTCTGCGACGTCTTTATTTATCTTACTCAACAAGTAGGTCAATAAAGACTCGTACGCTAGGATTCGGGATACCTTATAATCATAGTAAGTCGAAAACTGATGGTCTATTTCAAAAACATAGCTGCTCAGCCCGGAGTTAAGATTGATCTTACCCAACTCAAAGAATTCATGATCACGGTCCGTACGGCCTGATCTATAATACCTGAAAAAATCAGAATGACTGATTTGATCATTATGTTCCTGTTTCAGTTCCTGTAACTCATTAGAATAGTATTTCTGGTAAAGCTTACCGCTCGTAGCCGGGCAGGGTCAAGCTGTTTCAATCCTGTATAATTTATTGTAATAAATAAGTTTACCTAATATTTCAGGCTTAATTCTTCTAAAAAATTCAATTTCTTCGGATTTGTTCGAGAATCCGTTTTTCAGTACATGTCCTTTTAGCTGGATTAATACTTCTCGAATGAAAATGATCATTCGATAACTTTCTTCAATAATTTGCCGGGATTCTTGACAAACCTTGCGCTCGTGTTCCTGGATACCCGTAAGAGCATCCCTGTAAATTTGGTGTACCATGGTTAAAAATTTTGGTTAATCGGTTAATAATCCCCAAGAGAGTTTCTTTAGGTATTTCAACTTAAGAAATAATTGCTTATATCTCATCATAGAGAAATAAGATTAAATCAATCATGTCGATTTTAAATTTCTTTTATGCACAAATAGATATTACTACAGGCTTTCCCGAAGCTTTTACCATGGGATTGTATAAGAAAAATTACAAAGAATGTATTTCATCTTAGAACACAATAGTAGTAAAAAGAATAACCTGATTAAGTTTAACTAAGGTAATAGCAAATTTTTTAGTTATAGATTTCAGTGTCTTATCTGTCTTTAACTGCATATTCGCTGAAATCCATAAAACGAACTTCGTTACAACTACTAATGTATGATGAGATGACTTGGTTTATTTCTCAATAAATGCTAAATAATTTAATCATTTTTCATAAAAGAATTAAGCTGATTTTATTAATTATTTATTTAAAAAAACATCAAAAAAACACCAATCAAACTTTAATACGACGAGTTCTGTCGCCATGCGAAACTATCTTTGTATCAGTAACAAAGCAGGATTAGAGCTCTTCCGGTCTTTACTATTATTAACCAAATTAACCTAACCAAACTACTATGAAAAAATTTCCATTTACTCCGAAAGGAGTGCAAGCAATGCAAAAAGAATCGAACGCATTATCTGTCGATGAAAGACTAAAAGTTGCAGAATATGTAGCCAGCAATCCAGTTGAATTCATCTCTGAAAATTTCGAGATGTCTGAAGAGCAGCAAGCGTATCTTAGAGAGCTTGAACTCGTTGATATCAGGGTAACGGGATTCAGTCTGGCAATAGGATTTTTAGGACAAGTCCCTATTGAAATGCAGGATACAACACCTCCTTCCACTTTTGCAGCCAGAGGAAAGAAGAAAAAAGAGGTTTCAGCAAACATCAGCACAACAACTAATCCACAAACCGGTTCTACATCTGTAACAGGGCTTATTGGAATCAAGTGGACGTGGTAATCTAAAGACAGTTTAACATGAAAAGGCTGTCCATGCGGCAGCCTTTTCCTTTTTATTCTTATATTTGTCAGACATCAAAGATCACTATAAAAATGAGAAATCATCAAAAGCATTTATTTTTACTTATACTAATATTATTTCCTTTCTTTTTTAATGCGACAACAATACCTTTTGAACTTATTGACGGAAAAATGATCGTCAGTGTAAATATTAAAAATGCTCCCCATAATTTCATTTTTGATACTGGAGCTTTTACTATCATTTCATCTGAGTTAAAAGATCAGTTAAATGAAGAAAAAAGCAAAATTACTTTTCAAGGGGTGGATGCCAACAATGTAAGATCGAACACAGAGGTTTTTTCAACGGATGATCTTCGTATATCAGATCTAAAGTTGAAAAATATAAATTTTTCATTTGCTGATATTGGATGGATGAGTAGTCGTGCATGTAAGAAGATCAGTGGAATATTTGGAGCCAATATGATGAAAGGTAAAATGTGGAGAATTGATTTTAAAATGAAAACTATAAATGTTTTTGAAAAATCTCAAGAACAATCAAATATTATTGCAGCAATTCCTTTTTCGGAAGAAAATTTCACAAGTGTTCCAAAAATCTATGCTAAAATAAGAAATCAAAATATTGAATTTGCCTTTGACACTGGATCAGGAATGGGATTTTCAGTTAATCAGAAAGTTTATGATAAAATAAAAGATAAAGATTTTTTAACTTTTCAAGGACTTTTGTCTCAATCTATAAGTAGTATAGCCAAAGGACAAAGAGAGGTTGATCTCATGGAGGTTGAAATCAATAATACAAAACTTGGTAATCAGATTATAGACAATAGCTCAGATTCTCCCAATCTGATTGGCATCAGATTTATAGAAAATTATATGGTTGATCTTGATTTTATCAATAAAAAAATTATTCTCACAAAGACAATAAAAGCTCCTGAATACCAAAGCTTCGGAGTAGCATTCGCTCCAATTGACAACAATCTTGTTATTGTCAATAAGTTGGAGATTTCTCAATTGTCAGGTTTACAATTAACAGATAAAATCATTAAAATCAATAATATGAATGTTTCTAAAATCGATATGGAATCATTCTGCGAAGTAAAAAAATTACTTGACCAAAGCCAATCGATAACCATTGAAAATGAATCGCATAAGACTTTTACTTTGGATAAGAAAAACGTTTTACAATATTTGAAACTGTAGATCTTAAAATTAATAAATATTTACTTTTCTTTAGTCTATCATACATATCTTGGAGAAATATAAAATATTGTTAAAGGATGGAAAAAGATCAACTTTCCCCACTTTTAACCCTCATCATCCCCTATCAATTTTTTTTAAATCACTGAAAAATATATCGAAAGTTATACCGATAGATTCAACTTTATTGAACTTACTGGATGATAAAGAGCAAACCCCTGTTAGAACAAAGTTTGTCATACAAAATCATTGAAATGTATTTAAGATTAAATTTAAGTAATTGTAAACATCTCCTAAATGGAAAATATTACAAAGGATGATCTTCAACAATTGAGAATGCTTCTAGTAGTAAAATACATTTCTATAAATTGCATATATTTGTACTTTAAAACTATCATCGTTCTTTAAGTTAATTCCTAAAATAGGTGATTTACATCTTTTATGCCTTTTATCGACTGTTGTGGCAAGATCATGGCATTCAAAAATATTAAAAATGTAAACTGCAGAATATTAGCGCGTTAATGATCGAGGTTCGAATACCTCGCTCTCCGCATCAACTCAAAAGAGAATTGAAAATGATTTTTTGAAAATAATAGAAATGATTGTGGCAATATCGTGGCACTTTTAATCCTTTAAGTAAAAAAATCAATATCTATGGTATACTAGGAGAATAGGTTCGAATCCCTCTTTCTCCGCAAAAATTTAAACCTTCAAATAAATTTGGAGGTTTTTTTATGCTTTATTCTGAGAAAAATCGTTAAATCTAGCTCAATTCAAAATCAAGAAATACTTAATTTCTAATTTACGGAAAGCCGTAAAAAATCATCAATAAATATCTCTAATTTTAGAATAGAAAATCACTAACCTAAAAACTTAAATCATGGGATGGAGTTATAGAAAAAGAATTAAACTAATACCCGGTGTTCATCTAAACATCAGCCCAAAAGGAGTAAACACTACTATTGGCAAACGAGGAGCAAGCGTAAATTTCAGCTCAAGAGGTGCGAGAATTAATACGAATATCTGGTTAAAAGCATTGGGCAAACTTTTTAAGTAATAATTTAAATAAAAACCTCCAGCTAAAACTGAAGGTTTCACCATGTTCCATTTAAATTGATGGAATCTCTATTTTAGACAGGTTCAATTTATGTTCTTGCAAGTCATTAATTAGATTTAAATCTTTCTTAAAAAAATCAGTTGTTGAAAAAACATCTTCATAGTAATTAATTCCTTCGAATAAATTTTCTTTAAAAGTTTTCCATTTTTTAATTTGGGAATTTGTCAACGTTCCTGAAAAGTCTGTAATCTCTTTTTTAAGGTGGTCAATATACATTTTCAGTTCATTAATAAACATATTTGGGCGGTTATTTTCAGAAAGAATATTATCCGTGCCGTAGATATGCTTAACCATTTTTGAAAGAGAAACTTCTTTATCAAAAAATGCCAAATTAGGTCCCGGACAAATTACAACTCCCTGTTTTTCACCTTTAATCTCTATATTATTTTCGAGATATGCAGAATTTACCAAACCGACACAAAGACATGCTTTTTCAGCGATATTTTCTTTCGTTTTTTGATATAAATCTTCTGAAATATTCTCTTTTTCCTTATCCAATTCAGAAAATTTTATATCCTGATATTTCTTAGAAGCCATACAAATCCCTTCAGATGAGTATTCTTTACTTAAAGCCAATAATTTTTTCGGACATGAACTTCCATAGTGGTTTCTTTGATGTTTTTCTTTTCTGATAATTTCGTTCGACGTTCCTTTTACTGTATTAAAAGGTACTCCTAACGGTGAAAGATTACTCAAATAAAAATCTTCTTTTTTCGATTTTATTAATAATTCTCTCGTTTCACGATCCACCAAAGTTGCTTCAGGAACAAGCAAGAATGGTGATCCCCAACCAACACTATCTACTTTATACGTTTTCAAGAGAAAATCATGTTCTTCAGATGTCCCTACTCCACCTTGAACGGTTATTTTCATTTCTAAAGGCTCAGAAATTAGAAATTTTCCTTTTTGCTCCAAAGCTTTAATCATCAAAAAATGAGCAGATTGAATCAATTCATTTTTCTTTTGTTTAAATTCTTCTAAAATTGGTCCAAGCAGTAAACCTTCCGTTGCAAAGGCATGACCGCCGCAATTCAAGCCAGATTCAATTCTGTATTCTGAAACCCAAAGTCCTTTTTTAGCTAAAAAATTTCCCTGAATCATTGCAGAGCGAAAATCGCTGACTTTTAAAATAATTTTCTTTTTAAGATTACCATTTTCGTCAGGAAAAAAATCGTCGAATTCTTCAATATAACTGTATAAACGAGGATTCATTCCTGCAGAAAGAACCATTGAGGAAGATAATTTACTCTTTGCAAAACCACGAAGCGAAGCATGAGCGTCATTATAAATTACAGGTAATTGTTCATTTTTCTTAAAATTATCTTTATCGACTTTTGTCATAATATTTACGTCGATATTTCCTGGAGAAAGATGATTTTCAATGAAATTTTTAATTGAAGAAGTGATATTTCCTTTTTGGTTCAGGAAACTCTGCAGACCGTTTTTCAGCTCTGAAGTGTTGGGAAGCATTTCTATGAAGCTTTTTAAAGCTGTTTTGTTTTTAAAAATTTCTTCTTTGAACGCTTCAAATTTTTCATTCACAATATCATCCATCATGTCCAGATAATCTGTGATTCTCTTGGCACGATAATCGTCGATCTTTGTTGAAATACTCGCGTAATTCAGATTCAACTTTTTACTGTAAAAATTTTTCATTTTTTCTATAATCTCATCATCAATTATAGAAACTACGGAAGAAATGCCGTATTGCGCCACACGGATAGGACTGTCTATCGTGTAAGCTAGACCCATCACGGGAATATGGAAATTGTGTAAAGGTTTTTTGATCATTTTTATATTTGATTAAAATAATTACTTACCTCTAAATTCCAATCAACTAATTCACTGAGTACAAAATTATCAGTTTCAAATTAATTATGCATGAAATAATAAATAGATTTTCAAAATATGTTTAAAATCATTTGATATAAATATTAATAACAGTAAACATAAAACAATTAAAGAAAACTTCACTTTATTTAAATAAATAACTGTAATTCAATCATTTGAAATGGATTTTATTTTATGAAAGTCCAGATATTAAATTAGAGTTATTTTTAATTTAACCAAATTTTAAAACTTTTCAAAAAAAAATAATTTTTATTAAAAAGCATTCATCCCAAATCATAATCTTATGCAAAACTTTATTAATTTTACTTAATTTTTTAGTCACAAATGAAATTACATCTTTTAATTAGTATCTTTACTTAATTATTCGTTTAATCATTTTTAAAGACAGAAAGTCAAAGTTTATAATTTAATGACAAGTAAAATCATCGGTGTAGGTAACTATATACCATCTGAAACAATAACTAATTTATTTTTCGATAAGCACATTTTTCTAAATGAACAAGGGGATGCTTTAAAAGAAGATAACGCATCTATTACCAGCAAATTACAAAAGATTACAGGTATTGTAGAAAGACGTTATGCCCACAGTGATGAAGTGACTTCAGATCTTGGATTGATCGCCGCTCAACAAGCAATTGAAGATGCCGGAATTGATCCTGAAACGTTAGATTATATTATTTTTGCACATAATTTCGGAGATGTAAAATTTGGCACTATTCAGTCGGATACCGTTCCAAGCCTTGCTTCAAGGGTTAAACATTTATTGAAAATAAAGAATAATTTCTGTGTTGCTTATGATGTTCTGTTCGGTTGTCCGGGTTGGATCGAAGGTGTAATACAGGCAAATGCATTTATCAGATCCGGTATTGCAAAAAAATGTCTGGTTATCGGAGCAGAAACACTTTCAAGAGTTTCAGATATTCACGACAGAGACAGTATGATTTATGCAGATGGAGCCGGAGCCGTAGTTTTGGAAGCCACAGAAGATGAATCGGGAATCCAGTCTCATCTTTCAGCATCTTTTACATTTAAGGAAAAAGATTATCTGTATTTTGGAAAATCATACAATAATGAAAGATGTCAGGATACCAAATACATTAAAATGGATGGAAGAAAAATTTACGAATTTGCTCTCGTAAATGTTCCGGAAGCCATGAAACAATGCCTTGACAAAAGTGGATATTCTATTAATGATCTAAATAAAATTATCATTCATCAAGCTAATGAAAAGATGGATGAAGCTATCGTAGAAAGGTTTTATCAGCTATACAACACTCCTCTTCCTCCGAATATAATGCCAATGGTAATCGATAAATTGGGTAACAGCAGTGTTGCAACAATACCATCTTTATTGGCTATGATTTTGAGAGGTGAATTGAAGGAACATCAGATAGAAAAAAATGATATCGTTTTGTTTGCATCTGTTGGTGCAGGGATGAATATTAATGCTTTTGTTTATAAATTTTAATTAGCAATTTCAATAAAAAATAGTTTCGGGCAAATCTTCGATTTGCCCGAAACCTTATAAATACCAGTCTTTATATCTTTTTAAAGCTTCCAGAAAATAATAATCTGCATAAATCAACGGGACATCAATTTCAGAATTCAGAGGTAATCCGCCTGTGCTGTGCATTAATAAAAATCCTCCATTTTCTCCCACTTTTGCCTGATATTTTTCACTTGACAAACTTATCAGCATCTGTTTTGCAGAATCAACATAATTTTTCTTTTCATTCCCTTTTGAATATTGACCTAATTCTAATAAAGCAGAAGCAATAATTCCCGCCGCAGAAGCATCTTTCGGAACATTCGGAATTTTCGGGTCGTTAAAATCCCAATACGGAATTTTATCTTTTGGCAACGTAGGATTATTAAGAATAAAATTTGCAATATGTTGAGCCTGGATCAGATATTTTTCATCTTTTGTAAAGCGATACATCATTGTAAAACCATACAAAGCCCAACCTTGTCCTCTCGCCCAAGCTGAAGAATCGGAATATCCCTGAAAAGTCTTTTTGCCTAGAACCTCACCTGTATTCACATCATAATCAATCACATGATACGAACTGTAATCTGGACGAAAATGATTTTTCATCGTCGTATTGGCATGAGCAACAGCTATTTCGCTTAACTTTTTATTACCTCCGTTTTGTGAAGCCCAATTCAGCATTTCAAGATTCATCATATTATCGATAATGACAGGACTTTTGAAATCCGCCATTTTATCCCAAGACAAAATTGCCTGCATTCCGGAACGAAATCTCGTGGAAAGCGATTCCGCAGAAGTTAAAATAATATCTTTATATTTAGGATCTTTTGTAATTCTGTATGCATTTCCGAAACTGCAGAACATCATAAAACCCAAATCATGATCTCGTGTAAAAGTCTTGTTTGGTTCAATTAATTCTAAAGTTCTTTCCGCTTCTTTTTTAATTTCGGGATTTTTAGTCTGCTCATAAATCATCCATAAAGATCCAGGGTAAAAACCCGAATACCACCATGAAATATCTTTCGTAATGAGCTTTCCATCTTTATAAGATTGTGGCATTTTATCCTGTGGAACAGTTTTAAGCAAAAATTTATATTGCTTTTCAGCAAATTCAAATTCGTTCTGAATAAGTCTTGCCATTTGTTTTTTATTTTGCGAATGAAAAGCAATACTTAAAACAGAAAAAGCTGCAATTGTGATTTTATGTAAAGTCATTATTTAAAAGGATTCTTCAGCACAATTTAGTTAAATTTTTCAGTTTAATTATATTAAAATATAAAATTCTATTTTCAAATTTAAAACAACTAATCAAAAGATAAACAACAAGATACACAAGAAAAAGATTGTATTTAATAACAAATTATTATAATTTTGTTAGAAACTAAATCTTTAATACCATGAAAAAATTCAATCAAATTATTGGAAGCTGTTTTCTTGTTTTCATAATTTCATGTCAAACAGCAACAGTAAATTCTTCTGCAAAACCGTCTCACCAAGATCCTGTTTATAAGAATCTTTATATCCACGGAAAAATTTATGCTGCTTTTTATCAGCAACGAGCTGCGGAATATGAAGCACTTTGCCTACAAGCCTACAATATCGCTAAACTTCGTTTGGATCAAGCTTTAGCGTCAAGAAAAGAATCAGACCCACCTTTAGCTATTGTTTCAGATATTGATGAAACCTTTTTAGATAATTCTTATTATGCCGTATCCCAAGCAAAAATGGGAAAAAGTTATGATAAAGAAGCATGGAAAAAATGGACGGATGAAGGAATTGCAAAGCCATTAAGTGGTTCTCAGGAATTTTATCAATATGCAGCGAGTAAAGGGGTTCAGGTTTTTTATATAACGAATCGTAAGGAGGAGGAACGTTCAGGAACTACAAAAAACTTAAAAAAATATGGTTTTCCACTTCAAAATGAGAACAACCTTATTCTTCGTCAAGATAGCAATAATAGTAAGGAAGATCGACGAAAAAAAGTTGCTAAAAATTATAACATAGTTTTATTCTTAGGTGATAATTTAGCAGATTTTTCAAGTTTATTTGATGATGATGCGAAAGAATTACAAAGATCTAAAGCCGTGAAAACTTTAGCAAATGATTTTGGTAAAAAATTTATAGTTCTTCCTAATACAGGTTATGGAGATTGGGAAAATTCATTTTTTAATTACGATAAGCTTTCAGACAGTCTAAAATCTTCTATGATTTACGATGCGGTTAAAACAACTCCTTAAAAATAAAAAGGCTGTCTTAAAATAAAGACAGCCTATATTTTATTAATAAATTTCAAATTATTTTTTTGATGAGCTTGTTTTCAGTAACATATAAGCTAATCCAAGTCCTACTCCTGCAAGAACAGCCATTTTCGTTTTTCTGGAAGGAACCGGAAGTATCGTTTCACCATAAATTCTGTGAGGTTCTGAGGAAGGTTCTAATACATTTCCTGAATCTGAAGGTGCATTTTTAACTTTCATTAATAACCTCATTGCTGCAGAAGCTGTATTAATAATCGGTTTTGGAAATAATCCGTACAGATTTTTCATCATCATGGAAGTAAAGTCCGGGAACAAATCTTTTCTTGGATTTTTTGCCAATTCAACCATTTTTGCTGCGGTATCTCTTGGATCGGCTGCAAAAGGCGGAATTTTAAAATCCAGTCCCGAATATTTTGCTGAATGCATATTTCCCGTAGAACGCTGAATTTGCGGATAAAGATTACAAATATGAATTTCCGGAAAATCTGAAATCTCGCCATGAAGACATTCCATCAATCCACGGATTCCGAATTTTGTTGAAGAATAAACGGCACTGTAAGGTGCAGGCATAAAGCCGCCAATCGAAACATTATTAATTAAAATTCCTTCATTTTGTTTTTTAAAGATCGGCAAAACACTGTAAGCTCCATGCATATAACCGAAAAGATTGGTCTTAATCACCTGTTCGTTCAGATCCATTGGGATTTCTTCGAATTTTCCGCTTGCCATTACTCCTGCATTATTTACCCAAATATCGATTCTTCCGTTAAATTGCAATGCTTTATTCGCCAGATTCTGAACATCAGAAGCAATTGAAACATCCGTCGGAACAGCCAATGCAGAAACATCTAAATCTCTGCATAAAGCAACCGTTTCGTCCAAGCCTTCTTTTCCTCGTGCTGCAACGACAATATTACATCCTTCCAATGCAAAGGCTTCTGCTACGGCTCTTCCTACTCCACTACTTCCTCCGGTAATAACGACAGTTTTTCCTTTCAGGCTCTTTTTTAATATAATATTTGATTTCATTTCGTGAATGGTTTTGGTTAATTACATACAATCAACCTATTATTATGCCATAAAGAATATTTTAAAGTTTAATTTCAAAAACTAAGAAATATTTTCATCAACTAACAATTTTGTAAGTTCTTTCTTTTCCACACAATGAATTTTACCTTTGAATAAAAGAAATTATAATGGAATTAACGGAAAATATTACAGCGTTTCACCACGTCTCAATAAAAGCACAGGATTTTGATACAACCATTTCATTTTATCAGAAATTAGGATTTGAAATAGTTCACGATTGGTCTTTGCCGGATTTTAACTTAGAAAAATGTGCGATGCTTTACAATAAAAACATCAATTATTATCTTGAAATATGTGATAAAAATTCAGACATTCCAACTCAGGGAAGAAAGCGTAAAAATGATGATGAATATATCGAAAATGCTTTACTTCACATTTGTTTCACAGTAAAAAATGCAGAAGAAGCAAGAAAAAAAGCAATTGAATACGGAGCAAAAGATCTAAGTGAAGGAGTTTTTCAACTGGATTTAATTAATAAAACTAAAAGCGTAACTGTAAAAAACAGCCTCGTTTATAGTCCGAATGGCGAAGTGATTGAATTTCTTGAAAATGTAAATTTTGATTAAAAATTTTAATCCTGAAAATCTGATAGCGAAGATAAAATATAATTCATTCTTCTGCCTTTTGCCGTCAAAGAATAAATAGAGGAAATTTTATCTTTTTCTTTGGAAATCAAACCATCAGTTTGCAATTCTTTTAATTGTTTTGAAAGAGTTCTATCACTCACTTCAGGCAAAAGAATTTTAAAATCTGAATAATTCGTATCCTTTTCAATCAGCTTAAATAAAATGGATAGTTTCCAACGACCGCTGATCATCATTAATGTTTTTGAAGCATTACAAAAATCTTTCAACACTTTTTCGTTGATTGAATTGGTAGAATTTTCCTTGCGCATGAGAATTTTGGATTAAATTATTGCGAATATAATAACCATCGTCTGATAAAACAAAATTCCCCACTGATAATAAGTGGGGAAATTTTTATTCGTCAAAAATGACTCTTCCGTCGAACGGTTCGCTCCAAAAAATAAAAATATTTTCTTCATGTCGCTTGATCTCGGCTTGTAAGGTTTCGTATTCTCCATCTTCTTTTTGTCTCTCTACAATCAGATCGGAGCCTTCTCCAATATTTCCTTTCTGAAATTCAATTTTATATTGTCCTGATTCGTCTTGTACGAAATCTTCTTTCTTAAAATTTCTGTGTGCCATGATTTTATTTTTAATATTACTAAAGCAACAGAATAAATTGTGCCAAGATCTAATATTATTATTTTTTCTTAAAAAATCTTAAATAACCTTAAAATTTTTTGTTCAGAAATGTAATGGCATAATATTTTAATACAATAAAGTAACTCATGTTTAATTTGAGTTTTCATGGTTATTAGTTTTTATCCTCAGATTCTCTCTGGGGATTTTTTGTTTTATAATTATCCAAATTTTAAAAAATTTTGCAATAAAAAAAGAACAACTAAAAAAGCTGTTCTCTTGTTATATCGATAAATAATGATTTCTAAATTGCATATGCTCCTCTATTTTGATAAACATTGATGCCCTCAATTTTATCATTCAAAGTATTATAAATGACTTCCACAGAAAAGTGTGAAACTTCATAAAGAACATATTTTATGGTGTTGACGGTTCTTTCATTCATTACACGTCCTTCATTGATCACAAAACTGCATTGCGCCTGATTTGGCATATTTTTAAAATCGTAATAAGAAATATTCATAGCCGCTGTTTTTTTAATAGTTCAATTATATATACACAATTTCTTTGCCAAATATTGTTAATTTTTTATATTTTCTTATAATGTGGTATATTTAATTTATTTTTAAGAATTATGTATACTATAATTCACGAATCAGACGAAAAGTAAGATTGATTCTGGGCTTCATCAGCTTTGTAGATTTTGCAATTCTATGTTCCCAATTTACCTGCAAATCGCCTTTCATTATTAATAATGAACCATTTTTCAAGGCTAAACTATATTTTCGCTGATGATCTTCAACATTCCGAAAATCAAAATTTCTGACTTGTCCTAAACTCACAGATGCAATGACGGGACGTTTTCCTAATTCGGTATCTTTATCACGATGCCAAGCAACAGAATCGTTTCCGTCACGATACAGATTCAACAAAACTGAATTGAATTTGTAACCAGAAAATTTTTCTATTTTAAGTTTCAAATTGAGTAATTCCGGCGACCACTGATTGACGCTGAATTCATTTCCGCCTAAATGATAAGCCTTACTGTTATTTCCGTACCAAGCCGTTAAACGCGGTGTGAGAACAGTTTTATCATACATTTTCTGTGTATTTTGCTTCCAGGGAGTTTCATTCAGTAATTTTTCTTCGAGTCTAGAAGCTTCTTTTTCAGATAAAAAATGCGGCGTATATTCCAACAGCTCTTCCGGAAACTGGTAATATTCATCGGAATTAAATAAACTTAACTGACTCACGTTTTCGACTGAATTTATTTTTCTTTAAGGTCTTTATTAATTTGTTTTTCAGCATTTTTTGCTTTCTGTTCCTGAGCTTCTTTTTCCTTTCGTTGCTGTCTTCTCGTTTTTTTCTCGGCACGTCGTTCTTCACGGATCACTTTGTTGGATTTTTTGTTATACAAAGCATCAATAATTCCCTGTCCTGTTTTACTGAAAATTTTAATTTTCGGCTTTTCGTGTGTTCCTGTGACAACAACCGGGAAACCAATCAAACCTCCGGGAAGAATTCCGACTCTGATTCTAAGATCAAGCAATCCATTAAAACTTGTCGTTCCGCTGATCGTTGGTCTTAAAATCGAAACTTTAAAAGTAAACTTATCAACATGAATCAAATTATTTTTGATGTGTGTTTCAATATTTACCCCTTTCATATTCGGATCGTTGAATGCTTTTGCTCCGATATTATCACCAACTGCGGAAAGCATTTTCAGATTCTTAACTTCTACGTCGCGAAGATTCACCACTCCTCCACCTTCTAAAGACGGATAGATCGGCTTCATATTCTGGTCGAAATCTCCTTTTAATTTATAGTCCAAAGATACGATTCCTTTTACATTTTTTGCCGCGGTTGCCATTTCACGAACCATATCAATTTCTTTATATGCTCTCTGAACATCAAAATCAAGAACTTTCAAAGCAACGTCATAATTCGCAGTCAATGGTGATTCATCCTGATAACGGGCATCAATATTCATGCGGCTTCCAACAATATCAAACGAAGTATTTTTAAGGTAAACCTGACCGGAATTTACAGATGCAAGTCCTTTTAAATGATTCAGATCTAAACCTTTAAATTCAACTTTTTTAGCATTCGCTTCCAAAGAAACATCCAGATTTTTCGGAATAATCACGACTCCGCTGCTCTTCGGATTTTCAACCTTTGCATATTCAACTTCTATTGATTTATCAGTATTATCACCATTTTTCAATGCCATAAATTCATCAATCAGAATATAATTTGAATTTAAAACAAATTTTCCGTGAAGTGTTCCTTTTCTTTCTATGAAATAATTAATTGTATTTAAAAGATAACCATTTAAAGCAAAATCAGACTTTCCATACGTTGCAAAAAACTTCCTGAACCACATTTTTTCATTTTCAAACTGAAAATTTCCTTCTTTAATGTAAAATGATTTCGGAAGATATTCTGTCGTTGCTTTTATATTTTTTAAAATTAAATTCCCTTTGTTATCCAATTTGCTATATTGTCCTGTAGTTGCATAACTTTGTCGACCGTTCAACGATAAATCCGCCATAATTAGACCACTCACATCGAATCCTTTTTTAGCAAAAACTTTATAAATTCTTCCGACATTTAGCACTCCTTTTGCCCGAACTTTATACAAAACATCTTCAAAATTCTGCAGATCTGCATTGATGAAAACAGGATTTCCTTCAAAATCGAATTTAAACGGATCAAGTTTTACTCCTAAACTCTTAAAAGTCCCATCAGTATTCACAATATTGGCAACAATATTAATATTTTGAATAGGATTAGGATAATATTTTGTTTTCAGCCAGCCATTTTTCAGATTGAGATAACCATTAGTTTTGGGGAATAATTTTTTATCTAAACTAAAAATTCCGTTTGCTTTAATATTGGTGTCCATCAAACCACGCACATCAATATCTTTCAAGCCTAAAGCCTGGCTCAAGGTTTGTAGATTCACAGCGCCTTTCACATCTGCATTGATCTGCATTACTTCTAAACCTTTGGTTTTCACGACCGCTTTGAAATTATTATTTGGACCAAGATCAAAACTTAAATTTTTCAAATCAAGACCTAATTGTTCTGTATTAAGATCAGGCAAATCCACATTTAAATCCATATTAAAATTATTCATCGGAACCGGTGCTTTTCCATTGGAAACAAATCCATCTTTTACTAATAATCTGGCTTTTAATCGAGGTTTTAGGTTTTTCGGTTCGCTAAATCTACCCTTTAAACTAAAAAATAAATCACTGTTTCCTTCAATTTTGGTATCTTTTGCCCAATCCAGATATTGCGGCGGGAGAACGGAAATCATATCACGGATCGTCGTTTTTTCTGAAGCCGCATTAATATCTAAATTATATCCATCTTTTAAAATACTTACAAAACCTGTAAATTTTAATGGTAATTCATTAATTCTCAGCTCATTTTTCCTCAAAACAAAGGTTAAGGCATTTGTATTAATTCTTGTAATTAAATCTGCATGTAATGTTTTCTGTTTTGCGTAATAGATTCTGTTTAAACTGAAATCCAGCTTATTAATATCAAGATTGGTTTCAAGATCGAAAATATCTTCGCTTAAACCACCTTTTCCTGTATAATTTAATCCTTTTGCATCAACTAAAACTCTGGCAGAATGGTCATTATATTTTATATTCCAGTTTCTTAATTTTATCAGATCAAGCTTAATTGAAGCTCCTATACTTGTTGTATCTTTCGGTTTATCAGATGGTTTTGCTATATAAACGTTGTAATTTGCTTCCCCTTTACTGTTTACAAAAACATTTCCATAAGCATCTGTCACGTAGATTTCATCAATCTTTACTTGACGGTCAAAAATCAAATTTTTCAAATTAATTCCTACTGCAACCTCTTTTGCAGCCAGTAAAGTATCATTTTCAAAAGGTTTTGATCCTTTCAACAAGAAATCATCGACAGCAACCGTAAGCGAAGGAAAGTGTCTGAAAAATGTAAGATGGGTTCTTTTATAATCGAGTTTCCCGGCAAGATGTTTATTCGCAAAGAGTTTTACCTGTTCAGAAATCGTTCCCGGAAATAAAATCGGAATGATAAACATTAGAAAAAGAATGGAAGCAATTGAAATTCCTGTCCATTTCAGAATTTTCAAAACTATTTTTTTAAGCCTTTCCATGATCCGATAATTTTGAGATTAATAAATTAAGAGTTATCTAAAATCAAGCCATTACGGATAAATTTTTCATAGAGGATCTCCAAAAATATTGATTATTACACTAATAATATATTTTATGGCATAGTTTATTCATTAACTCAAATAACTATTAAAAAATACTTTTATGAATTTTAAAGAAGCCAAAGCACACAAAAAAGATGCTGTAAAAAATGCAGATGAGTCTGTCTCAAATCTTTTCCACATCATTATAACACCTTCAAATACGGATGAAAGTGCAAAATTTATAACCGATTTTTTAAGATCTCCGGAAACTTTTAATGACGAAAGTTGTAAAGATTATTGTTCAGATGATGATTATGAAGTGGTGAGTTTTAAGAAGGAACCAACTGATGTTGATTAAAAACTATTTTGATTTCATTAATTTTTCAATTTCATTGATAAATTCGACTTGTGCGGGATTTATTCTTTTCTTAGCTTCTTCAGTTTCAAACCATTCCCATTGATCAACCTCTGGAATTTCGATTGTTTTTCCCGATTTCGGTGGCCATTGAAAACTAATGATATTACTTTGGAAATCTGACATTTCTAAATCGCCTTCCAAAGCCCATGCAAAAACGGTTTTTCCTCCTTTTTGTTTTATTGGTTTTAATTTAATAAAATCTCCGTCTACTTTTTTACCTGTTTCTTCATTGAATTCAATTAAGGCTCTGTCAATCAATTTTTCTCCTTCTAAAGCTTCACCTTTGGGAATTGACCAAGTGCCTAAATTTTTATTTTTCCAAAAAGGTCCGCCTGGATGAACAAGAAAATATAAATATTTTTCATTTTCCTTCTTAAATAATAATATTCCTGCGCTTATTTTCATGGTTATTTTACCAGCTATTTAAGCCATTTTCCAAAGCCTTAGTATAATTTTCTTTATCAAAAGAATAAAGATCAGGAGCTTTATGGGCACCTCCCATTCTTCGTTCATCCAGTTTTTTCAAAATTCCTAAATTTTTAATTTTTCTGTAAAAATTACCTCGGTTCAATTCTTTTCCGAGAATAACTTCATATAATTTCTGAAGTTCGGAAAGAGTAAACTTTTCAGGCAAAAGATTGTAGCCTATCGGTTTATGCGAAATAGTTTCTCTTAAAGTCAACAATGCTTTTTCTATAATTTCACGATGATCCATTGCCAATTCAATTTCGGGAAGCTTGCTTAAATAGATCCATTCACAAGCTTCACTGAATTCGTCAGTGATCAGATTAAATTTATCGGGATTATACAAAGCATAATATCCTATAGAAACAAATCTTTGTTTATGAAAAAGTGTTTCATCAAAATCTTCAAAATAAAATTCACTTCTGTTTTTTTTACCAAAAACCCCAAATTCCTGCAAATAAACATCTGCAACTACTCCTGCCCTGTCTTTCAGAATTCTCACAACTGCTTCATCAAGATCTTCGTCTTTTCTCACGTATCCTCCGGGTAAAAGCCACATTTTTCTGTAATTCATCTTTATAAGAAGTACTTTCAGCTCATTTTGATCAAAACCGAAAATTACGGGATCAGCAGATAAATGAGGCAAAAATATTTCTTTTGCTTCATTCGATTTGTTTATTAATTGTTGTTTAGAATCCATTTCAGAATTAGAAAAATCTTGATAATACAAATTTAATGATAAAATTCTCATAGAAGTTTAAAAAAGGCTTCTTGAGATACTTTTTGGGGGAAATTCTAAATGATTTTTATCATTGTTTCTATAAGAATCAATGAAATTTATATTTCAAACCTAAAAATATAAAACTGATTATCAATAATTTAATTCAATTATTAAATTTTATTAACATTTTTTTTGGTAAATCAAATGAAAGAATGTAGTATTGTAATGTTTCATATTGAAGCAATGAAATTAAACACTTTCTGGGATCAAATTACTTCTGATAAATGCTCTTTTCCAGAGCCAAATCGATTGAAAGACAACTAGTTTTAAATCGAAATATCGTAAAGTATTGTAAGAGTAAACTTACAGGTACATGACGATAAAATTAATGCTGATGATAAACCGGCTGTAAATAATCATTCCGGTATTGAGAAATAAAGTTTCATCCAACGATTTTTTGGATGCAGGATATTTTGTGTCTTTTTCAGGCGTCAAATATTAAAAAATTGATAAACAAGAAATTAAAATTATAACTAACTGTACGATGAGAAAATCAACTTTAAAAATTTCAGCATTAGGCTTAATGCTTTCCTTTGCCACAGCTTTTGGGCAGGAAACCGACAGCTTAACTGTGAAAAATGCTTTGAAAGAAGCTTCAAAAACTCAGGAAGGCGTGAAAACTGTTACTTCTAAAGAAGACAACAACAGAAATGTGATGCTTAATGCAGCCAACAACACGAGTCCAAGAGACGTGAATATCGGTTTACCGGCAACTGTTGGAGGTATTACAATCCTTGAAAACGATTTACCTTCTGTTTACTTTTTCTGGCCGGAACTTCCAAACAAAACATGGAGACAAAGTGTAAGTTTAGAAAGAACCGGACTTTTGAAAATGGACCAATTAGCAAACACAATGGGTGACCTTGGTTTTGCAGTTAATTCTTATTCTCAAACGGGAACCAAAGATTTTAAATTAAAAGGAAAGTTCACGACGAGTACTTTTGGTTGGTTGCAAGGTGATGTAAATGTTTCGGGACCAATTTCTAAAAATGGTTGGACTTATACGGTTGGTGCTTTTGCTAATTATGACCCAAGTACTTTCAAGTTAGGATTCAACAGAAATGTGGATGAAACCAAGATTTTCAGAGCGGGAGTTACTAAATATTTCAATGATGATAAAGGTAAAATCTCAATTTTATATAAATACGCAGATTCTTTCAACGTAGGAAACTACGCGGTTTTCCAATATGGAGCTGAAGGAAAAGTAACTGAGCTAGACAATTTCAGAATCGGTAGAGATTCTTACGTTGTAAATGACGGACAAATCAGAATGAAAGATATCCTTTCAGGACAGGATTATTGGGCTGGAATGAGCGGAAAAAACAACAGAACTTCTTCTCATAACATCGATATTTTCGGTAATTATTTATTGAACAACGGCTGGAATTTCAAATTCTCAACAAGAGCGCATTTTGCAACAGCTAGAATGTCAACCATTATTCCTTTGAGTATTTTCAATGCTGATGCTTCGGCGGGTTATACTTTACAAAACGGTCAGGCTTACTCAGGTCCGGTTGGAACTCAGTTGGCGATGCACACGCCTGAAACTCCGATTACCAATATCGCTGGTCGTTTTTCATTAAACAAACAAATCGGAAATCACAACGTAACGGTTGGTTTGTTGGAACAATATTATAACATCGATAAATTCACTTCAAACCGTTCATTCTTCTTCCAGACTGTTGGAGCGCAGCCTCAAAGATTAATTGGTCCAAATACAGACAGCTACGGATTCTACAATTACAACGTTGGTGGAGAATTCCACAGCGGAACAGAAAACAAACTTTCAGTGTATGCGAATGACGAATGGAAAGTTTCTGATAACTTCAACTTAAGCTACGGTTTACATTTAAGAAATCAAATCATTGACGGGCAATATTCTACGACACCAAGGTCTCCGAATTTCGTTTTCGGAGTTAATGATTTCCAGAATATCAAAGAAAACTGGTTCCACGTTGCAGGTAGTTTGAATGCAACTTATAACATCAACAAAAACTTCGGACTTTTAGCAAACTTCTTATATACCGAGGAAAACAGAAGATTAGAGAGTTATTCTCAGCCATTCACGCCGAATACAGGAAAAATCAAAAGTCCGCTGGGTGCGTTCGGCGTTTTCTGGAATACCAACTTTATTCAGTTGATTTCTCAGGCAACCTGGTTGACGAAAAACGGATATTTAGGAAGATACAACCTTGTAAATCCTAGTAACACAACACAAGTAAGCGTTGCACAAGTAGATTACAGCATCGAAACTTTGGGTTGGACAACTGATTTTGTTTTAAAGCCATTCAAAGGATTTAATTTACATTATTTATTGACGTTCCAAAATCCGGTTTACAAAGATTTTGCATTTGATGCATTTGGTGGAAATTACAATTACAGTGATAAAAACGTAGTTGGAGTTTCTAAAGTTTTAATGGAAATCGACCCTAGTTATACGATTGATAAATGGAGATTCTGGGCAAGTTTCAGATATTTCTCTAAGCAATATGCGAGTATTACCAACGCATTGTATTTCGCTCCAAGGTGGGAAACTTTCGGTGGTGTGAGTTATACAGTTAATAAGAATATCAACCTTGGCGCAACGGTTATCAACTTCCTGAACCAAAGAGGTGCAAGTGGAACGATTAACGGTGCCGAATTGATTACAGACGCAAGCCAATATTACGGAAGATTGTTGACAGGAACGTACATTATGCCATTAACAGGTCAATTCTCAGTAAGCTTTAATTTCTAAAATATATACAATGAAAAGAACGGTTTTAAATGTTGCTGCATTATTTTTTGGAGTAACAGCATTTTCGCAAAATATTCAGACAGTTACGAATTCTAAAGGTCCTGTTTTGGGATATTCCTCAGATTCAGGTATTAAAATTCTGACGGTTGGCGGAAATAAATTTAAAGATTTAAACAAAAACGGAAAACTCGATAAATACGAAGACTGGAGACTTCCTGTTGACGAAAGAGCGAAAGATTTAGCTTCAAAAATGTCTATCGAGCAGATTGCAGGTTTGATGTTGTACAGCGGTCATCAATCGGTTCCGGCTCCTGCAGACGGTTTCAGAGCAGGAAAATATAACGGAATGTTATACAAAGAAAGTGGTGCAAAAGCTTCTGACTTAACAGACCAGCAAAAGAAATTTTTAAAGGAAGACAACCTTCGTCACGTTTTGGTAACAACGGTAGAATCTCCTGCAATCGCAGCTCAATGGAGCAATAATATTCAGGCTTATATTGAAGGTTTAGGATTGGGAATTCCTGCGAATAACAGTACAGACCCACGACATTCTGCAACCGTAACTGCTGAATTCAATGAAGGAGCAGGCGGACAAATTTCGCTTTGGCCGGATGGTTTGGCAATGGGCGCAACTTTCGACCCTGAATTGGTTAAAAAATTCGGAAATATTGCTGCTCAGGAATACAGAGCATTGGGAATTTCAACAGCTTTATCACCACAAATCGATTTAGGAACAGAACCTCGTTGGTACAGAATCGCTTATGTTTTTTCTGAAAGTCCGGAGTTAACGGCTGATTTAGGAAGAGGATATATTGATGGATTTCAAACTTCAATCGGAAATAAAAACGGTTGGGGAAACAAAAGTGTGAATGCAATGGTAAAACACTGGCCTGGAGGCGGACCTGAAGAAGGCGGTCGAGACGGTCACTGGGCAATGGGAAAATTTGCGGTTTATCCTGGGAATAATTTCCAAAATCACGTAAAACCATTTACTGAAGGTGCTTTCAAATTAAATGGAGGGACTAAAGAAGCTTCTGCGGTAATGCCTTATTACACGATTAGTTTTAATCAGAACACGAAAAACGGCGAAAACGTTGGAAATGGTTACAGTAAATATTTAATCACAGATTTGCTTCGTGGAAAATACAAATATGACGGTGTAGTTTGTACTGACTGGCTCATTACAGCAGACGAACCAAAAACTCCGGGCGGATTTGCCGGAAAACCTTGGGGTGCTGAAAAATTAAACATCGCTCAGCGTCATTACAAAGTTTTGGAAGCCGGTGTTGACCAGTTTGGAGGAAACAATGATAAAGGACCTATTTTAGAAGCTTATCAAATGGGCGTAAAAGAACACGGCGAAAAAGCGTATCGTGCAAAATTTGAGCAGTCGGCAGTTCGTTTGTTGAGAAATTTCTTCAGAACAGGATTGTTTGAAAATCCTTACGTCAACGTTGAAGAAACAAAAAAAATCGTAGGTAATCCTGAGTTTATGAAAGCGGGTTACGAAGCTCAGGTAAAATCTATCGTGATGTTGAAAAACAAAGCGAATATTCTTCCTATTAAAGAAAGAAAAACGGTTTACATTCCGAAGAGATATTCTCCGGCAACGTTCAACTTGTGGGGGATTTACACCGCTCCGTCTTTGGATTTCCCTGTTGATATTAATCAAATTAAAAAACATTTCGATGTAACCGAAGACCCGACAAAAGCTGATTTCGCATTGGTTTTTGTGAAAAGTCCGCACAGTGAAGAAGGTGGTTACAGCGATATCGATGCTAAAGAAGGAGGAAACGGATATCTTCCGATTTCTCTTCAATATCAAACGTACACAGCGACAGAAGCTCGTGAGAAAAGTATTGCTGCAGGCGACCCGGTTGTTGCGCCAAATGTACACGACAGAACTTTCAAAAATAAAACTTCAACCGTTACCAACTTCACAGATTTGTTGACGATTGAAAACACCTACAAAGCAATGAACGGAAAACCTGTTATTGTTTCTGTAACGGCTTCAAAACCGATGATTTTCAACGAATTTGAAGGTCACGCTGATGCGATTTTGATGAATTTCAATGTGTCAAATCAGGCTGTTGTGGATATCGTGACAGGAAAATACGAACCTTCAGGATTGCTTCCTTTACAAATGCCTGCAAATATGGCAACTGTTGAAAAGCAGAAAGAAGACGTGCCTTACGATATGGAAACGCACAAAGATTCCGAAGGTCACAACTATGATTTCGGATACGGAATGAATTGGTCTGGTGTAATCAAAGACGCAAGAACAGAGAAATATAAAAAGTAATTGAAAAGATTCTGAGTCTGTATTGTACAGGCTCAGAATTTTATTTTTTGAATTAAAAACTGTTTGATTTTTAAACCACTAAAGTCACAAAAGATTAAAAGCTACAAATAATACTTTAAAAAAGCTCACAAAACTGAAAATCTTTGATTTTCAAACTAATGTGTTCTAATATTTTCAAAGCTTTTAAACTTAAATCTAATATGACTAATGTGTTAAAAAACTTTTTTGGTTAAGATTTAACAGTTATCAAACTAAAAGAAAAACAATGAAAATTAATTTCAAAACCTATAAAAAAGTTCAGAATCTTGCCGTTGGTTTCCTGATGATGAGTTCAGTTTTTGGACAGACTCAAACCGTTTCCAATCAGGAAAGGCCTAGAATTATCATCACAGCAGACCCGGAATTGGACGACAGCAATTCGATGATTCGTTTTTTGCTGTACAGTTCAGATTTGGATATTGACGGATTGGTTTACGCAAGCAGCGCATTTCACTGGAAAGGCGACGGAAAAGGCACCAAATGGTTTGTTCCGAGCAGAGAATATTCAAGATTTGGAACAGGGATTTGCCCTTGTGAATCCTGGAGATGGGGCGAAGATGAAAAATTCATTCACGATGCGGTGGATGCTTATGCTAAGTCTTATTCCAATTTAAAAATTCACAACCCGAATTATCCTTCTCCGAAAGTTTTAAAATCAAAAATCAAATACGGAAATATTGAGTTTGATGGCGATATTTCCAAAGATTCCGAAGGTTCCAAATTAATTAAAGCAGCCATTCTCGATGACAAACCCGGAAAATTGTACGTTACAGCTTGGGGTGGATTGAGCACAATCGCAAGAGCGTTAAAATCGATTCAGGAAGAATTTGAAAATACGACAGATTGGGAGAAAATTCAGACTAAAGTTGCTAGGAAACTAGTCATTTTACCTTCGGGCGACCAAGATGATACGTATGCTTCTTACATCAAACCGAATTGGCCAAAACTGGATTACAGAGAATTTGTGGATGGACCAAACTATGGTTACACTGCTCCTTTGAAAGCAAGTCTGGAAAATGCAAAGTATTTCTCAGCCGATTGGATGAAGAAAAATATTTCTAACAAAGGCGCTTTTGGTGAATTGTACAGAGTTTGGGGCGATGGAAAACAGATGGTGAAAAATGACATCGTAGATTTCTTCGGATTTTCAGGCGTAACTGCCGAAGAACTGAAAAAGCAAGGTTACAAAGTCTGGATGCCTTTACAACCGAAAGGTTCGTTCTTAAGTGAAGGCGACAATTTTACCTTTATGAATATGCTCGGAAATGGATTGCGTTCTTACGAGTCCGGTTCTTACGGCGGTTGGGGAGGAATTGAACCAGCGTCAAAAGCCAACTCCAATATGTTTTTCGACAATGCAGCTGACGGAAATAACAGCGCCGAAGCAATGGCCAATTTAATGGCTTCAAAAGAAAAATCGGAGAAAGAATTGGCTTTCCCAAACTTTTTACCACAAGCTATGAATGATTTTGCAGCAAGATTAACCTGGTCTACTACACCGACTTTTTCCAAAGCGAATCACGAACCAATTGTGAAAATTGCAGGTCCAACAAATATTCGTTCTTCAGCAGGTGAAAAAGTTCCTTTATACGGTTCTGTAACCGACCCGGATGGAAATAAAGTGACTGTAAAATGGTGGCAATCCAAACAAGCCGGAACCTATAACGGTGATGTTGAAATTTCAAAATCAGACAGTTTAAATCCTGAAATCATTGTTCCAAAAACAGTAAAAAGCGGACAAACCATTCATTTGATTTTGGAAGCAACCGACAACGGAACTCCTGCATTGACAAGATATCAACGTGTTATAATTACAGTAAGATAATCTCAAATCTTATTTAGAATTAAAGAAAAAATGATTCATAATTGATACTAATGAATGTCTTAAAACCGGACATTTTATTTAACTAAACCACAAAAGTCACAAAAGTATAGTAATGAAAATTTGAAATGCTTAAAAGTTCACAAAACTGAAAATCAAAGATTTTCAAACTGATGTGTTCTATTATTTTCAAGCTTTTAAAACTTAAATCTAATGTGACTAATGTGTTAAAAGCAAAAACTTTTGTGTCTTTTGTGGTTAAAAAAAATTTAATATGAAAATCAAATACACAATCTATTCATTAATGCTTGGTTCATTAACGTTTGCTCAAGAAAGCCTCGATTTCAGCGGAAAGAAAAATTTAGTTTCGCCGGAAATCGATGGAAAGAATGTTACGTTTCGTTTGCTCGCTCCCAATGCGAACAGCGTAAAATTGCAGGGAAACTGGTTCCCATCAAAAGGAATGGAACCGGGTTCTGTGGATTTACAAAAAGACAAAGACGGCGTTTGGAGTTTTTCAAAAAATGATTTCAATCCAGATTTATATACTTATTCATTCATTGTTGATGGCGTAAAAGCCAACGACCCGAATAATTCTTATCAGGTTCGTGATGTTTCGTCGGTGATGAGTATGATTTTAATTGATGGAAAACAATCTGAAAATTACAAAGTTCAGAACGTCCAACACGGAACGGTTTCCAAAAGATGGTACAAATCAAACGGACTGAAAGAAGACCGTAGATTAACCGTTTATACACCTCCGAATTACGAAAGTTCCAAAGAAAAATTTCCAGTTTTATATCTGTTGCACGGAATGGGCGGCGACGAGGAAGCTTGGATGACTTTGGGAAGAGCTTCGCAGATTTTGGATAATCTGATTGCTCAGGGAAAAGCAAAACCAATGATTGTCGTAATGCCAAACGGTCACACCAGCAATTCCGCTGCACCAGGCGAATCTTCAAAAGGTTTATACAAAATCGATATGAAAACTCCTGATATTTTCTCTGGCGATATGGAAACGTATTTCAAAGAAATTATGGATTTCACCGAATCAAATTACCGAGTAAAAGCAGATGCTAAAAACCGCGCGATTGCCGGACTTTCAATGGGTGGTTTTCATTCGTTGTATATTTCTGCCAATCAGCCGAAAACATTTGATTATGTAGGGCTATTTTCTCCTGCAATTTTTCCACCAGACGAAAAGAAAAGTCCGATTTATCAGAATCTTGACCAAAAACTGAAAACCCAGCAAACCAATTCATACAAACTCTATTGGATTGCTATCGGAAAGACAGATTTTCTTTACAAAAATGTAGAAGAATACCGTCAGAAACTCGACAAAATGAATTTCAAATATCAATACGTAGAATCTGAAGGCGGTCACACTTGGAGCAATTGGAGAACTTATCTGAATGAGTTTGTTCCGCAGTTGTTCAAATAAAATTTAAACAAAATAATAAACCACAAAAGTCACAAAAGCGTCAAGTTTAAAATAGTTCTGTTTAGAAGTTCACAAAATTGAAAATCTTTGATTTTCAAACTAATGTGTTCTATTGTTTTCAAAGTAGGAAACTTAAAACTAATGTGACTAATGTGTCAAAAAACTTTTGTGTCTTTTGTGGTTAAACCTAAAATTAGAATCAATGAAAAAATTCATTATAGCAAGTTTATTTCTTGCAGGATTAGCGAGCATCAATGCTCAAAAATCAATTCCACTATACAAAGGAAAAGCACCGGGAACAGAAAACTGGACACAGAAAGAAGCTCAACAATTCAATGGATTGTTTAAAACGGAAGTCGTTTTCAATGTAGCGCAACCTTCAATGTTATTGTTCGAAGCAGATAAAGCAAAAGCCAACGGAACGGTAATCTTAATTGCTCCGGGTGGCGGTTTCCAAAGCTTATCAATCAACCGGGAAGGAATTGATATGGCGAAAAAACTCGCAGAAAACGGAATCACAACAGTGGTTTTAAAATACAGATTATTGGAAACAAAATCCAATGACCCCGCGAAAGAAATGATGGAAAACATCAAAGACAGACCAGCTTTCGACAAGAGAACTGCGCCAATTAAAGTAATGGCAGGAGAAGATATCAAAACAGCAATTTCCTATATCAGAACTCACGCAAAAGAATTAAACATCAATCCAGAAAAATTAGGTGTAATCGGATTTTCGGCTGGTGCAAGTGTAATTCTGGAAAGCGTTCTTCACAGCAAAGATGCTTCAACATTACC
Organism: Chryseobacterium ginsengisoli; assembly: GCF_039542325.1. Lineage (NCBI taxonomy): Bacteria > Pseudomonadati > Bacteroidota > Flavobacteriia > Flavobacteriales > Weeksellaceae > Chryseobacterium > Chryseobacterium ginsengisoli. The sequence continues at coordinate 479,146 of NZ_BAABHX010000002.1, forward strand.
GAATTTCGCAGCTTCCATTTACGGCGGACCAAGTCAGGAAATTTTAGATACAGAAATTCCAAAATCTCCGCTTCCGTTATTTATTTGTGCAGCAAGTGATGACCAGTTGAAACTCGCACCAAAATCAGTTTTATTGTACAGTAAATGGCTTGAAGCAGGACAACCAACCGAACTTCATATCTACGAAAAAGGTGGTCACGGTTTCGGAATGGGTGTACAAAATTCTCCGGTTGATAAATGGTCTGATGTGTATTTGGATTGGTTAAGATTCCACAAATTTTTATAAACCTTAAAATTCAAACCGCAAAAGTCACAAAAGATTAAAGTTATAATTAATGTTTTTGAAAGCTCACAAAAATGAAAATCAAAGATTTTCAAAACTTATGTGTACTTCTAAAAAGTAGAGTATTCAACTTAAAATTACTAAAGTGTTAAAAAACTTTTGTGCCTTTTGTGGTTAAACATAAAAACAATGAAATCAATTTTTAATATAGTTTCTTTTTTTGCAGCAATAGCTTTGCCCGCACAGTCTACTGCAGTGATTACAGAAATGGATAAATATGTAAAACCACGTTATCGTGTCATTGTTGACAATGATTTCGGTGGCGACCCGGACGGACTTTTTCAGCTCGTTCATCAGATTCTTTCACCTTCCGCGGAAATCAAAGGAATTATCGGTTCACATTTAAAACCGAATGACCCTTTTGATAAATCAAATATTACGGCTGAAAATGCTGTGAAAAGAGTCAACGAAACTTTAGAAGTAATGAATCTTAAAAATAAATTCAATGTTTTTCAAGGTTCAAATGAACAATTAAAAGATTTAGAGACTCCAAATATTTCCGAAGGTGCAAAGGCCATCGTTGCCGAAGCAATGAAAGCCGATGAAAAAAATCCTCTGTTCGTAGTTTGTGGTGCTGGTTTGACGGAAGTTGCAAGTGCTTATCTGATGGAACCCAAAATCGCTGACAAAATCGTTGTCGTTTGGATTGGTGGCCCCGAATATCTGGATTTATCAACTCCGCCTCCCGGATTTACACCTTTAGAATATAATCTTGGAATCGACATCAAAGCCGGAAAAGTTGTTTTCAACGAATCAAATTTAAACATTTGGCAAATCCCGAGAAATGCTTACAGACAGACTTTGATGTCTTATGGAGAATTGATTACCAAAGTAAAACCTGAAGGAAAAACCGGTGTTTATTTAACCAAGAAAATCGAAGATTTAATGGAAAGAGTGCAGAAACTTAATTTCCATATCGGTGAAACTTACATTATGGGAGATTCGCCTTTGGTTTTGGTGACGGCTTTACAGTCTTCGTTTGAAGCAGATTCTTCATCAAGTTCTTATGTTCTGAAAAATGCTCCGAAAATCGATGATAATGGTTTGTATCAATACAATTCTAAAGGAAGAAACATCAGAGTCTATACACAACTCGACACAAGATTGATGTTCGAAGATTTCTACACAAAACTAAAATTATTCAACAAAAAAAATTAAAAATATAGTATTATGAACAAGAACGAAACTACCTTGCTGATGCTTTCAAAAAAAGCAAAGTTCACAGGATTGTTCCTTGCATTATTAGCAGCTTCGCCTTTTGCAAAGGCTCAAAATAATCCGACCATTACAGTTGGCGGAAAAACATTCAAAGACCTCAATAAAAACGGAAAATTGGATGTTTGGGAAGACACAAGACTTTCGGTGGACAAAAGAATTAATGCCATCATCAAACAAATGACCAACGAAGAAAAAGTAAATCTTCTTATCGGGACAGGAATGCCCGGAATTGAAGTTCTGACAGGTCCTGTTGGAGATTCAAAACAAGGTTTGGTTCCCGGAGCCGCTGGTGGAACGGATTCTTTTGACAGATTCGGAATTCCTGCAACGATTGTTGCGGATGGACCTGCAGGTTTGAGAATTCAACCAACGAGAGATAATGATTCGAAAACCTATTATGCAACGGCATTTCCTGTGGGAACAGCTTTAGCGTCAACCTGGAATAAAACTTTGTTAGAGCAAGTTGGAAAAGCAATGGGAAATGAAGTGAAAGAATATGGTGTTGACGTACTTTTAGCACCAGCTTTAAATATTCAGAGAAATCCATTGAACGGAAGAAACTTTGAATATTATTCTGAAGACCCATTAATTTCTGGTAAAACTGCAGCTGCGGTCGTGAACGGAATTCAGTCTCAAGGTGTGGGAACTTCTATCAAACATTTCGCTGCAAATAACGAAGAAACAAACCGTTTGACAATCAATGCTCACGTTTCTGAAAGAGCAATGAGAGAATTGTATCTTAGAAATTTCGAAATTACGGTTAAAGAATCTCAACCTTGGACTGTGATGTCTTCTTATAACAAAGTGAACGGCGTTTATACCTCAGATTCAAAAGATTTGTTAACTCAAGTTTTGAGAAACGAATGGGGTTTCAAAGGAATTGTGATGACCGACTGGTTCGGCGGTTTCCCAGGATTTGAATCCATCAGAGACGGCGGAATTTCTGATGTTGTAAAACAAATGAACGCAGGAAACGACCTTTTGATGCCGGGAATTCCAGCGCAGAAAAAAGTGTTGTTGGAAGCTTTAAACTCAGGGAAATTATCTCAGGAAGTTGCCAATATTAATGCAAAAAGAATCCTGGAATATATTTTCAAAACACCAACTTTTGCACAATACAAATACAGCAACAATCCGAATTCTGTTCAAAACGCTGAAACGACAAGAAACGCAGCAGCAGAAGGAATGGTTTTGCTTAAAAACGAACAAAACGCTTTGCCTTTTGCCAACAAACAGAAAGAAGTTTCATTATTCGGAGTAACTTCTTATGCTTGGATTACAGGTGGAACGGGAAGTGGAAGTGTGAACAACAAGCACACAGTTTCTCTTCTGGAAGGTTTGAATTCTGCTGGCTACAAATTGGACAAAGAACTGGTTGATTTGTACAAACCTCACGCAGAAAAAGAAGCAGCTGCAGAATTAATTGAAAGAAAGAAAAAAGGAATTCTTGGACTTCCGGGAAGATTGTCTGAAATGAAAATGGACGATGCTTTCTTAGCTAAAAAAGCGGAAACTTCAGAAATTGCTTTCGTGACTTTGGGAAGAAACTCCGGTGAAGGCGGTGATAGAGTAGTGAATGAAGATTTCAATTTGGCAACAGAAGAAATCGAAATGCTGGATAAAATCTCAAAAGCTTTCCACGCAAAAGGGAAGAAAGTGGTTGTGATTTTAAATATCGGTGGAGTAATCGAAACCGCTTCTTGGAAAGATAAAGTTGATGGAATTCTTTTGGCTTGGCAACCAGGTCAGGAAGGTGGACATTCTGTTGCAGACGTGATTTCCGGAAAAGTAAATCCTTCCGGAAAATTGACGATGACTTTCCCAGTGAATTACGCAGACCACGCTTCAGCAAAGAATTTCCCTGGAATTCCTGCGGATAATCCGAAAGATGTAACTTATCAGGAAGGCGTTTATGTTGGTTATCGTTATTTCAATACGTTTGGTGTGAAACCTTCCTATGAATTCGGTTATGGTAAGTCTTATACGGATTTTGTGTATTCAAATATTAAAACAAATTCTAAAACTTTTAACAACAAATTAGAAGTTACGGTTGATGTAAAAAACACTGGAAAAGTTGCTGGAAAAGAAGTGGTAGAATTGTACGTTTCAGCTCCGGGAAAAAATATCGACAAACCAAAATCTGAGTTGAAAGCTTATGCAAAAACCAAAGATTTGAAACCAGGAGAATCTCAAACCATTACTTTGACTTTGAATCCAAAAGATTTAGCATCATTTGAAACGGCAAAATCAGCGTGGATTGCAGAGGCAGGAAATTATAAAGTTTCTGTCGGAGCATCTTCTTTAGACATCAAACAAACGGCAGAATTCTCTGTTCCTAGAGAATTGGTAGTGGAGAAAGTTCAACATATTTTGCCTGCGGATGAGAAGTTTGAGGATTTGAAACCGTAAGATGAGACACTTCGACGGGCTCAGTGTGACATCTCTAATACTAAATGTTTTTTAGAAATGTCACACTGAGGCTATCGAATCATTTTAAATGAGTTAAAAACTTATGTATTTAAATAATATGATAAGTAACAATAAATTTATTATCTCAATTTGAGATTTTATCAATAAAAGACTATCTTTAGGCACTTTTAAATGAATGATTATGACGAATGACGTACAATCGAAAAGGAATTACACTGTTCCGCTGATTACTATCACACTTTTATTTTTTATGTGGGGATTCATCACATGTATGAATGATATCCTTATTCCCTATCTGAAACAGCTTTTTAATCTGACATTTTTTAAATCGATGTTGGTACAGTTCTGTTTCTTCGGAGCTTATTTTATAGGTTCATTAATTTACTTTTTAATTTCTACCACACAAGGTGACCCGATCGATAAAGTCGGTTATAAAAAAGGAATTCTTTTCGGGATTTTCCTTGCTGCATTGGGTTGTGTACTGTTCTACCCTGCTGCGAGTTTTTCTTCTTATCCTTTGTTTTTAGGAGCATTATTTATCTTAGGTTTAGGATTTACCGTATTGCAAATTACTGCAAATGCGTATGTTTCTTTGCTCGGACCGGAAGATTCAGCATCCAGCCGATTGAATATGACTCAGGCTTTCAACGCTTTCGGAACAACGATTGCGCCGGTTTTGGGAGGACATTTGATTTTCGAATTATTCTCTTCTCCTGACGGATCTTTCTCTGCATCTGCAACTAAAATTCCTTATCTGATTTTTGCAGGAATTTTATTGTTGGTTGCTTTGTTGATTTCAAGAGTTAAGCTTCCTGATTTTCAGGTGAAAGGTGAAGAATTGGTAAAAGGTTTCGGAGCTTTACAGCACAATCATCTGAAATTTGGAGTTCTGGCGATGTTCTGTTATGTAGGTGGAGAAGTTGCGGTAGGAAGCTTTATCATTAGCTTTTTGGAGCAGCCACAGGTTATGAATCTTTCTGAAGTTGTAAGCAAAAACTATCTCTCGTTATATTGGGGAGGTGCGATGATCGGGCGTTTCTTAGGTGCGATTTCATTGAATCATTCAATTAGTCAGGGGAAGAAAGCTTTGTATATGTTAGGAGCGGCTGCGGCTGTTTTCCTTGTCATTTTCAGTATTGTTGATCTTACGTTTTCACAGATCAGTTTCTTCTTAGTATTTATTGCTTTGAATTTTGTGGCATTCTTCATCGGAAAATCAGCTCCGGCAAGAACGTTATCTATCTTTGCAGGAATCAATGTTTTGTTATTGATCTCAGCAATGTTGAATCATGGTGAAATGGCAATGTACAGCATCTTAGGAATCGGAATTTTCAATTCTATCATGTTCTCTAATATTTATACGTTGGCGATTTCAGGATTAGGAAAATATACGAGTCAGGGTTCGTCATTGGTTGTAATGGCAATTTTAGGAGGAGCGATTGTTCCTATTTTCCAGGGATATTTGGCGGATCATTTTGGTGTTCAGCATTCTTTTATTATTCCTGTGTTCTGTTATCTTTTGATTTTGATTTTTGGCGCGTATTGTACTAAATATTTAGGTCATGTGAAACAAGATTCTGATGCAAAATCGGGACATTAAAATATTTCAATCTTAAAATATAAAACCTGCTGTTGAGCAGGTTTTTTTTGTTTTATTCTTTATTAAACTACATTGATAGTGTTTTAGTTTTGGTATTATAAATAATCATATCCTCTTCATTCTTTTTCCCTGTTTTTTCTAAAGCATTAAGATGAATGATTTTTAAATTCTTTGGCTTATAAATTTTCACTTCGTTTGTTGCTTCTTCCACAATTACTTTTTCTGCATTTTCAAAAGTAAAAGCCTTTGAAACCAAAGAAACATTTCCTGTATAGATTACGGTTTTTTTCTGAAGATCTCTTTTTGCGTTTTCGCCTTTCAATTCAAATATATCATCATTCGATTTTTGTTGCGAGAAGATTGACTGTGAGCAAAGCATTAATAAAAACACTCCCAAAACTTTTAAATTTTTTCCCATTTTATATTATTTATATAGTTCAAGTTTGATTATTTAAGTTATACAAAAGAACAAATAAATTTAGTAGGGATTGAAAAAATAACATTTTTTAACTTTACTTATTCAACTACTTCAGAATCTTTCGGTGAGTCAATTTTATAATAAGTATATTCATCTTCACCTTTGTACCATCGGTAATTTATCTGTTTAAAACGAAGACTTGTTAACATCTCATTTAAAGTTTCCTGAGTATCCTTTATATTTTTATTTGCTGCAAAATAACCTGCAGTAAGATTTAAAATTGTATTTCTTTTTCCTCCAACAGTAACAGAGATATCATGTTCCCACAATTTACTTTCCATTAATTTATAATAGATTGCTCTTAATTTAGGGAAATTTTGTACTTGAGAATCTGATACTTTATTTTCCAACTGCTTTGCAAGATCTTTTTCTTCCTTATTTTTGCTTTCTTTACCTTTCGTAATAGTTATATGATATGATTTGTACAGAGCTAGAACAATTACAATTCCATCAATAGACTGTACATTTTCTGTTAAGTCATTACCTTTTTCTAAACCTTTTATACTATTTTGTAATTGTGTTTTTAGCGGTATTTCTGAAGTTTTAGTAGTTTCTATATCTTTTAAAGCTGAACTTTTATCTGATTCATTTTTATTATTATCATCACTTCCATATGCTATAATAAGAAAAAATGCAACTGCAATGACAGATAATAAATGTTTAATTTTTTTCATAGTATTTAAATTTTAAATTTTCACGTGTGAATATTAATGGCAGAATAAAGCCAAGAGCGTAAAATAATAAATCCAAAAAATCGAAAGTCCCTCTAATAATTTTCAATCCCTGACCTATTTCTGATATGATTGATATGGAAGGAACGATTAGAATCCAAATTAGACTTTGGAAATTTATTTTAAAATTCCAGATCAGCAATATCAGATTAACATAAGAAAAAATCCACAATCCGTCTGGAAGAGAAAATACAAACCAATCAGGAAACATATCTATTTTCGATATCATAAATTTTCTTAAATAAAAATTTGTAAAATCAATATTCAATATATCTATCCAAGAAAAAACATTTAGTGTTGAAACTCTAAACAATAAATAAATTATTGTCCCAAAACTTAAAGATAATATACTGCTGAAAAGCAATCTTAATTTCATTTTCTAATTTATTAACCAAAAGTATAATGTATTAAAATACTATTATTACGGTTTCCCATAATCTCAAAAATAAATATTCGGTAATTGAAATCTTTACGTATTTCTACGGAAAATTAAAACCTTCAAAACACCCGTTCTCAAACCTCACAACTTTGGCAGAAGTCACAAAACAAGTGTTTTGTAACCAAACAACTTTTACTTTTGTTTCAAATCAATTGTTTTTTCACAAAATACAATTGGTGGAGGTTTCCCACAGTTCGATTGAGACAAAACACAAATATGTTTTGTTTCCCACAAAATATTTGGAACAAATCAATAATTTATTTACATTTAAAACCTGTAATAAATGAATTATTAATAATTAAAACACATCTTGTATGAAAATTACATTATCAAAACTGAGTACCAGAGATCTGGCTACTTTTTCTCAGAGAATCATTAATTCTTCAGAATCTGGAAATTTTCCTGTAATCAGCAATCATCCCTTGCTCACAGAATTTAAAGCGATTTATGCAGATTATGATGAGGTCTATACCAAACAAATTTATAGTGGTAAAGGTGTAAATGTTGCCGATGCAGACAAAGAAAGAGATAACGCTTTTAGAGTGCTTAAAAACTTCCTGAATGCTTACCGAAAAATGACGACTTTATCCAACTATCAGTTTGCAGAAGATTTATATTTGATTTTCAAGCTTTACGGATTGGATATGGATAAAGAAAGTTATTCTACACAAACTGCCCAAATGAAAAAGCTAATCGAAGATCTGGAAAAGTCAGAAAATATTCAGAAACTCAATGCACTTTCCTTATCTCCGGCTTTTAATGAAATGAAGTCTAAGCAAAATATTTTTGAACAGATCTTTTCAGAACAGGCAAATGCAAACGCCAATCTTCGCCAGATGAAAAGCGCATCTGGAATTCGTAGAGATTTAGAGAAAATTTTAAAGTCTTTCCTTAATCTTATTACTGCTATGAAAGACATCACAGACTGGAAATTATTGTATGCAGATATTAATGAACTGGTAAAAGCGGCAAAAAATTCTACCAATACGGGTAGAGAAAAAAATAATGTAAGTCAGAACTAAGAAAAGAAAAAAGAGGTGAAAATTTTCACCTCTTTTTTAATATGTATTATTCAAACCACCATCCAAAGGAATGCTTGTTCCTGTAATATAAGAAGCATAATCTGAAGCAAGGAAAGAAACCAGATGACCGTATTCTTCAGGTTTTCCGAGTCTTTTCATCGGGATTTTATCTTCTCTACCTTTTTTTATTTCTTCAACAGATTTGTTGGTTTGTTGAGATTCGTGATCAATAAGATTTTTAATTCTTTCCGTATCAAAATAGCCCGTTAAAATATTGTTGATGGTCACATTATGTTTTGCCACTTCAATGGAAAGTGTTTTCGACCACGCAATGACCGCAGAACGGATAGAATTGGAAAGCGCAAGATTCGGAATCGGCTCTTTTACAGACAAGGAAGAAACGTTGATAATGCGACCTCTACCCTTTTTTATCATGTTGGGCAACGCAAGATTTGTTGTCTCGCAAACTGTTTTGAAAAGCAGATCAAATGCTTTCTGATAATCTTCAACGGTTTTATCGAAAGCCAGTCCCGGTTGTGGACCGTTCGTATTATTGACAAGAATATCAACTTCATTATGGCTGAAATATTCTGTAATGGTCTTTTTAAAACTTTCAAAATCCGAAAAATCTGCAACAAGGTATTGATGCTTTTGATTTTCATTAATTACAGGAAGTGAAGCCACAAAATCTTTTAATTTTTCTTCATTTCGAGCCATTACGGTTACGTTTGCTCCGCATTTTGCCAGTTCTGTGGCAATCCCCGCTCCTATTCCCTGTGTTGCAGCTCCTACTAAAGCATTTTTTGAATTCAGTTGAATATTCATGAATCTGGTATTTATTACAATTAATTGAGATAGATAAATTTAAGCAAAACAATCTTAACTATTGAATTTCATTAGGATGAATTAAATTTTAAAGATTATTGTATGGCAAAAAAATCCTTCAAACAATTTTAAAGGATTTCCATTTATTTTATTTAAAAATTATGTTGTAGAATTAATTTCACTTAAGAAACTTTTCCTCGGGGATCATCAATATATATTTTGGAAACATCATAACGAACGCCTTGTCTGTCAATTATTCTCACGTTTTTTACCACAGTACTTAAAGCTGTTAAAAATGTTTCCGAGTTTTCGTGACGTTCGTAAGCTTCCTGATTTTTCCATCCTTCCAACAAATGAAAAGTATTCTCATCCGTCAGATCCTGTGAAAAAGCGTAATAAATACAACCTTCCAATTTGTTAGCCGCAATCATTTCAGGAACAACGGCATCAATAAAAATCTGTCTGTCATCGGGATGAACGCGATAATAAGCACTCACAGTAATTTCTGTTGTCTGAGTTTTGTCATGACTTGTTGAGGTTGCTGTTTTTATAGAATTTTCCATATTTTTAATTATTAATTATGAAGATTTTGAAGATTTAAGATTTTTTTAATTCAAAATAAATTCACACTTTATAAAAAAGTCACGAATTCTTCGATTGGTTTTCTTACTTTTTCATTCTTCAGATTCCAGTCGTTTTCTGCATCACGATAACCAACCGCTAATAACATGGAACTTCTCAAACCTTTAGAAGGCAATTCCAGAAATTCATCAAGACCAGCAGGATCGAAGCCTTCCATTGGTGTCGTATCGATTCCTTCCGATGCAGCGGCAACAATGGCTAAACCTAAAGCTATATTTGCCTGTTTTGCAGCATGATGAAAATTTTCTTCAATGCTCATATTTCCAAAAAACTGTTTGGCGAAATTTCTTTGTCTCTCGTAAGATGCTGATTCTGAATTTCGTTTTGAAATCAAATGATCAAAAACATGATCAATTCTTTCTGTTGTATATTCATCCCAAACTGCAAACACAAAAAGGTGTGACGATTCTACAATCGGAGCCTGATTCATTGCAATCGGAAGAATCTGTTTTTTTATTTCCGGATCGCTGATAACAATTATTTCATAAGGCTGCAAACCGATTCCTGAAGGAGCCAAATGTGCCGCTTTCAAAATAGTATCGATTTTTTCCTCAGGAATTTTCTCACCGGTCATTCTTTTTACGGCGTATCTCCAGTTCAGAATGTCTATTATATTTTCCATTTTTTATATAAATTATTAAAAATCAGGGGTGAATGAAAATTTTTCTTCCCCTGATTTATTTTAAATTAAAAAATACCAAGCTGACCTAAAAGTATAGTTCCCGCACTGTAACAGTGGAATGATTTTATCTTACCATTTTCGATCTTGAAAACGTCACAACAAGGAACTTCTATTGTTTTTCCGGTAGGTTCTATCGTTCCGGAAGGCATTTGGAGAGGACCTTTATGTGTTCCGTTCAATGATAATTCTACAACAACTGTATTTTCGTCATCCAAAACATATAAGTCATACAATTCTCTGTGCATATCCGGAAAAGCCGTTGCATAAACATCTACCGTTTTACCAATATCTTCGCCGTAATATTTAGTTCCTGCAGAAACATCCCAAAAGTAGCCATCTTCTGCAAAAAGTTCTACAAATCCTTTTGCATCCTGTATTTCTGCAACTCTGTATAATTCACGGATTAATTTTTCGTTTTCTGAATTTAAATTGATTACTGAAGCTTTCATAATGATTTTTTATTTTAATTGTTATTGAAATATAAAGTTGAGGTTATGCTTTATGAACATTGATTTGCTCATAATTTTAGATTAACCGATAAATTTTAGTAAAAGTTTTGTATTATTTTTTGTCGTCTACAAAAACATATAATTTTTTCACTTTTCCGTTCTCGAAAACGAAAAGATCCATTCCTGTTGTAGCATCGGGTTTTTCAGAAGGTCCGTTTTGCCAGAAGAGACGGGCAATATTATGATGGATTTCAGCAGGCTTGATATGAGTAAATTTAGCTTTCGGGTTTCTGGATTGCAATACATCCACAAATCCGCTGATTTCTTTGTAACCATTTAAAATATCGTGTCTGTCGATCATTTCGATGTCATCTGCATAGACTTTTTTCATTAAAGCTTCGCGCTTTTTCAGATCGCTTTCATTCCATGTTGCAAAGTGTGTATCAATCAGTGAACGCATATCTGCTTCAGATAATATTTTTGAATTAACATCCGTTTTTGATGGGTTGATATTTTTTGGCGACCATAAAATTGTTGCGGGATTATTTTTTTCGTAACCTTTTCCATTGGGATAGGAAACCAATTCCATTTTAGAACCCCAAGGTGTTACAAAATATACCCAGCTTTCACCTTCAGTGTCTCCGGAAGGCATCAGAAACGGTTCTCCCAAAAACTCAACACCTTTGCTTTTTAAATATTCAACGCTTTGTTTGATATCATTTGTATAAAAAGCAATATGACTTGCTCCGATATCATCTCCACCTGGTTGCTGAGTACTGCCTTTATTATCTTTATATTCAAATAATTCGATGTTTGCTCCAGTTCCTGCTTTTATCATTTTTATAGTTACAGGTCCGGTTGCAGATTGCATGTGATTTGCTTTTTTCCAGACATCATCCAATGGAATCGGTCCCAAAGTTGTCACGGGAGAAAACCCTAATACATTTGTAAAAAATCCTACCGCCTGATTCATATCCGGAACATTAATTCCGACATGATCCACTCCTAGAATCCCTGCCTTTTGCTGTGCATCCATCTGAGAAACAGAAGTTGATAATAATATTGCACTGGCTACTGCGGTTGCATTTGCTTTAATTTGTTTTTTTAAATTGCTCATCTTTTTAAATTTTGTTGTTGTTTTGATGAAGCAAATTTCAAACATTTAGGAGCCTTTTTCCATTGATAAAAGCTTGAAAAAAAAGCAAACAAATGTCAATAGAAATGATGGTTTTTATTTCTTTACCATATTTCTACGCAGTCTGGTAAGTGTTTCCGGCGTAATTCCGATGTAGGAAGCAATCATATGCTGAGGAATACGATTTACAATGTGAGGATATTTTTCAAGGAAATTCTGATATTTTTCTTCTGCCGTAAAGCTTATATTAGCCAAAATTCTACCCTGCGAAACAATAAAGCTTTTCTGGATGATCTGATTAACCAATTGATTCAACGAAGGAATTTCTGCGCATATTCTTTCAAAATCCGTTTTCTCAATTAAAATTAACTCCGTCGGTTCTATGGCATCAATATTTAAACGTGATGGTGTTCCGTTAATAAGGCTTTCACGATCGCCTGTCCAATAATTTTCGGGAGCAAAATTGATAATATGTTCGGAGCCATTTTCTGCAATAGAAAAAGTTTTGACCAATCCTCTACAAATAAATGCATTGTAATACCAGATTTCGCCTTCCTGCATGAGGAATTGCTTTTTGCGAAGCTTTTTTAGTTTGCATACAGATTGTATTAATTGGATTTCCTGATCAGAAAGTTCTATTTTGTCGGTAAGATATTTTTGGAAAATCTCGAACATTTATTTCATATATATTATGGCAAATGTATGAATTTCAGGGAAAAATTGATTAAAAATCAATACCAAAAAAGCTTTTCATTAAGAGAATATTTTTAATATTTAAATATTTTAAACTTTTTCATCCCTTTCAATTTTTGTAGGACTGTAGCCAAATTGCTTTTTAAAAGTATAGGAAAAATGCGAAAGATCTTCAAAACCAAGGTCTACATAAATATCGGAAGCTGTTTTTTCTCTTTCTTTGATCAGAAAATGCGCTTCTGTCAGACGCTTCTGTAATATCCATTTGTGTGGTGAAGTGTGAAAAATCTTTTCAAAATCACGCTTAAAGGTAGCCAAACTTCTTCCTGTAAGATAGGCAAAACGCTCCAAATTAACATTATATCGATAATTTTGAATCATAAAAGCTTCAAGATCAATTTTATGAGGTTCCGAAAAGTCGAAAAGAATATTTTTTAATTCCGGCTGTGACTGTAATAGGATTAACAGAAGTTCTTTTATTTTTAAATCTGTTAATAATTTATTATTCAAACCATCATTTTCAATCATTCCCTGTAAAGAAGTTATATAATTTTTAAGCAAAATATTTACTTCAATAGGAATAAGCGGTTTGGTAGCGACAAAATGATCTGCATAAAAATCATATTCTTTGGCAATATTAAGTAAGTTTTCTTCACTTAAATAAATATTCATGCTTTCAAAAACTCCATTTTCAGGTGGATGCTTTGCAAACTTTACCAGCTGATTTTTTCTGATCAGATTAAAATCCCCTTCTTCTGCCCTATATTTTTCTTCACCATCCGACAACACAAAACTTCCCGACAATTGATACGAAAGTGTATGTTGGGGAACAAAATTTTCACCTTTCCGGCTCATCTCATGATAACATGAATAAACGATTGCCGATGTCTCTGTTTTCGCCATAGAATAAATACAAAGCGTCATCTTTATGACAACGCTTTATCAAATTTACAAATTATTATTTCAGAATTGCTTTTGGTTCAAGATAAGCCTGTAAACCGTAAGCTCCATATTCTCTGCCTATTCCGGAATGTTTAAATCCGCCAAAAGGAACCATCGGATCATGACTGAATCCGTTTATACAAACTCTTCCTGCGTCAATCTGCGATCCTACACGAAGTGCATGATTTTCATCTGTAGAACTTACATAAGCTGCTAAACCATAAGGAGTATCATTCGCAATCTGTATAGCTTCTTCTTCATTTTTATAAGGAATAATGGACAAAACGGGACCAAAAATTTCTTCCTGAGCAATTCTCATATCGTTTCGGACATTCGTAAAAATCGTAGCTTTTACAAAATTTCCGGCTTCCAGACCTTCTGGTTTTCCAATTCCTCCTGCTAATAAAGTTGCCCCTTCTTCCAAACCTAGTTTAATATAACTCTGAACTCTTTCAAACTGCTTTACACTAACCATAGGTCCTACATTTGTTTCTTCATTTTCAGGCAATCCAACTATAATTTTCTCAGCTACAGATTTTGCGATTGCATTTACCTCATCTATTTTATTTTCAGGAACCAAGAGTCTCGTTGGTGCGATACAAGCTTGTCCACTATTCATGTAAGCTCCGTAAACAGCTATTGGGATTGCTTTTTCCAAATCTGTATCCTCCAGAATAATATTCGGTGATTTTCCGCCTAATTCTAAAGTAACGCGTTTCATGGTATCGACAGCATTTTTAGCAATTAATTTTCCGACAGCCGTAGAACCTGTGAAAGAAATTTTAACGATGTCGGGATTATTGGTAAGTTCTGTTCCCACAATATTTCCAAGACCCGTCACAAAATTAACAACACCCTTGGGAAGATCAGCTTCATGAAAGGCTTCCATAAGAATTTGCGTCTGCAAACTGCTCATTTCACTGGGCTTTATAACAACCGTACATCCAGCTGCAATTGCTGTTGCTACTTTACTGGAAATCGAACTGTTACTCGCATTCCATGGAGTGATAATCGCCACAACCCCAACAGGCTGTAATTTTACGATAGAAGAATTAATATTTCTTTCAAATTCAAAATTTCGAAGAACTTCTATCATGCTGTCGAACCAGCTTCCTGTATGTTTACTGCTTAAAGTAACAAATTGTCGCGTTCCTCCATATTCTTCGATCATAACATCAATAAGATCTTTTTCTCTTTTCTGCATTGCATTTTTTAGCCTTTCTAAATATTGAATACGTTCTGAAATTGATGTTTTTGAAAATGTTTTAAAAGCTTCTTTTGCCGCAGTAACAGCATTTCTTGTATCGGTTTCATCAGCAAGAGTGACTTCACCAATCTTGATATTGTTTGATGGGTTGATCAAATCAAAAGTTTCTGTTCCGTGTGGCGTTACGAATTCGCCATTAATGTAAATTTTATTTACCTTTTTCATTTTATTTAATTTTAATGAGACAAAGGTAGATCAGTAAAAAGCAACAAACTTTGTAAAAAAGCTCAATGTACTTTGCAAAAAAGTTCACAATTTGTAAATATTAGAAAAACGGAAAATAAAAATATAAATTTATATCCTGTATTAGGGTAATAGAAAAAGTTGAGGAAAATCCTTAGATATCCCCATCAATTTTGTAGAATAATTTCTACGTGTACTTTAATTCCCAATACGTTAGAGTTATTATCAAAAAACATACCGCTTTCATTTCTTAAATTAACATAAATTATTTTTTGAACCAATATGCTTCAACAGAGATATTATATTTTTGTAATATTGAAAAATAAATCTCATATTATTGAAGTATTTTATTTTTATTTATATATTTGCTAAACATTACCTAATTATAAACATTTATAATTGTAATTTTTCATATTGTACCAATTTGTTTTTAAAAAAGGAAAAATAAATTATTTATTTTTAATAATAAATTAATATTTAATCATTTCTATTAAAAAATAGTTAAAAAATTAAACTTTAATTTATTAATAATTTAATTATTTTTATTTTTATTCTCTCATAATAAATGAAAATTTATCATTTAAATTTTAACATTTATTATGAAATTCCAGCTATCATTTGAATATATGAATGTTATGAAAAACTTGACAATTATTGGATTAACTCCATTTGAAAAACCGGATGTCAACCTTATGCCTAAGTTGCATCAGGCTGGCGCATTTCCTATTTTAAGCTTAGGATATGATGTAGCAATTGCCCAAAAAGCTTTGAATCAACTTGATCAAACCGACCTTCCTTCGTATGGCGTATATATACCAAACGATAAATTTGAATCAATTCAACTTTCAGAAAAGGTAAATTTTGCCATTTTACCGTTTAGTGTTTCGATTAATCCCTCTTCAGATTTATCTATTATTTATCAGGTAACTAATCTTGAAGAAGCTAAACAGGCCGAACAATCAGGCGCAAAAGGCATTATCATAAAAGGCAATGAAGCCGGAGGTTTAGTCGGCTATGAATCGACATTTGTATTGTTTCAGCGCGTCATTAAAGAAATTACCAATATTCCAATTTGGGTACAGGGAGGAATAGGACTTCATACCGCAGCTGCAGTGAAGGCTTTGGGAGCAACAGGTATCGTTTTGGATAGTCAATTTGCATTATTTCCTGAAAACAATATCCCTCAGGAAATAAAAGATCTATGCTCAAAATTAAACGGAACTGAAACCAAAATCATCACCGATTGTCGTGTATTAGTAAGACCAAACTCTCCTTCATTACCAGAAAATATAACGACAGAAGATCTTCAACAATATTTTACAGATCTTGACATCAGTAAGAGTTATATTCCTATGGGACAAGACATTTCATTAGCAATTGATTTGTATGAAGATTTTAAAACTCTGAAAAAATTAATCTTTGGATTTAAAGAAGCAATGTATGGTCACCTGAGACAGGCAAAAACGATACAGGTAATCGATCAGGATAATATTTTAGCTAAAGAATTAGGCATAAAATATCCAATTGCACAAGGACCTATGACCCGCGTAAGTGATGTTCCTTTATTTGCCAATGCGGTTGCAGAAGCTGGAGCTCTACCTTTCGTTGCCTTATCTTTATTAAAAGGCGAATCGGCAAAATCTTTAGTAATGGATACTAAAAAATTAGCCGGTGAAAAAACCTGGGGAGTGGGAATTTTAGGTTTTGCACCTCAGGAATTAAGAGAAGAACAGACATCTTATATATTAGAAGCCAAACCTCCCGTTGTTTTAATTGCCGGAGGAAGACCAGCACAGGCAAAAGTATTTGAAAAAGCCGGAATTACAACTTTTCTACACGTTCCTTCTCCTGCCCTTTTAGATATTTTTCTAAAAGAAGGAGCTAAAAACTTCATATTCGAAGGACGAGAGTGTGGTGGTCACGTTGGTCCGCTTTCAAGTATGGTTCTTTGGGAAAAACAAATTGAAAGAATTTTAAAAGAAGACCATCCTGAAAACATCAGCGTATTTTTCGCAGGAGGAATTCATAATGATTTTTCGACAGCATTTGTTTCCATTATGGCTGCTCCATTGGCTGCAAGAGGCGTAAAAGTCGGAGTTTTAATGGGAACCGCTTATTTGTATACGGAAGAAGCCGTTTCTTGTGGAGCAATTCAGGACGAATTCCAATTGCAGGCGATGCAGGCAAAAGAAACCGTATTACTGGAAACCGCTCCGGGACACGAAACACGT
The DNA here is from genome assembly GCF_039542325.1 of Chryseobacterium ginsengisoli. Taxonomy (NCBI): domain Bacteria; kingdom Pseudomonadati; phylum Bacteroidota; class Flavobacteriia; order Flavobacteriales; family Weeksellaceae; genus Chryseobacterium; species Chryseobacterium ginsengisoli. Next base: position 496,456 of record NZ_BAABHX010000002.1, read on the forward strand.
TGTTTAGACACATCATTCGCAAAATATTTCAATACAGAAAAAGCAAAACTTTTAGAAGCAGGAACAGATAAAAAAGAAGTTTGGGAAAAACTGGAAAAATTAAATGTAGGTCGTTTAAGAATCGCAGCAAAAGGCGTTGAACGTCAAGGAGATCATTTAGTTAATATTCCGAAAGAAAATCAATTGGATTTGGGAATGTACATGATCGGTCAGGTTGCAACGATGCATGACAAAGTAATTTCCATGGCAGAACTTCATGAAAATGTAGCAGTTAACAATTTTGAATATATCCAAAATGCATCATTGCCGGAAGAACCAACTTCGGTCGAAAAACCATTAGATATTGCTATTATCGGTATGGAATGTATTTTTCCTGAGGCAAAAAATCTTGAAGAATACTGGAGAAATATTATTACAGGAAAAGATAGCGTAACAGAAGTTCCGGACGAAAGATGGAATAAAGATCTTTATTATAAACCAGATTCTAACGAAGCCGATATGTCTCATTCAAAATGGGGAGGATTCATTCCGAAAATTGATTTTGATCCTTTAACATTTGGAATACCACCACAATCTCTTGCGGCGATTGAACCAACACAGCTGTTGACTTTATTGGTTGCAAAACGCGCAATGGAAGACGCGGGTTATGGCGAAAAACATATTAACAGAGAAAATATTTCTGTAATCATTGGTGCTGAAGGTGGTAATGATCTTGCCAACAGCTACAGCTTCAGAGGATATTACAAACAGGTTTTCGGTGAGCTTCATGAAGAAGTAAAAGAAGCTTTCCCTCATACAACAGAAGATTCTTTCCCTGGAATTTTAGCGAATGTTATCGCAGGAAGAATTACCAATCGTTTGGATCTTGGGGGAAGAAATTTCACTGTAGATGCAGCTTGTGCTTCTTCTTTAGCAGCCATCGAACTGGCTTGTCAGGAATTGATTTTAAATAAATCCGACATGGTTCTTGCCGGAGGAGCAGATTTACATAACGGTATTAATGATTATTTAATGTTTTCCAGCACACACGCGCTTTCCCGAAAAGGACGTTGTGCGACATTTGATAACGAAGCCGACGGAATTGCTCTTGGAGAAGGTGTTGCTATTTTAGTCTTAAAAAGATATGAAGACGCTTTGCGTGATGGCGACCGTATTTATTCTGTTATCAAAGGTGTTGGAGGATCCAGTGACGGTAAAGCTTTAGGACTTACCGCACCAAGAAAAATCGGACAAGTTCGCGCATTGGAAAGAGCCTATACCCAAGCAGGAATCAGTCCTGCATCCGTTGGGTTGGTTGAAGCTCACGGTACAGGAACTGTAGTCGGAGATAAAACGGAATTAAGCGCATTAACCAATTTATTCAGCCGTTCAGGAGCTTTGCCGGGACAGACTCATTTAGGTTCTGTAAAAACTCAGATCGGGCATACAAAATGTGCAGCCGGATTGGCTGGATTGATTAAAGCTTCTTTAGCAGTTTATCACGGCGTAAAACCTCCAACTCTTCATCTTCAGAAGCCTAATGCTTATTATAATTCACAAACAAGTCCTTTTGCTTTCTATGCAGAAACAGGATTGTGGAATGAGAAAAACCGTTACGCAGGAATCAGTGCTTTTGGGTTTGGAGGAACAAATTTTCATACAGTAATTGCCAATCATCCTAAAGAAGACGATTCTGCAGTATTACAGTCTTGGCCTTCAGAATTATTCGTATTCCGCGGAAATACTTATGATGAAGCAAAAATTCAATTGAATCAGATTAAATCTTTACTTGAAATCAATGACAGCATTTCATTAAAAGATATTGCATACAGTTTGGCAATCAGCTCAGAAAAACTAGTTCAGCTAAGTATCGTTGCAGACACTGCAGAACATTTGATGATGAACATCGAACTGGCTTTATCCGGAATCGAAAGCAAAGACACCTTCACAATCAATAAAAAAGAAGGAAAAGTAGCATTTTTATTCCCGGGACAAGGTAGCCAAAGAATTAACATGGCTCGTGAATTGTTTGTAGCCTTCCCAGAAATGCGAAAACTGATAGATTCACACCCCGAATTAGAAAAAGTAGTTTTCCCTTCAAAAACTTTTGATGAATCAGCTTTAAAACAGCAAAAAGAAACCATAAGAGATACACGTCTGGCTCAACCACTTTTAGGAATCGTTGATCTTGCTTTGGCTAAATTTTTACAATCCATAGGAATTGTTCCGGATATGTTGGCTGGTCACAGTTACGGAGAATTGCCTGCATTATGTTTTTCAGGTGTATTTGAGGAAGAAAAATTGGTTGAATTAAGCATCAAACGGGCACATTCAATTTTGAATTCCGTAGAAGGCGGAGATCCCGGATCAATGATTGCGGTAAGTTCTACAAAAGAAATTTTAAAGCCAATTTTAGATCAAACAGAAGGCTGTTATCCTGTTAATTACAACGCTCCGACTCAGTGTGTGGTTGCAGGAAGCACTGAAGCTATTAATAAATTAATGGAAGTTCTTAAACAAGAAAGAATTTCAGCCAAAAAACTGGAGGTTGCATGTGCATTCCACAGTCCTTTATTAGCAAAATCAAAAGGTTTGTATGCTGAAGTTTTAAAAGATGTTCCTTTCCAAGAAATGCAGATTCCGGTTTGGTCAAACACAACAGCCGAAGCATATCCTACGAAAGTTTCAGAAATAAAAGAAAGACTGACCGATCATTTGGTACAGCCTGTAAGATTCGTTGAAGAACTTCAGGCAATGTATGAAGATGGCGCAAGAATTTTTATTGAAGTAGGTCCTGGAAAAGTTTTGACAGGATTAACAAAATCTTGTTTAGAAAAAGACCAGTTAACATTATTTGTTGAAGATAATAATGGCAACAAACTTACACATCTTCTTTCTATGCTTGCTCAATATTTAGGTACAGGTAGAAGTTTTAATATTGATAAACTTTTCAACGGACGTAATGCTAAGTTAATTCAAATCGACCAGCCTGAACTTTACAAGAAAAATCCTGCAATTTGGCGTGTGAACGGACAAACAGCACATCCAACTACGGGTACACTTCCAAACAATGGTGCTTTACCAATCATAAATCCAATCCAAATGAACAATTTTACAAATAATACTCAAGCTCCTGCCATTGAAAGCCAATCTACTACGGAACGTATGTTGCAGGAATATTTAAACAGTATGAAAATGATGATACAGGCGCAACGTGATGTGATGCTTTCCTTCCTCGGACAGAATCCTCAGGTGAATCCTGCACCTGTTGTTTATGCTTCATCAGTTCCGGTACATTCAAACAATCAGGCTTCTGTCATCTCAACTCCACAAGGTGATGGCGCAGAAAAAAATATTATTATTTCTACGAAGCCTGTTGCTCCTGTAAAAGACATTAAGTCATTATTAATGCAGGTTGTAAGTGATAAGACAGGTTATCCTCAGGAAATGTTGGGCATGGAAATGGATCTTGAAGCCGACCTGAGTATTGATTCTATTAAAAGAGTCGAAATCATTGGAACGCTTAAAAACGAACTTGGAGGATTAAAAATCGATCAGGCAAACGAAGATACAATTATGGAACAATTAGCCGCTATAAAAACTTTAAGCGGGTTAGTTAATTGGTTTACAGAATATACTGGAGCTTCAACGGCTTCTCAAAAAAATACTATAGAAGAGGTTAAAACTTCAAATTCTCAAGATGAATCTAAAACTTTATTTCTTGAAGAACTTCAAACAGCAATTCTAGATATCGTAAGCGAAAAAACAGGCTATCCGAAAGAAATGTTAGGATTGGATCTTGATATGGAAGCTGATTTAAGCATCGATTCTATCAAAAGAATGGAAATTATCGCAGATCTAAAGACAAAGATCGGTTTCGGACAGGATTTGGAGCAAGCCGATGATCTGATGGAAAAATTAGCTGCCATAAAAACATTAAACGGATTAGCATCATGGATCAATGAAATGAGTGGAAACAACACGCCGGAACCACTTCAGAACAATTTATCCCGTCTTCGTTTTGATTTAACGCCCAATGAAATTTCTTCAACAGAAAATACGGAAACTTTAAAAGGAAAGCGTTTTGCGATTACCAAAAACAATTGCAAGCAAACTTCGGCTATTAAAAACGAACTTGAAAAATATGGAGCTATTGCAGAATTAGTCGATGAAACCAACGACCTTATAGAATTTGACGGATTGATTATTTTAGATATTTTCTCTTCTGAAATTAAAAACAGCATTATCGATCACGTCGATATGATCAAAAAAATGGATCTTGAAAAAGCAAAATGGATTTATCTGATATCAGATATTCCTGCAAATATTCAAGAACTTACAGATACTACCCTTTTGCGTCACTATAAAGGTCATCCCGGTCTTTTCAAAAGTCTGGCTCGTGAATTTGAACAGACAAATTGCAGGTTGATCAGCTTAAGCACTTCAGAAGAATTGGATCAAATCGCTGAAATTACTTTAAAAGAAATCTTAACAACCGATAAACCTTCCGAAATTATTTATAAAAATAATAGAAGACATAAAGTCGATATCATCCCTTCTCCTTTATCAAATAGTCTACAAGAATCTAATATTCAACTAGATAAAGAATCTGTTGTTTTAGTTTTGGGAGGCGCGCAAGGAATTACTTCTGAACTGGTGAAACATATGTCACAGACTTATCCGTGCAACTATATTTTGGTGGGACGTTCAAAAGATCCGAAAAATGAAATTTCTGAGTTTAAAGAACTTGAAATGATGAAAACAAAAGAGGAAATCAGAACTTTTCTTATTAAATCAGGAAAATTCACTTCGCCATCTGACATCGAAAAAGAAACGATTAAAGTTTTCAAAAACAATCAGATCTTAGGAACGATCCGAGATATGGAAAAATTAGGTAATACGGTTGTTTATCAATCATTGGATCTTTGTGATGAAGATGGTTTATCAGATTTAATTAATTCCATTTACGAAAAATACAATCGTTTAGACGGAGTTATCCATGGAGCAGGATTATTGGAAGATAAATTATTCAAGCAAAAAACAACAACTTCTTTCGGACGTGTTTTCGATACAAAAGTAAAGCCGCTTCGTGTTTTAGCTGAAAAACTTCATACGGACTGTCAGTTTGTAGTATTATTCTCGAGTATTGCTTCTGTTTACGGAAATAAAGGACAGACAGATTATGCAGCAGCAAACAGCGTTTTAGACGACTATGCGAATGCTTTGAATAAAAAATTAAAAGGAAAAGTAATTTCAATCAACTGGGGTCCTTGGAAAGGTGCAGGAATGGTTTCATCATCATTGGAATCAGAATACGAAAGAAGAGGGATTTCCCTTATTCCATTGGAGCAAGGAAAGGAAATTTTCCTTAACGAAATAAAATACGGAACAGAAAGTCAAGTACTTATTATGTCCGGAAATAACTGGTAATCTCTGTTTAAATTAAATATGAAAAAAACAGATGTTGCAGTAGTTGGTTTATCTTGTGTCTTTCCGGGGGCACAAGATGCCCAAACTTTTTGGCAGAATATTGTCAATAAAGTAGATTCTACCCAATTGGCTCCTGCCGATCGTATTGATCCTGTTCACTTTAGTGATCATACAGGTTCGGTCGACAGATTTTATTGCCAACGCGGCGGATTTATCCCTGATTATGAGTTCGATCCTACGGCTTTTGGAATTTTACCATTGGCTGTTGAAGGTACAGAACCTGATCATTTATTAACCCTTGATTTAGTACAAAAAGCCTTAGAAGATGCAGGAGTTTTCAAGAAAAATATTTCTTTAGAAAAAGCAGGAATCATCATCGGAAAAGGAAATTATACCGGGCCGGGCGCAACAAGAGCCATCGAAATTGTAAGAACAGGTGAACAAATTTCTTCTATATTAAAAGAATTATTACCCGAAGTTTCTTCCGCAGATATTGAAAAAGTAAAACATGCTTTTCAGGAAAAAAAAGGACGTTTTGCAGCCGATACAGCAATGGGATTAATTCCTAATTTAGTTGCTTCTTTAGTTGCTAATAGATTCAATTTAGGGGGTGTAGCTTTTACAGTTGATGCCGCTTGTGCAAGTGCTTTATTAGCAGTTGATCATGCCGTTCAGGAACTTCAGAGAGGTCGTTCCGATATTATGATCGCAGGTGGAGTTCATACCGGGCAAAATGCTGCATTTTGGAGTATTTTCTCACAACTAGGAGCCTTGTCTAAACAACAGCAAATCAAACCTTTCAGTAATGATGCCGATGGATTATTGATCGGTGAAGGATGTGGATTTGTTGTACTAAAACGATTGGAAGACGCCATAAAAGATCAGGATAAAATTTATGCTGTAGTTAAAGGTGTCGGAATCAGCAGTGATGGTAACGGAACCAGTGTAATGAGTCCTTCTGTAAAAGGTCAGCTAAAAGCTTTACAACAAGCCTGGAACAATGCAGATCTGGATGAAAAACAGATCGGCTATCTTGAAGCTCACGGGACAGGAACTCCGCTTGGAGATAAAACCGAATTGCAGACTCTAGCTCAGTTTTTCGGAAAAGAAGAAACAGCTCAGATTGCAGGAATCGGTTCTGTAAAATCAAATATTGGTCACGCAATGCCCGCTGCTGGAATTGCAGGTTTAATCAAAACCTGTCTGGCTTTGCATCATGATATGTTACCTCCAACTTTATATTGTGAAAATCCTACTTTAGATATGCAATCTACGAGATTCGAACCTGTACAGGAAGCAAAAAACTGGTCAAAAACCGGCTTACCAAAAATTGCAGCAGTGAATGCTTTCGGATTTGGAGGAATTAACGCTCATGTTGTTTTAGAAGGTTATGATATGCCTAAAAAAGACAAAGTTCTGATCTTGGCAAGACCAACACATGAAGAATTATTATCAGCTTTAAAAAATAATGAAACTACGGTAGGAGAAGGAAATTTCCGTGTTGCGATATTCGAACCAACCAAAGAAAGAATAGAAAAAGCGACAAAAATTGTTGCTAAAAATAACCCGTGGCGCAACAAACAGGATATTTGGTACACTAACACACCCTTACTTCAAAATGGAGAAAAAGTTGCCTTTGTATTTCCGGGATTAGACGGATTAGCGAAAGGCGAAATCGAAAGTGTAAGTCGTTATTTTAACCTTACAGCTCCAATAGAAACGGAAGGTGAAGGATTATTAAATGACGCTTTAAATATCTTTAATAAATGCAGCATTCTCGATAATTCATTAAAAAAGCTGGGAATTATTCCTGATATGAATGCAGGACACAGCTTAGGAGAATGGTTGGCTGGTTATTCTTCAGAATTGGCAGAAGTGAATTCCGTAAAAGCTTTAATTGATGTTTTAAATCCTGAAACTTTCGAATTAAAAGATTCAAAATTCATCGCCATCGGCTCCGGAATTGAGATTATTAAACCAATTATTGAAGAAATTCCGAACGTTTATATTTCTAATGACAATTGTCCGAATCAGGTAATTCTTTGCGGAAGTAATGCAGCGTTGGATGAATTGGTTCCGATTTTAAAGTCAAAACAGATATTTCACCAGATTTTGCCTTTCCAATCAGGGTTTCACTCACCGTTTATCGCTGATAAATTAGATGTAATCTTGGCCGGAATGGAAAAAGCACAGTTTCAAAAAACAAAAATTCCGTTATGGTCTGCAACTACTTTAGAGCCGTATCCTTCAGATCAGGAATCTATCAGAAAACTAAGTGCGGAACATCTTGTTGAGCCCGTTCGTTTCCGTGAACTGACAGATAAATTATATGAAGAAGGCGCAAGATTTTTCATTCAGGTTGGAACCGGTGGATTGATCGGATTTATTGACGATACTTTGAAAGGAAAAGCTTTCAGTACAATTGCTTCAAGTACGCCTGTAAGATCTGCATTGGCACAGTTACAACGTGTGGTTGCTGCTTTATTTGTGGAAGGAAAAACTGTAGCGCTGGACTTTCTAGATATTCAAAGTTCTTCGAAAAAATCATCCGGAAAAGGTATGAAACTGGAATTAGGTTCGCCAATCATCCGTGATTTTGCAGCAATTAAAAATTTAGTTAAAACTTTCGATACTCCAAAGCAAAAGAATATTTCTGTCGCTAAAACGGGTCATCCTCTTGTACAGGCATTTCAGGAAAATATCGCTGAAATGATCAATATGCAGGAAGAAGTTCTGACACTCTTCCAAAACCGTCCGGAAATTAAAATTTCAAAACCGGCACCGTCATCGATTATTCCTCAGGTAACCATTCCTGCGAGCAAAGATTTCTCAAAAACCTTATATGTTGATTTGGAAAATCATCCGTATTTAATTGATCACAGTTTATTGAGACAGCCAAAAGGTTGGTCAACGGTCGCAGATATGGAACCTGTAATTCCGATGACGATGATTTTTGAACAGTTGGCGGAAATTGCTCAGGCAGAAATTCATGGAAGCAAAGTTCATAAAATAATGAATGTAAGCGTTTTCCAATGGATGAACGTGGCAAAACCTTTTGAAAAAACAGTAAAAGGTGAATGGAAATCAACTAATCATGCGTATCTGGAAATTGAAAATTTCGTGAATGCGGAAGTTTTATTAACCTCAACTGACCGCCAAATTCCAGATATCAATCTTTCAGTTGGAGATTTGCTGCCAATCCAAAGAACACCTGAAGAAATCTACGAAATGCACATGTTTCATGGTGAAAAATATCAGGGAATTACGGAAGTTTCAAGGGTCGGAACGAAAGGAATTGTCGGAAAAATCAAAGGAAACGGAGGAAAAGGTTCTTTGCTTGATAACGCAGGACAATTATTCGGACTTTGGCTGCAATTAACTTTAACAAAAGACAGAATTGCATTCCCTGTAAAAATCAAAGACATTGAATTCTTCGGAAATATGCACGATCAGGAAGGAATTTTCGAATGTACCTGCAGTTTGACAGAATTAAATGACGAATTCGCGATCGCCAACATTGTTCTTAAAAAGGACGGAAAAGTATGGTGTATGATTTCAGGATGGCAAAACCGTCGTCTGGAAATTGATGCCGCTTTATGGAATGTCTCTATGTCGCCTCTGCATAACCGTCTTTCGGAGGAAATTGCTCCTGAAGTATTTTTCTTTCATCAGGCGTATTCGAGGGTGGCTTCGTGGGATTTTATTCTGAAAAGATATTTTAATCAAACCGAAAAACAGCATCATCAAACTCTTTTACCGAACAAGAGAAAAAGCTGGATGGTAAGTCGTGTTGCGGTGAAAGACGCAGTTCGAAATCTTCTTAAAAAGGAAAAAAATCATCCTTGCTATCCGATCACTTTTGAAATCGGGAAAGATGATGTAGGAAAACCTTATCTGATCGGTGATTCCACAGAAAATATTCATATTTCTTTGGCTCATAAAGGAAAGGATGCAGTCGGAATTGCAAGAAACGGAAAGCTGGTCGGAATCGATATGGAAATCATCGAAGAACGAAGCTCCGGATTTTACGATTTAGTCTTTACAGATCACGAATTAACTCTATTAAAAGATAAAGATCAGGCAGAATGGACAACCAAATTCTGGGTAGCGAAAGAGGCTTACGGAAAGTTTTTGGGAACCGGGTTAAAAGGAAACCCGAAACAGTTCGAAGTTGAAAAAATAACAGAAGATTCTTTATGGATCAACCAAACAGAAATCAAAACAATTAAACATAAAAATTATATCATAGGATGGACACAATAAACACTACAGCAAAATTGAATCACGAAGAATTATTCACTCTTTTAAAAGGTTTTATCACAGAAGTTATCGGTGAAGAATTTGCAGAGGAAATGGACATCATACCTGAAAGCTCATTCACAAAAGACCTTGAAATGGACAGCATTGAAATCGTGTCTTTTTCAGAGAAAATCAAGGCGCATTTTGGTGACCAGATCGATTTTACGGGATGGCTGTCTTCTATGGACTTAGACCAATTAATTGAGCTTGATTTAAGTATGATTATCAATTATATCTACGAATGCCAATAATCAACATCAATAATAAAAAAGTTCATATTCAGGAACTCAATAAAGGTGCCGAACAAACTGTGGTCTTGATCCACGGAATGTTCAGCAACCTGTCCATTTATTATTTCAATATTGCTCCGGTTTTAGCAAAAAAATTCCATGTGGTGATGTACGATCTGAAAAGTCACGGCATGAGCGAACGTTTTGAAGACGGCTATGATTTAGATAACATGTCTTCCGATCTGATTGCTTTGATGGATGAATTACAAGTTGAAAAAGTACATCTTGTGGGCTACAGTTTCGGAGGCTTAATTGCTTTAAAAACGGCTTTACAATATAAAAACCGTATCAATCAACTGGTTGTAATGGAAGCTCCCGATCCTCATGATGAAAAAGCGAGAGGTATTATCGATCAGTACAGCAAGGAATTTTTGGAGCATTATGTGGCTAATTTTACGGACACCACGAAAGTACAGATGGGCAAAAGACAGATGGAAAAAAACCATCGCATGTACGAGTTCCTTTTCAATAAAACCAGCATCAAAGCGGATATGATTAAGGAAAAAGATTTCCTGAGCAAGGCCGATTTATCTGAATTAAATATTCCGACATTATTGTTGTACGGTTCAGATTCAAATTGTAAACAAACAGGAGAATTTTTGAATACTCAAATCACTGATTCTCAATTAGAATTAATTTCCGGTGATCACAATATCCCGATTCAGGAACCGACTTTGATCGCAGAAACGATTGCTGATTTTTTATCTAAAACTTTATCAAAAACTTTGACATAAAAACCATGGCTAAATTTGTATTTGTTGTTCCACCTTTGACGGGACATGTCAATCCTACGTTAAGCATCGGTGCTACTCTTTTGGAAAGAGGGCATAAAGTAGCCTGGATCAGTCTTGACAAAAATTTAAGCACAAAACTTCCTGTCGGAGGAGAATTATTGTTGATCGAGTATGATCAAACCGACGAAGAAAAAAGAGAAAGCGAAAACTATCTCGATATTATTTCAAAAAAAGTAGTCTATGGAATCGACAGTATTAAATTTCTTTATGAAGAAGTTTTGATTCCTTTAAACAGACATTGCTATAACGGTATTGTAAAATTACTTGAGCTTTATCAACCCGATATGGTGATCGGTGATCATCAGTTGTTTGCCGCTGCTGTTGCCGCAAAAAAATTGGGACTTCCCTATTCTACCACAGTTACAGCTCCGGCTGCCATTAAAATTATGGATGAACTGCCGAAAGTTCATGAATGGGAAGAAAAACAGATCATTGCGCTTCAAAAGGAATTGGGCGTTGATGATAATAAAGCTTTGGATTGTTCAGATCTGTTGACTTTGGTCTTAACTTCAAAATATTTCTTTGGCGAAATGGATCTTCCCAGCAATTTCCAGTTTACGGGACCTGTTCTTACGGAACGTCGTATTTCCTGTGAATTTGATTGGGAAACATTTAATAAAAGTTATAAGAAAAAAATTCTTGTAAGCATCGGAACAACTTTCGATCATGATCATAAAAAAGCATTTTTCCAAAAAGTAATTGATGCTTTTAAAGATGAAGGTCTAACGGTTGTTGTAGTTTCAGACCCTCAACTTTTCGAAGAGTGGCCGGAAAACTTCATGGTGTATCAGCAGGTTCCTCAGTTGGATTTGCTTCCACATTTGGATGGTGTTGTTTCTCATGGAGGTCATAATACGGTTTCAGAAGCACTTTCCAACGGATTACCTTTGGTTGTCATCCCGATTGCTTATGATCAGTCGCACGTTGCAGGTCGCGTTGTTCGTACAGGAGCCGGTGAGCGTTTGAATTTTAATAGATTTAAAGCCAATCATTTAAATGAAGCCGTAAAAACAATTCTAACCAATCCAAGTTATCGTGAAGCTGCAGAAGCTGTCCGTGGATCTTTCTTAGAAGCTGGAGGTACGAAAACCGCAGCCTATTTACTTGAATTAGCATTAATTCCAACTATTGAAATGAAAAAACCTAAATCTAAATTTCTATTCGTTATTCCACCGTTTTTCGGACACATAAGCCCGACTTTGAGTGTTGGAGCAAGTTTAATTGCACGTGGTCACGAAGTAAAATGGTTCGGAATTACACCTTTAGATAACAAACATATTCCGGAAGGAGGAAGTTATTTTTACCCTGAAGAAGATCTTATTCCATATCAGGATAAAATTGCCAGAATTTTAAAAAGGCAAGACGATGGACCGGTTTGTTCAGGACCTGAAGTGATGAAACTGGCATTGGAAGAGACCTATGTTCCTTTTGCTAAAATGATGATGCCCGGTTTGGAAACTCTTACAAAAGAATGGCAACCAGATGTTATTGTAAATGACTGCATTACTTTTGGAGGAGCTCTTTTTGCTCGTAAAAATAATATTCCGTGTGTGACGACAACGCCTGTTCCGCCCGATGTGATGGGCGATACAGCGAACAGCGCACCAAAGATTTTTGAATGGCAGCAAAATTTAATTAAAAACCTTCAAAAAGAAGTCGGAATCGAAGAAGACGGAATTTTCATTCACTCTCATGAATTGAATTTGGTATTTACTTCACAAAAATTTGCTGATTTTGAAACTGTTCCTTCTCATATGGAATTTGTTGGTCCTGTAAAAGGTCGTCCAAATCCTGCACCTTTTAACTGGGATAAACTAAACGCATCAACAACACCGAAAATATTTGTTTCATTAGGAACTCTTTTGGTAGATATCAGAAAAGCATTTTTCGAAAAAGTGATTGCTGCATTTGCAGATCAGCCTGTGACAGTAATTGCAGCTACTCCACCGGAAATTTTTGAAGAGTGGCCTTCTAATTTTATCGTGAGCAGTTTTGTACCTCAGTCTGCGTTGATGCCACACATGGATGCGGTAATTTGTCACGGTGGCTTTAATACTGTTAATGATACATTTACGAATGGATTACCAATGCTGATCACTCCCATTGCTTATGATCATTTTCATATTGCAAAACTGATCGAAAAAGCCGGATGCGGAATCAGTATCCGATATAAAAGACTACGTGTTGAAGCACTTCGTCAAACGGTTTTTGAATTATTGGAAAATCCGATATACAGAAACGCTGCGAAAGAAGTTCAGACAAGTTTACTTAATGCGGGTGGAAACGACCGTGCCGTAGAATTGCTGGAAAATTTTGTTCAAAAAGAATCATTGGTTGAAATATAGCCTATGAAAAGAAAATTGCTATTTGGTGAAAGAATGTTATTGGGAGATGGTACAGAGCCTTTCAATACAGTAATTCCTTTCAGACTAAAAGGAACATTTGTCTTGAAAGAAATTCAGCATGCCTTAGACAGACTTCAGGAAAAACATCCGTGGTTAAAGGCCGTAATTAAACATGATGAAAAAAATGTTCCGTGGTTTGAAGTTTCGGAAAAAGCAAAAATCCCGATCAGAATTTTATCTAAAAAAGAAGAAAACGACTGGCTTGAAGAATCAAAAAAAGAATGGTACAAAATGTTTAATTACAAAGAACAGCCATTCATGAGATTTGTCTGGATCAAAGGCGAAGAAATTTCGGATATGATGTTTGTGTTCCATCATTGCTTATGCGATGGTGGTTCTGCAATGTCTGTTTTGGATGAATTTTTAAAAGTTTTGAATGATCCTTTAGCCGATATAGGCATTGAAAATCCGATTTTGGGAATTCAGGATGTGGTTCCTTCTAAAATTCTTTCGAGTTTTGGGCAGAAATTTAAAGCAAAAACAATCGGAAGACTGGCTGCAACGGCAATTAAGTTTGTTCCTGTTGGTAAAAAATCAGTTGACCGACAAAGTGATTATTTGATTCATTGGAAATTTAATCAGAAAACGAGTCAGGAACTTGTTTCTTACTGCAAATCGAATGAAGTGACTGTGAATACTTTTCTGAGTGCCGCCTTGCTTCAGGCGTTTAAAAAAGTGAGAGGTGAAGGAGCTTTCAACAAAGTTTCATGTCCGGTTGATATCAGACGTTTTGCGACCCAGATTAAAAATGATCACATTTTCGCTTTCGGATTGATGATCGTACTTTCTTCTGACCAAAAACTGAGTTTTACGGAAAATTTAAAACTAATGCAAAAATCAGCGGACAAAAAAACATCGAAACTCAATCCTTACATTACGATGATGGTGATGGAATCTGCGCATGATGCATTAGTCAATTTCACCAAATTATTAAAGAACGGAAAATCTTCCAACGATTGTATGTTTTCTAATTTGGGACGAATTCAGATTGAACATCAGTATAAAGAATTTTCGCTGGAAACGATTTTCAGTCCATCTGTAATTGGACCATTGGGAAATACGACAACGATGGTAACTTCTACTTTCAGAGGTGAAATGGATTTTTCTTTCATGGGAAGCGAGGGTTATTTACCTTATGTGGAAGCATTATCAATCCGTGATGAAATGGTGAAAATCGTAAAGCAACAACTGGAATATTTAGCCGTATCATGAGACAACTAATGATGGTGGAAAGGATCATGTATGTTGATGCCAAAACACCTTTAAACTGTGTATTTACCGCAAAAATAAGTGGAGAAATTCCTGAGGGAAATTTTAAGATTGCTTTATATAAAATTCAGCAAAAACATCCTCTATTAAGATCCAAAATCGATAAAAGTGAAAAATACCCGATTTTTGTAGAAGAAAAAGACATTGAAACTATTCCTTTTCGAATTGTAGAGCGAAAAACCGATGAAGATTGGCTTTCTGAATCAGGGAAAGAATGGTACCGTTCATTTGAAGATGATAAAAAACCATTGGCTCAAATTGTATGGGTTAAAGGAGAAAATACTTCAGAAATCCTTTGGGTGGTACCTCACTGCATATCCGACGGAACAACTGGTGTAACTTTGATGCGTGAACTTCTTTCTCTGCTGGATGATCCAAATATTGAGTTGGAATCTTATCAGGCTTTTAGTTCCATTAAAGATTTTCTGCCAACAGATTTAAATCTGAAAAAACAGAAAAGAAAAGCACGATTTTATCTGATGATGGCAAGATTATTTTTCTTAATTCAGAGTAAAAGTAAAAAAAGAAATCTTGGGGGAAATTATGCAATTCATAGAAAATTAAACTTGGAAACAACTGCTCAGATAGCAAAAAAATGCAAAGACAATGGTATTTCCGTTCATGCTCTTTTGTGCTCGGCTTTTATGCAGGCTTTTAAAGATGTTCAGGGTAAAAAAGCAAAAGGAAAAGTGATCAGTCCGGTAGATGTGCGTCATTTTATTCCTGAAATTAAAAAAGATCATGTGTTTGCTTTTGCTCCGACTGTTGAACTTTCGTTACAAAAAGGATCTCAGAATTTGCTGGAAAATGCTAAACATATCAAGAAGGATTTAGTTCAAAAAATAGAAAAAACAAACGCCAGAGAACTGTTGTGGATGGGTGAGCAAATGCATCCTATTGTTGAACGTATGATTTCTATGCTGAAATCAAGCAAAGGCGGACATGACATTACCCTATCAAATATGGGTAAGCTTGATATTCCGAGTGATTATAAAAACTTTAAACTGGAAACTATTTTTAGTCCCACTGTTGCTTTTCCGTGGCTGAATTCCAATACTTTGGTAGCAACAACTTTTAATCAACAGATGGATTTCACCTTTATGTCGAACGAAGATTTTCTTCCGAAAGAAGAAGCTGTAAAAATTAAAGATAAAGCTATCGAGCTACTGATTTCATGAAATTTAAAATAAAAAAAGTTCAACCAAAACCTCTGAAAAAAACCACTCTTAATCGCTTTTTAAGAAAGCGAATGCTTATCTATGCGCTTCCGAATATATTCTTTAATTTTATTATTGCATATGCGAGTTTTAATGAATTAGGATATACACATTTTTTCGCAGGAACACAGTGCTTAGCCAGATTAACTTTACCTATGGCTATATTTTTACCCGTTGTTCTTACTATTGATATTATTAAAAGAGTAACCGATGCTGCAAGTCAGAATGCTATTGAATTTGCTGTTGATGATCAACTGAATTTAAAAAAATTAATGACCAAACTAAGCATTTTGCACGGCTTGATTACGGTTTCATTAATACTATCAAGTTTATTATTTGCTCAGTATATTTTGTCTGAATTTTATAAGCTTGATGCAGCGGCGATGGCTTTCTTGGTTGGAATTTTGGCGGGCTTACTTTCTGTGGTGTTTACTTATTTGCCTATTTTACAACTAAAAAAATATTTGTACAAACCTATAATGATTTCGCCTAACGAAAGTTATTGACAAATAAAAGCCTTCATAATTACTTGAAGGCTTTTGTTTTATATTTTTGTTTGTTTTATTTTAAATTGGGGCAATCGATTGCAATCTTAATAAATAAAATAACTATCCCGACAGTGCAGGATAATTATTTATCATATTTATTTTAGATTGCGATAAAAAGAATCATAAATCATTAATCTGCCCTTATGAAAAAATATATTCTTCTCATTCTAGTTTCTCTGATATCCATATCATTATCGGCTCAATATAAACCATGGACTTCTGCAAAACAGCCTTTAAAAGAAATTGAGGCTCTAAAAAAGCAAATCAAAAAACCTGAATTCAGAAAAGTTGATTATTTGATAACAGATTTCGGTGCAATTGGAGACGGAAAAACGAAAAATACGGAAGCTTTCAAAAAAGCTATCGAAAAATGTAATGCTGAAGGCGGAGGAAGAGTTGTTGTTCCCAACGGAGTTTTTCTGACAGGAGCAATTTATTTAAAATCTAATGTCAATCTTCATTTAACAGACGGTTCTACGATTTTATTCAGTCAGGACAGTAAAGATTATCCTATCGTTTTCACGCGTTGGGAAGGAATGGAGTGCATGAATTATTCATCATTGATCTACGCTTACGAAGAAGAAAACATTGCCATTACTGGAAAAGGAACGTTAGACGGGAATTCTGATAATGACAATTGGTGGTTTTGGTGTGGTGCAAAACAATATGGTTACAACGAATCTCGTCCGGGAAGGCAAAATCCTGCCCGTGCAAAGCTTCACGAATATATGGCTGCGAGAAAACCTGCCAGAGAAAGAATTTTTGGCGACGGATATTATTTAAGACCAAATTTCATACAACCTTATAAATCCAAAAACTTCTATATGGCGGATGTTTTGGTTAAAAATTCTCCAATGTGGAATCTGAATCCGGTTTTGTGTGAAAATGTTTTAATTGAAAGAGTAAAAGTAATCAGTCACGGACCAAACAACGACGGTTTCGACCCAGAAGCCTGTAAAAATGTATGGATTAAAGATTCATATTTCGACACAGGAGACGACTGTATCGCCATCAAATCCGGAAGAGACGAGGACGGAAGAGACATCGGAAGACCTGCCGAAAACCACATCATCGAAAACTGCGAAATGAAAGACGGTCACGGCGGAGTTGTTATCGGAAGCGAAATTGCAGGTGGCGCAAAAAACATCTACGCCATCGGAAACGTAATGGACAGTAAAAATCTTGACCGAGCTTTAAGAATTAAAACAAGTTCAAGCCGAGGCGGAATCATCGAAAATGTATTTTTCTATAATACAAAAGTGGGTGCTTACAAAGAAGCTGCTGTTCGTTTCAATATGCATTACGAAAAGCCGGGAAATCATATTCCGACAATGAGAAATATCTGGGTGGAAAATCTAACGGTTGACAAAGGCGGAAAATATGCTATATTTTCTGATGCATATGAATCTTCCCCGGTAACAGATTTTACGATGATCAATGCAAAAATGACAGGCGTTGAGATTCCTTATAAAGTAGATTACCTGAAAAATGTGACTTTAAAAAATGTAACCGTTAACGGACAACCATTAACTGAGTTAAAACCATAAAATGCGAAGAAAAACCATTTTCGCCGGATTGATTGTTTTATCGGCATTCTCACTTTCATTTTCCCAGTCAAAACACTGGCAAGATAACGATCGTGAACTGCATTACAAAGAAGACAAAGGCGATTTTTTATTAGTCAACGGAAAATACAGATTCAACCGTGCGCTATATGGAGATAATCGTGCTTCGCGTGTGGAAGCTGGAGATTTGCCGGAATTTGCACTTTATCTTCCGGGAATGGGCGGAAATCTTCAGTTCGTTATTCAGAAAGGAAATTCAATTAAAAAATTAATTCAGGCGGATAAAATTGAGACACGTTACCGACCGGGAACGATGTTGTATGAAATCAAAGACCCTATTCTTGGAAGCGGAACTTTAAAACTTACCGTTTTGGCTCAGGCTACGGAAGAAGGTTTGGTTTTAAAAATGGAAACTGTCAATATAGATTCTTCAACAAAAATCTATGCAGTTTTCGGCGGTGCGAGTGGAACGACCTTCAGCAGAAACGGCGACATCGGCGCAGACCCGGAATCCGGATTTTATCTGTTGCCTGAATATTGTCTGAACAATCAATTTCAGGCATTAAAGAACCAATTTCAGTTAAATTATTTAAACAAGAAAAAAGAAGCTCAAATGGTAAACGGGAACTTTTCAAATGTTCCTTTTTTGCAAATGACTGATGCAGAAACATTGGAAAACCTTCCTACTTTTACTCAAAATAAAATAGTCAAATCTCCGATTATTTACGCTTCTTATTCTTCGCAAAAAAATCCGATTTATATTCAAATTGCGAAAGGAAAATCAGCTAAAAACTTTTCGGATGAAGATTTAAAAAACATATTTAACGAAGCTGAAAAAGCTCGTTTAACTTTAACCAATAGAATTCAGTTAAAAACTCCGGACGCAGATTTAAATAATTTTGGAGCGAATTTAGCAGTTGCAGCCGACGGAATCTGGGAAAGTCCGACCTTTCTTCACGGCGCAGTTGCTTGGAGAATGCGACTGAATGCTTGGAGAGGAGCTTACACAGCTGACGCGCTAAGTTGGCACGACAGAGCAAAAGAACATTTTGAAAGTTATGCGAATTCGCAGGTTTTAAAACCCGATTCTGCACCTGTAGAAATGGATACTTTGCTTCATTTGGCAAGAAGTGCAGAGAAAATGGGAACTTCGGTTTTTTCCAGCGGATATATTTCCCGAAACCCGAATGACAACACAAAACCGCATCATTACGATATGAATCTGGTGTTTTTTGACCAGATGTTTTCGCATTTCAATTACACGGGAGACAAAGAATTTCTGAAGAAAATGTGGCCGACGATGGTTCGTCATATAGATTGGGAAAAACGAAATTTCAAACGTGGAGATTTGTACGATGCGTATGCTGCAATTTGGGCAAGTGATGCGTTGCAGTATTCTGGAGGAAAAGTGACGCATACTTCGGCGTATAATTACAGAGCCAATCGTGAAATGGCAAAACTGGCGAAAATCATTGGCGAAAATCCTCAACCTTACGAACAGGAAGCTGATGCGATTTTGAAGGCAATGAAAAACCAGCTTTGGCTAAAAGATAAAGGTTATTTTGCTGAATACAAAGATGCTTTGGGCAATCAAATCGTTCACGACAAGCCGGGAATTTGGTCAATTTATCACGTTTCTGATGCTTTTATCTTAAATGAATTTGAGGATTATCAGAATTTACAATACATCAATAATCACACTCCAAAAATTCCGATTACGGTAAAAGGTGCAGACAATAAAGACTATTTTACATTAGCGACGACGA
This sequence comes from Chryseobacterium ginsengisoli, assembly GCF_039542325.1. Taxonomy (NCBI): domain Bacteria; kingdom Pseudomonadati; phylum Bacteroidota; class Flavobacteriia; order Flavobacteriales; family Weeksellaceae; genus Chryseobacterium; species Chryseobacterium ginsengisoli. The sequence continues at coordinate 516,018 of NZ_BAABHX010000002.1, forward strand.
ATTGGCAACCTTACGATTGGTCGATTAACAACGTGGCTTTGGCGGAAAATTTACAGACCGCTTTGGCGTATTGGCAAGCTGGAAGAAATGAGGATGCATACCAACTTTGGAAAGGAAATCTGGTTGAGTCGATGTATTACGGCATCAGTCCGGGGAATTTTGAACAGCTTTCTCATTACGATGCGTTTCGTGGAGAATTGTACCGTGATTTTGCCGACCCGATTGGTGTTGCTTCAAGAACCTTGACGGAAGGGCTTTTTGGAGTTTATCCGAATTTATTGGAAAATAAAATCAGCATCAAACCGGGATTTCCAAAAGACTGGAATTCTGCAGAACTGAAACTTCCGGATTGGGATTATCAGTTTAAAAGAACTTCAAAAAAGACGGAATACTTATTTAATTCAAAATATCAGAATCCAGTGTCGCTCGAAATGCAGATTCCTGTAAATTATTCCAACATCAAATCGGTGAAAGTGAATGGTAAAAATGTGGCTTGGAAGGTTAAATCTAATTCTATCTTACAGCCCATTATTGAGTTTGAAACTCAGGAAGGAAAAGATTTTAAAATTGAAATCAATTATTCCGGAATAGAATTAAAAAACGAACAGACAGATTTTACTAATTATATTTCAGAAAATCTTCAGTTGAATTTCGATTCAAAAAAGAAAATTAAAGAAGTTCTTGACCCGCAGGAATTGATTAAAACCAGAAACGGGAATCAATTTAATTTAATTCAGGAAGAAAGAAAAGGAACATTTTTCGTCCAAATAGAACAAAACGGTACAGCTTGGTGGCAACCTGTGAATGTGGATATCCGTTTTCCTTTGGAGACAAAATGGACAAATAAAAAATTGCAGATTCAATCAAAATCAGCAAATCAAATTAATGGAAAACTAAATGTTAATGGATTTAATAAAACATTTAGCATTCAAAAAAATCAAAATACATCGATTGAAATTCCATTAAACTATTTAAGCAAAGGAACCAATTCAATCGAACTTGATTATAATGGAATTAAGCAAAATATAGAAATCATAGACTGGGAAATTGAAAATCAAGGTCAGTTCAACAATATTTCATTGGCTTCAAAATATAACGAAAAAGTAACCGAAATATTCAACCAAAAATACCTTTCTCCAAGATTGGAAGTTCCGACTTTACAACTTCCTTGGCAGGGAATCGGAAACTGGTGTTATCCTTTAATCACTGCTCAAATCGATGACAGCGGATTAATGAACAAAAGAAAAAACGGCAAAGTTGAGTTTCTTGGAGTTCCATTTTTAATTGATAAATCCGATAAAAATATTGCGTTTGTGAGTCAGTGGGACAATTATTCTGATTCTCTTGAAATTTCGATTATGGGAAAAGGAAAGAAAATCTATTTCTTGATGGCTGGTTCAACCAATCCGATGCAGTCGCAGATTGTGAATGGGAAAATTACGGTTCAGTACGTTGATGGTTCAACCTCGGAATTAGAATTAAAAAACCCGACAAATTGGTGGCCGATTGAGCAGGATTTGTTTGATGATAATTTTGCTTTTGAAATTCAGGATGATAAAATTCCGTATCGGGTAAAATTGAAAACGGGAGAATTGTACAAAGGCGGAACTTTAACCAAATATTCAGGAATCAAAGGGTTTACAGACCGAGCTGTTGAAGGCGGTTCTGCGACGATTTTGGATTTGCCGATTGATCCGAACAAAGAATTAAAATCAATAAAATTAACAGCCGTGAGCAATGATGTTGTGATTGGAATGATGAGTGCGACTGTTTTGAAGTAATGATAAATAAAATATAGTTGACGGTTTGTCATTCCGAGGAGCGAGGAATCTATTAGAAAATTGAGATTCTTCACTGCACTTTGTTTCGTTCAGAATGACAAGCGTGAAAACATAAAATAAAAATTTAAAAATGAAGAAAATTGCAATATATCTGAGCCTTTTCTGCATCGGGTTTTCATCCTTAAATGCTCAGAAAATCGACCGAAAAAAAGTGGTTCAGCGACATAATATTGTCAATACCAAAGTTGATACTTTATCATCGTTAACGGTTGGAAACGGGAAATTTGCTTACACGGTTGACATTACGGGAATGCAGTCATTTCCAGAATATTATAAAAACGGAGTTTCTCTCGGAACTCAGTCAGAATGGGGGTGGAACAGTTTTCCGAATAAAGAAAATTACAAATTTGAGGAAACTTTAAAACCGTACGATTTCAATAATGATGGAAGAAAAGCTTTGTATTCTGTTCAAATCAAAGAGCCGGAAAGAAACAAAGGTGCTGTTGAATATTTCCGGGTCAATCAGCATCGTTTGCAGCTGGGAAATATCGGGATTGAACTGACAAAAAAAGACGGTCAGAAAGCGAAAATCTCAGATCTAACAAACATCAATCAAAAAATTGATTTGTGGACGGGAATTATTACAAGCGAATTTTCTTTGGAAGGAACTCCGGTAAAAGTCTGGACGGCTTCTTTTCAAAATTCTGATAAAATCGGGGTTAAAATTGAGTCTGATTTGATTGCTCAAAAAAGATTGAAAGTTTTTGCGCACTACCCTGCTCCGACCGGACAATTTTTGGATGATGCTGCTTTTTATGGAAATGAAAATGATCATTCTACAAAAATTATTTCATCGAATTCAACTCAGGGATTGATTGAACATAAATTACAAACTGCTGATTATTTTACTCAATTATATTTTACAGACGGAAAATTAAGCGAAATTGGAAAGCATAATTTCGTTTACGAACCATCCTCAAAAAGCAAAACAATAGAATTAAGTATTGAGTTTTCAGCTAAAAATCCAAAATCTGGTAAAACTTTATTCGCTGATGCTGAAAAAGAAAGCACTTCAGGATGGAAATCTTTCTGGGAAAGCGGTGCTGCCGTTGATTTCGAAGGAAGTACAGATCCAAGAGCCAATGAACTGGAAAGAAGAGTTGTTTTATCTGAATATTTAACAAAAGTACAGTGCGGAGGAAGCAATCCGCCACAAGAAACAGGTTTGACGTTCAACAGTTGGTATGGGAAACCACATACAGAAATGCATTGGTGGCATGGCGTTCACTACGCTTTGTGGGGAAGACCTGAGATTTTGGAAAAACAATTGGATTATTACTTTAGATCTTTTGAAAAAGCTAAAAAATTAGCCGAAAGACAAGGTTACAGAGGCGTAAGATGGATTAAAATGTCGGACAATGAAGGCAATGAAAGTCCGTCTTCTGTCGCCGCATTTCTGATTTGGGAACAACCACATTTGATTTATATGACAGAACTTTTATATCGCCATAATCACGATAAAAAAGTTTTAGAAAAATACAAAAATTTAGTTTTCGCAACGGCAGAATTTATGGCTGATTTTGCTACTTATGATAAAGAAAAAAACCATTACAATCTGGGAAAAGGCTTAATTCCTGCACAGGAAGTTTTTCCTGCAAAAGATACTTACAATCCAACTTACGAAGTGGCATATTGGGATTGGGCGTTAAAAACTGCTCAACAATGGAAGGAAAGATTAGGCGAATCAAGAGATAAAAAATGGGATGATGTGATTACAAAATTGGCTCCGCTTCCAATTCAGGATGGCGTTTATCTTTCGACGGAATCCGCAAAAGACTCGTTTACTTTTCCAAAATGGATGACTGATCATCCCGCTGTTTTAGGAGCATTAGGAATGGTTCCTGAGTCTCAGAAATTGGATAAAAAAATAATGAAAAATACACTCGACATCGTTTGGGAAAGATGGAATTGGGAACATACTTGGGGTTGGGATTTCCCTATGACTGCAATGACAGCAGCAAGATTAGGACTTCCGAACAAAGCTCTGGATGCTCTTTTTATGAATATTCAAACTAATACCTATCTGAAAAATGGTCATAATTACCAAGATGGAAGATTGAGAATTTATCTTCCGGGAAATGGCGGTGTCTTAACAACAGTTGCCATGATGCTTGAAGGTTGGGACAATTCTACCGGACAATTCCCAGGTTTCCCGAAAGATGGAACATGGAAAATAAAAGCAGAAGGTTTCGAAAAGATGCCTTAAAAAATACTTACATTCATATTACTGGAGTCTGTTCTGAAAAGGGCAGGCTTTTTTGTTGGGCTTCAGATTTGAGCATAGAGTTGTAAAATCCGAATCGTAATAAGCCTTGAAAGCTTTATATAAAGAAGGTTTTTCTAGTTTCGGATAAAAATTTGGGGATTTTAATAATTCAAATAACAAACACCATCAATAAATAACCAACTAATAACCAATTATTTAAAATTAATTTTAATATTAAACATGACGATTATCAGTTAATCTAAATTTTTGTATCTTTTAACAACCGTTTAAAATAATTATTTAAATTAGTTTTTATTGAACTAAAATAATATCCCGTATCCAAAAGCCATGGCAGAAACGTTTGAAATAAACATTAATGAACACTCCAGAGTTCCTAAATACAAACAGATCGTAGATTCTATTCTGAACGGAATTGACGGTGGAGAAATTAAAATCGGAGAAAAGATTCCTTCTATCAATGAACTTAGCGAATCTTGTTTCCTTTCAAGAGATACTGTAGAAAAAGCTTACAAAGAGCTTCGAAAAAGGCAGATCATTGAATCTGTAAAAGGAAAAGGTTACTACATTTCACGCATCAATAAGAATGACAGTATTAATATTTTCTTTTTGATCAACAAACCGAGTACTTATAAAATGATGATTTATGATTATTTTGTAAATGCAATCGGAAGTCACGGAAATGTTGAAATGTATATTTATCACTGCGATGAAACACTTTTTATCAATTCTTTAAAAAAGAATCTTGGTGGGTTTGATTATTATGTAATTATGCCCCATTTTCGTGATGAACAATCAAAACATACAAGCTCCACGCAGGAAGTGATTGACATTATCGAGAAGATTCCAAAGAATAAGCTGTTAATGCTTGATAACACAAAACCTAATATTTCAGGAGAGTATGGCTCTATTTTTCAGGATTTTGAACATGATATCTATAATGCTCTGAAAGAAGGTTTAGACAAAATTCAGAAGTACGAAAAGATCATTTTGGTTTATCCGGACAAAGATATTCATCCCTATCCTTTCCGTATTGCACGCGGTTTTGAGAAGTTTTGTAAAGATTTTAAGCTTGATTATGAAATTCTTGATGAGATTTATCCCGACATGGAATTACAGGATAAAGATATTTTCATTACAATAAGAGAGCGTGATCTGGTGAATTTGGTAAAACAGATCAGACAGAAAAATCTGAAACTCGGTGAAGACATCGGAATTATTTCCTATAATGAAACCCCATTAAAAGAATTGCTCGGAATTACTGTAATTACGACAGATTTTAAAGCAATGGGAGAATCTGCGGCTTATATGATTTTGAAAAATAAAAAAGAACAGGTAAATAATGTTTTTAAATTTATTCAGAGAGATTCGTTGTAATTATTATTTACTTTAAACAAAATTTATTTTAAACATCAACAAATGCAATCGATTGCATTTTCTTTAAAAATTTATTACTCAAAAAATATTTTATTTAATTATGATTAAAAAGTTAATTTTTGCCATGAGTTTTTTCATGGTTATTGCCGTTTCAGGACAGAAAATGAATGATAAAGATGCAGTTACTGCTGCAGCTGAAAAGTTGAGATTAGCCATGATTAGCGGAGAAAAACCGGCATTGGAATCATTGATCTTACCAGAATTAACCTATGGACATTCTGGAGGTAATATAGATGACGCAACCGAATTTGTTGAGAAGTTAGTCAGTAAAAAATCAGATTTTGTGACGATTGATATTACTAATCAAAATATCAATATCGTTGGGAATACAGCGATTTTGCGTCATCATTTTTATGCAACAACTGCTGATGCAGGAAAAACTCCGGGTGATGTAACTTTAGATATATTATTGGTTTGGGTTAAAATAAAAAACGACTGGAAATTATTAGCCAGACAAGCGGTTAAATCTGAAAAGAAAAAATAATCTATCAAAAATATAATAAATGAGAATTCGCAAATAAACTTTGCGAATTTTTTATTTTGAAATTGTCGATTTTGGCTAAAGCTAATCAAAATGAGCACAATAAAAAAACGGGCTAAAGCCCGTTCCTATTGATTGTAAACCTAAAAGGTTATTTTACTCTAAAATTCTGTAATTCCTCTGGCTTTTCACAACAAACCTGTTCCATCACCTGTCTGAACTGCATTTTAAGCATTTCAATAACATGATCGCCTCCTTTTTCTCCCAAAGCTCCGACTGCATACATAAAAGTTCTTCCCATAAAGGTAAATTCAGCGCCACAGCTCAAAGCTCGGGCAACATCAGGACCGGTTCTTACTCCGCTGTCCATCATAATTTTGATCTGACCTTTGTATTTTTCGCTGATATCTTTTACTACTGCAATCGTAGATTCTCCTGCATCAAGCTGTCTCCCGCCGTGATTGGAAATAATCATTCCATCAAAACCTAAGCGTACTGCTTCTGCTGCGTCTTCATCAGAAGCAACGCCTTTGATGACCAATTTTCCTTTCCATTTATCACGGATGGCTTTTATTCTGTCTGAATTTAATCTTCCTGAAAAAGTAGAATTCATGAACTGCCCGAGTTGTTTCACGTTCATGTTTTTATCCATATATTTTTCCATTGTTTTAAAACTTGGAACACCGTGTTTCAACATTTCAAGACACCATTGAGGTTTTGCCAAAGCCTGAGAAACATTTCTGAAATTCAGTTGCGGAGGCATCGCCAAACCATTCCTGATTTCTTTGGCTCTGTACCCAAAAGTAGGAACATCTGATAACACGCACAAAACATCATATCCTGAAGCTTCACAACGGTCAAGAATATCGTCTCTTAACCACTCTTCTCTCGGATGATACAACTGATACCAAGCTTTTCCTTCCGTCAATTCAGCAATTCTTTCGATACTGCTTGTTGTAACTGTACTTAAAATAAATGGAATATTATGTTTAAAAGCTGCTTTTGCTAAAATTTCTGGAGCATTGGGCCACATCAAACCTTGTAAACCAACTGGAGAAATTCCGAAAGGCGCGGAATATTTTACACCAAATAATTCTGTTTCCATATTGGCTTCCGCATAATTATTATTCAGGTAACGTGGACGAAGCAGAATATCTCTCAGTTCATTTGTATTTCTGTCTCTATTTATATTTTCATTACAGCCACCATCCAAATATTCAAAAGCGAAACGGGGCATCCTTTTTTGCGCTCTTTCAATTAATAATTCGAGCGAAGCATATTTTGTATCAAATGGAAATGCCATGTTTTAATAATTAAGAATTAATGGTTGAAGCACTTTCATCTGATAATGCTGCTGTAAAAAAGTTTCGTCTATTTTTTTATTGGAAATCACCATTGAAGCTCCCAAAGCAGAACCCAGCGGAGAATGTGTAGACATCACACTGTAGTGCTGAAAATGATGCGACATGAGTTTCATAAAAACATCATTATCTGTGAATCCGCCGTCGATATAAATGGTTTCGATAGCTGAGTTTCCAATAGCATTTTTGATGGTATGAATCTGTAAATCCATCAATTCGATCATTAACTGATGATAGGCTTCTTCGAAAGTTGCGAATGAATTTAAATCTGTCACAGTAATCATTTTTCGTTTTAAAATAATCCCTTCAAAACGGAAATAGATATTTTTATTTTTCATTAAACGCAAATATAAATCCTGATCAAACCGCACTTCTCTATGAAAACCATATTCTTTTCCATAATAAGCGCAAAGTTTTTCAACCTGAATTTTATATTCATTACCCATGAAAAAGCGGGATGCTTTTACACGTTTTCCATCGATTCGCATATAATTCAGACAGTTGTTTTCAATGTCTTCATCGGTTAAACTTTCATCATTAAATGGATTTAAAGAAATACTCCATGTTCCTGTTGAAAGTAGCAAAAATGGTTCTTTTTTACTTAAAATATAAGGTAAAAGTGCTGAAGAACTGTCATGAATTCCGACACCGATTTTAATTTTTTTATTTCTGTAAGAAGTATTTATACTTGCAGAAGTTGGTACAATTGGTGGTAATAAAGCATCAATTTCTTCTTCATAAACCCAATCGTGATAATCCGCTTTGTCGTAGTCCCACAAATTCGTATGACAACCGATTGAAGTAAATTCAGACACACAAATTCCTGTAAATAAATACGACAGATATTGTGGTAAATGAAGACTATATCGAATTTTTTTGAAAACTTCCGGGTGCTTATATTTTAACCAAAATAATTGCAACCCTGAGTTTAGCATTCCAGCTTGAGGTGAAGCTGTTTCACGGGCAATTTTTAGTTTTCCTCCATGTTTTTCGTAAAATAGATCAAGAATTTCCTGATCCATCGGTTTGGTATAATTGTACAAAGGCGTCAGAACATTTCCTTTCTGATCAAGATGCACAAAACTTGCTCCGTAAGTAGAAAAATTAATTGCTCTTACTTCATAATTTTCATCATCGAGAATGGCATTAAAATTATCTTTGATCCAGTTTTGTAATGCCGGAAGGTCTTCCGTCGGATAACCATCTTCATCAGTGGTGAGCGGTAATTCTGTATATTCCCGAACGACTTCCTGATAATTTTTATCAAATAAAAAGAACTTTTTATTGGTCTTTCCAATATCAAATACTATGGTTACCTTTTTCTTAGACATTCTTGCGATGAATTAAATTTTATAATGGAATGGAAATTAGTTTTTTAATATAATTTGTAACTATTTAAATTTTTAACACCATTAAGGAGTGTTTAGATATTAAGAAAAATAAGAAATAATCCACATGATTTCTTACGTAGCAATGCTTAAAATCTTAACCATCTAAACACTTTCAACCTTAATGATTAAAAATATAAGGATACATATAATTTAAAACTTTCGATTGCACTTGAAAGTCGAAATTATCTAATTTAAAAACAGGTTTTATAACCCTGTTGCTTTTACATTTAAACCTCTTTCAGAAATTAAATTCTCTCTTACTTTAAGGTTTCTATAAGCAGCGATTGGGTCTAATGCTGCACCTGTCTGTAATCTTGCAGCTTTTAATAATGGGCGAACATCTGTTCTGTATGCGTTCTGTAAAATTTCCTGCGCACGAACGACATCGTTATTCAATTGAGCATCTTTCAATGCTTTTTGATCTACTAAAAGAGCCTGAGCATAAGCAATTAAAATCGCTTCCAAAGACTGAATCAGATCTTCCAACGGATCTTTGATGTTGTGACTTGCATCAATCATCCAAGCAGGATAAGGGTTGTTTGGATTATTTTCAATTCCGTACACCAATTCATTAAAAATCAAGAACAAAGCGTAAGGTTTAATTGATCCAACTGTTAAATCATCATCGCCATATTTGCTGTCGTTGAAGTGGAAACCACCTAATTTTCCTTTGTACATTAAGGTTGCAACGATTTGTTCGATATTTGAATTAGGCAAATGATGACCTAGATCTACCAACGTATAAGCTCTTTCACCACAAGCATTTGCCAACATGAAAGACGTTCCCCAATCCTGGATTGTCGTTGAATAGAAATTCGGTTCGTAAGGTTTATATTCGATGAATAATTTCCAGTCATCCGGCATTCCTGCGTAGATTTCTTTTAAACTTTGTTCAGTTTTTGACAAAGCGGTCTGGAAATTCAACTGTCCCGGAAAACTTGCTCCATCCGCTAACCAAACGGTTAAGCTTTTTGAACCTAATTCTTTTCCGATTCTGATTACCTCTTTATTGTGTTCTACGGCGTAGGCTCTCGAATCTTCATTTGCAGCATTCAAAGAACCAAATTTATAAGATTGTTTTGCTCCCGGCTGATCCTGAAAAGTGTTGGAATTCATAGCGTCAAAAATCAATCCGTGGGAAACTGCTTTTTCTTTAATCGCCGCCACATCACTCGGAATATCCCAAGGAATATGTAATGAAATCGCTCCTGCAGAATGTGTTAAGGCATGAATTAAACCAACATCATCTAATTTTTGTTCTAAAGAAGAAGGTTCTCCTCCGTAAGAAAATCTTCCGAAACGAGTTCCTCCAGCTCCTAAAGCCCAACTTGGAATTGCCACCTGAAATTCGGCAATTTTGTTGACAATTTCAGCAACATTTGCTCCCGATCTTGTTAATTTATTTTGTAGAAAATCATAATCTATATTAAAATTTTCAACCTCATTTTTATTGTACTGTTCTATAATATCTTTTCCTATAATCATGATTTGATTTTAAATATTTAAAATTGAAAGCTCACAGAAAGCAAGCCTTCAATTTAACAAATTAAATAATTCTTTTTCAGCATTAAAATTTTATCTCGGAAAAGCATTTGCCATACCTCCGTCTACATTAATGATATTTCCTGTACTTTTATCTAAGATCGCAACACAAGCAAAAACTCCGTTGGCAATATCTTCAGGAAGAATAATTTCGTTTAATAAATTTCTTTTTGCGTAAAATGCAGGTAATTCTTCAACAGAAATTCCGTTGGCTTTTGCACGGCCTTCTGCCCAAGAACCTTCCCAAATTTTACTTCCTACGATAACTCCATCAGGATTTACAACGTTGACTCTAATTTTATCAGCTGCCAATTCCGCTGCCAATAATCTTGTCATATGTTGTTGAGCTGCTTTTGCAGTTCCGTAAGCGACATTGTTTGGTCCTGCAACCAAGCCATTTTTACTTGCAATATTGACGATATCTCCTCCTAAACCTTGCTTTTTAATGATTTCAACACCACTTTTTGCCATCAAAAACTGTCCTTTTACCAAGACATTTTCTAATAAATCCCAGTCTTTTGCTGTAGTATCTTCCAAAGATTTAGAAATTGCCAAACCTGCTGAGTGAACGATAATATCTACTCCACCAAAAGCTAAAACAGTTTCTTTAAAAGCATTGCCAATCGCTTCTTCACTTGTCACGTCACAAGGAATAGCTACCGCCTGATCTTTACTGTATTTTGCAGTAACTGAGTCTACAGCTTCCTGATTTAAATCTGTGAAAACAACGACTGCACCTTCCTGAACCATTTTGTCAGCAATTGCCTGTCCGATTCCACCTCCGGCTCCGGTTACAACAGCAATTTTTCTTGAAAGTGGTTTTTCTTTAGGCATTCTCTGAAGTTTTGCTTCTTCCAATAACCAATATTCGATGTCGAATGCTTCCTGTCTTGGTAAAGAAGTGTATTCAGAAATTGCTTCTGCTCCACGCATCACATTGATTGCATTTACATAAAATTCACTTGCAACACGAGTCGTTTGCTTATCTTTTGAGAAACTAAACATTCCAACCCCTGGGTAAATGATGATCACAGGATTCGGATCACGCATTGCAGGACTGTTTGGATGTTTGCAAGTCTCGTAATATTCTTTATATTCTTGTCTGTATTGTTCGAAAAGAGGATTTAATTTATCTAAAATAGCTTTAGAATCGCTTAAATCTTCATTTTTATCTAAAGTCAAAACCAAAGGCTGAATCTTTGTTCTTAAGAAATGATCCGGACAAGATGTTCCTAATGGCGCCAAACGTTCAAGATCATTACTATTGATGTATTCCAAAACCACATCGCTGTCCGTAAAATGACCAACCATTCTGCTTTCGGAAGAAGCTAAACCTCTTAATAAAGGCATAATCTGAGCAGCTTTGTTTTTACGTTCATCAGCAGGAAGAGATTCCACTTTCTGACCACCAAAAACCTGTCCGTTCTCTACGATTTTTTTAGCGATATATTCTGAAGCAGTTTCTATTACTTCTAAACTGTTGATATAACATTCATAAGAAGTGTCTCCCCAAGTAAATAATCCGTGACTGCCTAAAACAATTCCTCTGATTCCAGGATTATCGTTTAAACATTTTTCCAATTGTAATCCTAAATCGAAACCAGGACGTTGCCAAGGAACCCAACCCATTGTATCTCCCCAGATTTCTTTAGTGATTGCCTCACTGTCTTTTGCCGCAGCAACAGCAATCAAAGCATCCGGATGAAGGTGATCGATATGTTTGAATGGAAGTAAACCATGAAGAGGTGTATCAATAGAAGGCGCTTTGCTATCCAAATCGAAAATACAGTGATTGAACAATCCTACCATTCTATCTTCATCTGCTAAGCCCTGATAAACATTTTTAAGATTACGAAGTCTATCTGTGTACAAACCTGCGATTCCTTTTCTGGTTAAAGTTCCGATGTCGCCACCTGAACCTTTTACCCACATTACCTCAACTTCTTCGTTGGTCAATGGATCTTTTTCAATGGTTTTGCAACTGGTATTTCCTCCTCCGTAATTGGTAATTCTTAAATCTGCCCCTAAAATGTTTGATCTGTATAAAAATAAAGCAACCTGATCATCTCCAAAAGAAGCTGCTTTGTTTTCATCCCATAAATAGTCTACATATTTGAATGTTTTTACTTTTTCCATTGTTTACTTATATTTCTGAATTTTACCCAAAATTAGATTGTTATATTTTTTACAGCATCCCGTACTATACTGGTAAATGCCTTATTTAAAGAAGAATTAACGTTAAAAATTTTAACTAAATTCAACTTTATATCAATCTTCTTGGAGTTATTTATGATTAATATTTTATGATTGTGTGACTTATAAATTTTAAACATTGAAAAACTTAAAGGTTAATTAAAGAAAAATATTAAAACACTTTTAAAATGTTTATGTGATTATTTTCTTAATAAACTGAAAATTTCTCAATGTTTAAAATAAATTTAATTTGGTTATTAATTAATACCCCGGAAGTTGAGTCAGATTAGGATTATCGACTAAAGGATGACCAGCAGAAGCAGAAGCAAAAGGAAGCAACTCTGTTTTATTTGGCACAAACCCGTAGAAAAGACCTTCTCCACCACCTTCGATCCAGTTTGGATAAGTTCCTCCGTTTTCAGCAGAACCGGTTGGTTTAGTATATATAATTGCTCCAACTTGAATTGCGTTGAAACCTCCTGTAAATCCTACAGCCTTTCTTGCATTTCCATTAAAAGTACTTGTATAGGCTTCAAACATCTTAGTAGGATACCATTTGTCACCAGCAGCTACCGTTTGTCCGTGTGCTGTAACTATACTTGCCAAAGCAGTTTGATAAGCAGCATAATTTGCAGCAGCCGTAGGCACATTTTGAACGGTTGCAATTTCTGCAGGACTCGTTATATCAATATATTTAAGTGCTAAAAACGGATCTCCGTAAACCTGTGCATTTTTTTCAAATTTATAAAGACGCAATGCAACTGTATTTGCGTAAGCTCCGGTTTTATTTGATAAGTTTTTCATTGCCTGTTTTGTAGCTTCAATTTCGCTAGCAATACGATTCATTCTTATTAAATCAGTACGAAGATTGAATTCTCCAGCAAATTCCCACTTACGTTCTTGAACAATAGCACTTTCAAATGCCTGTTGACCACTTGGGGCAGCTAAAGATCCGATTCCAGCACGGTTTCTCACCTGCATCAACGCTGCTGTTGCAGCACCAGTAGGTCCACCATTTAAATAATTTTGAGTTTCTGCATACATTAATAAAACATCTGCATATCTAATAATCGGAATGTTTAGATTACGGGCATCTGCAGCTTGTGGAGCAACGCCCCATCCCATTCTGAATTTACCTGGTAAGATACATGAATAGGTAGTTCCTACATTCACCCAAGTATCTGTTGCTGCACCAGCATTTAAGAAATAAATACTGTATGAAGTACAAGAAACATCTCTACGTGTATCACCAGAATTAAATGACAGATAATAACTTGGCAAAATAAACTGTAATGCTTTACGTGAACCATATGTACCGCCACGAGATCCTTCCATAGCATAAACACCAAAGGATGAGTTTGTATTCGGTCCATATTCTGCTATGTGCCAAAGCATCTCCGGATCGCTTACTCCATATTTTCTTTGACAGAAATTGAACCATAAAGCTTCAAAACCACTTTTGCCACTTTGAGCCTGTACCAAACTATTTGTACCACCATTGATTACAGCCGCAGCTGCTGCATCTGCAATTTGATACAATTGCTGAACTCTTGTATTGTCAGGACGACGAGACATTGTTCCTGCTGCTCCGGTGTTAAGATCCCATCTAAGAGAATAGCCTGCTGCATACAAAGCAATTCTCGCCAGCAAAGCATTACCCGAAGCTTTTTTTAAGCGCTCATTTGTTCCGGTAGTCGGTAAATCATTTACCGATTCCTGCATATCAGCGATGATACGATCGTAAATTATATCACGGGAAGTACGTTTTGGATATAAAGTATTAGGATCATTAGGATCTGCTTCTACTAATGGAATCCAAACTGCTGGAACATCTCCGTAAACTCTGATTAAATTATAATAACAAAATGCACGAAGAGCCTTTACTTCTGCTAATAATGCATTACGTTTTGCACTAACAGGCATCTTGCTTAATCCGCTGATCGCGATATTAGTTCTCTCTATAGATGCATACATTACTGAATAGACCCCTGTAAGTGTATAAGGTGTTTTTGCATCATAGAAATAATTACAAATATTGTATTTGGAATTATTTGTTGTGCCATCTTCAGCAGAGTGAACCACTGTATCACCAGCTCCTAATTGATAATACATTTCAGTAGGAACTATACCTCTGTAACAACCTTGAACATAAATATCTGCAGTATCCAAACTTTGAAACACCGATTCTGTATCAGATGTATTAGTTGATGGCTGATTTAGAAAATCATTACTGCATGAATTAATACTCAATGAGGCGATAAAAAATGATGGAATTACTACTAAGCCTTTTATAAATGTGGATTTAATTATATTTTTCATGATCTAAATATTAAAAAGTTAAATTGATACCAAGAACATAACTTCTTGAACGGGGGTAGGCAGAGCTATCATATCCTGGTGTTATCGAAACACCTGTTGCTGCTGCTACTTCCGGGTCATAGCCAGAGTAACCGGTAATTGTAGCTAAGTTATTAACTGTAAAATAAATACGTGCATTAGTTACTGAAATTTTTTCTAGGAATTCTCTATTCAAACTATACCCAAGAGTTAACTGAGCAATTCTAAGATAAGATCCATCTTCCACATAATATGAAGAAGGATAAGTAATGTTGGCAGTATTTGTATTGCTTAAGCTCCAAAGACTTGAACTTTCATTAGGGTTAAGTTCTTTTAATCTTACTAAATTAGTAGTTGCTTGTCCTGTATTAGGATCAATCAAATGATAGTAATTATTTCCAAATTCTGAAGGTGTATTCTGATACAGTGCATACGGACTCAAACTTTGTTTGGTAGCATTATAAATATCTCCACCAACGCTGAATTTCATAAATACTGACAAATCAAAACCTTTGTAAGAAAAGTTATTACTGATACCCCCAATAAAATCTGGCGTACCATTTCCTATTTTTACCAATTTTCTTGTAAACTGATCTCCTGCTTCGTTATCAGCAGCAAATTTCATATCTCCTGGTTTTGGAGTTCCTGTTGCTGGTTTTACCACGCCAGGTTTTAGCGTCAATGTTCCGTTTGGTGCTTGGGTAAAATCATCAGTCGTGTAGATTCCTTGATAAACATATCCGTACATATCTCCTAACTGTTCTCCTACAGTGGCATAATAAGTTACCTGACCACCTCTGTTACTTCCTACTGTGAATGTTCTGAAGTCTCTTCCATTTTCAAGAGAAGTCACTTTAGACTTATTAAAACCAATATTAGCGTCTGTCGTCCATCTGAATTTCTCTGATTTTAAATTGACTGTGTTAAGTGTAAATTCGTATCCTTTATTAGTCATAGTTCCAACATTCTGATATTGGTTTGAATAACCTGTATGAGCTGGGAGTATGGTTAATAATATCATGTTGGTCACATCATTTTTATAATATTCTGATGTTAGTTTTATTCTATTATTGAAAAATGCTAAGTCTATCCCAATATTAGTCGATTTCATAGCTTCCCATTGTAGATCGATATTACCGTAAGTTGAGCTGGTTACATAAGCCGGATTACCTATTGTATTATTCAAAGGATAGTCTGTAAGTATGACATTGGTTCTCCACAAGTTGCTTGGAACATCATTGTTTCCAGTTTCCCCATATTCAAACCTTAATTTCAAATCGTTGATAATATTATTAATCTTATGGTCTTTCCAGAATCCTTCCTGAGAAACGCGCCATGCAGCAGCTCCAGAAAGAAACGTCCCATATTGGTTATCACGATAAAACTTAGAAGATCCGTCACGACGTATTGTACCTGTTAATAGATATCGGTTATCGTAAGAATAGTTTACACGTCCAAAGTAAGAAAGCAGAGTTACCGGAGCTGGTTTGTCTACACTTTTATCTCTTACTGTAGCATTATCGATTTGATCCAGACCAAAGTTTACAAATGGAGGGAATTTACTTAATGAAATAGTGTTTCCTTCAGATTTTCCATATATTGCTTCCGTACCGGCAAGAGCAGTAATCTTATGTTTTTCAGCAAGAGTTTTATTATAAGTTACTGTATTAGTAATCTGATAACTGTAAGATTCGGCATTGCTTATGCTTCCATTGATTCCTGTATTTACAGGATCTGTTAGGAATGCTTTGGAGTTTTCATCAGAAAATGCAGTTGATTTGCTGTTGTTAAAGGTATATTGTCCCGCAGTTCTGAATGTGAAATCTTTCAGGAAATCAATTTCCAAACCAACATTGGCTACAAATGAACGTGAACGTTTATTAGCTGTAGAAGCATTATTTTCTATATAAGGGTTTTCTGTATCATAAGAAGAATCATAAGCAGAAAAATCACCAAAGGTTTGCGTATTGTATAATTGATCTAATGAAAATTTGGTTCCACCATTGATAGGCTGTAGAAGTACTTTCTTCATTCCACCGAACGATCCTCCTCCATTCACAGAATTAGAAGTGAACATTGAACCAAAATCTACTCTTACTCCTTTATAAAGTTCGGATTTGATATTTGCACGCAAAGAGTTGCGGGTTTCATCATGATTGGCAAGAATACCTTGTTGTTTATTATAATTATAACTGATAAACACCTGAGTTTTCTCACTACCCGCAGAAATATTGAAGTTTTGGTTTTGAGTCAACCCTGTTCCGCCAAATACCTTATCCTGCCAATCCAATGAAGGAGCAGATGCGTAACGACTGTTGATCCTGCTATATACCCCTGTATAAAATCCCGGAGAATCTGTTCCCAAACTGTTATCATAAACATTACTCCACTGTGCTGCTTTCCCTCCGAGTTGTGCTAACTCATACTGATATTTCACATAATCTTCTGAATTGGAAAGCATATCCAGTTTCTTAGACAGCATATCAAAACTCATAAAAGAGTTATAATTAACCGTAACCTTTCCCTTCTTACCGCTTTTAGTTTTAATTATTATGATACCGTTAGAACCACGCGAACCGTAGATTGCGATGGCTGAAGCCCCTTTTAATACATCAATACTTTCAATATCATTAGGATTGATAATATTCAATGCATTATCCAACTGGAAACCATCTACAATATATAATGGATCTGTACCCTGAGTGATAGAAGCACCACCACGAATGGTTACATTGGCACCCGCTCCAGGAGCACCTCCTGCCGTGACAATATTCAGTCCGGCTGCTCTACCCTGTAAAGCCTGTAAAGCATTCATTGCTGGTGTTGCGGCTAAATCTTTTGCAGATACAGAAGATACGGATCCAGTTAAATCTGATTTTTTTACTGTTCCGTAGCCAATAACAACAACCTCTTCAATTTCTTTCGTTTTTGCAGAATCCTTAACTGTTTGCCCAAAGACAAAACCAGACGCAAGCAGAAATAAAGGTGCAATTAATGGCTTTAAATTCTTGTTTGTAATTTTTAAAGACATATATTAAGTTTTAGTAACATTAAATTTTTATTTAGCCAATGTACACTGTTATAGAAATTTCGGCATCCTGCAATATCCTGCATCTTAATTTTCATAATTTATCTTAATTAAATAGGAATATTTTATTTAAAAATTGAAAACTATAATAATTTGTTTATATAAACTAAATATAATTTAAAATCTATATTAATTCTCAAAACCATCTTTTCACGTTTGTTAATATTATTTTCAAAAAAGAAGATTTCATTAATATAAAAAAGGCAGCTGAAAAAAATCACTGCCTTTGGAGAGTTAAAATTCTAACTCTGAAACTATATGAATGAATAAAAAAGTATTGTAAATTTTACTAGAAAAGATCTATCTTAAAGAATTTCCATAACCAACAATCAAAATAGAAACAAACATTATAATCATTCCAATCGTGATTGTAGAAATGGTTTTCTTAGAAACACCTTTCCATTCTTTGATAATGACGCCCCATAAATTAGCAATCAAAATGATAAAGGCCATGTGTAATATCCACGAACTGGCTCCGTTCCCCATCTTACTTTCTCCCATTCCGTAAAAGAAAAACTGTAAAAACCACATTGTTCCTGCAAGCGCGCAAAAAATAATATTTTTTACAACAGGTACATTTCTTTTGGTATAATCTGAGTAAGATTTATTCTTAATAGATAAATAGAGACAGCCAACCAAATTCGTTGCCATTCCGCCCCAAAGTACAACGACATAGGTAACATTATTCTGAAAAAGAAATTCTCCCTGTCCGGGATTTGCAACTTTCCAAGCTTCATTGGCTATAACTGCCATCGGTTTTCCTGCTTCCAGTCCAAAATTGAAACAAGCACTTAGAACACCTGAAATAATAGAAACAATTAATCCCAATCCAAATTTATATTCTGTTTTCACCTCCGTTCCATGCGGATCTATTGAGTTGGTTTGGAGTTCTTTTTCTTTCATCATTCCTGCTTTTCCGCTAATGATAATTCCGACAACGCAAACTAAAAGTCCCAATAAAACCATTTGCCCCCATTTATTGGTAAGCAGCAAACCTATATTGTCTTTTCCTGTCTGAGGAGAAAATTCATAATAAATAGAAGGAACCAGCGATCCAAATACCATACAAAGCCCTAAAATAATACTGCTTCCAAGCGCCACACCTAAATAGCGAACGCCTAAACCATATGTAAATCCGCCAATTCCCCACAAAGCGCCAAACAAGAATGTTAATCCTAAAATAGAAGATGCTTCATTTTGTATAATTTCCCAAAAATTAGGAATAGTCAAAAATGCGGCAAGCGGCGGAACAATGATCCAGGAGAAAACTCCTCCAATCAACCAAAATGTTTCCCAAGACCATCCTCTTACTTTTTTGTATGGTAGATAAAAACTTCCTGAAGAAAATCCGCCTAAGAAATGGAACAAAATTCCTAATAATGCATTCATAATTTATCTTATGGTTTGAGTTTGAAAATTAATTATATGAAATCGATTGCGCATCTTGTAGTGTCATGCCTAAATCTCTGAAAAAATAAGAATTTTTTAAAGATTTCACACAAATATTGTAACTTCCTTTTTTATTGATAGTTGTGGGTGATTTGGTTAAGTTTTAGATCCCTTTCTTTTTTCAAAAATAAATGCAGAATTGTTATTTCTATCTTAATCTTAAATATTTTCAAGCTAGTTTTTTGTCTAGTTCTGCTTTTATTTATAGAATTTGTTCAACCATTTTCTGCTCTGAATTTTTATTCTCTGTCTAATATTGTCTAATGTTTAACAAATTGGCTGCAATCCTAGCCCCGATTGTCGCGGCATCCTTTTTTGTTGCGGGTGGAGCGAAGCGGAACCCGTAACAAAAAAGATATAGCAGAAAGCGGGAAAAAGCTCCTAAAAAAATCAACAGATTATAAAACTTCAAAAAGTTTAAGCAAATTCATAACAAAAGTACTCGCCTTAAACAAAACAAAGACCAAATATTAAAAATATTTAGTCTCTGAATTTTTATCAAAATGCTTTATAAAATTATTTTAACTTATAAACTTCACTCGCTGCAAGCAACAGACAGCCTAATCCATAATCTTCAAAATCAGGCTCTTTACTTATAGAAAGTGGTTGCCCGTCTTTGGGTTCTTTTCCTGTTCCCTGAACCCAACCCAAAAATCCATTCGGCTGAACAGAATCTTTTACAATTGCATTCCAAGCTTTAATGACAATCGGTAAATATATTTTTTTGTCAATCAATCCTTTATTCATTCCGTAAGACATTCCGTAAACGAAAAGAGCTGTTCCCGTCATTTCTTTTCCTCCGAAATTTGTCGGATCATGTAAACTTACATTCCAAAAGCCATCTTCCCTCTGCAGCGGAACTAAAGCCGACAACAAATCCTTATAATCCTGCAAATATTCCTTGTAATGAGGATCTGATTTTGGAGTATCTTCCAGAGTACGTGCTAAAGCAGCAACTACCCAACCGTTTCCGCGACTCCAGTAACAATCTTCACCATTCGGTTCTTTATAAGGCGGAACAAAACTTTTATCTCTCCACCAAAGTTTATCTTCTGGGTTGTACAAGCCATTTCCTCCATGCTTATATTTTGTAAAAGCATACATTTCGTAATTTTTATCAAAGTACTTTTGTTCACCCGTAATTCTGCCAAGTTTCGTGAAAATTGGCATTCCCATTTGCAAAGCATCGATCCACCACCAATCGTCCGATTTTTTGGAAGCAATCATGCTATCCATAGAAAGTTTTACAAATTTTATTCTCTCAGGATTTTTTTTACCGTCGATTTCGTAAAGATCCAAATAGGTTTGGCTACAAGCCTGATTGTCTGCATTTCTGGTATAAGTGTCGCGCATCATGTCCCAATTATGTTTTTGTGACCAGTCAATAGCATAATTGTAATATTCTTTTTTAGGATCTATTTTATAAAGTGCAATTAAGCCTTCATAATAAACAGCTCTCGTCCAAAGATTACTCGGCCAGACTTTTTTCCCGACAATCTCTTTTCCCGGATCAGGCCATTTATTCATAAAATATTTATTAGCCCGTTCTGCAACTTCTAACACTTCTTTTTTATTGGGAAGATTAACTTTTTTCGTGACTTGCTTTTGAGCCAGACAGGAAGTGGTTCCTCCTATAATTAATGCAAAAAAGCTTGCTGTTAATAGTTTTTTCATAATATTTATTTTATATAGTTTTTCAGTTCACAACCTTTTAATCCTTTAATTCCTTTAATGACTAATTCTGTATTGAGAATAGCTCCATCTTTGTTTGTATGAGTGTGATCTTTTGGAAAGAAAGCTTTCACTTTTTCAGCTCCCATTTTTTGATATTCATTGATAACCATTTGATTTAAATCAATGAAATAAGCACCTGTCTGCTTCGCTACTTCTTCAGCCCAAACTCCGTACTGATCTTTTTCTATTTTACCTTTTTCATCAAATTGATTTCTTGGAATTGGTGACACAATAATAGGAATAGCACCTTTAGATTTTGCCTCATTCGTATATTTCCTCATATAATAACCGTAAGTATAAACAGTTTCATTTACTTTTCGGATAGGATTGTAAATATCTTTTGTTTCATTTCCGATTCCTTTGATCGTACCTCTCGCTCTCAAAGTATCCGCCAATTCTCCACCATCATTATGCCCAAACTGCATCAAAACATAATCGCCTTTTTTAATGGTTTTCATAATAGAATCCCATCTTCCTTCCGTAACAAAAGTTCGGCTACTTCTACCTCCTTTTGCGTGATTTTGAATGTCAATTTTATTTTTATTTAAAAACAAATCCATAAAACTTCCCCATCCCCAAAGTGAATCAGCTCCTTTTCCGGAACCATTTTGAACCGTAGAATCACCGATAATATAAAGAACAGGTTTGTCTTGAAGCTCCTGAAATGAAACTCCTAAAAATACAACTAATACAAGAAGCGGAATAATAAACTTAATTTTCATTAAATGGTTTTTATTTATTGAGATTTACTGTAATAATATTAGGTTTTGGAATTTCTTTCACCGATTCATCCAAATAATAATCTGTATGCGGAGGCTGATTGTAACCCACATTTTGCCAAACAATACTCATACGATATTGCGGATTATGCATCAAAGTGTACAACCTGTGATTCGTCGGAAGTGTTGTAGAAAAAATTCTCAATTCCTGATTATCGGCTGTTCTGTACATCACTTCTTCGCGCCAATCTCCAAATAAATCTGCTACCAAAGATGGATTTTTCTTAGTCCCGTTATTTGATTCGCATTGGAAATCTTTTGCATCAAATATGACATTCGATTTTGAATTTTTCCAATCCCATTTTGAAATAACTGTTCCATCTAAAATTTCGTTTAAAAAGTCTCCATCCCAATAAATTCCCATATTAACGGCTGGGTTTTTATCACTAATCTTTTTTCCTTTCGCATCATAAAGTCCTTTCACTCCTGCTCCTGCTGCCCAACATTCTGAACCTTCGTAACGGGGATCAATATTTAAAGATAAACCTCTTCCCGGTCCCTGAAATTTACTTTTTGAGCTGTATTCTAAAGAAGGCAGTTTCCACAAAACTTTTCCTGTCTTACCATCTCTGAAATGTGCTCCCGCATCATCAAATCTCTCCTGAATATCAAAAATTTCCAATCCCGGATTTGACGGATTTAAATCTCCAACGTGCAACGCATCACCGTGACCGTAACCTGTGCTGTTCAATACTTTTCCGTCATCATCAACTGTCATTGCTCCGTAAACGATTTCGTCTTTTCCGTCATTATCAACATCGGCAATACTCAGATTATGATTTCCCTGTCCACGATATTGTTTGTTTTCTTCCGAACTTTCGGTGTCAAAAAGCCAACGAAGACTAAGTTTTTTATCTTTAAAATCCCAAGCTGCAATCGCAGTTCTCGTGTAATAACCTCTCGACATAATCACACTCGGAGTTTTTCCGTCGAGGTAAGCAACTGCTCCCAGAAATCTATCGATTCGGTTTCCTTTTGCATCGCCCCAAGTTTCGGTCATTTCTTCGTTGGTCGGATTCAAACTTCCTGCAAATCTTGGAACCTGATAATTTACTGTATTAATTTCCGCTCCGGTTTGTCCGTCAAAAACAGTTAAAAATTCCGATCCTGAAAGAATCATTCCGTTTTCGTTGACATAATTTTTGGTTGGATCTCCAATGAATTTCCCTTTACCATCTTTGCTTCCGTCGGCAGTTTTCATTACGATTTCCGCTTTTCCGTCTTGATCTAAATCATAGACTAAAAACTGCGTATAATGCGCTCCTTCTCTGATATTTTTGCCTAAATTAATTTCCCATAAAAACTGTCCATCCAATTTATAAGCTTGAATGATTGGCGGATCAGTTTCTCCTTTCTGACTGTTATCTTTTGATCTTCCCGTTTGATGAAGGATGATTTCGTATTCACCATCTCCGTCCAAATCAGCAACTGAAGCATCATTCGGAGTATAACCTTCAGGTGTTTTCAACGGAATTGAAAAATAGGGTTTTTGATTCGCTGTATATTTTGCAAAATCTTGGTCTATGTCTTGATTTTGCGTATTTGATTTTACGAAATAGGTATAATTCTTCCCTTTGTCAGCGGTTTTGTCTAAAAAATTGGTTTCGTTGAGTAGAGGTTTTTCATTCAGCTTTTTGGTCTGATTATTTTCTGTGCGGTATAAATCAAAATGCGTATTCTGAGCTTCGGTTCCCAATAATCGCCAACTTATAAAAACGCCCGAATCTGCAGAAATGGCAACGATCCCTCTTTTCAGGTGTTCCATTTGTCTTTGTGCAAAGAAGGTTTGCGAAAGAAAAATGGCTGATGTAATGAAGATATATTTGATTTTCATAAATCTTGTTTTTATAAGTTTTGGCTAAAGCCGAATTTGAAACCTCATCTTTTTAAACGGGCTAAAGCCCATTCCTATTGATTTTAGTCTTTCTTGATTCCAATCCTTGTCAAGGTTTTGAACCTTGACAAGGATTTTTGCATTGAATCGCTCGCAGCCCGACCTGAGTGGAGCTCTTTTTGTCGCAGCAAAGCGGAGACAAAAAAGCGGGAACGGAGGGCGCAAAAAGCTGCCCAAACCTAACAAAGTGGTTCGACGCAGTCAAATAATTCTAATTACACAACTTCAATCGATTGCACAGATTGGTTTATTTTTTGGAAACCTGCTTCAGCAACCACTTTACCCATTCTTCAGTTCCCTGATAATTGGTGAAATCTGCAGGAAGTTTTTTGCCGTCGATATATTCGTTGTAGCACCACGGGTCGCCTAATGCGAAAACGGTTCCCTTGCCGACTTTTGCAATCGCTCCGATGTTCTTGCCTTCTGCCATAAGCAATTCTTTAGCAGGACTTTTCACGGAAATTGTCGCCACTTCTTTCATATATAATTTTTGCTCGGAGAAAATCTCATTTCCAGCCGGAACCATCACTTTTCCTTGCTCAAATTCTCTTTTCTGAACGCGGTTATAACTGTCATCATTAAAATGAATCCCGAATTCTCCCGCCAATTTATTGAAATGTTCAAACTCAGAATTGCCATTGTCGTTGCTCATCAAAACCAAAACACCGCCTTTTTTCACCCATTCTGTAAGGTTTTTGATGGAATTGTCATCGATAAGATTGGCTTTTCCGCCGTAAGCTTCTTTGTCGATATCGGCATCAACGATGATGTAGATATTGGCTTTTTTTAAATCTTTTTTGGAAGGAGCAGTCGTCAAAGTGCTGATTTCTGCGCCTTGTTTTTGGAAGATTTCGCCCAGCAAAGAAAATCCGCCGTTGGAAGTGTCGTTCCACGTGTAATGCCAAGATTCTAGGACTTTGGTTTCTTTATTTTCCTTTTTCTCGTTGTTGAAAAAGTTGTCTAAAACGACTTTCGGTTTGTTTTGAGCATTGGAAAATCCGAATGTAAGGAGCGTTCCTAATGCTAATGTTTTTACGATATTTTTATTCATAAATTTTTATTTTTATTTCTAAAAGGCTTCGACAATCCTTCGACAAGCTCAGGATGACAACGCTAAATATAACATTTATTATTAGAGATGTCACACTGAGCTTGTCGAAGTGTCTCTATTGATTAATTCCCGTTTTAAAATTATTTTGAGAAATATACAGGAATTAATTGAATTTCGCCATCCAAACCTGAAGGTTGTACTTTCCAGTTGGAAGCGTCGAACGGCTTGTAGTCGATATTTACAAAATTAATTTCGTGGTAATTTCGCCACTGGATTTTATTTTGGTCCATATAACGGATTCGGTTCGCCGTCAGGTTTGAAACCTCAATCTGAATGGTATTTTTTCCTTTTTTCAAATATTTTCCGACATTGATTTCAAACGGAAGACTCCAGACAATACCTGCATCTTGTCCGTTGATAATGACTTTTGCACTTTCATATAATTTGTCGAATTTCAGTACAAAATCGTCGGCTTTTTTATTTAATTTAAATGAAGTTGTATAAATTCCTGTTCCTGAAAAACTCTCCGTTGAAGCATCTTCTGTAAAATTCGTCCAAGGTTGAAGTTTGTCTAAAGTTTTTGATTTCGGAAGTTCGGGACCGCCTTCTTTGAAAGTCAGTTGCCAAGGTTGGTTTAAAACAATCGGAGCTTCCGTTTTTTCAATATATTTCCATTTTGAAATTGAACTATCTGGAGTTTCTGAAGCTTTTATAATTAAAGATTCTCCTGATTTTAGTTGAACTTTTACCGAATTGTTTTGTGTTTCGGCAACTCCAAAATCACCATTTTCAGGATTCATCAGCGCCATTTGTTTTCCTATAAAATTCAAAGGAATATTTTGATTGATTTCCTTCGAAGTATGATTAACGATGTAATAATATTTTCCACCATCGAACTTTCTTCTGACAAATTTTAATCCTGTATCTGTTAATTTTTCTCTTTCGATTTTTAAATATTCCAAAGCTTTTTCGACGTCAGAACTTAAGACTATTTTTCCTTTCCCAAACGTTGCTGATTTTAAATTTCTTTCTTGCTGAAAAGGAATTTTAGCCCACAAAGATTGTAATTCGTTTCTTCTTTTTTCAAATTCAAAAAATCCCTGAACGTCTTTCGGTTCACTTTGGAAAATCACAGAAGCTCCATTTTGAGCTAAGTCTAAAATATTTTTTAGGGTTGATTCAGAAAAATAATTCAGTTGAGGAATAATTAAAACCTTGTAAGAACCGCCACTTTTAGAAACCTGAATATTTTGATTTTCAAACTTCGCTTCACCAATCATTTTATCCGAAATCATATCCAGAGAATATCCGGATTTTCCTAATTTCTCAAGGTTTTCATAAAAAACAGTCGGATGAAGCCACTTTTCAATATTATGAATTTTAAACGCCATATCTTTCCCTTTCGGACTCGCCCATTGGTCATATACTGGCCAGTACATTAGGATTTCATTGTCTGATTTTCCACTTTGCAAAACAGATTGAGTTCGCTCAATGTAAGAATTTAAACCTTTAATATTTGGCCACAAAGAATTTTCTGGAACAAAATTCGTCGAAGCATAAAACAACCACCCTGGAAACTGAACATCAGCGGGCGTGTAAGTCGTTCCGTGGTAAAAAATATGGTTGATTCCTGACAGAAAAATCTGTTCGGCTTCAGGTTTTACCTGTGACCAAGACGTTTTGAAATGTTCTGTGAGCCAAGTAAAAGACTCATTGGAAATCAAAGGTTTTCCGGTAATGTTTGCTGCCGAAGAAGCAAATTTAAGCATATTAATATCGGGAACTTCCTTTGTATTAATATCTTCCAGATTTCTTCTTAACCCTTGAATATCAAATTTTGTACTTCCAAAAGTTTCAGATTCAGGAATATCAACTGCAGCGTATAAATCCAATAAATTCCCCGGAGAACCGTGTGCCTGATTGATATTTTTGGAGTTTTTGGAATGTGCCCAATTCGTGAAATTAT
Source organism: Chryseobacterium ginsengisoli (assembly GCF_039542325.1). Taxonomy (NCBI): domain Bacteria; kingdom Pseudomonadati; phylum Bacteroidota; class Flavobacteriia; order Flavobacteriales; family Weeksellaceae; genus Chryseobacterium; species Chryseobacterium ginsengisoli. Next base: position 542,786 of record NZ_BAABHX010000002.1, read on the forward strand.
CCGTGAAATTATTCAGAATCAGTTCACTCATTGTTTCGCGGTAATCTGATTTTATTCTTCCGGCGATTTCACTTTCATCATCGCTCACCAGATATTTGATGTACTGACTTACATCGTACCCTCTTCTTTTCTTAAATTCTTCTTTAAAATTGGCAGTCCAGTCTGCGCCATAAACTTCATAACTATCATTGAAAAACGAGCGAACTCCATAGTTTGAATTTCCGAAAGCCTTATCAAAAGTTTTCAGATAATCCTTCGTCGCATCGGGAGAAAAATGGTCTAAAGTGTAGCCATCGCCACCAGGAGCCGCACGTTTCACTTTCTGTAAAGTTTTACCGATAAAAACTGCGTAGATTGTCCATTTTCCAGAGGTCAGTTTCCAGTTTAAAGTTCCATCTTGAGTCACTTTATCCGTTAAAACAATTGCTTCATTTTTCTCGTTGTAAGCTGTAACGATGTCAAGTTTTGTGGTTTTTAAATTCTTCTGTTTTTCGTCTTTTAAAACAATCTTTTCAGAAAATTTTTCATTCGGCTGAATGTCATAAGTCTGAACAATCATTTTTGTTGCAGCATCATTTTCATTAACTTGTGGACCTCCAATTGGCCAGCCTGTTCCGACCGCCATATCTACACCCATTTTCAAGCTTTTAGCTTTATCTGTAGTGAATTGCAACATTTTCATCCATTCCGGAGAAAGGTAATTGATATATTTGTTTTCAAACCCTTTCGCTCCGTAAATCGGGACTATTTCAACTCCCCCGAAACCTGCTTTGGAAAGGGTTGTTAATTGTTTGTCCAGACCTTTTTCGTCAACGGCACTTCCCATCCACCACCAACGAGTCCAAGGTTGAGCGGTGTTGGTCGCTTTTGGCCACGGATTTTGTGCGGAAAGATTTCCGAAGGCAAAACAGAGAACGCTTAGTTTGACTATATTTTTAATTTTCATTTTTTCAACTTTAAATTTAACCACAAAAGGCACAAAAGTTTTTTAATACATTGGATATTTTAAGAAAATGATTCGACTGCTTAGAAGAACACATTAGTTCTAAAAAATCAAAGATTTTTAATTTCCATCAGGTTTTAGAGATTCCATAAAAACAGATTCCGGCCAGTGGAATTTTTCTACATCATCGGGTTTATTTGGGTTAAAATCTTTATAATTTTTTGAAACAAATTTCTTCAAAGGTAAATTTTGGTCAACGATAGATTTCACGACACATTTCGCCAACTCATAAGCTCCGTAAGGATTAAAATGTGTGTCGTCTGCCAAAGCATTCGGTTGGTTTGGATAAGCGTTTGCAGGATAATGAACAAATGCTTTCTTCGCCTTTTCCTGCCCCATTGCTTCGAACAATGTTTTGCTTAATACATTTAAATCTATTAAATCAACTTTTTCTTCTTTTGCAATTTCTCGCATCGCATCAGGAAAGTCATCCAACGTATTAACAATTTTATTGTTTTCATCAAAAACTCTGCGGTTCATCGAGGTAACCAAAACCGGAATTGCTCCCAATTGTTTTGCTTTGTGAATCCATTCAGTCAATCTTTTTCTGTAACCTGATTTTGTGCTGTTTCCTGCTTTTTGGTCGTTATGTCCAAATTGGATAAATAAATAATCTCCAGCTTTCAATTTATTCCAGATTTTGTCGATTCGATGACGGTCTTCGAAGGCTTTTAAAGTTTCTCCGCTTTCGGCATAATTAGCAATCACAACTTCATTTGGAACGAAAAAGTATGGCAGCATTTGTCCCCAAGAAGCCCAAGGTTCGTATTGCGCATCGACAACGGTAGAATCTCCTGTTAAATAAATAGTTTTCGCCGTTTTGTTAGGTTGAATGATGACTGAACACACTTTCGGAGCTTTATCATTAAATTCAATCGTCAACAAATTATCCCAATGTAAATATTTTGTTTCTCTTGGTTTTAATTTTACAATTCCGATTTTTTCTCCGTTTTGATTTCTAATAATGCTGTCTTTTACATGAACTGTGATTTGTTTTTCGACAACTTCGCCCTGTTTTGTTTTAATATCACTTAACATCAATCGACGGTTTTCTACACGAACTGTTGTTTCCGAAATACCTTTTGTATCGCCTAAATTCAGTTTAACATCATAATTTCCTTCAGGAATCGCAACCGAAAAATAGAAAGGTTTGTCGCTTGTGATAAAATCTCCTGTCAAAGCATTTCCACCGTTGTCAACAGATTTCAAACCAGAAATATCCATAAAACCGTATCCGACCTTCTTGTCAAATTTTGAAGTTGAATTAATCAGAATGAAACCTTTTTCCACTCTGTCTCTGCCAAAATCAAATTTGAAACTGGTTTGCTGTCCAAAATAAAATGAACAGATAAATAGTATTAAAAATGACAGTCCTTTTTTCATAATTTAATCTGTTAAAATATTTTCTTTTGGCATTGTAAACTGTTTATTTTCATCGCCCAAATCCGGCAACCCGAAGTAGAAATACAAAGTTCTTTTAAAAATTCCGTTCAAATGATTCGGTTCGCTTTCCAATCCTAAAGATTCGGTTTTATCGTTAATGTTAAACGCCAAAACAGTTCCCAATGGCGGAATTGCATCTAAAAATGAAATATTTCCGCTTGGCAATTTCGGATAACCTTCTGCTCCGTAAATTCCGTAAAAATCGAAAAGTCTGACAAACATCTTTTCTTCCTTTGTTCCGACCGTAATTTTTCCTTCTGCTGTATCTAATTGCAACCATGAAACGTCATCAAAATAGCCTTTAAATTCAGGATAAATCCACGGTGATTGTCCGGTTCGTGTTGAGTTTTTTAAATTCTGCCAAACATTATAAGTCTGTCCCTGCAAACGGTTTTTCCAAACGTGATAAGGTCCTTTTCCAAGCCATTTTGCGCTGATGACATAATTTTCAGGATAATCGAAACTTACGCCCGAAAATTGATAATCTCCCGACAAAGAATATTCGTAATTGAGTTCTAAAATCCCGTTTGAATTGAGTTTCCAGATGATTTTATTTCCGTTTTTATAATTGACTTCAATCAGTTGATTTTTTCCTTCAGCAAAAGATTTAATAGAAGACAGCTCCATTGTTCCGTTTACGAAAACAGGGCCATTTTTGAAAGTCATTTTTTTGCCTTTTTTATCGACAATAACTGATTTTAATAAGCCATCTTTTTTACCAATGATAAATTCTTTTTCGTCTGATTTTAAAATAAGCTCATTTTCATTTTCAGCCACAGAAACCGGAAATTCTTTGATTAAAGATTTTGAAAACTGTTTTGAAATTTCATCATTCGACTTCAATTTCCAAGTCCACGTGTAAATTTCTTTTCCGAAAATATCGGTTGCCGTTAACAATAAACTTTCATTTTCTTTCCAATTTGAAGGAAGATTTAAATTGATATTTCCTTTTTCAGTTGGTTTAATATTGGGTGATTCAATTTTTCCCGTTTTAATAATATCAAAACCGGATTCTGAGGAAAATGGTGTTTTAAACTTAATTAGTTTCCATTCAAACTGACAATCCTTTAAATTTGTAAAATGATAACGGTTTTCAACAGGAATATTTCCGTTAAAATCATTTGGTAACGATTTCAAATCGATTTTTACAGGACTGTAAATTTCACGAATAGCATAAAAACTTCCCTCCTTTTCTCGATGCGGCCCCAAAACTCCATCCGGTGCGTTGATTGCGTTCACATCAATCTGGTTATTGAAATCTGTTCGCACCAAACCTTCATCCGCAAAAGCCCATAAAAAACCGCCCGCTGCTTTTTTGGAATTCCAGTGAAGTTCCCAATAATCGGCCAAAGAAGTTCCGCCACCACCGTCGTCCTGTGCGTGTAAAAACTCGGTTGGCATATAAATATTTTCACCTTCAAGGATATTTTTTGTGCTGTAATAATCTTCGTAATGATTGCAATCGATTCCGTTGAAAGCGTTTCCTGGTTTGTGATGAGCGTGAATTACGGGACGATTTGACAATTCGTATTTTGCAAATTCTGCATCCAAATCAAAATTATGCCCGCCTTCATTTCCGTTGCTCCAAAAAATAATCGAAGGATGATTTGCATCTCTCGTCACCATTTCTTTTACAAGCTTTTTCCCTACTTCGGTGCTGTATTTTTTTTGCCAACCCGCCAATTCATCCAAAACATACAAACCGAGCGAATCGCAAATTTTCAGAAACGATTTATTCGGTGGATAATGTGAACAGCGAACGGCATTCATATTCATTTCTTTGATGAGCTGAACGTCCATTAAATCGATATTTTCTGTAACCGCTCTACCCGTTTCCGGCCACCAAACGTGACGGTTGATACCTTTCATTTTCACTTTTGTTCCGTTGATGAAAATTCCGTCGCCTTTTCGGATTTCTATTGTTCTGAAGCCGAATTTTTCTTCGGTTTGACTGATTATTTTTTTGTTTTTATTTAAAGTAAATTTTGCTTTGTACAAATTCGGAGTTTCTGCCGTCCAAAGTTTTGGACTTTTAACGGAAAACTGAATCTGTTTTAAAGTATCTCCTTTTTGAATTTGAACCTGAGATTCGCCAACTAAATTATTTTTAACATCAAATAATTCTACTTTTATATTATTGGCAGAATTGATTTCATTTAAATAAATATTTGAACGAAAAGTACCGTCTGCTTTAGCCTGAATAGCTGTTGATGAAATATGTTCTTTCGGATTGGCTTCCAAATAAACAGGTCGAAAAATTCCGCCTAAAATCCAATAATCAGCCAAACGTTCTGCATTGTTGACGGATTTATCTGCCGACATTTTGGAAACTTTTACCTCTAAAATATTTTCTTTTCCGAATTGAATTTTATCTGAAATGTCATACTTAAATTCATAAAAAGCGCCCTGATGAATTGCTCCTGCTACTTTTCCATTGATTTTCACTTCTGTATCAGTCATTGAACCTTCGAAAACAATGTTGATTATTTTTCCTTTCCAGGAATTGGGAACGGTGAATTTATGTTTGTACAAACCCGTTTCGTCGTGAAATTTGAAGTTTTTACCATACGTTACATAATCGCGTCCGTAATTGTACGAACCGAAACCTTGTTGTTCCCAATGAGAAGGGACATTTATTCTGCTCCAGCTTCCCGATTTTCGTCCTGAATTTATCCAAAAATCCCATTCTTTTGTATGTTCAGCATCTTTCCCAGTTAAGAATTGAATTTCTTTAGACTGAGAAAATAAAAGCTGTGAACAGACACATAAAATAGCGAATATTTTGGAAGAAAAACTCATTATTTTGCAGCAGTGTCGGAGTCGTCTTTTTTATCGTAAGACTGCGTAAGAGAAGCTACTTTCGTCACATTGACTTTGGTTTGCTTTAAATTTTGAATCACATTTAAATTTTGTTCTTCAGGCTTTAAAGCTTTAATTTTCAAATTTTCAAAAGTAAAATCTTTCAATTCATACAAATCTGATTTTTCAATATCAAAAGCAGTTTCGCAACTGATATCGATATTTTTCAATATAATATTATTTGCTAATCTGGTTTTCGGTTTCTCTTCTCCTTTTAAATCAAAAAACTGGCTCCAACCTTTTACATATAAAAACGTTTTTACATTTCCTTTGATATTGTCGAGCGTGATGTATTCGTAATGTTGAGGCGTATCTGGACGCATTTTCAAGTGCAATAATCTTGATGCATCTTTCACTATAGAATTTCTGAAAACGATGTTGTAATTGTGAATCGATTCGCTTCCGCAAGTCAAAGCAGAATGGCAGAATCCGAAAGTATTGTCTTCGATAATGATGTTTCTGTTTTCTCCATTTTCAGGAGCTTTGTCTGCTTTTGGACCTTTCCCACCTTTCAAAGCGATGGCGTCGTCATTTACCGACATGTAACAGTTTTTAACCAGGAAATTTGAACAGGCATCAATATCAATAGCATCTGTACTCGGTGCTTTTACAGGTTCTTTTGGAGCTAAGATTGTTAAATTTAATAATTTTACAAATTCACTTTTATAATAATGTGTACTCCAGAATGGTGAATTTTTTACGGTAATTCCTTCAATTTGTACATTTTTGGAATTTGAAACATAGATGATTCTAGGTCTCATTTCGTCCATATTGGTGCATTTAGGATTCCATTCGCGTCTTTTCCAGAAGGATTTCCAAAATCGAAGTCCGTTTCCGTCAAGCATTCCTTTTCCAGAAATTGTGAAACCGTCTAATCCATCTGCATTGATTAAAGCCGGAAAATATTTTACTGTCTGACCTTCCATTCTTGTTGTCACGACAGGGAAATCGTTGATGTCGTCGCTTCCTTTTAATTTTGCTCCGTTTTCTAAATATAAATGGGTTCCTTGTTTGAAGAAAAGCGAACTGATGAGAAATGTTCCTTTCGGAATGATAATTACTCCTCCGCTTTTTGAAGCTTCATCGATGATGCTTTGAAGTTGTTTTGTCTGAAGAATTGTACTATCATTCTTCACGCCAAAATCTGTAATGATATATTTTTTGCCTAATTTATTAATATCTGTAGGTTTGTTTTCTTTAAACCATTTTGGAATTGTAGTTCCATCCGGAAATTTATCCTGACTTTTCACTTCCGCAGAAAATATAAAAAGAACAAATAGAGTTAATAAAAAATTTGATATGTTTTGAAATTTCATAATCTTTTTCAGAAAATCCTGAATTATTTTAATTAAACCAATTAACAAAAATAAAAATATACATTTTGGGAACTTACAGCATCCTGCTCTTTCATGTTAGTAGAAAGAGGGTGAAAAATAATTAAACATTAAAAATATTGAAATAAAAAGCAGCGTTATTAAAATTAACAACGCTGTTTTATTCTTTAAGAAAAGAATTTTTATTTATAAATCTTATCCTTTTGCTTTTTCGTCTGTAAAAAACTGAAAACCTTCTTTTTTCTTAATAAGCTGCAATGGATATAGTTCTGGATTGTATTCTCCATTCAAAACTTCATTCAAAGCATGTTTTTTTGATTCGCCGAACGCTACAACCAAAATATTTTCAGCTTTATTAATAACCGGAGCCGTCAAAGTAATCCTGAACATTTCCTGAGGTTTCAGATAATATGCATCTACCCATTTTTCATTTTCATGCAAAACAGGTTCACCCGGAAATAAAGATGCTGTATGACCATCATCGCCCATTCCCAGCAAAATGAAATCGAAAGAACCTTCATTTCCAAGAATATTTTTGATCTGCATCTCATACTCTTTAGCATAATCTTCAGGTTTTATTCCATCTTTATACATTGGAAAAATCTGATCTTTATTCACCGGAACTTTATCCAAAAGTGTTTCAAAGGTCATTTTTGCATTACTTTTTTCGTCTTCCAAAGAAACCCATCTTTCATCTACCCAAAAAAAATAGATTTTATTCCAGTCGATTTTTTGTGAATATTCTTCAGTCGCCAACAATTTAAAAATAGCTTTTGGAGAAGAACCTCCGCTTAATGCAACAACAAAGCGGTTGTGTTTATTAATAGATTTTTCTGAAAGATCAACAAATGTATCCGCTGCCTTTTTATATAATGTATCTAAATCATCAAATACTATGATATTCATTCTTTTAATTTTAATTAATTAAACCCACTTGTGACCTTGTCTTTCCACCAATGCAAAACTGTCTTCCGGTCCCCAACTTCCCGCTTCATAATTTGGAAATGATGAATCTTTGGTACTTTCCCAAGCTTCCTGAATTGTTTTTACAACATCCCAAGCTTCTTCCACCTGATCGGAACGCATAAACAATGTCAAATCTCCCAAAAGCGCGTCCAATAGCAAAGTTTCGTAGGCTTCCGGAGTATTTTCCTGACATGCGAAATAATCAAAAATCATTTCTACAGGTTTTAAATCTAATGAAAGTCCAGGCATTTTGGTCATAAACTGCAATCTGATATCCATCAATGGCTGAATATTGATAATCAACCTATTAGCAGACAATAATTGTGAGCTTTCTGAAAATGTAGAATGTGGAAGCGGTTTGAACTGAATGGTAATATAAGAATGTTTTTCGTGCATTTTTTTTCCTGTACGAACGTAGAAAGGAACATCCTGCCATCTTTCATTGTCCAGATAGAATTTTACCGCCGCAAAAGTTTCCGTATTTGAATCTTCAGCAATTCCTTCTTCCTGACGATAGCCTTTTACCTTTACTTTATTGATTGTCCCTTTTCCATATTGACCTCTTACTGCGTAATGATCTACTTTATCGGAAGAAATTCTGCGAATTGATTTTAAAACATCAACTTTACGATCTCTGATCTCGCCAGATTCTAATGAAGCTGGCGGTTCCATTGCAACCATACAAAGAATCTGCAATAAATGGTTTTGGATCATGTCTCTCAATGCTCCGGTTTGTTCGTAGAAACTTCCTCTTGTTTCAACACCTACTTCTTCAGCAACCGTAATTTGTACAGATTCAATATGTTTCTGATTCCATAATGGCTCAAAAATTGAATTTCCAAATCTAAATGCCAATATATTCTGTACCGTTTCTTTACCCAAATAATGGTCGATACGATAAATTTGTTCTTCTTCAAAAGCTTCCGCCAATAAACTGTTTAGCTCAATCGCCGATTGTTTGTTATGACCAAAAGGTTTTTCTATAATAATACGATCTTTCTGAGCATCAGAAGCTAAAGATGTATTTTTAATATGATTGGAAATAGTAGAAACAAAATTAGGCCCGATCGATAAATAAAACAATCTGTTTCCTCTTGTTCCGTAAACCGTATCGAATTTCTCTAATTTTCCACGCAGATTTTCATAAGAATCCACTTCATCCAACTGATGTTGAAAATAAGTGATATGAGCCTGAAAACCAGCCCAATCTTCTGCCGTTATTTTTTTTCTTGAGAAACCTTCCAGATTTTCTTTGATGTAATTTTTAAAATATTCATCGCTGTTATCTGCTCTTCCTAAAGCTATAATATTAAAACCTTTTGGCATTCTGCCATCAATGTATAAATTATAAAATGCCGGAAAAAGTTTTCTTTTTGCCAAATCTCCTGTTGCGCCAAAGATGATGATCGTCGTTGGCTTCAAGATTATATTTTCACTCATTTTTCCGAATTTTAATTATTTAGATTTTGCCAAGAGGTATGAAAAACACCTTCTCTATCAATTCGTTGATAAGTATGTGCTCCGAAATAATCGCGTTGAGCCTGAATTAAATTTACAGGCAGAGATTCTGTAGTATAAGCATCAAAATACCCTAAAGCTGTCTGAATTCCTAAGCTTGAAATTCCGTTTGAAACGGCAAAAGCTGCAGTTTTTCTTAGAGATTTAATTTTTGATTTTACGATTTCAGAAATTTCTTTATTCAGTAAAATATTAGATAAATTTTCATCTTGAATATAAGCCGAATAGAATTTCTCTAACAGTACAGAACGAATGATACATCCACCTCTCCAGATTTTCACAACATCTTTTAAAGGAATATCAAAACCATATTCTTCGGAAGCTTTTACCAATAAAGCTAAACCTTGTGCATAGCTGATCAAAGTAGCCAAATAAAGAGCTTCACCCACTTCTTTGATGAATAATTCTGTATTTTCAGGATTTGTAATCTCTTTTTCAGAATATAATTGAGAAGCTTTTACTCTCTCATCTTTATAGGCAGATAAAATTCTCGAGGTTACTGCAATATCAATAGTCGGAATAGAAACTCCAATTTCCATTGCTTGTTCAGAAGTCCATTTTCCGGTTCCTTTTGCTCCGGCTTTATCCAAGATCTGGTCAACTAAATAACCTTCCGTTACATCATCTTTTTGCTGGAAAATATCTCTTGTGATTTCAATTAAGAAAGAATTCATTTCGCCATTATTCCATTCCTTGAAAACTTCGTAAAGCTGATCATTATTTAAGTTTGCACCTCTTTTTAATAGATCATAAGCTTCGCTTATCAATTGCATGATGGCGTACTCAATTCCGTTGTGAACCATTTTCACATAGTTTCCGGCAGAACTTTTCCCCATATAAGCGGTACAAGCTTCTCCATCAACTTTTGCTGCAATCGATTCCAACATTGGTTTAAGCAAATTAAATGCTTCCAAATCTCCACCGGGCATAATACTTGGTCCTGTTCTAGCACCTTTTTCACCCCCGGAAACTCCCATTCCCATGAAATGAAGATCTTTTGAAGCTAAATCTGTAATACGTCTATCCGTATCTTTGAAATAAGAATTTCCTGCGTCGATAACAATATCGCCTTTGCTCAGAAGCGGTGTAATATTTTCCAAAACAGAATCTACAGGTTTTCCTGCAGGAACCATAAGGATAATTTTTCTTGGAATTTCCAATGCAGAAACGAAATCTTCCAAAGAACCAGTTCCTTTCACTTTCATGTTTGCGGTTGCACCTTCCTGCAATACCTTTACTTTCTCTTCATCAAGATCGAATCCAGCGGTAGAAAAACCGTTATCGGCTATATTGTAAAGGAGATTACGCCCCATTACTCCGAGACCGATGACCCCGTAATTATAATTTTCCATTTTTATTTTTACTAAGAATTTTATTTACAGAGAGTAAAATTACGGAAATGTAGATGAGGAAAAAAATATAAGGAAAAAGAAAATTTCTATTCCTTATATATTAGCAGTTTGCAATATCATAAAGATGATATATTTTTGTACTAAATTTAAACTTATATATTTAATCAGAACAAAACAAATACTATTTAAAAAATTGAAAATCAATTAATCATAAATCTAGATTTTATAAGTAAAAACCATGTCTTCATATATTTAAGACATGGTTTTTAAAATTTAGATAAAATTATTCTCTGAAATAATTATTGTAATTCAATTTTATAATACAGAGAACACGGCTTTAACGATATCATCATAAACTTGTTTATTCCTTTCTCCCGTACGAGCCAAAACTCTAATTCCTGAATAATTATTAAAAATAAATCTTGCCAAAATTTTCGCATCAAGTTTAGTAGAAATTTGTCCTAAATCCTGCCCTTTTTGAACAGCTTTTGTAAAAACCTCTTCCATAATCTGTCCGTTATTCTGAACAATTTTTTCAATTTCTTTATCATGCATAGCAAGTTCAACTGAAGAATTGACCATAAAACAACCTTTTGTAATTCGATCTTCAAGACTTTCGACAATTGCTTCTTTGAAAATACCAAGCAGTGTTTCTTTTATATTTTCTGAATTCTCGAAAAGATCTGCTATTTTATCCTGAGATTGTTGTTGATATCTTTTTAATGATTGTGCAAATAATTTTTGCTTATCGCCAAAAGTATCATATAAACTGGAACGGCTTAATCCAAGATGAGTTACTAAGTCCTGCGCAGAAGTTCCGTTATAGCCTTTGTGCCAAAAAATTTCAATTGCTTTATCTAAAGCCTGTTCTTCATTAAATTCTTTTGTTCTTGCCATGATTTCAAAATTTCATTTAAACAAAGATAAGAAAATAACGGAATAATCATTCCTGAATTAGTCAAAAAAAAATTTAAACTACAGGATTAACTGTTAAGCCTCCATCAACAACAATTTCAGTTCCTGTAATGAACGATGAGTCATCTGAAGCAAGAAAACCAACTGCTTTTGCTATTTCATGAGTCTGTGCGAAACGTTTTAATAAAATTTTCTGTCCTAAAACAGCTCCGAATCCTTCTACTTCTTCTTTTGCTAACCCTAATTTACCATAAAGCGGAGTTTCAACAGGACCAGGAGAAACAGCATTCACTCTGATTTTTCTTGATGCTAATTCTGCAGCAAAAACACGGTTTAAGGATAATATCGCAGCTTTACTCGCAGCATAAACACTTGAATTTGGCATACCTAAATGAGCATTCACGGAAGTATTAAAAATAATTGATGCCCCATCGTTCAGGATAGGCAAAAGTTTTTGAACCGTGAAATATGTTCCTTTAACATTCACATTCATAATACTGTCATAATGTTCTTCAGATGCTGAATCAACAGGAGCAAAGGCAGCAATTCCTGCATTTAAAAACACAATATCGACTTTACCAAATTGAGAAGAAACCTGCTCCACTAAGCTATCAATTGATTTTAAATCTGATTGATCAGCCTGAACCCCTGTTACATTTTTCAATTCATTTTCTGCATTTACCAAAGATTCTTTATTTCTTCCTGTTACAATTACTTTAGCACCTTGTGCTGACAATTCTGCTGCTGCTGCCAATCCTATTCCACTGTTTCCACCTGTAACGATTGCTACTTTGTTTTCTAAATTTTTCATTTTTAAATTGTTTTAAATTATTGATTATTAAAATTTGATGGGACAAAATTACAATAACGGAACGATTGTTCCAAAATTAAATATGTTAAATTTTTGTTAAAAATATTATCTCCTTATTATTCTAAACTCTGCTTAAGCTTTTTTTAGAGAAAAATTTTTAGAAAATTAGCAATTTTGAATTGCAATAAAAAAGATAGAATATTTTATTTGTTAAATTGGATGGAAGCCATACTCGAAGCCGTAGTCTTATATATTGAAGAGATTTTAAAAGGAATTCTGTATCGTTTAAAATGAGAAATACCTTGTTCATGAATTGTATAAAAGTAGGTTTAAAATAGAACAAAATATTAAATAAGTTCATAATTAAAATATTACAATTTCCATTATCAGATTTTTTTGAGATGATTCAAAGCAATTGAATCAGTTTGTTTAAACAATATTATCTCATACTTATCGATGTAAAAGTCATTTTTCTGTATTGATATATACAGTGAGCATTTCTCAACTTAAAATTCTACTTAGTCTGCATAAAAACTTATAACATTATACACGTTTTATGCAAATTCAGAGTTTAACAGATCTCATTTTTGGCATGAAAAATGATAATAAAAAGTATACTTATATACTAATTTAAAATTTAAAAGTATATTTATACAGTAAAATATTGTCATGAACTATACAATCACAAAAGAAGTTATCGGATTATTGGAACAGTTTGAAGCTGAAAATATAACAAATTCTTATTCTCACGATATCCAGGGTTTTAAAAAGTGGATAAGTGATAAGGAAAGCTCTGATAATAAATACAAAGACGAACCTTATTGGGAAGGAAAAGAAAACGGAAGAACTCCAGAAAGTGCTATTAGTACTTTACTTGTTCATTTAAACAGATATGCTAAAACCTACTCAAAATCGGCTATTGCAGATTCCGATTTTTCTACGCAGGAAGATTTTATTTATCTGATTAATTTAAAAGCTTTCGGAAGTATGACTAAAATGGAACTTATCAAGAAAAACATTCAGGATAAACCTTCAGGAATGCTGATCATTGCGAGATTACTGAAACATGGATGGATCGAACAATCTGAATCTGAAATAGATAAACGAAATAAAATCATCAATATTACAGAAAAAGGAATTGAAACTCTGGATAAACACATGCAAAAAATAAGAAGCGCAACAGAAATTGTAGCCGGAAATCTTACTCATCATGAAAAGATGGATCTTATCAATATCCTTAATAAACTTGACCGCTTTCATTATCCTATATTTTCCAGAAACATAAACAGCAAAGATCTCATCAAAACCGTTTACGAAGAATACCCATTTAAAAATTAAGGTATGAAAAAGAAAATTGCGGTCATAGGTTCGGGTTTTTCAGGGTTATCTGCTGCTGCTCATGCTTCAAAAGATGGTCATGAAGTTCATTTGTTTGAAAAAAATAATGATTTAGGCGGAAGAGCCAGAAATTTTAAAACTGAAAACGGTTATACTTTCGATATGGGACCCAGTTGGTATTGGATGCCCGATATTATTGAATCTTTTTTTGAAGAATTTGGCAGAAAAGCGTCTGATTTTTATACGCTTGTTCCGCTCGATCCGCAATTTGAAATGGTTTTTTCTAATGGCGTTATGGGAATTCCTCACAATTATGAAGAAATGAAAGATCTTTTTGAAAAAACCGAATCCGGTGCAGGAAAAATGCTGGATAAATTTATGGATGATGCCCAATACAAATATGAAGTGGGTATGAAAAATTTTGTCAACAAGCCCTGTCATTCTTGGTGGGAATTTGTTTCGCCTAAGATCGCAAAAAGTGCTTTAAAATTAGATTTACTATCGAATTTTCAGAGTTTTGTAAGGAAATATTTCACAAATCCAAAGCTGATTATGTTAATGGAATTTCCTGTAATCTTTCTGGGAGCTGCGCCAAAAGATATTCCCGCCTTGTACAGCCTGATGAATTACGGAGGTTATAAGTTAGGAACTTGGTATCCGATGGGTGGCTTTTCAAAAATTATTGATGCAATGAAGGAAATTGCTGAGGAAAATGGAACAAAAATTAATTGCAATTCCAACGTGGAGAAAATTATTGTAAAGAATAATCAAGTTTCAGGTTTGATAATTAATCAACAGGAGATTGATTTTGATGTGATTATCGCTTCTTCCGATTATCATCACACAGAATCACAACTTTTGCCTGAAGAATTCCGGAATTATGATGAAAAATATTGGGAGAAACGGACTTTTGCGCCTTCATGTCTTATTTATTATTTAGGATGTAAAGAAAAAATTCCAAAACTTAAGCATCATACCCTATTTTTTGAAAATGACTTAGATCTTCATACGGAAGAAATTTACACTGACAAAAAATGGCCTACAAAACCTTTGTTTTACGTGTGTTGTCCTTCGAAAACTGATTCTTCTGTAGCTCCCGAAAATTGCGAGAACCTTTTTCTTTTGATGCCGGTTGCAACAGGAATAGAAGATTCTGAAGAAACCAGAGAACTATATTTTAAAGAAATGATCTCAAGATTGGAAAAGCATACGGGAATTTCTGATCTGATGTCAAAAATTGAATATAAAAAAAGCTATTGCATCAAAGATTTTAAAGAAGATTACAACGCTTATCAGGGAAATGCTTACGGACTTGCCAATACGCTTTCTCAGACGGCAGTTTTAAAACCATCATTACGAAATAAAAAATTAAAAAATCTCTTTTATACAGGTCAGCTTACCGTACCGGGACCAGGAGTTCCCCCTTCAATAATTTCCGGAAAAATAGCTGCCCACGAAGCCACCAAAAATTGATTACTATGAAAAGATTATTTGACGAACTCTCTTATAAAGTCAGCAAAGAGACGACGAAACAATACAGCACCAGTTTTTCACTGGGAATTCTTGCCCTTGCAACCGATATCAGAAATCCAATTTATGCAATTTATGGCTATGTTCGTCTTGCGGATGAAATTGTAGACAGTTTTCACGATTATGATAAAGGAAAACTGCTTCAAAGATTCAGAAATGAAACTTGGCAGGCTTTGGATGAAAGAATTTCTTTAAATCCTATTTTACAGTCATTTCAGGAAACCGTTCATCAATATAATATCAATGTACAACTTATTGATCAGTTTCTAAGAAGCATGGAGATGGATCTTGAAAAAATTGATTACAATTCTGATTTATATAAAGAATATATCCTTGGTTCCGCTGAAGTAGTTGGCTTGATGTGTTTACAAATATTTGTCGGAGGAAATACAGAACAGTTTGAAAAACTAAAACCATTTGCCATGAAATTGGGTTCTGCATTCCAAAAAGTCAATTTTCTGCGAGATATGAAGGATGACTTTGATATTTTGGGAAGATGTTATTTCCCGGATCTTGATATTTCTTCATTTGATAATACCGTTAAACTTTCCATTGAAAAAGATATTGATCAGGAATTCAAAGAAGCTCTGGAAGGGATAAAAAAACTGCCAAGTTCATCACGTTTCGGAGTTTATTTAGCTTACCGATATTATATTTCTTTATTCAGAAAAATTAAAAGAAGATCTGCTACAAACATCATGAACGGAAGAATAAGAATCTCCAATGGAGCAAAAATCTCTCTGATGATGAGCAGTTATCTGCAATACAAAACCTCTCTTTTATAGAAAATATTTACTTTAAACAAATAAGAGAATGAACTTTCTAATCGTAGTTATCACCTTTTTCGTTATGGAAGGAATGACCTGGCTGATTCACAAATACATCATGCACGGATTTTTGTGGGCGTTGCATAAAGATCATCATGATCACAGCAATGAAGGTCATATGGAAAAGAATGATTATTTTTTTGTCATCTTTGCCGTTCCTACTATTATTTTGATGTATTACGGTACAATTCAGGGTTTTAACTATTGGTTTTATATAGCCGTTGGAATTGCGCTTTACGGGATGGCTTATTTTTTTGTGCACGATATATTTATTCATCAGAGAATCAAATTTTTACGAGATACTCAGAATCCTTATCTTTTGGCAATAAGAAGAGCTCACAAACAGCATCACAAACATACTGGTAAAGAAAGAGGTGAATGTTTTGGTTTTCTTTGGGTTCCTGTAAAATACTTCAAGATGTTCTTTAATAAAAATAAATCATAAATGCTTTCCTACACCTACCTTCTCATCGATTTTTTCACCGTTATTATATGTTTTATTTTTTCTTTTCATCATAAAATAAAATTCAACAGACATTTCGGAGCATTTTTCGGGGCGTCTTTACTTGTTGGCTTCGTTTTTATTGTTTGGGATGTATGGTTTACAAAAAATGGAGTTTGGTGGTTTAATGATAAATATCTTTTGGGAATCAGGATTTTAAATCTTCCTGTTGAAGAAATTTTATTTTTTATCTGTATTCCTTTCTCCTGCGTTTTTACCTATTTCTGTCTGGATAAATTTTTCAAACTGGACTGGAAACCTTTACCTGAAAAGATTTTTGTAATAATAAGTATTATTCTCGCATTAATTGTTGGAATTTCCTTTAAAGAAAAAATCTACACTTCATTTACATTCCTAACGACTTCAGCAAGTCTATTTATTCTTTATTTTTTATTGAAACAAAGGTGGATCGGTAAAGCTTCTTTCATTTATTTATTATTGATGCCTGGATTTTTACTGGTCAATGGAATTTTAACCGGAACCGGACTGGAATCTCCCATTGTCAATTACAACCCAAATGATTTTTTAGGAATAAGAATTTTAACGATTCCCATTGAAGATACAGTTTATGGTTATGAACTGATCTTGTGGAATATCTATTTATTTCAGAAGTTCAAACAGCCGAAAACATAATATCTGCAAAAGACTTTTCCCGATTATCAGGAAAAACTATATATCATTCTGTATATCAGGCAAAATGATAAAGAAACACAACATCTCCCGTATATGCGGGTTTTAATTGATTTTTAATAAGGAGTTTGGCTAAAACAACAACTTTTACAGTTCCTTTAAGATCTGTAACAGACTTAATTTTTGCCTGCAGACATACCTCATCATTAACTTTCACAGGCTGACCAAATTTAAAATTTTCGATTCCGTAATTAATTTCCATACTGATATTTCTAACCTCTGCAATTTGTTTCCAGAGATAAGGAATCAGTGAAAGTGTAAGATATCCATGAGCTATTGTAGAATGATAAGGGCTCTCATTCATTGCTCTTTGTTCATCGGTATGAATCCACTGATGATCCAGAGTTGCATCTGCAAACCTGTTGATCTGATTCTGATCTATGACGTGCCATGAAGAAGTTCCGACCAGCGTTCCTTCCAGCGATTTATATTCATCAAAATTGTTGATAACAATCATTTTAGTATGTATTTAATTGGAAGAATCTCATAATATATTTTAAAATCACTAAATAAAATTCTTTACATGATTAAAACCTCTCGCATAAAGCAAGAGGTTGATGAACATGAAAAAAAACGATGTAACCAACATCAATATTTGTTCAAACAATATATAAAATATTGAAGTGTAATATGAGTATGACAATAGTATTGCCCATACAACGATTTTTAACGATGTAATTTAAATGACTTTTGAATTATGCTAATTTTACATTAACAGCATTCAAACCTCTTTCGCTATTTTGAACATCAAAAGTTACTTTGTCATTTTCACGAATCGATCTTGAAATCAATCCAGAAGAATGTACAAATATGTCCTTACTCCCATCTGCAGGAGAAATAAATCCGAAGCCTTTTGCTTCATTGAAAAACTTTACTGTGCCTTGTTGCATTGTAATTATTATTAAAAATTGTATATTATAATCTGTAAACTTTACAGCTTTATTCTTAAAATGATCCGACAGGCATTGTAAAACCTATCAGATTCTGGATATTTTTTAAATCCATGTGTTCGTCTGCCGTACAAAATGAAATCAAAGAACCTTCACTTCCCAATCTTCCTATTCTTTCAATTCTTTGTATATAGGTTTGCGGAATATTCGGAAGGTCATAATTTACCATATTGAATAATTGATCTATATTAATTCCTTTTGCCGCAATATCCGTAGTGACCAAAATTTGAATTTTTCCGTTCCTGAAATCATCCAAAACACTATTTTTAGCAGTTTGAGATCTATTACCATGAATTGATCCTGTACTTATCCCTGCATTTTCCAGATTGAGCACCAGCTCATCGGCGATATACTTACTGTGTGTAAAGATCAACGAGCTTTCCGTTTTGTTGTTTTTAATCAAATCGATCAGTAACCCTGATTTATCTCTTTTTTCAACAAAATATACACACTGCGAAATATTTTCTATTGCCACTGATCCCGAATTTACAATAATCTCCACAGGATTTCTCAGGAATGATGAAACAGATTTTCTCACCTCATCTGAGGTCGTCGTACAAAAGACTAGTGTTTGTATATTTTTAGGAATCAGTTTATGAATATTTTTCACTCTGTTTATCAGAGTTTTTTCAAGCATTTTGTCTGCATCATACAAAACCAAAATCTCTAATTTAGAAAAATTGATCGGTCTTTTTTGAGCAATTTCCAAAAGCCCTTCAGGAGTTGCCACCAAAACATCTACTCTTTCTCTAAAAGCTGCAAGCTGACTTTCAGCCAATTCTTCATCATTAATACGAAGCTGTAAAAGAGTGAGGTATTTACTGCACAGTTTGATTTTATCTTCAATCTCGATAGCCACTTCGTCTGAAGGCGCAATGACCAAAACACGGATTTTTGTATGTTCTGTCGGATTTCTTTTTAACAACTGCAATATAGGTACTATAAATGCAGCAATCTTCCCGCTCCCTTTTGGAGCAGATGCCAGTAAATCTTTTCTCTCTAAAATAGTTGGTATTACAGCATTCTGTATCTCGGTCGGTTTTGAATATCCCGCTTCCGTGATTGCACGAATGATTGGATTGATTAATTGTAAATTTTTGAAACTTATCATAAATTTTGCAGTTTCCGGTATTTTCCGGCCAATGCATTTCTAAAAGAATTAATTGTTATAAGAATTATTATTAATTCTCTATGCTTAGCTCACACAAAACTTTTTTCTCTATTAAATTTGATTTTATAAATTGAAAGCCTTATTTTAGAGAAATTAGTTGACAATTGGGCAGCTGAAAAAGCAAAACTGAATGATAAAAATATGATTTAAATTATTGCAGAATAGCAAAGGCAGGAACCTGTTTTATTAATGCTTTGCAAATGTACTCCAAAACAATTTAATCTTAATAAATATAATTAACTGATTATCAAAATTATATTCATAACTTATGCACGCGAGTAAATTTCTTAATAAGTAAAATTAAAATCAGGAAAATTTAATCTCTATTTTCTTCAAACATAATTCAAATTATACCTTTTTACCTGATATTTATTGAATACTTTTAAAAAACGGTCATTTTAAATGGTAAAAATAATATTCCTAATAATGATTTCTTTTAATACCTAATTTAAGCATCTTAGAAGCAAGAGTTGTAGGCGGAACACCCAAAATTTTGGCAGCACCTTGCTCTCCTCTTATTCTTCCGTCGCACTTATTCAGAACATTCAGAATATGTGTTCTTTCGTTCTCTTCGATGGTTTATCCTGCCAAAGTTCGGTATCACTATCGTTGTTTTTTAGAGTAATCGTGACCGGCAATGGTGTTATCATAAGATCTTCACCTTTTGTAAGAATCACACTTCTTTCGATAAGATTTTCCAGTTCACGAATATTTCCGGGCCAGTTGTAAGTGAGTAAACTCTTCAGGGAATCTGCTGATAAACGCAACTCATTCTTTTTCAATTTTTCACAGAATTTTTTTGTAAAATACTGCGCTAAAATTCCAATATCTTCCTTCCGATCTCTCAAAGCGGGTAATCCCAATGGAAAAACACATAATCTGTAATATAAATCCAGACGAAATCGTCCTTCAGCAACTTCCTTTTCGAGATTACGATTAGTTGCAGCAATAATTCGAATATCAACTTTTATCGATTTGTTACTTCCGATTCTTTCGATTTCTTTTTCCTGTAAAACCCTCAATAATTTAACTTGAATTTCTAATGGGATCTCTCCTATTTCGTCTAAAAATAGAGTTCCGTTATTGGCTTGTTCAAATTTTCCTATATGTTGACTTAATGCTCCTGTAAATGAGCCTTTTTCATGCCCAAAAAGCTCTGTTTCAATTAAACTTGCAGGTAATGAAGCACAATTTATTTTTACTAAAGGCTGGTTTTTCCTCGAAGATAATGAATGGATTGCATTGGCAATTTTTTCCTTTCCTGTACCGCTTTCTCCGGTTATTAAAACTGTAGTGTCAGTCGGCGCAACCTGACTTATAAAATCAAAAACGCTTAACAGGGATGGGCTTTTTCCTATAATTCCTTCAAAACCATTCTCAGATTCCTGAATAATTTCAGGATTTCTTGAATTTTCATTTTGTTGGGCAATAATATTTTCAACATTATAAATAAAATTATCCTGCAATCTTTTGCAAATATCAAGATGCTCTTCATCAAAAATCAATGGATTTTTACTGTAAAAAGAAAAAATAAATTTCCCTTTTTTACTGATTGAGAGGGGAATTGGCAAGGTAAGATTCGATTTCATTCCAAGAAAATTTGCCGTGATCTTATGAATGGTCGGCTCACTTCTTTTCTGTTGAAAATCTTTGCCGTCATAGATACAAATATTATCTTCAGTAATAGAATTTTTTAATAAAAGCTCTAATTCATGAAGTTTTAAATCCGTTAATTCCTGAAAACCTTTTAGTGTAATTTTCTGATATTCATTAAAACCGGTTCGCAAAAAACCAAAAAGTATATTGTCTTTTTGTTCATCTGTCATGTAAAGAGAAATCATCAAATCAAATGGAATTAATGGCTGCAACGAAGTACAAATCTGTTGCAAATATTCATCCCAGGTTCCAAAATTTGAAACAAGATTTTTAAGCTGTCTCTGGAATAATTGTTCTTTTCTAATAGAAGATTCAATGTTATATTTTTGATGATAGCCCGCAATCTGCATCATGATTAGAAGGTCTTTTTCACGAAATGGTTTTACCAAAAACCCATAAGGATGAGAAGCTTTTGCCTCGCTCAAAATATCTTCACTTGAGTTTGCCGACAGATAAATAAAACCTATATTTTCTTCTTTTAAAAATTTAGCCAGATCAATGCCCGTTTCTTTTCCCATTAGGAAAATATCCAATAGAACCAAACCTGGTTTTTCTTTACGGATGTTTTCCTTTGCATCGGTTACACTTCGGGAAATTCCCAAGACAGAATATCCTGCATTTTTCAGCATCAGCCGCAAATGATTGGCTTCGATAAAATTATCTTCAACGATGAGGATTTTTGTATTTGTGTCCATCTCTTACATTGTAAAAATTAATTCGATTTTTGTTCCAGATTCATTAGAAATTTTAAAATCAGCCAGAATATCTTCGCTCAGTCCTTTCATTAGTTTTAAACCTAAAGATTGCGTATTTTCGGGATCAATCGTATCCGAAATTCCGATTCCGTCGTCACAAACCGTCAGATGAAATTTTCCGTTTTCCAGTTTTAAAATGATCGTTACGACGCCTTGTCTGTTTTCCGGAAAAGCATATTTTATGGAATTGGTTACAGCTTCATTTAAAATCAAACCGATCGGAACAGAATGCGACAACGGAAAATCAACTTTTTCAATATCAAGAGTAAATCGAATTTGTTTTCTTACATCAAATGAATCTGATAAATAATACGTTAAGTCCAAAATATAAGACGGCATATCGATCATCGAAAGATTTTCAGACTGATATAATTTGTCATGAATCATCGACATCGATTCTACTCTTCTCTGACTTTCCAAATTGGCATCAATAGCCTCACTTCCCTGCAAATATTCGGTCTGACTTGCCAATAATCCGACAACCATATGCAGATTGTTCTTTACTCTATGATGAATTTCCCGCAACAGCCATTCTTTTTCATGAATCGCGTTTTTCAAAGAAACATTACTTTCCCGAATCTGATCTTGCTGCATTTTTAGCATCAGATTATTTTTCTGTTTGGATTGGTAGGCTCTGTAAAGAAAATAAATAGACGCTAAAAGAATCACAAAACCCGCAAACATGATGTTTCGGATCAAGGATGCTTTTTCAAGACTGCCATTTTGAATGATCGATGCATTTTTTAGATTGGTAATGTATTTATCTTTCTTTTCGGTTTCGTACAGAACATTCAGTTTGTTGATTTCATTTGATTTTTTTTCATCAAAATATCTTTTGTTAAATCTTACATATTCTTTGTAATGTTCCAATGCAGGTTTTAGGTCACCTCTCGCAGAATCAATTTTATATTCCCAAAGATTATAATCCGCAAAATAACTGTCTTTATTAAGTTTATTACAAACTTTAAAATGTAAATCATTGTAATAATTTGCTTTTCCGTAATCTTTTACTGCTAAATTCAAATCAATTAAAGTGGTATAAATCAATGCTAAAACATCATAATCATGAACCTCATTAATATTGGAAATTATTTTCGTTTGATAAGGAAGCGCTTTTTCATATTGCTTTTTGTGAACATAAATTCTTATTAAAATACAATCTAGTTTGAAGGAGTTTTTTTCTTCGATTGTTGGATATTTCTTTTTTATATTATTAATGAATGTCAAAGCCTTATCATACTGTCCGATTTTAAGATAAGTGCGGGAAATATTCCCAACAATCGCTCTTATGTCTTCAATCGCTCTGTTAAATTCAATTGTGCTAAAATCTTCTGCCGTTTTCAGGGATTTTTCATAGTTCTGTAATGCATTATTATAATCGTTTATTTCCTCGTAAGCTAAGCCTATTCTGTTATAAACTACATAAAAAAGCTCTTTCTTTTCGTTCAGTTTTTCGGCAGTATCAAGAGCTAGAAATTCATATTTCAATCCTTCTTTATAATCTCCTAAAAAAATATAGGCAGCTCCGATAAGATCATAAAGATTATCCAGTCTTTTATAATTACTTTGTTGATAAAGAGTTAACGCTTTTTTCAAACAGACCAATGACTCATTTCCCTTTCCAAGCAAAAGATAAATATCTCCCATTTCCCTGTAACAATCTCCAAGACGCTTTTTGTTATTCGATTTAATGAAATAAATTGCGGCTTTTTTAAGGTAAAAAATACGATCTTCATACTTCAATCCCATTAAAGTTTTGCTCGACCAAACCATAACCCAGGCTTCACCCAACAAATCATACTCGTTGATTTCATTTAAAATACTGATGGCAGAGGTCGCATACGAATAACTTCTATTAAAATGATTATCATGCTGTTCCAACATCGAAAGCCACAAATAAGAAGTTCCCAATCCTTTTTTGTAGTGAAGCTTTTTGCTAAGTCCAAATGCCTGTTTTGTATAGGTTATTGATTTTGTAACGGGCTCAATATTATACTTATCTCTTTCAAAATAATATTTGCTTAAAGCCAATAATAAATCAACTTTATCCTCATCATTATTCTGGGATTTCAGTCGTTTTTCTGCCAAATCAGCGTCTTCATTGTTTTTTAAATTATTTTGAGAATACCCACAAAAGGAAATAGTTACGAAAATAAACGTAAGAAAAAATCGGCTTAAACCTAAGCACAGCGGTATCAGTTTTTTAAGGGGCATTTTTGAGGGATAAATACCGTACTAATTTACAACATAATCCCCTCTGATACAAGGGCAATCAGCTTTTTTTCATAAAACGAAATACCGCTATTTCATATCGTTTTTCGACGAAATATCGTTGGTTTAAAAATTCCAATAATCACATAAAAAACTAACTATCAACAACTTAAATATTAAGCCTGATTTTTGTCTCATACATTGCAAAAACAACCTAATAACGTTAAAAATGCAAACAGACAATCGAAAAACAATCCTTTTCATCACCGGAGCATTCGTCAGTAATGAATGCTGGAACGAATGGAGAGATTTTTATGATACAAAAGGTTACAAAACCATCGCTCCGCCTTGGCCTTTCAAAGACGCTTCACCCGAAGTACTCCGAAAAAGACATCCGGATCCGCAAGTGGCTTCTATCCGCTTAACACAACTTATCGAACATTACGAAAAAATTGCACAATCAATGCCTGAAAAACCGATAATTATTGGTCATTCAATCGGAGGTTTAATTGCCCAGATTTTGACTCAAAAAGGTTTGGCTTCTTCGGCGATTGCGATTCATTCTGTTCCTCCACAGGGAATTATGACTTTCAAATTTTCATTTTTAAAAGCAGGTTGGGGACCGCTCGGATTTTTTACTTCTACTAAAAAAACTTTTTTAATGAGCTTTTCGCAATGGCAATATGCGTTCACCAACGGACTTCCCATCGAATGGCAGGAAAAAGGTTATCAATTAGCAATTCCGGAGTCTAAACTTGTTGTGCGTGACACGATAACTTCAGCTGCAAAAGTGGATTTTAATGCTCCACACAGTCCTTTGCTATTGATTGCGGGTGGAAGTGACCATACAATTCCGTATCAATTGAATCATGATAATTATAAAAAATACAGCGACAAAAATTCGGTTACTGACTATAAACTTTTTCCCGGAAGAAATCACTTTGTTTTAGGACAACCTGGATGGCAAGAGGTTGCAGCTTACATTTTAGAATGGTTTCAGAAACAAAAAAATTAACAGAATCATTAACATATTTAAATTAAGAACTATGACAACAACCTTTACAACTGTTGGGCAAAAAAGCAGAATGTTTTTTTTAAGCCTGTTGACAATTATCTTTTTAATGCTTACTGCATGTAATAAGAAAGAAGAAACTTCAAAATCTGGAGCTCAAAAAACAGAAGAACAAACAACGGGTTCTGATGTAAAACCTGCGGATCCACCTGCGAATTTTAAACATCAAACGGCTTTGGTAAACGGCGTAAATATTCATTACGTAATCGGAGGAAAAGGTGAACCACTAGTTTTAATTCATGGTTTCGGACAAAACTGGTATATGTGGAATCGTCTTCTACCCGAACTTTCAAAACATTTTACAGTTATCGTTCCAGATCTAAGAGGTGTTGGCGAATCTGATAAACCTGAAGGTGGTTACGACAAAAAAACAATGGCGACGGATATTCATGAACTTGTAAAAAAATTGGGCTACAACAATATCAATCTTGCAGGACACGACATCGGATTGATGGTTGCCTACGCTTATGCTGCACAATACGGAAACGAAGTTAAAAAAGTTGCTTTAATGGATGCTTTGCTTCCAGGAATAGAGCCGGTTTGGTCGCAAGTTTCAGCTTCAGCTTGGTGGTTCGGGTTTTTTGCATGGCCAGCTTCCGGAGACATCGTAACTGGAAAAGAAAAAGAATTTTTAACTGATTTTTGGCCCGTTGTCGGACACGTAAAAAATCCTTTCACGGCAGAAGAAACTGCAGAATTTATCAGAGCATATTCAGTGAAAGATGGTGCAAAATCCAGCTTCAAATGGTTTGCCAATTTTCCTCAGGACGGAAAAGACAATTTGGTATTTGCAAAAACAAAACTTAAAATGCCATTATTGGCAATGGGCGGAGAATATTTTGCAGCGGCATTTCTTAAAGATCATTCCAAATTGGTCGCTGAAAACGTAACGGAATCTAAAATTGCAGGTTCAGGACATTGGCTGGTTCAGGAAAATACGGCTCAGGTTCAGAAAGATTTATTGGCATTTTTTCTTGCGAAATAAATATCACATAAAACTTTTTAAACTTTTATTTTAACCACAAAAGAAGCAAAAGATTATCACTTTAGTTATTTTCAGTTGATTAAAAAATTGCTAATAAGGACACATAAGTTTTTAAAAAATCTCTGATTTTTATTCTTTGGAAAACTTTTGCTTACTCATTAATTGAACTCTATAAATCAAGAATATCTTTTGATTCTTTTGTGGTAAAAAATTATTCAATTTTCAACAAATTTTTCTTCAATAAAAGTTTAAAAGACCAATTAAATCTAAAAAAATGAAACGAATACTTTTACTCCCATTATTTTTCTTTGGTCTGTTGATACAGTCTCAGGAAAAAGCAGACCTGATCGTTTACAACGGAAAAATTGCAACCATGCAAAAATCAGGTGAATTTGTTCAGGCAATTGCAACAAAAGACGGAATTATTCTAGCGACAGGAACTTCAAAAAGCATTTTAGATACCTATAAAACAACATCAACTAAAATTATTGATGCTAAAGGAAAAACCGTTGTTCCGGGCTTAAACGACAGTCATATTCATGTGATTCGTGAAGGACTGAATTATAATTCTGAATTACGTTGGGACGGCGTAAAAACCTTAAAAAGAGCTATGGAAATGCTAAAAGAACAGGCAGCTAGAACACCAAAAGGAGTCTGGATTAAAGTAATCGGCGGCTGGAATGAATTCGGATTTGAGGAAAAAAGACAACCAACAATTGACGAAATAAACGCTGCAGTTCCTGACAAACCTGTTTTCATCACTTATTTGTATGGCAAAGCATTTTTAAATAAAAAAGGAATCGAAGTTTTGGGTTATACGAAAGACACTCATTACGAAGGAAGCGTTCTGGAACAAGATAAAAACGGAAACTTAACCGGACTAATGTTCGCGAAAGAAACTCCGAAAGCCATTTATACAACGTTGGGACTAACGACAAAATTAACCCCCGAAGAAAGAATTAACAGTTCGCTTCAATTTAACAGAGAACTGAACCGATTTGGTTTGACCTCCGTTATTGATGCTGCGGGAGGTTCTCAAAATTTCCCTGCGGATTATGCAACTTCTATGGAACTGGCGAAACAAGGCAAGTTGAATCTTAGGATTTCCTATTATTTATTCGCGCAACAAAAAGGAAAAGAGCTTCAGGATTATGAAAAATGGGTTGCCGAAACGGTAATCAATAAAAATGATAATCTTTTAGTCGCCAATGGTTATACAGAGGAAGGCGCAGGAGAAAATATTGTGGCTTCAGCGGCAGATTTCGAAAACTTTTTGGAGCCAAGAATTGTTCTTTCCGATGAAATGGAGCAAGATTTAGAGCCAATCATTAGACTTTTGGTTAAAAACAGATGGCCTTTCCGATTGCATGCCACTTACGGCGAATCGATCGACCGAATGCTGAATGTTTTTGAAAAAGTGAATAAAGACATTCCATTTAATGGTTTGCGATGGTTTTTTGATCATGCAGAAACCATTACTCCGCAAGAATTAGAAAGAGTAAAAGCTTTAAATGGCGGAATCGCGGTGCAATTCAGAATGTATTTTCAGGGAGAATTGTATGAAAAATTGTATGGCGCTCCGAAAACACAACTTCCTCCGATCAAAAAAATGATGGAAATGGGAATTCCTGTTGGGATGGGAACTGATGCAACAAGAATTTCTACCTACAATCCTTGGATGGCGATGCATTGGCTGATTACAGGAAAAACATTAGGAGGAATGCAGTTCTGGCCAAAAGATCAGGTTTTAGATAAGTTTACAGCACTTCAATTATACACTTCTGGAAGCGCTTGGTTTTCCGGTGAAGAAAAAGACAAGGGAAAATTAATCAAAGGAATGTATGCTGATTTTTCGATTTTATCTGAAGATTATTTTGCAATCCCTAATGATAAAGTCCGAGAAATTGAGTCTGATTTAACGATCGTCAATGGAAAAATTGTTTATGGTGCGAGAGATTTTAAATCACTCGATCCTGCTATTGATCCCGTAATTCCGGAATGGTCGCCAGTGAAATATTTTGGTGGTTACATTCAAAAAAAATAAGAAAAATTTCAAAAACAACCCTCTTATGAAAACTCAAAATATAATTTCAATATTAATATTGCTCTTTTTCGGCAATATAGTGAATGCGCAATTTGCAATGCCCGATCACGTTCCAATTTGGGATGCCAATAAAGTGACTTTAAAACTGCACAAAATTTCAGAAAATGTGTACGCAGTTTCACCAAGCACAACCGAAACTGAAACCACAAAAGGAATTCCACAAGCGACTTCAGCAGGGTTTATTGTTGGAGATAAAGGTGTTTTACTGATCGAAACGATGTTGAGCAAAGGATTGTATGATCAGCTTTATAAATTGATACGATCTGTGACAACTAAACCAATCGTTTATGCCATCAATACAAGTGATCACGGCGATCATTGTTTTGGAAATTATCTACTTCCCAATGAAACGATTATCATTCAAAATGAATTCTGCAAAGAAAATCTGGCTAAAAATTATGATAATATTAAAAAATTCATGATTGGACTGTTCGGGAGCGGTCGCGGAATTGAAGAAAGTGTGTATCGACCTGCAGATGTTACGATTGCAGTGAATCAAACGATGAAAATCGATATGGGAAAAGGAAATATTGTCGAGGTTATCAATGTAGGAACTGCACAATCTCCAGCCGATCTTTTTGTCTATTTAAAGTCACCTTCAGGAAATGTTTTGTGGGCAGGAAATCCTTTTATTGCAGAGAGTCCGGCTATTCCGTGGTTGTTTGACGGCTATTTTTTAGAACCAGTTAAAAACCTCAACAAAATCTATAATATGATTTCTGATAAAGATATTGTGGTTCCCGGACACGGCAGAGTGACCAACAAAGCAGGAATTAAATATACCATTGATTACGTAGCAGCTTTGCAGACCAATGTAGAAAATGCCGTAAAAAAAGGGCTGACTTTAGAACAAACAAAAACATTTGTCACGATGAAAGAATTTGATAAAGGATATGAACTTTTCAATTGGCTCCATTTCAATTTCAACATTCCGAATGCGTACAAAGACATTAAGCAAAATGGTGTTAAATAATATTTTAATCATAAATGTTTAAACTTTTTATTTAACCGCAAAAGTTACAAAAGATTTGGATTTTTTATTAAAGTTTATTATAGAATCTCTTTAATAAGAACACATAAGCTTTTAAAAATCAAAGATTTTTATTCTTTGGGAAGCTTTGATTATCTAAGCTGTTTATCCCGAATATCTTTTGTCTCTTTTACGGTTAAATTCAAATTAAGTTTAAAATAAAAAATGGCTAATCTTTAAAAATTCAATCATGAAAAATATAATTCTAACATTAGCTTTATTGATTCCTTTCTCAGGCTTTGCACAGGAATTTCCGAACTTAAAATCTACCCGACAAGACGAAGATTACAGCTTTCTGAAAAATGACACTATTAATAAGAATTGGTATAAAACGATGAAATTTTTGCCGATTAATGAATCAAAAAGTGCTTATTTTAGTTTTGGTGGCGATATAAGATTTCAATATTTCTATGCTAAAAATGAAAATTGGGGCAACGGAGATCAGGATAAAGACGGATATGTTTTATCGAGATATTTATTTCATTCCGATTTGCATGTTGGAAAATATTTCAGGGCTTTTGTTCAGCTGCAAAGCAGTGTGGTTGGCGGAAGAATTGACCCGAGTCCTGTAGATGCGAATCCGCTTGAAGTTCATCAGGCTTTTGCAGATTTTAATTTCATCAATGAAAAAAGTAAAAAATTAATTCTGAGAGCCGGAAGACAAGAACTTTCGTACGGATCCCAACGTTTGGTGGCTTTACGAGATGGTCCCAATAACAGACAATCTTTTGATGGTTTAAAATTGATGACCGGAAAAGAAAATATGTCGGCAGATTTCTTTTTCACGCATTATGTAGCTGCTCGAGATGGTATTTTTGATGATAAATCCAATCAGGATCGACAATTTTGGGGAAGTTATTTTGTACTTAATAAAGTTCCTTTACTTAAAAATATTGATGTTTATTATTTAGGATATAAAAGAGCCAAAGCTAATTTTGATGATGCTACAGGAAAAGAAATCCGCCATTCAATGGGAACGAGAATTTGGGGTAAATCTGGAAACTGGCGCTACGACGGAGAAGCGGTTTATCAGTTCGGAGATGTTGCAGAAAAAAACATCAGTGCATGGACAACTTCCATTAATGGAGGATATCGTTTTAATTCAATAAAATTTCATCCTGAAATAGGTTTTAAAACTGAATTAATACGCGGAGACAAAACCAAGGATGATTCGAAATTACAGACTTTCAATCCGTTGTTTCCGAGAGGTGCTTATTTTGGGCTGGCTTCTGTAATTGGGCCTTCCAATCTTATTGATATTCATCCTTCCATTAGTTTTGAAATCACTAAAAACATCGACTGGATCATTGATTACGATATGTTTTGGAGATACAGCGGGAATGATGGAATTTACGCGCCAAATACTTCATTAATTTATCCCGGAAATACCACCACCAAAAAGAAAATCGGGAACCAGCTGGAGACGGAAATTGTCTGGGAACCGAATCCTTTTCTTTATTTCAGATTGGAAGCAACCTGGTTTCAGGCGAAAGATTATATCAAAGCTTCTGGAATGGGAAAAAATATATTCTTTACGGGAATTACGACGCAGATTCGTTTTTAAAGATTCAATAAAAATAATTAACACTAAAAACCCAATCAATCATGAAAACGATACAATTAATTATAATTATCCTATTTCTTGGTTTTTCTGCACAAATACAGGCGCAAAATTATTCCGATGAGGAAATTAAAACCAAACAAACTGCAGAAAAGTTTTTTGAATATGTAGGATCAAAAGATCCGGAAAAGATAGCTTCAGTAATCTCTGAAAAAGTAGACTGGTATATTTTCGAGTCTAAATATATGCCTTGGACAGGACATCGTTCTAAAAGGGAAGATATTTCAGAACTTTTCAAAACCCTCTTCACTTATTTTGTTGAAGGATCGGATAAGTTTGAAGCCCAATCTTTTTTATTGAGAGGAAATGAGGTGGCCGTTTTCGGATTTGTTGAAAGAACGGTAAAGAAAACCGGAAAGCATTTTAAAATGCCATTTGCCATGCATATGACGATTAAAGATCAACTTATCAGTCAGTTTGCGATGTATGAAGAAACGTTAATTATCGAAAAAGCATTTCAATAAATTTATTTGCTCCCGTTTCGTTTCAATTCATTAAATCAATAACCTTAACTCAAAAAAATTAAACAATATGAGCAATTGAAGAGATTTCATCAAGAAAAGCAGTTTGATCGGGGTTGCAGGACTTGTGGATCCAGTCACAACATTTGCTGCACCTGTACAAATAAATCAGAATCCTGAAACAAAAGTAGAAAACTCCAAATGGGCAGATGGCTCCCGTTTGATCGTTTCAGTTTCCATGCAGTTTGAAGCCGGTGGTCAGCCTGATAATGCGGAAAGTCCGTTCCCCAGAAATATGGAAAAAGGATATGTAGATTTGCCCTCCTCCACTTGGTATGAATACGGGTACAAAGAAGGAATTCCGCGGATGCTTGATAATTGGGATCAACTTGGAATTAAAGTAACATCGCACATGGTAGGAACTGCCGTTTTGAAAAATCCGGCTCTGGCAAAGGAAATTGTTGACAGAGGTCATGAAGCCGCTGCTCACGGAATGAGCTGGAATTCACAGTACAATTTATCATACGAAGACGAAAAAAAATTCATAAAAGATGGTGTTGATGCCATCAAAAAGACAACAGGCTTTAATCCTGTCGGATACAATGCGAACTGGCTTCGAAGAGGAGAAAATACTTTAAAAATTTTGCAGGAGCTTGGTTTTAAATATCATATTGATGATCTCAGTCGTGATGAGCCATTCATTATCAAGGTAAACAATAAAGATTTTGTGGTTGTGCCTTATAGTATTCGATGTAATGATATTGTTTTAATAGAAGGTAAAAATTTTTCTGTAGATCAGTTTATCAACCAAGTGAAAGCAGAATTTGATCAATTATACAAAGAAAGTGCAAATAAAAGAAGACAACTATCAATCAGCTTTCATGATCGTATTGGCGGTACTCCTCAAATGGTAAAAGTTACGGCAGATTTAATTAAGTATATGCAAAGTCATAAAGGAGTTTCTTTTAAACGGAAAGATGAAATTGCGGAGATGACGTATAGGGATAGAACTGTGGTGCGGGAATGATTTGTATAAGTTAAAAACATTAAACAACTATAGAAGTATTGTGATTTTATTTTTATCTATATTCCTTTTATCAGGATAAGAATATATTATAAATCTATTCTTTTAATTTTCCATTTTTTTAGTGTTTGACTTCAAAAACAGTAAAACAGAGGATCATCTTTAGGAGATTTGATGAGAGATATAATAGTCAATAATAATAATCGGTCTCTGAATTAACTGAGGTGGCTGAGAAAATATTATTCGTTTAATATACAGCATACTCTTAAATATAAAGGTTCTTAAAATTTTCTATTTTTAGATGAAGTTCGAAGCACTCTAGAACTTGCTTGCAAAAACAAGAAATCCTATACAGGATTCGTACAAGATTTATTTTTTATGTGGAGAGATGGATTTTGTAACCTTAATTCATCTCTTTATTGATAAACATTTAGCTATAATATCTTTTGAAAGGCTCTAAATAGGTCATTCACAAAAAATTTGTAAAATCCCAATTTAAATATTATCTTGATTCTGTCAGGGTCACCAACTTTTTGCTACTTATTTCATTGTAGACAATAAGTTGGAATTTTACCAACCGTAAATCTATTAAAGAAACAATTTTGTAAATTAGTGAACAA
Organism: Chryseobacterium ginsengisoli; assembly: GCF_039542325.1. Classification (NCBI taxonomy): domain Bacteria; kingdom Pseudomonadati; phylum Bacteroidota; class Flavobacteriia; order Flavobacteriales; family Weeksellaceae; genus Chryseobacterium; species Chryseobacterium ginsengisoli. Next base: position 575,534 of record NZ_BAABHX010000002.1, read on the forward strand.
AAAGATCTTGGTTTCGCTTTTTTTGTGAAAAATAATATCTGCATTTTTCAGGATTTACTTTAATAATCAAAGAGCTTAAAGTATCTACTTTGTAAAATATGGTCAGTTTTGTAATCAAAATAATTAGAAAGGCTAGTGTTAATTTCAGAATTCACGAATAATTACATTGTCTGACAATATTTTTTTCTACAGAAAAACGACCACAAAAAAAGCATTAATTCAATTTGATTTTCAATCAATTACACCGATTAACAAGAGAGATAAATTCTGAAAACGTGTCAACAATATCTTTAGTGAAGTGATTCATTTATCTACTTTTACAAAAAAAAACATCCCAATCTAACTATTGATAAAACACAATTCTCATATTTCTATTATTATTTAATTCATGATGACGGAACTTTGAAGATGCAGGTTTAAACATTCATTTTTTCATTTTAGCTAATATCCTATTAAACATTTAGTAGGGTATTATTCCCTTTTATTGAATAGCTAAAAAGTAATCATAAAAAATTTCAATCATTTAAAGATTTATTAAAAATCACTTAACACAGATAACTAAAAAACAACATTTCTTTGCACAATCAATAAAAACATAAATGTGAAAAGAATTTTCTTAGCGTTACTAGCAGCTTTACCGATTATTGCTATAGCACAGAATAATAATGCTCCATCAAGTTACGATCCTCACGACATTAAAATCACAGGGTATCTTCAAACTCAATTCCAAAAGGCACAATCATCGGGTATAACTTCATTTTCAGGTGGTGACTTTCCCGCTAATTCTGACAATCGTTTTATGATTCGAAGAGGGCGTTTAAAAATAGACAGGGTTGATAAATATTCAAGTATTGTCTTTCAGTTGGATGCAACACAAGATGGAGTACAGTTAATGGATGCGTTTATTCAGATAAAACATCCTGATTATAAGGCTTTCAATCTTACAGCGGGGCTATTCAACCGTCCGTTTGGTTATTCCATTGTTTATTCATCGGGGTATCGCGATTTTCCGGAGCGTGCAAGAGTATTCCAGACGCTGATGCCGCGTGAACGTGATTTAGGTGTCATGATTGGCTATCGTCCACAAAAAATTGCCCAATTTTTAACCGTTGAATTTGCAGTGGTAAACGGTAGTGGAAAGAATGCAAAAGACTATGATAACAAAAAAGATATTATTGGAAACGTAGGCTTTAAATTTGATAAGCTTGCAGACGAAAAATTACATATCGGCTTCGGTGGATCATTCTACAAAGGTTCCGTAAGAAATAACACAAACACTTATTATACAACAAATAACGGTGGTTATACAGCTCACACTGATGATAATTTTGTTGGTAAAAACATTGACCGAAATTACTATGGCGCAAATCTGCAGGTTCAGTACGATACCAGTTTTGGAGCCACTTCCTTTAAAACGGAATACGTTGCCGGAAGCCAGCCGGGGGTTGCTGCTTTGGGACCCGATAAACTGGTTGGTTCTTACTCAAGCCAAAGTTTTGGAACACAGCCACTGGGTGATCTTTATCAGCGAAAATTCAACGGTTACTATTTTTGGCTGAGCCAGCAGATTGCAAAAACAAAACTTACTGCACTTTTAGCTTACGATGTTTATGATCCCAACAGGAAATTATCAGGCAAAACCATAGGAATGCCCGGTAATTTCACCAATGACGGAGACGTGAAATTCGGAACATTAGGCTACGGAATTGCATACCAGCTAAGTGAGCGGTTAAAGCTAACTATCTATAACGAGCATGTAAGAAACGAAAGCACAAGTCTTAAAAATTCCTCCGGTGATATTAAGGATGACGTTTTTACTACCCGTCTACTCTACAGATGGTAGATCAAATCATTTAATTTTCTAAAATCTAACTATAATTTAAAAAATACCTTATGCTTTTAAACATCGTTCTACCTTTTTTAGGTGAATCAGATTTAACGACAGGTCTTGCAATTGTTTTTGCTCTGTGTCTGCTCGCCGTGGTAGCTTTCGAATTTGTCAATGGCTTCCACGATACCGCCAATGCAGTAGCCACAGTAATTTATACAAAAGCTCTCAAACCTGCACTGGCTATTCCCTGGTCCGGTTTTTGGAATTTCCTTGGTGTTTTCACCGGTGGAATTGCTGTAGCCATGGGAATTTTAAAGCTTGTCCCGATGGATGCATTAATGACGCTTCCCATAGCCGTTGGTGCAAGTCTTGTTTTGGCCGTGTTACTTGCTGCCATTATATGGAACCTGGGAACCTGGTATTTAGGAATTCCTTGTTCCAGTTCTCACACACTTATTGGCGCTCTCATTGGAGCAGGTCTGGGTTTCACCTGGTATTATGGAGGAGCTGGTGTTAACTGGCATAAAGCGGAAGAAATAGGTCTTTCTCTCATACTTTCACCGATTGTAGGTTTTGGTCTGGCAATCTTATTAATGCTGTTTTTTAAATATGTGGTAAGATATAAAGCCCTTTTCCATATTCCTACCGGCGAAAACGATAAACCTCCTTTCGTCATAAGAGTGATATTAATAATAACCTGTACGCTGGTTAGTTTCTTTCATGGGAGTAATGACGGGCAAAAAGGTGTAGGACTTTTTATGCTGATCCTTATTGCTTTTCTTCCTGCTAAGTTTGCAGTTAATCATGATATTCCGAATGATAAAATCATTACGAATCTCAATCAAACCGAAACAGTATTGAAAAAGATTGCGTCATCTACCGGAAACACAGCTGAATTTACAGTTTTGAGTGAAAAAATTGAATCTGTAAAAAAACATCTTGCCTATAAAAATGAAAAAGACAAACAGGCAACATATAAATTTAGGAAAGAAGTTGAAGATCTTACAAAATCAATCAAAGATCTGAATGATGACAAAACTTTAAAAATTAATGAGGTCGATAAAATTGCTCTTGATAAAGAAGTATCCGAACTTAAAAAATTAACTGAATTTGCCCCTATCTGGGTTATTATCGCAATATCTGTAGCATTGGGTCTTGGAACAACCATTGGATGGAAAAGAATTGCAGTAACGATTGGCGAAAAGATTGGAAATGAACATTTGAATTATGCACAGGGCGTTTCAAGTGAGCTTGTGGCGGCTTCTACTATTGGGATGAGCACATTTTTAGGACTTCCGGTAAGTACGACCCACGTATTATCAAGCGGTATTGCAGGTTCGATGGTAGCTTCGGGAGGAAAAAACAATCTGAATCCTGCTACATTGAAAAGTATTGGTCTGGCTTGGGTGCTTACTTTGCCAGTATCTATTGTACTTTCTTTGGCATTATTTACATTATTCCATTTATTTATCTAGTCTTAGAACAAGTCTTTTGATTAACTTAAACCTATAAAAGCCAAAAAATGAAACAAATATTAGTTGCCTCAGATTTTTCCGTAAATGCAGAAAACGCATTATCTTATGCAATGTCACTTGCCAAAATTTTGAATATGGAAGTTGCTGTTCTTCATGCGATACACCCAACGGAAGGTATCAACAACAGTACCTATAATGCGATCTTCATCGAAGATTATTATGCCCGAAAAAGAGCTGCACTGAAAAGCTGGGCAGAAAAAATAAGCCGAAACGAAGAATATAAAGATATACCTGTGAGAACAGCCTGTGATGTTGGCCATTTACGAGCTGTAATCAATAAATATATTGAGTATAATGATGTTTCTTTCCTTGTAACTGGAATTACCGGTTCTACAGGAATTAAAGGAATAGTAGGAGGCAATACAAGTATGATCATAACTAAAATGAGAATCCCTACACTAATTGTTCCTTTAGAAAGCACATTAACGCAAAATCCTGTGGTAACACTTGCCGCCGATTATAAAACAACAAAATTATCCGTAAGAGATGTAAAAGCATTAAATCAGATACTGAAATCTTCCAATCCTCAAAAACTTGAAGTGCTTCACATTTCTGATAAGGAAATGGATCAAAAAATAATTAAAAGCAGCGAAAAGAAACTTCAGGAACAGATCAAGGCATCAGAGGTGAACTTTAATTATGTTGATGAAGATGGCAAGACATCCAACGCAATTATAGATTTTATTGATGAAAATAAAACCGATATTCTGTGCCTGGTAAAACGCAACCATAATATGATCTACAGATTATTTACAAGCAATACACTGGATGAAGTTTTGAACAAATCTGTTAAAGCTATTTTGGTGCTGCATGAATAGTTGCTCAATTTGTAAACTATAGAATATCTTCAAAGAGCTACCCTTTTTGGATTTGAGATGAACTTCTCGATTGATACACTTTAAAGCAAATCTAAAATATAAGGCTATCCAAATGGATAGCTTTTCTTTATCATTAACTAAATCACTCAGAGCTACTTTTTCCTTTGCTCCTCCGCTACTTATTTTCAAACATTAGATTATAAAAATACAAAAACCAGAAACTTCTTCAAAGCGCAAATAATAGCCATCTCACAATAAACCCCATAATATCTCTCTTAAACATAAAAATCTAAAATATGCAGGAAGAAGACGTTCTAAGAGGACTGGCTAAAATCATTGGATTTATGCAGGCAGTAAGTATTTTATTAGTGCTCATCCATCTTTATTGGTATTGCTATGGCTTTCTTTTTGAAATCAGTTGGAATCTTGATATTATCAATAAGATTCTGCAAAATTTCCAAAAGAACGCCGATTTATTTTCGTAAGAGCATCCCTGTAAATTTGGTGTACCAAGGTTAAAAATTTAGGTTAATAGTTAATAATCTCCAAGAGAGCTTCTTTAGGTATTTCAATTTAAGAAATAAAATTTCATCAATCACGATAATTCTAAATTTCTTTTAAGCATAAATAGGTATCAGCACAGGCATTCCTGAAGGCTTTATACATGGGACTATATAAAGAAAATACAAATCTTGCATTTACTATTAGAGCTAAATAATAGTAATAAGAATAATTCATTAGAGAACCGATTAATATTATTATGGCATATTCTAGGCATCAATTTCTCCTACATTTTTTTTTAAATCACTGAGAAAATGGTTCAAAAATTGTCCCGACAGGTCGCCAAAGAGGATTATCAAAATTGATTATCCTCTTTTTTTATTTGAATTATTCGGAAAGAATATTTTAAACTGTATTTAAAGTGATAGCATCAATATCTGTTTAAGAAATAACCACCACCACTTTTCCCACTGTCCTACCTGACTCCAATTGCAGATGTGCTTCTTTCATTTCGTTAAAAGAAAATATTTTAGAAATATGTGGTTTAATAGCTCCACTTTTTAAAAGAGAAGCTATTGCTTTCATATGTTCACCATTGGATTTTACTAAAATGAAATAGCCGTTAATGCCTTTTGATTTAGCTTTCTCGGTTATTTCTTCATTCAGTCCGGTAGGAATACTTATGATCGTTCCACCTGATTTAGTAACCTCAATTGAATGATCAATATTATCTCCGCCAACTGTATCCAATACAAAATCGTATTCAGGCTTTTGTTGTGACCAGTCGCAATTATGGTAATCGATGTAATGATCAACTCCTAAACTCAATACAAAGTCTTTATTTTTTTCAGATGATGTTCCGGTAACTGTTGCTCCTAAATATTTTGCAAGCTGCACAGCGAAATGCCCGACTCCTCCGGAAGCAGCATGAATTAATACATTTTGTCCTTTTTGAACTTTTCCGTTAACAACCAATGCCTGCCATGCCGTCAATGCCGCCAACGTTGAAACAGCAGCTTCTTCAAAGGTAATATTTTTAGGTTTAAGAGCTAGCTGAGAAGCGGGTGCAGCAACATATTCTGCGTAAGCGTTACCATTTCCGGGAAAATTAATCATTCCGAAAACTTCGTCTCCGTCCTTAAAATCTGAACTGTTACTTTTCTCCACAATACCCGAAATATCCCATCCTAAAATAAGAGGACTATCCTTTTTCATCAAGGCAAACATTCCTTCTCCTTTTCTGGTTTTTGCATCTACCGGATTGATACTAATGGCTTTTACTTTTACCAAAACTTCATCTGAACTGATCTCAGGAATCTGAACTTCTGTATATTCCAATTGGTCCACATCTCCGGGAGTTTTTAATATGATTACTTTCATTGTATTATAAATATTTGCCTAAGTTTAATTCCACATCACCATAAGTTTGCAATCCCTGATCCAGCAGAGCTTTGATTCTTCCTCTGGCTTCCGGTTCTGTAAGAGAAGCAAAAAATTTAGTCTGAGTTTCCATGATGTGTTCATTTTTTGGAATAATTACTCTCTCATTCATAATAGACTTGATGGTCGTAATTATTTTCTTATCAAAAGAAGCAATTCTGTTCGCGAGATTATTGACAAATCCATCTAATTCATTATCCGGAAAAGCTCTGTTAATCCAGCCGTAATCAGCCGCAGTTGATGCATCATAATCATCTCCACTCAAAATAATTTCCAACGCTCTTGCTTTGCCTGTCAGTAGGTGTAACCTCTCTAATCCACCGCCTCCCGGGAAAGAACCAATTCCTATTTCCGGCTGTGCAAAAAATGCTTTCTCTTTGCTCGCAAAACGCAGATCAAAAGCTTGAATAAACTCGCTTCCAAGACCTCTTGCTCTTCCTCTAATGGATGCAATACTTACAAACTGAGCTTGCTCAAGACGCTTTGCTACATCAGGCCAGGAAATAGACAGCCCTGTTTCTCCCACACCTTTTGGAAATTCAAAAATATCGATCAATTCTGCGTGTGCCACATAGAACTCTGGATTTGCACTTTCGAAAACCACCACCTTTAAGTTTTCATTGGCTTCCAAATCGTTCATTAATTCTCTTAACTGAACCGAAAATTTAGGATCGAAAATATTTACAGGAGGATTGTCTATTGTTACTTTCCAATAATATTCGCTTAGTTTGTTTGTTGTAAAAATCATAATGCTATTTTGTTTATATAGTTATATTTTTATTTAATTATTAAGAAACAGATTGATATAACCTGCCATTAATTTGGGTTCCTGATGCTGCAAACCATGACCTGCATCATTCAAGATAATATGCTGCATTGATGGTGCTTTTCTAAGTAAAGGAAACCAGTTTTCTACCGCAAAGCTGATATCGTGATCTGCAGAGATCACCAAAACCGGAATCGTGAGTGTTTCATAGCGACCACGGAAGTTCTCTTCATCTTTTTTCATCAATGCAGAACCATTAAAGTATTTTTGGAATTTATCGGGCGTTGATGGAATTTTGGAAGAATTCAATTTTCTTGAAATTCTATCGAATGATGCTTTGGCTGCAATCCTACTCTTTTCCGATGTTGGTTCGAAAAAGATAACCGTTTCGTCATCCAGATCATTGATTGGTTTTAAAGCTCTTTCAAAGAATGCAGGATCAAATGAAGTGTCATTATTTCCAGGCGGATTTGTACCAATAAGAACCGTTTTCAAAACTTTATCTTCATTCAAAAACATTGCAGCCTGTGCTACAAGCCCTCCGTAAGACCATCCTAAAACATAGAATTTTTCATAAGTCAAACAGGTCATCAGCTTGATCCCTACATTGGCTACTTCCAAAATATCTGATGACAGCTCTCCATCAGAATCGCCAATTCCGGGATAATCGAATAAAACGATGGAATGATCTGTTGCTAATGAATCTAGAAATAAAGGATCCCACGTATCAAGAATTCCTCGAAATCTGTTGTAGAATAAAATTGGTGTACCGTTCCCAAACTTTCTGTAAGCGATCTGTACACTGTCAATTATAATAAATTGGGTCTCGGAGTCTCCAAAAAATGAATTCGTAGTCATAGGTTTGTAATTGTAAGTTCAAAGTTAGATGAACAGACAATTTCCCTTTAACACGAATCACGGAATCTCTTATACTATTCTCTGATTGCGGATCTCAGTTGGCGAAATTCCTTTTACTTTCTTGAAAAATCTTGAGAAATAAGGAACATTGGAGAAGCCTAATTGATAGGCAACATCACTGATATTCAGTTCTGTTTGATGGAGAAGAATTTCTGCCTGCTCGACAATAAATTCCTGAATATAATTACTCGTACTCTTACCTGTTTCTGCCCGCATAAGATCGGTAAGGTAATTGGATGAAAGATTGAGTTCTTCAGCAATCGAAGAAACGGTAGGAATATTTTGAACCGGTTTAGAAAAATCGTTATAATGATTTTGCAATAAACTTTTTACCTTAGAAGTAACAGAAACGGCTATTGTAGCCTTATCCTTGAATTGTCTCTCATAAAAAACATCGGCATAGGAAAGAACAACATTTAACAGAGATAAAATGATATTGATATTCGCTTTGCTCTTATTTTCAATCAACTCCATATGGATTTTCGTAAAAAGCCAAGTGACGATTTCTTCTTCCTCCGCAGTCATAAACAAAGCATCATTGATCTCGTAACTGAAATATTTATATTGATTAATTTTAGCTGCAACAGGATTTTGTTTGATTAAATCGGGATGAAAAACAAATGCAAAACCGTCCCAAAAAGTCAGACTTTCCCAAGAAACAACCTGACCCGGTTCGCTGAAGAGCATTAGTCCATTTTCAGTATAATATTTATTATTTCCGTAATTGATATCTCCGGTGAAATTTTTCTTTAATGAAATTTTGAAAAGATTAACCTGTATCTCATCACTCGATTGAGGGAAATTCGGGATCGCCTGTTTGCAAACCCTGCTGTCCATTAATGGGTGTAATGGCTCAGAAAGATTAAGATATTTATTATAGCTAGTTAAATCATTAAAGGCTTTCATGTAACAAAAATGCGAAATTGTTTTTAATCGTAAATTGAATCGACTTCCAATACATATTAATTTTTGTATAAATAAGATCTTTGAAAACCAAGTAAGTTAAATAAAGATTAATAAAAACAAGCATGAGTGTTTTAAAATTATGGGGAGCTGAAAAGTTTTTTTTCGCTACCATTTTGACCACAATTTTTTTTTTTTGGTTATTTCATTTATAAAAATACCTATTTGATTATTTTTTTCTGAGTTTTTAATGAATAAAATGCTATGATCCCGGAACTCAACAAAAGTATAATTCCAATAATTAGAATTATTTTAAAATCGACATAATCAACAATATAACCCCAACTACCAGACATTAATGCACCCCCTGAAAACAATGCGATAGAGATATTTGAAAATATTTTAGTATAAATCTTTACTTCCAAAAATGCTTCTTAAAAGCAATGCCGTTTCCACTGTTATACCAGCATAGGCCCAGCCAAATAAAAACCTACCACCAGTAGGTACAACTATTCCTGATTTACCAAGTAATAATAAAATAAATCCTAAAATGTCTAGACTTATTGATGCTAAAATTCCAAATGATACATTTCGATCATTCAACCAACCTAATGCAACTTTTCCGATGGTGACACCTAGCATAATCGCAGATGCAACAAAAGCCGACTGTTCAACTGAATAGCCGATGCTAGTAACGTAAGTTGGTAAAAATAAATTGAGCGTCGAAACGGAGATCATAAAAAATGCGAAAACAATCAACGAGTAGAAAATACGGGACTTTATAGCAACCGAATAAGCTATTCCCGATTTTATTGTTTCAGCTTGTTTTTCTCCATAAGCTTTTTCTCCCCTTATCAGCAGGGTAATTTCTCAAGAGTATCGCCAGTAATGGTGTAACCAAAGCAAAAATAACAACTCCGAATGATAGGTAAGTTGTTCGCCATCCATAGTGAGAAATTAGATATCCTGCCAAAGGATTGAATAAAATGCCTCCAATCCCTGATGCGACACTACAAAGACCGATAAAAAAACCAACGCAGATATTGAACCAACGGTTGATCATCGTTGGATAACTGAGATACAGCAAAAATGCCAATGATAATCCGATGATTGAACTGGCAATATAAAATTGCCAAACAGAATTGAACACCGACATTATAAGATAAACTAATCCTAAAACTCAAGAACTCAAAGTTAACAGCCATCTTGCACTATATCTGTCCATCAATTTCCCAGCAACAGATAACATCAATGTTGAAAAAAAATAAACAAAAGTCATATATAGCCCAAAATCACCTAATGAAATACCCAGCTCTTTGCTAACAGGTTTATAAAAAATTCCAGCACAACTCATTACCAATCCTATATTGATTCCCATGATCAGACAGCAGCAGAAGACGATAATATATCCGTAATGAAATTTGGCAGAATTATTCATACTTTTTTTGTTTAATTCCTTTCAGGTTGTAGAGAACCGTAAAAATAAGATGCTGTTGCCCCACCATCAATCAAAAAATCTGAGCCTGTAATGAATGCTCCTTTTTCCGACATCAATAATTCAGCAACATTAGCTACTTCATCGGCAATTCCTGGGCGACCTGCAGGCGATTTTGCAAACATATTTTTATAAAAATCACCTCTTGAACCATTAAATTCGTCTAACGCCAACGGTGTTACAATAATTCCTGGTGAAATAGAATTTATTCTTGCACCACGTTCGCCCCATTTTACAGCTTCTGCCATTACCCTTTTTCCATTACAACGTTTTGCTATTTGGTAAGCATGTAATGTGTCTCTGATATTTTCAGATTGCAACATTTTCAGTTGTAATAATTCTTCTGTTGGAGTTGTTGCCAACAATCTGTCTTCATCAGCTGTCAAAGCAGGCATTCTGTAACCTGACTGACTCGAAATTGTAACACCCGTTCCTCCTTTTTTAATTACTTTTCCAAATTCTTCCAATAAAACTGATGTACCATACAAATCAACTTGCAGAATGTGTTCTTTTGTAGATTGGCTGGGAGAAAGACCTGCAGCATTGACCAACATTGAAACCTCTCCCTCTTTCTGTGCAACCCTTATAAGTGTTAAAATAGATTCTCTAGAAGAAATGTCTACTTTGAAAGGAATAACATCAAATCCAGCTTCCACTAATGTCTTTGAAATAGCTTCAGCATTTTCAATTTTCCAGTCTGCCACAATTATTTTATTTCCATAGGCTATTCTTCTGACTATTGCCATTCCCAATTGCCCAGCTCCTGTAAGAACGATTACATCTTTTGTATTCATTTTTTAAAATTTTATTATTTCTATTAATTTATTTATATCAATTAATGGTGATCCCCTGACTTTACATACTTACCATTAAAAAATGGAGGCTACTGAGTTCATTATAAACCATTTGCCTTCATGTTTTTCCAGATGCATTTTCTGCTGCAGGTGCCATTTATTTCTTGAGCCCCAAATTTTTGCATCTAGTATATTCTGACCAACAAAAGTAGCTTCATCACCTCTTATACTTACTGTAGTTTTTACTTCCGTATAAGAATAATATTTCATTTGTTCACTTTCTATTTCTAAAAACCATTCTTTTTTTGACTGTACGTAGCCTGTAATGTGAGTCAGTATAAAATTAATATCTAATATTTTATTAATTCCACTAATATCTTTTCGAATCATTAAATCTATCAATTGGCGGGTAACTTCTATTATTTGAAGTTCTTCGCTATGATTTTCTGTTTTCATATTATTTTCTAACCTGTGAAGAATAAGTATAAATTGTTATAAAAGATAATCAAGAATGATTTTATTAGCTTTTTTATTAAAAATGAAGTCTTCAAATGAAAGCAATAAAGAATCTGCAATATTGCTTTCATATATTTTTTTTAGCTATTCCTCAGAAATAGATAATAGTTCTTCATTTAATCTCGCACCATGAATCTGGATTTTAGATAAACCATCTTCAATTTCTTTCAGATCATTCTCACTTATATCTACCTGTGTCGATTTGATATTATCATCCAGATATATCAATTTATCCATTCCGGGAATCGGAACAATAAAAGGTTCTTTAGCAAGCAACCAAGCCAATGCAATTTGGACAGTTGAAGTTCCTTTTTTCGAGGCTATTCCATTAAGCATTTCTACCAAAGGCATATTTGCTTTTATGGCATCCGGTGTAAATCTTGGAAATACTGCCCTAAGATCAGTAGCGCTGTCAAATTTTGTATCAGCAGTGATATTTCCTGCTAAAAAACCAGTACCTAATGGTCCCCAAGGAACAAAACCAATACCCAGCTCTTTACAAATCGGAAGCACCTCTGCTTCCGGTTCCCTTGTCCAAATAGAATATTGATTTTGAACAGCCGTAACCGATTGAATTACATGTGCTTTCTTGATTGTAGCAGAGCCCGCTTCTGAAAGTCCAAAATATTTTACTTTTCCTTCCTTAATCAATTCTTTAACAGTTCCAGCAACATCTTCAATTGGGACGTTCGGATCTACACGATGCTGGTATAATAAATCTATAATAGTCTGTCTGTAATCTTTTCAAAGAATCCTCAACAACTTTGCGAATATGATCAGGACGACTGTTTAATCCCCCTTCTTCTGAAATCATTCCAAACTTTGTGGCAATAATAACATCTTTGCGAAATGGTTTTAAAGCATCACCTACTAACTCTTCATTGGTAAAAGGACCATAGGCTTCTGCCGTATCAAAAAATGTAATCCCTTTTTCGTAAGCAGCACGAATTACATGAATCCCTTCCGAAATATCTGTTGCCTTACCTGTACCAAAACTAAGGTTCATACAACCCATTCCTATTGCTGAAACCTCTAATACTTCGTTCCCTAATTTTCTCGTTTTCATTATATTTGAAATTTTAATATCGTTTTCTATTAACCACTTTGTTTTCTGATGTAAATTTCCGATGTATTCAGTGCTATATGCTTACACGAATTACTGCTTTCTTTACCATTATTACTGATAGGCTTTAAGAGATCGTTTTAAATAACTGATAATGTGTAATTTTACATTAATTAATCGGATAAATTATGGAAGAGATAGTAAAAATTGACACAGTAACAAATTATAACAAAATGCGTGGTGTGCAGACACTCCATCCACTAATTACAGTAATAGATCTAGCCAAGACAGATCCTATGCCGGCACAGACTTTTCGTTTTGGGCTATATGCAATATATTTGAAAGAATTAAAATGTGGAGAGTTAAAATATGGCAGAAACAATTATGATTTTCAGGATGGAACTTTAGTTTTTATTTCTCCAGGTCAGGTAATGGGTATACAACCTGGTGTACAAACGTTTGACCCTAAAGGCTGGGCGCTGCTTTTTCATCCGGATTTGATAAGGGGAACTTTTCTGGGGAAACATATTCAAGAATACTCATTTTTCTCTTACAATTCGAATGAGGCACTACATCTTTCAGAAAAAGAGCGTGAAATTATATTAGATTGTTTTTCAAAAATTCAATATGAAATGGAACAATCAATTGATAAACATAGTAAAACGTTGATTGCTTCTAATATTGAACTGTTTCTCCAATACTGCACCCGTTTTTATGACCGACAATTTATTACCAGAGATAACAGCATTAAAGGTATTTTGGAAAGATTCGAACATTTATTAAATGATTATTATGCATCAGAGAAACCAAATCTTATTGGTCTGCCTTCTGTTACTTATTGTGCTAATGAATTAAATCTATCCCCTAACTATTTCGGTGATCTGATTAAAAAAGAAACGGGCACATCTGCACAAGAATATATACAAGCTAAAGTAATAAATTTAGCCAAAGAAAGAATTTTTGATATTAATCAGTCCATTAGCGAAATCGCCTATACACTCGGTTTTAAATATCCTCAACATTTTACAAGGCTTTTTAAAGCAAAAACGGGCATGTCACCTCTAGAATATAGAAATCAAAATTAACCTTAGAATCCTTAACAATTACATTAAAATCACTAATGCTAAGCAAAAGTAATAAGGATTTTAAATATTAATCTAAATAGATCCAGTAAAATATCTTTCTTTTAAAGAACTCACATCATATAAAAATACGGCTTCAAATATTATTCTGAAGCTGTATCCTTTACTATATTAACGCAGTGTCTTATCATAATTCCATTTCCCTAGTTTCATCATAAATGCTGCCAATGTTGAAAAAACGGCAATGATACAGTACAGGTCATTGTCAATGGTGTTTCATTGCCGAAAAAAGTAAGTAATAATGTGGAAATAATACCACTTCCATATTGCATACTTCTCAGCAAAGCCGAAGCGGAACCAGCCATTTGCGGAACACCATCCAAAGCTGCTGCAGTAGTACAAGCAGCAATGAAGCCATTCATTGAAAAGAAGAAAAACACTCCAATAACAACCGTTGGCAAGCCTCCGAAAGCTAGCTTTATCATCAGCATCAGTACGATCCCGGAGATCATTGATACAATGGTGGACATTCTTAAAATATAATCGAGGCTGAAAACTTTAATCAATCTCCTGTTCAGAAAACTAATTTTGATTTTCCTTGATACTAGCGCAAAACAAAAAACGCTGTAAACATTGATATTTACAGCGTTTTAGCTTATTTTGGTTTCCCAACTGGCGGAGAAAGAGGGATTCGAACCCCCGGACCTGTTACAGTCAATAGTTTTCAAGACTATCGCAATCGACCACTCTGCCATTTCTCCAAAAACTCCGATTGTATCATTGTTTTTCAGTGGTGCAAATATAGAAAGTTTTTAATTTCTGACAAAATATTTTAATACAAATTTTAACAAAAATTAATAATCAACTAAAAATCAGATCAATTATTTTTGCTAAACATTGATGAATAATAGAAAAATTTAGATTAAAAAATAAAAAAACGCACCCGAAAAGATGCGTTTAATATTTTAATTGAAATAAAATTACGCAATTATATACTTTAGTGTACTAGCACTTTCCTTTTCTAACCTTCACGGGGTATAATAGTTACAAAAAACTAAAATGTCCACTACAAATTTACATCAAAATACATTTTTCAAGTCTATAATAGACATGATTGACAATCTTCAAACCGATGATGATTGCAGAATGTTTTTGGAAGAAATTAGATGGAATGGAGAACCTGAATGTCCTCATTGTGGTGTAAAATCAGAAAAACATTATAGATTGAATAAGGAAAATTTTAAAGGTCTTTATAAATGTAGAGATTGTAAGAAACGTTTTACTATAACTGTGGGAACTATGTTTGAATCTTCACACATTTCATTAAGAAAATGGTTCACTGCAATATACATATTTGCAAGCCACAAAAAAGGTATAAGTAGTGTACAACTACATAAAGACCTTCATATTACTCAAAAAACAGCTTGGTATATGCTAAATAGAATTAGATTTAATTTCAATCAGGAACACGTAGTTGTTTTTGATGGTGAAGTTCAAGCTGATGAAACTTATATAGGCGGTGAAGCAAGAAAGAAAAATAATGAACACAAGAATACGCAAGGAAGGTCTTTGAAAATCAAAACACCTGTGTTTGGTCTAATTTCCAATGGAACAGTTTACACCAAAGTAATACCTAACGCAAAGGGAACAACACTTAAATCCATTATCAGTGCAAGAGTACTAAAAGGAACTACATTGGTGACTGATGGTTGGCGAGGTTATAAAGGCTTAGGTGAAGATTATCGTCATGAAATCGTTGAACATAGTAAAGGAACTTACAAAAGAGGTCGATTTCACACTAACGCAATCGAAGGATTTTGGAGCATCCTAAAACGTGGATTAATTGGGATTTATCACTTCTGTTCGGTGAAACACCTTGGAAAATACTGCAATGAATTTTCATTTAGATTTAATACTCGTGATATGTCTGACGGTCAAAGGTTCGTAGAAGTATTGAAAATAGTAGAAACTACTTAAAATTATTCAAAATTTTTTTAGAAAATATCAGTTAAAATTGAAGCTCCATTATATAAAGAAGCTTGATATAATAGTATATTTTGATAAGAATGGACATGTATATAAAACAGTATATACATGTGATAACAAAAACATGTCAAAAGTTAGATTCGAGAAATCAGTCGCTTCAATGCTAATAGCGAATCGTTGTGATGGTAAAAATTTTCTTTAAAATCATCAAGCATAATACTATAAATAAAATCTTCTTTAAAATCAGACAGTAATATTGATTGTTTAATAGTAATGTTTTGCGGTATGACTAACTTAAAATCATTATTAGATATAAACTCTAATTTATATGATTCAAATTCAGTATTATATGAGGTTATTTCTATTTTCCTTAAAGTATATGGGATTTCTAAATTTGTATTTGTTATTTCTAAAATGATTTCAACATCTCCATTTTTTATTTTTCTTAAATCGACATTAAATTTTAACATGATTATTTTTCGCCAAAAATATCACTATTAACTCAGATAGGCAAAGAAAAACATCATTCAATTTGAATGATGTTTTTAGCTTTCTTTAAAATATTGCCCATGTAATTTAGAATATTTACTTCTTCTTTGGGGTGCTTTTAGGTTTTGGTTTAACAGTTTCCGTTACTGTTGTGCCTGGTCTTTTTTTCACTTCTTCTTTTTTTACGAATTGACCATTTCCTGCATCTCTATAAATTTTTGCCATAATTAATATTTTTTTGTTAAATAAATTTACAAATAATATTGATGTGCTAGCTATAATTATTGTTACTTTTTAATGTTGTGCTTGTGGTATTTTATATGGACTTGGCATGCCAACTGATGCTTGTGACCAATCTATTTCTTCGGAATTATTACGATTAAATGTTTCAGCTGATGTTAAGGCATTTAACCAATCGTGTTGTTTACTAAATACAATTCGGTATTTGTCGTTGTCTATGTGTACATTTTTGTTTTCAACAACCACAGGTATTTCAGTTATTTCAATATTATTTTCAAAAGGTTTGCTATAAGGAACAATAAAAGTACTTTTTATTGATGAATTATTGATGGTATAAAAAGTGTTTTTAAACGATAAATCTTCACGTATATCAAGTTTCATAATGTTTTTAATTTTCCCATCATTTGCTGAACCATAATAATAGCAATTACAATTTGCGTTATCATAGAAATAAAATTCACCTTCCAATTTTCCATCCTTAAAATTTACTGTGTATTTAGGAAATTTGAGATTATCATTAAAACTTGTTAATCTGCCTTCACTGTAACCTAAAACCAATTTTATCCATTTATTTTCATTATTTAAATACATAGATGCTTGAATACCATTAAAACTACCATTATCGCTGTAATTAAAAACTTTCTCTATTGTACTTCCATTCATAAAAGGTTGTGCAACATAGACTAATTTGTTGTTGTGATAATACCTGACAAGACCCACACTGGAATCGCTTCGATATTCAATGTTTATTCCATGTAATTGCCCCATTCCATTATATTCAGTAATATTAGTCACTCGTTTTGTAAAATTGTTTACATTTTTAACCGTTTTTGCTGGCTTAACTAATTTGGATTTATCGAAATATGGTAAATCAATATTGAATAGTTTTACTTGTGCTTTAGCACTTACCATTGATAAAACGATAGTTAGTGATAAGATAATTTTTTTCATAGTTTTTTGATTTTTAAGCACACAAAAGTATTTTACGAAATGTTGGTTTCCTTACGGGATTCCGTAATACTTTTGGGGTTCTTCTCACCCTCTATGAAGAAAATTATACTTGATTTAAAATAAGAAAGCGTGAGGGTTACTAACTTATTCTATCAGATAGGGTACTGGTATACCGCAGGAGTAAAATAAGTAGCAAAGCCCTCACGCCATATCATGACATGAGAGTTGCTAACATATTCCCCTCCTTTTAAAATTACCAGTTTCTATCTGAGAGAATTTTGTTAAACACTTTCGATGTTTATTCCGTTAAAATTTGAGAGCAAATGTAAAACATTTTTTAATACGAATACATAGAACATTAAAAATAAAAAATCCACTAACAGTAGGATGTTAATGGATTTTTAAAGTGTATTAAATTGATATACTTTCAGTTATAAAACGTAGTACATCAAAGTATATAAGTGCGTAAAATTAATGTAATTCTGCCAAATATTTTTCAGCATCCATCGCAGCCATACAACCACTTCCTGCAGCTGTGATCGCCTGTCTGTAGATATGATCCTGAACATCTCCTGCAGCAAAAACTCCTGGAAGATTTGTTCTCGAAGATCCTTTTTCAGTGTCAATATATCCATTTTCATCTAAGTCAATCTGACCAGCGAAAATATCTGTATTTGGTTTGTGACCAATAGCGATGAAGATTCCGTGAACATCAACCGTAGATTTTTCCTGAGTCTGGTTATTGATAACTACTGCTCTTTCTACCAAATTGTTTTCACCCTCAATACCAATTAATTCATGGTGAAATTTCACTTCAATATTCGGTGTATTCTGAACTCTGTGAATCATCGCTTTTGAAGCTCTGAACTCATCTTTTCTCACTAACATCGTTACTTTATTCACCAATTTTGCAAGATAAGTTGCTTCTTCTGCCGCTGTATCACCGGCTCCTACAACCACAACATCTTTTCCTCTGTAGAAAAATCCGTCGCATGTCGCACAAGCAGAAACTCCTCCTCCATTGTACTTTTTCTCGTCATCAAGACCTAAATATTTTGCTGTAGCTCCTGTAGAAATGATCACTGTTTTAGCAAAAATTTCTTTATTTCCTGCATATAATTTATGAATACCTCCTACTTCTTTAGAAAATTCAACCTTAGTGATCATTTCATAATGCACTTTTGTGTTGAATCTCTCTGCTTGTTTTTGCAAATCCATCATCATTTCAGGACCTGTAATTCCCGCTGGATATCCTGGAAAGTTATCAACTTCAGTAGTTGTAGTCAATTGTCCACCCGGCTCCAGACCTGTGTATAATTCAGGTTTTAAGTCTGCTCTTGCTGCATAAATTGCCGCTGTGAAACCAGAAGGTCCAGATCCAACGATCACACAATCTAAAATGTTTTGCTCCATAATTTGCTATTCAAAAGATTTAAAATTTACGTCTGCTAAGTTCGTAATTTTTAATATTTATTTAAAGTTATTTTAATGATACTTGTCAATATCAAACATGCGGATTGTCTATGATAATATAAAATTTAATAGATGAAATCTTTTAAACATCTATACTTTCATTTTGATCTTGTCTATGTTGATAATTTTGTAGACCAATTCTTTAATCAATTCTGCCTCGCTCATATTAACTGCTCCCAAACCTTTTCCTTTCATATCGAATTCTCTTAAAACTGAGATTACTCTCGTAGCATGTTTCAAAGGATAAAGCCTTGCAGATTCTGCATAATCTTTAATAAAATAAGGATTTACACCCATCTGAGAAGCAATAACTTGTGGTGGTTGCCCAATCATTGTATTATAAATGATAACATTAGAAAAATAATTATACAAACTTGATAACATCATCACAAACGGATTATTTTTAGGATTTTTACCCATAAAATGAGCAATTTTAAAAGCCATATCGGCATTTTTTGTTCCTAAAGCTTTTTGTAGTTCAAAAACATTGTACTCTTTGCTGATTCCGATGTGATCTTCAATGATTTTCCCGTCTAAAAGTTCGCCAGGTTTAAGAATGATTTTTAATTTATTCAGTTCATTGGCAATTCTGGAAAGATCATTTCCCAGATATTCTGCTAATAAATGAGAAATATTCGGGGCTGTTTTGATGTTTAATTTAATACATTCATCAGCGATCCATTTTGGAAGATTATTTTCCCTTATCGATTCGCTTAAAAATAATGCATTTAATTTATCTAAAGATTTCGTAACCCTTTTACGACTGTCTAGCTTTTTGTGTTTGTGTGCGAAAACTAAAACCGTGGACGGAACTGGATTTTCGATATAAGCTTCCAAAGCTTTTGTTTCAGGTTCATTGAGTTTTAAATCTTGCGCTTCTTTTACAATAAGAACCTGTTTGTCGCCCATCATCGGAAACTGTCTCGCCAATGAAAGAATTTCCTGATAAGTGGTATCTTTTCCATAGACGACAGTTTGATTGAAAGCTTTTTCATCTTCATTTAAAAAGTCGTGTTCGAGTGCTTTTACAGCAAGATCTATAAAGTAAGGTTCTTCTCCGTGGAAAAAATAAATCGGTAAAACTTCTTTATTTTTAATATTTTTGAGGATTAAATCTAATTCTTTCATCTTATAAATGGAACTTCCAAAACTGAATTTTCAGGAAACTTTTGATTTTAAATTCAAGAGAGACAAAGATAAGTTTTTTATTTATGATTTAGTTCGTAAAACTTACCTTTTGCTCACTCCTGAAGAATGGGTGCGCCAACATTGGATTCACTATTATCTGACCGTGAAGTCCTACTCTACATCTGCTTTAATTACGGAAAAAAAGATCGTTTTGAATGGTTTAACAAAGAGAATCGATCTTCTCATTACAGAAAAAACAGAGCCCATTATTTTAATCGAATGCAAAGCTCCAAAAATTAAATTATCTGAAAAAACTTTTGAGCAAACCGCAAGATACAATTCGATAATCGGCGCAAAAGAAATTATTTTAACGAATGGCTTACAACATATTAATGCATATTACGAAAACGAGCAATATCAGTTTTACAGACCTTAAAAATATTATAATATTCTATTAATATTGATTTTGAGTTATTTTCATTAATTTAGAGGAGGATTTATGTCATTGCGAGGAGCGAAGCGACGAAGCAATCTCTTAATACCGTAGTAGCTTTATTGCTTTTTCATTTCTAAAGTTTTTATCAGTATTTAGAAAAGTTTAAGTTAAGTTTAAACCTTATTTAAATGGGATTGCTTCGTCGCTTCGCTCCTCGCAATGACGAAACACTGAAATCCGACAAATGCCTAGCCCCGATTGTAGAGGAAATCCTTTTTTGAAAAAAAAGATTGCAGCGAAAAGCGGGAAATAGCTACAAATAAAAAATTAAATTACAAAATATATGATACGTTCAATAATATTATCAGCATTTTTAATGACTTCAGGAACAATTTTTAGTCAGAATTTAAAAACAGTTTCTTATCAGGATGGTTCTCAAAAACTGAATGGATTAGTAACATCGAATGCCGGAAAAAAACTTCCTGGAGTTTTGATTTTGCCGGCTTGGAAAGGAATTGATGATGAAGCAAAAACTGCCGCAACCGAACTTGAAAAACAAGGGTATATTGCTTTTGTTGCTGATATTTATGGTGAAGGAAATATTCCTACAGATGCAGATTCTGCGGGGAAAACAGCAGGTTATTACAAGAAAAATTACGAAGCTTATCAGAAAAGAATTTCTTTGGCTTTAGAACAGTTAAAGAAAAATGGAGCCATTTCAAATAAAATTGCAGTGATTGGATATTGTTTCGGAGGAACCGGAGCTTTGGAATCGGCAAGAGGAAGTTTGCCTGTTGTAGGAGTAGTTTCAATTCATGGGAGTATCGGAAAGGATCAAACGAGAAAAAACAATCCGATTTCGACTAAGATTTTAGTTGAAAATCCTGCAGATGACAAAGGAGTGACTCCAGAAGATTACAACAACCTCATCAAGGAAATGAATGAAGGGAAAGCTGATTGGCAGATTATTACATATGCTAATTCTAAACATACTTTCACAGATCCAAAATCACCTGATTATAATGAAGTGATGGCAAAAAGAGCATGGAATCATACACTTATGTTCTTGAAGGAAATCTTAAAGTAATTAAACTACAATAAAATAAAAACAACCTCAATCATTGAGGTTGTTTTTATTTATAAATCACTGATTGTACTACAATTAGAACACCACCAGTATTCTGTTTCTTTATCTTTCAACTTCGTTTTTGTTTTTTTCTCACAATTTTCACAGATACATTCATCACTCTCATTTTCCTTAGCTTCATAGTCGCAATTAAAACAACTCCAATTCGTTAAATGAGACTTTCCGCCGATAAACCAAGTAAAAGAATTTTCTTTACACTTTGGACAAATTTGTAACGCCATATTTAATTTATTTCTTCCTCTCTATTCACCAAATCCATCGAAAAAGCGGGAAGACAGATCGCAACATATTCACAAGGTTCCGAAAACGGATTGCTATAACGAACTCTTGCACCTTTTTCAATTAAAATACTTTGTCCTTTTTCTAAAGTCACAGTTTCTCCGTCGATCTCAAATTGTTTTTTGCCTGAAATTATTAATGTAAATTCATCAAATTCAGGAGTTTGATGCGGTTCGCTCCAATCTGGCGGCGCAACCATGTGAGCAATTGAAATATTCGAGTTTTGCGTTGAGTTTCCCCAATGCTCTTCAATTAATTTTCCGTCTGTTGTTGGAACTACAAAAGGCGATGTCTGGATTTTATATTTTTTCATATTAATGATTTTCTTTTTTGATTTCGTATACAAAATTAGTTCTTGTCGGCTCTCCGAAATAGGCAACTTCTTCTTCCGCTATTTTTTTTCCGCCAAGCCTTTCTAAAGCAATTTGGGAACGGTAATTTTCTTTTCCGATGTGAAAATGAACTGTATCTACAAATTGAAAAATATAATCAAGCATAATTTTTTTGATTTGAGGATTAATTCCTTTTCCCCAGGATTTTGTCCCGTAAAAAGTATATCCGATGAAAATACTGTTTTTATCTTCATCAAAATCATAAAAACGTGTACTTCCCAAAATATCACCGGTTGCTTTTTCTACAATTTTGAAAGCACCTTTACTTTCGATTGCCCCTTTAAAAAAGTTTTCGAAAACTTCTCTTTGATAACGGTCTTTGTTCGGATGCTGTTCCCAAACTTTCGGATCGGAAGCCACTTCATATAAAGACTCAAAATCCCCTTGTTGTAAGGGGATTAATTGATATTCGTTGTTTTCTAAAACAGTTTGAATAGAAAAGTTCATTTCTTAGCCTTTTGTTTTTGCTGCGTCGGATTCGATTTTCTTGATTTCCTTTAATTTATCTGCAATTTTAGTTACAGCATCCGGGCTTGAAGGTTTTAAAGCCACTTCAGCCTGAGCCATATCCCACTTAATTACCAAATTCCCTGTATTTTCGCCTGTCGGATTTAAAGTAATTTCAAACCATTCTTGCTTGTCTGCCAATTTATTAACGGGAACTGTAACGTCTACAACATCCTGTTTTGCATCGTAAGTATAAGCTCCCCATTGCTGGAAATCTTTGTTTAAGATTACTTTCCATTCTGTTTCAGTCGGAACGATGAACAGTCCGTAAGTTCCTGCAGGAACTACTTTTCCTCCGAAGTTTACAGATTGTCCGAATGTAATTTTCGTAGATGAGTTTGCTCCCGCTCTCCAAACCTGTCCGTAAGGAACTAATTCTCCGAAGATTTTACGTCCTTTTACTCCTGGTCTTCCGTAGTCAACAGAGATTTTAGACATAGAAAACTGTTGCTCTACTTTCTGACGCGGACTCGCTGCCGGTACCGAATAATCCTGAGCAAAACTGAAAACTGAAGCCGATATGCAAACTGCAAATAGTAACTTTTTCACGTGTAAATTTTTATTCAAAATTACAAAATCAAAAGAGAATAGCATTCTCCGATCACAATAATTTTTGTTTTCTCTGGATTCTACCCGCATAAATGATTAGTTCTCAGCTTTAGCATACTTATAGAAATTTCTATTAAAATAACTTCTTTTAAAACTCAACAATAATTAATTGAATTCAAATAAAAACCTCATAAGTTTGATTCTTATAGGTTTTAATGTTCTTTAATAAAAAATTACTGCGGCATCGATTTCCACTTTTGAAGAACAGAAGTGTATAAATACATAAATACAAATCCACAGATCAAAATAATATAACTTAAATTAAATTCTAATATTTCGATGATTGTCTTACAATTATTTGCCATAATATTGGCTTTATTACAAGCCCTGTCCTGATGTATACTAATTATAAAGAATATCAGTAAGATAAAAAGTACAAAACCATTCATTGAAAGGTTAATCAATATTGAGGAAATAAGCTTTTTAACTTTTTTCATCATTAACAACGGAATTAGTAAAATTATCAATCCAATGAAAAACACTAAATAAGAAATAAAGAATTCTATACCGTTTCTTCCATCTGCAATAGAATATAAAACCGTAATCAGAATAATTGCTAAAAACAGAACTCCTGCACTTATCACACTGAATAAAAGTGATTTTAATCCTGTAATTCTAAAGCTGAAAATAATTGTAGCTAGAAAAAAGGCAATCCAAAGATAAATATGAATATTTTCAGAAAAGAAATCAGTTGATTTTACCAAGTCTACATTTCGCAAAAGATCATTAAGATCATCTGTATAATAGTAATAATCCGTAAGATTATTTTTAAAATATTTTTCAGGAGAAAGCTGTTTCTTGATATCTGGATTAAAATCTTTAATCTGCACAGAATTATTATCAATAACACCATCAACAACCGCAGCCGCAGAGTCTACAGTTGCCACAGTAGAATCAATAGCTGTAGTTTCCGTATAGGCATAACTACCATTTTCATCAAGAGGTCTTGCATTCGGGTCATATTCTTCACTAGCCGGATTTTTATATTTTTTAATAAAATAACGGACATTAAAATCATCCGGAGCATATACCATTTTCACCCAGCTTTTGGCATCAAGATTATTTCTAATTCCGAAATCCTTTGAGATATTAAGAAAATTTTTCATTAATTTCTCAATTTCAGCGGGATTTTTTCTGTTTAATAATTCCGTTGTAATTCTGTTGATTTCAAATCTTTGTTTTTTTTGAGAATCTTTTGCAAATTCATCGTATCCTATATCATTATCTTCGGAAGAATAGCTTCTTAGATATCCTTTCTTTTTAAGATCATTCCTGTAAAATATTCCTGAAAAGTTATAATATGTTAAGCCTGTTGTTTTAATATAAGGCGACATATCTACAACATCTTTTTTGAAATAATAAGTAACAGAATTCTCCTTATTTTCTGTATAAGCTACATTATTTCTGTTTTCGCCCGCAGGAAAAAAATATTCACCGTATTTATCTTTTTTATATACCGTTTTAGAATATAGACTGTAATACTGATAAACCCTGTCGTAATAAACAAAATACTTCTGATTGCGGTTTATTTTTTCGATATCTGTTTCACAATATAAGTTATAAAACTGAGGAAAAGTCTTGTTATCTAATGTATAATTTTCCAAATCCTGAGAAATGAAAGCAGAAGCTTTATTGATAAGTTCTACATTTTCAGACATTTGTTTGTCGGGATATTTATTTTTAATAAACATCTGAAAACCTGTCATATAAGAGAAATAGAACGTTGTACAGACGAAAATGATAATAAAATACTGCAAAAACTGTAAAAACAATTTCTTTTTGGAAGAAGGATAAAAGTTTTTAAAAGCATTATTTTTAAACATCATAATGAGCCATCCTACAATCATCAGAACAGAGATAATCAGATGAATAAAGATCATCCCGTCTCTGAAATAATCGTCTCTCACATCATACTTCTGCAACGAAACAGGATCTGCATGAGAAACATAGCCGATGATAAAAAATAAAATATGAATAATGATACTCGCCAAAAGCATCCATACAATTTTGGTATTCCAGACTGTAGGATATTTTTCCAGTAAATATTGATTGAATTTATATATTTTTTGCATTTTTCTTGAATTAAGATGGTTTAGCTTACAAAGAATCTTCTCGTAGAAGATGAAATATTACGGATATAAATAATGTCTGTTTTCGCATTTCCAAGAGCAGACAAAACTTCATAAAACTCTGTATCTGCCGAAAAATATGCAACATACACACCTCCGTTGAAGTTTAGTTTTTCAAGAGTAAAGCTTTCGAAAACTTTCAGTAGCTCATCTCTCGAACTCGAACTGTCTATTTCTATAATTAAATGATTATTTTCATCATTCTTAAGCTCAGAATTATCTTTGTATTGACCATTTTTCAGGAAAATCACTTTATCGGAAACTTTTTCAACCTCATATAATTGTTGTGAACTCAGGATCAATGCAATCGGATTATTCACAGAGTTTGCAATTGATTTCAGATCTTCCAGAATAACCTGTTGAGCCAAAACATCGAGGTTTGCCAAAGGCTCATCCAACAGTAAAATTTCGGGTTTTCTTAAAAGTGTTCTAGCCAATTCAAAACGCATTTTGTAACCGGAAGAAAGTTCGCTCCATTTCAGATGCTTATAATTCCAAAGTCCGAGACGGGCAATCATCATTAATGTTCTCGTTTCGTTCTCTTCAGGTTTTACGCCATAATTTGAAAGGACAAATTTTAAATTATCCTTCAGACTTCCGTACCATTTTGACGTTCTTTGCGGAATGTAAACCAACTTTGTACGAAGATCATAATCATTTTTCGGCTCTTCATTAAAGGAATAATTCAACTCACCTTCATTGTAAGAGATCTCCTTTGCCAAGATCCTCAACAATGTAGTTTTTCCGTTTCCGTTCTCTCCTACCAAGCCATAAACCTGACCTTTATTAATTTCCATGGAAACCGGACCCAGCGAAAAGCGATTGCTTCCATAAGATTTTAGAATATTTCTGGCACGAAGCACCGATTTTTCTAGCGGATGTTCTTTTACGGGAATTTTTTCAATTTTCTGAAGAAGATTTTTTGACTTTTCGATGAGTTCTTCCGTGTATGTAGGAAATTGCTCTTTCCAGTCGGTTAACTCAATCGCTTCTTTATAGATCTCCATATTCTGAGTATCCATCGCACAGTCCAGTAATTTTCTAAATCCTAAAACAGTGTCTTTATTGTCAAAAAAATGATAGACTTCGGCTACTCTTTGCTGATGTTTCGTCATTTGGTTTTATAGTTATTAATTTCGATTTTTAAAGATATAAAATTTACGTTTTGAATTAAATTCTTTTAGTTAAAATAAAAACTAATTTTTAATTTTATATCAAATTAATAATCACTTCATGTCCAAAATATGTTTTTTATCGTTTTTATTGCTTTCAATTTTCTTTGTAAAAGCTCAGGAAACCATTCCATTTCGAATTACGAAACATAACAACATCATTGTCAAAACTTTAGTCAACAATAAAGATTCTTTAAATCTGATGTTTCAAATTGCGATGGAAGACGCTTCAATTTCTCCTGAACGAAAAAGAAATGCTGATCACATCATTTTTAAAGATGAAGTAAGTGATGGCAACTCTATTAAAATTGGGGAAAACAGCTATAAAAATATTCGCTTTTTTGATAATGAATTAACAGGTCATGAAGCCGACGGGAAAATAGGAACCGGAATTTTCAAAGGAAAAACTTTTAAAATCGATTACGACAACAATCAATTTGTGATTTATGATAAAACTCCTGATCTGAAAGGCTATCAGTCAATTCCATTATTTTCAGAAAACGGACAGTTTTTCATCATTGCTGATAATGTGATTGAGGATCAACAGCAGGAAGTTTATTTTCTTCTGCAGTCGGGCTATTCCGGTGGACTGATTTACAGCAATGAATTTGCAGACGGAAAAAATTTAGATCAAAAACTTAAAATAACAGGCGAAAAAACCATGAAAAATTCTGCAGGACAAAGCGTTACTACAAAACAAGGAATTTTACCTTTTATGAAAGTCGGAGATTTTATTCTTAAAGACGTTTCAGCCGGATTTTTTGTTGGCGATCTTAAAGTTCAAAAAGTAAATTATTTTGGAGCAGATTTACTACGAAGATTCAACTGGATTTTCGATGCAGATAGAAATAAAGTTTATATTAAGCCGAGTAAATACTTTAATGAATCTTATTATAAGATGAAATAATTATTCAGACAATTTCGAATCAATCACCATATAATTTTTAAATTGAAAACTTACATCTTGCTTAATCAGGCGAGGTAAATGTACTTTTTTATAAACATAATCACTTTCCTCAGGAGTTCCTACAAATTTTCCGGATTCATAAGCCAAAACAATAAATGTTTTTCCGACATAATCTTTTTCCATTTTCTTTATTTCATCTGAAGATAAGTCATTTTCAGCCTCTCTTCTGTAAACTTTTTTATAAAGTGCGAAATTTTCTATGGGAAATTCACCAGTTTCATCAATAAACTCCAGTGTAAATGGCTCTTTAAGAGAATTTCCATTAATTTCTTTAATTTTCATCAGATAAATGCCATTTAAAGACTTTTGTTTTAAACTTGCTCCATCAATAATTTCAAACTTTAATTTTACAAGAGTTCCAAATGGAAAAGCCAATTTTTCTTTTATTACAGAAGCCGGTTTTCCAGTTTTAATTTGTCCGAAAAACATTGATGAAATACACACAAAAAGAAAAAATGATATTGTTTTAATTGATTTCTGCATACATCTTTTATTTTTTAATTCAACTTCTTTTTAAGCTTTTCCAAATACTGCGACCACGCGCTGGAACAACCGTCAAAGCACTCAAATTGTGGAGTTAAACCCTTGTGAGTGAAAACAACTTTTGTTTGATTATCTTCTTTGGAAATATCAAAATTGATCCTTGTTCCCGTCCATTCATCTCTTTTTTTAAGAAATGTCAAATTACTGTCAATAACTTCCCAAACTATCTTTTCATTTGGAATAATTTCTATTAATTTTTGAACAGAATTGTGAGCTTTGTTTCCTGCACTGAAAGTGAATTCGTCATCTATTTTTTCAGAATTTCCAGTGATGATTTCATTGTGCAAACCGATCCACCAATTTTTAGGATCAATTAAAATATTGAAAACTTCTTTCACAGATTTTGAAGTTGTAAGGGTGTAGGAAAAATTTTGAGTTGACATATTTATTTGTTATTTAAGATTTTTCAAATTCAAATATCTTTCTGAGAATTTTCCGATCAGCGATTATATTAAAAGTTATCTTATCCTGATAATCACTATATCCGAAAATACATTTATCTTCCTTATCTATAATTTTTATTCCATTAAATCCCTCAATCTTTTCAGGATTTTTTAATTCATCAAAACCAAATGTATCAATAAAATAACTTACTTTCTCTTTATTAAGCGTAACGGATTTTGCAAAAGGATTTGATTGATAAGTTTTACTAAAATTAACATCAATAGATAAAGTTGTCGGAAAATGACCGACTGATTCGGTGTAGAAAAATTGGAGTTTACCGCAATTTTTACATTTCCATAACTCGGCACCATTCAATGGATAAGATCCTAAAAATATTTCAGAATCGTCATTTGATTTGAATTCAAGATAACTCAGATAGCCAAAACTATTATCGAAAACATCAAAAATCTTTTCATAATCTCTTAAAATAACATGACTGCAGTTAATATCTTTTATTGGATATTCATTGAAGAAATCATTAATATTTTCTAAGGTTACCATAAGCACAATTTGATATTGATATTCAAAAACTTAAAACTAATTACAATAAGTCTCCATATATGTATTCGATTCTCCTAACTTTTTCATTCTCAAATAATCTTTGCAGGCGCTCTCGCTGTCATGTAATTCTAGCTCGAGAGACATTCTGTTGGAAATTGCCTGAATATGATTTGGATCTTTATTAATTACAATTGTAAAATCTTCAATAGCTTCTTTATAATTTTTAAATACAGCTTTTACCTGTCCTCTTATATTATAGCCTCTGATATCCTTTGGATTTAATGATAGTGATTTTTCAGCATCTTCTCTTGCTTCTATATTATTTCCAACATTTATATTCATTATCGCTCTGTTAATATATCCATCTGCATTATTGGGATCGAGTTCAAGAGCCTTATCAAAATCACTTATTGCCTCTGAATATTTTTTAAATTCACCCTTACAATATCCTCTGAACAAATATGATTCAGCAAAACCCGGATTTAAACTTATACTTTTATCCAGATCATTCAAAGCATTCTGGAAATCTTTTAAATAATAAAAAGATACACCACGAGCATAAAACACTAAAAATTCATTTGGATTGATCGCTATTGACTTTGTATAATCTATAACGGCACCTTTGTCATCTTTAAGCAATGCTTTTGCAGCACCCCGATGATGATAAGCCAAATCACTATTCGGATTTATACTTATGGCTTTATCATAGTTTTTTATGGCTTCTTTGTATTGTTTCAATTTCATATTTTCCAATCCTTTTTCAGCATAATATGTTGCTGTTTTATTTTGAGAAAATATAAATTGATAGAATAATGCAAATAGTATTATAATGCTTTTTTTTATCACTGTTTTAGTTTAAAGTCAATATATATTTAATGTTTCTAAATTATACAATTTCTGTAAATAAGAAAATTTAAGTAATTAAGAGGAAATTATTTTAATTTTTAAGAAATCTAAATCTATCTTCCTGTTCCATCATCGAAGTACTCTAAACTCCATTTTTCTTGACACTCGCTACATTCATAAATATCACTGTAATAATAACCATCATATTCTTTTGTAATGAAACTTAATTTGTCGTGATTTGGCTTTTGTTTAAGCTCTTTTCTTATTAAACAATTGCAAGAATCTGCTTTAGCAATAATCTTAAATTTAAAATCATTAGTTTTTTGTATCAAATTTTTCTTAATAAAAAAAGAATTAACCACTCCATATATTTTACTTTTTATAGTAAGTAATGAGAATTTAGATTGATATGAAATTATTTCTTTTTGTATTTCATCAAAATTTGCCAACATAAAATCTTTATTTTCAAGAAGAATTTCATCAAATTCATCAAAAAGTTCATTCCATTTATCTAATTGTTTAAGCATATCGTTTATCCGATTGAAATCATTCCAATCATACGCTATAATTTTATTTAAATAATTTGCGACTGCTTCCAAGTGCGTAAAATATAAAACTAAATTACAAAATACGAATTGAATATTTTAATCATTAAAAAATTCAGTTAATATTAAATAAAAAACCTCGTAAGAAAACTTACGAGGTTCAAATATTTTAATCCGAAAATTACATCGTTTCCATTTTGAAACTCATGCTTTCGATTACTTTCAGGATTGCTTCAACCGTATCCATTGATGTCAAACAAGGGACTCCGTTTTCCACACTCATTCTTCTGATTTGGAAACCATCTCTTTCAGCTTGTTTTCCTTTTGTAGTAGTATTCACAACATACTGAACTTTTCCTTTCTGAATCAAATCGATCAGGTTTACACTTTCTTCTCCAATTTTGTATCCTATTTTACAAGGAATTCCTTTTTCTTCGAAGAATTTTGCTGTTCCTTCTGTTGCCCAGATTCTGAAACCAACTTCATGAAATCTCGCTGCCAAATCAGCCGCTTCCTGCTTGTGTTTATCAGCTACTGTGAACAAAATTGATCCGTGCATCGGAACTTTTCTTCCTGCTGCAACCAATCCTTTGTAAAGCGCTTTTTCAAGGGTTGTATCTTTACCCATAACCTCTCCTGTAGACTTCATTTCTGGTCCTAGAGAGATATCAACTTTCGTTAGTTTTGAGAAAGAGAACACTGGAACTTTTACAAAAACACCTTCTTTATTTGGAACCAATCCGTTTTTGTAGCCTAAATCTGTCAGTTTTTGACCTAAAATTGCTTTTGTAGCCAAGTTTGCCATCGGAACTTCTGTGATTTTAGATAAGAAAGGAACTGTTCTTGATGAACGTGGATTCACTTCGATTACATATACATTTCCTTCGAAAAGAACGTATTGAATATTCATTAATCCAATCACTTTCAAACCTTTAGCTAATCTTTGTGTGTAATCTACTAAAGTATCAACTTCGCTTTGTGAAATATTCTGTGGAGGATACACCGCAATCGAGTCTCCAGAGTGAACTCCTGCTCTTTCGATGTGCTCCATAATTCCTGGAATAATCACAGTTTCACCGTCGCAAATCGCATCAATTTCGATTTCTTTGCCGACCATATATTTATCGACCAAGATTGGCTGATCTGGACTTGCTTCTACCGCAAACTCCATATAATGAGCCAATTCTGCTTCTGTGTAAACAATTTCCATTGCTCTACCGCCCAAAACATAACTTGGACGAACCAAAACCGGATAGCCAATTTCGTTAGCAATCACAATCGCTTCTTCTTTTGAAGTCGAAGTTTTTCCTAAAGGCTGAGGAATTCCCATTTCCTGAAGAGCTTTTTCGAACTTATCTCTGTTTTCAGCTCTGTCTAAATCTTCTAAAGAAGTTCCTAAAATCTGAACTCCGTGCGCAGCTAATTTGTCAGCCAAATTGATCGCTGTCTGTCCACCGAACTGTACCACAACACCTTTTGGTTTTTCCAATTCGATGATGTTCATTACATCTTCTTCCGTCAACGGTTCGAAGTATAATTTATCTGAAATTGAGAAGTCCGTAGAAACCGTTTCAGGGTTGTTATTGATGATAATGGCTTCGTAACCCATCTCTTTGATTGCCCAAACCGAGTGAACCGTCGCGTAATCAAATTCAACTCCCTGTCCGATTCTGATTGGACCTGAACCTAAAACGATAATTTTATCCTTATCTGAAGCTACACTTTCATTTTCTTCTTCATAAGTTCCGTAGAAATAAGGTGTTTCAGATTCGAATTCTGCGGCGCAAGTGTCTACCATTTTGTAAACCGGCATTACTCGGTTTTCTTTTCTGAAATTAAAGATTTCACGCTCCGTTACATTCCAAAGAATTGCAATATTTATATCAGCAAAACCTAATTTTTTAGCTTCTAATAAAGTTTCTTTGTTGAATTTATTTTCAGCAATAACTTTTTCGAAATCAATTAATTTTTTGATTTTCCAGATGAAAAATTTATCGATTTTGCTCCATTCTACGATTTGTTCCCAGTCGTACCCTCTTCTTAAGGCATCACCAATGATGAATAATCTTTCGTCATCACAAACTCTGATTCTTCTTTCGATTTCTTCAGCCGTTAAAGCCGCTGCCTGCTTAGTTTTTAAACCAATATGTTTAATTCCAGTCTCCAAAGAACGGATTGCTTTTTGTAAAGACTCTTCGAAATTTCTTCCGATCGCCATTACCTCACCCGTTGCTTTCATCTGTGTTGATAATCTTCTGTCAGCCGTTTCAAATTTATCGAAAGGGAATCTTGGGAATTTAGTTACCACATAATCCAAAGCTGGTTCAAAACAAGCGTAAGTTTTTCCTGTAACAGGATTCATGATTTCATCCAACGTTAATCCTACCGCAATTTTAGCGGCAATTTTAGCAATCGGATATCCTGTTGCTTTTGATGCTAAAGCTGATGAACGGGAAACTCTCGGGTTAACCTCGATGATATAATAATCGAATGAATGTGGATCTAAAGCTAATTGTACGTTACAACCACCTTCAATTCCTAGTGCTCTGATGATTTTCAGTGAAGCATTTCTCAACAATTGATATTCTCTGTCAGAAAGCGTTTGAGAAGGCGCCACAACGATTGAATCTCCTGTGTGAACTCCCACCGGATCTATATTTTCCATGTTACAAACCACAATCGCGTTGTCGTTTGCATCACGCATTACTTCGTATTCAATTTCTTTGAAACCCGCAATTGATCTTTCGATAAGACATTGTGTAACAGGACTGTATTTTAGACCTAATTCAGCAATTTCTTTCAATTCAACCTCATTGGAAGCGATTCCACCTCCTGTTCCACCCATCGTGAAGGCAGGACGAACAATTACAGGATAACCGATCTCATCAGCAAATCTTAATGCTCCTTCAACCGTATTTACGATATCTGATTCAGGAACCGGTTCGTTCAATTCTCTCATCAATTCACGGAACAAATCTCTATCTTCCGCTCTGTTGATCGCTGAAAGTGTTGTTCCCAAAACCTCAACTTTACATTCTTCAAGAATTCCTGATTTTTCCAATTCTACCGCCATGTTAAGACCAGTTTGTCCTCCAAGAGTCGGTAAAAGTGCATCCGGACGTTCTTTTCTGATGATATGACTTACAAACTGAAGTGAAATCGGCTCGATGTATACTTTATCTGCGATTTCAACATCCGTCATAATCGTTGCAGGGTTTGAATTGATCAAAATTACTTTGTAGCCTTCTTCTCTCAAAGACAGACAAGCCTGCGTTCCTGCGTAATCAAATTCCGCCGCCTGACCAATGATAATAGGTCCTGAACCGATTACTAAAATTGTTTTTATGTCGTTTCTTTTCATTTTTTTTCTTTTTTATTGTTCCATGGATTTCATCCGTGGCTATTGTTGTTGAACCATTTCATGGTTCTTTGTCTTTTTGGACAGCCACGAAGTGGCTGAATCTTAATAGCCGTAGGTGAAACCTATGGATTGGATAATTAAATCATTCCGACAACCCATTAAATGGGTTGAATACTATTTACCACAGATATTTTTCTTCAAATTCAACTCCATGAGATTTTAGCAAATTTTTATATTCATCTTCAAAAGATTCATTTTTATGATGTTCTTTTTGATTTTTTATATAATTAATGATCACATCTTTCTCTCTTTCCGAATACGTGAATGCACCATAGCCACTCTGCCATTCTTCAAAATCAGGAAATAATCCGCTTTGCTTTATCCATAAGTTCGTTGAAACTTTGATATCTTTTACAAAACTGCTTAAAGAAACTGATGGATGCAGATCTGTAAATAAATGAATATGATCCGGCATTCCATTAATCCTATAAAGTTTACAGTTTTTATTTTTAACAATTCCCCAAATATATTTGTATAATTCATCTTCATGCTCAATATTCAACACAGATTTTCTGTGCTTTGTACTGAATACAATCTGATAATATATTTGGCGAAAAGTTGACATTTATATTTCTAAATTTATTGATTCTTCTTATTCTTAAAATCTTCCATCAAGTGAATGAAATCATCGAATAAATAATTCGCATCTTCAGGACCTGGACTTGCTTCCGGGTGATACTGAACTGAGAAACAAGGGTGAATTTTATGTTTCAGACCTTCGTTTGTTCTGTCGTTCAATGCGATGTGAGTTTCAATTAAATCTGTACCTTTCAAACTTTCCTGATCAACCGCATAACCGTGGTTTTGAGAAGTAATTGCTACTTTGTTTTTCTCTAAATCCAAAACCGGATGATTTCCACCTCTGTGTCCGAATTTTAATTTGAACGTTTTCGCGCCACAAGCCAAACCGATTAATTGATGCCCTAAACAGATTCCGAAGATTGGAACTTTTCCTAATAATCCGCGGATCATTTCCAAAGCCTGTTGGTTGTCTTCCGGATCTCCAGGACCATTTGATAACATAATTCCGTCCGGATTCATTAATAAGATTTCTTCTGCTGTTGTATCATGCGAAACAACGATGATATCGCAATTTCTCTGAGATAATTCTCTGATAATTCCTAATTTCGAACCGAAATCTACCAATACTACTTTAAAACCTCTTCCAGGATTGGCGTAAGGTGTTTTTGTAGAAACCTGCTCTACTTGGTTTGTAGGGAAATTTGTTGATTTTAATTCTGAAATGATTGCCTGATCATCCGTATCAGCGTTTACTATTTTTCCTTTCACTACTCCGGAGTTACGAAGAATTCTTGTCAGTCTTCTTGTATCGATTCCTGAAATTCCTGAAAGGTGTTTCTTTTTAAATAATTCATCTAAAGTAATCTGAGTACGGAAATTCGACGGCAAATCACAAAGTTCTTTTACGATAAGACCTTTGATAGCCGGCTCAATACTCTCATAATCATCTCTATTAATTCCATAGTTTCCGATAAGCGGATAGGTCATACAAACAATCTGACCGCAGTAAGACGGGTCAGAGATCAGTTCCTGATACCCTGTCATTCCGGTATTGAAAACCACTTCTCCTGCAGTTTCCAATTCTGCTCCGAAACCTTCTCCATGAAACACTTCACCGGACTCCAGTATTAACTTTTTCTTCATTTTTTAAATTAGATATTAGATTTTAGAAATTAGAAGTTAGACTTCTGCATTCTGTTATTTTATTTCTTATTTTTTCTTTAATTCTATTGGCTTATTTAAAAGTATATCCTTCTTTTTCCAAGGCTTCTTTTAAAATTGCCATTCTTGCGAAAACGCCGTTCTGCATTTGTTTGAAAACTCTTGAACGTTCGCATTCCACTAAGTCTGTATCAATTTCAACACCTCTGTTGATAGGAGCCGGATGCATGATGATGGCTTCTTTTTTCATTGCTTTTTCTCTTACTTTCGTCAAACCATATTTTCTATGGTAATCTGCCGCGGAGAAACTCATTTTTGCATCGTGTCTTTCATGTTGAATTCTTAATAACATTAAAACATCTACTTCTTTAATTAATTCATCAACATTTAAATAGGTTCCGTTGATTAAAGCACCTTCATCAAACCATTGTTCCGGACCTGAGAAGTAAACTTTAGCGCCTAATCTTCTTAATGCTTCTGCATTTGAATTGGCAACACGGCTGTGTTTTACATCACCTACGATTCCCACTTTTAAGCCTTCAAATTTTCCGAATTCCTGATAAATTGTCAACAAATCCAACATACATTGAGATGGATGGTTCCCCGTTCCGTCTCCTCCATTAATGACAGGAATTTTAATATCCTTTAATTCATCAAAATATCTGTCTTTCTTATCTCTGATTACTACAAGATTTACTCCTAAACTTTCGATCGTTTTTACAGTATCGTATAAACTTTCGCCTTTATTCACAGAACTGTTTGCTGCATCAAAAGGAACGACCTGTAATCCCAATTTTCTTTCGGCAACATCAAAACTTGTTTTTGTTCTTGTGCTGTCTTCAAAAAAAAGATTTGAGCAAAAAACTTCTCCTTCAATTTTGGCAGTTTTTCCGTTTGCAAAAGCCAGTGCTTCTGTTACTATACTGTTGATTCTCTCGGTGCTTAGTTCTGTAATCGTAAACATAATTTCTTAATTTTTGAACATAAAAAAAGCGAAGAAAATATCTTCGCTTAAAATAAATAAATATCGTAAAGGGCGTCTACGCCCGGTAATTCTAATGATATAAATACTGTGTTATTCATTGGGTGCAAAGATACAACATTTTTATAAATTGACAAAATCAAATTTGAAATCCTTTTTAAAAATCTATTGATTCTTTCTTGTAGAACTAGACAGGTAATAATGCCAAAGCATCATTGAAGCAACCGATCTAAAAGGTTTCCATTGTTCACTGATTTCAAGAATTTCTTCCTTAGAAGCTTTTGGCTGAAGCTGTTTCAAACGTTTTAAAGCATTTACTGCTGCTAAATCTCCGATCGGAAAAATATCTGTTCTCTGGAGGGTAAACATTAAATATACATCAACTGTCCAATTTCCAATACCTTTTAAGCTTACCAAGGTTTTTCGTGCTTCATCATTCGACATTTTTGAAAGCTGTTCAAGATCAATTTCATTGTTTACAATCGCGTTTGCCAAGCCTTTAATATAGACATTTTTCTGGCGGCTTACATAACATTCTCTCATTTCATCATCATTTAGCTTAAGAATATTTTCAGGAGTGATTTCCTTAATTTTTTCTTTTAATATTTAAAGTTGCTAAAGCCGAAGCCAAAGAAACCTGCTGTTCCAAAATAATATGAACCAATGTTTCAAAAGTATTTTTACGTGTCCACATCGGAGGATAACCGTGATTTTCTAAAATTAATTTTAAATCCTGATCCTGATTTGCCAAATGATCGCACAATTCATGGAAGTTTTCAAGGTTGAAAGTTTCAACTTCTTCCGGAACAATATTGTTTATACTTTTCTTCATTAATTTAAAATTTTAGTTTAAAATAAACTTGGCATTGTAAAACCCTGCTCCAAATCAAGCAAAATGGATTTATTTTTCAGTCCGCCTGCAAAGCCAACTAACTTTCCTGACGCTCCTACAACTCTGTGACAGGGCACAATAATGGAAATCGGATTTTTATTTAAAGCTCCTCCAACGGCGCGAACTGCTTTTATATCACCCAAAATTTTCGCTAATTCTCCATACGTTCTTGTGACGCCATAAGGGATTTTCAATAATGCTTCCCAAACTCTTAACTGAAATTCTGTTCCTTCGAAATCAAGAGGAATATCAAACGTTGTTCTTTTATTTTCAAAATATTCGTTTAATTGCTGTTTAGTCTGCAAAAGTATCGGATGATTATTTTCTTTTACAGGAACTGAAAGTTTTGTTCTTTTATAATCCTCACCTTCCCAAATAATTGCGACAAGTCCTTTGCCAGAAGCAATAATTCTTATTAATCCGACTGGTGACGGAATATCTTTATATATCAATAATTTCTGATCTTTCATTTTCTTCCGATAATTTTTTTGATGTTTCTGTTTTCATATTGGGAAGTAACTGAAGCATTAATCC
Organism: Chryseobacterium ginsengisoli; assembly: GCF_039542325.1. Classification (NCBI taxonomy): domain Bacteria; kingdom Pseudomonadati; phylum Bacteroidota; class Flavobacteriia; order Flavobacteriales; family Weeksellaceae; genus Chryseobacterium; species Chryseobacterium ginsengisoli. Next base: position 613,492 of record NZ_BAABHX010000002.1, read on the forward strand.
AACCATCACAACACAAATTAATAAACAGATAATTCCAAAATGATAAGCTGTTTGCCAACCGTCTTTTGAAAAGTAGAAAAATACTCCTCCAATAATACTTACTCCCAATGCAGAAGCCGTTTGCTGGAAAGTTGAGTAGATTCCCGCTGCTGCACCCGCATATTGAGAAGGTACATTTTTTAATGCAATATTTAGTAATGAAGGAAGCACCAATCCGTTTCCGAATCCCCAAAGTCCCATTAATCCAATGATCAATGAAGTATTTATTCCCGGTTTCCAAAGCGTCATTTGTAAGTAAAATGCCATCAATAAAATGACAACCCCAACTTGTAATACTCTTTTTCCGAATTTTATGATTAATCGTGAAGCAATCACAGAAGATATAATGAATAAAATTCCCGGCAAGACAAAATATAATCCTGAATCTAATGCCGAAACTCCAAGTCCGTTTTGCAGGTAAACTGCACTTAGCAACAGATAAGCCGTGTGTAACATGAAGTGAAACAATACTGCAACTAAACCTATATTAAAGGATCTTATTTTAAATAATCGAACGTCAATTAGCGGATTTTCATTTTTAGAGAGCTTAATTTTTTGATTATAAATGAAAAATGCAAAAAGTAAAACCGATAAAATAAGCAAACCAAAGCTCCATAACGGCCAACCTGCTTCACGCCCTTGAATTAACGGATAAATAAGAGAAAACAAAGCGAAAGTTAAGATCAAAATTCCTGTGTAATCAAATTTTGTGCTTTGATGTTTTACGGTTTCTGTGACGTATTTATGTGTTGCCCAAAGCGTTATAATTCCTATTGGCAAATTAATAAAGAAAACCAATCTCCACCCTTCAATAAACCAATGTGTATCAGATAAATAACCCCCTAAAATCTGTCCAATGACAGCTGCAGTTCCCAATGTGATTCCGTATAATCCGAATGCTTTTGCACGTTCTTTTGTATCGGTAAATAAAACCTGAATAAATGCTATCGTCTGCGGAACCATAAATGAAGCACTTAAACCTTGGAAAAGTCTTGTGATATTGAGTTGAAAAGCTGTTTGTGACAATCCGCATAAACACGATGCAACGGTAAAAGCAAACATTCCCCAAAAGAAAACTTTTTTCCGTCCAAAATGATCTCCTGCTCTTCCTCCTGTGATTAAAAAAGCTGCATAACCAAGTAAATAACCTGCAATAACCAACTGCATCTCACCATCAGTCGCATGAATTCCTTTTTTAATGGTCGGAATGGCAACATTGATGATAAATACATCGATTACAGAAAGCAGCGGCGCTGATAAAACGATGATCAGCTCCAGCCATTTATTTTTTAATTCTTTCATTTTAGATCAGTTTTTTGATAATTTCTTTTGCAGATTGTATTTCATCGGCTCTTTTAAAAACGGAAGCGGTAACGATCGATCCTTCCAACATTACATAAATTGTTTCTGACAGTTCTTCATCCGACAATAATTTTTTATGATCTGAATTTTCAACCAGCATTTTTATAAATTCTTTGCTGTGAATCTTGGTTGCTTGTATTTCCGCCAAAAAACGTGGATCATCTGTTCCCGCTTCATCATTAGCTTTAATAAAAGGACAACCTCCAAACTGCCTGATTTCCTGTCGCTCTGTATGATGATCGAAAATTGCCAGTATTTTTTCTTTGGGATCTTCAACTTTATTCACCGCAGCTTCCAATCTGGAAAACCAAAGTTCATGGGTGCGCTGAACATACGCAACCAATAAATCGGTCTTTGTTTCGAAATGTTTATATAAAGATGCTTTTGCAATATCTGCTTCCTCAATAATCTGATTAATCCCAGTATTACTGTAGCCTTGTTTATAAAATAATTTATCTGCTGTATCCAGTATTTTGTCGATTACAACTTGCCCTCTCTGTTTCATGGGACAAAGCTACAAATTAAATAGACAATTTTGTCTATTTAATATTTATTTTGTTTATCACTTTTATAGCTTTCGTTTTTAAATGCTTTTCTTAAACATTAATGACACAAATATTTTCACAAATGAATAATCATCTGTGGAATCTGTGAAAGAAAATTTTAACCTAATATTTATTATTCAGTAGAAATGACAAAAAAGTAGATTACTTTTTATTCGTGTAAGTCTTCAAATCCGTTATTGATTGGATTTTAAGTTGATTAGCTTGCTTTCTTCGCATAACGAGAGCATAAGCATTATTGAATCCGATAGGTTTCAGCCAACGAATCTGGTATTTTTTTTCGAACTCAGTTTGTACAAATTGATAGGTAGAATCTGTACTTTTTGTAACTTTTTCAATGGTTGAATTATCCAGTTCCAGCAAAACTAATAAGCCGGTTCCTGTATATTCAGGGTAAAAATCGATAGCATCGTTCATTAAGGCATCAAAACAAATTTTTGTTCCGCCCAAACCTGTTTTTGTTTCAACTTTGTAATTCGTATTTCCTTCGATAAGCATTCTATACATTTCGGCAAGAATGTACTGTTCCCCAAATATTTTTGATCCGATTCGAATGGTTTCATTTCCCGCTTTATTGGGAGATTTGTATAAATTATTTTTAATCAAAAATTCTTTCGCCACCTTTTCAGGAACCTGATGAAGATAATCTGTTTTGTAGTTCATTTCAGTCATTACAAAATCATTAATTTTCCCCGCAAGAAGATTGATTGTTTTCTCAAGATCAGGATATTTTTGTAAAGTTTTTTCTTTAACAATCGGAGCTGCGAAATAAGGCGGAAATATTTTTTTATCATCATTAAGAACAACCAAATCATACGCTTTTATCCTTCCATCCGTAGAATAACCGCTGATAATGTCTAGTTTATTTTCATATAAAGCCTTGTACATCAAAGCATCATTTACGACCGAAGGATTTAAATTTAACTGATAAATCTTTTTTAAACCAATATCTCCATCTTTTCTTCCCATAAATTCGGGAGTAAATCCGGCTCGTAAATTTGTTGATGAATTTTTAGTCCAGAAATAAATTCCTCCTGCAATAATAAAAATAACCGGGAAAATCATCAATATTTTTCGGATTGTCTGATATTTTAAATTTCGAATGACAGCAATAATCTGATCAACAATAATTGCCAATAAAGCGGCAGGAATTGCTCCGGCAAGAATCATATTGGAATTATTAAGGGAAATTCCGCCAAAAATAAACTCTCCCAAACCTCCTGCTGCAACGAAAGAAGCCAATGTTGCCACTCCTACGTTAATAACAGCAGCAGTTCTGATTCCGGCAACAATAACAGGCATTGCTAATGGTAATTCGACCTTTAAAAGTAATTGACTTTTCGTCATTCCTAAAGATTTTGCGGCTTCGATTACATTACCGTTTACTCCTGAAATTCCCGTGTAAGTATTTCGGATAATAGGCAAAAGTGCATAAATTAACAATGCGACAATCGCAGGTTGCGGTCCGATTCCGAAAACGGGAATCATAAAACCGAGCAACGCAATACTTGGAATGGTCTGTAAAATTCCGGCGACAGTTAAAATCGGTGTGGCTAATTTCTTTTTTCTGCTGATTAAAATTCCCAAAGGTAAACCGATCGCAATTGCAAATAACAACGCAATAAAAGTCAATCCCAAATGCTGAATCACCTGAATAAATATCTTATGTTGCTGCTCAACAAGAAATTGCCATAAACTTTGCTGCATTAGGCTAACTGTTTTTGTCGGTATTCATTAAAAGAAGTCGTAATTTTATTGTAAAGTTCAACATCTTTCATATCTGTACTGAGATTTTGTAACACATCCCAAACATTTTGATCTTTATTAATTTCGTTGTCTGAAATATTTTGGAGATCTGAAATTTTAGTGATTTTATATTCTAAAGTCACTCGGTTATTGGCGAAGAAATTTTTAACAAATTCATTAATCGGGTGGTAAATCATTTCTTTCGGAGTTCCTATTTGAATGATTTTCCCTTTATCCATTAAGCAAATTCTATGTCCCAATTCAAAAGCTTCTGAAACATCGTGAGTTACCAAAATGATGGTTTTATTTTTAAGCTCATTCAGCGTTTTAAACTCAGCATGAATATCAGATTTTGTAATATTGTCTAACGCTCCGAAAGGTTCATCCATCAATAAAATTGGAGTATTTGCCATTAAAGCTCTTGCAATTCCGACACGTTGCTGTTGTCCACCGCTTAATTCGTGGGGGAATCTTTTTAAAATATCTTCGGATAAATGTAATTTTTGAATAAGTTCTTCAGTTCTGCTTTCGATTTGTTTTGAATTCCATTTTTGAAGTTTTGGAACGACAGCAATATTTTCGGCAACCGTATAATGAGGAAAAAGCCCTGAATTTTGCATCACATAGCCAATTCCCATTCTCAATTCCTCTACTTTTTGATCTCTACTATTTTTACCATCAATTAAAATTCTTCCCGAATCTGAATCGATAAGACGATTGATCATTTTTAGTGTAGTCGTTTTACCGCAACCGCTTGTTCCTAACAACACCAAAATTTCCTTCTCGTTGGCGACAAAGGAAATATCATCCACTGCGGGACGATTGTTAAAACTTTTAGAAACAGATTCTACAGCAATCATTCTAATTATTTAGCTAATCTCATTCCTGTAAACTGCCATTGAAGCTTTGTCTGAAAAAAATTTCTGTATGTTTTTCGGCTATGCCCAATTGGTGTCGCAACAGAAGAACCTCTTAAAACCATTTGGTTCACCATAAATTTTCCGTTGTATTCTCCTACTGCTCCGGCTTCTTTTGCAAATCCAGGATACGGAAGATAGGCACTTCCTGTCCATTCCCAACGTTTTCCCCAGTCAAATTTTTCTGAGGCAACTTCCCATTCTGCTTCGGTCGGCAAACGCAATCCTTTCCATGAAGCAAAAGCGGATGCTTCAAAAAAGTTAATGTGACAAACGGCATCATCAGGATTGATCTCTTTTAATCCGTTTAAAGTATAATACATCCATTTTCCATCAATAAAATGCCAATATAACGGAGATTTTGCATTATTTTCTTTTACCCAATCCCAACCTTCTGCATGCCAATGTCTGAAATCCTTGTAACCGTTGTCATTCATGAATTCGAGATATTCTGCGTTGGTTACCAATCGGTTTGAAATTTCAAAACTATTTAAATAAACCTTATGTCTGTTTAATTCATTATCGAAACAAAAACCGTCGCCTTCAAATCCTATTTCATAAATTCCTTCGGGAAAATTAATCATTTCTAAACTTTCCTGTTCCGGTTTTTCTGATGGAAAATTTTCGTCATAAGCCGGAAATAAAGGATTGTGTCCTAAAATATATTTAATATCTGTTAATAATAATTCCTGATGTTGCTGTTCGTGATTTAAACCTAATTCAAATAACTTTTTTAAGTCTTCACTTAAATTATAATTTGACAGAAAGTAGTCCATATTTTTATCGACATATTCAAGGTAACGGTAAATATCTGCAACAGAAGGACGACTCAGGTTTCCTCTGTCTGTACGGATTACACGAGATCCAATCGTTTCGTAATAGCTATTAAAAACAAAATTATATTGTGAATCAAAAACCTTGTAATCAGGAAAATTCGGAATCAAAATAAATGTTTCGAAAAACCATGTTGTGTGTCCCAAATGCCATTTTGGCGGACTTACATCTACGATTGGTTGTACTACATAATCTTCAATTTCAAGTGGTTGACAAATTTCTGCAGAACGATTTCTAATCGAATGATATTTTTCTTTGATTTGTTCCTGAGGTGATATTATTATCGGATTTTTCATAGTTTTAGATTTGAATTATACAACCTTCCAAATGGCGTCGATGAACCAATTTTTGGAATCTGAAATCTGTTGTAAAGGTGAAAAACCATTTTTAACAGCCATCGAATTCATGTCTTCCAAAGAATATTTTTGCGAAATCTCCATATAGATGGCTTCATTTTCTCTAAAGATAATCTGTTCATTTTCAATATTTACCCTCTGTTCTTTTAAACTAATCAGATAACTTCTGCAGGCTCCGGTTAACGGATCATAATTCTGATAATGCTGAAAATTATTTGTATTAAAGTCAGCATCCAATTCATTATTAATCCTATCTAAAAGATTGAGATTGAAAGCCGCTGTAATTCCTGTGGGATCATTGTATGCGTTTAAAATTGTATGAGGATTTTTCTTCAGATCAAAACCGATAAGAAGAATATCTCCGGGATTTAATTTTTGTCTTAATTCACTGCAAAAGTGGTGAGCTTCTTCAATTTCCATATTCCCGATATTGCTTCCGAGAAACAAAATTACTTTTCTTTTTGATGAAATTTCGTTGGCTTTGTCGAGCATTTCAAAATATTCGCCATTTAATCCAACAATATTCAAATCCGGAATTTTCACCGTTAAATTATCCTGCAATAAAGCAATAATATTTCCAGAAATATCAATCGGCATGTATGTAAAATCCGCATTTTGTTTCACGAGAAAATCCAATAAAAACGAAGATTTTGTAGCATCTCCCGCACCGAGTTCAATTAGATCAAACGGTTCTTCAAAAGCTCGAATTGCTTTCGCCAGTTTATCTGTTTTTTCAGTGAAAATTTCCAGTTCACAATTGGTAAGATAATATTCCGGCATATTCATGATCTGCTGAAAAAGATCGTCCCCTTTTTTATCGTAAAAATATTTGGAAAGTAAATGTTTGGGATTATCTTTTAACCCATTGATAATTTCATTTTGAAATCTATTCTGTGTTTCTGCGTAGGAAAAAGCCTCCATATCAATATTTCTCCTCATGTCTAGTTTGTTATTTGGTGAACAGATAACTACAATTATTTTGCCATTACCTGAATTGCTTTTATGAGAAAATTAGTTTTGTTACTTTCCCTAATTTAAGAGTTTTTTTGTATTAGATTAAATAACAGTAAGAAATTATTGTTGATGATTAAAATTTGTACAGAAAAATATTTTACTTAGATTTGAGAAATACTTTTGAAAATTTTCACTCATAATGAATATTTAATTATAATTTTCATTAAGAATTTACTTGAAAATAGTATTTAAAAATTGACACATTACCACAATTTAATAGATAATAAACAAATTACATTGTATATTTGTTAAAACCCAAACTAGGCTATATGGATTTAAAAGACAGGATGATTCTCAGTATTATTCAGGAAGATTCTACTTATTCGGTGAAAGAAATTTCAGAAAAAATAGGTCTTACCTTTACTCCGACGTATGAACGCATCAAACAGCTGGAGAAACAGGGAATTATTGAGAAATATGTAGGTCTTTTGAACCGCGAAAAATTGGGTTTAAACATTGTTGTTTATTGCAATGTCCGTCTCAAGGAACAATCTAAAAAAGTTTTGGAAACGTTCGAAAAAAACATCATGCAACATGATGAAGTTCAGGAAATCATCAGTCTTTCAGGAGAATATGACTACATGCTGAAAATTATAGCAAAAGATATTAATTCTTACAATGATTTTACGGTGAATGTAATTTCAAATATTCCTAATATCGGGCAATATCACAGCTCTATTGTGCTTCATGAGGTGAAAAAATCTACTAAGTTTAAGATTGATTTGGGATAAAATTTTAATTAAGACTAAATTTTTTCCTTTATAAATTAAAGATGCTTTGACAGGCCCCTGCATGACAACACTACAAATAAATCGCTAATAAAATAGTTGGTATTAGAGATGTCATGCTGAGCTAGTCGAAGCATCTAAGAATAGCTTTAGCTTAAAACTATCAACCCAATAATTTGTTTTTCAACTTATTAAACTGATATTCAATTTTATCTAAACACAAATTTCCAACGCTTCCCTGATGAGTATGATTTAAATTTTTAATTTCAAAATCAAATACATTATTTTCAATCTCCTGCCCTACTTTTACATACGCATCACGGAATGAACTTCCATTTTTCACCTCTTCATTGATTTTTTCTACACTGAAAAGATATTTATACTTTTCGTCTTTCAAAATACCATCTTTCACCTGAATATTCGGTAATGTATAATTTAAAATCTCCAAACATTCTTTTAATGAATCAATTGCTGGGAAAAGAATTTCTTTCGTCAACTGCATATCTCGGTGATAACCTGAAGGAAGGTTATTTGTCAACAAAATAAACTCATTCGGCAACGACTGAATTCTATTGCAACGGGCCCGAACCAATTCAAAAATATCCGGATTTTTCTTGTGGGGCATAATGCTGCTTCCTGTTGTAAACTCTTTAGGAAAACTGATAAAATCAAAATTCTGACTTAAATACAAACAAACATCATAAGAAAATTTACCTAAAGTTCCTGCCAAAGTTGCCATTGCCATAGACAACATTTTTTCTGATTTTCCACGCGTCATTTGAGCATACACCGAATTATAATTCATCGACTGAAAACCTAAATTATAGGTCGTACTCTCACGATCAATCGGGAAAGACGAACCATATCCTGCTGCAGAACCCAGTGGATTTTTATTAATGATATTTTTAACCGAAAATAACATTTCGACATCATCTAACAACGCTTCCGCATAGGCTCCAAACCATAATCCAAACGATGAAGGCATCGCAATCTGTAAATGCGTATAACCTGGAAGCAAAACATTTTTATGCTGATCCGCCAGCTTGATTAATATTTGAAAGAATTCATCGGTCAACGCAGTAATTTCACGGATTTCATCAACCAAATACAATTTAATATCCAACAAAACCTGATCATTTCTAGAACGAGCCGTGTGAATTTTCTTTCCTGTATCTCCTAATTTTTCAATTAAGATAGATTCAACCTGCGAGTGAATGTCTTCCGCAGTTTTATCGATTTCAAAAGTTCCATTTTCTATATCTTCTAAAATCTCTCCCAAAACAGACAACATCTGCTTTGATTCTTCATTCGAAATAATTCCTACTTCTGCCAACATTTTACAGTGTGCCATAGAACCTTTGACATCGTATTTTGCCAGACGCTCATCAAAGTCAAGATCTTTCCCGACTGTAAATTTATTGACTAATATATTGGTGGCATTGTTGTCTTTTTGCCATATTTTTTTCATAAAATTTCTTTTTTTGTTGGAAGATGGAAGCTGGGTGCTGGAAGTTTACTACCAACCGCTTTATCTTCTTTTTTATTTTATTCGCTTTGTCATTCCGACGAAGGAGGAATCTATTTTAAAAATGCAGATTCTTCACTTCGCTTTGCTTCGTTCTGAATGACAAAACTGTTTTTTTTATTATATATTTTCTTTTGTCTTGAAACAAAAGAAACAAAAATTCAAGACTGGAAACTTCCGCTAAAAAATATTTTTATTCTCTAAAAATCCCAAAACTCGTGCGAATTGAATATTGGTTCTTCGATTCGATATTTGTCTTGCACTCAAACAGTGGGATTTTCTTAACGTTCATAAAACTATTTTTCTTAACGCTTCATTTTCCTAGGTCGTTTTATAAAACTTTTTCAAGGATTTGAATATAAATATCAATCCCTTCTTTTATTTCATTTATATATATGTATTCATCCGCAGTGTGCGAGCGCCTACTGTCACCAGGACCGATTTTTACCGATGTACAAGGAATAATCGCTTGGTCAGATGAGGTGGGTGAACCATAAGTTGTCCTACCGATTTCCAAACCAGCCTGTACAAACGGATGTTCCATTTCGATTTTTGATGAATTTAATCTGAAAGACCTTGCCTTTAAAGTCGATTTCATCTGCGATTGAATGATCTCAAACGCTTCTTTATTGGAATATTCATCCGTAACTCTCACATCCAAAGTAAAAGCACACGATTCTGGAACGACATTATGCTGAACTCCGGCATGAATTCCCGAAAGTGTCACCTTGACCTCTCCCAAATAATCCGAAACTTTTGGAAATTTAAAGTTTAAAATTTGCTGCAGATCTTCCATGCATTTTATGATCGAATTATCGTCATTCGGATGAGCGGCGTGAGAAGGAGTTCCTTTCATTTCTCCATCAATGACCAAAAGTCCTTTTTCCGCAATCGCCAGATCCATCTGCGTTGGTTCCCCTACAATAGCAAGCTCCACATTCGGAAGTTGCGGAAATAAAGCTTCTATCCCATCAAATCCTGAAATCTCCTCCTCTGCCGTCAAAGCAATAACTAAATTATATTTCAATTTTTCTTTATCGAAAAAATGTAAAAAAACCTGCGCCATCGAAACCAGAGAAGCTCCCGCATCATTACTTCCCAATCCAAATAATTTCCCGTCTTTTTCAATTGGTAAAAACGGATCCAGCGTGTAAGCCTTATTCGGTTTTACCGTGTCATGATGAGTATTTAGTAAAATTGATGGTTTGAAAACATCAAAATTTTTATTTACCGCCCAAATGTTATTTTTAAAACGTTTTGTCGGAATATTGTTCTTTTTAAAAAAGTTTTCAATTTCCACAGACGTATTATATTCATCTTTGCTGAATGATGGAATTTCAATCAGTTTTTTCAACAATTCTACTGCATTATTCAGTAATTCTTCTTTACTATAAACAGATTTCAGTTCCTGCATGATGATTTTCTATATGGTTTTTTAGTGCGGTTTCCTTAATCAAGAATACCTTATTAACTTTATTTTTCACTGCTCCAAGAGCATTTTCTAATTTGGGAAGAATTCCTTTATGAAGCTTTCCTTCATCTTTTAAGGTTGAAAATTCATCTTCGGAAATATTTTTTATAACAGACTGAGGATCGTTCACATCCTCCAAAACACCCTCTTTATCAAAACAATACAATAATTCAACATCATATTTTACCGATAAAGCCTGCGCAATTACCGAAGCAATCGTATCTGCATTGGTATTGAAAAGATGCCCTTTTTTATCGTGAGTAATTGCAGAAAAGACAGGAACTAATTCAAGCTTCAATAACTTTGAAATCAATTTTCTGTTCACGCTTTTCTCTGTAATATCTCCTACAAATCCGAAGTCTATTTCTGCGTGTTCTCTTTTTTTGGCTTTAATTAAATTGGCATCAGCTCCCGAAAATCCCATTGCTTTACATTTCTTTTGCTGAAGTTTTGCGACAATATTTTTGTTGATTCCTCCTGCATACACCATCGCCACAATATCCAAAGTATCTTTATCTGTAATTCTTCGTCCGTTGACCATTTTTTGTTCAATGCCCAGTTTATCTGCTAAAGTTGTCGCCAATTTTCCGCCTCCATGAACCAAAATTTTCTTTTCTTTAATTTCAGAAAACTGCTCTAAGAATTGTTCTAATAATTCTTCGTCATCAATTAAAGCACCGCCGATTTTTACAACAAAAAGCTTTTCTTGCATGATTTAATTATTTAGAATTCAATTCATCCAAAATTTCAGAGAAAACAGCCTGAGCTGAGAAAATTCGGTTTTTTGCCTGTTGATAAATGATAGAATTTTCGCCATCCATCACCTCATCACTCAATTCTACATTACGACGAACCGGAAGACAGTGCATTACCTTTGCCTGATTGGTATTGGCTAATTTTTCGTTCGTCAACATCCAGTTTTCTTTTACTTCAGGCATTGCTGCATAATCATCAAAAGATGACCAATTTTTCACGTAAATAAAATCTGCATCTTTCAACGCTTCATCCTGATCATGAATTACTTTTATATCTTTTGTGAAATTTTCATCCAAATCATAACCTTCCGGATTCGCAATTATCAATTCGACATCCATTTCCTGCATCCATTCTGCGAAAGAATTCCCAACCGCATGAGCAATTGGTTTGATATGTGGAGCCCAGGTTAAAACCACTTTAGGCTTACGTTCTTCTTTCCAATTTTCTGTAATCGTAATGCAATCTGCCAAACTTTGCAAAGGGTGACGAGTTGCAGATTCCAAAGAAATAACCGGAACTTTTGCATATTGCAAGAACTGGCTTAAAATACTTTCATTAACATCATCTTCTTTGATCTTCATTCCCGCGAAACAACGAACTGCAATGATGTCACAATATTGATTTAATACTTCAATGGCATCTTTTATATGCTCTACAGTATCGCCATTCATTACCGCTCCATCTGCGAATTCCAGATTCCAAGCTTCCTGAGCTGCGTTTAACGTTAATACATTTAACCCTAAATTCTGAGCTGCAATCTGACTGCTTAAACGGGTTCTCAAACTTGAATTTAAAAATACAAGTCCGATGGTTTTTCCTTTTCCTTTCTCAGTTTCCGAAAGAGGGTTTTCTTTAATTTGTAAAGCTTTTTTTATAATGTCCTGTAAGTTTTTAACATCATTTACAGAGGTGAATTTTTTCATTTTGAATTGATTTGTTTTATCACAAAAGGCACAAAAGTTTTAACACATGAGTACACTTTAGAAGTTTATATTATTGAAAATATTTAGAACACATTAGATGAAAATCAAAGCTTTTTATGAGCTTTAATTCTCTTTAAAAAGTTTTATAGATTCTTAAAATCATAAAACTTTTGTGACTTTTGTGGTTAATTAAAATTTATAGATTTTCTAAAACAGTTTTTAAAGCACCGATAAACAGATCGGTTTCTTCTTTTTTAATATTAAGCGCCGGAAGAATCCTCAACACAGCTTTATCATTGGAGTTTCCTGTGAAAATATGATGATTGTACAACAGGCTATTCCTTACTTCTGAGCAATCCCTGTCGAGTTCAATCCCAATCATCAAACCTTTCCTTCGGATCGTTTTAATATGTGGAAAATCTTTCATTTCATTTTCAATATATTCGCCCATTTCCTGAGCATTTTCGATGAGATTCTCATCTTTCATTACATCCAAAACTGCAATTGCAGCTACGCAAGCTAAATGATTCCCGCCAAAAGTTGTTCCCAGCAAGCCGTTACTTGCCTGAAATTTCGGATGAATTAAAACGCCGCCAATCGGGAAACCGTTCCCCATTCCTTTTGCTGTTGTAATAATATCTGCTTCAATTCCAAATTCCTGATGCGCAAAGAAATATCCGCTTCTTCCATATCCTGACTGAACTTCATCTAAAATCAAAACCGCACCGTATTTTTCGCACAGTTCTTTGATTTTTGTTAAAAATTCAACCGTTGGAATCATAATTCCGCCGACTCCCTGAATTCCTTCAATAATTACAGATGAAATTTCGCTTCCCTGATTTTCAAAAACGGTTTCAAGCTGTTCAATATTATTCCATTTAGACTTAATAAATCTTTCGTCATAGTTTACCGGAGCTACGATTTTAGGATTGTCGGTCACAGAAACCGCTGCTGAAGTTCTCCCATGAAAAGAACCTGAAAAATACAGCACTTTACTTTTTCCGTTATGGAAAGAAGCCAATTTTAAAGCATTCTCGTTCGCTTCAGCTCCTGAATTACATAAAAACAAATTGTAATCTTCCAAATCTGACAGTTTTCCTAATTTATCTGCTAATTCAGTTTGCAATTCGTTCTGAACCGAGTTTGAATAGAAAGATATTTTATCTAATTGGTTTTTTAATTGAGTTTGATAGTGCGGATGGTTGTGTCCGATAGAAATCACAGCATGCCCCCCGTAAAAATCAAGATATTTTTGTCCTTTATCATCCCAAAGAAATGAACCTTGGGCTTTCACTGGATTTATATTGAATAATGGATATACGTTGAATAAATTCATTTTGTAGTTGATTGTTGTTGGTTGATAGTTGTTGGTTTTACAACTTCATCTTTTATTATATTTTTCTTTTGTCTTAAAACAAAAGAAACAAAAATTCAAGACTGGAAACTTCCGCTAAAAAATATTTTTGTTCTCTAAAAATTCTAAAACTTGCGCAAAGTCAATATCTGTTCTTCGATTGGACATTTGTCTCGCGCTTCGAACAGTAGAATTTTCTTAACGTTCACAAAACTATTTTTCTTAACGCTCCATTTTCCTAAGTCGGTTTTACTTTGAGTTTAAAAATTCATAATTAACTCATTTTCAATAGATATTAAAATGCGATTGGTTTTAAATTTAATCCTAAATTTTCTTCCCAGTTCATTGCAAGATTCATATTTTGAACTGCTTGTCCGGAAGCTCCTTTTAACAAATTGTCAATCGCTGAGTGAATGACCGCAACATTTCCACTCTTTTCTATATGAATCACACAGCGATTCGTGTTGACAACCTGCTTTAAATCAATTGCTTTCTCACTTACCTTTACAAAAGGTTCATCTGCATAAAAATCTCTAAACAATTGATTGATATCTGAAAGTTCTAAATCTGTTTTCACTGTGGAACTCGTAAAAATTCCTCTTGCAAAATCTCCCCTCCATGGAACAAAATTCAGACTGATTTCATTCGTATTAAAAGAAACTAATTGCTGCAAAATCTCATCCACATGCTGATGTGTCAGAGTTTTATATGCCGAAATATTATCATTCCTCCAGGTGAAATGGGTTGTTGCCTGTAAAGACTGACCGGCTCCTGTAGAGCCTGTAATTCCCGTTGTGTACACTTCATTCAACAAACCTTTTTGAGCTAATGGAAGCAAAGCCAATTGAATTGCCGTTGCAAAACATCCAGGATTTGCAATACTTTTTGCTCCTAAAAGTTCTTTTTTGTTGATTTCAGGCAGACCGTAGATAAAATTTCTGTTTCCGAAACTTCCGTCTAAGCGAAAATCATTTCCTAAATCGATTACTAATGTTTCATCTTTTATATGATTTTTAGCCAACCAATTCTGACTTTCTTTGTGAGGAAGACATAAAAATAAAATATCTACCTCTTCAGGCTGATCCGTTAAAACCATTTCACAAACCGTCGTTAAATCCGGGTACAGATCTGAAATTCTTGTCCCCGAATTTGAACGACTATATAAAAAACTCAAAGTCACATTAGGATGAAAAGCCAGCAGACGAACCAGTTCGCTTCCGGTGTAACCGTTGGCTCCGATGATTCCTGCTGTTTTTATTTCTTTTTGATTAATCATTTTTTCCAATAATTATTTTTGATGGGATTTTCATCCTACCCTGATTTAAGTCGTCCTTTCAGGACTTCTATTATTGCTACGAATTGCATGCAGCCCGACTTGAGCGGAAATCCTTTTGTGAGGAGGAACGACGAACAAAAGATTGGGAGCGGAAGGCGGATTAAGCTGCCCAAATCTTATTTATTGATCTGATGATATATATTTAAGGAATTACTTACGATTTTCGTGTAGCCTTTCACATCTTCACCCGTCCAAGCTCTGTTTGCTTCGCCATAGCTTCCGAATTTATCAGACATTAAATCATGTTTAGATTCAATTCCATTTAAGATAAATCTATAGGGATGAAGGGTTACAAATACTTTTCCGCTAACTGTTTTTTGAGAATCACCTAAGAAAGATTCGATATTTCTCATCACAGGGTCTAAGAAAAGTGCTTCATGAAGCCAGTTTCCATACCAATCTGACAATTGAGATTTCATCATTTGCTGATATTTTGAAAGCGTATGTTTTTCCAATAAATGGTGCGCTTTGATAATCACAGACGCCGCAGCTGCTTCAAACCCTACTCTTCCTTTAATTCCGACAATCGTATCTCCAACGTGGATGTCACGACCGATTCCATAAACAGAAGCTAATTCTTCAATCTTTTGAATTACATAAACAGAATGCTTAAAATTTTCACCGTTTACTGCTACAACTTCACCATTTTTAAACTCAATTTCCAATTCTGAAGGCTGAGTTTCTTTAATTTGAGACGGAAAGGCTTCTTCAGGAAGATAGTTTCTTGAAGTCAAGGTTTCTTTTCCACCAACTGAAGTCCCCCAAAGCCCTTTATTCACAGAATATTGCGCTTTTTGGAATTCCATTTCGTAACCGTGACTTTTCAAAAACTCAATTTCTTCTTCACGGGATAAAGCCATATCACGAATTGGCGTAATGATTTCTACATTCGGGCACATCACCTGGAAGATCAAATCGAAACGAACCTGGTCATTTCCCGCACCTGTACTTCCGTGAGCAATCGCATCAGCACCGATCTCAATCGCATATTTTGCAATTTCCTGCGCCTGAATCGTACGTTCAGCACTTACAGATAATGGATATGTATTGTTTTTCAAGACATTCCCAAAGATCAAATACTTTACGCAAGAATTATAATAATCTTCCTGAGCATCTACGCACCTGTATTCTTTCACCCCAAGATTGAAGGCTTTTTTTTCCAGTTCTTTTTCTTCTTCTTTAGAAAAACCTCCGGTATTTACAGTCACTGCATACACTTCATATCCAAGTGTTTCACTCAAATATTTGGCGCAGTAAGAGGTATCTAAACCTCCGCTAAACGCTAAGATTACTTTCTTGCTCATTTCTATATTGATTTTCGGGTTGATTACTTACAACACCATTTACTTTATTATTATCGGGAACGAAAAGCATTGCTGTACAAAGACAGTTCTTACGTTCTTTTTTCATTAAAATTTCATAATTCACGCAGTTTTTGCAACCGTTCCAGAATTCTTCATCCTGTGTCAATTCAGAATAAATTACCGGTTTGTAGCCTAAATCACTGTTGATTTTCATCACGGCAAGCCCCGTCGTTAATCCAAACACTTTTGCAGCCGGATATTTATCTCTGGATAATTGGAAAACTTTATTTTTGATTAAAGTTGCAGCTCCTCTTTCCCTAAATTTTGGAGAAACGATCAATCCTGAGTTTGCCACAAACTGACCATGCGACCAGGTTTCTATGTAACAAAAACCCACCCATTCCCCGTTTTCAGTGGCTACTACAGCATTGCCATCTGAAATCTTTTTACTTAAATATTCTATGGAACGTTTCGCAATACCCGTCCCTCTTCGCTGTGCAGAATCGTACATTTCCTGCTGTATTTCACTCACATACATCAGATGTATGGATGAGGAAATTTCTATTTCCATTTATTTATCTAAATTTTTTGGCAAATTTAAAATATAATAACTTTAAAAACCAAATTAAAAAGATAATTTTATTGAATTAATTTAATATACAGGCAATTTTATCTTTACATAAAATTAATATTTTGCTAAATTATTATATATTTGCTAAAAAAATATAGTTATGGAAAATCAATGCCCTAAATGCAACGGTATAAAAGTTGTAAAAAGCGGAATCGTTAATGAAAAACAACGCTTCCTTTGCAAAGACTGTAACTATTATTTTACTGTAAAAAAACTCGGAAAACAGATAGATGATTACTACGTAACAAAAGCTTTACAGCTTTATCTTGAAGGCTTAAGTTTCCGTGAAATAGAGAGAATTATAGGAGTTTCCCATGTTACAATAAGTTCATGGATCAAGAAATATAATATTATAAGACCACCACATTCTGAATTCCATCCCGTGTATAAAATTTTGAAACAAAACGAGTTAATTGAATATATGAGTAAAGAGGAAAATATTAAAAATTCAGGATTGATTATTACTCAGTTTGCAGACAAATATATGCTGATCAAATGGGAAAGGTTTAAGAAATGAATTCAATTATATTATTAAAAATCAATTATATAATAATAAAAATATATTATTACCATTAATATATATTAAATTTTTATAACTAAATTATTAATTACAATTTGGTCTTCATAAAAAAAAACTCCAAAAATTGATAATTTATGAAGAAATTACTCACTTTTATTGGATTGGCTTTAATCAGCAATTCTTTATATTCTCAAGGTTCGCCTGATTATGGAAGTGGACTGAAAATTAACTTAAATCAACAAGGTGATAAATACGTCAGATTTATTTTGTGGGATCAGTTTTGGTTAAGAAATACACAAATGAACCCAGGAAGTATGGTGGGTGGTGAGGCTACTGACAATTCATGGAGCCTGGAAAACAGACGTTTACGCGCTTTGACATATGCTCAGATTTCCAAAAGATACATGATTTTGGCGCATTTTGGAATTAATAATCAAACATTTATTAACGGTGGAGGTTCGGGAACTTCAGGAACCGGAGGCTATGGAAATGGCAAAAAACCACAGATGTTTTTCCACGATGCATGGAATGAATATGCGGTTTTATTACCCGGAGAAGCAGGAAAATTCAGTTTATCTTTAGGAGCAGGATTGCATTATTATATGGGACTTTCCCGTATGACTATGGCTTCAACATTGAATTTCTTAACAGTTGACTCTCCTATTTTCACCTGGCCCTTGATTGATAATTCCGATCAATTTGCAAGACAATTGGGAATGTTCGCGAAAGGAAAATACGGAAAATTTGAATATCGTTTTAGTTTAAACAAACCTTTTGCGACAGATTTAGTTCCGGTAAATGTTACAGATCCTTCAAAAGCTGTAGCAGTTGATAACAACGGAAATCCTAATTTTTCAAAAGCGGGATATGTAGAATATCAATTTTTAGATGAAGAATCCAATACTCTTCCTTTCAAGGTTGGTTCTTACTTGGGAACGAAGAAAGTTTTCAATTTGGGAGCTGGTTTTTATCATCAGAAAGACGGAACACGAACTTCCGTTAATTCAACAATAGAAAAACACGACATTACACTCGTTGCCGTGGATGCTTTTGCAGATATTCCCTTAGGAAATGCTAAAAACAAAATGGCAGTTTCGGCTTATGCAGGATATTACAACTATCAATTCGGTCCGAATTACATCCGAAATTTAGGAATTATGAATATTGCTTCCACAGATCCGAATTTCGTTGAAACTAAAGCTATCGCAGGAGCTGGAAATCTACAGCCAACCATCGGAACAGGTAATATTATCTACGCACAGGCTGGTTTACTTTTACCTAGTCAGGCAGAAAAACCGAAAATCAGAATCCAGCCATTTGCAGCTTATACCCACAAAAGCTTTGAAGCATTTGAAAAATCTTCATCACAATTTGACGTCGGAGCTAATTGGTTTATTGATGGTCATCATGCGAAAATTACGACACAATATTCAACAAGACCGATTTATACAAGTCCAACGGAAAGCCCTAAATCTAAAGGAGAATTTATTGTGCAGTTCCAGATTTATTTATAAGTATTAATTAAATCCTTTTGGGTTTGTTTAAAATCGCAAAGACGCAAAGTTTTTTTTAAACCTAAATATTTTTAAGGCGCAAGAAAATCATAGATTTTCAGCAAAAAATCCTATTAAAATTTTATCGAAGATAAAATCTTTGCGCCTTAAAAAAATACACAAAATATTCCTTGCACCTTTACGATTACCAACCAAAAGAAATTTTTAGAAAAATTAGAAAACTCAATATCAATTTTTAACTAACATTAAATCAAATAATATGAGCGAAAATCATCATGATGCCTACGAAAATATGACCGATAAGCAGAAAAACCGCACCATCTGGAGCGTCATCACTGCCTCTTCACTCGGTACATTAATTGAATGGTATGACTTCTATATTTTCGGAAGTTTAGCCATCGTTTTAGCAACCAAATTTTTTCCGTCAGATAATCCTACTGCAGCATTTTTATCTACATTGGCAACTTTTGCAGCCGGATTTGTGGTAAGACCTTTCGGAGCTTTGTTCTTTGGAAGATTGGGAGATCTTATCGGAAGAAAATATACATTTTTGGTTACATTATTAATTATGGGATTCTCAACATTCCTCATCGGATGCATCCCAAGTTATGAAACCATTGGATTTATGGCTCCTGTTTTAGTTTTAATCTTAAGATTATTACAAGGTTTGGCTTTAGGTGGAGAATATGGAGGTGCCGCAACTTATGTCGCAGAATATGCACAACCACACAGAAGAGGTTATTGGACTTCTTGGATTCAAACAACAGCAACAGCGGGACTTTTCATTTCATTAATTGTGATTTTAATTACAAAAAGTACACTTTCCACTGAAGAATTTGATAATTGGGGATGGAGAGTTCCTTTCTGGATCTCGATTTTAATGGTCGGTGTTTCTTACATCATCAGAAAAAATATGAAAGAATCTCCGCTTTTTGCGAAGGCTAAAAGTGAAGGAAAAACATCAAAAAATCCTTTAAAAGAAAGTTTTGGGAATAAATTCAACTTCAAATTTGTCTTATTGGCATTATTCGGAGCGGCGATGGGACAAGGTGTCATTTGGTATACAGGACAATTTTACGCCATGAGTTTCTTACAAAAAGTAATGAACGTTGAATCTGCACAGGTTGACAAATTAATGGCACTTGCTCTTTTATTTGGAACACCTTTCTTTGTTTTCTTCGGGTGGCTTTCTGATAAAATCGGTAGAAAAGCCGTGATGATGACCGGAATGCTGGTTGCGATTTTAGCCTACAGACCAATTTATGACAAAATGTTTAACAGTATTGATTTAAAATCAAAAACAGTTGCAGAAAGTGGTATTGTTGAAAAAAGAACGGCAAAAATTCATGATAAGATTGCGACAGACAGTTTAATTACTTTTCACAAAGAAACACTTTTCACAGACGGAACTTTAGCTAAAAAGGACAGCATTGTTCATTGGTCGCCGACAGGACCGGTAATAAAAGATGGTAAAGCTGAAGAACCGAAAGTTTCACAGGCTATTACAATCAACGGTCGAACCAATTGGCTATTAATCTCCCTTGTATTCATTCAGGTGATTTTTGTAACGATGGTTTATGGTCCGATTGCAGCATTTTTAGTGGAAATGTTCCCAATAAGAATCCGTTATACATCGATGTCTTTGCCTTATCATATTGGAAACGGTGTGTTTGGAGGATTACTTCCTGCAGTTGCAACCTATTTAGTAACAACAGCCAAGGAAGCGAAACATGCAACGTGGTATCTGGAAGGACTTTGGTATCCGATTGGAGTTGCCGCAGTCTGTTTACTGATCGGATTATTTTATCTTAAAAATAAGAACAATAATATTCATGATTAAGCACTCAATCACTTAAATTTTTATTAATTTTAAAACTACTAAAATGAACGGACTAAAAAAAATATTAGGCATTCTTTGGATTGCGGTTGCTTTTGTTGTAGGCTATTTCGGGATAACTGTTTTGGGAATTCCGAAAATCACCTCAGGAAAGCAGGAAGATTTGGTATTCGGTATTATCATTCTATTTGTACTGATGCCGATTATCTCAGGCGGAATGGCAATTTTCGGCTACTATTCTTTAACGGGAGAATATTCTGACGACAAAGTTTAATACATAAACGATGAATGATAATTGATGAATGATCCCAACATCTATTCATCAATTATCTTTTATCAATTATCAATTATCACTTATGAAAAAGAGACACGAACAAAAATTAATCATCCTGAGCATAGGACTCCTGATTGCCTTCAGCATTCCTGTTTCATTGTTATTCAACAGTGAAAAGGAGGTTTTCGGCTTTCCAATGATTCTGATTTATATTTTCGTTGTCTGGATAGTTTCCATCATTATCTCTTTTGTAATCGTAAAAAAATATGATGAGTAGTTTAGCATTATTTTTTGTGGTTTTGTTTTATCTGGCGCTTTTATTCTTAGTCGCTCATTTGGCGGAGAAGAAAAAAAGTAAGCTTTGGATCAACAATCCTTACATTTATGCTTTGTCTTTAGCGGTGTACTGCACAGCTTGGACGTACTACGGAAGCATCGGAGTTGCAGCAACAAGCGGACTCAATTATCTTCCGATCTACATTGGTCCCATCATGATAATTCCTGCATGGATTTACATTAATACCCGAATTGTAAGAATCGCAAGAGTGAATAAAATAAGCAGTGTTGCAGATTTTATTTCATTAAGATATGGTAACAGCCGAAGCTTCAGTGCTATTATTACTATTGTGTGTCTTTTGGCAATTGTTCCTTATATTGGGTTGCAGATTAAAGCTATTTCCGAGACTTTTCACTTGGTGACCGAAACAGCAATGTCAAAAAATATATTGACAGATAATGCCACTTTTATGGTGATCTTAATTGCCTTATTTGCGTCCTATTACGGCACAAAATATGTTGATGCATCAGAAAAACGTCTTGGAATTATCTCAGCAATTGCTTTGGAAAGTTTCCTGAAACTCTTTTTCATTATTATTTTAGGAATCTTTGTTATTTATTTTGTTTTTGGCGGATTTTCAGATATTTACGAAAAGGCAAGCAAATTTGATGATTTTAAACAAAAAAATACGTTCAATGGTATTGAAGGCGCCATGAACTGGATGGTTCTTTGTCTGATTTCAGGAACGGCGATTTGTATTCTTCCGAGACAGTTTCACACCGCAATTGTGGAGAACAGACAGGAAAAACATATCAAAACAGCGATTTGGTTTTTTCCACTTTACTTACTGATTTTCACCATATTTATCTTTCCAATTGCATGGGGAGGAAGACTGATTTTTAATGGTCAGAATATAAATCCTGAATTCTATTCTATTTTAATTCCGCAGCATTTTGGGAATACATGGATTACCGTTTTTGTTTTTCTTGGAGGCTTAAGTTCTTGTATTTCAATGATTATCATTTCGGCAATTACTTTGTCTATCATGCTTTCCAATAACCTGATTATTCCGTACGGTTTATTAGGAAAATTCAAATCAGAAAATGAAGTTCAGAACACCAGAAACATTACGAATATCAGAAAAATAAGCATTTTTGCATTGGTGATTATGGCATTTGTTTTCTATAAATATTTCATTCTTAAAACTTCACTCGATTCAGTTGGGTTGATTTCTTTTGTCGTAATCGGACAATTAGCACCCGCTTTTTTTGGCGCAATATTTTGGAGAAGAGGAACTTATAAAGGTGCAGTGATTGGATTGTTGGCGGGATTAGCAATTTGTTATTTCGGATTAATCATACCGCAATATTATTTTTCTTACAATCAGGAACTTAAAGGAATTTTACGTGAAATGTATGACTCTTTTGATTTCTTCAAAATTTCTTTTTTGGGAAGAATTCCGCAGATTTTCTTTTGGTCGATGTTGGTGAATACAAGCTTATTTGCCATCATTTCTGTCAGTGTAAAAGGAAATTATCGTGAAAGAAATTTCGCAGAATTATATGTTGATATTGACAAATATATTCAAAATCATGAAAACGCTTTCATTTGGCGTGGAACTGCTTATATTTCAGACATTAAAAATATTTTAGAAAGATTTTTAGGCAAAAATAAAACCGAACAGGCACTCAGAATTTTTAACTTAAAATATAATATTGATTCCCAGACAGAAACAGCTGATTCCAGATTTATAAAATTTTCGGAAAATCTTTTGGCAGGAAGAATTGGAACAGCTTCTGCAAAAATTTTAATTGAAGGCGTAACGAAAGAAGATAAAATTTCTTTGAAGGAAGTTTTAAACATTTTAGAAGAATCAAAAGAAAATATTACCCTTAACAAAAAGCTGATTGAGCAATCGCAGGAACTTCAAAAACTATCAAATGATCTGAGAACCGCCAATCAAAGTTTAATTATCAAAGACCGTCAGAAAGACGATTTTTTAGATTCTGTTGCTCATGAATTGAGAACTCCAATCACCGCGATTCGTTCAGCTGGAGAAATTTTAGCAGATGACGACGACATTCCTTTAGATATTAAAAGAGAATTTTTAAATAATATCATTACAGAATCGGACAGATTAAGCGAAATCATCAATGATATTTTGTATCTGGATAAACTTCAGCACGGCGAAATCGCTTTGAATATTCAGGAAAATAATATTATTGAAACCTATAAAAAAGCTTTAAATCCACTATTACATTTGATTCAACAGAAAAATATTCATTTAAGTGAAGTCAATCTTTTGAATCAATTTATATTTGAATATGATGAAGCAAGAATGATTCAGCTGTTCCAGAATATTTTGGGAAATGCATTAAAGTTCACAGACGATCAGGGAACAATTCAGACGAAATTGTCTGAAAAAGAGAATAAATTAGTCGTTACAATTTTTAATACCGGAAAACACATTCCCGAAGAAGATCTGGAAATGATTTTTGACAAATTTTATCAGTCTAAAAATCAAAATATTTTAAAACCAACAGGAAGTGGACTCGGTTTGGCAATCTCAAAGAAAATTGTAGAAGCACAAGGCGGAACCATAAAAGCAGAAAACAGCGGATTAGGAGTAACTTTCACAATTACCCTTCCCGAAAAAATAAAAGAGAATAAAAATGAAGTTGAACAAATTTAAAAACACCTTATGAAAAAGATAATTATTGCAGATGATGAACACAAAATATTAATGTCACTGGAATACAGTTTCAAAAAAAATGGTTACGATGTATTCATCGCAAGAGACGGAACCGAGGTTTTGGAATTTTTAAAAACCATGATTCCTGATGTCATCTTATTGGATATTATGATGCCAAATATTGACGGTTACAGCACATTGGAAATCATTAAACAAGACGAAAAATTAAAAGATACAAAAGTCATTTTTCTAAGTGCAAAAAACAATCCGAGAGAAATTGAAAAGGGCTTAGAAATGGGAGCCGATGCGTATGTCACAAAGCCCTATTCCATTAAAAAATTGATGCAGCAGATTGAAGAAATGTTTTGATAAACTTTACACGCTCGTCATTGCGAACAAAGTGAAGCAATCTCAAAACCATTAAGAGTTGATTTAAGTAATTAAGAGATTGCTTCGTCGCTTCGCTCCTCGCAATGACAAACCACATGAGGCAATGTTCCAAAACACAAAAATTAATATGAATACAGATACACTTTTTAAACAAAGCATAGAAGACAAAGAAAATTTCTGGAAAGAACAGGCTCAGGAAATCGACTGGTTTGAATTTCCTACTACAATTCTCTCAAAAGACAAAAAAAATTACACTCAATGGTTTTCCGATGGAAAGCTGAATATGTGCTATTTGTGTATCGACAAACATATTGAAGACGGTTTTGGAGAACAGATTGCAATTGTTTACGATTCTCCGGTTACGAATCAGAAGAAAAAATATACTTTTAATCAGGCAAAAGAAGAAATTTCAAAACTGGCGGGAGGTTTGTCATCTTTAGGCTTAAAAAAGGGTGATACTGCTGTCATTTATATGCCGATGATTCCACAGACACTTTTTGCGATGTTGGCTTGTGCGAGAATTGGAGTAATTCACAATGTCGTTTTTGGAGGCTTTGCGCCAAATGAATTGGTTGTTAGAATCGATGATTGTAAACCAAAAGCTTTAATTACAGCCACTGCAGGAATTGAAACTGCCAAAAGAATTCCGTATTTGCCGTTAGTTGAAAAAGCGATTGAACTTGCTCAGAATAAAGTCGATAATATTATCGTTTTCAACAGAAAATTAGTAGATAACCAACACGAAATGTTTGACGGATTGATTGATTATGAAGAATTGGTTCAAAAATCAGAACCTGTCGATTGCATTTCAGTTGAGTCAACTCATCCACTCTATTTATTATACACATCCGGAACGACGGGAAAACCAAAAGGAATCACGCGTGATACAGGAGGTTACGCGACCGCTTTGAAATTTTCCATGAAATATATTTACGGCGTTGAGCAAGGAGAAACGTATTGGGCTGCTTCCGATTTTGGCTGGGCAGTTGGTCATAGTTTTTCGGTTTACGGACCGTTAATTAACAGAAATACAACGATTATTTTTGAAGGAAAACCCATCATGACTCCCGATGCAGGAACTTTTTGGAGAATTATTTCGGAACATAAAGTTTCTGTGATGTTTACAGCTCCAACAGCAATTCGAGCGATTAAAAAAGAAGATCCGAACGGAGAATTGGTCAAAAAATATGATTTAAGCCATTTCAAAAAACAGTTTTTAGCGGGTGAAAGATGTGATGTGGCAACACTGGATTGGTTTGAAGAACACATCGGAGTTCCTGCAATCGACCATTGGTGGCAAACAGAATCCGGTTGGCCGATGTTGGGTTTAATGACTTTTGATGATAATTATAAGATTAAAAGAGCTTCAGCCGGAAAACCGATTCCGGGATATGATATTAAAATTTTTGATGAAAACGGCTATGAACTCGATGCGCATCAGGAAGGCTATTTAATTATCAAGCTTCCGCTTCCACCAGGATCTTTATTAGGAATTTGGAATGACAATGAACGCTTTCAAGACAGTTATTTATCGCAATACAAAGGCTATTATTTCTCTGGAGATGGCGCTATAAAAGATGAAGACGGCTATATTTTCATCACAGGAAGAGTTGATGACGTCATCAATGTTGCAGGTCATCGACTTTCCACTTCGGAAATGGAAGAAATTGTTTCGTCGCATCCCGATGTTGCAGAATGTGCCGTTGTAGGAATCGATGATGAATTAAAAGGACAAATTCCTTTCGCCTTAGTTGTTTTAAAGAATGGATCAACAATTTCAGAAGAAGAGGTCGAAAAAGATATTGTAAAATCAGTTCGTGAAAAAATAGGAGCTGTAGCCTGTCTTAAAAATGTAATGACTGTCAAGCGTTTGCCCAAAACACGTTCAGGAAAAATTTTAAGAAAACTGATAAGAACACTATTAGACAGGAAAGAATTTCAGATTCCGTCGACGATTGATGATGAAAAAATTATAGAAGAAATTCAGCAAAAAATTGAGGAATATAGAAATAAGAAAATCAGTAATAATTAATGAGTCGGAATACTGAAATTTATAGTTTTGATAAAGAAATAGCTTCAAAAGTTCTTTATCAGGATTTAGTAAGCAAAAAACTATTTGAAAAAACATTTGAAGAATTTATTAATGAAAGAAAAATTGAGATAGGAATCTCATATACTGAATCATACGAAAAGATAGTAGACATTGTAAAAGAAGATATTAATAGAATTACTGCTGATGAATTATTTGAATTAGTATACTTTTTAAATACAGAATTATTATATGGTAAACATTATGAAGAATTTAAAGTAAACAATGATGTTCAAAATCTTATTTATGGAAAATATGGTATAACGCTTTTGTATGAATTACCCGGAACTACAACCTGTTACAGTTATATGTTTCAATATGGAAATTATACAGAATACTATCCTATCGAAGAAATAAAATTTGATAAAGATGAGGAAGGGCGAAATATTGATGTCAAAGATTTTTTAAAGTTTAATGATTATATGATATTACTGATGAACCGTATTCTAAGCAGCGGCATTAATGAATATTATAATGATTCTGAAAGCTATCTCAATGAACTTGAGAAAACTATATTAGAACAAACAATTTTAAAATATCATAAAGATAAAGAGTTTCTTAAAATTATTGAAGAAGAGTTTAACTTTATTAAATCCACCCATGAAAGTACGAATGAAGTAGATTCAGCCACGGTAAATACAGTATATTGTGCGCACAATATTTTAACTACTTCAATAGAAATGAAATTAAAAATTAATCCGAAAAAAAATTCACGAATCGTTATTGTTGATTCTGTCTAAAAATACTCACAATTGTAAAATAAATATTAAAATATATTAAATAATAAAAAGGATATGAGAAATTACCAAATAGAAGATTTACCACATTATTTTGAAGAATATAAAAAGTCTATCAAAAATCCTAAAAAATTCTGGGATAAGATTGCCGATCAAAATTTTGTATGGTATCAAAGATGGAGCAAGGTCGTAAAATATGATATGAATGAAGCCAAAATTGTTTGGTTTAAAAATGCAAAATTAAATATTACCAAAAACTGTCTCGATAGACATTTAGCTGTGAGAGGCGAAAAAACCGCTATCATTTGGGAACCGAACGATCCAAAAGAGGAAGCTCAGCATATTTCTTACAACGAATTATACACGAGAGTTAACAAAACTGCCAATGTTTTAAAAGACATGGGAATCGAAAAAGGTGATAGAGTCTGTATCTACCTTCCAATGATCCCGGAATTGGCAATTACAATGTTGGCTTGTGCAAAATTAGGCGCTGTTCACTCCGTTATTTTCGCCGGATTTTCGGCTTCTGCTGTTGCATCCAGAGTGAATGACTGTGGGGCTAAAATGGTCATCACATCCGATGGAAGCTACAGAGGAAATAAAGTTTTAGACTTAAAAAGTATCGTCGATGAAGCTTTAGAAAAAACGCCGACCATTGAAAATGTTTTAGTTGTAAAAAGAACACACAACGAAATCAAAATGAAGGAAGGAAGAGATCATTGGATGGCCGATTTATACGAAAAAGCTTCCGCAGATTTCGTGACCATTATTATGGATGCAGAAGATCCTTTGTTCATTTTATACACTTCCGGTTCGACGGGAAAACCAAAAGGAATGCTTCATACTTCCGCGGGTTACATGGTTTATACGGCTTATACTTTCAAAAACGTATTTAATTATAAAGAAAATGACATTTACTGGTGTACAGCCGACATTGGCTGGATTACAGGACATTCTTACATTCTTTACGGACCGCTTCTAAATGGCGCAACAACCGTAATCTTCGAAGGAGTTCCTACTTATCCTGAACCGGACAGATTCTGGGAGGTTATTGAAAAACATAAAATTACTCAATTCTACACTGCTCCGACTGCTATTCGTTCTTTAGCTAAAGAAAGCACGGAATGGGTTGATAAACATGATTTAAGTTCATTGAAAGTGATTGGTTCTGTTGGTGAACCTATCAATGATGAAGCTTGGCATTGGTTCAACGATCATGTCGGAAAGAAAAAATGTCCGATTGTCGATACTTGGTGGCAAACTGAAACTGGAGGAATTATGATTTCGCCACTTCCTTTTGTGACACCTACGAAACCAACTTATGCTACTCTACCTTTACCAGGAATTCAGCCTGTTTTGATGGATGATAAACGTAATGAGATTTCCGGAAATCAGGTGACGGGAAACCTTTGTATCCGTTTTCCTTGGCCGGGAATTGCAAGAACAATTTGGGGTGATCATCAACGATATAAGGAAACGTATTTCTCAGCTTTTCCGGGAAAATATTTCACTGGCGATGGTGCTTTGAGAGATGAAGTCGGATATTACAGAATCACTGGTCGTGTTGATGATGTAATTATTGTTTCCGGGCACAATTTGGGAACGGCTCCGATTGAAGACAGCATCAACGAACACCCTGCTGTAGCGGAATCCGCGATTGTCGGTTATCCTCACGATATTAAAGGAAATGCTCTCTATGGATTTGTTATTTTAAAAGATTCCGGAGCGGACAGAAAACAGGAAAATCTGGTAAAAGAGATTAATCAGTTAATTTCAGATCAGATCGGACCGATTGCAAAATTGGACAAAATTCAATTTGTTTCAGGGCTTCCAAAGACTCGTTCCGGAAAAATTATGCGTAGAATTTTAAGAAAAATTGCAGAAGGAGATTTCAGTAATTTCGGAGATATTTCTACTCTATTGAATCCCGAAATTGTGGAGGAAATTAAAAATGAAAGAATTTAATTAAACTATATGAACTGAGTATCAGGAAGGCGGGCTTTTTAGTCCGCTTTTTTTATTTTAACATTAAATCAAACGACCGTTCAATAGACATTCTCAAAAATTTTAACTAAATATTATAGACAACACATTAAAATAAAACATTTATTAATAAATTGTTAAAATATGTGAAATTTTATTATTATCTTTAAGTAGAAATTTAAAACATATTGCTTATGTCAAATATATTAGCTGGATTATTTGAACATCACAGCGATTACAAAAAATTAGAAGCCGATCTTGAAAACTCGGGTTTTGAAAATTCAGATTACATTGTATATCTTAATGAAGAAAACCATCACTCGCAATATTTAGTGAGCGTTGCAGTGAAAGATAATAATCAAATTGATGATGCGCATCAGATTTTTAATCAAAATACGGTTTTAAAGACGTATCTATTTGAAAACATGAAAATTGAGCAGGCAAATTACATGAACCTCAAAAGATTCATTGATGCCAGAAACAAAGCAGACATTCATAACAGTCCAAATGTAAAAATCAAAATTTCCGCTACCGGAATGGATTCTGAAGTAAAGTTTTAAACAATTTAAGATAAAAATTAATAACCGAAAATCCGTAGAGCGTTTCTACGGATTTTTTTGGCTTTGAAAAGTGCGAAAAATTTCGTATTTTCGTTTAAATATAGGCTTTTACACAAATGAGTTACGACTTAGAACAGGAAAACAAAGAGATCCTTGCGAGGTATAAAGATCTGATCTCTAATACATACCGAACTTTAGATGAGGAAAATAACAAGCTCATCCGAAAGGCATTCGACATTGCATTGGATGCACATAAAGATCAACGAAGAAAATCTGGTGAACCTTACATTTACCACCCAATTGCTGTTGCTAAAATCGTAGCGACGGAAATTGGTTTGGGAGCAACTTCTATTGCATGCGCACTTTTGCATGATGTAATCGAAGATTCTGATTATACTTATGAAGATCTGAAGAAAATTTTTGGTGAAAAAATAGCCAACATCGTGAATGGACTGACGAAAATTTCCATCATGAATCATCAGAATATTTCGGTACAGTCTGAGAATTACAGAAAGCTATTACTTACTCTTTCTGAGGACTTTAGAGTAATTTTAATTAAAATTGCAGACCGTCTTCACAACATGCGAACGTTGGAAAGCATGGCTCCGGACAAGCAGAAAAAAATTGCTTCTGAAACGGTTTATATTTATGCTCCGATGGCGCACCGTTTAGGTTTGTACAATATCAAATCTGAGCTTGAAGATTTATCTTTAAAATATAATAATCCGGATATTTACAATGAGATCACGGAAAAATTGGAACTTGCCAAGGAAAACCGTGAGAGATATATTGAAGAGTTTAAAAAAGAAGTTTCTGAGAAATTAAATGAAGAAGGTTTAAACTTTAAGATCAAAGGTCGTGCGAAAGCTATTTCCTCAATTTACAGGAAAATGTTGAAACAGGGTGTTTCTTTTGAAGAAGTTTTCGACAATTATGCCATCAGAATCATCTATAAATCAGATGCTAAGAATGAAAAATTCCTTGCATGGAAAATTTATTCGATCGTAACGGATGTTTACCACAGCAACCCTTCAAGAATGCGTGACTGGATCACTCAACCACGTTCTACGGGTTATGAAAGTCTGCATTTAACCGTTCTCGGTCCTGATAAAAAATGGATCGAAGTACAAATCCGTTCCGAAAGAATGGACGAAATTGCTGAAAAAGGTGTTGCAGCACATTACAAATACAAAGAAGGTTACAAACAAAGCTCCGATGACCGTAATTTTGAGAACTGGGTAACAGAAATCCGCGACGTTCTGGAGCAGCAGCAGGATCTTTCGACGTCTGAACTTTTGGATAATATTAAGCTTAACTTATATTCAAAAGAGGTTTTTGTATTTACGCCAAAAGGTGAAATTAAAATTTTACCCACAAATGCAACAGCTCTTGACTTTGCGTTTTCTGTTCACTCCGATCTGGGAATGAAGTGTTTAGGTGCGAAAATCAATGGAAAATTAGTTCCGATTTCATATGTTCTGCAAAACGGAGATCAGATTGATATTCTTTCTTCTCAAAACCAAAAACCAAAATCCGACTGGCTGGAATTTGTAGTAACATCAAAAGCTAAGTCAAAGATTAAGAGTTATTTAAATTCTCAAAAAAATCAATTGGTAGAAGATGGAAAAGAAATTCTTCAAAGAAAACTTCGTCATGCGAAAATCAATTTCAATGATGAAGAGATCAATAAGCTTCAAAAATTCTTTAATCTTAAAAGTTCACAGGAATTATTTCTTAAATTCCAAAGTAACGAACTGGATGCAAGCAGCTTAAGAAAATATCTTGAAAGCAAAAACGTATTTAATAACTTACTTTCAAGGTTCAGAAAATCTCCAACGAAAAACACAGTTTATGTAGAACCGAAGGAGCAGAATCTGGATATGATCGTCTTCGGAAAAGATGAAGAAAAACTGAATTACAGCTATGCAAAATGCTGTACGGTAATTCCCGGAGATAAAATTTTCGGTTTCATCACCATTTCAGACGGGATTAAAGTTCACAGTGACAATTGCCCAAACGCAATTAATCTTCGTGCTCAATACGATTATCGTGTAATTCCTGCAAAATGGGTGAATGCAGAAAGCTTCAAAAACAGAGTAAAAATCGAGATTGAAGGGCTTGACAGAATGGGAATGATCAATGATATTACAACCGTAATCAGCGGTTCGATGGGAATGGATATGAAGAGTATGTCGATTGAATCCAACGACGGAATTTTCACAGGAAGCATAATTCTTGAGGTAAAAAATAAAAGCCAATTGGAACAGACATTTAAAAAGCTTAACGAAATTGATGGAGTTTCCAAAATAAGGAGATTACAGTCCTAAAATGAATTTAACACTATATTTTAAAAAATTTTTCAAAAGCAGCCAGTCTTCAGGGATTATTCTGATTTTCTGTGTTTTACTATCTTTATTGATCGCAAATTCTTCTTTAGCAGAAAGTTTTCAGCGATTTTTGGATACAGAAGCCGGAACTGAAATATTTCATTTAAAATACCCGGTCAGTATTTGGATCAACGATGGTTTGATGGCGATTTTCTTTCTTTTGGTTGGGTTAGAAATCAAAAGAGAAATGATGGAAGGAGAACTTTCATCTTTTAAAAATGCATCACTTCCTATTTTTGCGGCAATTGGCGGAATGATTGTTCCGGCAGTTATTTACACTATCTTCAATTTTGGAACGAAGTATGGAAACGGTTGGGGAATTCCGATGGCAACAGACATTGCATTTTCCTTGGCTATAATTTCGATGTTAGGGAAAAAAATTCCTAATTCTATTAAAATTTTTCTTGCTGCATTGGCAATTGTGGATGATCTGGGAGCAATTTTAGTAATCGCTGTATTTTATACGGAACAAATTCATTGGACATATTTATTACTGTCTTTTGGCGTTACAGCTTTATTATTTTTATTAAATTTTTTAAAGGTTACGAAAATTATTTTCTATATCATTCCGGGATTATTTTTGTGGTATTTTCTGCATCATTCAGGAATTCATGCTACGATTGCTGGAGTTGTTTTGGCATTTTCAATTCCAACGAATGTTTCTAATGTGGAGATTTCTCCATTGGAAAAACTGGAACACCAATTACATTTTCCTGTAAGCTTTTTGATTATGCCGATTTTTGCTTTAACCAATACAAATATCACTTTTAATAATGAAATGATTTCCGGATTGACAAGCACTTTAGGATTGGGAATTATAGGAGGTTTGGTTTTAGGGAAATTAATTGGGATTAATCTATTTTCTTTACTCGCTATTAAACTGAAATTAAGCTCATTGCCTCAAAACAGTTCGTGGATGCAAATGTTGGGCGTAGGATTTCTTGCCGGAATTGGTTTTACAATGTCGATTTTTATTGCGTTGCTTTCTTTTAAAGGAGAAATTGAAATTCAGGACAATGCTAAATTTGCCATTTTGATCGCTTCTTTTTTAGCTGCAACTTTGGGATATATTATTTTAAATTTAAGCTCTAAAAAGGAATTTCTAGAAGAAAATTAATCTTTTTTCTTTTGTTTATTAAATTCCCGCTTGTGTTCGTCATCACTTTCTAAATTTGGTTCAGAGTTTTGTGAATGATAGCTTTTCGCTTCTTTTTTAATCTGATCGGATAATAATTTTTCAATTCTTAATTTTCGAAGCGCCATATTCAGTTCGTTTCCGAAAAGGAGAAGCCAGACGTTTACATTTACCCAAACCATCAGAAGAATCATACTTCCAATTGATCCGTAAAGTACATTGTATCGTGCAATATTTTTAACATATAAAGCAAAAAGATAGGTTGTCACAACAAACAAAACTGTTGTTAAAATTGCACCCGGAACAGCCTGTCTGAATCTTGCAATTCTTACTGTTCCCAACCAATAAAATAATGTCAATAATATAAAATAAAATATAGGAAAATAAACAAATCCAATGATTTTTGAAAGGTTGTCGACAAGCCAGGAAATGTCATAAACAGGAGTAAATAATTTTAAAACAACCTCAGAATAATACACACCAAAAAGTGTCAAAAAAACAACTGTTATAAATCCGATCGTAATGAAAAATGAAAGAATAAATTCCTTTACATCAGTCATTTTTTCGTCTGTATTTTCGTTAAATCCATTAATTAACGAAAATGTCCCATTTGTTGCAAAAACCAATGCCAAAACCACTGTAAAACTACTGATTCCCTTCATATTAGGAACGATACTGCCTTCAATATAACCTCTTACATCATTTTCCATTTTTGCAGGAAAAACATTATGAATAAGAACCTCAAAAATATAAAACTGAAGCTTATCGTAATGTGGCATATAAGGCAAAACGGACAATAAAAAAAGAATGAACGGAAATAGACTGATGGTAAAACTCCATGAAATTGCAGCCGCCTTACGCCCTAATTTTCCTTTAAAAATCCCCCGAATATAGATCTCAAACATCTGCCAAAGTGATATTCCCAAAACAGGAATATGTATATCATCGAAGAATTCTTGAACTTTCAAGATGAAGTTAGGAAGTTTTATGCCCATTTTACTTTAAAATATTGTCTATTTTATCAAAGTTTCTGTTTACAAATTTAGGCGAATTAAATCGGAAACCTAATCCAATTCTAAAAAGCCACTGTGTTGTCGAATAAAAATTTTCATTGGAACTGTTGATCCAGTTCAGTTGAGTTCCGCCTCCGAAAAACCATTTTCCGTTATCATACCCAATTCTCGCATTAGAATACAATCCGACATTAAACTCATGAAAATCTTCATCAATTAATTTTGAATAATAAAATTCAGGATAAATTTCAACTATTGCGTACCAATTTTGTTTGATCATTTTTTGAACTCCACCACCCGATCGTAATGCAATTCTTACGTCTTTTGAAGGCGAATCGTTTTCATTTTCATTAAAAATTTCACCCTGATAAATCGTTTTATTAAGGTCACTCAGAATATTATATTGATAAAATAAACCAGTGCTTAATAGAAAGACATCTTTCAACGGTTGATGAGTCATATTATTGAAGCTTCTGTAATCCGTTTTATTTCCTAACCACAAATAGCTTGTTTCTCCTTTAAATGAACGGTATTTTGCATCAGGAAACTGCAAATAACCTTCTTCATTGTAATCGTTTCCGTACACCAATCGCATAAAGTCTTTTGTATCCTGAAAATATAATCCTTTTACCTGGCTAAAATAAACATACTGTCTAAGTTTTGGACTCAAAAAAAATGTAAATCCAAAATTGAAATACTTTGATTTTCCTTTTTCAGGATCATCGTTGTTGATTCTGGTAAATTTTGGAGCAAAGGAAAAGCTTACATCCAACCATCGATATCGCATAAAAAATTCTGTGTAGAAAGCATCATTCGGTCTTAATATAAAAATTTTGTCCTGATATCGTAAACCGAAAGTATTGTGAAGATAACTTAACCCTGCAACGACTGAAATTTTATTTTTATCCTCTTTAATATACTGCCTTATTTTCTCTTCATTAACTTCCTGACTGTAAGAAATTAATGAAGAGAATAAAAAAGTAAAAGAAAGGATTTTTGCTTTCATCGAATTGGTGTTATTACAAAAGTAATGATTTTTTTAAACTTGAAAACCTTCTTGAAACTCCATAAATTATGACTTTCCTTAATTTATGAATATCTTTGACATTTAAAACTTAAAACAGAAAATGCAGATCAATTTGCTTTGTATCGGTAAAACGGACGATAAGGAAATCACTTCTTTAATTAATTACTATCTGAAAAGACTTCCTAAACACTGGAATTTTGAGATTATTGAAATTCCTGACGTAAAAAATGCTAAAAATCTGTCGCCGGATCTTTTGAAAAAAGAAGAAGCAAAACTGTTCATGAATCATATTGACAGAACTGATCTCGTCGTAATTCTTGATGAAAAAGGAAAACAATTTACCAGTCGTGAATTTGCACAAAAAATTGATAACTGGATGAATTCTTCAGTGAAAAAAATTCATATTTTAATTGGTGGAGCGTATGGTTTCTCAGAAGAAATCTATACGAGAGCCAACGAAAAAATGTCATTATCTAAAATGACATTTACTCACCAGATGATCCGGTTATTTATCGTTGAACAGGTATATCGTGCCGATCAGATTTTACAGGGAAAGCCTTATCATAACGATTAAATTATATCTTAACTTTTAAATTAATCTGCCTTTTTGCTTCCCCAACCACGAAAGCAACGGAATTGGCGATATTAAAACTTCGGATAAGTTTAGACATAGGAATTGTTAAATGATTTTCAAAACGGTCTAAAACATCTTTACTTAAACCAACACTTTCTTTTCCGAAAACAAGCCAGTCTCCGTCCTGAAAATCTGTTTCAAGATAAGATTTTTCGGCATGTGAGCTCATCAAAAAAACACGCGATAAATCGGGAATATTTTTAATCCACTCATCTACATTTTCATATTCAGTAACATCAAGATGTACCCAATAATCAAGACCTGAACGTTTTAAATTTTTATCATTAATTATAAATCCGAATGGATGGATCAAATGCAATCTGCTTTCTGTTCCGACGCATAATCTTCCGATATTGCCTGTATTATTTGGTATTTCCGGTTCTACAAGAACAATGTTTAACATGAATAGATATATTTATTTAAAAATTTATGATAGTTATTAATCTTTCGTAGTTACCATGACAATTTGTATAATTCCTTTGTCTCTGAATTTTTTCTTGACATCATTACCTGTAAGAACCATCACATATTTTATATTTTCTGAAGGCACTTTTTTCACCGCATCGATATTCGTTTCAACTTTATTCAGATAAAAAAGAGAATTTGAGGATTTTGCGTCGGATCTTTTCAAGGCAGCTTCCAGCAGAGAATTTTCTTCAGTTTTTATTTCAGATTGCTGAGCATTGATGAAAGTCATTACTCCAAGAGTAAATACTGCGGTTACAAATAATTTTAGATTTGGTAATTTCATGTAATATACTAGTTTATTTTTTCTCACATTTAGCGTACTGCTCCAAAAGCAACGGTTTTTCGTAGCCCATACTTACAGCTTTATCCAGACTTGCACAGGCTTCTTTTATTTTTCCAGTTTCAAATAAAATTAATGCTTTGTTTACATGAGCTTGGGAGAACTTAGGATCGATAGCAAGAGCTTTATTTACGTCTGCAAGAGCCTCTTTATTTCTCTTTAATTTAAAATAAACATCACCTCTCCCACTGTATAAAAGTGACTCCGGTTTTTCAGCAATCAATTGATTATAATCCTTTAAAGCACCTTCCAGATCACCACTGTTTTTCTTAAGATTGGCCAATCCTGTTCTTGCGTAAATATTATCCGGAGCGAAAGTTAAGATTTGATTTAAATCTTTTGCAGCAAGATCTTTTTTACCTAAATTTTCATAAATTTTAGCACGTGTAAGATACATATCTGCATTTTCAGGCTCTAGTTTAAGACCTTGGTTCAGATAATCTATTGCGGCTTGCTTATTGCCTTTCTGTCCGTGAATAGAACCTAAATTGGCATAAACAGCTGCAGACATCGGATTTGCTTTCAATGCAGATTCATAGGATTTGAAAGCTGAAGTTGTCTTTCCCAATCTTCTTTGCGCCGTTCCTAGATTGTTGTAATATTCGGACTGTAATTTCTGGATTTTTTCACTTTGAGCCAATTTTAGATATTGCTCTTCAGCACATTTATAATCCGCTTTTTGAAAACAGTCTTCTGCAATTTTCTTGTCCTGAGCGTAAAAATATAATGATGAGAAAACTAATGCTGTAAATAATAAAGATTTTTTCATGAAGTTATTTTTTGTTTGTTGATTACTTTTTTCGCGAGCGCACCAAAAACCACTCCCAATAAAGATCCAACAAACGCCCCCACCAAAATATCTATCGGGAAATGCACTCCTAAATATATACGGCTGTATGACACTACTGCAGCCCATACAAATATAGCATAAGGAAACCATTTAATTTTATCTTTTAATAAAATAGTTAAATAAGTTGCCAGTAAAAATGTATTGGATGCATGAGCAGAGTAAAAACCGAATTCCCCGCCGCATTTCACAATTCTCATGTGATGCTCCAGTGTAGGATCATGACAGGGTCTTAACCTTGCTACTCCATATTTGAAAATACTTGCAACCTGATCGGAAACCGTAACTCCGATTGCTATAAATATCAGAATAAAAACTAAAGATCTTAGTTTATAATTTTTGAATAAAAAATAACAGAAAATAATGTAAAGCGGAACCCAGATCCAAGTGCTGGAAATCAGCATCCAAAACTGATCAAAAGGCGTGTCTCCCAAATTATTAAGAAACAAAAAGACCTTTTTATCTTCCTGAATAATTTCCTCCATCTTATCTGCTTACCGGTCCTTCGTAAGTTTCGTCTTCAGAAGGTTTCGGTTTTGGAGGTTCATTTGATGCTTGTGGCTCCGTTAAAATATCTTTTTGGATATCTTTCATTGGATTAAATTCTTTTGCAGCATCTTTTACTTTTTCAATTTCACGTTTAATCTCAGAAACAGGGTTATCAGTTTCTTTCATGATCTCAGTTTTGATGTCTTCCACTGCACCACGCATCTTTCTTACACCCGCGCCTAAGTCGCGTGCAATCTGAGGAAGTTTATCCGGTCCGAATAATACAACGATTGCTACAGCAATCAGTGCCATTTCTCCAATGCTTAATTCCATTTTGTAAAATTACGAAAGATATGTGAAACTGAATATGAAATATTGAGTTTTAATAAAATATTAAGTTTTGTAGGAATTTATTCCTTTTTTAACGTTTCAATATCTTTAATAAGCTGCTGAATATCAGTCTGCAAAGTTCCGTTATAAATTCCACGTATTTTTTTGTCCTGATCGGCTAAAATAATATGTTCTGTATGAAGGAATTGTGTACTGTCACGAGTAAATCCGAGATCCTCTTCAGCAAAATAAGACTGACGCGCCAATTTATAAATTTCACCTTTGTTTCCCGTAAGAAAATGCCAGTTGGGATTATTTATTTTATGTAATTCTTTAAAATCTTTCAGCTTTTGCGGATTGTCGATCCAAGGAGTTACCGAAAAAGATAATAAAAGAACATTCGGATCATTTTTAAATTTTTTATCAACCACACTTAAATTCTCAATTATTGTAGGACAAATACTACCACAAGATGTAAAAATAAAACTGGCAACATGTATTTTGTGATTTACAGCTTTATCCGTAATAATCTTATTATCTTGATCCCTAAATGAAAATGAATCTATATGATGAGTGATCTTTTCTGAAGCTTCATTTTTAGATAAAAACTGTGGTGTAAAATCTGGCGTATTGTAATAAGGCAAAGAATTATCTTCCCGTTTTTGGCAGGAAAACATCATTATCAAACCTAAAAAACTACTTCTGAAAAATACTGTCCGTAACATTTACACAATTTTTTGTTCCTAATAATCCGTAACGTTTTCCGTTTTTTACAATGTAATTAGATCTTATTTTTCCGTTATCGTAAAACTGTTTCTGACTTCCTTCTTCATAGCCTGATTTATAGTGCATTTCTTTTATCAATCTGCCATTTGGGTTCCATTCTTTATATTCACCATCATTTTCACCTTTCAGAAAAGAACCTGATATTTTCATCTTACCATTTTCCCACCATTCTTTCAAAGTTTTGATTTTTGTTCCATTTTCAAAAAAACGCTGTTGGTGTAGTTTACCATCGGGGAAAAACTGTTTCCACTCGCCGTGTTCTTTTCCTTTATTAAATCCTATTACTTCAGCCGTATCTTTTGTATTAGGATAAAAAGAATAGACAATACCGGAAAACGGCTTGTTATTCTGAATTACCAAACCATTATTATTTTCCAGATGAATATCATTAAGATTATAATATTTAAAGTTTTCTCGCTTTGATGACTCACATGAAATCAAAAAAAGAAATAAAAAATTAATTGCTAACAGTTCCCGGCGTTCCATAAAAACCATTTCCGTTGATGTAAGGATCACTGCTTGTAATGTGATAATGATAAATACCGTTGGGATAATCTGCTGTTACTGTAGTATGACCGTGATAAGCATCCAATGAAGCATTTGCAACCACTACTCCGCCTTCTTCAGGTCCATAAACAGGAAATCCATCCAATAAAAATCCTAATAATGCAGATTTTGAAGCTTTTACTGTTGTAAGATATTTCGGTTCCACATGATAGTGATAATCTCCGCCCGGAGCAGGATGTCCCCACCATTGGTCGAAAGAAACGATTTCACCAGACAAAGGCTGATTGGGTCCCGCATATTGATTAAAGAAAGGAACTCCATTCAAAGAAACTCCAATAGGACCAAGCGGTGTTGCAGAATGTGCAGAATTAACGGCTGGATTTAAAGGAATTTTAAAAGTATAATTTTTTGTAGAAATTGAATTCGGGTTTTTAGAAAATGTATAACCTCCGTAAGTTGTTCCGGAAAAATTTTCATATAAACTATTGGTAGTAGGATAATAAACACTTTTATGATCGGGCGTTCCTGTTGTTTTTATATAAACGTATGTTCCGTCTGAAGTAATGCTTGATGCACCATAAATTTTCTTATAAATAGCGGGAACTTCAGTATTGTTTCCGCTATTTGTGTCATTCTGACCGGTAGCGTCATCACTACTGCTACAACTAAAAAATAATGTTGTTGAAACTATCCCTAATAAGAACTTATGAATTTTCATATTTATGTTAATTTTGCCAAATATATAAAAATATCACAATACAAAATTCAATTAAATAAAAAATAATCATCTAAAAATTAATTTTTAAACAAAAAAGAAACGAACCAAAAATATGATT
Source organism: Chryseobacterium ginsengisoli (assembly GCF_039542325.1). Classification (NCBI taxonomy): domain Bacteria; kingdom Pseudomonadati; phylum Bacteroidota; class Flavobacteriia; order Flavobacteriales; family Weeksellaceae; genus Chryseobacterium; species Chryseobacterium ginsengisoli. The sequence goes on from NZ_BAABHX010000002.1 coordinate 654,023, forward strand.
CGCTCTTTTTATTATTTAAATTAAATTTTTTCTTTTTTATTTTCTTTTCTCTGGAAATTGAAATAAGTAATTACTACACTTATTGCCATTAAAACAAAGGCTAAGAAGAAAGGCGCTCCCGGAAATTTAAAGAAAGCATCTTCTTTACTGAACTGATAGTATAAATTAGCCATTAACGGAGGTCCTATTGTAGCCGTTATACTCATCAAACTCGTTAAAGCACCTTGTAATTCTCCTTGTTCATTTGGAGCAACATTTTTTGTAATTACAGACTGAAGAGAAGGTCCGCAAATTCCTCCAAGACAGTAAGGAACAAGAATGGCAAACATCATCCAGCCTTCTGTAGCTAAAGAAAACAACAACATCCCTATTGCATACATTCCTAAACCTATATAGATACTTTTGTATTCTCCTAGTTTTGGAGCCGTCCATCGTATCAAAACTCCCTGTACCAAAGCCACCAATAATCCTACAACTCCTAATGAAACACCAACAGTAAATTCTGTCCACTTAAATTGTCCCATTGTGAAATAACTCCAGTTACTTTGCACAGCGTGACCTGCAATATAAACTAAGAAAAGTGTTGCTACCAAACCTGAAAGTTCAGGGTGTTTTAATAAAAATTTTAGTGAACCTATAGGATTTGCTCTTTTCCAATCAAATTCTCTTCTTTTATCTTTATCCAGACTTTCAGGAAGAATAAAATATCCATAAAGGAAATTCAATAAACATAAAACTGCCGCTGCATAAAAAGGAACTCTTGCTCCGAAATGCCCCAAAACACCACCAATAAGCGGTCCGATGATAAAACCTAATCCAAATGCAGCACCGATAAGTCCAAAATTCTTTGCGCGATCCTGATCCGTAGAAATATCTGCAATATAGGCGCTCGCTGTTGTAAAGCTCGCTCCCGTAATTCCCGCAATCACTCTACCTACAAATAAAAGCCATATACTCGGTGCCAAAGCAAGGAAAACATAGTCTACTGCAAAACCAAAAAGAGAAATCAAAATAATAGGTCTTCTTCCATATTTATCACTTAAATTCCCAATCACTGGTGAAAATATAAACTGGGTAAAAGCATACGCAAAACCAAGCCATCCTCCATATTTAGCAGCTTCTGTTACGCTTCCGTGAATAAGCTCTTCAATAAGCTTTGGAATAACGGGAATAATAATTCCCAATCCTATTACATCTATCAAAAGTGTAATAAAAATAAAACCAATAGCTGCTTTTTTCCTTGAGTTCTCCATAATTTTGCAAAAATAGTCAAATCAGGAAAAATAATGATTCTAAATTATTATTAAAGTGAAAGATAGATTCTGAATTATAAATTTTAAAATTAAAATTTTTGTTCACAAAAAAAGCCTTTCAAATTGAAAGGCTTTTTTCTTATTTATTGTAGTATAAATTATTTTGAAGTAAGAACTTCTTTGCTTGAAGTCGTTTTACCGTGTACTTCATCTTCTTTACCTGTTTTCAGGAAGTCATAAGCAATAGCCGATGCAATAAAGATTGATGAATATGTACCGAATCCGATACCTATTAACATAGCAAACATGAATCCTCTTAAGTTATCTCCACCAAAGATGAAGATCGCTAAGATTACCAGAATTGTAGTAAATGACGTGTTGAACGTTCTACCCAATGTACTAGAAATAGAGTCATCAAATAGACCTGCTAATGTTAATGATTTCTTCTCTCTTAAATACTCTCTAATTCTGTCAAAGATAATTACCGTATCATTGATCGAGTAACCTAATACCGTCAATATCGCAGCAACGAAATCCTGGTTAATTTCCATGTTGAACGGCATAAATTTATGAAGCAATGAATATGCTCCCAAAATAATAACCGCATCGTGGAACAACGCCGCAACAGCACCAAGAGAGAATTGCCATTTTCTAAATCTGATTAAGATATAGATAAAGATACCTCCTAAAGCTGCAACTACAGCAAGAATACCATGAGTTTTAATATCATCTGCAACAGTAGGTCCTACTTTTTCAGAAGAAATAATTCCTACGTGACCTTTTTCAGGAGCTTTGAAATCTTTCATCGTCGTGTTTGCAGGAAGACTTGTTTTTAAACCTTCATATAATTTCTGCTCAACAGTCTGGTCAGCTTTTAAAGATTCGTCATCAATAAGATAATCTGTAGAGATTTTCAACTGGTTATCGTTTCCGAAAGTTTTAGCCTCCACAGAAGAGTTTTTACCATCTTCAGTTTTGAAAATTGTAACCAATTTACCTTCGATATCTTCTGCATTAACAGCTTTATCAAATCTTACGATATAATTTCTACCCCCTGTAAAGTCGATACCGTATTTGAATCCGTGGATTGCAATAGATGCGATAGAAACTACAGTAAGAATAGCAGAAATAATGTAAGCATATTTTCTTTTTCCAATAAAATCGATCCAAGTATTTCTGAAAAGGTTTTTCGTAGCACCAGTCCAAACAGAAAGGTGTTTTCCTTTATTTAATCTTGAGAAGATCATCGCTCTTGAGATCAATACCGAAGTAAAGAACGTCATCAAGATACCGATTCCTAAAGTTAATGCGAAACCTTTAATTGGTCCTGTTCCGAAAAGGAAAAGTACTCCTGCCGTTAATAAAGTCGTTAAGTGACCATCAACAATTGCACTCAAGGCATGTTTGAAACCATCTTTGTAAGCTTCTAAAATACTTTTTCCTGCAAATAATTCTTCCTTGGTTCTTTCGTAAATAATTACGTTCGTATCTACCGCCATTGCCATTGTAAGAACGATACCCGCGATACCAGGAAGTGTAAGAGTTGCGTCAACGGAATCCATAATTCCGAAGATATAGAATAAGTTGATGATCATTGCAATTACAGCGTATACACCTGCACCACCGTAATAGAAAATGATATAAACTATAATTAATAAAAATGCAATACCAAATGACATTACCCCTGCATCAATAGACTCTTGTCCTAATGAAGGTCCTACAACAGTAGCCTGAACTACTTTTGCACCTGCAGGTAATTTACCAGCTCCTAAAACGTCAACCAATTCTTTAGCTTCTTCCTGAGAGAAGTTACCCGAGATTTGAGTTCTACCGTTAGGAATTGCATTTACAACATTCGGAGCAGTATAAACTCTTCCGTCCAATGTAACAGCAACCGGTTTACCAACATTTTTCTCAGTTAAAGTTTTCCATTCTTTAGCACCTTTAGAATCCATCTGCATATCTACTACTACTCTGCTCAACTCATCATAGCTGATATTAGCAGTTTCAACAGCACCGTCTACAGGAGCTTTTTGATTGATGTTACCTCTGATTGCATACAATACTAAACTTTCAGTATCTGTAGCTTCAGGCTTGTAACCCCACATGAATTGGGTATATTTAATGTTAGACGGACGTAAAGACTGACCTACTTTGCTGTTCAATATCTTGTTTACAGCAGCTGTATCAGAAAGTTTTACATTCGCAACACCATTTGTTCTTAATTTGTCAAGGTGTAAAAGATTCATGAAGTTTACGGTTTTCGCAACTCCCATAGAATCACCTTTTACAGCAACCATAGACGTTAAAGTCTGGAAATATGGTGCCATTTCAGGAACTTGCTGTACTTCCCAGAATTGAAGTTTTGCAGAAGTCTGAAGCATTTTCTTCACCTTATCGATGTCCTTCATACCCGGCATTTCTACAGAAATTCTTGCAGTTCCCGGTACTCTCTGAACGTTTGGCTGCACAGCACCCATTTTATCGATTCTCGTTCTGATCACCTCAAAAGCTGTTCCTACAGACGCATCGATTTTTCTTTTAACAATGCTTTTTACCTGATCATCAGGAGTGTTGTACTTCACCTCTGTAAGTGTAGTGTTTCCGAAAAGTTCCGGATCTGCCAACTTCAGGTTTGTACCTTTAGCTTTGTTAATTGCATCGAACTGATCGAAGAAATTGTCGATGTAAGGTTTTGTAGAATTCTTCTGAACTTCATCCGTTTTGTTTAAAGCCTCGATAAGAACCGGGTTGGTAGAATAACTTGTTAAATCATTCACCAAGTCTCTTTGGTTAATTTCCAAAAGGACATTGATCCCCCCTTTCAAGTCCAAACCAAGTTTCATTTCCTTGTCTTTGGCTTTAGTGTAATAAAGTTTTGTGAATCCTAAATTCAGAGTATCCTTAGAAAGTTTTGCAATTTCTTTCTGATACTTCTCCGGATTGTCTCCTGCAATAGCAGTCGCCTGCTTTTCAATTTTGCTGGCGTACCATGTTGGTAATAGCTCGTTTAAGCAAATCAACCCTAGTACAATAGCAACAATTGTAATAAGTCCTTTTCCTTGCATTTTGTTATAACTACGTTAAATTAAGTCGGCAAATATAATCATTTTATTGAGTTTTATGAATTTTTAACAACAGAAATCGTTTATTTTCAGATATATCGGCATTCTTATTTTTATTTAAGATTTAATAATTTTTCCGTGATATTTTAATGAATTTTTCAATACGTGATTGGTATGAAATTTTCATTCAGATTTAATACACTAAATATCAAAATATTATGAAAAAACTACTTTTTTGCGTAAGTATTTTTTCTTCCTTCATTGTTAATGCCCAAAGCATTAATGTGGGAGAATTTGCGACGGGACTTACCGCACCCGTAGAAATTGTAAATGCCAACGACAGCAGAATGTTCGTCGTCCAGCAAAACGGAATCATTAAAATTGTACAACCAAATGGAACAGTAAATTCTACTAATTTTTTAAACATCGGCTCAAAGATCACTTATGGAGGCGAAAGAGGGCTTCTTGGATTGGCTTTTCACCCACAATACTCGACAAACGGGTATTTTTTTGTTTATTACAACGACTTGGACGGTGACATCACAGTGGCAAGATACACTGTAAGCTCAGATCCAAATGTTGCAGATGTAACCACTGAAAAAATTATTTTAAATCAGGCAAAACCATTTGACAATCATAATGGAGGAAGTATCCATTTTGCTCCGGATGGTTATTTGTGGGTTGTTACTGGAGATGGCGGAAGCGGAGGTGATCCGAATAATAATGCTCAAAACAAAAATTCTCTTCTAGGAAAATTATTAAGATTAGACATCAATTCTACCGGACCTTACAATATTCCGCCGGGAAATCCTTTTGTAGGAGTTGACGGAGCAGATGAAGTCTGGGCTTACGGATTGAGAAATGCCTGGAAATTTAATTTTGATACGGTTTCAGGAAATGTAATGATTGCAGATGTCGGACAGGGACAAATTGAAGAAATTAACCGAATGCCATTGACGCAAGCCGGAATTAATTACGGATGGCGTTGTTACGAAGGAAATAATTCTTACAACACAGCAGGTTGTCCTGCTCAATCTACAATGACTTTCCCAATTGCTGCTTATGATCACTCAGGAGGAAAATGCTCGATTACAGGAGGTTATATTTACAGAGGAACACAATATCCGGCTTTACAGGGAAGATATATTTTTGCAGATTATTGTTCAACACAAATAGGAATTTTGAATTCAGATAATTCAATAACCTGGACTTCAGCATTTTCAGGAAATAATTTTTCAACTTTTGGAGTGAATAATCAAAATGAATTGTTTGTTGCAGCCGTAAATAGCGGAAAAATATTCAGAGTTACGACTTCAACAACTTTAGGAACTCAGGAAAATGATCTTTCAAACCAAATAAAGGTTTATCCGAACCCAGCTTCTAAAAAAGTCTTTGTTGAAGGAGTAAAAGACAAGAATACATCTGTTGAGATCATCAATTTTGAAGGAAGAAAAGTTTTAGAGCAAGGAAAAATTGAAGACGATAACAGCGTAGATATTTCAGGAATTCCTGCAGGAGTTTATTTTATTAATTTAAATTCAGGAAATCAGAAATCTTACAGCAAAAAAATAATTATTAAATAAAAAATAATTTTCAAACAGTTTCAAAAAAAGCCCCAATCAGTTTTATTGATCGGGGCTTTTCTGTATTAATTTAAATTATTACTTAGATCGTCATTGAGAAAATTCTCGTTTCCGGCTTATTTCTCATCATTCTAAGATCGAAAACCATTGCTACATTTCTTGTGAATGCTCTTCCTTTTTCTGTAATCTGAATGTGATGACCATTAATTTCAACCAATTCATCATTTTCCATTTCCTTCAGCATTTCAAGTGCATTTTCCAATTCAGGAAAAGAATTATTACTATCAAAAGTTGTTTCCAATTGACACATTAAATTTAAAATATGTCTTCTTACAGTCAAATCTTCTTCATTTAAAATATGACCTTTTACAACCGGAATCTCACCTTCTTCAACCATTTTCTGATACTCTTCCACTGTTTTTATATTTTGTGCAAAAGCATACCACGAATCTGAAATTGCAGACATACCTAAACCAACCATCAATTGGGTTTTGCTTGAAGTATATCCCATGAAATTTCTGTGTAATTTTTTCTGAATTAAAGATTGATACAAATCATCGTGTTCCAGAGAAAAATGATCCATTCCAACTTCTATGTATCCTAAATCTTCCAATAATTTTTTCCCATCTTCATACAATCGTCGTTTTTCTTCACCGCTCGGAAGATCATTTTCATCAAAACCTCTCTGTCCGACACCTTTTACCCACGGAACGTGAGCATAAGAATAAAAAGCTAAACGGTCAGGTTTCAATTCCATTGTTTTACGGATCGTATTTTCCATTGCTTCCCAAGTCTGGTGTGGAAGTCCAAAAACCAAATCATGGCTGATTCCTCTGTAGCCAATCTCTTTTGCCCATTCCGTCACTTCTTTTACCTTTTCAAAAGGCTGAATTCTGTTGATCGCCTTCTGAACTTTAGGATCATAATCCTGAACTCCGAAACTCACTCTTCTGAAACCTAAATCGTAAAGTGTCTGAAGATGCTCTTTTGATGTATTATTCGGGTGACCTTCAAAAGAAAATTCCTGATGTTCTGCAATTTCAACCGTTTCGAAAATTCCTTCCAATAAAGTTTTTAAATTTTTAGGAGAAAAGAAAGTCGGAGTTCCTCCACCTAAATGAAGTTCTTTCAATTTTGGCTTTTCATCAAATAACTGAAGATACAACTGCCACTCCTTCAAAACACTTTCCAAATATGGAATTTCTACGCTATGCTGTTTTGTAATACGTTTGTGACACGCGCAAAACGTACATAAAGCTTCGCAGAAAGGCAGGTGAATATAAATAGAAATTCCTTCCTCTGCATTAGTCTCCTTAAAGGTCCTGATCACGCTCTGCTTCCACAATTCGGGAGTGAAAGAACTTTCATCCCAATAAGGAACCGTAGGGTAAGAAGTGTAACGAGGTCCCGGAATATTATATTTATCTATTAAAGAATTCATTTAGGTTTAAATTTTTAAGATGAACTTCTCAATCGAAATTCACAATGCAAAATTAAATATATCTTATGGATTTTGAATCATGAAATATATTAGGGTCTTTTTTCGAAATTTATAATTAGTCTAAATACATTTTCGGCAAATTTTTCTCCTATATCGATATAACCCGCACTGTTATAATGCCACGGATCATCACCATAACCGTAGTTTTTAGTTGAGCGAACGATTGCTGCGTTTTTATCATTCAGCACAAATTTCTCCTGAGCATATTGTACCAACTCTCCCATTTTCCAGACTCTGCCTGATTTATCTTTCCCGGAATCTGAAATTTTCCCAATCACGACAGGGAGATCATCCGCCAACATTGTCGCTCTCATCTGATTCATTAAAGTTTTCAAATGATCGTAATATTTATTGGCAATTTCTTCGGTATAACTTGCATCGCCTTCACCCTGCATCCAAAGAATTCCGGAAGGAACGATTACATCTTTTTTGCCGTCTTTATCAATATCAGCTTCAGACAAAGCATTCTTTACTGTTTTTAAAAAATTATCATATTGATTTAATCCGTTTGTGCCATTGAAATCGGAATCCCAACATCCAAAACCGGCTCTCGCAACACTATCGATGGAAGTTCCTTCTCTCGCATATTTTATCAATGCAATCTTATCATTTGGAAAAAGTTCTTTCATTTTTTTAGCAAAAGACAATTCCAAACCGAATCTGTCTGAAAGTACATTTGTTTTACCATCGGTTTTAAAGCCTGTTCCATTTCCGGGTTTCAAAACGTCCCATTTTCCTACTCCTCCATTCACATCTCCGTCCGGAACAGAATTTCCCTGAAAAATATAAACATCTTTAAAAGATTTCAAATCATTCGTAAGATCTTTATTAAAACCGAAACCATTCATATTTGATTGTCCGGCGAGAATAAAAACACGAATCTTCTGAGTATAAAATAAAGTCGGAATCAATAAAATAAACAATATTTTCAGGTTTTTCATATAGCAAATTTAATCAAAGGTAGCGTGAAAATTTTTTTCTAAAAAACGAAATCTTCTATATTTCAGATTTAAAAATTTAATTTAAACCTAAAAATTTTATCATTATTAAAAAAATTGTTTCAACTTTTTATTTAACCACAAAAGTCAAAAAAGGTTTTATATAAAATATTTAAAGATTATTATTAAACTTAAAAAAGAAAACATAAGTTTTAAAAATCTTTGATTTTTATTCTTTTGAGCGCTTTGATTATATAATAAAAGCCATATACATAACTTTTGTGACTTTTGTGGTTAAATCTAAAATCAGTTTAAACAGTTTTAAAATAAAAATACGGTGTTTTCTCTGAAAATGTTTATTAATTTCTTTTATTTTGCAAAAACATTAAGATCATGATCAACTTCAGTCTAAAAGAATTTGTAGACGAAAATATTCAAAATTTCGATCCGCAAAATCCGCAGGACATAATTAAAGCTGAAAAGCTGTTGAAAGCCGAAAGTAAACTGAACAACACTTTTACTATCAACGAAATTGAAGAATTTTTAGAATATATAAAAAATCAGGAACAGAATTTTGACAATATTCTGAACCTTTCTGTTATCAAAAGTATTTACAACGACAAATATCCTGAAAACTTAAAGAATAAACCCGACCTAAGAAATATTTCAGAAAGTGAAATTGAAGAATTCCGGGAAGTTTTCATTCCTTTTCTGAAGGAATTTATTTCTGTAAGCGTTCGAAATAATCAGTGGCAGAATCTTATTTATTTTCAACATTTTTATGCCCAATTTTTCAGCGCAGAAAGTCTCGATTTTTATACTGTTTTGCTTCACGACAAAAACGATCTTATCATTGAAGGAATTATAAAGAATAACAATCTTACTTATTTAAAGAAAAATTATCCTTTTGCCGTTGATAAAAAATTCTATTATCTTCAGTCTTTAGTTGATAATTTTGAGTTTGATCGTGATATTTTAACAATCAATAATGTTGTTGCCGAACACCAAAAAACATCGATAGACAATAAAGTTGTTCTTGGAGAAATCCTTACCGCTATTTTTCATTTTAATGCCTCAAATGATCTCACAAAAAATGTCATCAGAAAAAACCAGGCAATTGCAGAAGACTGGAAAAATCAGAAAAAAGGGATATTGAGCAATCTTGCCTATCATATTGCTGCTTTTTTCGCTAAAGATCAAAATCCGGGACTTATTTTGTTTCTTTCAATTGTTATTTTCGGAGTTTACATTCTTAGTTTTTTCTTTGTGATTTCGATTGATCGCGAAGCACTTATGTTTTATGGCGTAGTAAATTTGGTTGCTATATATTTGGCGTACAGGAATTTTAAATATTATTTCAGTCTTTTTGATCATAAAAATTTGACGGATACTTTAGGAAAAATTTCTGCAACCTTATTAATTACGATGATCGTTGGTTTTCCTTTGATGTTAGTTGTAGGATTTGGGCTTGCCTATGTTTTTGATTCCGCCTCGGAAGGGAAATTTCCGTCAGGAATTATTGCTCCGCTTATCATTATCGGGGTAAGAATCTTTTTAAACAAGAATAAATGATCAATCTGCAATTACTGGACGTCATAAAAGAATCTCTGCCAAATTTTGACGGGGAAAATTCTTCTGATCTCATCAAAGCTGAAAAAATACTAAAAGCCCATCAAAAAATTGATCCGGAATTTTCATTAAATGATATCGAAAACTTAATGTCTTTTTTTAAAGAAAACGGTAACAAATTCAATGTTCTTTTTCAGGATGAAAATCTTTTAAAAATATTTAAAAATGAAGATTTTAAGATAAATTCTTCACACAATAGGATTTTCCCGAACATCATGCAAATAACGCCTGAGTTCCGAACATTTTGTGAAGAACATATTAAAAGATATATACAGGTTAATATTAAAAATAATAGCTGGGAAAATTTGAGGATTTTTTATAAAAACTATTTTCCTGTCATCAGTCCTTTAACCAAAGAATTTCTCATCGATCAGATCACTCAAAAAAATAAACTGGTAAGATCTGTCATTCCCGAACCGAATCATTACAATTATCTTCTTGCTCAATATAAACATGGAATAAATCCACATTTTTATGCTTTGCAATCCGATATTGATTCTTCTTATTTCCATAATGAAATTTTAGATATCAACAATGATGTTTCTGAACATCAAAATATTGACATTTTCTTCAGAGTATTTTTAGGAAAAATCTTAGTTGCTCTTGGACATTTTGATGCTAATACGGAAGAATTGAGAAGAATACTTAAAAAGAACTCGAGAATCGGCGCAGATTGGGCAAGTAAAGAAAATACATTCGATTCAAGGGCAATGGCTCAAAGATTTCTTCAGCAAGCAACCATTAATTCAAGATTTCTTGAAAGTAAAAAAAATGAAGCGACTACTTCAGAATGGATTACAACAATTGGTTATTATGCTATAATTTTCATGATTTTTGCAGTTTTGCTTAGCGTAAATAAATATGCATTTCTAATTGCTATCGCAGTAGAAATTATCGTTTTTTTCATTATTAATAACAGAATGAACAGACGCTATGAAACATTGTTCAGAGAAATAGATCACCTTTATTTGGGGAAACTTAAAAAATTTGGTCATAAACTGATACAGCTGCAATTGTATACTTTGGTAATCGGAGTCTTTATTGCAATTTTTGTCGGCACAGTATTATTATGTATAACAAAACCTATTTTAGGTATTCCATTAACTTTTATGTTGGCTTTTATTTTAAGAAAAGAATTTCAAAAATACAGATAAAGCACTCCTTTTCGAGTGCTTTTACATTATTTCAATCCTAAATTTCCATCCTGATCATCAAACAGACTTTTAGGCTTCACTTTCAATTGGTCATACATACTTGAAACCACAAACTTCAGTTCCTGATAATTTTTATTTTCTACCGCTTTATCTCCCGTTTCTATAAGCTTCTGAACTTTTTTCTGATCCTTATAATCTTCCGGATTTCTGAATTTATAGTGATAATAAAGATTTAGGTATGCTTCGTCACGTTTAAAATAAATTTCAGCATTCAATCTTTGAAGTTCCTGAGATTTTCTTTTGATGATTGCTTTTTCATTGGATTCCAAAAAGATCTTTTCATCTTTTATGATCTTATAAAACTGGTCTTTCTGCCTTTGTGTGGCTTCATCCAGCATATTTTCCAAATTACTTTTATTTTCTTTATATTCATCAATTTCATAGATCACATCGCGGAAACGGACTAATTTATCGTATTCCTGAAGCATTCTTCTTTTTCGCTCATCAAGCTGAAAAATTCTTTCCGTAGATTCATCTTCTTCGACTTCGATTAAATCAAACTTTATCCTGAAAAGTTCATCTTTAATATTTTTAAATTTTACCAACACTTTAAAATCCTCTTCATTGGAATCATCAATATTTTCAACAAAGCTTAATTCATATTCGATTTCATCAATTACCTTATCAATATCTTCCTGAAATTTATCTTTATTAATGCGCTTTGTATGAGGATTAAAAATTTCCTTTTTCTCAAAATCAATGGAACTGATATACACAGAAACAGACAAATCCCTCGATTCGCTCATATTGAATTTAAGCTCAATATCCATTCCTTTTAACAGATTGATTGGCATGTCTTTACTATTGACCTCGATGTATCCAATGCTCATATTGCTTGCAGGCAAAGTTCCCGATTTTCCCTCCAAAATATTGATAATCAATTTATCATCAGCTTCTTTATTAAAATTTTTGGAAGTCGTTTTATAAATCGTTTTGCTCAAAGGTAAAATATCGTTTTTCTTGAAGATCTTTTCAAGAAAAGTTCCTCCGAAAGCATCATCAACCTCGAGACAAATATCATTCGGCAAAGGCTGTCCGGAAATATTATAAATTCCGTGATTGATGAAAATATTATTTTTCTCAAAAACCTGATTTTGATTATGATCAAAAATTGTCAGCGTAAAATTATTCGCCTGCTTTGGCAAAACTTTAATGAACTCTGAAAATTTATTTCTGAAATTCATTAAACCCGTATCAAAACCACCGTCTTTTCTTATAATTCTGAAATATCCTTCAAAGTTTTCTACAACCCCAACCAAAAGCTCTTCATCGTCCTGGGTATTGATCTCGTAAATCAACTTTACATCGATCTTATTTTGATTCTGATGATTTTGGAGAGTTTCCTGTTGCTCTTCTTTTATCTCTACCGTTTCTTCTTTTGTTCCTGCAAAATAAGCTGCACCAACCATAACTGCCGTTGTCGGATCAATAGAATTGTCCGTCAGAATTCCGAAAGTTTCTTTCAGATATTCTCTGATGTAAGGAATATAAGTCGTTCCTCCAACCAAAATGATTCGCTCGATATCTTTTGCAGTTTTTTGATTTTCTTCAAGCAATTTTTTAATGAAAACTCCTGTTTCTTCAATCTTTTCAGCAATTACTTCATTAAAATCGTTTCTTGAAATTTCAAAATCGATATAATGATCTCCATCATTCAGTTCCAATTCCGAAATAACCGTTTCTTTTATGGAAAGTTCTTTTTTAATTTCTTCGGCTTTGTAGAGAAGTTCATAATATAGTTTTGTGTAATTATTATCCTGTTTCGACATCAGCTTTTTAAACAAGGATTCTTCATTTAAAACTTCCTCAATTTTCGGGATAAATAATTTTTCTATCATTAAATGATCAAGATCTACTCCACCCAAAAAATTGTTTCCTTCATGATCGATAATCTTCAATTCTCTTTCATTGATTTTCACCAAAGCAACATCGAAAGTCCCTCCTCCAAAATCATAAACCAACCAATTTTTTTCTTCCGTATGCTCAATATTCTGGAAGTTTGCATAAGCAAGACACGCTGCAATAGGCTCCTGAAGCAATACAACCTGTTGAAAACCTGCAGAAAGTCCCGCTTTTTTTGTTGCATTAGACTGAACCGTATCAAACGAGGCAGGAATCGTAATTACAATCGACTGTGGTTTTTCATCGGGAATAAAACTTAAAAGCTCTTTCAGAATCATTGACGAAAATTCTACAGGCGTTTTCTCTTCATTAATTTCTGAGATTTGATAAAGATGTTCCGTCCCCATTTTTCTTTTAAATGAAGCAAAAACATCGCGATTTCCAGACTTTAAAAGCTCTCTTGCTTTTTCACCAATGAAAATCCTGCCTTTTCTGTAAGCCACAATCGAAGGAAGCGTATCGCTGAATCCAACAGGATTTTTGTACACCACAACTTTTCCGTCGACAAATTTGCAGATCCCTGAATTTGTTGTCCCGAGATCAATTCCAAAATTTATATTTCCCATGTGTTATTCAGCTATTACGATGCCTTTTTGCAACAATACCAATTCGTTTCCGTCTTTTTGAAAAATCACAGGCTTCAGTACTTTTGTGATCAAAGGTTTTGAAGAATTCCCTACAACATTTGCATCGATAGAAGTATCTCTAGAATCGTAAATTTTCCCGATCGGATTATTAATAACAAATCCCATTTCTTCCAGTTCATAATTAATTCTTTCAAAATTTCTTTCAAAAATAGAAAGATTCTGATCGTTTGATTTTTTCTCTATTTCAAAAAGTTGATTGATGATGTTCAGCATAATTTTTTCTTAGAAACAGTTTTATTTTTAATTTAAAACTGATTAATTAATTTTCATTTTTAAAATTCGGTCTTTGCCTGCAAAAATAACGGTATTTTGATCTACCCATTCACAAACATAAAGATTTTTTTCATCCGAAATTTTCTTCCATGTTTTCCCAAAATCTGAGGAATAACTGATATGTTTGTCTCCAACAGAAATCATTTCTTTTCCTTTTGAATTTGGTTTTATTTTTACACATGTCGTATATCCCGCATTTTTTCCCGAAGCCTGAATCTGCCAAGTTTCACCGCCGTCATTTGTAGTAGCAATATTGTTGATGTTTGCTTCCTGTTTTGTGTAATCTCCGCCAACTGCAATCCCGAATTTATCTTCATAAAAATCTATAGAATAAATACCTTGCGAGGATTCTCCCTGAACGAAAGGCGTGTTATAAATATGTGATTCTAAAGATGCAAAATCACCTTTTATAATTCTTGATGCCTTTCCTCCTGTCGCCACCCAAAACTTAGTTTTATATGTAGCAATATTTGTATTACTTGCAGCAAAAGCTGCTTCTCCCTTATTAAATTTTATAAAATTATTTTTATCTTTTGTACTTGTTTGATTAAAGTCATAAATCTGTTGTGCTGGAATAAGTACCATTCCCAATTTCATATTTTGATCTTTATCCGGATCACTTAAAGCTAATCCCATTTCTTCATTAGCGAAAACAAATGTATCATAAAAAGCTGTCTTTAAAGTATCTGTATAAATACCAATTACTTTAAAATCTTTTTTATCTATTCTGAAAAATTCCGCTGGACTTTCGATATTAACAGTATAAAAAGCATTTTTATCCTGAGCCAAAGTTCGGAACTGCAGTTGCTTTTCAGATAATTTTATCTGCTTCTGATTTTTAGTGTCTTTTACATCAACAAATCCAAACTTAGAATCCGTTCCGCTGTACCAGACTTTGTTATCGTAGATTTCTAAAGCACGAATGCTTATTTTATCATTGAATATTGTTTCCAAACTTTCAATTTTTTGAGAAAACATAAATATTCCTAAAAATGAAAATAAAAATGGTAATAGTTTTTTCATAGTAACAAAAATAAAAAATCCACAGAATTCTGTGGATTTTATTTGATTTATTTATTAAATTTTAATCTAAATCTGGTTTTTCTAAAGGTTCCTGTTCTGCTTTGAAAGTTTCACCATAACCTCCGTTCTGAAGTTTTGAGTTTTTCTTACTATAAAGGAAGTAGATCACAAATCCGATTGCCAACCAAGCCAAAGAATATATTTGAGCTTCTTTACTCAAGTTGATAATCAGATAAACATTAATTGCAATACCACAACAAGCAACTACAGGCAATGCAGGAACTTTGAAGTTTCTTTGTAAATTAGGTTCTCTTACTCTCAATACCCAAACAGCCACACAAACCATTGTAAATGCGAATAGCGTTCCGAAACTTGTCATGTGAGCAAGATCGTTGATTGGTGTTAATGAAGCAATTACAGAGATTACAATCCCTAAAATAAGAAGGTTTTTTGAAGGAACTCCTGTTTCAGGATTTACTTTTGAGAATGTAGCAGGAATCAATCCGTCTTTTGACATTCCTAAGAAAATTCTTGACTGTCCCATGATCATTACCATCAATACTGAAATCAAACCAACTGTTGCAGCAATTGTAATGATATACCCAGCCCAAGCCTGACCTGCAATATCGAATGCGTAAGCTACAGGAGCTTTAATTGCATCAGGATATTTTCCAAGTGGATTGAAGTCTGTATAATGCATCATTCCTGTAAGAACAAGTGATACCAAAATATATAAAAGTGTACAGATAATCAATGAAGAGATGATCGCAAAAGGAACATCTTTTTTAGGATTGATGGCTTCACCAGCTTGTGTGGAAACAGCATCAAAACCTACATAAGCAAAGAAAATTGCGGACGCACCGGCTACGACACCTCCAAATCCATAAGCCGAGTGAGAAACCCCGTTTTCTGTAATAACAGTAGCTTCAGGAATAAAAGGATGCCAGTTTTCAGGGTTAATGAAGAAAGCACCTGCAATGATTACAAAGATAATCGCAGAAACTTTAAGCATTACAATGAAGTTATTTGCTTTTGCAGCTCCTTTTGTTCCTCTCAATAAGATTGAAATTACAAATAAAACTATAAAAAATGCAGGCAAATTCATGGAAAAACCAGAATTTCCGGCTGCAATATATGTTTGTGGGTCTGTTGTAAGATAATCTGGAAGGTGCAAACCAAACATTTTGAGGAGTTTTCCGAAATATCCCGACCAGGAAACGGCGACCGTCATAGATCCCATCGCATATTCCAAAATCAATCCCCATCCGATGATCCAAGCGAAAATTTCTCCTACCGTTCCGTACGCATAAGCATAAGCAGAACCTTCAACCGGAAGAATAGAAGCAAACTCTGCATAACACAAAGCTGCAAATACACAAGCGATCCCAGCAATCACGAAAGAAAGAGCCAATGCAGGTCCTGCATTATAGTAAGCTCCCGTTCCTGTAAGTACAAAGATCCCTCCGCCAATAATAGCTCCGATCCCAATAGCAGTAAGGCTCCATTTTCCTAGAACGCGTTTCAGCTGGCTCTTTTTGATATCAGCTTCATAGGCGCTCATTGGTTTTTTAACCCAAATTTTAGACATATTTTATTATTTATTAAAGATTTACGAAAATATAAAAAATTTAGAAACCTTAACGTTTATTAAATAAACTTTCAACATTTATTTTAAATAAAAAATTTAAAATCCTGATTTCCATAGTATTTAAATGATTTTCTAGTATCTGATTTTTTGTTTATTTTTGATCGCATGAATTTATACGATCTTTTCGTAAAACCGTACGAAAGCTACACTACACTACAAATTTTTCTGGAATCGTTTGCTACGGTCTTCGGAATTCTAAGTGTTTACTTTTCGATTAAAAAAAATATCTGGGTTTATCCTACGGGAATTATTTCAACTTTAATTTATGTTTACATTCTTTTCAACTTCGGATTGCTCGGAGATTGTATGATTAATATTTATTATACAGTGATGAGTATTTACGGATGGATTCTTTGGGCAAAAAATTCGAAAGATAATATTCACGTAGAAGTAACCTGGGCTTCAAAAAAAGAATGGGTCTATGGAATTTTACTTTTTATATTAAGTTTAATTCTGGTCACAATAATTTATTACTACAAACCTTATATTGATAATAAATTTTCGATGGAAGGAGCAAGCCTTGGTTTATACCATCTTGATTGGGGAAATTGGCTTGATGTGGTAACAACTTCAATATTTTTGGTCGGAATGTGGTTTATGGCAAAAAGACGCATTGAGAACTGGATTTTCTGGATCATTGGGGATTTTATTTGCATGCCGATGATGATTTATAAGGGACTCGGGATCACTTCGGTTCAATATTTGGTATTTACTATAATGGCGATTCAAGGATACGTCATTTGGAAAAAAAGTTATAAAGAAAAAAAAGTACAATAAAGTCATGAAAAATTTATTTAAAATAGCGTTCAGTATTATCGTTATGAGCAGTTTAACATCTTGTATGGTTTATTCAGATCCTTATTCAAGCGGATATGGAGATCCTTACTATGATAACGGATATTATTATGCTCCTCAAGGATACTACGGAAATGGTGGATATTATGGTAACGACGGATATTATTATAGAAACGATTACACTTATTATTATGATAACGGTCTTCCTTACTACTATCAGAATTACAATAATTCCAGAAGAAAAGTTTATCTTGAAAGAAGATCAGGATCAAACGGTACAACTTCTGCAAGACCAAATAATGGCTTCAGAGGTGGTGTAAATGACGGAACTTCAAATGGTGGTTTCAGACCGAATAATCAAAACAACCAGGGAGGACAAAGACCGAATAACGGCTTTAATAATCAACAGCAAAATACACCAAGACCTCAAAATAATAACGGAGGTTTTAGAAACAATTCGAACAATAATTCTGGTAGCGGATTTAGAAATAATTCTTCAAGCAATATCAATAGTTCGAATAGCGGAGGTTTCAGGAATAACTCTTCGAGCAGCAATTCAAACAGTGGCGGATTCAGAAACAGCTCTCCTCAACCACAACAGAGTTCTCCGCAGCCTCAGCAAACTGCACCTCAGCCAACAAGAAGCGGAGGCGGATTTAGATAAAACGATTATAAATAAGGAAACGAACAGCTAACACTGTTCGTTTTTTGTTTTAATTATAGTAATTTTGCATGTTCAATTTTAGACAAGCTTAAATCTTTTTTAACCGCAAAAGAAACAAAAGATGAGCACATTAATATTTTAAGTTCATTATTAACTTGTTGATAAGAAAACATTAGTTTAAAAAAAACCTTTTTTTTTATTCTTTTGAGAACTATTGTTTACTATTAATAAAATGCTGAAATATCTTTTGCTTCTTTTGCGGTTAAAAAATTAAACTTTAGACAAAATATTAGACTAGAATATATGGAATTTTACAAATATCAAGGTACAGGAAATGATTTTGTAATGATAGACAATCGTTCCGGAGAGTGGGATGATCTTTCGATCGAAAATATACAAAAGCTTTGCGACCGCCGTTTCGGTATTGGTGCAGACGGACTTATCAAAATAAACATTGCGGAAGGTTATGATTTTGAAGTTGATTATTATAATTCGGACGGTTCCAAAAGTTTCTGCGGAAACGGGGCTCGTTGTTCCGTTGCTTTTGCTTTTTTTCTTGATATTTTTGAAGGTAACTGTAAATTTATAGCCATTGATGGAGAACATGTTGCCGAAATCCACAACGGAATCGTGAAATTAAAAATGTCTGATGTTAACACAATTTCCAACGACGGAAAAGATACAGTAATGAATACGGGGTCGCCACATTATGTAAAATATGTTGAAGGCTTAGTCAATTATAATGTTTTTGCAGAAGGAAACGGCATCAGAAATTCTGAAAATTATCAGGAAAAAGGCATCAATGTAAATTTTATGGAAAAAATTTCTGATGATGAAATCTTTGTAAGAACCTATGAACGAGGCGTTGAGGATGAAACTTACAGTTGCGGAACAGGAGTTACAGCTTCCGCTTTAACTTTTCTTCAAAATAACAATCTAATCTCTGTAAAAGTTAAAACTTTAGGTGGAAATCTTAAAGTTTATGCTGAAAAAAGCGGTGATTCTTTCCAGAATATTTGGCTTGAAGGTCCCGCAAAACAGGTTTTTAGAGGAAAAGTAGATCTTATTTAAAAACAAAACTTTTAATCACCATTTAAATGAAAAAAGCAATTCTTCTCATCATCCTGCTTGTTTTTGTAGTAGGCGGATTTTTTGGATTTAGATTTTATAAAAAATATTACGGTAACAATATCGAAAAAGACGGATATGTTTTAATTCCTCACAATGCGAATTTCAAACAAATCTTAGATTCTGCTGCAAAATATGTTGACAATAAAGAATCTTTCGAAGCCGTAGCAAAAGAAAAAGATTTGGAAAAAAATTTCAAAGCTGGTAGATATCATTTTCGGAAAGGATTAGGAAATGCTAATTTGGTGAACATGATCAAAGCCGGAAATCAAAGTGAAAACAGCTTTAGAATTGGTGATTTTGGAGACATGTATCAAATGATTGGTAAAGTTTCTAAGAAAACAGAATTGGATTCTTTAAAATTTGTGAATGATCTTAATACTATTGCAGTAGAAAAAGGTTACAATAATGCAGAAGATCTGAAAAAATATTTCTTCATTGATACCTACAACTTTTTCTGGACAGTAACGCCGAAAGAGTTTTTCAAAAAATTTGATGATCAGTATAATGAATTCTGGAACAGCGAGAGAAAAGCAAAAGAGCAACAATCTGGCTTAACGAGAGATCAGATATATGCTTTAGCTTCCATTGTTTATAAAGAGTCAGGAGGTAAAAAAGACGAAATGCGAACAATTGCCGGATTATACCTGAACCGCTACAGAAAAGGAATGAAGCTTCAGTCTGATCCAACGGTAATTTATGCTATTAATAAACAGACAAACTTTAAAGAACAGATCAAAAGAGTTTTCTATAAGCATTTATCGACACCGTCACCATATAATACTTATGCTAACAAAGGAATTCCTCCGGGACCGATCTGTGTGGTTGATAAAAATTCTGTAGACGCAGTTTTAGACGCAGAGAAGAACGACTACATTTTTATGTGTGCAGATCCTGCGAGATTCGGATATCACAAATTTACGGCAAGCGCTGAACAACATGCAATTAATGCAAAAGCATATCAGGATTGGCTAAATTCTAAAAATATAAAATAGAAAATAAATTTAACTTTATTTTAACAATTTAATAATTAACATTTAGCTTATTTAAGCGACATATACATTTACAAATAATAAATTAACCTTACTATTCCGAAATTAACCCAATTAACAATTTCGTAATATTAAGAGAAATCTTTCACGATTTTACACAAAAAATACCTTATGAATCAGACGGAAATCATTAACATTTTTACAAAAAAAACCTTAGGGCTTACTTTTGTACTTTCAGCAGCAGCATTTGCTTTTGCGCAGGAGAAGGTAGGTATTTCCGGGTCGGTTGTCAATAAAAACAATCAGCCTGTCCCTTATGCTTCAGTTACATTCGGTAACAAGGCAAATAAATTATTAAGCGATGCTACACTTACCGACGAAAAAGGGCAATATAAACTTGACCTTGCTCCCGGAGCTTATGACATCACTGTAGAAGCAATCGATTACCAAAAAAGCGTTGTAAACAAACAAATTACAGCTGCAGGAAACATCGGCGCTCTATCTATCGAACCTGAGAAAAGCGCTACAAATCTAAAAACCGGAGATATTCAGGGAGTTGTGATAACGGCACCTAGTACAAAACCTTATAAAGTAGAACTGGATAAAAGAACTTATGATCCGTCTCAGGATATCGTAAGTAAAGGTGGAAATCTTCAGGATGTACTTTCTAACGTACCTTCAGTTTCTGTTGATACAGATGGTACGGTTTCCATGAGAGGAAGTTCGAACGTAAAATTCCTTATTAATGGAAAGCCTTCTGCTCTTCTTGGAATTGATGACGGAGCAAATGCTTTACAAAGTATTCCAGCAGATCAGATCGAAAAAATTGAGGTAATTACCAATCCTTCTTCAAAATTTGAAGCTTCCGGAACGGCGGGTATTTTAAATATTATTTTAAAGAAAAGTAAAAAGACAGGTTTCAACGGAAGTGTTATCGGAACGTTAGGATATCTTCCTCAAACCAATTTGAATGCAAACCTTAACTGGAGAAAAGGAAACTTTACATGGTTTCTAAATGGTGGCGGTGGCTACAGAGAGTCTAAAAATACCAGCAGAAATGATGATTATTTCAACAATGCTGTGTTAGCTGATGATTTGGTAAAAAGAAATACCAACTCTGAAACTAAAAGTAAAAACAATAATTACAATGCTTCCGCTGGTTTAGTATATGACATCACTGAAAGAACATCGGTAAATGCTTCTGGTACAGTAAGAACATTTGACAGTGAAAATTTCGGGAATATTGATTATGCTTACACTCCTTTAACAAATCCATTTTATACATCAAACAGAAGTACATTTGGCACAAACAACAACCTGGCTTTTCAGGGTGATTTTGGACTAGATCATAAATTTGATGACAAAGGACAAAACCTATCATTATCATTAAGTTTACAAAGAAGTAGATCATACAATGATACTAATATTGATGATACTATTAATAGTTTGAATGATATTATTAATCAAAATACTATCAATAAATCTGTTATTGCTAAAGCTGATTATGAATTACCAATTGGTGAATATTCAAAATTAGAAGCAGGATACAGAATTGACATCAATTCAAATGATTACAGCAATGATGTTCGTGAAAGCACAGCAACAAAGCCTTTAGACTTCCTTAAGCCATATACTTATGATGCGACATATAAAGAAACGTTCAATGCTTTTTATTTACAATTCAAAAGTAAAATCGGAAAATTAGGTTATCAGGTGGGTGTAAGAGATGAATTGTCGAATGTAGACATTAATTATCTGAGCCTTGATCCTACAAAAAATGCAGTAGTAACCACTAAAAATTACAATAATTTATTTCCTAGTGTTTATTTAAGCTATGAATTTGCGAAAGACAATCAGCTTTTATTAAACTACACAAGAAGAATAGACCGCCCAAGATCATTCTTTATGATTCCTAATCCGAATTATAGCGATAACCAAAATATCTTCGACGGAAATATTGATCTAAACCCATCTTATGTAGACTCTTTCGAATTCGGATACAGTATTTCTAAAAAGAAATTTACGCTAAATCCTACTTTATACTACAGACATCAGACCGATGACACAAAAATGTTGGTATACAATATTTTAGCTACTGATGATACTGGAGCTCCTATTGATCCGAAACGTATAGAATCTCACACAAAACCTATCAACTTAGGTACAGATGATCGTTTTGGTTTAGATTTTAACTTTAACTGGGATGCAACAAGTTGGTTGAAATTCTTAGGAAATGTAGATTTATTCGGATATAATACAAAAGGAAGTACATTATATGATACTTTTGATAAAAATGGAAATCCGATTCAGGCTGTTGCTGATTTTAATGGTAAAGGTTTCTCAACAAGAGCGAGACTTTCTTCAACAATTAAAGTTGATAAGACATTCAGTTTCCAATTACAAGGTTTCTATAGAGGAGGTCAGAAAACAGCTTATCAGGACAGAAAAGATATGTATGCTATCAACTTTGGTGCTTCAAAAACAATTTGGAAAGGAGATGGAACTTTAGCATTTAATATTCAGGATATCTTCAACACCAGAGCGATGCAATCTACAACTTACACAGCAAACAGTGTTAGAGAATCTTACATGCAATGGCAGCCAAGACAATTCTCAGTTTCTCTAACTTACAGATTCAAACAAGGAGAAAAAGTAGAACAAGTTAAAAAGAAAAAAGACATCAACTCCAACGCAACAGGAGACGATCAACAAGGAGGACCAATGTAATCCACCTTTACATCAACGAAAATCCCGAAATTACTTTCGGGATTTTTTTATTTTACAGTTTCTGTTTCAGCTCTTGCAATTTTTTCTAATTCGGCTTCATAGATTCTTTTTCTTAAATCACTTGAAGAAAACCTATGATCTCTTTTATTGTAAAAGATCTCGATTCCTTTTTCTTCGCAGTATTTTTTTCCTGTAAAGTCTCTGTCAAGATAATCATCCCCGATGATTCTTACATCAATTACAAAAGATTTTAAGATATCCAAAAGATCTTCTTCTGTGTAATAAGGAATAATTTCGTCAACAGCATCCACTGCCTTCAACTGAATATACCTTTCTACAATGGTCTGAGTCGGTCTATTTTTTGTAGGACGGTCATGAGAAGGATCGATCTGTAACCCAACGATAAGATAATCACAAACTGTTTTAGCTTCCTCAAGCATTTTAATGTGACCGGCATGTAACAAATCGAATGACGAAAACGTAATGCCTATTCTTTGTGTTTTCATATGAATAAATTCTTTTTTATGACTTAATTTTCTAAATGTTTCTTGTATCTAAATATTTCTGCCACTGCCAAACGGTTCTTAAAGCTTCTTCTAAAGAAGTTTCAGACTTCCAGTTCAATTCTTTTTGAGCTTTGTCTACATTGGCATAAGCAACTGTAATATCACCTTCTCTCCTATCACAAATCTGATAAGGCACTGAGACATTATTTGCTGTTTCAAAAGCTTTTACAACTTCTAAAACTGAAGATCCTTTTCCTGTTCCAAGATTATAAATATCAATCGTTGCAACATCAGAATTGCCTCCTATTAATTTCCTCAAAGCTGCAACATGTGCTTTCGCAAGATCAACAACATAAATATAATCGCGAACTGCCGTTCCATCTTGTGTTGGGTAATCATCACCCCAAATATTAAGCTTTTCACGAACTCCGGCTGCAGTTTGCATGACGAAAGGTACTAAATTATTCGGAACCCCAATCGGCAATTCGCCTATTTTTGCAGATGGATGCGCCCCAATTGGGTTAAAATATCTTAATAATGAAATTTTTCGGTGATAAGCCTTAGCAAAATCAATTAAAATCTCCTCACCCATCTGTTTAGTTTTTCCATAAACACTTTCGGGCATTTTTAAAGGAGTATTTTCATCGATTGGCATTTGATCCGCCTGTCCGTAAACGGTGCATGACGAACTGAAAATAAAGTTTGAAAGTCCTCTTTCTTTAAATTCCTGCAATATGTTAATTAAAGAAAATAAATTATTCTCATAATAATCAACCGGCTTTATCTGACTTTGACCTACAGCTTTAAATGCGGCAAAATTAATACATCCATCAATTGAATGAGCATCAAAAACCTGTGTAAGAAGTTCTTTTCTTTTTAAATCAAAAGGATAAAAAACAGGCTTCTTTCCCGTAATCTCCTCAATATTGTTTAAAATAAATCTTTCTGAGTGAGATAAATCATCTACAATAACAACATCAAAATTGTTATTTAAAAGTTCTACAACTGTGTGTGAACCAATATATCCTAAACCTCCCGTTACGAGTATTGCCATTTTTTAATTATTGTTTTTTTTAATCATTATGTGTTCCTATGTTTTCTATTTCATTTTTTGCAGGAGAATGTCTAAGATAATTTATAAATAATGTTGGAACTATTAAAAAAATGAAAAGTGTAATTAAAAAAGAATTAATATAAGTTTTCCAAAGTTCCCCATAATTCATATAAAAACTTAAAGAGCCTAAAATTATTATCAAAAAACCTGTAATATTTAAATATGCAAACATTTTTTTTGATTCCTTAAAAATATGTATAAATGTCACTATTAATAATACAAATACAATAAAATTCAGAAAATATGCAAAAAATCTGAATTCTACATATTTCTCAGATAATCTGTAACCTCTAAGTAAAATATTGATTGCAAATACACCATAGTAAATAATCCAGCCAAGAAGAAAAACTATTGTAAAAAAATAAGCAAACTTATTTTTTAAAATCCTTTCATCGTGAAGCATATTTTTATTTCATAAATTCCAACACAGCATCCGTAATATACTTCAACTGCTCATCATCTAGTTCTGTGTGCATTGGAAGAGAAATAACCTGTTCCAACAATTTATCTGTATTCACAAAATCAGCATCGTTGCTTTCCTGATAATAAGCTTTTTGCTTTCTTAAAGCTACAGGATAATAAATCATTGCAGGGATTTCTTTTTCCGTTAAAAATTTCTGTAATTCGTTACGTTTTCCGTTCAGAATTCTCAAAGTATATTGATGAAAAACGTGTGTAGAATTTTCTGCTCTTTTCGGAGTTAAAATATTTTCATTTCCGGCAAAAGCTTCGTCATAGTAATCCGCCGCTTTTTTTCTTGCTTCATTATAATTATCCAAATTCGGAAGTTTTTTTCTCAAAACTGCTGCCTGAATGCTGTCTAATCTTGAATTTACTCCCACCTCATCGTGATAATATCTTTCATACATTCCGTGGTTAACAATCCCTCTTAAACGGTGTGCCAATTCATCATTATTTGTGAAAATAGCACCTCCATCACCATAACAACCTAAGTTTTTAGATGGAAAGAAAGAAGTTGTTCCTACTGTTGCCATTGTTCCTGCACTTTTTACAGTTCCGTCTGAGAATGTATATTCAGAACCGATTGCCTGTGCGTTGTCTTCAATTACATATAAATTATGCTCTTCAGCTATTTTTAAAATTTCCTCCATATTCGCACATTGTCCGAAAATATGAACAGGAATAATCGCTTTTGTTTTTGGAGTGATCGCTTTTTTAATTGCTTCTGTTGAGATCGTAAATGTATCGTAATCCACATCAACCAAAACAGATTTAAGTTTCAGTAAATGAATAACTTCCACAGTCGCTGCAAAAGTAAAATCTGCTGTGATTACCTCATCGCCTTCTTTCAGATCAAGAGCCATTAAAGCAATCTGAAGTGCATCAGTACCATTTGCGCAAGGAATAACATGTTTTACGTCCAAATAAGACTCTAATTCATTCTGGAATGACTTTACTTCAGGGCCGTTGATAAAAGCCGCTGAATCCATTACATTTAAAACTGCATTATCTACTTCATTTTTTATTTTGTAATACTGACTTTGTAAGTCAACCATTTGAATCTTTTTCATAAATAAATATTTTTGTAAAAATAAGGAATTTAAAATCCTATCAAAAATTTTATTGATTTTGTTTTATCTTTATACAAAATAAATACATGAAAAAAACTTTACTATTTTGTCTTCTAGCGGGTTACTCTGTCAGTTTTGCACAGACATCCCTTGTTTTTGTATTTTTTAAAGACAAACCGAACAAGGCTGCATTTTACGCAAATCCCTTGTCAGAATTATCTCAGAAATCCCTTAACCGCCGCACTTCATTAGGAATTGCACTGAATGATCAGGATGCTCCGATAGAACAATCTTACATTACCAATATCCAGAGTTTAGGATTTACCGTTACGGATTATTCAAAATGGCTGAACGGGATTGCCGTAAATGCTACTGCTGCCCAAATTACTACTCTTCAGACTCAGAATTATGTACAGTCTGTCGAAAGTTTTGCTAAAAATTCTTCGGCTGGAACAAAATTGACACATCAGAATAAGTGGGAAAATCCAATAGATCCTGCAGGTAAAAATCTGACTGTTTTTGATTACGGATCCGGTTCTGAGCAGATTGATCAAATTAATCTTCGTCCGCTTCACCTGGCTGGCTACACTGGAACCGGAGTTACAATCGCGGTGATTGACAGTGGATTTCCATTTGTAAATACTGGTTCTGCCTATTCGAGATTATGGACAAACGGGCACATAAAAGGCGGATATGACTTTGTTACAAAAAGTACAGATATTTATAATACTTCACTTAACAATCATGGTGCTGCCATTTTAGGAGCAATCGGAGGCTATATCCAGGATACTTTTGTAGGTTCTGCGCCGGATGCCGACTTTTATCTTTACCGAAGTGAAAATGCTGCGGTAGAAGTTCCTGAAGAAGAACTGTACTGGATTGAAGCAGCAGAAGAAGCCGACAGAAAAGGCGTTGACATGATTACAACATCTTTAGGCTATGCCACTTTTGACGATCCGAAATACAGCTACACCTATGCACAATTGAACGGAACGACTTCTTTTATTGCAAGAGGTGCTGAAATTGCCGTTAACAAAGGAATTTTCACATTGTTTGCAGCAGGAAATTCAGGAGCTCAACCTTGGCATTATATCTTAACTCCGGGTGATAATGCAAAAGTTTTTACCATCGGAGCTGTAGATTCTGCAGGAGCTTCTTCAAATTTCTCTTCTTACGGTCCGAATTCTGCGGGCGTTATAAAACCTGATGCAAGCGCAAGAGGAACAGCAGCAACAAGTGTTATCAATAATAACTCAACGATTTCCGTAAGCGGTACATCGATCGCAACGCCGATTGCTGCAGGAGGAGTTGCTTGTCTTATTCAGGCTTTTTCTACCATGAACAGAGATTTGATGAGAACGCAATTAAGACAAACTGCATCGCTTTATCCAAGTCACACAGATCAGATGGGTTATGGAATTCTGAATTTCGGAAGTTTTTATAATAATGTTTTAAGCACTTCTGAATTAGTTAAGAAAAACAATATTGCCATTTTCCCGAATCCGGTTAAAAATATTTTAAATATCGCTTCCGAAAGTGAAGTTTTATCTTTGGAAATCTACGATAATTTAGGAAGATTAATTACAAAAGTTAATAATCAAAAATCGATAAAAGTCGAAGATTTTGCAAAAGGAGTTTATTACCTGAAAATCCAGACGAAAGGCAAGATTTATTATGAAAAATTCATAAAGGAATAAATTGAAAAACCTCTCGTATTGAGAGGTTTTCTTTTTATAAGATGATTTTAATAAAATTCAAGATCATCAAAATTTTTAATTCCGGAAAGAAAAATAGGTTTTTGAGATTTAATCTTTGTCCATGTTTCTTTGAAAACTTCATCGCCACTTTCAGCATTTGGGTTTGTATTTTCTTTAAACTGTTTCTTCCCCGTCAAAAAGTTAATACTTGTTTCACTCATCACTATCGGACCTTGATTATCACTTGAATCATATCCAATCAGCTGAAAATCAGAATTTTTGCATTTAAAAGTATACGTCCAATATCCATATCTTCCATGAGCATAATGAACATATAAATTATTTTTTTCAACTGAAACATCAAGTTCAGGTGCATAGTATACTCCTCCATCTTCGTTTTCTGAAGAGAAACATGTATTATTATCAGTAATTAATTCATAATCACCATTTTTAATTTTAAAAAGGATAATAATTCCGCGACGATTTCGGTCTAATTTTCCACGAGATTCATCGGTGATTATTTTATCTTTTTCTGTTCCTTTGATGATCAAAACACAATCTTTCAGCCCGTCATTATTCAAATCTCCTTCAATTTTAGAAAAAAGGACAAATGTTTTAGGAATAAAATCTTCAGGCTTTTTATTCGTGATAACCTCAACATTTTCAGACGATTCTTTCGGAATATTTTTATCAGATAAAACGGTTTTATTTTCCTTAGAAACCAAATCAGCTTTTCCTTCTTTCTTACAACTAAAAAACGTTAATGCCATAAAAATCGGCATAATCAGAAAATTCTTTTTCATTAAAAAATGATTTAATTAAAATTAATTTACGCCGAATTTCTACTCGCATTAATATTCCCAAACAAAGAACGCGTCACAAGTTTTCCATAGGCTTCCAAATCACCTTCTCCTTTTTGGATTTTCATCAATGCATACTGCTGAATACTCAACAAAGGCAAAACAATTCTTTCACGGATTTTCACCGATTTTCTTGAAAGCGGATCTTCTTCCTGAAGTATTTTAAAGCCTGTTAATTCAAGCATAATATTTTTAGAAAGATTATATTCATCAAACAAAACATTCCAGAATGCGCCGAATTTTGGGTTATTTTTAATATAATAAGTCAATGGGAAATAGGTCTTATTCATACTCATCATTGAATTCAGAACCAATGTTTTAAAGAAATCGGATCCTTTATACAATTCTCTTACTTCATCAAATCTTCCTTGCTCTTTCAACTGTTGCATTGCAAAACCAAACCCGAAAAATCCAGGAACATTCTGTTTCAATTGCGCCCAAGAACCTACAAACGGAATAGCTCTTAAATCCTCAAATTTCAGCTCACTTCCGCCACCTCTTTTTGAAGGACGGCTTCCGATATTGGTTTTTCCGTAATATTCCAACGTGCTCATTTCCTGCAAGTACGGAACAAACATCGGATGTGCTTTCAAATCTGAATATTTCTGATAACTGATATCCGCCAATTCGATAATTAAAGCTCTTTCTTTTTCCGTTAAATCTTTTTTAGCATTTTTAAAAACATCATTTTCAACTCCGGCTGTTAAAAGCTGTTCGAAGTTGTATTTTGCCTGTTCTTTATTTCCGAAAATACTTGTAATGGTTTGTCCTTGAATTGTTAATTCAATTTTATTATTCGCAATTGTTTTTCCTTGAGAAGCATAAAAATCGTGTGTTTTTCCACCACCTCTTGCCGGAGGTCCGCCTCGACCGTCGAAGAATACGACTTTAATTCCGTTTTGCTCGGAAAGTTTCGTTAAAACTTCTTTGGCTTTATAAATTTCCCAGTTTGCTTTTAAATATCCTCCGTCTTTTGTTCCGTCCGAGAAACCAAGCATAATTGTTTGTTGATTTCCTCTTTTTGCTAAATGCTTTTTGTAAATCGGGTTTTGATACAATTCATTCATCACATTTTCAGCATTCGCAAGACCTTCCATCGTCTCGAAAAGCGGAACAATATCCATATTGATTTCTTCATCCTGATAACCGCAAATTTTGAAAAATGCATACACATTCATCACATCTTTTACGGCATCTGAATTGGAAATGATGTAACGGTTCATTCCTCTCAATCCGTTTAATTGCTGGATTTCTGAGACTTGGGAAACCGTCAGTAAAGTATCTTTTACAATATCTTCAAAATCATCAGGATTTACTTTTTCTGAGATTTGAATTAACTGATTAAATTTTTCTTCTTGAGTTGCTTCACTATTTCCATTGATTTTAGCAAAAACCGTATCGATTACCTGCTGATGAATTCTGCTGTCCTGTCGAACATCCAAAGTCGCAAAATGAGTTCCGAAGATCTTCACGCGATCTTTGAAAGTGACCAACAGATCAAGGAATAACGAATTGTGCTGTTCAACCAGAATTTTTTCTGCTTCGTCAAGCCTTTTAAGAATATCTTCCGCCGTAATTTTTTCATTTCTGAAAATTGCAGAATATAACTCGTTGCTCAATTTAGTCAAAACATCAGAAACTCCTCTGAAACTCAATCTTCTTCGGACTGTTTTCAGATTGTTATAATAAGCCTTTAAAATTGCAGAATGAAGTTCTTCCGCTACTCTTTTCGTTACATCTGCCGTCACAAAAGGATTTCCGTCACGATCTCCTCCCGGCCAGAAGCCAAGCTGAATCAAATCTTCATGCAAGTGAAAATGATCGTTCCCAAATGTCGTTTTTATTTTAGTGAAAAGTTCACCAATTGTATCGTAATATACATATCTCAAATAATAAATGATGCTCAAAGCTTCATCAATCGGAGTCGGTTTTTCTTTATTGACAAACGGTGTTTTTCCCAATTGCTGCAACAACATATCAATATTCGTGATTGAATCTGTCGTGATTGCGTTTCTAAGATCATGAAGGATTCTCTGAACCGAATTGGGGTAAAATTGCGTCGGGTGAGCTGTAAAGACAATTTTCACCGCAAAATCTTTCAGCTTTTCACGAATTTTTTCGAGTTTATGATCCTGTAAAGAACGTTCGTACATATTGGTTACCGTTCCGTTATCACTTTCTGAGTGAAGGTTTGGAAAGGCAGCGTCTTCAATACTATCAAACAAAACTACCTGTCTTTCAATATATTGTATAATTTTAAAAAGGAGTTCGGTTTTTTGCTCTTCAGTTTGTAAATCTGTATGATTTTTAAAGAATTCTTCGACGATTTCCTCCGGTGTTTTTCCGGCTTCGTAGCCGATCTTACTTTCTTCGCAAAGGAAGGGAAGCAACATCCCGATATTCGTCATTTTATCATAAGGCAGGCTCATAAATAATGAATTGTAGATCTGGAACTTATTTTCCACGATCTGCCTGAATTTTTCTGCGCGTTGGTCGTGTATCATATAACAAATGTAGGGGATTTTGGGTGGAATTCAAATGGTGTTTAGTTTAAAATTATATAAATTTTATGATACTTTTTCGTAGAATAAAACATGTTTAAGTTTAAAATGTATCTTCGCAAAAATTTTAACCAAAGATGAAATTCGGAATTATATTTTATGCAATCTTAGGAATTTTAGCATTATTAATAGGTGTTTATTTATTACAATATTTCATTCCTCTGTCGATTATTTTTTTCATTGGTGCTTTTATTAATGGAGTTTTTATTCATAAAGAATATTCTATTCATAAAAGTGATAAAATTGAATATCATGAAAATTCTGTTCCTGATGAAGTGATCGTGAAATATTCTCGTTCGGGTAGAATTATTGCTATTGCAACTTACAGTATTTTTGTGATTTTAGGATTATTTTTTCTGTTAGGTCTTAAGTTTAAATTCAATGGAACTGCCATTGTTGTATTAATTATACTTCTTGGATTTACAGGCTATTTTATTTTTAAAATAATTTCAGAAATAAAAAAAATATCACAAATTATAATTTCCATCAACGGAAAAGGAATACAAATAAAGAATAATCCTACATATTTGTGGAACGAAATTCAGCTTGAAAAAATTATTGTAAAGCGTTTGGTAAGTCGTGAATCTAAACATGATTACAAACCTGAAGTTAACTATTTATATTTTTTTCACAACGATGAAAAAATAGAAATTAACATTGATGATTTTGACATTACAGATTATCAGCTTGCACAGGTTTTGAAAATATTCAGGGCTCGTTATAATAATTCAAGCTTATTATAATTTTGAATCCAAAATTTTATTGATTAATTTTACCAATCACAGAAATTAATCCAATGAAAAAAATATTCATATTCCTAGTAATAACTTTTCTTTTCACAGCTTGTGGTAAAGATTGTTATAATGCTCCTCAACCGATTGCTTTTAAATTCGTCGATTCCAATGATGAAAACCTTATTGCGAATGGAACGCTCACTACATATTCAATCCAAGATGAAAATAATGTCAGCGTACAACTCACCAAAACTTCTGATAATATGGTTATTTTAGAAAATGTGGGTGCTTATAACGGTACAAAAAATTATACTTTTAACTCCAATATTAAAACTTTTAAATTTTCAATCCAATCATCTGAATTTAAAGGAGGCTGTGACGGCTATCAAATCAATAAATTAACGTTTACAGGTGTAGGTATGGACGTAAAAGAGGAAAATGGATCATATAAAATCATATTCCAATAAATTTTACTTTGCTAAATTTGCAAAAACAACAGAATGAAATTATTATTTCCGACTTTAATATTATTATCCGGTTTAGTTTTCAGCCAGAAAACCATTCCTAATGATTTCAAAAAAATTCCGGAAATCTTAGACAATACCGAATTACTCTATCCTTTTATTGTTCCCGATAAAAAATACAATTATTGGTCTGTCCTTCGCAATAATCCAGATTCGGATGAAGCGATCATCTACGAAAGTCAGATGCCTGATTTCATGACGATCAATGATCCTGCTCCGGAAAAAGGTTTTTTTCAAAAATGTTTAGGAGAAAGTTGCTTTTCTTATCTTATTGCTTGTGAAAACAGTCAGTCCAGATATTTCTCGAACGAACAGCAATTAAGAGATTTTATCGGATCAGTTGATAATCTACCAGAAGCGATCTTAATTGCAAATACTTTTGGCTATACCGTTGACAGTACGAATAAACTAGGAAGTTCTTATAAAATGGAGGATCAATATGTGTCTATGTATCTTTCGAGATTTAAAAACAATTCTGAAATTAAAGAATCTTTTTTCATTAAGATTAATAGAAAAACGGGAAAATTGGAAATGAAAAATAATGGAACTTATTAATTTTCTAATATTTTAAATTTGAACCATTAAGCTTCAATTAAACGATTAAGAAATTAAGTTGAGATTCTTCAATCCGCTTCGCTACTTTCAGAATGACAGGAGTAAATAATAAACTTTCAATAGTTTTAATAAAATTCAATCATTATAATTTTAAAACTTTCTTAACTCAATTTTCATTAAGCAATGCGTAAATTTGGATTAAAATAAATTTAAGAACAATGCTTAATTTCGAATTTAAAAATCCAACAAAAATACTTTTCGGGAAAGGTGAAATTGCAAAAATTTCAAAAGAAATTCCTAAAGATGCTAAAGTTTTAATGATCTACGGCGGTGGAAGCATCAAAAATAACGGCGTTTACGATCAGGTAAAAGAAGCGTTAAAAGATCATGAAGTACACGAATTCGGCGGCGTTCCTGCCAATCCAGAATATGAAGTTTTGATCAATGCTTTAAGTTTTATCAAAGAAAAAAATATCACTTTTCTTCTGGCTGTTGGCGGAGGTTCTGTCATTGACGGAACAAAATTCCTTTCTGCAGTGGCAAACTACAATGGTGAACCTTGGGAAATTCTTACAAAACCTGTAAGAACTTTTGAAGGAGAAGGAATGCCTTTCGGAAGTGTTTTAACATTGCCTGCGACAGGTTCTGAGATGAATTCGGGATATGTAATTTCAAGAAGGGAAACTAACGAAAAACTTTCTACAGGCGGTCCAGGACTTTTCCCACAATTCTCGGTTTTAGATCCTGAAGTGGTAAGATCAATTCCGCCAAGACAGATTATTAATGGCTTAACAGATGCTTATACCCACGTTTTAGAACAATATATGACAGCTCCATCTTCGGCAGATTTACAGGAAAGAATTGCTGAAAGTATCCTGATTAGTTTACAGGAAACAGCTCCAAAAGTTTTGGCTGATGAATTTAATTATGATGCGGCAGGAAATTTCATGTGGTGCTGTACAATGGCTTTGAATGGATTAATCCAAAAAGGAGTAATTACAGACTGGGCTGTTCATGCAATGGGACATGAATTAACGGCTTACTTCGGAATCGATCATGCGAGAACATTAGCAGTTATTGCACCTTCACATTACCGTTATAATTTTGAAACTAAGAAAGGGAAACTGGCTCAATATGCGGAAAGAGTTTGGGGAATTAAAGAAGGAACTGTTGAAGAAAAAGCAGAACTAGGAATCCAAAAACTGGAAGAATTTTTCCATAGTTTGCATATACAAACCAAACTTTCAGAATATACGGAAGACTTCGAAGGAACAGCAGAAAGAGTGGAAAAAGCTTTTACAGAAAGAAACTGGCTAGGTCTAGGAGAATACAGAAAACTTACTCCGCAAGATGCTTATAAGATTGTGGAGATGAGCTATTAATGAGGAGTTAGGATATAGGATTTAGGGCTTAATTTTATTGTTTGAATTAGATATTTGGAGCTAATTCCTAAATCCTAATACCTAAACCTTATATCAAAATTATTTTTTCTACAAACATTCGTTTAAAAAAGCTTAATTTCATTAGAGATATTTCAAATTTATTTATATTTTAGCATATTCTAAATTTGTAAAAATGAAAAAACAATTACTTTTATTTGCCTTTTCAGCGTTAGCGCTTACTTCTTGTAAAAAAGATGATGATATCCAAGGTTATGAAATGGATATGATGAAAGGTGATTGGAAGATCAGTAAAAGAGAAGTTATATCCGGAAAAGACGATAAAACAGTAATTAGTACATCTACACCAACAGGATGTTCTGTAAAAGATAATCTAGAATTTAGAACAGATTACTTTACG
This sequence comes from Chryseobacterium ginsengisoli, assembly GCF_039542325.1. Classification (NCBI taxonomy): domain Bacteria; kingdom Pseudomonadati; phylum Bacteroidota; class Flavobacteriia; order Flavobacteriales; family Weeksellaceae; genus Chryseobacterium; species Chryseobacterium ginsengisoli. The sequence goes on from NZ_BAABHX010000002.1 coordinate 688,888, forward strand.
TCTTACACAACATATGGAGGAACCGGAGCAGATTGTCAGGTAACCTCTAAGATTGATGGGACATATGATTATAATTCTGAAACAAAAGATTTAACAATTAAGTATACAAACGACAGTCCAAGAAAATACAGAATCGTTATTCTTACAAGTTCTGAAATGAGGATAAAGCAAATGTATGACAATATCGATCAAAATGGTGATCTGATTGTAGACGCAGAATACGTTTCTTACAAAAGATAAAAAATAAACTCTCGATTTTTTCGGGAGTTTTTTATGAAATAGAAAATTTTTAATATTAACTAAAATTATTAAAACAATGAAGAAGATGTTATCAGCATTTTTATTGCTGACTTTTGCCCTTTTCTTTTCACAGGAAAAAAAGCCGATGTTTTGGCAGGACATTCAGAATTTCAAAAAATTAGACCAGGAAAATGCTCCGCCAAAAGATGCAATTCTTTTAGTAGGAAGTTCATCTTTTACAAAATGGACAGATGTTGCGAATTATTTTCCTGAAAAAACAATCATCAACAGAGGTTTTGGAGGTTCTAGACTTACAGATCTTAATTATTATGCCAACGATTTATTAAATCCTTATCAACCAAAACAAATCATCATTTATTGTGGTGAAAATGATTTTGCAGATAATGCACAATTAAAAGCGGAAGTTGTTGTTGACAGGTTTAAGACTTTCTACAAAAAAATCAGGGCAAAATTTCCAAAAATTGAAGTTGATTATATCTCAATAAAATATTCTCCGAGCCGCGAAAAGCTTTGGCCACAAATGAAAGAAGCAAACAAACAGATTGCGGCTTTCATGAAAAAAGAGAAAAAATCAGAATTCATCGATATTACAAAAGTAATGCAGGATTCCAACGGAAATGTAAGGAAAGATCTTTTTGTAGAAGATATGCTTCATATGACTCCGGAAGGTTATCAACTTTGGACTTCTGTGATGAACCCTTATATGAAATAATTTTTTCGACCATGATAAAAAAACGAATAACCATTTTAATTCCGATCTTACTTTTCTCTTTGACTTTTGGTCAGAAAAATAAAAACGGATTTAACAAAGAAAAACTCATTCAGGAACTTTCTGATAATGCCTGTAAATGTTCAGATTCAATCCATTTGCTCAACAGAAGTAAGGATGATATTTTAAAAGATGTTCACAGCTGTATTGATAAACAAGCCGGTGCATTGCAAATGGGCAGTTTACTTGGAAGCGCAGAAGCTCTGGAGAAAGATGCTCCGGTTGTAAATGGTAAAAAACAGATTAATCTTACACTGAATACAGATAAAAATTCTCAACAATACATCGACAGTTATAACGAAATTGAACGATATTTGATGAGAAATTGTACAAGCGTAAAAAATATAGCGATAGTCTCTGAAACCCGGGATGAAGGTTTTTCAAATGATAAAGAAGCTATGAGTTTTTATCATCAAGGTCAGGAATTTGCAGATAAAGAAAACTGGAAGGAAGCTATCAATAGTTTTGAGAAGGCTGTAAAGAAAGATCCGAAATTCATTTATGCATGGGATGCTTTAGGTATTAATTACAGAAGAGCAAATGAATTAGACAAAGCAATTTCAGCCTACAAAAAATCATTAGAATTAGATCCTAAAGGAAAAATGGCGCTGCAAAATATACCGATTGTATATATTTATAAAAAAGAATTCCAGAAAGCTATCGATTCTTATATGGAACTTGACAAGGTATATCCCGGAGATCCGGAAGTTTATTATGGAACCGGTAATGTCTATTTTAATGCACTAAAAGACGATGAAAAAGGATTGGATTATATCTGTAAAGCATATAGAATTTATACCGATCAAAAATCTCCGTACAGAACAGATGCAGAAACATTGATGGGTTCTATTTACAAAAGCATGAAAGATAAAGGTAAAACAGAAAAATTTAAAGAAATTCTGAAAAAGAATAATATGAATTTCGAATAAATAAAAATTCCCTCAAATTGAGGGAATTTTTTTATTTTTTTCTCTTTGATTTTGAGATTGATTTCTGCTGAGCTCTGTTGGCTCCGAATTTCTTAGGCGCTTTTCTTTTCGAAGGTCCACCCCAGTTTTCTTTCTTATTTTTATCTTTCTTCTCATGGAAAGCTCCTCCACCGTCGTTCAATTTAACTTGGGCAGGATTTTTCATCACAATAACATCTTCTTCAGATACAATTTTCTTAGGATTGATTTTCACTTCTTCAGGGAAGTCAATGAATTTCAAATCTTTATCCATCAATAGTTCGATGTCAAGAATCAATGGTTCTTCTTTTTTCGTTACGAAAGTTACCGCTTTCCCATCTTTATCAGCTCTACCTGTTCTACCGATTCTGTGAATGTATTGCTCTGGAACTTCAGGAGTTTCAAAGTTGATAACGTGAGTAATATTTGAAATATCAAGACCTCTCGCCATAACGTCTGTCGTGATCAAACCTCTAATCTCCTCGTTTTCAAAGCTTTTCATAGCTTTCAATCTATAATTTTGAGATTTATTAGAGTGAATTACATCAAACTGATCAGGAAAAAGCTCATTAATTTTTGTAAATAATAAATCTGCGTGTTTTTTATTATTATTGAAAATCAATACTTTAGACATATCTGCATCATTTTTCAACAAATGCTCCAACAAATTGATTTTCGTATTGAAATTTTCAACTTTATAACCTCTCTGTTCAATTTTTTCAAGCGGAGTTCCTGATTTTGCCAATGAAATTTCTATAGGACCTGCAAAATATTGATCCAGCATTTCGTCTACTGCATCTGTCATGGTAGCTGAGAAAAGAATATTCTGTCTCTTCTCTCTCATCATTTCAAAAATATGCGTCAATTGTGGTCTGAAACCTAAATTAAGCATTTCATCAAACTCATCGATAATCAATTTCTGAACTTCTTTCAGGGAAATAGCATTATCAATTGCCAAATCCATTACTCTACCGGGAGTTCCTACTAAAATATCGCAACCGTTATTGAACAAAAGTTTTTGCGTATTGATATTTTTTCCTCCGTAAATCCCGATAACTCTTGCAGTAATATTTTCCGTTAACTTCTCAACAATTTCGGATACCTGAACTACCAATTCTCTTGTAGGAACTAAAATCAAAACTGTAGGATTTCCTGTTTTATTATATTTCCAAGTTTTAAGAACAGGCAGAAGATAAGCTAATGTTTTCCCAGTTCCGGTCTGTGCAATTCCCATTACATCTCTTCCAGAAAGAATCGGTCCAATACTCTTTTCCTGAATCGGTGTAGGTTCGAACAATTCCAAATCCGCTAAAACATCAAGAACTTTAACCGGAAGGTCAAAATCTGCAAAAGTGAGTTTTTCCATTTTGCAAAGATAGGCATTAATTTATTTATAAAATTTATGTTAAAAACACATTGGAATGAATGTTTTTTAGGTTCAAACTTTATAAAGAATGCTTCGACAGGCTCAGAATGACACCGCTACAAATAAGCTGGTATAATTAGCAAGTTAGTATTAGAAATGTTATGCTGAGCCTGTCGAAGCATCTTAACTTTATACAAATTATATTTAAGTTAATTGACTTTCAAACTTTTACTGATAATTTTAATATCATCATCTTTCCAGACACTTGTTGTGATAATAACGTAGCCTTTCTTTTTCGGATCTTTTTTAATCGGAAATTTTTCATCTTCCCATTGTGTACAATGCGTAGAAATCGGCGAAACCAATGGTTCCCAACTGTTCTTTTTATAAGTATAAACGTAAAGCGGATGCCAACAACTTGTACACCAATTTGGATAAAAACCGATATCGTCTTTTCTGTCGTTGTTTAGATCTTTCAGATTGTATAAGGTTCCGTTATTTGCTGGAGAAATCGTAAATGACTTGATGTTTTTGTCACTAAAATAAATGACAGATTCACACTTCCCGTCACAATCATCGCTACAATCGTTGACTTTTACGTAAGCATATTCTTTTTTTCCGTCACCGTTGAAATCTCCTAAAATTCCTCCTTCTTTTTCAGTTTGAGCAGATAATAATGAACTGCAAAACGTTAACAATGACAAGATTAATATTTTCATTAGGTTATTTTTTTATTAGTATTTTTTTGTTCAGTTTTTAATTCCATAAAATCCAAACAAAGGTTCTAAAATAATCATATTTAGATTCCTACAGAATGACAGCCAGGTATTTTTATTTTTAATTTTAATTTTAACGAATTATTTCCTCGTAATTCTTAACAAGATAATAATCATCAACAAAATCGAAAAAATAAAACCTAACACGGCAATCAAAGACATTTCTCCAATTCTTGGTCCTGATTCTGAAACAAAAACAATTGCCGTCGCAATAATATTAGCTCCTAAAATCATTGCTAAAATCAAATTAATAATACTCGATTTTATCAATTGATTGGTCTTATCAATATTTTTAATTTCGCTGGAAACAGTGAATTTATTTTCATCTAATTTTTGTAAAACAGAACGCAATTCTTTGGGAATTTCATCGACATTATCTGTGAAAGTCAACATTCTGTCCATTCCTGTTTTTAAAAGATTTTTCGGGTTGATCTTTCTAGTGAAAATCTTTTTTGTGTATGGATTAAGACTTTTTACAATATCCAAATCCGGGTTTATAGTTCGTCCAACTCCTTCTATCAAACCGATTCCTTTAAATAAAAGATAAAAATAATCCGGCATATAGAGACGGTTATCCTTCAAAACATCTTTCATTTTATTGATAATCATATGAGGATCAATATTTTTCAGAGAAGAACTGTGCACGAAATTCAGGATATCTTCTACATCATTTTCAAATCTTCTTTCATCCGGAATTTGATAGCTAATTGCCATTTTCTTCAAATATCTTACAATCTTATGAGGATTTTTAGCAACAAAACTTATAATTAAATTTTCAAGGATTTCCTTATCATTCGGCGGAATTTTTCCTACCGCTCCAAAGTCAATAAAAACAACTTTTCCGTCTTTTTTAACCAAAATATTTCCCGCATGAGGATCTGCATGAAAAAAACCATAATCTAAGATCTGAGAAACGAAAAGTCGTAAACCTTCTTCCGAAATCTTTACAGGATCAATATCATAAGCTAAAAGACTAGTCTTATCAGTAACCTTTATCCCGTCAATAAATTCCATACAAAGAACATTATTGTTGGAAAACTCTTCATAGATTTTCGGCACATATGTTTCTTTGTTATTTTTAAAATTTCTTCTGAATTGCAGAATATTTTCCTTTTCATTAATCAATGAAACTTCCTCCAGTAAAGATTTTTCAAAAGTAGAAATTGCTTGTTTCAGATTCAACTTTTCTCCTATTTCAGAATAAGAGGAAACTAATTTTTCCAAGTCTTTAATTAACAACAAATCATCCTCAATAACCGTCTGAACATCGGCTTTTTTTATTTTTAAAATAACTTCTGATCCATCAATTAAAGTTGCTTTATAAACCTGTGCGATCGAAGCTGTTGCCAATGGATCTTTCTGAATATCAGTAAAATGATCTTTAATCGAAATATTGAATTCATTTTCAAGAATTTCCTCAACATTCATTTCAACCATATCTACTTTATCCTGAAGCTTTTGCAGCTCCTGAATAAGTTCCGGCGGAAGAAGATCTTCCCTGCTGCTGAATGTCTGACCAAGCTTTACAAAAGTAGGTCCCAATTCTTCCAAAACCAAACGGATTCTTTCATAAACTGTTCCTTTTGAAACAATTTCATCAGAATTTTGAGGAATTTCTATTGGTTTATTTCCGCTGTTCATTCTTGCCAGCATGTCTTTAAAACCGTATTTGCTCAACACGGAAATCAGTTTGGCGGATCTTTTCAGTTTTCTCTGCTGTTTGTCAAACATATCTTGAAATGTAAGTGCAATTTAATTCAAAAATTATTCCTATTAATGTTGAAATTAATTTATCTCAAAACTTTTTAAGGTCAAATTTTATTATCAGGATTTTTTTAACTTTACAATTACTAAACATCAAAACTAACCTCTAAAAAATTATTAAAATGAAAAATTTAAAAAAAATCTCAAGAGAGCAGATGAAAACTATTTCAGGAGCAGGAATTATCAGAAATTGTTCAAACAAATGCTGTCCGGATGACGGAAGACCAAGATGTCCGGGATTAATCTGTCCTGCTGTTGTTTGCCCACAATTAGCTTAATATTTTAAGTTAAAACAAAATAAAACGGAATGCAAAAATGCATTCCGTTTTTCTATTTTAAATAAGTTTCATACAAATCTTTTCTTCGGTCTTTCATCACCTGAACCGAGCCGTTGTGATGGAGATCTTTCAATAAATTTAAATCTACATCGACAATTAAAGTCATTTCTGTGTTTGGTGTAGCTTCACCCTTCACGGCATTTGATGGAAAGGCAAAATCCGAAGGTGTGAAAACCGCAGCCTGACCAAATTGGATATCCATATTATTAACTCCCGGAAGATTCCCCACACAACCTGCAATAGCAACATAACATTCGTTTTCAATCGCTCTTGCAGCCGCACAATGACGAACACGCATGTAAGCATTTTGAGTATCTGTAAGATATGGCACAAAAAGAATTTTCATTCCCTGATCTGCCAAGATTCTTGGAAGTTCCGGAAATTCTACGTCATAGCAAATCACCAATCCTATTTTTCCGCAATCTGTATCGAAAGCTTTAATTTCGCTTCCACCTTTCATACCGTAGTATTTTTTCTCGTTGGGAGTGATATGGATTTTTCTGTATTCATCGACTCTTCCGTCTCTGTGAAGAAGATAACTCGCGTTATATAAATCATTATTCTCAAAAACAGGCATACTTCCGGAAATGATATTGACATTATAACTGATCGCCAAATCGGAAATTTTCATTTTAATTTCTTCCGTTAATTTTGCCAATTCTATCATGCTGTCTCTTTCGGAAAGTTTATTGAAAGGCGCTAATAAAGGTGTATTAAATAATTCCGGAAACAGTACAAAATCTGCCTTATAATCTCCCATTACGTCCACAAAGAACTCAACCTGTTCATAGAAAGCATCAATATTTTTGAAATGTCGCATCTGCCATTGAACCAATCCCAAACGGATAATGCTGTCTTGCATCGTATTTGGCTTGCTGCTATAATAAATATTGTTCCATTGCAGTAGAACAGCGTTTTCTCTTGAAGATTCGTCTTCGGGAAGATATTTTTTAAGAACTCTTATCGGCAAAAAGTTATTAGAAAGCTGAAACGATAAAACCGGATCATAAATTTCCTTATCACGCACTCTTCGAATATATTCTCGCGCAGAAAATTCGTGGCTGTGTTTATGATAATTCGGGATTCTTCCACCCAAAACGATAGATCTTAAGTTTAATAATTCACACAGTTCTTTTCTAGCATCGTATAATCTTCGTCCCAATCTCAGTTCACGAAATTCGGGATCAACAAAAACTTCGATGCCGTAAAGAACATTTCCTGTGGAAATATGTGTATTGAAGGTATAATTTCCTGTTATATCACTGTATGTGTGTTCATCTCCAAACTCGTCATAATTAACAATAATGGAAAGCGCAACCGCAGCCAATTTTCCGTCAACCGTGATGCAGATCTGTCCTTTTGGAAATATCGTCGTTAATTTTTCGATACTTTTTTTAGACCATATTGATTCTGACATTTGAGGATAGGCACGCTTCATTGTGATTACCAATTCATCATAATCCTGAACGGTCAGTGGTCTTGTTTCTATTTGCATTTGATGTAATTTGACTTAAATTTAGGGAAAAATTAAATAAATAGAATTAAAAATCCTAGTAAAAACTTCTTAAGACAAATGAAAATATATGCATTAACTCTGACTCTAAGCACTCTAATTATTTTTCTTTTAAGAATTTTTTATATTGATTCATCAAATAATATTTCTCATAATCTAAATTTGCTATTTGACTCTAATATTAATGGTCGTGATGCAAAAAGTTTTATTTATTTTTATTTAATGTTATCAATGATATTAAACTATCTTGTTTTTCATAAGCTTTGGATGTTTAAAGCTATTTATTGTTTATTAATTTGTATAAATATTTTATTGATTGTATTTTCACTAAATCAATTTTAATTTTTTTAAGGACAAAATTGATAATTTAAATATAATTAATAACGCATGAAATTTAATTTGCCTTTTATTATAATTCTATTTAGTCTAAGTTGTAACAATCCCAATCAACAAAAAATAAAAATATCAAATGATAATTCAGCTTGGATTCAGGATTCTTTGGGATGCCTGAATAAAAGAAATATGGATCTTGCTGAAAAGATGATTCATGAAGGTAGCTTAGAAAACTCTTCTATTTCAGAATTTAAAAAGCTTTTCGGAAAATCAAATGAAACAAAATACGATGGGAGTCTTGTTACTTTTATTTATTATTGGGGTTCTGTTTGTCATAATAATTCTATTCAAAAAAATTCGGATAAATGTTATGCAAAATTTGTTTTTGATAAAGGGAGATTAATAGACCGAGGTTATCCCTGCGAATAGAATTCAATAAAAAAATCCCACCAAAAAAGCAGGATTTATATTTTATCTTGAATAATCAGGCAAAGATAACTCAGAAATATTACTCAATTCAATAGAATCTTTTGCCTCATTATATCTTACATACATCGTTCGCCACTTTTTTTTCATCGCTTCCTCTTTTGTAAAAGAATGTTCTCTTACAGTAAAATGTTCTTTCATATGGTCAAAATCTTCATATTTAAGTTTAAAAATACTTTCAAGCTTCTGACTTACAAGAAACTCGTAATCTTTATATTTAAAATAACCATATTTCTGACTTTTAATTTCATCATTTACTCTGGGTGAATTATCATTAATGATGGTAGGCTTTTGATTCGTGAACAGTAAATCCAAATGCTTTTTTTCCGAATTTTCAAATCCTGACACAATTATAAATTTCACTTTTTTCTTGGCATTGGAATCTTCAATAAATTTATCAATCTCAGTAATTATTTTCTTCTGGCTAATAACTTCACTGATTTCGGGATTCTTACTACAGGCAGACAATATCAGTAAAACAGCTGCAATTAAAATATTTTTCATGATAACACTTTAAAAATTTAAATGACAAAAATACTAAAACAAAAAATCCCGCCTACAAAAGACAGGATTATATTTTAAATTAAATCAAGATTATTCCCACTCAATCGTTGCAGGTGGTTTGCTTGAAATATCATACGCTACTCTATTAATTCCTCTTACCTCGTTGATGATTCTGCTGGAAACAGTATCTAAAAACTCGTAAGGAAGTCTGCTCCAAGTTGCTGTCATAAAGTCAATTGTATTTGCAGAACGAACTACTGCAGTATATTCGTAAGTTCTTTCGTCACCCATCACTCCCACAGATTTTACCGGAAGAAGAACAACGAAAGCCTGAGAAACTTTCTCATACAAATCATTTTTATACAATTCTTCGATGAAAATATCATCAGCTTCCTGTAAGATTCTCACTTTATCAGCATCAACAGCTCCTAAAATTCTGATTCCCAAACCTGGACCTGGGAAAGGATGTCTGTGTACCAAATGATGAGGAATTCCCAATTCTTCTCCAACTTTTCTTACCTCGTCTTTGAATAATTCTCTTAAAGGTTCCAACAATTCAAATTCCATTTCTTCAGGAAGTCCGCCAACATTGTGGTGAGATTTGATTACCGCAGAAGGTCCGTTTACTGACTGACTTTCAATCACATCAGGATAAATTGTTCCTTGTGCTAAGAATTTTGCCCCTTCAATTTTATGTGATTCTTCATCAAAAACGTGAATAAACTCGTTTCCGATGATTTTTCTTTTGGCTTCGGGATCGTCAACTCCTGCTAATTTTGATAAAAATCTTTCAGAAGCATCAACCAATTTAATGTTCATATGAAAATGCTCTCCATAATTGTCCATTACTTTTTTGCCCTCTTCTTTTCTCAACAAACCTGTGTCTACAAAAATACAAGTCAATTGATCACCGATTGCTCTGTGAATCAAAACCGCTGCTACAGAAGAATCTACTCCTCCTGAAAGTCCAAGGATCACTTTTTGGTCACCTACCTTTTCACGGATTTCTGCAATTGTTTTATCGATATAGTTCGTTAGTTTCCAGTTTTTCTCAGCGTCACAAATTCCAAAAACGAAATTCTCCAGCATTTTTCCACCTTCTTCCGTATGTGAAACCTCCGGGTGAAACTGTACGCAATAGATTTTTTTATCTTCATTTGAAATCGATGCAATTACACCCGATTTTGCATTTAGTTCAAAACCTGCAGGCAACTCTCCAACTTCATCAAAATGGCTCATCCAAACAATAGAATTGTCTGTAACCCCTTTTAATAAAGAACTTTCTTTTACAATTTCCAAGTGAGCTTTTCCGTACTCTCCTTTCACTCCTTTATGAACTTTTCCGCCTAAAAGGTGTGCTGTCAATTGCATTCCGTAGCAAATTCCTAAAACCGGAATTCCTTGTTCATATAATTCTTTTTCAACTAAGTGAGCATTTTCTGCATTTACAGAGCTTGGTCCACCTGAAAGGATAATTCCTCTCGGCTGCTTTTCTAAAATAGTTTCTAATGGTGTATTGAAAGGTAAAATTTCAGAATATACACCCATCTCACGGATTCTTCTTCCGATAAGCTGGTTGTACTGTGATCCGAAATCTAATATGATAATACCGTTGTTCATTTTTAAATTTTATTAATGCTTTAGGCTATAGGCAATATGCAGTAGGCTATTTTATGAATGTTAAAGCTTATTGCCTATAGCTTAAAGCTTACTGCTAATTAATTCCTTTACAAAAAAAGACCTGGATTTCTCCAAATCTTTTTTCGTGATTTATTTTAAAACTTTCCGATGTCTTCTCTGTAGAAGCCGTAATCGAAATGTACATGACTTGCATCTTCGTAAACTTTCTTGCGGGCATCTTCGTAAGTTGCTCCCGTAGCTACGATGTTCAAAACTCTACCACCGTTGGAAACTACTTTATCTCCTTTTGAAATTGCACCTGCGTATAAAAGTTTGCTATGTTTTACTTTATCTTCACCAACGATTTCAAAACCAGTTTCGATGTTTCTTGGATAACCTCCCGAACACATTACAAGACAAACTGCTTTTTCATCTTTAAACTTAAGTTCGATTTCTTTTCCTTCCATACAATCGTTGATTACGTCAAGAAGGTTATTTTCCATTAAAGCCATCAATACCTGAGTTTCAGGATCTCCGAATCTCATGTTGTATTCAAGAAGGTAAGTTCCGTTTTTAGTTACCATTAATCCGAAGAAAATGATTCCTTTAAAACTAAAACCTTCACCTTTAAGACCTGCAACAGTAGGTTCTAAGATATGCTTTTCGAAATCTGCGTAATGCTCTGAAGTAAATTCCGGACTTGGAGCAACTGAACCCATACCTCCTGTATTTGGTCCTGTATCACCGTTTCCAGCTTTTTTATAATCTTTCGCTGCAACACATGGGAACAGTTTTTCACCGTTTGAGAAAGCAATGATTGAAGCCTCAAAACCTTGTAAAAATTCTTCGATAACTAAACGAATTCCGGCATCTCCATAAATTCTTCTGATCATGAAATCATGGATCGTAGCTTCAGCCTCTTCCAAAGTATCGCAGATAACAACACCTTTTCCACCAGCCAAACCACTAGCTTTCACCACTAAAGGAAACTGCTGTGTTTTAACATATTCCTTAGCTTCGTTATATGAATCAAATACCACAGCTTTTGCTGTTTTGATATCATAGGTCTGCATAAATTTCTTAGAGAAAGCCTTGCTTCCTTCCAAGCTGGCTACTTTTTGATTAGGACCAAAAACTTTAAGGTCGTGCTTCTTAAATTCATCCTTCAAACCAGCTACAAGCGGTGCTTCAGGACCTACGATAGTTAAATCTACCTTTTCTTTGATAGCAAAATCTCTAAGTTCTTTAATCTCTGATAAATGAACATTTTTTCCTATTACATCAGTAGTAGCGTTTCCATTAGCGAAAAACATTTTAGAAATTCTTGGGTCATTCTGAAGTTTTGCTGCCAAAGCGGATTCTCTTCCACCTTCACCTATGATTAATATTCTCATATTTTATTTAATTAACAAGTCTATTTTACAAATATATAATTTAAAATTAAAAAATTGAGAGATTAAGGAATTAAGAAATTTGCATCTGCAGTCTCTTAATCACTAAGTTTCTGAATCTCTTAATCTTTTAGTGGAAAAAATGTCTGATTCCAGTAAACATCATCGGAATTTTGTGCTCATTAGCTGCCTCGATGCTGTCCTGATCTTTTACACTTCCTCCCGGCTGAATAATAGCCGTAATTCCTTCCTGAGCGCAGAAATCTACCACGTCACGGAAAGGGAAAAATGCGTCAGAAGCCAATACTAAGTCTCCTGTGAATTTTTCTTTTGCTCTTTCGATTGCCTGTTGAGTCGCCCAGATTCTGTTTACCTGACCGCCACCGATTCCGAAAGCCTGAATACCGTTTGAAACAACAATAGCGTTAGATTTTACATATTTTACCACTCTCTGAGAGAATAATAATGCTTTTTTCTGCTCTTCTGTCGGTTGAGTTTCTGTTACAACTTTGATATCATCTGAGAAGATACTGTCGTTGTCCTGAACTAAAATTCCGCCATCAACCTTCACCCAAGTCTGTTTGTCAGAAACAGGGTTTACGATTTTTATAATTCTTAAATTTTTCTTTTTTCTTAAAACTTCCAAAGCTTCTTCATCAAATTCAGGAGCCATTACGATTTCAAGGAAAGTTTTGTTTAATTCTTCTGCTGTTGCTGCGTCGATTTTGTAGTTCATTGCAACAATTCCGCCAAAGATTGATACAGGATCACACTCGAAAGTTTTTTGGTAAGTTTCCAACGCTGAAGTTCCGATCGCAACTCCACAAGGTGTAGAGTGCTTTACAGCACAACAAGCCATTTCTTCTTTGAATTCAGTAACTACTTTCCAGCAAAGATCCATATCACGAAGGTTATTGAATGACAACTCTTTACCTCCTAACTGTTCGAAATCTTTCATTGCTCCGTTTTCGAAAGTAGAAACGTAGTAAGCTGCTGTTTGATGTGGATTTTCACCATATCTCAAATCAGAAACTTTTTTGTAAGATGCATTCAAATAAGTTGGATAATCTTCTTCCAAAAGCATTCTTGAGATAGCTGCATCATAAGCAGAAGTAAGGTTGAATACTTTTCCTGCCAGTTTTTTACGGGTTTCGATGTACGTGTCACCGTTTTGTTCCATTTCGATTTTCACTGTTGTGTAATCTTCAACATCAGTAATTACCGTTACAGAATCAAAGTTTTTAGCTGCAGAACGAAGCATTGAAGGACCTCCGATGTCGATGAATTCTACCTTTTCGTGAAGAGAAATGTCTTTGTTCACATTCTCAAAGAAAGGATAAAGATTTACAATCACCATGTCAATCAGACCAATTCCATGCTCCTGAACCGTTTTCATGTGTTCTTCGTTTGAACGAACCGCCAACAATCCACCGTGAACTTTAGGGTGCAAAGTTTTCACTCTTCCGTCCAACATCTCAGGGAAATTGGTAACCTCATCAATCTGAATTGGATTTAAACCAGCGTCTTTCAAATGTTTGAATGTCCCTCCCGTAGAAATCAATTCATAGTTCTGGGCTTCCAAAAACTGTGCGAATTCGATCAATCCGCTCTTGTCAGAAACACTGATTAAAACTCTTTTTTTGCTCATTTTACTTTCGATTTTTTCCATAGGATTTTTCCTATGCCTGTTTAAATCCCCATTAGGACTTTTCACTTTCAATTTTAACTTTTTACAGCTATTTCAAACTGTTAACCGGTTCTTTCACCTCCGATTATTTTATTTTACTTAGATTTTTCCTTGGTTTTCGAAATATTTTTGATCAATCTAAGTGTGTCTTTTTTATTAAGGTCAATTTTAAACCACCCCGTCAAAAATTCTTTCCGAATTTTTGCCACCCCTCCAAAGGAGGGGAATTTTAGGATTTCTAATAAAATAACTTTTATTAGTTTCCTAATATTTTGTTTATAGCTATTGGGAAAATTTCATATTCAACTAAATGAACTTTTTCTGCTATAGTTTCGGGAGTATCATCTTCTGTAACTTCGAACGATTTTTGAAGAATGGATTCTCCTTCGTCTATTCCTGAGGTTACGAAATGTACTGTCGCTCCACTTTCTTTTTCTTTCGCTTCAATAACAGCATTGTGAACATGATGTCCCCACATTCCTTTTCCTCCATATTTTGGAAGTAAAGCGGGATGGATATTGATTATTTTCCCGTTCCAATTTTCACAAAACTCAGGTTTTAGAATGGATAAAAATCCTGCCAATACGATTAAATCTGTATTTTCAGGGATTATTTTACTCAATTCGCTGCTGAAATTTTTTCCTCTCGGAATCAGAACGTTGTTTATGTTATGATTTTTTGCTCTTTCAAGTCCGAAACATTCTCTGTCGGCAACAACTAAAGATACTTTTGCATTCTGGATTTCTCCGTTATCAATGGTATCAATAATTCTCTGAAGATTGGTTCCTGAACCTGAAACGAGTACAACGATGTTTTTCATTAATTTAGATGTTAGATATCAGATACTAGATTTTAGACTAAAAGTCTTGCGTCTGATATCTTAAATCTGATGTCTTTTTAGAATTTCAAATCTATTTTTTCGCTTCCTTCTGTGATTTCTCCGATTTCGTAAGCGTCATCAAGAAGATGTAATACTTTTTCAGCGTGTTCTGCATCTACAACTACGATCATTCCAACACCCATATTGAATGTTCCGAACATTTCTTCACGAGCTACACCACCTCTTTTTTCCAACTCCAACATAATGCTTGGAATCTGGATTTTTGAAGCATCGATGGAAGCACATAATCCGTCACCGATAATTCTTGGAATATTTTCGTACAATCCACCACCTGTAATGTGAGCGATTCCGGCAACCTGTACCTCTTCAATCACTTTGTGAATATCTTTATAATATAATCTAGTTGGAACTAAAAGCGTTTCGTATAAAGGTTTTCCTTCAAATTCTTCTTCAAAATTCGGGAATACTTTTCTTACTAAAGAGAATCCGTTTGAATGGAAACCTGAACTTGGAAGAGCTATAATTTTATCTCCCGGTTTGATTTTTGAACCGTCAATAATCTGGTCTTTTTCAACAATTCCTACACAAAATCCTGCAACATCGTAATCTCCAGGTTGGTACATTCCCGGCATTTCAGCGGTTTCTCCACCGATTAATGCACAGTTGTTGTCTTTACAAGCTTCCACCATTCCTAAAACGATTTCTGCAGCAATTTCAGAATCTAATTTTCCACAAGCTAAATAATCAAGGAAAAATAAAGGTTTTGCACCGTGACAAAGAATGTCATTGGCACACATCGCGAAACAATCTACACCAATAGAGTCGTATTTTTTTGAATCTAAAGCTACTTTAAGCTTCGTTCCAACTCCATCCGTTCCTGAAACCAAAACAGGATTTTTGTACCCTCCGATCTCATAGAAAGCCCCAAAACTTCCCAAATGATTCAATACATTGGAATTGTGAGTTTCCCCAACCGCTTTCTTGATTTTGTCAACGGTTTTGTATCCTTCTTCCTTGTCTACTCCTGCTGATTTGTACGTGTTGCTCATGTTTACTTTAGAAATTTATTTCAAACTTTTTATTCAAATTAAGAAAACAAAAAAGCCGACAATCTTGGTAGATTATCGGCCGTTATATTATTTCAGAATTTCAGAGTCCACAATATTCCCTTTCTCGGAGAAACATTCTTTAAAAGTGGTCTGAATTTTCATCTTTTTTCTTTTTGCAAAGATATTAATTTTATGTTAATATTCAAATCTATTTTTCAAGGATAGATTCGATAGCCGAAATTTTCTGAATTTTCTCTTTTAATTCACTGTCTTTCTCATCATTAGAAATTTTCTTCAATTCTTTATCAAAATTATCATTGAAGAAAGGAAGCGTAAAAGTATCTACAATATTTCCTCCGTGCAATGGAAAACGTTTTGTTGCTGCTTCTAAAACGCCTAAACCTCCTCTTCCACCTGGAGCTGTAGCCATTAACAACATGGGAACTTCATTCCACACTGCTCTGTTTTTAATTCTTGAAGTCCAGTCGAAAACATTTTTAAATGCTGTAGAATATGTTCCGTTATGCTCAGACAAAGAAACTAAAAGTAAATCTGCAGCGTCTATTTTTGCTGCAAAATCTATAGCTTGTTGCGGAACTCCGCTTTCTACTTCTCTTTGGTGCTTGTAGATCGGCATTTCAAAATCGTTCATGTCAACGATTTCAACTTCTGCATTTTCTATTAATGAAGCTGCATAAGAAACTAATAATTTATTGATTGATGTTTCGGAATTACTTCCTGCTACTGCTAAAATTTTCATTGTTTTCTATCTATTTTAAGGTAAAGTTATTTTTTATTGTTGATGCAAAGGTCGGGAAGATTTTTATAATTTTTGAACAAATTATTTTTTAAACCACAAAAGTCACAAAAGATTTCAACACTTTAGTTATTTTAAGTTTAATTTAAAACTGTAAACTAAGAACACATAAGTTTAAAAAATCTTTGATTTTTGCTCTTTTACGAACTTTTGATTCACTTTTAAATTATTTTAGAGCTTTTGTGACTTTTGTGGTTAAGTTTATCTTAAATATGATGGTAATTCCATTGGAACTTCCATTAAAAGGATTTCTGTGTCTTCGACAGCTTCGATATTGAAACTTTGAGTATCCCAAATTCCTAATCCGTCTCTTTCGTTCAAAACTCTGACGCCAACTTTTACACTTCCTTTTAATACAAAAGCGTAAACACCGTTTCCTTTTTTGTTAAGTGTATAATTTTTGCCGTTTCCTTTCGTGAAATTGGCTAAATTAAACCATGCATCTTGATGAATCCAAACTCCATCGTCGTTTTTGTTTGGAGATAAAATCTGTTGGAATCCGTTGATTTTTTCACCTTCTTTAATGCTTTTTTGGTCGTATCTAGGTTCTACATTTTCTTCTCTTGGGAAAACCCAGATTTGTAAGAATTTTACGGCTTCATCTTTATTTTTGTTGTATTCGCTGTGCATTACACCAGTTCCCGCACTCATTACCTGAATTTCTCCTTTCTTGATAACGGCAGTTGTTCCCATCGAGTCTTTATGTTCCAAATCTCCTTCCAACGGAATTGAAATGATCTCCATGTTTTTGTGCGGATGCGTTCCGAAACCCATTCCCTGAGAAACTGTGTCGTCATTCAATACCCTCAAAACTCCGAAATGTGTTCTTTCCTGACTTTGGTAATTTGCAAAACTAAAAGTATGGTAAGAATTTAACCAACCGTGATTGGCGTGACCTCTTGTATCTGCTTTATGATATACTGTTTTCATATTGTGATTATTTATGGTACAAATGTACGGAGTGTGGATCGGGAAAATGTTGATGTAAGGTAAGAAAGGAATCTACCTTTTGACCTAAAAAGCTTCTTTTATTTTAGAATTTTTCTTTAAATAAAAAAGTAAAACGCAAATGAGAATCATACAACCGATAAGAAATTCGAAAATAATATTGGTCTGATTGGAGAAGTTTCCTAAAACATTCGTGATAATGCCTGTTCCTATTTGATTTGCTGCCATTAAAAATCCGGAAACTAAAACCGACAGAGTTGGAAATTCCACCGTTCCCCAACCAATCGATCCCGGAAATATACTTCCCATGAAAAAACCGATCATAAACATCATTAATATGATGAGACTTACATTTGGATATAGTAATAAAATCAAAAGTAATCCTGCGACAATTAAAGGAGAGAACAGAAACACATAAGACAGATCATTATTTTTTGAAAAAATTCCGAAAAGTAAACGGTTTAAGGCAATTCCTCCCCAGAATAATGACAATCCTAAACTCGCTTTATTGTTATCCAATCCTTGATTTTTAAGAATTATCGCTCCAAAACTTCCGAAAGTACCTTCAATAAAGCCGTACAAAACTATTGCTATAAAAAAAATCCACAGTTTTGCAGGAATTTTAAAATATTTGGGAAGTTCGAAAAATGTTCCTTTTTCCAGTTTTAAAAGTAGAAACAAAGCGAAAATTATGGACACTAAAATAAAAATACTTGCCGGAACGTACATCCAGTTATTAACATTTCCAATAAGATTCATCATTAATGGTGAACTTGAAGTTCCTAATCCTACTAAAAAATTCAATATCAGAATTGCAGAAGATTTTTGTTTTTCAAATAAACTTGCAGCTAAAGGATTTAAAGTTGTGATGGAAAGTCCAAAACCTGAACCCGTAAATGCTACCAAAACCATTAATACAGGAAAAAGCAAAGATTTATAATTCATGAAAAACTGAAGCACCCATAAAATTCCTGTTGAAGTAATCATTAATAATAATCCAGCAATCAAAACTTTTTTCGGTCCGAATTTATTCACCAGAAACGGAGCTCCCAAACATGAAATGATAATGCAAATTACCTGCGGAATAAATAAATTTCCAAACTGTGATGATGAAAGTCCAAAAAGTGAAGAATCCGTGAAAGCCGTTCCTAAAGCCGGAAACACGACAAAATTAACTCCCGTAAAGAAAGCTAATAAGAAAATGATAACAATTTGGACTATTCTGGAATTCATGAGGTCAAAACATTATTTTTAAGATAATCTCCAACTCTTAAAGCCATTGCGATAATCGTCAACGCCGGATTTACTGCACCACTTGAAACGAAAAATCCGCCATCAACAATATAAAGATTATCTAAATCGTGCGCTTTGCAGTTTGTATCTACAACAGAAGTTTTAGGATCCTGTCCCATTTTTGTAGTTCCGTTCTGATGAGCGGGAGAAGCGATATCCATTCCTTTGCTGAAATAAATTCCTTTAAATAAAAACGATTCAAATTTGCCGGAAGCTTTCAAAGCTTTTATTAATTCTGCTTTCAAAAATTCATGTCCTTTTTGATTATTGGAACTATAACTGATTTTAATTTGTCCGTTTTCTACCGTCACTCTATTTTCAGGATCGGGCAAATCTTCGGAAGTCAGCCAAAAATCTACGGCGTGTTCTGCCATTAATTCAAAAGTAAAACCAGGAGCAGGAATCGGACTGTCGGCTTTGATCTGATATTCATCCGATTTTCCCAACATCTGAATATGTCCCAAAGGAAATTCGTACCCTTTATTGGCATGGTAAAAATCATTAATTCCGAATGTCTTTCCAAATTTCGTGTGATTGGGTTCCGTGTACAGCGCCACTAAAGCTGTATTTTGGTGAAACATATAATTTCTTCCCACCTGATCTGACGAATTGGCAAGTCCATTCGGGAATTTTTCATTTTTACTTTCCAGAAGAATCGCTGCAGAGTTGATTGCTCCTGCGGAAAGAATAACTACATCAGAAGTCAGAGTTTTCGTTTCTCCGTTTTGCTCGACCAAAATTTCAGTGATCTTAGTTCCTTCTTCATTTGTATTTAATCTCAACACTTTTGTATTCACCATCAATTCAACATTCGGATATTCCAACGCTTTTGACAAAGAACAAAGATGGGCGTCACCTTTTCTTTCCGCAGCATCGGGAAAACCATCAAATCTGTCTAATGTGTAAGGTGCATTTGCGTTTTCGTGAGGTTTAAAATTAACCCCGATTGGTAAATTAAACGGATGCCATCCATAATTTTCCAACTCATCTACAACCTCCTGAATTCTTGGTTCATGCGGTAACGGCGGATTTGAATAAGGCTCGGAATCAAAAGGTTCTGTAGGATCTGATCCTCTTTTTCCATGAACGTGAAACAATTTTTCTGCTTCGAGATAATAATCTTTCAAATCTTCATATTGAATCGGCCAAGCCGGTGAAGTTCCGCCATAATGCTGTATTTCCTTAAAATCTTCCTCTCTTAAACGAAATAAAGCTGCTCCATAAAATTTGGTATTTCCGCCTACGTTATAATGCATTCCCGGACGGAAAGGTTTGTCGTGTTTATCCAACCAAAGTTCGGTTGTAGTATATCTGTTTTTCTGAAAAACTTCTACAGAATCCCAATTTTCTTTTTCTACAGGAACAAAATCTCCACGTTCAATCACGAGAATTTTTTTCCCGCTGTCTGCCAATCGATAAGCCATTGTTGCACCTCCTGCTCCGCTTCCTATAATGATAATGTCGTACATTCTTTTTATTTAATCTATCTAAATTAGAAATTATAAACTACGGTTAGCTTAATAAAATATTAAAATCTCATAGATTGTATGAATGGAAATTGAAAAACTGTATTATAAATAATGTGAAATTTAACATCGATAAGTTTTGGCTAAAGGCTTAGTTTGGATCATAAAAAAGCGGACTCTATTGAATCCGTTTTTTTGAATATTTCAAATAAAGTCTAACTAGTTCTAAATAATTGAAAGTTAAAAAAATTAACGGACAAGGGAATAAATCGCAACACCAATACCGGCATACGCAACAATCGTAATAATATCAGCGATGGGTTGTGAAAAGCGTTTTTCAGCAATTTTCTCAGCATTGATCTGGTTCTTATGGAATTTCAGAATTTTTTTAGCATTATGAACCGGATGCGCAACCAAGCTGTCACTTTCCCACTTGTCAACGATTACTTTATAATTCTTGCCATCAACATTAATTCTAACATTCTTATTAGGTGTAAGTTTCTCCTGAACATTGATAGGAACAGGCGCTTGTTGTGAATTTGAGCCTTGAGATTCAGCTACAGCACTTTTAGCCTGCATAGCTGCATTATTAGCAACAACTGCACTGTTTTTAGATCCCGGCTTATTGTCGATTGCTGTGTCCGCTGGCTTTTTAACCTGATAAGTATAGCAACTTACAAGAGAAAATGATATAAGGATAAGATAAAGTTTCTTTTGCATTAGCCAAATTTAAGAATTAAATGGAATATTCAGTATTTTTTGAAAGATCATATTTATAAAGTACACAAATTTTTAGTCGTTCATCATTTATCAATAAAGGATGTTCAAATTCATATTGCTTTCTCAGTCCTATTTTTGTCATAATGTGTTCCGATTTTGTATTAATTTTTGGTGCAATTGAATATATTTCTTTAATTTTTAAATCGTTTAAAGCATAATCAAGACATCTTTTCGCGCCTTCTGTAGCGAAACCTTTATTCCATTCATTTCTTTTTATTCTCCATCCGATGTCAATACAAGGTGTAAACTCAGCTTCATAGGTTTGTTCGGAAAGTCCTATAAATCCAATAAATTCTCCGTTTTCAAGTTTGTCAACAGCGAAATAACAAAATCCTTTATAAACGAACTGACTTTTCATTCTTTCAATAAAATCAATTATCTGTTCTTTTGTAGCTATGCCCGGAAAAAATTCCATTACTTCTTCGTCAGTATTTATTTGGAACATTTCTTCAATATCTGTCGATTCCCAATTTCTAAAACCAAGTCTTTGAGAGGTAAAAATATATTTCTTTTTATTCTTCATTTTAGTTTTTAAAATAATATCAAGGTTTACTTATTTCAGATTTAAAAAATTCTTGAATAGTTACCAAATTCTGTATTTTTCAAATTATCTTCTATCACTTTCTTGGCGATATCAGGATCAACGACCATACAACCCACTTCCATTGTTCCGCTTCCTATACTTCCACCATCGCATTGTCCAAGTCCCGTGTGACCTAAAATCTCATCAAGGTATTCTTCAAGCCTGTGTCGTTTGTCGAGATCTTCGTCTGTTCCAAATCCATCAATTGTGTATTCAATTTCCAAAAAAACGATTTTCTCTTCATCAAATTCTGTGTAATCTTCTTTCAATTTATTGTAAATCTCTTTTTGAATTATTTTGCGAAAATTTGAAAAAAGTTTGTTTTTAACCTCTTTATATTGTCCGTGTTGCCCAACAATTCCCCAATGAACTATTGCTGTTTTTTCATCTTTATTCCAAGTTTCCCAATAATTGAGTTGATTGTCAATTGATTTATAAAGTTTAAGCATATTTCTATTATCAGTTCTTTATATTTGATAAATTAAATCATTAATGAACTAAATATTTTCATTTTAATAATCCTTTACATAATAAATATATAATAAAATATTACAACCAATAAAAAAACGAGCCGAAGCTCGTTTCTATTATATTTAAATATAAAAAATTTATAAATTAAAAATGTACCTGTTGGATTTCCTCTTCAATTTCTTTTGGAGTATCATGTTCTGATTTCACAAAGAACAATGTCAAAATTGCTCCCAATAACATACAAACACCACCGACAACAATATAATCGATTGCCTGTTTTCCGAAAAAACCACTTACAATAGGACCTCCGAAAACACCATTGATAATCTGAGGAATTACAATAAAGAAGTTAAAAATCCCCATATAAACTCCCATTTTCTTTTGCGGAATCGAGTCGATCAACATTGCATAAGGCATTGCTAAAATACTTGCCCATGCAAATCCTAATCCCACCATTGAGATCCAAAGATTATTAACATCTTTTATAAAATACATGGAAATTAAACCTAATCCTCCACAAGCCAAAGCTAATGCATGCGTCTGTTTCTTACCGATAAATTTAGCAATCGGAGTCAGGGCAAAAGCAAAGAAAATTGCATAGAAATTATAACTTCCAAACAAGCTTCCCGTTAAATCTCCTGCTTTATTAAATTCCGCAGAATGCGTATCATCCGGTGAAAGTCCAAAATGATGAGTCGCCAAAGCGCTCGTTGTGAAAACCCACATCGTAAATAATGCAAACCAAGAAAAGAACTGAACAATTCCCAGTTTTTTCATTTGAGAAGGAGCATTTTTGAAATCTTTAAAAATATCAGAGAATTTCGATTCATCTTTTACTATCGACTTTCCTCCTTCAAATGATGCAAATTCCTCCGGTGAATATTCTTTCGTTGTGACAATTGTATATAAAATCGACAGAATTAAAACTGCTGCACCAATATAGAATGCATAGATCACATTATCTGCAACAAAACCTTTTGGAGCTTCATTCGACACTCCCCATTTTGTAAGCCAGTTGGGTAAATCCGATCCGATCACCGCACCGATTCCGATCAAAATCGTCTGAACAGAAAAACCTATCGTTGCCTGATGTTTCGGAAGCATATCTCCTACCAAAGCACGGAAAGGTTCCATCGCTACATTTATTGAAGCATCCATCATGGCAAGAAAAATCACTGCCATCAATAACACATTTGCAGCCATCATTTGCGTTGCAGAAGCTGCATTGGGAAGCATAACCAAACCAATTGCACAAAGAATTGCGCCAATTAAAAAGTAAGGTTTTCGTCTGCCAAGAGGACTCCAAGTGTTATCTCCCATGTGACCGATAATCGGTTGAACAATCAATCCTGTAATCGGTGCAACCAGCCAAAACCATGATAATTCATGAACATCGGCTCCGAAATTGGCTAAAATTCTACTTGCATTCCCGTTTTGTAAACCGAAAGCCATTTGAATTCCCAAAAACCCCATACTCATGTTGATGATCTGAAGCATGGATAAATTCGGCTTTTTCACTTTTCCAAACTTACCTTCATCGATTTTTCCTACCATCTCTGCCATTATTGTTTTAGTTTTTGGATTAATACATCTTCAATTGGAGTTTTTTCCACAACCACTTTATCTACAACCTCATTCGGAACAGTTACAGAGAGAACATATTGTTTCACTTTCCAAATCCCGTTCATTTTTTCTACAACACCAGAACCACGGCAGATCTTCATTTGAGTATCCAATAATTCATCAAACCAAGCCAGTTTTCCGTCTTTGCTGAAATAGATATTTCTTTTTAATGAAGTGAAATTCCAGGTTTTCTTTTTATCGAAATATGGTTTTGCCCAAACCATGAATGCTTTTTTATCCCAAACTTCCGTTGCATCGGTTCCTATAAAAGTAGATTCATCGGCAAAATAATTAAAATAAGTGTTGAAATCCGCTTTTGCAGCAGCGACATTGAAGCCGTCGAGCATTGTACCGATTTCTGTTTTTTCCTTTTCAAATTTTGACTGAGCGGAAACTTCTGTAAAGCCGATCAGAAAAAGAATTAATGTAAAAACAATTGATATTTTTTTCATATTTATAATTACGTTTTTTTATTTCTGCAATTCAATAATCATTGACGATTTTGCTGGGATTATCAATCCGTTTTGTAAAGAAATTTCTTTTTCTGAAATCACTTCTTTTCCTTTTGAAAATCCGTTTAAAGATTCTGCAAAGTGTTTTAAATCTAACTTTTGCTCCTGATCATTATTATTTAAGACAACCATTACACTTTCCTTTTCATTATATCTAAAATACACAAAAACATTATTCTGAGGAACGAAATTTTTAGTTTTTCCGGTATGGATCACTTCTTTTCCTTTTCTCCAATTCAATAATTTTTGAGTAAACTGATAAAATTCCTTTTGTTCAGAAGTTTGACTTGATGGATTGAAAGCATTTACCTTATCTGATTTCCAGCCACCCGGAAAATCTCTTCGGATATCTGCATCTCCGCCTTTATTTTTATCCCCTCTCATTGCTATTTCGGAACCGTAATAAATCTGTGGAATTCCGCGAACGGTTGAAATTAAAGTTAAACCCAATTTATATGCTTTCGGATCATCATTAAAAATCTCATTCCATCTTTCAGTATCGTGATTTTCGAAAAAAACCATCACATTATTGATGTCCGGATAAAGAAAATCGCTTGCTAAACTGTTGTAAATACGATTCATTCCACTGTCCCAACCTTCTTTTTCTTTTAAAGCTTTCGACATATCTCCATACAACATAAAATCCATCACAGAAGGAAGATTCGAATTATAATTTGCAGCTTCTCCCGTTTTTGAATTTTTTTGCCAAGCTGAAATATAGGCAGCTGAATTCAACCAAGTTTCACCAACAATATTAAATTTCGGATATTCATCAATGATCGCTTTTGCCCATCTTGCCATCGCTTCCTTGTCGTTGTAAGGATAAGTGTCTACACGAAACCCGCCCAGTTCAGCATATTCGATCCACCAAATAGCATTTTGTGTTAAATATTTTAAAACTAAAGGATTTTTTTGATTAATATCGGGCATTGTCGTATCAAACCAACCATCTAACGCTACTCTTTTATCAACTTCAGAAGCGTTTGTATCAAACTGCGTCGTCGTTTTGTAATTGGAACGTTTGAAACCTTTTTCTTCATCACTAAATAAATGGATCCAATCTTTTGTTGGTAAATCTTTGATCATCCAATGCGAAACTCCCCAATGATTGGTAACATAATCCATCACCAGTTTCATATTTCTTTTATTCAGCTTTTGGGAAAGTTCTTTATATTCTTCATTCGTTCCGTAACGCTCATCAATTTTATATAAGTCTGTCTGAGCATATCCATGATAAGAATATACTTTTTCGTTATCTTCATTCACCGGAGTTAACCAGACAGAAGTTGCTCCGAGGTTTTGGATATAATCAAGATTATTGATAATTCCGCGTAAATCTCCTCCGTGACGTCCGTTCGGAAGTGTTCTGTTCGCTTTCTCAGTTAAATTCGGACTTGAATCATTTTTTTCATCGCCATTTGCAAAACGATCGGGCATTATTAAATACATCACATCTTTTGATGTATAGGATTCTCTGTTTGCAGAATTCGGTTCTCTTTGTTTTAATTCATAAGTGTAATAACCTATATTTTTTTTGCCGTTTTTAATATTAATCTTAAACTTAGGAACGTTGATTTCGTTGGTATTAACCGTTACAAAAACATAGTTCGGATTTTCAACTTTCTGAATATCTTTAATCTGAACACCGCCTGAAAGTTCAATTTCATTTTTGGCAATATCTTTTCCATATACCAAAATCTGTAGTTCCGGATTTTTCATTCCTTTCCACCAGAAAGCAGGCTCTACTTTGTCTAAAGGTTTCTGAGAAAATGCAACAGAAGCCACTGACAGTAAAATGATCGTGTATATTTTTTTCATTTTGTAATTTGATTAAAAAAACCTTACAGAATTATTCAACTGTAAGGTTTACATTTTTAATTTAATCTTAAAATTATTTTACAGGCTTGATAGAGATCGCAAAACCTCCACTTCTTACCATCTTGAAATTAATTTTGGATTTGCTTGTAATTTCCTTTTTGTAAATATTATAGCTTTGAGGATTGTTGATATAATCTGCATCTTTTCCATCTTCATAAATCGTTGCCTCATATTTTTTACTCTTATCCAGGAAAGAGAAATCTACAGTATAATCACGCTTATTTTCGTCTGTAATTCCGCCGACAAACCAATTTTCCGTCCCTTTTGCTTTTCTTGCAGTGATGATATAATCTCCCGGTTCAGCCGATAAGATTTTTGTATCATCCCAATCTGCTGCAACATCTTTAATAAACTGGAAAGCATCCATATGTTTTTTGTAGTTTTCAGGTAAATCTGCAGCCATCTGAAGCGGCATATACATTACTACGTAAAGAGCCAATTGTTTTACCAAGGTTGTCTTCACAAAACGTTTATCTCCAGGAAAATAATAATCTAATTTTGTCTGGAAAATTCCCGGAGTGTAATCCATAGAACCTCCCATCCATCTTGTAAACGGAAGAATTGTCTGGTGATCAGGATTATTTCCTCCGAAAGCTTCGTATTCTGTTCCACGCGCGGCTTCTGCAGAAATATAATTCGGATAAGTACGGCTTTCTCCTGTCGGACGAACAGATTCGTGAGAGTTTACCATAATCTTATATTCATTTGCTTTCTCTGCAATTCTGTAAAAATGGTTGATTGTCCATTGAGAATAATGATGTTCTCCTCTTGGAATCATATCTCCTACATATCCTGTTTTTACGGCATCATAACCGTATTTGTTCATCAATTGGTAAGCTTTATCCGCCCATCTTTCATAGTTCGTTGCAGAACCTGAAGTTTCATGGTGCATGATTAGCTTAATTCCTTTCGAATGAGCATATTCATTCAACATTTTGATGTCAAAATCAGGATAAGGTGTGATAAAATCGAAAACATATTCTTTTGAATGACCGAACCAGTCTTCCCAACCAACATTCCAACCTTCAATTAACAGACCTTGAAAACCATTTTCTGATGCGAAATCGATATATTCTTTAACCTTTGTATTGTTTGCAGCATGTTTTCCGTTTGGAGTCAGTTTAGAGAAATCTGTTACACCAAGACGTACATTCGATTCCGGCTGTCCATAAGCCCACTGGGATTTTCCGATGATCATTTCCCACCAAACTCCCATATATTTTGTCGGGTGGATGTAAGAGGTATCTTTGTATTTTGTAGGCTCATTAAGATTAAAAATCATCTTAGAATCCATTACCTCCTCTGCTTTTGGAGCAACAATAATCGTTCTCCAAGGTGTTACAGAAGGAGTTTGGATATAGCCTTTTGCTCCCTGTCTGTCTGCTGTAAGGTGAGTTTTAAGCCTAAAGTTCTGAGCATCCACTTCAAGGTGAGAAGCCGCATAATCTAGAACTGCAGCTTCTGCAACATTAACATATAAAGGCTCTTTACCTTCCTTTTTAAGCATTAATGGAGATTGAACTGCATTTTTAATCAAAGTCTGAGAAGCATTTGCATCAAAAGCTTTATCCCATCTTGCAGGAATTTCTGAAAGTTTTGTTTCCTGATATTGATATTCCTGAGAATCATAATCCGCAACAATCCACCAAGCTTTCATATCGGTTGGAAAATCGATTTCAGAATCTTCCTCACGAATCGTGAAGTAATTCAAATTTTTCTGTTGAGGAAATTCATATCTGAATCCCAATCCATCATTAAACAATCTGAATTTAACGATAATATTTCTCTCTGTAGAAGCCTGGTTTAACGTTACAGCTAATTCGTTATAATTATTAATATAGTTTTTCTTTTCACCAAGAACCGGTTGCCAAGTTTCGTTTTTAGAATCTCTTTTTTCGTCTGTTTTTGTGAAACCGTTGTTTAAATCAAATTTTACATCTTCCGGCTTCGCAATTTCAGAAGCGAATTTTATAGAAGTATCTTTAAATAATCTCAACCCTAATTTGGAATCTTCCACGACAACATTTCCATTGTATTTCAGGTTATAGTAAGGCACCCCTTGTTTCAACTGAAAATTCATTTCAAATTTTCCGTCCGGCGATTTCAAAGATTGTGCACTAACACCCGCAAACATCATTGAGAACAATAAAGCTCCAACTGTAATTTTCTTCATAATGACTATTTATATAAACTTTAAAAATAAAGAAAGTGTTGCCGAAAAGCAACACTTTGCTATGTAAATTCAACTTAAATTAATATTAATTGTTTATTTTTTTACTAAGGATAATAAGGAATAGCAGAATAACCACCCGTTATATCATTAAAATAAACATCGTAGTGAAAAGAAGTTGTTAAAGGAATATTACCTCCACTTGTAGTTGCAATTCCGAAAAATTCTTCTGCAACTCCCCAGCTTGTAGCCCATGCATGATTTGCTCTGAATTTAAATTCTCCTGAGTTTAATAATACATTTTTCTTAACCCAAACATGCGGATCAAAAGTTGATTGCTGCATATCTACATCTGTACTCCAGTCACCCGAAGCAGTACCTATCATTGAAATTGAGGTATAAGTAGTGGTTGGAGATGTAACCGGAACAAATGTATATGTTAATGATGTTGTATTTACTGTTAATTTATAATAACCAGCAGTTGCTACGGCAATATTTCCAGAGCTTCCAGCAGTACTTAAAATTCCGGCAGAAGATCCTAATCCATATTGAACTGTCCATTCTCCTGGCTTTCCTATCATTTTAAAACCTCCCTGCGCAAAATAACCCGTATAAGAATATACACCTGCAGTACTTGATTTTTGTAATGGATAAATCTTTACATTCGAAGCAACATTATCCCAGGCTCCTGCTGTAGCATCACCAATAAGATATAAATCTGTATAATTATAAACAGGACCTAAAAGATAAGGTGTAACTTTTAAAGTTGTAACATTAGAATAGAAAGGAGCTGCTCCAATTAAAGTTTTTAATCTTACTTCAATTTCAATAACAGTATTTGGGCTTCCTCCTAAGCTTAAAGCCATCGCATTCAGTTGTTTATTTGTAAAAGAAATAGGAGAATTTATAGCATCTGTAGCAGTTGCTCCTACGAAATTCATGCCTTTTACCCCAAATTGTAATTGTTGTGTTGAAACCACAGCCAGATTAAAAATCGATTTATTCCAAGTAACATTTAGCGCAACATTATCCTGATTATTTTTATCTAAAACAAGAGTTGTTTTATCTGCTGAAATATTACTTTTGGTAGTTTCTGTAATTACTGCCTGATCTTCATCCTTTTCACACGACATAACAAAAAGACCTATAAATGCAATAGCCAATATTTTAAATAAATGTTTCATTTTAAAGTGTTTTTAAGATTAATAACCAGGGTTTTGAATTAAATTAGGATTTGCAACAATATCATTAGCCGGAATTGGGAATAGATTTCTATAATCTTCAACTGCTTTACCATCTTTCACACCTCCTTTCCAAGGCCATAAATACGAACCTGAAGTAAATTTCCCATAGCGAATCAAATCTGTTCTTCTAGTAGCCTCCCAAGACATTTCCCTTGCTCTTTCGTCTAAGAAGAAATCTGTATTTATTGAAGCAACTGCATTTCCTCCGGCTCTTGTTCTCAAAGCATTTACATAGCCTAATGCTGTGGCAGCATTTCCACCACTTCCACCTCTTGTTACCGCTTCACCATACATCAAATAAATATCAGCTAAACGATACAAAGGAATATCTGCATCTACAAAATTACCAGATGCATCTGATCCAGGAGCACCATTAGCATATTTAATATTTTTATATTTAATGAATCCATAACCATCTGTAAAAGTTGCTATGTTATTTATTTCCAAGCTCTGACCAGCTGTATAAAAATTTCCTCTTTGATCATTTGGCGAACCTGCAAATAAATTAACTAGAGATTTTGTAGTTCTTAAGCCACCCCAACCTCCGTTGACACCAAATTGTGAAGCAGGCATTGATCCTCCAATAGCAGCATGTACCATGAAAGTTGACCCCCCATAAGTTTTTGTGCTTGTGCCATCATAATTTACAGATAAAATAACTTCCGGATTGTTTACGTTATTATCTGCCATAAATAATGATCCATAATTAGGCTTTAATGAATATCCTGCTGTAATAATTTTATTACAATATGTAATACAATCTGTATATCTTCCAGTTCCTGTATATATTTGAGCATTTAAATATAGCCTTGCAAGTAAAGACCATGCTGCAGCTTTATCTGCTCTACCATATTCATTGGTTTTTGCATCTTTAAGGTCATTAGCACAAGCTAAAAGCTCAGACTCAACATATTTGAATAATTCTGCTCTTGCAATTCTCGGTGGAGGATTATTAATAATATCTGTTGTTTCAGTTACATTAGGAACATTTCCAAACAAATCTAATGCGTGATAATATGATTGAGCTCTTAAGAAACGAGCTTCGGCACGCATATATTTTGCTTCAGTAAGATTATTTCCTGTAATTCCGTTTGTAGAAAGTTTTTCATCTGTTGTATTTTTGATAAACTCATTACTTACAGCTATTACATTAAATATTCTATAATAAATTGCCGCAACAAATGGATTAGAAGCATTCCAAGTCATGTTATGCATTTCAGGAAGACCTGCGTCTGCCCATGCAATAACAGCTTCATCCGTAGTTAAAACCTGCATGCTATACATTTGACGAAGATAGTTTGAGAAACCACCATCGATTCCACCAATATCTGTATTTCCATCAGCATTATTTTGATCTCCCTGACCTCCAATTGCAAGCCCAGCATAAATTTTAGCTAAAGCCGGTTTGTAGTTATTAAAATCTTTGTACAATACAGAAGAAGTTAGTCCTAAACTAGGTTCTCTTTCCAGATCTTGTGTACAAGAACCTGCAAAAAACAAAGTTCCTAAAGTAATAGATCCAAGAATTATTTTTTTATATAAATATTTATTTTTCATGTTAATTAAAATTGAAAGTTAAAGCCTACTGAATACACTTTAGGTCTTTGATAGAATCCATTATCAATTCCACCAAAAACTTCAGGATCTATACCTTTGTATTTTGTAATTACAAATACATTTTGTGCCATTGCATTCACTCTTAGGTTAGTTCCTTTACCCATAAATTCTCCTACATTGTAAGCTACCGAAAGATTATCCATTCTTAAGAATGATGCATCTTCAATAAACATATCAGAGAATAATTGTGTTGCCGCAAACTGAGTTGTTAATACGCTCGAATTGGTATTACTCAAGAAATTATTTGCTTGAATGTTTGCAATTGAGCTATTAGAAGCTGAATTATTATAAACATAATTTCCTAATACCGCTCTAAGTGATGTACTAAATTCCCATTTCTTCACACTTACTTTTGTGGAAAATCCTAAAATTACATCTGGATTTGGAGATTTGTAGAAATACTTATCATCTTCTGTAATTTTCCCATCTCCATTTCTGTCTATGTAAGCACCTTCAAGTGGCTTACCGTTGTTATCATAAATTTGTTGATAAACATAAAATGCGTTAAGTGGCTGACCAACAGTAATTGCCTGAATATAATTATTAATACCCGTAAGCGTACCTACTGCAATTTTATACGATGAGTCTACATATTGTGATAAACTTGTAACCTTTGGATTAAATCGGGTTGCGTTAAAATTCACGTCCCAAGTTACATTCTGGTTTTTTATAGGGACTAAATTCAAATTAGCTTCAAAACCTTTATTAGCGATAACTCCAACATTTTTAACATTGAAATTACTTAAATCACCTGCCCAAGTAGGCACTTTTGCAATAAGATTTTCAGATTTTTTATCAAAATAATCTACTGAACCACTAATTCTATTATTAAGAATTGCAAAATCTAAACCTAAATTTTTCGTTGTTGTGGTTTCCCATACTAAGTTTGGATTGTAAACATCAGGTCGAAGTAAGGTATAAAAACTATTTCCAAACTGATATTGTGCAGTACTGCTATTACTGTAAGAATAAGAACCAAAAGCAGGATAAAAACTTCCTGTTTCTTGTTGACCAGTTTTACCCCAACCTGCTCTTAACTTTAATGAATTAATTGAAGAAATACTCTTTAAAAAGCTTTCTTCATTGATCTTCCATGCAACTGATACTGCTGGAAAATTACCCCATAATTGATTTTTATCATATCCATTCCAAAAAGTTGAAGAACCATCTCTTCTGATTGATCCATTGATTACATATTTATCTGCAATTGTAAAGATACCTCTTGCGTAAAAAGATAATAATGTCCTTTGGGTATCACCTGCGGTTGAAAAATCCGTTTTTTGACCATTCCCATAATAAGTAGGTGCTTCAGGAGTAATTGAACGCGTATCCTGATAAGAATAACCTCCAATAATATCTACATTAGTACTAATTACATCTATCTTTTTTACATAATTTAAATAAGATTCAAACAACTTACTTTTAATTTCCTGAGAATATGAACGATAAGAGCCTAAAGTTCCAATTCCTTGAGCATAATCTTTAGATATATTTACTGATCCGTCACTTTTTGCATAATCATATGATCCAGTAATATTCAATCTTAAATCTGGCAAAAAATGAAATTTATAATCTAATTGTAAACTTGGAATAATTCTAAAAACAGATGAAATATCTCTTTTACTGTATAATAAACCTAAAGGGTTTCTTGTTCCATTTACGTTTAATCCTGTAGCTGTATTAGCCGGATCTAGCCATTCATAATATCCTCCATAATTAGAATTTCCCGAATATATAGGTTGTGTAGGATCAAAATAAATTGAAGCTCCAATTGCACCCCCATCAGGAAATCTATTTTCAGAGAAAGTTCCTTTAAAATTTCCATTAACAGTTAAATGATTATCAAAGAATTTAGGTGAAAAATTCAATCCTAAAGATGTTCTTCTAAATTCATTTGTTCTTACAATTCCATTTTGCTCATTATATCCTAAAGATACTCTGTAAGGTAATCCTTTAACACCGCCTGAAAAAGCAACATTATTATCTGTTCCCCATGCTTGCTGATAGATTTGGTCTTGCCAATTTGTATCTGCCTTACCCAAATATGATTTTTGAGCAGTAGTTCCATAGGTATTTACAAAATTTCTAAATTGATCCGCATCCAAAACATCAACATTTCCCATTTTTGTTGATACAGAGAAATTAGTATTAAAATTTACTCTAAATTTTCCGGTAGTTCCTTTTTTAGTAGTAATTAAAATAACCCCATTGGAAGCTCTGTTTCCATAAATAGCCGCCGAAGAAGCATCCTTCAAGATATCAAATGTTTCAATATCATTTGGATTAATTAATGACAATGGATTGGTAGCACCGCTTAAACTATTAAAGTCAATTGGTACACCATCAATAACGATTAAAGGATCATTATTAATAAATGAAGAGCCTCCCCTTACCCTTATTGTAGAACCCGATCCTGGAGCACCACTATTTCCTGTAATTTGTACTCCTGGAGTCTTACCTACAATTAATTGATCTGCAGTAGATGCCCCTCCGTTAAAATCCTTGGATGTGATTGACGAAATAGACCCCGTCAAATCAGTCTTCTTCTGTTTACCATACCCAATCAAAACAACCTCTTCTATTTTTTTCTCTTTCGTAGCAGAGTCTTTTGTTTGCGCATGAATCATTGTACTTGC
This sequence comes from Chryseobacterium ginsengisoli, assembly GCF_039542325.1. Lineage (NCBI taxonomy): Bacteria > Pseudomonadati > Bacteroidota > Flavobacteriia > Flavobacteriales > Weeksellaceae > Chryseobacterium > Chryseobacterium ginsengisoli. The sequence goes on from NZ_BAABHX010000002.1 coordinate 722,571, forward strand.
CAATAAAAATGCAGGCGCAATTTTTAATACCGTTGTAAAATTTTTCACAATATTATTTTTTTTATATAGTTTCGTTTTTATCACATTTGGCATACAGCCTGTCTGCAATTTAAAAAAAAATTAGAATTATCGTAATTTTATTAAAAATTTAGATAAAATTATGTAAATTAAACGAAATTTTAAAGCAAAACAACTGTATCTCAAATACTTAAATTAAAATATGCACTACATAACATTGTTTTAAATTTAACAAAAAGTTAAACTTCCGTTTAACTAAATGTAACATTTCACCTACCACAACTACCTAAAATCCTTTAAAAATACCAAGCTTCTTAAGTTTCAAGGATTATCCTTATCTTTGCAGTTCAAAAACTTTACTATAAATGTCAAACAGAAAGATGATTACGGCAGCTTTGCCTTATGCAAACGGGCCGGTTCATATAGGACATTTGGCAGGTGTATATATTCCTGCGGATGTTTACGCAAGATTTCAGAGAAGATTAGGAAAAGATGTAGCGTTTATCTGTGGTTCGGATGAGCATGGAATTCCTATTACCATCAGAGCAAAAAAAGAAGGAGTTACACCTCAGGATATCGTTGATAAATACCATGAAATCATCAAAAAATCTTTTTCAGATTTGGGGATTTCGTTTGATGAATATTCGAGAACAACTTCTAAAAATCACTATGAGACAAGTCAGGATTTCTTTAAAGTTCTTTATGAAAAAGGAAAGTTCACTGAAGAAATGTCTGAGCAGTATTTCGACGAACAGGCTAATGAATTTTTAGCAGACAGATACATCGTTGGAACCTGCCCGAATTGTGGAAACGAAAATGCTTACGGAGATCAGTGTGAAAGATGTGGTACTACTCTTTCGCCCTCTGAACTGATCAATCCGAAATCGATGTTGAGCGGAAATGTTCCTATTTTAAAAGAAACAAAAAACTGGTACTTACCATTAAATGAATACGAAGATTTCCTGAATGAATGGATTATCGAAGGTCACAAAGACGACTGGAAACCAAATGTTTACGGACAGGTTAAATCTTGGTTAAACGATGGATTAAAACCTCGTGCCATGACCAGAGACCTGAATTGGGGAGTTCCTGTTCCGCTGCCGAATGCAGAAGGAAAAGTACTTTATGTCTGGTTTGATGCACCGATCGGATATATTTCTTTTACGAAAGAATGGGCTGCGAAAAACGGAAAAGACTGGAAAGATTATTGGCAAAGCAAAAGCAGTGATTTGGTTCATTTCATTGGAAAAGATAATATCGTATTCCACTGTATTATTTTTCCTGCGATGATGAAGGCTCACGGAGATTACATCATGCCAAAAAATGTTCCTGCTTTTGAATTCCTGAATCTTGAAAACGATAAAATTTCAACGTCAAGAAACTGGGCGGTTTGGGCACACGAATATGTTGAGGATTTCCCTGGACAAGAGGATGTTTTGAGATATGCTCTTCTTTCATCTGCTCCGGAAACAAAAGATAATAATTTTACCTGGAAGGATTTTCAGACGAAAAATAATTCTGAATTAGTAGGAATCTTTGGAAATTTCATTAATAGAGTTGCTGTTTTAATTCATAAATATTATGATGGAATTGTTCCTCAAGGTGATGTAAATGCTCCTGAATTAGCCGAAATTAACAAAGCAGCAAAAGAAATCTCAGGTTTCTTAGAAAATTATGAATTCAGAAATTCTTTAACAGCTTTAATGAATTTGGCACGTTTCGGAAACCAATATCTTCAGGCTGAAGAACCTTGGAAAACGATTAAAGACAATCCTGAAAAAGCAGCTCAATCATTATTTGTAGGAGCTCAGATTGCTGTAGCTTTAGCTCAGTTATGTGAACCGTTCTTGCCTTTTAGTTCTGAAAAATTATTGAATATGTTTAATGTTCAAAAATCAGATTGGAACGATGTTGAAACTAAATCTGTTTTAATTGAAACAGGTCATAAAATCAATGAATCATCTCTTCTTTTCTCAAAAATAGAAGACGACGTAATCGAAGCTCAAATCCAAAAACTGGAAGACACAAAACAAAACAATAAAAAAACAAACCCTAACGCAAACCCTATGAAAGACGAAATCACTTTTGATGATTTTACGAAAATCGACTTGAGAACAGCAACAATTACAGAGGCTGAAAAAGTTGAAAAAGCCGATAAATTATTAAAACTTACTGTTGACACTGGTGTTGACGTGAGAACTGTTGTTTCAGGGATCGCAGAAAGTTTCACTCCAGAAGAAGTGATTGGAAAACAGGTAATGATTTTATTAAACTTGGCTCCAAGAAAAATCAGAGGAATTGAATCTCAGGGAATGCTGCTATTAACTACGAAATCGGACGGAAAATTATCTTTCGTAACTCCGGATGACAGCAATGTTGAAAATGGTATTGAGATTGGATAATTTTTAATATTTCAGATATATAAAAAGCCACATGAATTTCATGTGGCTTTTTAATTTTATAGATGCTTCGACAGGCTCAGCATGACATCTCTAATACTAACGATTTTATTAGCGATTCATTTGTAGCGTTGTCATGCTGAGCTTGTCGAAGCATCTCTATTTTATATTTTAATCAATCTCGCCAAATAAGCATCCTCATCCTGCATCACTTTCTCAACTTTAAAACCATTATTTTCCGCTGCATTTTTTAAGGTATTAAAATCAAGATACAGCCATTTTATCGGGTCTTCTGATTCACCTTTGTAATGAACAATATAATCCAGTTCACCATAATATCCTTCCGCCGGAATGTAAACTCCGCCATCTTCATCTTTGTCGAACATATATAAAATATCCGTACTGTCGATTAAAATCTGACCTTTTTCATTTAGTAACGAGTGAAGTTTTTTCATGTAAATATCGATTACTTTAAGACTTTGGAAAATTCCTGTTCCGTTCATCAATAGTAAAATCGTATCAAAATTTTCTCCTGAAAAATGAAGCATATTTTCAGCAACAGCATTTTTAATTCCTCTAAATTTGCAAACTTCAATAGATTTTGGAGAAATATCTAAGGCCGTAATATCTAAATTTCTTTCATTCTGAAGATATAAAGAATGTGAACCCGCTCCTGCCCCAATATCTAAGGTTTTTCCATGAGATAATTTCAAAGCTTTTTGTTCAATATCATTCATTTCTTCGAAATCGCGGAAAAGATACTCTACCGGAAGTTCATCCAGTTCGGAAATTGAAGTTTCAGTCTGCAGATCTTCAGGATTTTCATTATGAAAATAATCCCAGATCGCCTTACCCATTAAATCTTTCATAGCTGTAATTATGAATGCAAAGATAAAGGTTTTGGACTGACAATTCAAAAGATGACCGGTTTCCTAGCCCAGATAGAAACGGCATCCTTTTTTGTTGCGGGCGAAGCGAAGCGGAGCCCGTAACAAAAAAGATATAGTGGATAGCTGGAAATAGCTCCTGGAAAATATATTATTCAGCATAATCAAACCGCATATAGTGAAAAACTCAAATTATTTTATATTTTTATTGAATGAAAAAGAGTCTTTTAGCAATCATATTCTCTCCGTTTTTGATGTACGCTCAGGAAATTCCGAAACTCACGGACGAAATGGCGATAAAACTATCGGAAAAACCGCTGTACTGCATCAATCAGGAATATCCGAATAAAACGGCACATATCATCAATAATGCAAACGAGGCTCCTCTTACTCCCAAAGATCTGCATCCCAGTTTTTATGGCTGTTTCGACTGGCATAGTTCTGTTCACGGACATTGGATGCTTGTTCGATTATTAAAAACAAAACCGAATTTGTCGATTGCGAAAGACATTGAAAACATCCTGGACAACTCATTTAAAAAAGAAAATCTCCAGGTTGAAGCCGATTATTTTACAAAATATCAACTCACGGGAACTTTTGAAAGAACCTACGGTTGGGCTTGGTTGCTAAAATTGGATGAAGAATTGGTGACTTGGGACAATCCAAAAGCGAAAATCTGGCATCAGAATTTGAAACCTTTGACGGATAAAATTCTAGCTTCATGGAAAACATATTTGCCTAAACAAACCTATCCAAACAGAACAGGAGTTCATCCAAATACTGCCTTTGCAATGGTTTTCGCATTAGATTGGGCAAGAGCAACAGGTGATAAAAATTTTGAAAATCAATTAATTGAAAAGGCTAAATATTTTTATCTCAATAACACAAAAACTCCCGCTTATCTTGAACCAGATGGTTCGGATTTCTTTTCTCCAAGTCTGGAAATTGCAGATTTGATGCGCAGAGTTTTACCACAAAAAGAATTTATTTCTTGGTTAAATAATTTCTACGAAAAACGAAGTGTAGAGAATATTGAAAAAATTCCTGTTGTAAGTGATTTATCTGATTATCAAACGGTTCATTTGGTTGGTTTGTCCTTCACAAAAGCTTGGTGTATGAAAGGAATTGCAAAATCTCTTCCCAATAATCATCCATTGAAAAAAGAATTTCAAAGAACAGCAAATATATTTTTGAATAATGGACTTCCTCTATTATTTCAGGGAAATTATGGAGGTGATCATTGGTTGGCGAGTTTTGCGGTCTATGCTTTGGAAGACTAAACTAATATCTGATTCCCAATTTTTTAAGGATAAAACTTAATAGCCAGATCGGTCCGATTAAAAGAAATTGCAAATCTTTTAGAAAAGATGGTTTCTTACCTTCAATTTTGTGTCCTACAAATTGTAAAATCCATGTTATAACGAAAACAGCAAGATAAAATATCCATGAATTTCTTCCGAAAGTAACATTCGCCAATGAAACAAAATGTTCCATTAAAAGCATTACAAAAATCATAATTAATGCAATTCTCCATGATAATCGAAAGTAAAAAATCGTGACTAAAACTAAGGCAACAAAACTTGCAACACTCAGAAATCCAAAGTATTTCAAATAAATATTCGGAGTCGGAATATATGAGATAAAACCTAAAATCGTCCAAAAAATCAAAGGAACACAAATCGAATGGATCAGTTTATTGGTTCCGTTTCTATGACTTTCGCCGTATTCTGCAAGAAGTAAATCAATCTTTCTCATAATAGGAATTTGGAAAATACTAAAATAATAAATTTTTGTAATCGCCCAAGAGTTTGCTTACATTTGTGTTATGTCTGTCCTAGAAAAATTCGGAGTTGAGATTTTTACGCAACATAATATTTTCGAGAGAATTGCTGTCGACAAACCTTTCCGTCCCGAAACTCCGGCATTTATTTTCATTAAAACCGGAACAATAAAACTCAAACAACATTTTCGTGATCTAGAGCTTTCTACCAATATGTTTATGGTGACAGATCCGCAAACTGTTTATGAAATGATTTCTGTGAGTGACGATTTCCAATCCAGAATGGTTTCTTACAAAAGGGAATTTATCTCTGCTTTATCACTGAAATTCAACAGATTAATCACTTATCGTTATTTCAGACAACAAATGAACATCGGTGTTCCTTTTGAGCCGGATGAGATGGAAGTGGTTTGGAAAAGTGTAAATTTCCTTAAATATATTTTGGATTCTCAAACCGAAATGACCTATAAAAAAGAAATTGTAGAGCATTTATTTTCAGTCTTCTGTTATCAAATGGCAGGAATTATTTCGAATGAAGACAACAACTCGATGAATCAGATGTCGAGACAGGAAGAAATCGTATTTATTTTCATGAATGATCTCGCTACAAACCATAACACAGAACGGACAGTAGAATTCTACGCAGAACGACAATTCATTACAACCAGACATCTATCGTCCGTTATAAAAACGATTACAGGAATGTCCGCAAGTCAAATGATTGCTTTGGTAGTAATGAATGAAGCAAAAGTACTTCTGAATTCATCCAGTAAGCCTGTTTCAGAGGTTTCTGAAATACTTGGCTTCAGCGATCAATACTCTTTTTCGCACTTTTTCAAGAAACATTTAAAGGTAAGTCCGTCGCAATACCGAAATCAGTTCGAAAGCTAAAATCTTACATTTGAACATCTTTTTCCAAATCTCAAACATTTGTTTGAGTTTCCTTACACCATAACTTTGTATCCGTAAAACAAGGTAAAATGGTAAAGAACATAAAAACAGCTCTATCACTAGTGATAGCTCTATTTCCTGCGCTGTTTTTTTCACAAGAACTTAAACAGATGACAGCAAATGAGGTTGCAGAATTAGCTGTGCAAAATCATCAGCAACTGAAAGTTTCAGCACAGAATATCGACATTGCAAAACAAAATACAAACGTTACAAAACTTCAGAAACTACCGGTTATCACAGCTTCTATGAGTCAATTTTATTTGGGAGATGTGGTTGTGATCGATAAAGATTTTTCAAATTCTACGAATATTCCTATGCCTCACTACGGAAGTTCTTACGGAGTTCAGGCTACTCAGTTGATCTTCAAAGGAGGTTTAGTGAATAAATCTATCGAAATGGCAGGACTCCGTGAACAACTTTCTGTATTGGATCTGGAAAAAAATAAACAAGATGTGAAATTTTTAGTTATATCAAATTATTTGGATGTTTATAAGATTATTAATCAGCAGGATGTTTTTCAAAACAATAAAAAACTGGCTCAGGAAAGATTAAAAAATATTCAAAAATTCTATCAGCAAGGAATGGTTACCCGAAATGAGGTTATTCGTGGTGAACTGGCAATAAAAAACTTAGATCAGGGAATTTTAACGTTAAAAAATAATAAGAAAATTCTTAATTATAATTTAAGCATTGCTTTAGGCTTATCAATTGATACAGAGATAATTCCGGTTGAAGAATTAACTAATAAAGAATCAGGAATAGGCATGGATTATTATCTAAATCTCGCGCACGACAGCAACCCTTTGATGAAATCAGCCAAAACAAATATAGATGTTGCCGATAAGAATATAGAAATTATAAAAACCGATAAAATGCCTACTGTAGCAGGTTTCGGAGGATATAGCTTACAAAGACCGATTACCAATAGAAATCCTGTTTTGGATATGTATGCAGGAGGTTGGCAAACGGGCATTTCTTTGAGTTATAATATTGATAATCTGTATAAAACGAAAGAAAGAGTAAAGTTAGGAGAGTTACAAAAAAATCAGGCAAATGATGCAATGACTTTAACTCAGCAAAATATCGATATGACTGTGAATGCAGCTTATGTAAAATATCAGGAATCAATTCAACAGGCAGATATTTTAAATGATGCTAAAAAATTAGCTGAAGAAAACTACAAGATTACAGAAGCTAAATACCTGAATCAATTGGCAGTACAGGCAGAAATGATTGATGCACAGAATCAAAAACTGCAATCGGAATTAGATTATTCTAATGCGGAGATCAATGTCTTATATCAATATTATAATCTCCTGAAATCTACAGGAACTCTTTAATTTTTAAAAACTCAAAAACAATGGAAAACAAGGAACAAAATACATCTTCAACATCTGTACAATCTAATGCTGAAGCAAAAAAGAAAGAAAATAAAAAGAATAAAATAAGAGCCATTATTTCAAACATTATTGTGTTTTTAGTGATCGGTTTGGGATTATTCTGGCTTATTCGTGAATATTTTCACGTTGGTGATAAAAGTTACACGGAAGCAGCACAGGTTGAGGAATTTATCAATCCAATCAACACCAGAGTTTCAGCTTATATCAAAGAAATAAAATTCATTGAACATCAACACGTAAAAAAAGGTGACACATTGGTCATTCTGGATGATCGTGAACTTTTAACACAGCTAGGTCAAGCTGAAGCCGCTTATCAAAACGCGTTGGCTCAAAAAAATGCGACAAGCTCTTCCGTAAATACGGTTTCCAATAATGTAAGCGTAATGGAATCCAATATTGCAGGTGCAAAAGCAAGACTTTGGAATGCTGAACAGAATTTAAACAGATACAAAAATCTTTTAGCGGCTGAAGCGGTTACAAGACAACAATATGATCAGGTAAAAACTGAATACGACGCACAGAAAGCAGCTTATCAGGCTTTGGCAAATCAAAAGCAATCTGCAAATCTTTCTACAACAGAAGTAAAAAGCAAATTAGGGATCAATAACGCAGAAATCAAAAGAACAAAATCTGCTTTGGATATGGCAAAAATTAATTTATCATATACTGTAATTACAGCACCTTATGATGGTGTAATGGGAAGAAGAACGATTTCCGAGGGACAATTAATTCAACCTGGGCAGCAAGTTGCCACGATAGTTTTAAACGGACAAAAATGGGTCACTGCCAATTTTCTGGAAAGCCAGATGCCAAATATTAAAATCGGACAAAAAATGGTGATGACTGCAGATGCTTTGGGCGGACAAAAATTTGAAGGAAGCGTTACTGCAATTTCAGCGGCAACAGGTTCAAAATACTCAAACGTTCCTACTGATAATTCGACAGGAAATTTCATTAAAGTTCAGCAAAGAATTCCTGTAAGAATCGAATTTACAGCTTCTAACAAAAGAGAAGATATTGAAAAACTTAGCGCAGGAATGAATCTGAATGTAAATATTTATAAATAATTGGTGATGAATTGATAATTCACAATTGAAAATTATACAATCATGTACAACAAAGGATTATATCACGATTGGGTTCCAAAACCTGTACAGCTTTTATTAATTGTATTATTAATGACAGTTGTGATGCCGCTTGGCGGAGTTTATACAGGAAACATCAGCTATATGGTTGGTGGAACCGGAGCGCTTTCAGAAAACTATATATTTGCAAATTATGCGACAACTATTGGGATGGGAGCTGCAATGCCGATTGTTTTAAGGCTCAAAATGAGATTCAAAATACGTGATAAAATTACGCTTGCTTTGGTTCTTTTAGGAATATTAAATTATATCAATGCAACCACTTTACAACCAACCGTTATCATTGGAAGTTCTTTAATGGTAGGCTTTTTAAAAATGATTGTAGCAATAGAATTATTTTTACCTGTGATGGCAATGATCGGTAATCGCGGAATGTTTTACGGAGTATTTTACACATTCATTTTAATGATGAATCAGGTTGTGGGATATTATGCGGTTCAGGTTTCTATATTGAATAATTGGCAGCATTTTTTTGTGATTATTTCGATTTTATGTTTTATTCTGGCTTTAATACAATGGATTTTTATGCATAATAAATATTTTGCCTTAAAAGTTCCTTTATATTATATAGATTGGCTGAGTATTATATTTTTCGTGTTAACATTCATGTTTTCGGCTTATGTTTTATCATTTGGAAAACAACAGGATTGGCTGAATTCGAAAAAAATTATTAATGCGAGTATAGTTTCTTTTGTGAGTTTTGCACTTCTAGTTACTCGTCAGTTGATGTTGAAAAGACCTTATATTTCCTTTAAAACCTTTTCAAAAAATAATGTTATGCATGGTCTGTTCATGCTGTTATGTCTTGGGATGTATTTGGGAACTACCTCTATTCAAAATATTTATGCAGTCGGAGTTTTGGGATATGATCAACTGACCAATGCAAAACTTAATATCCTTATGATTCCAGGAATTATTCTGGCGGGAATCATTGCAGTTATTTGGTTTAAAAAAGATATTGAACTGAAAAATTATATATTCATCGGATTTTCTTCAATGTTGGGATATGCAATCGTTATGTACTTTTCAATGGTTTTGGAGTTCAATTATGAAAGTTGGTATTTACCCATGTTCTTGAAAGGTTATGGAATGACCGCTTTATTTATTTCCGTTTGGTATTACACACTGGATAAATTAGAATTAAACGAAATGCTCGCTGCAATCGGTATGGCTTTAGTTTGGAGAACATTTTTAACTGTAGGAATCTTTTCAGCAATATTCTCATGGTTTCAATATCAGTTTCAGATTGAGAGTATAGGAGACCTTGCCGTTTATATGGATGGTTTGACTGTAAATTCTCAAAATGTAATGTCGAATATGAAAACAATTCAGCTTAATGCTATAATTGCCTCTAATAAAAAGATCTTCGGATATATTATTTTAGCCGGATTTGGAATCTTAATATATGTCATGACTCATCATTTTGGAAAAGAAAGATTTCAATATGTGAGATTTATAAGAGTTTTACGTGGAAAATCTGTTATTGCAAAAAGAAGATTAATAGAAAACAAGCAGCTTGCAGAAGAAATAAAAGATGCTGCAGGATCTGCAATGTAAAGAAACCTTGTTTTTTCATTTACTAGTTAAAGTCTCATTTTATCAATTTAAAATGGGGCTTTACGTTTATTTTAAGAAAAAATAAGTTCCATTAAAATACATACTTCGAGAGCCTTTCTCTAATACTAACTGTTTATTTTACAACTAGTTTCTAGTAATTCTGAAGCTCTCGAAGTATTCAATAAAATTTGTTTGCGAGGATAAATTCATAACTTCTGTTTCCTCGATCAATTATTTTCCCAAAACAAAAACCGCAGGAATTTTATGAAGTTCCGGTTTAGCTTTTTGCCATTCTTTTATTGTTTTTGTTTTAATAAATTCATGTTCAGGATCATTGATATTTGCAGCAATGCACAACTTTGTATTTGGAGATAAAAACTTAGTCAGATCTTCAAAAAGCTGATTATTTCGATAAGGTGTTTCCATAAATATTTGCGAATAACCTGTCTTTTGAACCAAACTTTCCAACTGCAAAATCTGTTTTTTCTTCTCTCCCCTTTCAATCAGCAAATAGCCGTTGAATGTAAATTCCTGACCATTAAAACCGCTTGAAATTAAAGCCAAAATAATAGAAGAAGGTCCTGAAATTGGGATAACACGAATATTTTTTTCATGACACCATTTTACAATCAAATTCCCAGGATCTGCAATACAAGGAAGCCCAGCCTCGGAAAGCAATCCAAAATCCTGACCTTTTATCATCAATTCCTGAGCTTCTTTAATATCTACATTTTCAGTATATTTATCTAACAGAAAAAGTTTCAGATCCGACTGTTTTTTTTCCGGAGCAAAGAATTTGACTACTTTTCTGGCAGTTTTTTCATTTTCTACAAAGAAATAGTCTGTTTGCATGATGTAATCTTTGATTACAGGCGAAAAGTGTGTTATAGAAGTATTTTCTGAAAGATAAGCGGGAAGTAAAAAAAGCATTGTATTATTTTTTTGTTCTTTCTTGTAAAGAAGGTTGTTGATAATATTTCGTTAAATCCATTGAAAATGAAACTGATGTAATTTTCCAGACTCCGTTAATCTTCATTAAAGTCCAGATTTCTTTGCCCCAGTTTTCCATTTTTCCGTCATACCAGAAGCTGTAATCAAAATTAGCCGAAGCGATAGATCCATCTTCAATAATTTTTATATTGTCGAATTTTTCTTCAGATTTATCATCTTTAAAACTTTTAATAAAAGCTTTGTAATCATCAGTAAAAAAGCTTGTTGCTTTTGGATTTTTTTCTAAACGCCTTGCCTGAGTACGTTCCGTAAACATTCCCGTCCAAAGTACAGGTTCCTGAAACAAGGACATAAATATTACATCATTTCTTGTTTTAATGCTGCCCATAAAATCATCCATTACTTTTCTGATAGCAACTTCATCTTTAGTTTGTGCCAATACAAAACTGCAGCTTAATAAAAATAAAACTATTAATTTTTTCATATTAATTTAAAATTTGATTGCAAATTGCATCACAACCTTTATCCAGCAATTGAAACACACTTTCAAAATCATCCATTCCGCCCCAGTATGGATCGGGAACTTCAGCGTTCTTGTGATCGCCTAAAACTTCCAGAAATAAAGAAACTTTTTGTCTTTGATCCTCATTTTTTGTTTTTGAAACAACATCTGCCAAAACATCAATATCCATACAGTAGATTTTATCAAAATTCTCAAAATCTGCTTTTGTGATGGGTCTCGATCTTTGCTTTGAGATGTCAATATTATGATTTGCAGCTGTTTTTATCGCTCTTTTATCAGGATGTTTACCTTCATGCATAGAAATTGTTCCGGCAGAATCAACAAAAAAACCTTCAGGAACTTTTGTTTTCATAATTCCTTCAGCTAAAGGACTTCTGCAAATGTTACCTAAACAAACCATTAATATTTTCATATTTTCCTGATTTAATTATTAAATAATAGAATATATCCGAATTTAAATTTTAACAAAACTAAACAAAAAATGAAGAATAAAATTATTCTCCATTTTTGATATTTAAATTAAATTATTTCTTATTGTTTGATTCTTTCCGATAAATCTTTAACGTATTTTTTTACTTCTTTATCGATTTTGGAAACATCTTTAATCGTATCACAAGCGTACATTACAGTTGAGTGGTCTTTTCCGCCCATTTCCTCACCAATTTTAGTAAATGTAGCATTGGTCAGCTCTTTAGAGAAATACATTGCCAATTGTCTTGGAAGAGCGATTTCTCTTTTTCTTGTTTTAGATAAAAGCTGTTCTTTTTTAATTCCAAAATAATCACATACAACTTCCTGGATATAAGGAATATTGATGATTTTTTTCTGGTTTGCAGCAATCTTATTGATTGTATCTTTTAACAATTCAAGACTCAAATCCTGCTTATATATTGTAGAATAAGCAATTACAGAATTGATAACTCCGATAAGTTCTCTAACGTTTGTTTTTGCCTCAGAAGCTAAGAAATCCAGCATATCTTCCGGCAAAACAATTCCGTCTCTGCTTAGCTTATCAATGATAATCTGCTTACGGGTATGAATATCCGGAGATTTAATTTCAGCAGAAAGTCCCCATTTGAAACGAGAAACAATTCTGTCCTGAATATCCATAATATCTGCAGGAGCCTTATCAGAAGTAAGGATGATCTGTTTTCCGTTTTGGTGCAAATGATCGAAAATATGGAAGAAACTATCCTGAGTTGCTGATTTTCCAGACAAGAACTGAATATCATCAATGATCAAAACATCTACCATTTGATAGAAATTCGCAAATTCTGTCTGTTTATGCGCTTTTGCAGCTGAAATAAACTGTTGAATGAATTTTTCAGAAGACAAATATAAAACTACTTTATCTGGAAACTGGCTTTTTACTTCCAAACCAACCGCCTGTCCAAGGTGAGTTTTACCAACTCCGTAACCTCCAAATAAAAATAACGGGTTAAAAGCTGTTGCTCCCGGTCTTTTTGCTATAGATCTTGCTACTGTTGCAGCAAATTTATTACTCTCTCCTTCTACATAATTATCGAAAGAAAAATCTGATTTAAGATTAGAATCAATATTTACTTTTCTGATTCCAGGAACCACAAACGGATTTACAATATTTGATGAAAAACCTTGCGGCATTGTTTCCTGTACTTTCGGAGTCGGAACACTTTTCCCTTTCATATTCATTGTAACGGGTTTTTCTAAACCAGCAGGCTTATTTTCCATTACAGAATACCACAATTTCACACCTTTTCCGATATTTTTCTTCAGGGCAGCAGAAAGTAAGGACAAGTAATTATCCTCAATATATTCCTTGTAAAAATCACTCGGTACCATAAGCGTAAGGTTGTTGTTCGCCAATGAAATTGGCTGCACCTTATCGAACAGTAAATCGAAAGATTTTTCAAGTTTTTTCAAATCAGAATTATCTTCAGCTGCGTTCAAATTATCACGCATGAACTGAAGGCAGTTCTGCCATATCAACATTAAATTTCCATCCATAATTGACCCCGATTGATTCTTTTGTTTGTATTGTTTTTTAGAAGGAGGACAAAGGTCTCATTTTTTTATTTTAAAAAAAAATATTGTGCTTATTGATTATTTAAAAATATATTTGTATGTATAATTAAGCGTTAAAAATGATACATACAACACACTCATTAAGAGTACGTTACGGAGAAACAGACCCTATGAAATATGTTTATTACGGCAACTATGCAGAGTACTTTGAAATTAGTCGGGTTGAACTCTTCCGAAGTATAGGAATGTCATATAATGAGATTGAAAATCAAGGAATTTGGCTGCCTGTTTCGGACTATAAAATTAAATATTTACGTCCTGCTTTTTATGATGAAAAATTAGAAATCCACACTTATGTAAAAAAAATTCCCGGGGTAAGAATAGAGTTCGAATATGAAATTTTTAATGAAGAAAATATTAAAATAACGGAAGCTTCCACTACCCTGTTTTTTTTAGATGCAAAAACAAAAAAGGTGATAAAATGTCCCGATTATCTTATGAAATTAATTAAAGAAAATTGGATAGAATAATTGATTTTAAAAGTTAATATTCTGAACGGAAGGCTGTTTGATTGTTTATTTAATGGTTTTTGAATTAACAATTCCGTACTTTACTTTCTGAATATTGAACTCAAGAATTTGAAGAATTTATAAGCTTTCAAATTTTTTTAATTAAATTGAAAATTCAAAAAAAATATAGATATAATGAAGATTGCATTTTTGGGTCCGCATGCTAGTTTCACGCAACTTGCTGCAGACCAGCTTTTTCCAAATGAAGAACTTTTACCTCAAGCTAATATTTTAGACTGCTTTATTGCTGTAGAAAACGGAGAAGTAGATAAAGCCGTTGTTCCATTGGAAAATTCAATTGAAGGAACGGTTTCTATGACATTGGATTATTTATACAAAACTCCGGAAATTAAAATTGAAGCTGAAGCCGTTATGCCGATTGCCCATCATTTAATGGTTCATCCCGATTGCGATGTTGAAAATATTGAGAAAATTTACTCGCATCCTCAAGCTTTAGCACAAAGTTTTTACTTTTTAGACAAAAATTTTAAAGAAATTCAAAAGCAGGATTTTTCTTCCACCGCAGCAGCAGCAAAACATGTTTCCGAAAATCCGGACAGAAATTTAGCAGCTGTTGCCAATCAATTTGCAGCAAATTTGTATGGTTTAAAGATCATTGATAGAAATATTCAGGATTTTGAACAAAATCATACAAGATTTATCATCATTTCTAAACTACAAAATAGTTATGATAATAAAGATTTAGATGTTTTAGGTGAAAAATCAGGTCTTTTGATAACGCTTCCTGAAGATCATGCAGGAGGGCTCCATCAGGTTTTATCGGTTTTTGCATGGAGAAATATGAACCTCAGCAAAATAGAATCGAGAACATTAAAAACCGGATTGGGAAATTATTTCTTCTTTATCAACGTTGTTGGAAAATGGGAATCTGTATTACAGCAAAATGCATTAGAGGAGTTAAAAGCGTTAAATATTGATGTCGATTTTCTAGGAAATTATAAAGAATTTCTGTTGGAAGGCTAAATAAATACCATAGAGTTTAATGACTTTCCTATCAACTGTTTTAATATTTTTAAAATTTAATTCACAAAACTTTGGTTTATATCAGAAAAAAGATTAACTTTATCATAAGATACTATTCATCAAATAGTTAATCTCATTTATCTTGAATCCTTGCTGTACAAATGCTCACAAAAGCCTCTATAATAGCAGGCTTTAACATATATTATTCAATATAATAACATTACAATTATAATATTAGCACTGATTTTCATTTAAAGTTAAAAATTATTTAAATATAAAATTTTATTTTGCATGATATTTGATGTATCTTTACGGAAAACTAACTGAGAATAAACCATTAACTAATTAAATTTTTTAAACATGAAAACTAAAATTTGTAGCGCATTTTTAGCCCTTTTAGCAATCCCGGTCGTAGCTCAAAGTGGTTGGGTTGGGATAAACACGACCAATCCTCTAGCAAACTTAGATGTAAACGGGACTATGAAAATCAGGCAGACTCCCGTTGCTCCTGCACTTCCCGGATATCAGATTTTGGCGGTAAACCAAAATACAGGTGGTGATTTTCAGGTAGCACAAGTAACACCTCAGCTTATTGCAGATTTTGTAATAAGTCAGGTAAATGCTAATGGCACAACTAATGCCAGTATTTATAGTGCAAAAAAAACAGCAAGTATCAGTTTAATTGATTTGGGAGTATTACCAAGTGGCTTCAGACCTGTAAACTTTTTAGTAGCAGAGAAAACCGTTGGTTCTTCTGCTTTATTTTCTGATACTGATCATACCTACACAGTTCCAACAAGCGGAACATACGCGATTGGCTTTACTTTTCGTTATGGAACTGGATTACAGGCTGCCCTATTATCAAATTCTCCAGGAGTTGGTATTTTAAGAAACAGAGCCGGAGTTTCTACTCTAATAGATTCTCGTGAATTCAGTGGGGCAAACCTAATATTATTGAGTTTAACAGTATCAGAAACTAGTGTAAATTCTCTTTACACTTTACAAGCTGGAGACAAAATTTCATTTGGACTTACAGGAGCTTCTGTACTTACCGTAGGATTATTAGGTTCAAGTACAGGTTCTTTCTATATTTATAAAGTATCGAATTAAGAATTTTTATATAGTTTAATCACTTCATTGCATTAATCCATCGTACGTCGTATGATGGATTAATCTTTTTATAAGGTAATAAAAACTTTGATTATATTTGATTTACCAAAAGATAAAAAATGATTTATCCTCTGATCATTATAGCAATAGTTTTTATAATAATTCTTTTTAATAATCTAAATAACAAAATCAAAAGATTAGAAAGAGAACTTTATGAGCTTCATAAAAAAATTAATGATACACCTATAAAAAAAGAACAGCCAATAATACAAACTATTGTTCCGACTTTAGAAATTAAAGAAGAACAAAAAATTTCTATTCATCCTGAAATTCACGAAAATGATGTTCCAAGAAAAGAACAAAAAGACTGGATCTCTCCTGTTTTTGAGTTTTTAAAACAAAATGCTTTAACCATTATTGGGATTTTTACTTTGGTTTTAGGAATTGGTTATTTTGTAAAATATGCCATCGATAAAAACTGGATCGGGGAAACTCCAAGAGTTGGAATCGGATTTTTAGCAGGCGGAATTATTATAGCTGTTGGACATGTTTTAAGGAAGAATTATTCTGTTTTTGCATCAATTATTACAGGAGGTGGAATTGCCGTTTTATATTTTACGATTACAATTGCTTTTCGGGAATATCAACTATTTTCTCAGAATATTTCTTTTTCTATTACATGCCTTATTACATTACTATCGATATCGCTCTCCTACTATTATAAAAGTGAAATCTTAATTATATTTTCTTTATTTGGAGGTTTTCTCGCTCCGTTAATGATCAGTACAGGTGAAAGTAATTATCTTTTCCTATTTACTTACCTTACTGTTTTAAACATCGGAATGCTTGCTGTAGTCTTTCTAAAAAACTGGAAAAGTGTAGGTTGGATTTCCTTTATTTTTACAGGCATTTATCTTTCTTCCTGGACAATCGAAAAAACTGAAATTTTAAGTGTATACTTTTATATAATTACTTACATCATTTTCTATTTGTTTGCTTTACAGAATTATTTCAAAAAAAATATTTTAGTTTCTTCTGATATTTTAATGCTTGTTTTAATAAATTTCACAAGCATTATCGGCTTGGTTTATATTTTTGACGAGCTTCAATATGGACCTGTTATTATTTTTCCGATTGTTTTTGCTTTGGTCAATTTAGGTTTACTTTACAGGGAATATTCCAGAAAGAATTTTGGTATAAATTACTCCGTTTTTGCAGGAATTACCGTAAGTCTTTTCACTGTTGCAATTGCTTTACAGTTTAAAACACATTTAATTACAAGTGTTTGGGCGATTGAAGCTACTTTACTTTTATTCATATGGAAAAAAACAAATCTCGATATTTTCAAAATATGTTTTTACATTTTGTTTCCTTTAGTTATTATCGCACAGATTATTACATGGACAGAATATATTGATGCAATAAATCTTGCCATTGTTTTCAATCCTGTATTTCTTACGAGTTCCGTGACGGTAATTACAACTTTTGTCAATTTAATTTTATTGAGAAAATTGTCTGAAAATGCAGAAAGTGAGAACACAAATTTCTTTGAAAATGTTTTTACTATTGTAAGTTATGCTGTCATTTATGGTGCTCTTTTATTCGAAATTATGTATCATATTTCTGAAAAACCTTGGATCATGATTTTCAGCGTTGCAATGCTTTACAGTTTGTATTTTATTTTTATTATATTATTATTCAGAAGAAAGCTTGAAATCAATAAAATTCTGGAAACAGCACTTCTTTATGTATTCTTTTCATTAATTATTTTCGATACATTAATTTCCGGCTCTGGAATTATTTCAAATTATTTACTGAAAAAAATTCAGTTCAGTTTTTATGGTTTATACATTTTATATTGGATACCTTTTATTTACATCTTATTAAATATATTACCAAAATCAGAATTCTTCAAAATAAAGCTTTCATATTGGTTTGTTTCTATAGCTTTCGTTACGGCTGTAAGTTGTGAATTGTACGATCTGTACTTATTAATGAATGCCGAGAAAATTTCAGATATTGCAGGAATCGGCAAACATTTCAGTGTATTATATTTACCGATTATCTGGGCAATTCTTGCAAGTCTTTTCATTTATAAAGGATTAAAAAGCGACGTTTCGGAATATAATAAGGTTGGTTTTGCACTAATTGCTGTAATGATTTTAAAATTATACGCTTATGATGTCTGGAAAATGGACAATGTTTCCAGAATTATTGCCTTTATTATATTGGGAATCATCTTATTATTAAGCTCTTTTTTATTCCAGAGAGTAAAAAAGCTTATTAAAAACATGGTTAAAAATAAAGAAGAAAATCCAGAATCTCAGAATGCATAAACCTAAAAAATCAATTTATTTATAATTAATATTTAAATTATTGTAAAATTTCATTCACATTTTATAAAAAATAACTATATTTATCAAGTTTTTAACAGTTACTTATTCCTAAACATTATGAAAAAATTACTCTACTCTTTTTTACTATTGTCTTCAGCTACTCTATTTGCTCAGAAGAATACAACTACAAGATTTGCAGTTGCCAATGATATTGTTGGAACAGTAGATATGTTTAATGCTTATAAAGACAGAATTCAAGGTACAAAAAATTACAAAGCGGCAAGCCTTCCTCAAAATCTTAAAAAATTCAGCTATCTTGCTGAAAACGGATTGGTGGAATATAAATTAAAAAGCGAAAAAGGTATTTTAGACAGACTTCCTCTTTCTGAGCTTAACGCACAATACGGATTGGCAAAAAACACGCCTGTTTTTATCGATGGATACGAGTTTACTAATACCGATACTTTAGTATTTGGAGATCTTTTAGGAAACCTTCAAGTTATTGATAATAATGGTAGTAAAGCTGTATCAGTTACCACGAAAAAGTAATTTCTCAGATCATATTTAAATGAAAAGGATACTCACTTGAGTATCCTTTTTTACTATTTTAATATCTGTCATTCCATTTTTTCTTCAGCTCTTCAGAGATCTTTTTTTCTGTAGCATTATTTCCCGGCTCGTATAATTTCACATTTTTAATTTCTTCCGGCAGAAAATCCTGATCTACAAAATTACCTTCATAGGAATGAGCATATTTGTATTCTTTCCCATAATCCAGATCTTTCATCAGCTTGGTCGGAGCATTTCTTAAATGTAACGGAACAGGCAGATTTCCCGTTTTTTTCACCAAAGCCAAAGCATCATTAATTGCCATATACGTCGAATTACTTTTTGGAGAAACAGCCAAATAGACCGCCGTTTCACTCAAAATAATTCTAGATTCCGGGTTCCCGATCACATTCACTGCCTGAAAACAATTATTAGCAATCACCAAAGCATTCGGATTTGCCAAACCGATGTCTTCGGAAGCTAAGATCAACATCCTCCGTGCTATGAATTTAATATCTTCACCTCCGGCAATCATTCTCGCAAGCCAATAAACCGCTCCATTAGGATCGCCACCACGCATAGATTTGATGAAAGCGGAGATAATATCGTAATGTTGTTCCCCGTTCTTATCATAAAGCGCCATTGTTTCCTGCAAAACATCAAGCACATCTTCATTTTTTATTTCGGATATTACTGAATTCTTATATTGATTTAAAACCAATTCCACAGAATTAATCAACTTTCTAGCATCACCTCCAGAATATTGAATAAACGCTTCTTTTTCAACAATTTTAAAATCCGTTTTTTCATCCTGATTGAATTTTTCCAGCGAAATATCAATTAATTCTTCCAGTTTTTCATAGCTCAAAGCTTTTAAAACATACACCTGACTTCTCGAAAGCAAAGCTGAAACCACTTCAAAACTTGGATTTTCAGTCGTTGCACCAATTAAAACAATCCAGCCTTTTTCTACGGCATGAAGCAAAGAATCCTGCTGAGATTTATTAAAACGGTGAATTTCATCAATAAATAAAATCGGCGATTTTCCTGAAAAAAGATTCTGTTTTTTGGCATCTTCTATAACATCGCGAACATCTTTTACCCCTGAAGAAACCGCAGACAGCTTATAAAACTTTCTTCCCGACTGTTCGGAAATAATCTCTGCTAATGTTGTTTTACCAGTTCCCGGAGGTCCCCAGAAAATTAAAGAATTCAAAGAATTATTTTCCAGCATTTTCCTGATCGTACCCTTTTCTCCGGTGAGATGCTCCTGACCAAGGACTTCGCCCAAGGTCTTCGGTCTTAATTTTTCAGCTAAAGGAATATTTTGATTCAAAATTTTAGATTTAATGTAAATATAAAACGCTCAGAACAGTAACAATTTTCATGATTTTAAAACTGTAAAATCGGCAAATCGACAAACATTGTATTTTATCCGACGAACGCGCTTTTACTGTCCTTAAACTTCTAACAAATTTAAACTAATTTTCAATTTTTTACCCTATTTTTGCATTGTTTTGAAACTTACACTCAACAAAATAGTCACTTTTCCTTTGGTAATACTCATCAGATTTTACCAATGGTTTATCTCGCCTTTACTTCCAAAAAACTGCCGATACGAACCAACCTGTTCGCATTATATGGTAAAAGCATTGCAGGTTCACGGTGTTTTTAAAGGGTTTTGGCTGGGTGTGAAGAGAATTTCAAGATGCCATCCTTGGGGAGGAAGCGGATATGATCCGGTGCCACCAAAAAAGTAAAATTTAAATAAAACAAACTACTAAAAAAATAGAAATGAGTAATATTTTTTTCAGAATGTATCTCGTAATTTTTGCGTTCATTACACAATGCCTTTTTGCGCAAAATTATCCGGGCGGATTGTCTGACGGAACTTTAAAAGTTAATTCAACAGATGTTCCTGTGAAGATTTATGCTACCACAGAAGTTCAGGATCTGAATGAGTTTGCTGACAAACCTATCAAAGAAAACGTTCTGATCATCCTTAATGAGTCTAATTTCGAACCTGTATATGTAAATTACAGCATTGCAACTTTAGCAAAATATAAGCTTTTACATTATCAGTTATTAGATAAAAACTTTAAATTAATCGATACTCCTGCCACAAAGGAAAATATTGAAAATTTTAAATATGTTGTTAAAACCTCAAAACCAATTACAACAGTTGATAATGTAAGTCTGGAAACTCCTTTTAAAATCTGGGATCCTTCCAAAGGAATCCAATTAGGACCTATCACACTGCATTTTTATAGCTTAATGTTCATTTTTGCGTTCGGTTTTGGATATATTTTAATGACAAAAATTTTCAAAACTGATAATGTTAATCAAAAATATCTGGAACCACTTTTCACTTGGACGTTGATCGGGACGATTCTTGGAGCAAGAATGGGACATGTTATTTTCTATCAGCCAGAGCTTTTCAAAGAAGATTTCTGGAGTGTATTTCTACCAATAAGTACTAAAAACGGTTTAAAATTCACTGGATTTTCAGGATTGGCAAGTCATGGTGCTACGATTGCATTGATCTTTACAACTTTATATTATTCTTTCAAAATTATCAAAAAGAATCCTTTTTGGGTGTATGACAGATTAGGAATTGTTGTGGCTTTAGGAGGTGCTTTTGTAAGAATGGGTAACTTTTTCAACTCTGAGATCATCGGAAAACCAGTGGATCCGAATTCTCCTTTTGCATTGCTTTTCCCTCAACAAAGCAGTGAATACGGTGTAACTGTTCCGCGTTATCCATCGCAGTTATTTGAAGCTTTCGGATACGTTTGTTTATTCGTATTATTATGGATCTTGTATAAGAAAACCGACAAAAAATATCAGCAAGGATCGTTGTTCGGATTATTTTTCATTATTCTTTGGGCAATCAGATTCTTTGTAGAATTCCTTAAAATGCCTCAAGGCGAAGAGTTTATTCATATCGGAGGATTAAACACAGGACAAGTTCTTTCTATCCCTTTCATGATTGCAGGGGTTATAATTATGATTATTTCCAAAAAGTTTAAAATTACTCAGGCTGAGAACGAAAAACCTGAATAATTAAATAAGTAAACTTATAAAACAGAGTTTTAAAATATAAAAAGGCAAGTTTGTGATTACAGACTTGCCTTTCTTTTTTATAGAAACAGATGCTTTTTAAATTAATTTTTAATTGATTATCAATTAGCTTTCTTTGTTAAAAAATAATTATAGTGCTCTTTCCACTTTTGTATTTAATTCTGTGAAAACACTTCCGAATTCATTAATAACATCTGTCGGAAGCATAGATTCTTTAGAATATTTTTCGGCTGCAAATTCTGCCGCTCTTCCATGAAACCAAACTCCTAAGATTGCACTTTCTTCTTCTGTATAATGCTGCGCTAAAAATGATGTCAAAATTCCGGTCAGCACATCTCCACTTCCCCCTTTTGCCAATCCGGAATTGCCAGTAATATTATAAAAGACATTTCCTTCAGGAGTTATAATCTGTGTATGATGATCTTTTAAAACAATGTAAATTTCAAGTTCTTTTGATTGTTTTTTTGCTAATTCAAGTCTTTCGAAAGAGTTTTTTGTTGTTCCGAATAGTCTTTCAAATTCTTTCGGATGTGGCGTTATGATTGATTTTTTAGGAATTAATTTTAAATTCTTTTTATCTTGAGAAATAATGTTCAGCGCATCTGCATCTAAAATCAATGATTTGGAATAATCTTTTAAAAACTTCAGAAAATTATTCACTGTTTCATCATTTGTTCCTAAACCAGGTCCAATTCCATATACTGTACCTTCCTCAACTTTAAAATCATTCACAAAATCCTTTCCGCCTTCTATGAACATTGCTTCAGGATTGGAGGTCTGCAAAATTTCATAACCACATTTCGGAGCAAGCGTGAAAGTCAATCCTGCTCCTGTTTTGAGCGCAGATTTTGTTGCAAGAGCTGCAGCACCTATTTTACCATAACTTCCGCCAACAATCATTACTTTTCCGTAAGTGCCTTTATGTGAAAAATCATCTCTTAATTTAAAAATATTTTTAACTCTGTCATTAATAACGAAATTTTTAGTTTCTGTTTCGTCAATGTATTCTCTGCTTAAGTTTATATCTAAAATCTGAACTTTTCCTGTATATTTTCCTGTTTCCGTATGAAGAAAAGTTTTTTTCCAAAATTGAAAACTCAAGGTAAAATCTGCTTTAAAAATTGTAGATTCTTCAGAAGAAATCGCATCGGCAAAAAGTCCGGAAGGAAGATCTATTGAAACCTTAATATTCGTTTTTAAATTTAAAAATTCGACCAGTTCTTTAAATTCACCTTCCAAATTTCTCGATAATCCCGTTCCAAAAAGTGCATCAATAATCACCGTTCTGCTGTCAAAACGATAATCTTTAGCTTCCTTAAATTCTCTGACAGTTATTCCTGAAATCTCCTTAAGATCTCTAAAATTATTATTCGCATCTGTAGAAAATTTCGCTTTGGAATTGGTAAAGACATCTATATCAAAACCTTTTAAATACAACATTCTAGCAATAGCAAAACCGTCTCCTCCATTATTTCCGTTACCACAGAAAACAGCAAAATTTCTATGATTTTTACAGTTTTCTGAAATCCAGTCAACACAGGCTTGTGCAGCTCTTTCCATTAACTGAATTGAAGGAATATGTTCATTCTTTATTGTATACTCATCACAATTGCGAATCTGTTCTGCTGTGAAAATTTTCATATATGTAGCTGTTTTTTTTGTATCAGAAGCAATTTACAAAAAGTATATTTAAAATACTTTAAATATAGATAACCAGATTTGTTAAATTTAAAATATTCTTATTTTATAATAATTCACTTATATTTAATCATAAAAAAGTGAAAATTATATTTTTTTTCGTACCTTAAACCTTACTTTTGTGATAATAATACTTAAAAAAATATAAATTATGGGATTTGTTAAAGAATTTAAAGAATTTGCCATTAAAGGTAATGCGTTTGACTTGGCAGTCGGTGTAATCATCGGTGGAGCTTTCGGGAAAATTGTTACAAGTGTTATCGATGATTTGATCATGCCGATTGTAGCTGCAATTGTAGGAAAACCGGATTTCAGCAGCATTTATTTTGCAATGGGTAAAGGCTCAGAAAATATTCCAGCAGGAGCAACGCTTGCAAAAGCTAAAGAAATTGCACCCGATGCAGCTATTTTTGCATACGGTAATTTTATTACAGTAGCTATTAATTTCCTTTTACTTGCGTTTGTAGTTTTCCTAATGGTAAAAGCTATCAACAGAATGAAAAAAGCTGAAGTTGCAGCTCCAACAGCACCTTCAGCAACAGAACAACTGCTTGCTGAAATTCGTGACGAACTGAAGAAAAAGAACTAAGAAATAAAATTATAAATAAAATTCCGGCACAACTTCGTTGCGCCGGAATTTTTATATTTCAACAAAAAATTATTGAATCTGTAAAATACTTGAAATTTGTTCAGCCAAAGAAAGCCCGATTCTATCCTGCGCTTCCAAAGTTGATGCTCCTGTGTGTGGAGTTAAAGAAATTTTTGAATGATTCAGAATTTCTTTTGAAGGCGTTGGTTCGTTGATGAAAACATCTAATCCTGCAAACTTTACTTTTCCTGAATCTAAAGCCTCAATTAAAGCAGTTTCGTCGATCACTCCTCCTCTAGAACAATTCACAATCGCAACTCCATCTTTCATCATATCAAATTCATTTTTACTGATCATGTAGCCGTCTTTTTGAGCCGGAACGTGAAGTGTAATAAAATCTGAATGTTTTAAAACATCCTGAAGCGGTTCTGTTTCAATATCAACATTAATGAATTGATTATTGTAAAAAGTTACTTTAATGCTTGCTTTTCCAATATTATTATCTGCAGCAATCACTCTCATTCCAAGACCTAAAGCGATTTTTGCCACTTCCTGCCCGATTCTTCCCATTCCAACAATACCGATGGTTTTTCCTTTCAGTTCGATACCTGCAGCGTAAGCTTTTTTCAAACTTCCAAACTCAGTATCACCTACTAAAGGCATTTTTCTATTCGAATCCTGCAAAAATCTTGCTCCTGAAAATAAATGTGCAAAAACCAGCTCAGCAACCGATTCCGAAGAAGCCGAAGGTGTATTGATTACATGAATTCCTTTTTCTCTTGCATAATCTACATCGATATTATCCATTCCTACTCCACCTCTTCCGATGATCTCAATAGACGGACAGCTATCAATAATATCTTTTCTCACCTGCGTCGCACTGCGTACCAAAATTGTACGGATCTTGTGCTCATTAATGTAATCTACCAAAAACTCCTGTGGAACTTTTGTAGTAATCACCTCAAAACCTTTCTCTGTCAAGGCATCAATACCAGATTGATCCAAGCCATCGTTTGCTAAAACTTTCATAAAACTTTTTATAGATTTAATAATTGAAAAAATTAAAAGATTTAAAATTATTTATCATAATATTTAATCGTTTAATCTTTGCGCCAAATTTTTTATTCTTCTTCTTTGAAAACTTCGATAGTAACCTGTTTTTCCACAAGATCCGTGAATCTACCTTTGTATCTCGTAGCTCTCACTAAGTGATTATCGATCCAATGGTAATTTCCACCTCTTGGTTTTCCACACAAAACACTGTGATATTTGAATCCGTGTTTGTCTAGCCAATCGATTGTAACTTGCTTAAGATTTTCAGTTCTTGAAGTGAAAAAACAAATTTGATGACCTTCATCATACCATTTATTAATCGTTTCCAAAGCATCAGGAAAAGGCTCACAAGTGACCATTCTTTCCGGTTCTTCGTTGGGAACGTCCTCCGTGATCGTTCCGTCAATATCAATAAGATAGTTTTTTACGCCGTCCTTAAGAATCGGACTAATGTGCTCTATATACTCTAATTCCATCATAAAAAATTGAATTGCAAAGTTACGGTTTTTAGCCCAAATGAACCCGTTAAACTTAGTTTATATTAAATTTTTCCAGATAAATTGCTATTTAAGGAATAAAATCAATTGATAATTTATATTTTCTACAATTACAGTTAAAATTTTTATTTATATAATAATATGAGTCATCGCATCCTTTTAGATCATTAAATATTTACAAAATATAAAATCATTTTTTTATTTTATATTTGATAATCACAACATTATTAAACCATGAAAAAAACATTAGCATTACTTTTTTGTCTGATAGGATGGTTTGCTTTAATTGGTCAATATTATTTAACGATAGAAAATAGAACCACTTCTATTTTGGAAGCTAATTTTCGATTTTTTACCTATTTTACTATTCTTACTAATATAATTGTCAGTGTTTATTTCACCGTTTTGGCTTTTAAAAAGAATCCAAATCAAAAATCAGGAATTTTGACGGCGATTACAGTTTATATTACTGTTGTAGGTTTTATTTATCAAATTATTCTTCGTGGAACTTGGCATCCAACAGGTTTCCAGAGACTTATTGATGAATTACTTCATAGCGTAATGCCTGTTCTTGCTATTATTTTTTGGTATTTATTTGAAAATAAGGCTAATTTGAAATACAGTCAAGTTCCAAAATGGACGATATTTCCTATCCTTTATCTCATTATCATATTGATCCGTGGAAGTTTGTCTGGATTTTATCCTTATCCATTTGTTGATGTAACTAATTTAGGATTTACAAAAGTTCTGACAAATTCTCTTTGGATTTCAGTTTTCTTCATCGGTTTATCTATGCTTTATATTAAAATCGGGAAATTGATAGCCAAAAGTTAGGATCAAAGGCTCAATTTTATCTTAAATTTTTACAATTTAATCCTTGAAAAGTATGATGTTTTACCAAAAATTTCCAAAATACATTTATTAAACTTACATTTGTAGAAATGGAAGAATTC
Organism: Chryseobacterium ginsengisoli; assembly: GCF_039542325.1. Taxonomy (NCBI): domain Bacteria; kingdom Pseudomonadati; phylum Bacteroidota; class Flavobacteriia; order Flavobacteriales; family Weeksellaceae; genus Chryseobacterium; species Chryseobacterium ginsengisoli. The sequence continues at coordinate 749,605 of NZ_BAABHX010000002.1, forward strand.
GTAGTTTTAGTAAATTCTCAAGACGAAGTTTTAGGTTTAATGGAGAAGCAGCAAGCCCACATCAACGGCTTATTGCATCGCGCTTTTTCTGTGTTTTTATTTAATAGTAAAGGTGAAATGCTTTTACAGAAAAGAGCTTCGGAAAAATATCATTCTCCACTGAAATGGACAAATGCTGTTTGTTCGCATCCAAGAATTGAAGAAACTTATCTTGAAGGAGCAAAACGAAGAGTAAAAGAAGAACTGGGAATTGACGTTGAGCTTTCAGAAAAATTCGATTTCATTTATAAAGCGGATGTGGGAAACGGACTTTGGGAGCATGAATTAGACCATGTTTTTGTGGGAACCTTTGAAGAAGAATTTCATTTAAATAAAGATGAAGTGGATGAAGTAAGATACATTTCCCTTGAAGATCTGGACAAAGAAATGTCCGAAAACCCTGGAAACTTTACAGAATGGTTTAAGATCATTTTAGAAGAATACAAACACCATTTTTAAATTGATGAAGAAAATAATTCTAACATTATCTTTTTTTTTAGGATCTTTTGCATGGGCTCAGTCGGTTCCGACGAAAGTTTATGAAAACGACAACTACTCCATTACTCTTCCCGAAGGCTGGAAAGTAACGAATGACAGCGACATCATTAATATTTTCCCTAGTAATCAGATCGGGGCGATCACAATTTCAGAATATCACGACCTGAATCTTCCGAAAACGGAAACCAAGAAATTCATTCTTGCGCTTTATAAATCTTCCGACGACGAAAAGAAGATTAAAAGTAAAAGCGGCAAAAAAGGCTACACAGAATATTTCTACGAATATCTCGACGAAAAAGAAAAGTTATTCTGGATCACAAAGGTTTTACAGAAAGATAAAGATTTGTTCCTGGTTACAATAAATTGCGAACAAAAATACTGGAACGGAAATTATGTAAAGCTTTTCAATGAAGCTTTTGACAGTTTTAAAATAAAGAAATAGAAATAAAATTTAAATATGAAGAAAACAGCATTGTACGACAAACATGTTTCTTTAGGAGCTAAAATCGTACCTTTCGCAGGATTTGATATGCCTGTACAATACTCAGGAGTTACTGAAGAACATTTCGCGGTAAGAGAAAAAGCAGGTTTGTTCGACGTTTCTCACATGGGACAATTTTTCATCGAAGGTGCAGGTTCTAAAGAACTTTTACAATTCGTTACCACAAATAATGTAGACGCTCTGGAAAACGGAAAAGCTCAGTATTCTTGCCTTCCAAACGAAAACGGAGGAATTGTGGACGACCTTATCGTTTACAAAATGGAAGACGATAAATATTTCGTGGTTGTAAATGCTTCAAACATTGATAAAGACTGGGATCATATTTCAAAATACAATACTTTCGGGGCAAAAATGACGAATGCTTCAGATGAGATGTCATTATTGGCAGTTCAGGGCCCGAAAGCGACTGAAATTCTTCAGAAGTTAACAGAAACTAACCTTTCAGAAATTCCTTACTATCACTTTACAGTTGGTTCTGTTGCTGGAGTAAATGATATAATTATCTCAAACACAGGTTATACAGGAAGCGGTGGCTTTGAGATCTATTTCAATAATGAATCTGCGGAAAAACTTTGGGACGCGATTATTGAAGCAGGTAAAGAAGAAGGAATTATTCCTTGTGGATTGGCTGCAAGAGACACTTTAAGACTTGAAAAAGGATTCTGTTTGTACGGAATGGATATCGACGATACAACTTCACCCATTGAAGCTGGATTAGGCTGGATCACTAAATTCGATAAAGATTTTGTGTCTAAAGATACTTTCGCAAAACAGAAGGAAGAAGGTGTTACAAGAAAATTAGTTGGTTTTGAATTAACGGATAAAGGTGTTCCAAGACACGATTATCCTGTTGTAGATGCAGAAGGAAACGTAATCGGTAAAGTAACTTCAGGAACTCAGTCTCCAATGAAAAAGGTTGGATTAGGATTGGCTTATGTCGATAAACCTTACTTCAAACTAGGTTCTGAAATTTTCATTCAGGTAAGAAATAAAAATATTCCTGCAAAAGTGGTGAAAACTCCTTTTGTATAGTTGAATATTCTTAAAATAAAAAAGCCGCCTTGTCTATATTGATAAGGCGGTTATTTTTTAGAAACCTTTTTTAAACCTCAATTGGAAATATATTTTACTTTGGATGCGCCATTTTCAATATTAAGGTTTAGTCTTTCAATTAAAAAACGGATATCCTGCAAAAAATTATTCTTCAGATATTTCTTTATTATATCATGTATCCCATATATTTTTTGGTAAAATTCAGGATTTTTCACTAATTCGGCTTCCAATTCTAGCAACTTTAACCGTAAAGATTTTATTTCGATAAATTTGTCATACTCTTTCCAAAAATCCAATAAGGTCAGATCAAGCTGTAACACCTTTTCAATTTGTCTTAGCAATCGTATTTCATCATCAAGTACATCAATAGCATCTTCACCTGTTATCACCGTATTTAATCCGTTTCTATGATCGAAATCGTAATAGCGTATCAATTCCGAATATTCAGATTGAGGCTCTTCAACATCAAAAACAAAATAAATTTCCAAACCTAAGCTCATTACTCATTCACACCAAAAAATTCCTGCAAAGCTTCAACATTTTTCTTATCATTCCCAACGAAAATTTTATCATCTGTGATAAAAACAGGGCGCTTCAAAAAAGTATAATGATCTAATAATAATTCCTTGAAATCCTTTTCTGTTAAAGACTTTGCATCCAGTTCTCTTAATTTAATTTGAGTAGATTTTTTACTGAAAAGCGACTCGTAAGATTTCGTTTGTTTGTACATTTCTTCCAACTCTTCTTTTGTGATCGGCTCTTTTTTAATCTCGCGAAGTTCCCAATCTGTAAGGTCGAATTTTGCTAAAATTTTTCTGCAAGTGTCACACGTATTAAGATAAAATACTTTTTTCATTATTATTTTTAAGTCTGTTATTAATTAAAATTCATCTTCATTCAACTTTCGGACTTCAAAAGTAGGATTTAATCCATTATTTTGAAAATTATTAAATACCTTTATTCAATCAAATTTTTAGTGGAAATGGAAAACAAACCTATTACTTTTCAGTTTATTTCGGAGCCTTCGGATGTCAATTATGGAGGAAATGTACATGGAGGAAGTGTGATGAAATGGATCGATCAGGCAGGTTATGCATGTGCAACGACCTGGAGCGGAAATTATTCCGTAACGGTCTACGTTGGTGGAATACGTTTTTATGAGCCTATTAAAATTGGGGAAATTGTAAAAGTAGAAGCACAGGTTATTTACACAGGTTCTTCGAGTATGCATATTTCGATCAACGTTTTTTCGAGAAATCTAAAACAGCCAAATTTCGATAAGAAAACTCATTGTATTATTGTTTTTGTTGCAGTTGATGAGAATGGTAAAAAACTTCCTGTCCCAAAATGGATTCCCGAAACCGAAGAAGAAAAACAACAGGAAAAATATGCAAAACGTCTGATGGAATTAAGAACGCAGATTGAAGACGAAATGAAACCTTTTTTATAGAATGCAGCGAAAAGACTTTCTCAAACTTTCTTCTTTAGGATTTTTAGGTTTGTATTCTTGTGGAATATCAATTTTTAAAAGCAATAAAAAAACGTTGGCAATTCAATTATATACAGTTCGAGACGCTGTTTCAGAAAATCTGGAAAAGACTTTGGAACGATTGGCAAATCTAGGTTTTACAGAATTAGAAATCTACGGTTATAGCGGAACTTTTTTTGGAAAAAACAGAAATGAATTTCAAGCTATTCTAAAAAATGTTGGTTTAAAAGTCATCAGCTCACATCACACCACCGGAATTCTTCACAAAGAGCAGGGAACTTTATTAAACAATTGGGAAAAATCTGTGGAAGATTTACAATTTGTCGGCTCAAAATATATGGTCTGTTCTTATCTTTTTCCGGAAGAGCGAACCATTGAAAATTATAAAAAACTTCCTGAATTACTTAATAAATCTGGAGAAATAACGAAAATGTCAGGAATCCAGTTTGCGTATCATAATCATGATTTTGAATTCGAAAAGTTTGATGATCAACAAAATATTTATGATTTTATCCTAAAAAATTCTTCATCAGATTTAGTTAAAATGGAACTTGATTTATATTGGATTTCCAAGGCTGGAATTGATCCGTTAATTTATTTTGAAAAATATCCGAAAAGGTTTCCCTTGTGGCATGTGAAAGATATGAAAGCCGAAACAAAAAACTTTGCAGAAATCGGAAACGGAACCATTGATTTTAAAAGAATTTTCGAAGCCAGAGAAAAAGCAGGTCTTGAGCATTGGTTTTTGGAACAGGATTCCAGTAATAAAGATATTTTTGAAAGTATCAAAATGAGCCGTGATTATATCATGAAAAACGATTTCTATTTAAAATAATACCTATATTTGTATCAAAGGAAATGGTGTTCTTCCTTACCCAACCGCTTTTCAAAAGCTGATGACGCCTGATTAAGAGATTATTAACAGTAATTTGATCAGGAATATTATGTCTAAAATTCAACGAAACTTTAGCTCAAAAACAAAACTTCACACAAGATTTTTCTTCAGAAAATATCCGGCTTTACCATATATTTTAAAATGGCTTTCTATAAGTCTTATCATCGGAGCATTAGTAGGAACGGCTTCTGCAGGCTTTTTACAGTCTTTGGAATGGGCGACAAATTTCAGAGAAAATCATATTTGGTTGATTGTTTTTCTTCCGCTTGCAGGTTTTTTGGTAGGGCTTTTATATTATTATTTCGGAAAAGATGTAGAAGGCGGAAATAATCTACTGCTCGAAAATATTCATGAGCCTAAGCAAATTATTCCTTTTAAAATGGCACCTTTTGTTTATTTAGGAACAATTATCACTCACTTTTTCGGTGGTTCAGCAGGTCGAGAAGGAACAGCTTTACAAATGGCAGGTGCAATTGCGGATCAACTGACAAAACCTTTTAAACTTGATCAAAATGAAAGAAAAATATTAATTATTTCTGCCATTGCAGCAGGTTTTGGCTCTGTTTTCAGGACACCTTTAGCCGGAGCCGTTTTTGGTCTGGAAGTTTTTTTAATCGGAAGAATTCGTTATAATGCGATTTTTCCAGCATTTGTTTCTGCAATTCTGGCAGACTGGACAACAAGTCTTTGGAATGTAAAACATACGCATTATCATATCGATTTTATTCCAAAACTTGAATTTTTGCCAATTTTATACAGCATTTTAGCAGGAATTGCATTCGGAATTTGTTCAGCTGCTTTCAGTAAACTTATTCATTGGATGGGTTCTGTTTTTAAATTAGAAATAAAATATCCTCCGTTTCGTCCTGTTATAGGTGGAATTATTGTTGCAGTCGCAGTTTTTGCGATGGGAACAACAAGATACATTGGGTTGGGAATTCCAACAATTTTAGAATCTTTTGAAAAGCAACTTCCACTATACGATTTTGCTTTAAAAATGATTTTTACAATAGTTACGCTTTCGGCTGGTTTTAAAGGTGGAGAAGTGACTCCTTTGTTCTTTATCGGGGCAACTTTAGGAAGCGCTTTGTCGTTATTTATTCCTCTTCCGTTTTGTCTATTAGCCGGAATGGGATTTGTCGCGGTTTTCGCAGGGGCAACCAATACTCCACTCGCTTGTATATTGATGGGAATTGAATTATTTGGTGCAGAATGTGGAATTTATATAGCCATTGCCTGTATTGTATCTTATTTGTTTTCAGGAAATAACAGTATTTATACGAAACAGAAAATCGGGGAAGCAAAAAACAGGAGATTTGAAAGTCTTAATGATAAAAGTTTTTCAGATCTGTAATTCAGGTATTTACAAATCTTCCACATCTTAATAAATTACAAAAACCTTCTGGAAGGTCCCAAAAGGCTTTTGCGTATTAAATGTGGAAATGTTTATTTCTAGTTGAAATAATTCTATTTGATTAGCAGGTAATTACCTGCGGACAAGCAATATAAGATGAGCAATACTTCGGACCTGTAACGGCTCCTGTACAACTGCAGCCGCATAATGACAAATCTGGAGTTCCAATTTTTCCAACTCCTCCAACGATGTTTTTAAGATCGTCTTTTCTAAGCTTCTTAGCGTTTTTTAAAATGTTGTTTTGCATTGTGATTTGATTTAGATTATAGAATAGTTTGGTGATTTTTCAAAGTTAAACAAATATTAATTATTCAACGCATAATTTAATATTAAATTTTATAATTTGTTTATTTCATTGAACTTATTAATATTATAACGCTGAATTATGTATAAATATTTCTTAAACAGTCATAATTATTCTGTAAATTCTAAATCCTTATCATGGGTTTCAGAGATCGTTAATGACGAATAAAAAGCCAAACCAAACACAATAATTCCAACAATGGCAGCACTCATAATCACCGAAACATCTTTCTTAAAAAAGTCAAAAGCAAATATCATCACAGGGACCAATCCACGAACCATATTCGGAACAGTAGTCGTTGCCGTATTTCTGATATTTGTCCCAAACTGTTCGGCAGCAAGCGTCACAAACATTGCCCAATAACCTGTTCCCAAACCTAACCAAACACAGAAAATATAATATTTTGTCTCTGAGTTTGTATTTCCAAAAAGCATAATGGCAACGCCGACAATTGTAAAAGTCAACATATAGAAAATTGCCATTTTACGGGATTTTAAAAGATGAGAAATGAATCCACTCGTAAAATCTCCTATAGAAATTCCTACATAAGCCCACATAATTGCTTTTCCCGGACTCACGCTTTCAATCCCCATTTCAGGAGCAAATTGGTTGGCTAAAACAGCTAAAATTCCAATACAATACCAAGTTGGCAACCCGATAGCAATACATTTTAAATATCTTATCAAACGATCTTTATTCGTAAAAAACGAAAGAAAATTTCCTTTTGAGACAGATTCATGTTCAATATTTTTATAAATCCCAGATTCGGAAACGCTGATTCTTAAAAACAATAAAAGAATACCTAAAACTCCACCTATGATGTATGAAATATTCCAACCTCCGGCTAATTCTACGGTTAACTGAGCAACAACGGCACCCATTAATCCAAAGCCTGCAACAACTGAAGTTCCAATTGCCCTTAAATTCTTCGGTAGACTCTCAGAAACAAGTGTAATTCCGGCTCCAAGTTCACCGGCAAGTCCAATTCCTGCAATGAATCTTAAGCCTGCATATTGATATACTAAATGTTCTTTTGGAAAATAAGGTAAAAATCCACAAGCAATATTTGCCAAAGAATATACTAAGATCGAACCAAATAAAACGGACAATCTTCCTTTTTTATCTCCGAAAATTCCCCAGAAAATACCACCAATCAATAAACCGATCATCTGAGCATTTAAAATAAATGTTCCGTCGACATCTGGATTTAAGCCTAAAGCCTTTAAACTCGGAATCCTCACAATACCAAACAAAAGAAGGTCGTATATATCTACGAAATAACCTAAAGCCGCAATAACGACAGGAATAGAAAAAATAAGTCTCATTTTTGAAGATAGAGAAAGTTCTTGCATTTTGGATTTTTAAATTTTGCTAAAAATAAAAAACCTTTCAATTTCTTGAAAGGTTTTTATGAATTATCTTTTTTCGATTATTATCTCGCAATATTCACAGCTCTCGTTTCTCTGATCACCGTTACTTTCACTTGTCCTGGATAAGTAAGTTCGTTTTGGATTTTTTCCGAAATGTCGTAAGATAACTGAGAAGCAACTTCATCATTTACTTTTCCACTTTCTACCATTACTCTCAACTCTCTACCTGCCTGAATTGCATAAGCTGAAGATACTCCTTCAAAGCTTAATGCTGCAGATTCAAGGTCTTTTAATCTTTGGATATAAGATTCCAAAACCTGTCTTCTTGCTCCCGGTCTTGCTCCTGAAATTGCATCGGCAACCTGAATAATTGGAGACAATAATGAAGTCATTTCAACTTCGTCGTGGTGAGCTCCGATTGCGTTAACAACCTCTGCATTTTCACCATATTTTTCTGCCCATTGCATACCTAATAAAGCGTGAGGAAGTTCAGATTCCTGCTCCGGAACTTTACCGATATCGTGTAAAAGACCTGCTCTTTTAGCCAATTTTACATTTAATCCTAGTTCTGCAGCCATTGTTGCAGCGATATTTGCTACCTCTCTCGAGTGCTGTAATAAGTTTTGTCCGTAAGATGAACGGTATTTCATTCTACCTACGATTTTGATCAATTCCGGGTGTAATCCGTGGATTCCTAAATCAATGATCGTTCTTTTACCAACTTCAATAATCTCCTCCTCGATCTGTTTTCTTGTTTTTTCTACAACTTCTTCGATTCTTGCAGGGTGAATTCTACCATCTGTAACCAATCTGTGAAGTGATAATCTTGCGATCTCTCTTCTTACCGGATCGAAACATGATAGAAGAATTGCTTCCGGAGTATCATCAACAATAATTTCTACACCTGTAACTGCTTCCAAAGCACGGATATTTCTACCCTCTCTACCAATAATTCTCCCTTTTACCTCATCAGATTCAATATTAAATACTGATACTGAGTTTTCGATAGCCTGCTCTGTTCCGATTCTCTGAATTGTCTGGATAACGATTTTTCTCGCTTCTCCTTTTGCATTCAGTTGAGCTTCTTCCATAATGCTCTGAACGTGCGCCTGAGCTCTTGTTTTCGCTTCTGCTTTTAAAGATTCTACCAATTCAGCTTTTGCTTCTTCTGCAGAATAATTAGAGATTTTTTCTAAAATTTCAACCTTTTTAGCTGTAGCAGTGTCTAATTCCTGTTGTTTTCTTTCTAAAATTTCTGTTTTTTTAGAATAATCTGCAATTTGCTTGTCCAGATCTTTTTCAAGTTTTCCTGTCTTGCTAAGCTCGTCATTCAACTTGTTCTCTTTATCCTTCGTTCTCTTTTCTATCTCCTGCATTTTCTTTTCACGAGCTTGAATATCTGCATCATGCTGAGATTTTAGCTCCAAGAATTTCTCTTTAGCCTGAAGGTTTTTCTCTTTCTTTATGGATTCCGCTTGTACGTTAGCTTTTTCTATAAGGTTTTCGGCATTCTTTTTTGCATCATCAATGATGAATTTTCCTTTAGTATTCAATGAGCTTTTAGAGAATAAAATCCCCGCTACAGCACCGACTACTAAACAAACAACGCCGATTATAACTTCTATCATAATTTATATTGAGTTTTAATTGTATTCATATCCTTTTAATTTTTTACATAAAAAAGCCCACAATAATCCAGGGATTGAGAGTAAACTCCTAATCAACACGATTTGAACTGATTTCCACTGTCTGTAATCCGGAGAACCGGCACGCCATTCACTGGACATTTGTTCGGTAATTGTTTAGCGTTGAGTTTACCTTAAATGTGTTAGAATTATTGTAGGCAGATCTGTTGGGAAAAAAAATCTATTTCCCTATTTTTCATTCAGCGATTGATTAATTTGTGTTAATCTTTCGTTGGTAGAATTTATTGTTTTATCGTAGTTCATAGACACCACTTCCGCATTGGTTCCCAATTTAAGGGCACACATTGCCAAAGCATCCTGTTTGTCTCTCACATCGAAGTTTTGTTCAAAATCTTTAATCATACTTTCAATCTGCTTCCCTACTTTACGCAAAGTTTCTTCCTCTGCTGCCGGTACGTTCAGCGGATACACCCTTCCTGCAATGTTGATGGTTATTCTTCTTACCTCCATTATAATCCACTGTTTTGAAGCTGCGCAATACAGAAATCTACTTCTTTTACCAATCTGTTGATGTGATTTTTCATCAATCTGTTATGCTCAGGATTTCCTGATATTGCTGAATAAAGTTTTATATTTTTTTGTTCTTCTGCTAATACCTGACTTTTTTTTCTTTCCTCATCATATTTCTTCTTCAGGTCTTCATGCTCAATACTTAATTCCGAGAACTTTTCAGTAAGATTTTTATAATTCTTTTGTAATAATAAAATCTTTTTTTCTAATTCTGAAAAATTATTTTCTAAATCTTGAAGCATTTCAGGTTTTGTATATTCTAACTATTAGCAAAAATAACAAAATATTAATACTAACAAAAATAAAACGGTCTATATTTTGACATCAAATAAAAAAGGAGACACAAAATGTATCTCCTTCTTGTATTTATAAGCTATTTTCTTATTCAAATTTCAATACGAAAAATATTGCTCTTGTCTGTAAAGTAGACATTGCAGAAGTCCAGTATGGAGGTGTAGTCGCATTATCTGCCACAATTTCATTATTCATAATGAATGTCCCTCTTACTGCAGGAGTCAGTTTAAACTTATTAAAGTAAAACTGGATTCCCATTTCAGCAGACCAAGCAAAGTTGTGTGTTGTTGATCTGAAAACCTGCTGCATGTTATCATCAGTAGAATCTGAATTCGACTGTAGATTTACGATATAGTTCACACCGGCTGCAACGTAAGGTCTTGAGTTGTACCATCTGTTTCCGTGGAATTCTAACAATACAGGAACGTCAACCAACGTAGTTTTGATCTCTCTTACTCTATCTTTTTCCGTTAACGGCATTGGAATAAAAGCATCGTTCGTCAAAGTACCTGCAGCATACTGGTCATTTGATTGTGTGTTGAAAGTCAACTGTCTCTGACCAAATTGTAACCCTGGTTCTAATCTTAAATCCAAGAAATCATTCAGTCTCCATTTTGCGATCAAACCCGCCCCGAAACTGTAGCTTTCTTTCGATGTAACAAGATTCTGATTATTATTCATACCATATCTAGGATTCAAAACGATACGGTAGTCTAGTCTGTTACCATTCAAATAAAAACCCCAACTGAATTTTTGCTCATCAAAGTCTTCCAACTTATCCATTCTGTTACGAGTTCTGAATTGCGCGTTTGCTAAAACTGCAACATTTACTGAGGCTAAAACCAGTGCTTTTAATAAAAATTTATTCATAGGTTACTTTGTTGCTTTATAAATTGTGGCTATACCTAAACTAAGTTTTTTATATTCAACTTTTTTAAATCCTGTATCTAAAAGAATTTGTCTCATCTTTTCCCCGAAAGGAAAAGCATTCACGGAATCCGGAAGGTATGTATACGCCCTGTTATCTTTGGAAACCAGTCTGCCGATGGCAGGTAATATATTTTTGAAATAAAACATATAAAATGGCCCTAAAAACCCCTCAACCTTTGAAAACTCCAGTATGTAAACACTCTTGTTATCCTTAACTACTCTTCTTAATTCTGCCAAACCTTTGGTAAGGTTTTCAAAATTCCTTACTCCAAATGCAACGGAAACAGCATCGAATCTATTGTCCTCGAAAGGCAACTTTTCTGCATCCCCCTTTTGCATGGAAATTTTGCCGTCTAATTTAAGTTTTTTTATTTTAATAACGCCAACATTTAACATTTGTTGCGATAAATCTAAACCAATTACTTTTGAACCTGTTCCCTTTTCAATCGTAATTGCCAAATCTCCCGTTCCTGTAGCCACATCCAGCACTTCCTGCGGATTATCATTTTTCATCCATTTCACCAAAGTATTTCTCCATAAAACATCAATTTTCAGAGATAAAACACGATTCAGAAGATCGTATTTTGGTGCAATATTGTCGAACATATCCTCTACCTGACTCTTCTTTGTAGCTTCAGAATTGTAGGGCGTAATTTTAGTAATATCTTTTGTCAAAACTTAAAACTTGTAATATTCTTTATAATAATTAAGGTAATCCTGTTTTCTGAAGATCTTTGATCTCGATTCTACCTGCTGAATGTTTTTGATCACTTTATCATAATCCTCATCCACATTGTAGTAAAAATCATCAGTAAATAATTTATTGAAGCGTCTTGCCGCTCCAAAATATGCTTTTCCGTCGATCACAGTCTTATCAAGCGCCAAAAGTAATGAATCTTTTTTAAGATTGTATCCATAATATTGATCATTGATATAATAATCCTGATGTGCAATATTAATTAAACCACGAATTTTATTCACTTCAAACGCAGAATCGAATAATAATTTTTTATTCTGGTCAAAAACTTTAATAGAATTTTTTCCTTTATTCAAATCTACAGGAACAGTCTGCCCTCCTGCAATAGTTCCTTCGGAGCCGTCATTTATTTTATAGTAAAATGTATTGGGAGTAGGATTATCTACCACATAAGAGTTCTTTTTCGCTAAAAAAAGGAAGTAGATCCCAAAGGCAACGATAAACGCCACAACTGCAATAAGTAAGCCTTTTAAGGACGGGTTGTTTTTCATAAGATTGTAAAGTACAATTTTTGCAAATTTAATAATATTTTTAATTCTTCGTTATTAATATTAATTATTAACTTTGCATCTTTAAAAAAAATCATATAAACGAATGCCGAATACGATCATTATTGGTTCTGGATCTTATCTTCCCAACAGGATTATTGGAAGAGACTTTTTTCTTGATTCAGAGTTTTATTCAGAAGACGGAGTGAAGATTGATAAACCTGCAGAGGAAACTATTGCAAAATTTGTAGAAATTACAGAGATAGAAAACAGGAGATTTATTGATGAAGATCTTTCAAATTCACAAATCGGTTACGAGGCTGCAAAGATTGCTATTGCAGACGCGAAAATAGATCAGGAAGAATTAGATTATATTATTTACGCAAGTAATTTCGGAGAAGTTACTGTAAACGGATACGCCGACTTTATGCCGACAATGGCTGCGAGAGTAAAGAACAAATTAGGTATCAGAAACAGAAAATGTATCACTTATGATATGCTTTTCGGATGTCCTGGATGGGTGGAAGCTATGATTTTGGCAGATAATTTAATCAAAGCTAAAGTTGCCAAAACTATTTTGGTAATCGGCGCTGAAACTTTAAGCAGAGTAACTGATCCACACGACAGAAACAGAATGATCTTTGCGGACGGAGCCGGAGCGGTAGTTGTAAAAGCGACTGATGAGGAAAATGTAGGAATCATTGCTCACAATACAATCTGTGACAACGGTATCGAACTTGATTATTTGGCAAATGGTCCTTCAATCAACAAGGATTCTGACCAGACTCGTTTATTTGTAAGAATGCAGGGTAGAAAAATATATGAATACGCTTTGAAAAATGTTCCTGCAGCTATTAAAGAAACTATCGAAGACGCAGGTCTTTCTATTGAAGATATCAACAAAATTTTGATTCATCAGGCAAATGCTAAAATGGATTATGCAATGATCGAAAGACTTCACAAGCTTTATGATGTGAAAGATTACGACCATTCTGTTTCTCCAATGACGATCCAAGACTTTGGAAATTCGTCTGTTGCAACAATTCCTACCATGTTTGATTTAATAATTAAAGGAAAAATGGAGGGTCAAACGTTTAAAGAAAAAGGTAACATTGTAATGACTTCGGTTGGAGCCGGAATGAACATCAATGCTATCGTTTACAGATTTCCTTAATAATATTAATTTAAAATATAAAAAAAGCACAGGGAAATAATTCTTTGTGCTTTTTTTAAACTTAATTATGCAAAGAAATTTTTTAATAATTGCGGTTATCTTCCTTTTTTTGGAAGTTTATATTTATCAGGCAATAAGAACTTTAACGGATAATTCCTGGATAAGAACCGGCTATTGGGTTGCTTCTTTACTTATTTATGGATTTTTCGCATACGAAATTATGCATTTTCAGAAGTCCGACAGAAGTACCGTGAGAATGCAAATAACCATTTCCTTATTTCTGATTTTTATTTTGCCTAAAGTTTTCATCGTTTTATTTTTATTAATTGATGATATTTTCAGAACGGGAAGTTATCTGATAGGATTCGCAAAACCGACAGAAAACTTTTTTCCGGAAAGAAGAAAGTTCTTAAGCTTGGTTGGATTAGGTTTGGGAGGCGTTCTTTCTGCCCTTTTCATCGATGGAATCACTTTTGGAAAATACCGTCACAAAGTGAGAAGAGTAAGAATAAACTTTACCAACCTTCCAAAAAGTTTCAAAGGCTACAAAATCATACAGATTTCAGATGTCCACAGCGGAAGTTTTTCTGATCCGAGTAAATTGGAACACGCGATTAATTTAATTAATGAGCAAAATCCTGATTTGGTTTTATTTACGGGAGATATGGTGAATAATGTAGCGGAAGAATTCAAACCGTTTATTCCACTATTTTCTAAAATAAAAGCGAAAGACGGGAAACTGGCTGTTCTTGGAAATCACGATTATGGTGATTACATAAATTGGGCTTCACCTGATGCGAAAAAACAAAATCTTGAGACATTAATCGACTACGAAAGACAAGCCGGATTCGATATGCTTCGAAACGAACACAGAATTATCGAAAAAAACGGCGAAAAATTATACATTCTTGGCGTTGAAAACTGGGGATTGAAACCTTTTCCACAATTCGGAAGATTAGACGACGCCTTAAAAGACGTTCCTAAAGATGCTACAAAAATATTAATGAGCCATGATCCCACTCACTTCGATTACGTTGTTAAAAAGCACCCAACAGACATTCATTTGACACTTTCGGGTCATACACACGGAATGCAGTTTGGTCTGGACTTGAAAAATGTAAAATGGTCACCGGTTCAGTATAAATATCCAAAATGGGCGGATTTATATGAAAGTGAAGGAAAAATGCTTTATGTAAACAGAGGCTTTGGAGTTTTAGGATATCCTGGAAGAGTTGGTGTTTTGCCGGAAATTACGCTTTTTGAATTGGCTTAGTTTAAAATAAATTGCGGTGGGTTTAAAGATATTTTTCAGAAAATATTTCGATAAGTGTATTTGAATCAACCGCATTTTCATCAAACCTTGTTAAAACTTCACGAACTTTAGGATATTCGTCTATAAATTCAAGGTTTTCGATTTCTTTTAAATTAAAATCATTCATTATTTTCCTAAAGAATTCCTCACCTACACCCCAGTATTTTATATACTTACTTTCGTCTACAAATATTTCTACAAGATTTTCATCATCATTATAAATCAATCCGAAATTGATAAAAGTATCCTGCGTAAGTTCTTTTTTATATTTACTTATAAATTCTAGTATCTCTGTTTTTTCATTATAATTTCCATAATTGAGATCAAAATCAATATGCCCAAATAAAACAGCAGCAACATCAGGAAGTGTTTTTGATAAAGCTAGAATTAAATTCCAAAGATTAGAATTATCTATATTTATTTCACAATAAAATTTGAAGCCAATCAACTCATTTTCAGCACTATTTTCATTTAATTTAAATGTATAGCCCTGAACGATATTTGCAGTTTTACATTCCTCCCATCTTTTTAAAAGCGAAGGATTATTAGGAATTTCATCTCTATTTAAAAACCTTATCGTTTTTGGTAATTCTAAATTAGATTTCATAGTTAAAATATATAATCTTTCATACGAGAAGTAGCCATCTCTTTCTCGTTGATCCAACTAAGAAGGGCATCTAATTTGTCCTCCATTTTTTTGCCCGAATTCAATCTTCTGTAAAAAGGAATATCAAATCGATATTTCTTAAAATCTGTAAACTGCCAAGAGTTTAGATAAATCAAAACAAACTCATCTTTCTTCAGCGTTTCAAAAACCATACTCTCATAATAATCCATTGGCAACATCTGAAACACAAAATCATTATATGGCAACTGACTGTAAGGAGAGATACTTTCAGGAACGATACTCAACCCATCTTCTTCGTTGATTTGTGTATCTCTTTTTAGGCGTTTAAACGGGAAAAGAATATTCGCATTATCGATGTTTGAAACATAATTAAATTCCATTAATTTCAAACTTTCTTGAGGCAGCTTAAAATCTTTTTGTCGAATTCCGCGGATCTGTTTTTCCAATAATTCCTGAACGAATTTCTTCGCATCTTCAATTTCCTGAAGACTGGAATTTTTATTATAAAAAGCAATTTCATGCCCTTGAGATGAAATTGCTTTTAATAGATTTTGAAGTTTTTCTACGATGGAAATTTCCACAAAAAAACTTGCTTTTGTATCGTGAATATCTAAAATTCTGAGAATAGCTTTCGTATTATCAATTGTGGTTTTCATCCTTTCTTCAACAGAAATTTCCACTCCATTTTTGCACTCAGCTTCAATCTCCACAATATTGAAAGTCAGCAAAACCATTTAAACTTAATTTTAGATAAAATTTATAATAAATTAAAAATCAGATGTTAAAATAATAATTAATTAAATATTAACTTTAAGTAATTAATTTTTATCTAATTTCACTTTAAGATTCTTGATCATATCTTTCGTCATTTCAGAAATTCCGAAATCGTAAGTCAATCCCCAGTCTTTTTTCGCTACAGAATCATCAATTGAAGCCGGCCACGAATCTGCAATCTGTTGTCTGAAATCCGGTTTATAATCAATCTCAAAACCTGGAATTTCTTTCTTAATTTCTTCCGCCAATTCTTTTGGAGTAAATGACATTCCTCCCAAATTATAAGACGAACGAACCGTCAAACTTTCTTTTGGAGCTTCCATTAATTTCAATGTTGCGTTGATCGCGTCGTCCATATACAACATCGGCATTCCTGTGTTTTCAGAAATAAAACTTGTATATTTTCCTTCTTCAATGGCTTCGTAAAAAATCTCAACAGCGTAGTCAGTTGTTCCTCCACCTGCAGGAGTTTTCCATGAAATCAATCCAGGATATCTTATACTTCTTACATCTACTCCATACTTGTCAAAATAATATTCGCACCATTTTTCACCCGCCATTTTAGAAATTCCGTAAACAGTAGTGGGATTTAAAACAACATCCTGTTCCACATTTTCCTTTGGAATTCCTTTCCCGAAAACAGCGATAGAACTTGGCCAGAAAATCTTTTGAATAAGCCCTTCTTTCGCCAATTCACAAAAATGAAGAAGAGGTTCAAGATTAAGTTTCCATGCAAAAATCGGCTGCTTTTCTGAAGTACCCGACAATAATGACGCCAAATGATAAACCGTTGTGATCTCATAATCTTTGATCACTTGTCTTACCAATTGCGTATTCGTAACATCCATTCTTTCATAATGTCCGGCAGAAGTGATTCCTTTTTGCCATCTGTCAAGCCCTGAAGCAACAACATTGTCCGCTCCTTGGATCTCAACAAGTCTGTTTGTAAGTTCGGTGCCGATCTGTCCTAAAGCACCAGTAATAAGTATTCTTTCCGTGTGGGATTCCATTTTTCTTTTTATTAGTTGATCGAAAGCAAAAATAAATATTTTAAAGCCTATCTTAAAACAAAATTGTAAATTCGATTATAAAATTTGCAAATGAAAAAGATTATTATTTCACTTATTCTATTTTCTCACACATTTTCAGCACAATACACTGATATTAATATTGTAAAAGAGGTTAAAGTTAAAAATAAAGGTGTCGTTGTTTCCGCACATCCACTGGCAAGTGAAGCGGGCGCAAAAATCCTGAAAATGGGAGGAAATGCTTACGATGCAATTGTCGCCACACAATATGCTTTAGCGGTTGTTTATCCACAAGCGGGAAATATCGGCGGTGGCGGATTTTTGGTTGGTGTTAAAAATAACGGTGAAAAATTTACATTAGATTACCGTGAAACTGCTCCACAAAAAGCAACTCACGATATGTACGTTGATAAAAACGGAAAAGCCAATACAGATCTTTCCCAAAACGGAAGATTGGCAGTCGGAGTTCCAGGAAGTGTGGCGGGATTTTTTGCTACATTGAAATATTGCAAACTTCCTATGAATCAATTAATTCAACCTGCGATTGATTTGGCAGAAAAAGGATTTGCCATAACTGATCAGGAAGCCGATTTACTAAATGCGAGTAAAGAATATTTCCAAAAACACAATCAATCCACAATTGTTTTTATTAAAAATATGCCGTGGAAATCGGGAGATATTTTAGTTCAGAAAGAATTAGCAGAAACTTTAAAATTAATTCAAAAATCAGGGTTAAAAGGATTTTACGAAGGAAAAACTGCCGAACTTCTGGTTTCTGAAATGAAAAAAGGAAACGGAATTATCACTTTGGAAGACCTTAAAAACTATAAAGTTGCAGAAAGGAAAGCCTTGGAATTTAATTATAAAGGAAATAATGTAGTTTCGATGCCTTTGCCTTCAAGTGGCGGAATTTTATTGGCTCAAATGTTGAAAATGGCGGGTTATGAAAATTTAGAAAAATATCAGCAAAACTCAACAAAAGCGGTTCAAATTATGGTCGAAGCCGAAAGAAGAGCCTTTGCCGACAGAGCCGAATATATGGGTGATCCGGATTTTATTCAAGACAAAACATCTTACTTAATATCTGATGAATATTTAAAAAATAGATGGAAAAGTTTCAGTTTTAATAAAGCAACTCCAAGCTCAGAAGTCGGGAAAATCATTAATCAACCTAAAGAGTCTACACAAACGACCCATATTTCCGTGATTGATAAAGATGGAAATGCTGCGGCTGTAACTACAACATTGAATGGATTATACGGTAGTAAAGTCGTCGTTTCGGGTGCCGGATTTTTCTTAAATAATGAAATGGATGATTTCTCCGTAAAACCAGGTGTTCCGAATATGTTCGGAGCTGTCGGAGGTGAAGCAAATTCTATTCAGCCTAATAAAAGAATGCTTTCATCCATGACTCCGACAATTGTTCTGAAAAACGGAAAACCTTATATGGTTGTCGGAACTCCAGGTGGAACTACGATTCCGACATCTGTTTATCAATCGATTGTAGATATTGTTGATTTTAAATTGAATGCTAATCTTTCCGTTAATTCTCCTAAATTCCATCATCAATGGCTTCCTGAAACCGTTGCTTTTGAAAAGAATTTTCCTGAAACTACCATTAAAGATTTAGAAAAATTAGGCTACAAATCCGAAAAATGGAATCAAATCGGAAGAACGGAAATGATTTTGATTGATGATAACGGAAATATTCATGCTGTTGCAGATGGTCGTGGTGACGATTCTGTGGCAGTTGAATGATTTAAATAAAAAGACATTATTAATAATGCTTTGAAAACCTCAGCATGACATTTCTAATACTAACTGTTTTAACTATTGACAGTATTTTTATAGCGTTGTCATGCTGAGCCTGTCGAAACATCTTAGAATAAAAAATAATTAAAGATTTAATTTCAGCGAGGCTTTCAGCCCCGCTGAAACTTTTCATGACTTCTATCATGTTTTAAAGCAAATTTTATTAATTTTCGCACTTTAAAATCCAATCTCTTTTGAAAACAAAAAAATTCTACCAACAGATTTATTTTCAGGTCATCATCGCAATTATTGCGGGGGTTCTTTTAGGCAGATTCTTTCCTGAATTGGGCGAAAAAATGAAACCTCTCGGTGACGGATTCATCAAATTGGTAAAAATGATCATTGCTCCCGTAATTTTCATTACACTGACTTTAGGAATCGCACACATGACAGATTTGAAAAAAGTAGGAAGAATTGCCATAAAAGCGATGATCTATTTTGTTACTTTTTCAACTTTAGCTTTAATTATAGGATTGATCGTCGGAAACATTCTACAACCCGGACACGGCTTAAATATTGATCCGGCAACACTTTCGGGAGACGTTTCACAATATCAGCAAAAAGCCCATGAAACAACTTTGACAGGTTTTATGATGAATATAATTCCCGAAACACTGTTCAGTCCGTTGGTTGGTGAAAATATTCTGCAGGTGCTTCTGGTTGCTATTTTAATGGGAGTTTCATTAGTTCTGACAAAGGAAAAGAGTCATAAAGTAACTGAATTTTTACAGGATCTTTCTACTCCAATCTTTAAAATTGTGCACATGCTGATGAAATTAGCCCCAATCGGAGCATTCGGAGCAATGGCTTTTACTATCGGAAAATACGGACTTCACTCTGTTTTAAACTTAATATTTTTAGTAGGAACCTTTTATATTACTTCTGCCCTGTTCGTGGTTTTAGTTTTGGGCGCAGTTGCTTGGTATAACGGTTTCAACATATTCAAATTAATGTATTACCTGAAAGAAGAGCTTCTTTTGGTTTTAGGAACAAGTTCATCAGAATCTGCACTTCCGGGAATTATGGAAAAACTTGAAAAAGCAGGTTGCACGAAGGCGATTGTAGGTTTGGTTGTTCCAACAGGATATTCTTTTAACCTTGATGGAACCAATATTTATATGACTTTGGCTTCATTATTTATCGCCCAGGCTTTAAATATTCATCTTCCGATCGAGAAACAGATTATTTTACTTTTAGTAGCTATGTTAAGTTCAAAAGGAGCAGCCGGAGTTACAGGAGCCGGTTTTGTGACTTTAGCCGCAACTTTAGCTGTCGTTCCCGAAATTCCTATTGCAGGAATGACTTTGATTTTAGGAATTGATAAATTTATGAGTGAATGTCGTGCTTTAACAAACGTTATTGGAAATTCTGTAGCAACTGTAGTCGTAGCAAACTGGGAAAAACAGTTGGATAAAAATCAATTACAATATTGTCTGGATCATCCGAATGAGATTGAGAAAAAATTGGAAGTTTGATCTTAGAAATTATATTATTTTTCAGATGCTTCGAGAGCCTCAGCATGACATCGCTAAAAACAAACTGCAAAAATAGTTAGTATTAGAAATGTCATGCTGCGGCTCTCGAAGCATTTTGAATTATTATTTTAATGTTTATATTTTTGTTTTAACTTAAATTTTGCAGACAAATATCCTAGCCCCGATTGTAGAGGAAATCCTTTTTTGAAAAAAAAGATTGCAACGAAAAGCGGGAAATAGCTCCTGAAAAAATGATGAATAGCTAATTTTTAATGACCAATAATAGATTCTTCCTTCGTCAGAATGACAATATAACTGAATCGTTTTGAAATTATATCAGAATAGTTAAACTTGCAGGCTGTACTTTAACGTGAATTGGTGATTTTATTTTGTTGAATTCGCCATCGAGATGCCAGTTTTTGGTATTTACCTTGAATTCTATTTCAGAAACCGGAAGATAAGTAACGTAATCGTCGTCTTTCAATTTTTTTGTGAACATTCTGAATGCAAAAAGCGCTGAATACGTCAAAGGAAATTTTTTCACCAAAACCATATCGACCAAACCATCACTTTTGCTTGCTTTCGGAGCGATGTATGCATTGTTTCCGAATTGACGTGTGTTGGCGATATTCAGCATTAAATATTTGCCATTGTATTGCTGATATTGTTCATCAAAGAATTTAACCTTAATCGGTTTATAATTGAAGAATGTTTTCAGGGAAACTTTAATGTAATTTTTGAATCCGCGATCTGTTTTTTCGAATTCTTTTACCACTTTTCCGTCAAATCCGGTTCCGGAAACGTTGATCGAAAGTTTATCATTAACCGTGAAAGTATCAATCTTTCTGGAATTTTTTGCTTTAATTTTTTCTAATAATTCATCAAGATTCTTACTGAATTGCGTCTCATTGGAAAAGCCATTTCCGGAACCTGCCGGAAAAATAGCCAGGATCTTTTCTGTATTGATCAAATTCTTTGCAACGGTTGAAATTGTACCATCACCTCCGATCGCCACAAAAATATCTACATCATTAAAATGTCTCTGAATAAACTCATCCGTTCCGGGAATAGATTCTGAAATGTAATACAGAGGATCTTTCACCTTAGTTTTCAGTTCATTGAGAAACGGCTGATAGTTTTTCTTCGCCGAAAAAGGATTGATGATAAAGGCTACTTTTTCCATTGTTACAAAATTAAAAAATGCTTCCACATTTGGAAGCATTAATATTAATTAATTTTCATTCTTTCTTTAAAATCTGTTTTTAAATTTTCAGATAAATCATCCCACGAAATCGGAACAATAATATCTCCAATGTCATAATTTTCAGAAATCTCGTTCATATTGTAATGAAAGTACAAGTTATTATCATCAAAATAAAAGTTTTCCGTCACAGGAATATTTGCTGATGACAAAATTGCATAACCTTTCTGATCATATTTTTTCATCTGCTGCATCATTGTTGTTTTTTCCAGATTCGTCTTTAAAAGTTTCGAAATTTCTTCTTTTGAAAGCGATACAATATCAGAAAGTTTCAATTTTTTATTATTTCTAAGATCAAAAACCCTTTCCTGATAATGATATTGGTCTTTTTCTCCTCCTTCAAACTGATTGTTATAATATTGAATATAGAGATAATCGTTTTTGTTCATTTTAAGATCCATCTGCGAAACATATTGCCAATCATCCTTAGATTTTATATTTGAAAGTTTTTTTGATTTAAGCTGACCATACAAATTCTTCTTTTCGTCTTGTAAAAATTTCTTTAATCCTTCTTTTGAATAATCGATGATGTTTTGACCCGAATAAATCTCTTTCAACAATTTTTTATTTTCCAAATCCGGAAACCAAAGTAGTTTCGAAGAATATTTTATCATCAAAGAATCGGAAATTTTTAAGGAATCTTCTTCAATTACTGAATCTATCTTAAGATTGGAATAACTGTCGGCTGTCGAATTTTTCTTTTTTACTCCAATCTCTTTACAGGCAAAGGTTATCATGAGCAAAATAAATATCCATACAAAATAAGGTCTTTTCATCGATTATGTGTCTAAGTGAAGTGTTCCTTATAGATCTCAAAAAATGTTCCAACTCATTAAAAAAGCTCCCAAATCGGAAGCTTTATATTGTATCTAATTGATATTCATTCTCTTTTTAAATTCAGGAGTTAAAGTTCCTTTTAACTCTTCCCAGGAAATCGGAATTGTAATATCTCCTGCTGCAAAAGCTGTGATTTCGTAAGGACTGTAATGAAAATACAGATTTTTATCATCAAAATAGAAATTTTCCGTCGCAGGAATTTTATCAACAAGAAGCATTTCAGAATTATTTACTTTCCCATTTTCGTCGGTTGTACCACTGTTGACGTTATTAATATTTTTCATCAGCAATGTTTCGAGTTTGTTTTTCGGCATCGAAGTAATATCTTTTAGCTCAACTTTTTTATTATTCTTTATATCAAAAACCCTTTCCGAAAAACCATAA
The DNA here is from genome assembly GCF_039542325.1 of Chryseobacterium ginsengisoli. Taxonomy (NCBI): domain Bacteria; kingdom Pseudomonadati; phylum Bacteroidota; class Flavobacteriia; order Flavobacteriales; family Weeksellaceae; genus Chryseobacterium; species Chryseobacterium ginsengisoli. The sequence continues at coordinate 772,539 of NZ_BAABHX010000002.1, forward strand.
TTATCATGTGCTCCTCCAGAATAAGATCCCCACGAATATTCAATATGCATATAATCATTCTTGTTGAAAACAAGCTCCATCCCTGAACTTTCATACCATTCCTGTGCAAAGCTTATATCTGAAATCCAATCTTTGCTGTCATTTTTAATAGATGTAAAATAGTCTGTTTTATCTTTCTGTAAAAATTTTTCCAAACCTTGTTTAGACCAGTCTTGATTTCCTTTTATTTTAAAATAAATACTGTCTAAAAGCTGTTTATTTTTTATCGTCGGGAAGACTAATAATTTAGAATCAAATTTTGCAGTCAGAGAATCTGCAATTTTCGTAGAATCTGCAATATTTACAGAGTCTACAATAAATTTTTCGGGTTCAGAAATTTCAACTTTATCAGAGCTTTGAGTATTTTTTTCAGTCTTATTACAAGCCGAAATAGCCAATAATGAAGAAAGTGCCAAAACCGCAATCGTATTTTTCATAATTTTAATTTTCCTTCTTATATACAAAAACCATTCAAAAAATGAATGGTTTTATAAATATTTTGAAATTTTATCAACTTTCTTATTTCTTCACTAAGCTAATTACCTGATTTTCCTGTTTTGAAGCCACTCCCCAAATCTGTTTGAATGCAGGATAATATTCTTTCGGATAATTCGGACTCAGAATCTTCGTTGTAGAAGTAGCTTCCAGTTTATTTCCTTTCTGCTCTACAATATAGCTGTATTCAATTTCCTTATCATCGGTAACGATTTTTTTGCTTTTCGGCATTTCTTCGATTACATAACCTTCAGGAATTTCCAAGATAATTTTCTTAACTCTGGTGAAAGGTGAAGTAAAATCGATCATATATTTTCTTTCCTCAGTCTGATCAAACTCATTTGAATTTTTATTTAAAAACAACATCGGATTGATGATCATTTTCTTCCCTATTTTATCAATCAAATTCTCAGAAGAAAATTTCATTGTACTTTCAAAATCACCGTTTTCCAAAACTTTAGAATCAATATTTGTAAAATCTATAGCGAAGTTTTCTTTATATTGTTTCTTGTATTTATCAGCATTATCATCATAATTTTCTTTTGCAAACATTGCATAAGTTCCCGTATCCTTATCAGAATATGTTCCCGAAATGCTTCCGTCATCATTAATTTTCGCTTCAGCCGTTAAGTATGTAAAACTTGTTTTAGCATTTACCATCGATAATTGCTGAACTTTTTCTTTATTAATTAAAATACCAAACTGATTCCAGTCTCTCGGAGGCAACTGATCCATCGAAGATTGCTTTGCTGTCGCGTCATACAAATGAAAACCGTCTTTTGTCTGGATTGCAGCAATTACTAAGTTCATGTTAGAAATATTCGGAGATGCAATATTTATCAAACCGTTGCTTACCGTAGAAATCGTCAATGGATCCGCTTTAATTCCTGCTTCACGAAGCATCATTACAAGAAAAAGATTGATTTCCGCAGCATTTCCAGTCTTTGTTTCGAGCATTTTTTTGATGCCGTCTTCAGTGTATAGTCCTCGGTCTTTATTCCATGTGAAAGTATTTTTAACATAATTGAAAATGGCATTTGCTTTCTCAATCTCGTCAGAAATTCCGGCAATATTTGCAGGCATATTTTCTTTTGCCAGCTTGGTTTTCTTTAATTCTCCTCCAAAATCATCATTTTCATAAAGTCTTTGTTTCACCTGTTCCCAAGATGAAGAATATAGTTTCAGTTCTCTAAAATTCGTTGAATGAAGTTCTGCACTTATTTTTGTCCTGTAATTTCTGTCATTATTTACAAACTTTTCAGCTTTGAAACCCTTCAAATTTTCATAACCGAATCTGTATGTTCTATAATTCATCCCATACATTGTTTTTTCGTCAACTTCCCTGTATTTTGGATTCAAAAACCCTGTGTAATTAACGTTATATGCAATATTTGACGGGCTGTCCAAAACATATTCCGTATATAAAGAAGGCGTATCGGATTCAATAAGAATTTCAGGAATAATGAATAAAAAAGGTGAAGTTACCTCATATTGATATTCAATGACAGAGCCGTTTTTCACGTTTGGAAAAGCAAATTTTGTAATTGAATAGTTTTTACTTTCCTTACTTTTATATTTCGAACTTTTATCAACTTTTGTTGCCACAGAAGCTCCATTTTCCAGATTATAAGTAAAAGCTTTAATCTTCGAAATCGTTTCCTGATCGCTTCCGCTCTGATACAAAGGAATTTCAAGATTCAACCAATCTTCCGCTTTATCTTTATCGTAAATTTTGATTCTATAAAAAGCCTTTTTGATAAGATTTCCTGTATTATAATCAATATTAAAATGTAAAGATTTATATAAAATTTCCGCCGGTGCATTTTCATCCAAAGCCGATTTTTGCTTTGACAAATCTGCCTCATTGAATTTGGGAGGCTCTAGAAATTCATGCTTTTGTGCATCAATAAAGATAAAATTCATTGAGCAAAAAGCAATCAATATTATTTTTTTCATGTTAAATTTTAGAAATTAAAATTTTTGAGTTGTCGATATTAATTGTTTTTTTTCTGAAATTGATATAATCGTTGTATTTTTCTTTCGGATAAAGACCTTTATTAATTCTTATGGTTCTGTTTACCTTTAATTCTTCTCCATTTTTCACAAAACTTAGTTTGTATGTGCCGAATTCAGAATTAATATTAACATTTTCCGGAAGTTCTTCAATTTTAAAATTTTTAGGAATCGCAAAATTGATTTCATATTCGTCTTCGAAAGATTGTCTTAATTCAAAAGGTAACTCCCTGTTTTCTTCTGTTTTATAAACATTATTTGAATAGATCGGAACCGCTCTGAAAATAATACTACTTCCTGCATTTTTAGAATAATTGTTTGCTTTAAAATCAAGATCGAATTTCGCAACCGCATTATCTTTATCATTCAGGAAATTTTTCATTTCAACTTTTTCAAAATGTAAAACGTCCAAGAGGTTTTTCACAGCTTCATTCCTTTCTTTCGGAGACATTGTCGCCAAAACCAGATTGTTGTCGTACTGAATCCCCGTAAAAGAAAAATTGCCTTCCCCGGAAATGCTGTTATCTTCGTTAAGATTGATCTTAAGAAACTGTTTTTCTTTACTTTGATCGGCTGTATAAACCGGAGTATCAATCAATTCAATTCCATTTTTTCTTATAGAAAGTACATTTCTATCTGTCGTACTATAACTTAAATGGTTAAAAGCAATCTGCTGAGAAGTGTTTTCCAGCCAAATATTTCCCTTTTCTGTCGGAACCATCAAAATTACATGATTTCCTCCCATTTTTGGAAAATCTTTATCAAATGAAACAGGCGAAGAACTCGAATTTATCACCGAATAATACGAAGGAATTCCTGCCTCATCCAACAACGTTTTCATGTAATTGGTCAAGCCTTTACAATCTCCATACCCTTTTTTCTGAACTTCATCCGGAAGCATCGGTTGCCAACCGCCAATTCCCAACGCAACGAAAATATATCTCGTTTTTGTCTGCATATATTGATAAAGTTTTTTTACTTTTTCTTCAGTTGTCCCCTGTAAGTTCAAAGCTGCAACTTCGGCTTTAATGGAAGGCGTCGACAAAGAAACAGGCTGTAAAATACTGCTATAATACCAAGATCCAAAGTCACTCCAACTATTGATATTTCCCTGTTTTCCTTCTAAATTGAATTTCGTTAAGGCAAAACTTACTTTTGGTAAAATTTTTACAGGTTGAGGAACCAAAAAGGCATCATCAATCGCAGAAACATTTTTATAGCTGTAAATTCTTTCTCCTGCGCTATCACTTTCTGTAGCCGAAGCGTAATTGTATTTTGAAGGATAGGTTTTTGTTTTAAGTTCGATTCCTGATTTGTTAATTATTTTGAGCTGAGCTTCTTCCAGCGAAATATTAGCTGATCTGAAAGGCACAAAATCCGGCAGAAAAATAGTATTTTCATCACTAATCTGGTAAGAAAATTCGACAGTGTAAGGATATTGAGTCGGAGTGTACGACAAAGCCATTATTCGATGATTCGAGTAAAATGTTCCTTGATTATTATTAGCAAAATCTCCAAAATCAGACTTAGAATACGATTTTATTTTTTTTCCTGATTCGTCATAAATATTAACTTTGATATCCGAGATATTATCTCCTTTCTCATAAGGAATCAAAACCTGTGCATCAGAATCCCCATCTTTATTAAGAACTGTAGTTACCGTATAATATTGATATCTTATATCATCAATCTTATTGATCTGAATTGTCGTAAAATCTTTTCTGATAACCGCATCCGCATTTTTTTTCAGATTTTCAGGAATCGCAGAAGCTGGGAAGCTTTGAGCGTAATACAAAGAAGCCATCGAAAGCGCTCCAATACAAAGTATTTTCATCATGGTTATTATAATTGAGCAAAAATAATGAAAACATAATCTATATAAAAGTTAAATTTTATAGAAAAAGGCTTCAAAAAAATGAAGCCTATATCGTTAAATTTTAACCAAACTTATTACTTGATTTTCGCTATCTGAGATAATTTTCCAAATTTGTTTGAAAAATGGATAATATTCTTTAGGATAATTCTGACTTGCAACATCTATTTTTGAAGTAACAATAAGTTTATCATTTACAACTTCAATATTATAATTGAATGATATTTCTTTATCATCTGTCTGAATTTTTTTCGGCTTCGGAAGATCAGCAACTTTATATCCGTTTGGAATTGTAATCTCTACTTTTTTTTCTCTGGTAAATGCCGAAATAAAATCTATCTGATTTTTTCGCTCTTCTTTTTGATCAAATACTTCATTTCCCACATTAAGAAATAATAAAGGATTGAAAATAATCTTGTTTCCTACAATATCTATTAGACTATTACTAGAAAATTTCATATTAGACTCAAAATCTCCGTTAGTAAGTAACTTTGATTCTACATCTTTTACGTTTGTAGCAAAATCTGTTTTAAAAGATTGATTGTATTTATCATGATTAATATCATATTCATCATATGATTCAATCGCGTATAAACCATTTTCTTTTTGACTGAAAGTTCCTGTGATCTCAGAATTATCAAGATTAAGATTTGCTTTAATAACTAGATCTTTTTTGCTAATATTGATATTTGAAAACGATAAATCTGTTCCTTTTTTATCTTCTAATAGAATTCCGAAATCATTCCAATCTCTTTCAGGAAGTATATTTACTTTAGAATTAAAAGATGTTGCATCATAAAAATAGATTTGGTTATTAATTTTGACAGAAGCCAAAACCATATTCAAATTATTTAGATTTGGAGATAGTATATTTAATACTCCATTATCAACCGTAGAAATTAATAAAGGATTTGCCTCTAATCCAGCATCTCTCAAAAGTGCAATCAATGTCAAGTTTACATCCGCAGCATTTCCTGATTTTAATTTTATAAATTGCTTCAAACTTTGACTGGAAATAATACCATATTCTTTATTCCATTTATAATTATTTTTCACAAAACTAAAAATCTTATTTGCTCTTTCTAAAGGGTCATAGAATTTTTTTATTTCATCAGGAATTATATCTTTAACATTACTTTTTAAAAATCCACCAAAATTATCATTATTCTTTAGTCTATCAGCTACTTTATTCCAGTTTTCGGCTGTATCATAAATGAAATATTTTGTTGTATATTTATTTAATTCGGGCTTTAATCGGGTTTTATATCTATCACCATCTTTTATAAATAATTCTGTTTTTGAAGATGTCAAATTTTCATAGCCGAAACGATAAACATTAAACGCTCCCCCTACATGTTCTTCAGTATTAATGAGACTGTATTTTGGTTTTATAACATTTGATCCTGTACTATTAAAAGTATATGTCATCGTATCTGGATATTCAAAATTATATTCTTGGTACACAACAGGAATATTATATTGTAATTGGTATGCTAAATTAAAAATATTGTTAATTTCTAGTTTATAATTGTATTCAATTACGGATCCATCTAGAACGTTTGGAATAGCTAATTTGTAAACTTTTAATCCTTTTACAAAATTTTCTTTCAGTTGTTCTCTCTTATCAATTATTGTTTTTTCAACCTTGTTATTTAAATAGTTATAAACTATTACTTGAAAGTCTTTAATACTTTCCCCGTCTCTTATAGGAATTTCAATATTTAACCATTCTTCAGAATTTTTTTTCTCATAAATCTTAATTTTAGAAAAAAACTTTTTTTCAACCAAACGCTCAGGAGAAACAATATAACTTATACTATTATATAGAATTTCAGCAGGTGCATTTTTTTCAATTGTAGAATTTACTTTTTTCAAATCTGCCTCATTGAATTTAGGATAAGACATAAATTTATGTTCTTGTGAAAAACATAAGTTGAATAAGAGTATAAAAATAGGACTTAGTTTTTTTATTGATTTCATAGTTTATCGAAATAGTTGTGTTTAAGATTTTTTAGACATTAAAATTTTAGAATTATCTGCATTTAGAATTTTTTTTCTAAAGTTTATATAATCGCTATACTTTTCTTTAGGATAAATACCTTTATTTATCTTTATGGTACGTTTTACGATTAATTTGCTTTCTTGTTTCTCAAAAGTTACCTGATAAGAACCAAATTCAGAATCTATATTCCCATTTTTCGGAATCTCTTCAATATAATAATTTGGAGGTAATTCATATATAATTTCTGATTCATCAGAATATGAAAGTTTGCTTTCAAAAGGCAATTCTCTGGTTGAATCTTCATGATAAGTACTTTCTTTATAAATTGGCACTGCTCTGAAAAGGTAACTACTTCCTACTGGTTTTGAATAATTTAAGGCTTTAAAATCTAAATTAAAATCAATAACAGCTAAGTTTTTATCATTATTAAAGTCCTTCATTTCAATATTTTCAAAATCCAATGTAGAATATACTTTCTTCATTACATCTGTTTTATCTTTTTCAGGAAGTAATAAATACATCAAATTAAAATCATACTGAGCTCCTTTATAAGAAAACTTACCTTTTCCTGTAATTGACTTATCCGGATTTAATTGAATATATAAAGCTTGCTTTTCTTTATTTTCTTCAGCTGAAGAACTGGGCGTCTGAACAATATCAATTCCATCAGGTTTTACCATAAGAACATTTCTATCAGTCGTGCTATAACTCAAATGATTAAAAGCAATTTGTTGAGATGTATTTTCCAACCAGATATTTCCTTTTTCTGTCGGAATAGTTAAAATAACGTGGTTTCCAGCCATTTTTGGAAAATCTTTATCAAAGCTGATTGGTGAAGAATTAGAATTAATAATAGAGTAATAAGATTTTATTCCAGCTTCAGTCAAAAGGGTTCTCATGTAATTAGTAAGTCCCTTACAATCCCCATATCCTTTTTTTTGAACTTCGTCAGGAAGCATCGGTTGCCATCCTCCGATTCCCAACGCAACAAAAATATATCTTGTTTTGTTTTGCATGAATTGATATATTTTTTTTACTTTTTCTTCGGTTGTTCCTGACAAATTTAAAGATGCTATTTCAGCTTTAATTTGTGGCGTAGAAACAGAAACAGGAGTAAGTAAATTTTGGTAATACCAAGTTCCAAAATCCTTCCACGATACTATATCTCCCTGTTTTCCTTCAAGATTAAATTTATCCAATGAAAAACTTACTTTTGGTAGTACTTTTTGAGGACTTGGAACCAACTGTCCATTATCTATTGCTTGAATATTTTTATAAGTATACATTTTATTTTCACCATTTGATTTTGCATCTACCGAAGCGTAATTAAATGGTGACTCATATACCTTTGAACGAAGATTAATACCCGATCTATTTGTAATACTATAGTTGCTTTCTTCCAACGCAACATTATATTCGTAAAATGGAATAAAATCAGGAATAAAAACGGTATTTTCATCACTTAGTTCATAGCTAAATTCCACTGTATAAGGAAAACTCGAAGAGGTAAACGGGAGAATAAGCATTCTGCTATCCGAATAAAAAGTTCCTTGCGGATTTGCTGCAATATCTGTAAAATCACTTTTAGAATAACTTTTTATTTTTTTCCCGGATTCATCATAGACAATAACTTTAACATTAGATACATTATCACCTTTTTCATAAGAAATTCTAGGTATAGAATAAGGAATTGCATCTTTATTAAGAATTGTCACAATAGACGATTTTTTATAAACTATATCGTCTATTTTATTGATTTCAACCGCAGTACTTTCCTTTCGGATTACAACACTTGCGTTTTTTTTCAAATTTTCCGGAATAGAAGAAATGGGATAATTCTGTGCATAATATAATGAGCCTATAGTTAAAGCTCCAATACAAAGTATTTTCATCATAGTTATTAAAATTGAGCAAAAATAATTAAATCTTAATAACTGTTAAAATTAATTTTTATTGTTTTTGAAAATATTTCATAAAAAAAGACTCCATTTCTGAAGTCTTTTAATTTTATATGTAAGAAATTTAATTATGCATCGATCTTAGCATATTTAGCATTCTTCTCGATAAATTCTCTTCTTGGCGGAACCTCATCTCCCATCAACATTGAAAAAACACTGTCTGCTTCTACTGCATTGTCAATCGTTACCTGCTTCAAGATTCTGTGCTCAGGGTTAAGAGTTGTTTCCCAAAGTTGTTCAGGATTCATCTCTCCAAGACCTTTATAACGTTGAACCTCAACGCCTTTTCCATCAGGAGACATTTCTAAAGTAAATTCTTCACGCTCTTTTTCGTTGTAAGCATATACTTTTTTGTTTCCTCTCTTTAATAAATACAAAGGTGGTTGAGCAATATAAATATATCCGTTCTCAATCAATTCTTTCATATATCTAAAGAAGAATGTCAAAATCAATGTAGAAATGTGAGATCCATCAATATCGGCATCGGTCATGATAACAACTTTATGGTATCTTAACTTAGCCATATTCAACGCTTTACTATCTTCTTCTGTTCCTACAGAAACACCTAAAGCCGTATAAATATTTTTGATTTCTTCGTTATCATACACTTTATGAAGCATTGATTTCTCAACATTCAAAATTTTACCTCTTAACGGAAGAATAGCCTGAAAAAATCTGTCACGACCTTGTTTTGCCGTTCCACCTGCGGAATCTCCCTCTACAAGGAATATTTCAGATTCTGCCGGATTTTTTGATGAACAGTCAGATAGTTTACCAGGAAGACCGGAACCTCCCATTGGAGATTTTCTCTGAACCATTTCACGAGCTTTTTTCGCAGCCTGTCTTGCTTTTGCAGCCAAAACAACTTTCTGAACGATAATTTTCGCTTCATTAGGGTTTTCCTCTAAGAAATTAGTCAACATTTCACCTACAATCTTATCAACAGCACCAGAAACTTCGGAATTTCCTAATTTTGTCTTAGTCTGTCCTTCAAACTGAGGTTCCATTACTTTTACAGAAATCACGGCTGTTAATCCTTCACGGAAGTCATCTCCTGTAATTTCTACTTTTTCTTTTGCTGGAAGTCCAAGTTCATCAGCATACTTTTTCAAAGTTCTCGTTAAAGCTCTTCTAAAACCTGCCAAATGCGTTCCACCTTCATGTGTATTGATATTATTTACATAAGAGTGAAGATTTTCGTTGAATGATGTATTGTAACGCATCGCAACTTCAACAGGAATATCATCTCTTTCACCTTCCATGAAAATTACATTTTCCATGATAGATTCACGGCTGCCATCAATATAGGCAACAAATTCTTTTAACCCACCTTCAGAATGAAAAATTTCTGATCTGAAAGACCCATCTTCCAATTTTTCTCTTTCATCTGTAAGTGTAATTGTAATTCCTTTATTTAAATAAGAAAGCTCTCTTAAACGAGTTGCCAACGTATCATAATTATAAACCAATTCTGAGAAAATAGTATCATCCGGCTGAAAGAACTGCTTGGTTCCTCTTTTGTCGCTGTGCCCTATTTCTTCAACCTGAGTTTGTGCTTTTCCTTTAGAATATATTTGCTGATAAACGTTTCCGTCTCTGTAAACAGTTGTAACCATTTCGTTGGAAAGTGCATTCACACAGGAAACCCCAACTCCGTGAAGACCTCCGGAAACTTTATAAGAATCTTTATCAAATTTACCTCCTGCTCCGATTTTGGTCATTACAACCTCAAGAGCGGATTTTTGTTCTTTTTCATGGAAGTCAACGGGGATACCTCTACCGTTATCCATAACTTCAACTCCGTTTCCTTCCTTAATAGCAACGAAGATCGTGTCGCAGTATCCTGCCAAAGCCTCGTCAATAGAGTTATCTACTACTTCATAAACCAAATGATGGAGACCTCTAACTCCCACATCACCAATGTACATTGAAGGACGCATACGTACGTGCTCCATCCCTTCCAATGCCTGAATACTACTAGCTGTATATTGTTTCTGACTCATATCAAATATTAAAAATCTTGCTGTATGCAAAGACTTACAAATATCGTGATTTTTTTCGAGGTATGAAAGTTAAAATATGTCAAAAAAAGATAGATTTTTCCACAGAAATCGGAAATATTTTATGTTAAAAAATATCAAAGTTAAAGCCTATTATTTAAATCCATACTGTTGTAAATCATACCGAGCATCTCTAATTTATCCTTACCTTTATTACACAAAAATTGATATTTATGGACGACTTTCTTGCAGCTCGTGCACAAATGGCGATGTCACTCGGTTTTCACATCATTTTCTCTTGTGTTGGTATGGTAATGCCTTTTCTGATGGCTTTCGCTCACTGGAAATATTTAAAAACAAAAAACGAAGTTTACAAAGGACTCACAAAGGCTTGGAGCAAAGGAGTTGCCATTCTATTTGCTGTCGGTGCGGTTTCCGGAACGATGCTTTCTTTTGAGCTTGGACTTCTCTGGCCAAACTTTATGAAACATGCAGGTCCGATTTTCGGGATGCCTTTTTCTCTGGAAGGAACAGCATTTTTTATTGAAGCCATTGCCATCGGATTCTTCCTTTATGGATGGGACAAATTCAACAAATGGTTTCATTGGTTTTGTGGATTTTTGGTTGGCTTAAGTGGATTAGCTTCCGGAATTTTAGTTGTTGCAGCAAACGCTTGGATGAATTCACCTGCCGGATTCGATTATGTTGATGGACAATATTTAAATATAGATCCTATTAAGGCGATGTTTAATGAAGCTTGGTTTCCACAGGCTTTACATATGACGGTTGCTGCTTTTTGTGCGACAGGATTTGCGGTTGCAGGAGTTCATGCTTATTTAATTATGAGAAAAAAGAATGTTGAGTTTCATACGAAAGCATTCAGAATTGCAGCCGGATTTGCATTAATCGGAGCATTCGGAGCTCCTTTAAGTGGTGATGTTGCTGCAAAATCCGTTGCGAAAAGACAACCTATAAAATTAGCTGCAATGGAAGCTCATTTTGAAACAGAAAAAGGCGCATCTTTTGTAATTGGCGGAATTCCCAACGAGAAAAAAGAAGAAATAAAATATGCTATAAAAATTCCAAAGGTTTTAAGCTTTTTAGTGAGTAATGATTTTAATTCTGAGGTTAAAGGATTAAAGGATTTCCCAAAAGACGAATGGCCTCCAATTGCGGTTGTACATTATGCTTTTCAGATCATGATTTTCTTTGGAGTTATAATGATTATTATAGGAATGGTTTATTTATATGCAACATTTTTCAAGAAAGAATGGCTCACTAAAAACTGGCTTTTAAAGACATTTTTATTCGCAACACCTTTTGGATATATTGCTTTAGAAGCAGGTTGGACAGTAACAGAAGTTGGTCGGCAACCTTGGATTATTTATGGAATCATGAGAACTGCAGACGCTGTAACGCCGATGCCGGGAATTCAATATTCGTTCTACTTTTTTACAGCAATTTTTGTTTCATTATCATTAATAATTGTGTTTCTTTTGAGAAGACAGATACAGATGGTTCCGAAACTGTATGATCCGACCGATGCTCAGTTTAACTCTAAAAACAAGAAGTCATGATTTACGTAGTTATAGGTTTTCTTTGGCTGTCGATTTGCCTTTATGTGATTTTAGGAGGAGCGGATTTCGGAGCTGGAATTGTAGAACTTTTCACAAAAAAAAGAGCACGTGATAAAACAAAGGAGATCATGTATGAATCTATTGCTCCAGTTTGGGAAGCAAATCATATGTGGCTGATTATTGCCATTGTAATTTTATTTGTCGGTTTTCCTGAGATCTACACTACTCTTTCTACATATTTACACATTCCGCTGGTTTTGATGTTAGTAGGAATTATCGCGAGAGGAACGGCATTTACATTCAGACATTATGATGCTGTAAAAGATGATTGGCAACATGTTTATACTCAAATATTTTATTTTTCCAGTTTGCTGACTCCATTTTTCTTGGGATTAATTGCTGCTGCAACGGTTTCACATTCTATCAATCCAGATGCGACGGGATTTTTAGATTTGTATATTTTCAGTTGGCTAAATTGGTTTGGTGTTACAGTTGGATTATTTACAGTTTCAATCTGTGCTTACCTTGCTTCAGTATTTGCTTTGAGAGAAACAACCGACCGATTGCAATTAGGTTTAATGATTAAAAAATCTAAACAAACAATGATTTTTGTTGTCATTACAGGACTTTTGGTATTTACTACAGCTTATCTTTCAGATATTCCTTTATTAATGTGGGTTTTCTCGAAACCTTTAGGAATCATGGCTACATTTTTTGCAACCATTTGTTTATTATTGATTTTAAGAGCAATGAATCGTCGAAAATTGCTTCCTGTGAGAGCTTTAGCGGGGTTTCAGGTGATTATGATTTTGGTTGCAGCAACGTATCAACACAATCCGAATATTATTTTATTTGGAAATGGTCAACATCTTTCATTATTAGAACATGTTGCAGCTCCGAAAACAATTTCAGCTTTGGGATGGGCTTTGATGTTGGGTTCTTTATTTATTCTGCCGTTTTTGTTTTATCTGATGGCTTCATTTAGTAAGCAGAGAAGATAAATTAACTTTAAAATTGTCTTAAAAATAAGTGATTTCAGATAAAGAATATAATTTGCAGGATTTTGAGATGATTAGTCTTGAACCTTATGTTTACAGACTTTTCAAAAATGAAGATATACTTTTAATGGAAGTTACCTGCGGAAGTCATGGTTTGTGGCAAGTATGGATCAAACTTAATGAAGAAGAAACTTTGCTTTATAAAAATGAAGGAGAGCTTGGTCTGAAAAAAACAGCAAAATTATTCTCCCAAAATTGTTATAATCCGATTTACCACAGAAGATATATAAAGGTTAATGAATAAATTAAAAATTCTATTTTTTAAGCAAAACTATTTCAACCCTTCTGTTTTTGATAAAATCGCCTTCGCCACGTTCCGGATAAGCAATAGGATTAAGATGTCCTTGTCCGGTTGCTTTTATTCGCTTCGGATTTATTCCCTGTTTTTCGAGAAATTCTTTGATTGCGTTTGCTCTTGTGAATGAAAGATTGAATGTTTTTAAATCAAGATCTTCCCCATCAAAATTATCGTAATCACAACAAATATGACCTTGTAATTCAATTTCCATTGTTGGATTATCTTTTAAAATATTAGCAAGTTGAATTAATACTTTATCACCTTTCGGAAACCACACATGACGACCTCCGACAAAATTAACATTGGGAAGCAAAAAAGTATCCTTCACTTTTATCTGAGAAACACTTTTACTAAAAAAACTGGCAAAAGATTTTCCTGATTTTATTTCTTCTGCAGAAATTATTTTATCTATAAATATATCTACCCTTCTGTTCTTTCCGCGAAGTTCTTCTGTACTGTTGTCATTGATCTGTTTCTCTTTACCTAAACCTATAACACTTTCCAGTTTTATATTATTTCCGACCTTTTCCTGTAAATACTTATTGACTGTATTTGCGCGATTTTCAGATAGTTTTTTATTGTAGTCTGAAGTTCCTGAGATATCACAATTTCCGAAAATTCTAAATTTTAAATTACTTTTTAAATGAGTCAGGCTATCTAATTTTTTTTCAGATTGCTTATTTAGTTTATAGCTGTTATATTCAAAATAAACAGAAGTAAGCATTTGTGCTTTAAAACTGGCACAAAAGAAAATTAATAACACAAAAATTTTCATCTTATTTAGTTTTTTAATAAACGGAAAACAAGCAGAAATAGTTTGTCATATTTTTGAAAAAGTTCCGGCGGAAGCTTCGCTTCCGCCGGAACTAAATTATATTGAAATGATTAATTTAAACCAATTTCATCAAAACATTTTCGTCGATTTTTTCAACTTTTACCAAATTATTTTTAGTTAAAGTTTTTGAAGCTTTGTCCCATTTCTTTCCTGAAAGTTTAGATTGATCTTTCACTTCAACAAGAGAAATTTGTTCTCCTGATTTTAATATTTCAAGAATTATTTTTTCATCTTCACCTAATTCAATCTGAGGAACAGTTTTCTCAGGCTTCATTTGAGGGAAGAATAATACTTCTTGAATTGATGCATTATTCGTTAAGAACATAATTAATCTGTCCATTCCGATTCCCATTCCTGAAGTTGGTGGCATTCCGTACTCAAGAGCTCTTAAGAAATCTTCGTCAATAAATTGTCCTGCTTCATCATCTCCTTTTTCAGATAATTTCAGCTGATCTTCAAAACGTTCTCTCTGATCAATCGGATCATTAAGCTCAGAATATGCATTCGCGATTTCTTTACCGCAAACCATTAATTCAAAACGCTCTGTAAGACCTTCTTTGCTTCTGTGTTTCTTTGTAAGAGGTGACATTTCAACCGGATAATCTGTAATGAAAGTCGGCTGAATGAAGTTTCCTTCACACTTTTCACCAAAAATCTCATCGATTAATTTTCCTTTACCCATCGTTTCATTCACATCAATTCCGATAGATTTAGCAAAATCGAACAATTCCTGTTCTGTTTTTCCTGTAATATCGAAACCTGTATATTTCAAAATAGCTTCTGTCATAGAAACTCTTGCGAAAGGCGCTTTGAAGCTTATTTCCTGATCTCCAAATTTCGCATTTGATGTTCCATTTACCTGAATTGCACAGAATTCCAACAATTTCTCGGTGAAATCCATCATCCAGTTGTAGTCTTTGTAAGCTACATAGATCTCCATTACGGTAAATTCAGGATTGTGCGTTCTGTCCATCCCTTCATTTCTGAAGTTTTTCGAGAATTCATAAACACCGTCGAATCCACCCACGATCAATCTTTTCAGATATAATTCGTTTGCAATTCTTAAATATAAAGGAATGTCTAAAGCATTGTGATGCGTAATAAACGGTCTTGCCGCAGCTCCACCAGGAATCGATTGCAAAACAGGCGTTTCAACTTCAAAATATCCTGCATCATTAAAGAAAGTTCTCATCGCGTTGAACAATTTTGTTCTTTTTACAAAAACTTCTTTTACATGAGGATTCACCAATAAATCGACATAACGTTGTCTGTATCTTAATTCCGGATCTGTGAAACCGTCGTGTACTACTCCATTTTCATCGGTTCTTGGTTGTGGAAGCGGACGTAAAGATTTAGTTAAAATAGTAAAGTTTTTAACCAAAACCGTCTTTTCACCAACTTGAGTCGTGAACAATTCTCCTTCAATACCAATAATATCTCCTATATCTAAAAGGTGTTTATAAACTTCATTATACAAAGTTTTGTCTTCACCTGTACAGATCTCATCTCTGTTAAAATACACCTGAATTCTGCCTGTAGAATCCTGTAATTCAGCAAAAGAAGCTTTCCCCTGAATTCTTCTTGACATTAATCTACCTGCAATCTTAACCTGTTTATTATCAGCGAAATCCTGTTTTATAGATTCTGTAGTATCTGTAATTACGTATTCATCTGCAGGGAACGCATTGATTCCCATTTCAACAAGCTTGTTCAGCTTTTCTCGTCTAATGATTTCTTGTTCTGATAATTGCATTGTATCTATTTAAAATAACGTGCAAAAATAGTGAATTTTGAATTGATGGTCAACGGCTTTTTTCAGAAATCTCATTTATTTCATATAAAATTCAATTCAGAGGATGATTTGAATTAAAATTATGAAAACCAATCTTTACGATTTTATTGAGGAACAAAAGTCCAAGCTAATATTCTGCTTATTTTCTGACCTTGAGCCATATCAATCGTTTTGATTTCTACTGCTTTTAGTTTTTTCAGAAGCGAAGTAAGCTTAAACAAATTATCTTTTTTTGAAACCAGACAGGTAAACCAAAGAACCTGTGACGAATACAAAACACTTTCATTGATCATTTTTGAAATAAAAGCCAGTTCGCCACCTTCACACCACAACTCAGATTGTTGTCCACCAAAATTAAGTAAAGGCTTTTCTGTTTTCGATTTGTTAAGATTTTTTGTTTTTCTCAGATTTCCCTTTAAAGCAGATTCTTCAGAATCATGAAAAGGAGGATTACACATAGAAAATGCAAACCGTTCTTTTGGTTCAATTATATTTTTAAATATATGATCAGAATTTGATTGAAGCCTTAATTCTATTAAAGATAATAAATCAGGATTATGGTCTATTATTTTCTGAGCATTTTCCAAAGAATCTTTATTAATATCCGTTCCCAGCATTTTCCAACCATAAGATTTACCGGCAATTAAAGGATAAACAAGATTTGCCCCTGTTCCAATATCTAAACCTTTTACGGAAATACCTGTTGGAATTTCATTCTGCTGTTCGGCTAATAAATCAGCAATATAATGCACATAATCTGCCCTACCCGGAATTGGAGGACAAAGATTATTCTCGGGAATATCCCAGCTCTTCACATTATAAAAATGCTGCAATAAAGCTTTATTAAGTAATTTTACGGCTTTCGGAAGACTAAAATTAATCGTTGCCGTTTGATAAGAATTGATAAAAACATAATGTTTCAGTTCCGGCACACAAGAAATAAGCTTATCAAAATCATAAGGATCACGATGCAGATTTCTTGTGTGTAAACTGGATTTTTCGGTAGACATTTTCTATTTTTTCTTTAATGTCAGAATATATTCTACCATTTTTTTTGCATCTTCTTTAGACACTTGAGGATGAGCAGACATCGGAACGCCTCCCCAAACTCCACTTCCGCCTTCTATGATTTTGGAAGCCAACAGTTCAATATCTTTATCAGAATATTTACCTGCGATTTCCTGATAAGAAGGTCCTACCATTTTCTCATTTACCGCGTGACAGCCGGAACAATCAAGAGTTTCAATAATTTGATCTCCCATAAGATTGCTTTTTGCAGACTCTGAAATTGTTGTTGTTTCAGAAGAAGTGGCGTCAACCGGAGTATTTTCTTTTTTAGAACAGGAAAAGATCAGCAAACCGAAACATCCTGTTAAAAATAGTTTTTTCATTATTTTTTAGCCTCTGCAGAATCAGTTTTAGGCGCTTCAGTTGCCGGTGCAGGGGTTGCAGCAGGTGTTTCTGTTTTTTTAGCGGTAGAATCTACTACAGTTGGAGCATCCGGTTCAGGTAACATTGTGTTGCTGTCCTGTAAATCATGATTAGGCTTTTTTGAGCAGTTAACCACTAATAAACCTCCGATAAATGCTATTGCTAATACTTTTTTCATTGTTTTCTAATTTGCTGACAAAAATATAAAAAATAAGCTTTCAACCTTATGATAAATATCCATTTTAAGTATATTTTTATTTAAATTTCCTAATTCAGAATAATTATATTTAAGAAGCAATCTATTTCTGAAGAATGGGCTGAAAATCTTTCTCAATAAAAATTTAAAACCAATCTTTATATAATTGTACCTGAAATAAATATTTTAAGTTTTTTTATTTTCGAATTTTTTGCTTTTTGTATTAAAAAAATATTTACATTTGTCCTATGTTTAATAAGAGCAACAATAATTGGTGGTGGCTTTCAAACTCTTCGTCGGGTCTGAAGTTATTGTCATGTTGTTAATTTATCTACATCAGGAATAATAAAAATAATATATAAAGACTTTGACGGATACCGTTGAAGTCTTTTTTTGTTTAAATCAAATTTTAAAATAAACTGCAAATGTTCAGTAAAAAAATAAAAATAAAAACCGTTTCCAAAAAAACATTGGGAGATCTTCAGACCCCGATGAATATTTACCTGCAGATTCGGGATAAGTTCAGGGATACGATTCTTTTGGAAAGTTCTGATTCCAAAAATATTGACAATAATTTTTCTTTTATTGCTGTTAACGCTGTTGCAGGAATTGAAATTAAAAATTTAAATGAATTTGAAATAAAGCTTCCCCGAAAAGAACCTATCAAACAGTTTATTATTGAACATAAAATAGCAGATGTTTTCGAAGAATTTTCCAATATATTCGAATGTGAAAAGACCAATGATCCTGTAGAAGAAACCGCACAAAGTCTTTTCGGATATACAAGTTTCGAAGCCGTTCAGTTTTTTGAAAATATAGCATTCAAAGCACAAAGTCCGGAAGTTGAAATCCCGATTCTTCGTTACAGATTGTATCAATATGTTATTGCCATCAATCATTATAATGATGAAATGCATATTATTGAAAACCAGATTGAAGATGTAAAATCGGAACTATATTTATTGGAAAGTCTGATTAAAAATCAAAATTCAGTTATTTATCCTTTCGAAAAAAATGGAAAAGAAACCTCCAATATTACTAATGAAGAATATATTGATCTTGTAAAAACGGCTCAAAAGCATTGCATGAGAGGGGATGTTTTTCAATTGGTTTTAAGCAGAAGGTTTGAACAGAAATTCAAAGGTGATGAGTTCAATGTTTACCGTGCTTTGAGAAATATCAATCCTTCTCCATACCTTTTTTTCTTTGATTACGGAAATTATAAATTATTTGGTTCAAGTCCTGAAAGTCAATTAATTATTAAAGATAACAAAGCAACAATGCACCCGATTGCAGGAACTTTCAAGAGAACAGGTCATTTTGAAACTGATTTACAATCTATTGAAGAATTAAAAAATGATGCAAAAGAAAATGCGGAACACACGATGTTGGTGGATTTAGCCAGAAATGATTTAGGAAAACTGGGCAAGAATGTAACGGTTACAAAATTAAAGGAAATCCAACTTTTTTCTCATGTGATACATATGGTGAGCGAAGTTACAGCCGATTTACCGAAACAAACAAATCCTTTTGAAGTGGTTGCAGCAACCTTTCCGCAAGGAACTTTAAGCGGTGCACCAAAACATAAAGCTTTACAGTTAATCAATAAATACGAAAAAGATTCCCGTGGATATTATGGTGGTTGCATCGGAATGATTGGATTAAATGGAACTTGTAATCAGGCAATTATGATACGAACTTTTTTAAGTAAAAATAATACGCTGTATTCTCAAGCCGGAGCCGGATTAGTTGCAAAATCTAATCCTGAAAGCGAATTGCAGGAAGTCAACAATAAATTGAATGCTCTGAAAAAAGCAGTGGAAAAAGCGGAGAAATTGGTTGAAAATTATTAATAATTAAAACAGAAAAAAATGAACAACAATATAAATCAAACAAAAGTCTTAGTTTTCGACAATTACGACAGTTTCACATACAACTTGGTTCAAATTATTGAAAGAATTTTAGATATAAAAGTTGATGTCATGAAAAACGACGAAATTACTTTACAAGAAGTCAATAAATACGATAAAATCATTCTTTCACCGGGTCCCGGAATTCCTGAAGAAGCCGGAATTTTACTGGATTTGATTAAAGAATATGCTCCTACGAAAAGTATTTTGGGCGTTTGTTTGGGTCAACAAGCCATTGCAGAAGCTTTTGGAGGAAGTTTAATCAATCTTTCTGAGATTTTTCATGGAGTGGCAACTTCTACCGATTTTGTAAAAAATGATACTAAGATTTTCAAAAACCTTTCTAGCGGAATGGAAGTCGGAAGATATCACAGCTGGGTTGTAAATCGTGAAGATTTTCCCGAAGAACTGGAAATCACAGCGGTAGATAAAGATGGAATGATCATGGCTTTGCAACATAAAACATATGATGTTCATGGTGTTCAGTTTCATCCTGAAAGCATTTTAACTCCACAAGGAGAAATTATTATTAAAAATTTTCTTCTGAATTAATTAAAATCTTTAAAATTTTCACAAATGAAAGAAATCCTGGAATATCTTTTTAATCATCATACTTTGTCAAAATCTGAAGCAAAGGCGATTATGATTGAAATTGCTCAAAATAAATTCAATTCTACAGAAGTTACGGCTTTTATGACCGTTTTTCTGATGCGAAATATCACTTTGAAAGAACTTGAAGGTTTCCGTGAAGCCCTTCTGCAAATGGCAGTTCCCATGAATTTGGATGCAAGTGATGCTATCGATATTGTCGGAACTGGTGGTGATGGAAAAAATACGATAAACATCTCAACATTATCAAGTTTTGTCGTTGCCGGAGCCGGACAAAAAGTAACCAAACATGGAAATTACGGTGCTTCAACCATTACCGGATCATCCAATGTTTTGGAAGAATTAGGTTATGAATTTAAAGTTGATTCAGACAGATTACAAGATGATCTTGAAAAAGCCAACATTTGTTTTTTACATGCTCCTTACTTTCATCCGGCTTTGCAGTCTGTTGGTACATTGAGAAAATCTTTAGGTCTCAGAACTTTTTTCAATTTGCTCGGACCACTTGTGAATCCTGCAAAACCTCAGTTTTCAATGATTGGGGTCTATAATTTGGAAATTGCGAGAATTTATCAATATTTATTACAAAAAGACGACCGTCACTTTATTCTTGTTCACGGAATGGACGGTTATGATGAGATAAGTTTAACCCATGACAGCAAAATTATCACAAAAAAAGGTGAAGAAGTATACTCAACTGAAGATCTAGGTTTTGATTCTATTACTCATGAAAGTATAAAAGCTGGCGAAACGCCTCACGAAACAGCAAAAATTTTCAGAAATATTCTTCACGGAAAAGGTACGGAACAACAAAATTCTGTGGTTTTGGCAAATGCTTCCGTTGCGTTGTATCACACGGATAAATTTGGCAGTTATGACGATTGTCTTTTGTTGGCTCAGGAAAGTTTATACGGAGGAAAAGCTTTAAGAAGTCTGGAATTGCTTTTAGAATAACGGATTATGATTTAAAATAATTGCGCCTCTGTCATTCAGAACGAAACGCAGTGAAGTGAAGAATCTATAAACACAACCATTTGATGAAAACAATAGGAACTCATAATTATTATGTGTACATACTGACAAACTACAATAAAACTGTTTTATATATAGGTATGACTAATAACTTAAAAATTAGACTGCATCAACATAATAACCCAACAATAGAAGATAAAATACATTTTACAACAAAATATAAATGCTTCCATTTAATTTATTATGAACATTTTCAAGATGTTGAACAGGCAATTTTTAGAGAAAAACAAATTAAGGGATATTCAAGAATGAAAAAAGATAAGTTAATCCATGATTTTAATCCGACTTGGAATTTTTTGAATGAAACGATCGAATAGATTTCTCATTTCACTCCGTTCCATTCGAAATGACAATACGAATGTCTTAAAAAAAAATGAAAATGAATATTTTAGATAAAATCATCCAAAGAAAAGCAGAAGAAGTTTCAATCTCAAAATCAAAAACTTCTGTTCAGGAATTGAAGGATTCTGAGTTTTTTGAAAGAAAAACTTTTTCATTAAAAGAAAATATAAAAAGTAAAATCGGAATTATCGCTGAATTTAAAAGGCAATCTCCATCGAAAGGAATCATTAATGATAAAGTTTCACCTTTGGAAGTTGTTTCGGCTTATGAAAGTTTTGGAGCAAGCGGAATTTCAATTTTAACGGATAAAGATTTTTTCGGAGGAAATTTTGAAGATATTTTAAGTGTAAGAAATGCTATAAATATTCCGATTCTGCGAAAAGATTTTATGATCGATGAGTATCAGTTTTATGAAGCAAAAAGTATCGGAGCTGATGTTGTTTTACTGATTGCAGCTTGTCTTTCACCTCAACAGGTTCAGGAATTTACAGAGCTTTCTCATGAATTAGGTTTAGAAGTTTTACTGGAGATTCATACGGAAGAAGAACTGCAACATTTTAATCAAAAAATAGATTTGGTTGGAATTAATAATAGAAATTTAAAAGATTTTAAAGTTGATTTACAGCATTCTGTGAATTTGAAAAACCAACTTCCAAACGATGTTTTGTCCGTTGCAGAAAGTGGAATTTACAATATTGAAGATTTTAATTTTTTAAAGGAAAAAGGGTTCGATGGGTTTCTGATGGGAGAATATTTTATGAAACATGAAAATCCGGGTAAAAAATTCGAAGAATTTCTTTCAATCTAGCAATATAATAGTTTATCAATTTAACAATGAACATACAACAACCAAAACTCAAAGTCTGCGGTTTAACAAGATTAGATCAAATTCAAGAATTAATTTCTATGAATACAGATTTTCTTGGTTTTATTTTCTATGAAAAATCGCTCAGGTATGTTTTGAATCATTTGAGTTTGGAAGAAATTTTAAAAATTGAACATCAAGGAAAAGTTGGAGTTTTTGTCAATGAAAGTATTGATAAAATTGTTGAAATAAGCCAAAAAGCTAATCTGAATTTCATTCAGCTCCATGGTGATGAAGATGAAAATTTCACTCTTGAATTAAGAAAAAAATTAAATCCTGAAATTGAAATTATTAAAGTGATAAGAATTGGAGTCCAAAAATCGGAACAAATTCAAAAGACAATCAACCAGCAATCAACAACGATCAACTATTTATTATTTGACACAGATTCAACAGCTTTCGGAGGAACGGGACAACAATTTGACTGGAATTTATTAAACGAAATAGAAATTCCTCTACCCTATTTTTTAAGTGGCGGAATTTCTTTGGATAACATTCATCAACTATCAACTATTAAACATCAACCTTTTTCTTTAGATATTAATTCTAAATTTGAAATTGAACCTGGAATGAAAAATTTAAACCAGATTGAAAAATTTAAAGAATTATATATCGTGAAAAATTCAGAGGAAATTCTTTGAGAATTCAACAAAAAACATAAAAAAAACAAAACATTGAAAAAGTATTATTCGAGAAAACTCAAGCTTTTAAGACTTAAAAATTTAAATCTTGAGTCGTTAAGAAAATCTGTTCGCAGAGCTTTATTTTCTCAAAAATTCGAAAACGAAAAAGTAGAGAATTTGCACAAACTTGTCTCCGAAAATGACAGCAATATAGAATATTGGTATCTTGGTGGTCTATTGAGTGATTTCATTGATATCATTAAAAATTTCAACCAAAATGATGTTGAATATTTTTTCGAAACCATTCACTATTGGGACAGCTATCATTTGGTTGTTATTGCAGATAAATTACTTGACAGCAATGTAAAAGCCAGTGTAAAATATGATTTTGGAATCGTCTATTGTAAGATTTTTTGTCTGTATGAGAAATTTGATTCTTATTTTTTAATTGATAATCTGGAGATTGCTGTTAAAATGTATGATTCTAAATTAGACTTAACTATTTTAATTGATCTGACTACAAAAATTCAGTTATTATTTCAGAACGAACAGATCAACAAACAACAATTTGATTATAACCTTTCATTTATAAATACATTACAAAATGAATTATAAAAACCCCGATGAAAACGGATATTACGGAGAATTTGGAGGTGCATTTATCCCCGAAATGCTCTATCCAAATGTAGAAGAATTACAAAAAAACTATCTTGAAATTATTGAATCAGAAGATTTTCAACAGGAATATCAGGATTTGTTAAAAAATTACGTTGGACGGGCAACTCCTTTATATTTTGCAAAAAATTTAAGTCAAAAATATAATACTCAGATTTACTTAAAAAGAGAAGATCTCAATCACACCGGAGCTCATAAGATCAACAATGCTTTGGGACAGGTTTTATTGGCAAAACGACTCGGCAAAACTAGAATTATTGCAGAAACCGGAGCTGGACAACACGGCGTTGCAACCGCTACAGCCTGTGCTTTATTAGGTTTAGAATGTATTGTTTACATGGGCGAAATCGATATTCAGAGACAGGCTCCAAATGTAGCGAGAATGAAAATGTTGGGCGCAACAGTCATTCCTGCAACTTCAGGTTCTAAAACACTGAAAGATGCTGTAAATGAGGCATTAAGGGACTGGATTAACAATCCAATTACAACACATTATGTGATTGGAAGTGTGGTTGGTCCGCATCCTTTTCCCGATTTGGTAGCGAGATTTCAGAGCATTATTTCAAAAGAAATTAAAGAACAACTTTTCGAACAAGTAGGAAGACAAAACCCTGATTATGTGATTGCCTGCGTTGGTGGGGGAAGCAATGCAGCAGGAACTTTTTATCATTTTGTAGATGAAGAAAACGTAAAAATCATTGCCGCAGAAGCTGGAGGTTTTGGAATTGATTCCGGGAAATCGGCAGCGACAACTTTTCTGGGCACTTTGGGTGTTTTACATGGAAGTAAAAGTTTGGTTATGCAGACAAAAGACGGTCAGGTTATTGAGCCTCATTCGATTTCTGCAGGATTGGATTATCCGGGAATCGGTCCTTTTCATGCCAATTTATTTCAAGAAAAACGTGCCGAATTTTTCAGTATTAATGATGATGAAGCGTTGGAATCTGCCTTTGAATTGACAAAATTGGAAGGAATTATTCCGGCTTTGGAAAGTTCTCATGCTTTGGCGATTTTAGATAAGAAAAAATTTAATAAAAATGATGTTGTTGTCATTTGTCTGAGCGGTCGTGGTGACAAGGATATGGAAACGTATTTGAAACATTTATAGAATAATTTGGGCGATAATTTCCGTCTTCCACTCCCGCTTTTTTGTTTCGCTTTGCTACACAAAAAGAGCTCCGTTCAAGCCGGATCGCACATTTGACTTAGAAACAACCTTTGTCATCCGAAGAATTGAGGAAATCTAAATATTTTATAATTAAAGATTTCTCACTACATTTTATTTCGTTCGAAATGACAGGATTAAAAAGAATTTTAAAATGAAAAAACTCAACATATACTTCACAGCGGGAATTCCACAATTGGAAGACACTGCCGAAATCATAAAACTTATACAAGATTCCGGAGCGGATATGATAGAAATCGGAATGCCTTATTCTGATCCCGTTGCAGACGGACCAGTCATTCAAAAAGCTCATGAATTAGCTTTAAAAAACGGAATGACGATTGAAAAACTATTCTCTCAATTAAAAACCATTAAAAACGAAATAAAAATTCCTTTGATTTTAATGGGTTACATCAATCCAGTTTTAAGTTTCGGATTTGAAAATTTCTGTAGAGAATGTTTTGAAAGCGGAGTTTCGGGATTAATTATTCCGGATTTACCACCTATTGAGTTCGAAAAAAATTATCAGAAAATTTTAGAAAAATATAATTTAAATTTCACGTTTTTAGTAACTCCGGAAACTTCAGATGAGAGAATTTTATATTTAGATTCTTTGAGCTCAGGATTTTTATATGCTGTAAGCTCCTCATCTACAACAGGAAATGAAAATGCAGTTTTAAAAAATGAAGACTATCTTTCAAGATTAGCTTCTCTTCAACTTAAAAATACTATCATGATCGGTTTTGGAATTAAATCAAAAGAAGATTTCGAAAATGTGACCGAAAAAGCAGACGGCGGAATCATAGGAACTGCCTTTGTGAATATTCTACTGCAAAATAGAGATTGGAAGAAAAACGCAATAGATTTTGTCCATTCTATCAAAGCATAAAAATCACTAAATTTGTGTATCAAAAAATGGTATGAACACACATCAGAATAAAGTAGTAGAATTTGAAGATTTAGGCGTAAAAGAATATCAACCTTCATGGGATTATCAGGAAAAACTGATGAAAGATATTATCGATACCAAAATAAAAAATCGCGATTTACCTGCAGAACAACATATTACAACTTCCAATCATTTTCTTTTAGTGGAGCATCCTCATGTTTACACGCTTGGAAAAAGCGGTCATGAAGAAAATATGCTTGCCGGAATCGATAAACTAAAAGAAATCGACGCGACTTTTGTAAAAGTAAATCGTGGCGGAGATATTACCTATCATGGTTACGGACAAATTGTCGGCTACCCTATTTTAGACCTTGAAAATTTCTTTACGGATATTCATAAATACATGAGAAATCTGGAAGAAGTGATCATCAGAACAATTGCAGAATACGGCTTAAAAGGAGAACGTTCTCAAGGTGAAACCGGAGTTTGGCTTGATGTAGGGAAACCTTATGCAAGAAAAATCTGTGCAATGGGGGTAAAAGCTTCTCGTTGGGTGACTTTGCATGGTTTTGCATTGAATGTAAATACAGATATGCGTTATTTTGAATACATCATTCCTTGTGGTATTAAAGATAAACAGGTTACTTCTTTAAAAAGAGAGCTGGAAAGAGAATTGACTCCCGAAGAAATGGAAGATATTAAAGCTAAGATCAGAAAACATTTTGTGGAAGTTTTTGAAGCGGAATTGGTAAATAAATAAATCTTTTCAAATGTCTCAAAGTTTTGGAGATCACTTAGAAATCCCTCTCAAAACAAGGATTTATTTAAAAGTTTCAGCTATATTATTTATTGGTTTTATAATTCTTCGTGAAGTTTTTTATGGTGATGAAATTAGAAGAAAGATGTTGTTGGATGAAAGGCGAAACGCTACTGTTGTGGATATTTATAGAGATAGAAACGAACACAATTTTACCTTTGTAAAATACTCTAATGGTAAAAAAGAACTTTTAGATTTCCAATATAAAATTGGAGACTCTGTCTCGAAAAAGAAAGGTGATTCAATTGAATATATCTTCAGGAACAAAAAAATTATTAAAAATAATTGGCTTAAAAATTATCTAAAAAAATAAAACCATTGTAAATTACAGTGGTTTTTATTAATCAATAAAATATACTTTGAAAAACTTTATAATCTTCATCATTACATTTTTTACCTGCAGCAACTTCTATTCTCAAAACACCTACGCATTTTTCGGATCTTTTAATAGAGATAAAAATTTAGAAGGAATTTTCGTTTACGAATTAGACACAATAAGCGGAAAATTATCAAAAATCACGACTTTTAAAGGTATTTTAAATCCGTCTTTTCTTACCGTATCTCCAAATGGAAAATATGTTTTTGCTTGTACAGAAAGTAAAACTGAGAATGGCGGAAGTGTAAGCAGTTTTGAATTTAATCCTGGAAAAAAATCTTTAACCTTTATCAATAAACAAAAAAGCGGTGGTGAAAATCCCGTTTATTTAACGGTTCATAAAAACGGAAAATGGTTGGTTAATGGAAATTATACAGAAGGAAGTGTTTCTGTCTATCCGATTTCAGAAGACGGAAAAATTGAGCCTTATGTTCAGAATTTTCAATTCTCGGAAGGAAGTGTAAACCCCGACAGACAGGATCGTTCTCATATTCATTCGACGGTTTTTTCTCCTGATTTTAAGTATATTTTTCTGCCCGATTTGGGCTCAGATAAAATCCGAAGCTATCAATTTGAAACTGACAGCAACGAACCATTAAAAGCATCAGAATATCCTTTTACTCCGACAACTTTAGGAAGCGGACCGAGACATTTTACCTTTCATCCCAATGGAAAATTTGCTTATTGTATCGAAGAAATGGGAGGTGCAGTAAGCGTCTATTCTTACGAAAATGGAAAACTGAATAATCTTCAAAGAATCAATACACATTCCGAAAAATATAAAGATGATTTTGAAAGTTCTGATGTTCATATTTCGCCTGACGGAAAATTTTTGTATGCTTCCAATCGCGGAAAGGAAAATAATATTGCCATATTTTCGATTCAAAACGACGGAACATTAAAAACAATTGGCTATCAATCCGTAAAAGGAAAACATCCGAGAGTTTTCGGACTTGATCCTAGTGGAAAATTTTTAATTTCAACAAATGCAGGAACTGGAAATGTCGTTGTTTTTAAGAGAAATTCTGAGACAGGATTATTGAAAAAAGTTGGTAAAAAGATTAAAATTAAGAATGTTTCTTGTGTGCAGATAAGAAAATATTAGTTAAAATTATCTCGTCACAGAGCCACTTTTCTTAAAAGCATCAACAGACTGATAAGAATCATTCTTCTCCTTTTCTTTTTTATCTGAAATTAAAATCCCGAAAAGATGATCGATTTCGTGCTGGAAAATCACAGCCGTAAAACCTTCCACAATTTCCGAATACTTCTGTCCTTTCAAATCAACATATTCCAACTGAATTACTTTACTTCTGTAAAACTGATCTCTAAATTCAGGAATCGATAAATCACCTTCCGGACCAAGATTCTGTAGTTCCGACCTCCAAACAATGACAGGATTGATGAAATATTCTAAAGGTTCTCCTGCCTTATCAAAACGCTGAACCCAAATAATTTTTCTGTTGATTCCCACTTGCGGCGCTGCAATTCCTACTCCACCGTCGGTTGCCGTGAGAGATTCCTTCATTCTTTTAACCAAAATTGCTGCATTTTTATCAAGCGGATCGATTTCTGTGGAAAGACTTAATAATGTTTTATGTTGATTTTCATCCGTCGTCTGATAAATCGGCAATGCAGAATTCTTATCGCCTTGATTGATGATTGAAATTTCACTTGAAGTCAGTTTCTGAGCATTGATAAAACCGATGAAAAGAATGAAGAGAAAGGATAATTTTTTCATTTTGAATAAAAAATATAAACAAATATAGCCAATGTCTTTTAAACATAAAGTTTGTCATTCTGACGAAGGAAGAATCTATTTTACATTTAGTAGATTCTTCACTACGCATTGCTTCATTCTGAATGACAAACTTTTCGCATAAAAAAAAAGCTAAAGCCCGTTTATATTTATAGAAATATCATATTTTCTAATAAGTTTTCGTCATATCAATCGGAATAATCAGATTGAAATCTGTCGGGATATAATCTTTTTCAGGAACTTTTAATTCAGGATCTTCTGTTTCAAAAACAGAAATGACTGCCATTTTCAGGTTCGGATTTTTCTGTTTAATATACCAATAAATTCCGCCGAATTCTTTGCTATGATAATTTCCGTTGTAATGAATAAAGGTTTTTCCAGCCTGAATATTTTTCAGGATAGATTCCGCCATTGTTGCATCTTTTGTTGCCTGAGCTGAAATAAAATTCATCACCTTTGTTCCGTCTGCGTGATCACCCATCATGGTTTTCATTTCAGGATAACCTGGAGTGTCCAACGTTACTTTTATGGGCAACTGAGCGATGTAAGTTTTCTCTTTTGCAGATAAATTATTCAAAGATTCCAACCCTTCTTTTGAAGTTTGAGAAGCATATTTTCTGGGAATATTCGTTGCGATGAAATTCAGTTTTTTATCTTTAGCAAAATCAACCAACGGTTTGTAATCTGTTGTAAAATTATTCCATAAACGCGCTGAATCTTTCAATGTTTTTGCATCAAATTTTCCACTTAAATATTGGTTTAATTGAGACTGATTATCTCTTTCAAACATTTCTGCTCCCAAAATAAGCTGTCCATTTTTTTGAGCAAATAAAGCTTCCGTAATTTTTAACTGAAGCCAATGATTGATCGAACTGTTATGATTTTCGCCAAAGAAAACCACATCATAATCAGCCAAATCTTTGACTAGTTTTTCAGTTTTAATTTCCTTTCCTTTTTTATCATAAAATTGATAGGCTTTGAAATTCTGCGCACTTAATGAACAGAAACAGACAAGCAATATCGCTATGAAAATATTTTTCATTTTTATTTTAATTTATTTTTTAAACACAGATGACAAGAATGTTTTCACAAATATCACAAATATACTTTATTTAAATATTTTGTAAAAAGGCTTCGAGAACCTCAGCCTGACATTGTAGATATTAAATTATTACTTAAATCCTTAAGAAAGATAGTATTAGCGTTGTCATGCTGAGGCTCTCGAAGCATCTAAAACAGTGTAAAACAATTTAATAAAAAAGCCGCCTTGAAGAAACAAAACGGCCTTATAAAAAATCATCTAACTATTTATTTTTCCAACTCAGCTACAAGATCTTTCCATTCTTGTAACTCAGGAATTCCGGGTTTTCTTTTTCCGAAGAACTGAACGATGAAATCACCTTCTTTGTTGAATACTTCGATAGCTGTAACTTCTCCGTCTTCAGTTGGTTTTTTCACGATCCATGCTTCGGCAATTTTCGTGACATCAAGGTGTAAGTTGAAATCAGGATCCATTACGTTGAACCATTGTTGGTGCCACATTACTTTTTTCACGTTTCCTGTATGGATCTGGATAATTCCTCTGTTTCCTACGAAAATCATGATCGGAAGTTCTTTTTCAGAAGCATCTTCCAAAACATTTACCACTTTTGCATTGTCGATTTTCTGTGTGAATCCTTCCGGAGCCAATCTCAAAGCCTGAGTTCTGCTTACTCCGAATTTTCTCGTCATCATGAAGAAATCGTGAGTATCTTTCAATTCCGCCCAAGCTTTTTGGAAACCTTCAACATCAATTTCAGAATCAGCTTTTTCAGGAGCTTTTGGAGCTACCGTTTCAAATTCGAAAGCAGGAGTCTGATCTTCCGCCTTGAATTTTTCAACAATTGTATCAAATCCAGCTTCGTTGCTGTCTTTTGTTAAATAAATTTTATGAAGAGCCAATCCGTCTTTTCCGAAGAACTGTAAGCTTTTTCTATCACCTTCCACTACTGCAAAAGAAAATTTCCAATGATTAAGGAAAATTCTCAAATCAATATCTTCACCTACGAAAAGTTGTGCATGAGGACTGCTGAAATCACCATTAAGGTAAGTTCCTTTTCTCTCATGAACACACTCGTCATTACGTGTAAGAGCCATTACTTTTCCTAATTGCTCAACATCCGTTAGAATATCTTTAAATTCAGGTTTAAGAACTGTAACGCCCTCTCCTACGTTTGTTGCCAATAATTCTGCTTCGCTTACGCCAAGCTGTTCAGCTGCATTTCTAATTCTCAAATGCGGATTTTCAGCTTTCAGAGCTTCCCATTTTTCCTTCAAATCGTTTACTAATGTGCTCATTATTTTATTTTTTTATGGTTAAAACTGTATAATTTCTTGTAATTGTTTCGTCTCCTGTTTTACTTTTCACCTGTTCTTCTTTTTCGGATATTTTCATTCTTTTAAAATAACTTTTAGAAACGGTTTGCTCCATTTCATCCGTATTATACAAAGTAAAATCGAACTGCGTGAAAGGTAATTTTTCCATGAAATCCCTTTGTCCAAAAGTCAGAACAAAGGTTCCATTGTCTTTCAGAACTCTGTAGATTTCATTCAAATATTCAATCGGTTGCTCCCAGAAATAAACCGTGTTTACGGTAAATATTTTGTCGAAAGTTTTATCTTCAAAAGGTAATTTTGTTCCTTCATACAAAACAAATTCAGCATGATCTTTAAATTCTGCATTTAATCTTTTGGCTTCATTATGCATTGTTTCGGAAATATCAATTCCTGTATATTTTACGTTTTGAGCTTTATTTAAAATACTTTTAACATGACCGGCATTTCCGTGACCGATCTCAAGAATCGTTTCATCGTCTTCTATTAAAAGTGTTTTAATGCTTTCCAGCGTCATTCCGATGTTGGTCGCATTCATCATTTCGCCGATCTCAATTCCTTTTTCTCCTTTCGGATTGGCAAGATTTTGAGCTAATATTTTTAAATCTTCTTTCTCCATATTATCCAAAAATAATCATTGGGTTACTAGTGATCGGATGGTCGCAAATGGTACACGGAAAGTTGTATGCTTCACTAATGTTTTCTGCAGTAAAAACTTCCGTTGGCGTTCCATATGCGGAAACCTTCCCCGATTTCATCAATAAAATTTTATCTGCAAATTGTGCTGCCAAATTCAAATCATGAAGAACAACAATCGCAGAATTAGCTTGTTTAGTGAAATTTTTAATAATTTCTAAAGCTTTATACTGATGTTTTATATCTAAATTGTTTAATGGTTCGTCAAGAAAAACGAGTTTATGGGCAATTTCGTTCTGTAACTGTGCCATCACTCGCGAAAGATGTACACGCTGTTTTTCACCACCCGACAAAGTATTATATTCTCTGTCTTTCAAATGATAAACATCCGTTTGATACATCATATTATTCATCGCTTCATGGTCTTCCTGTCTCGGCTGAGCATCGAAATACGGATAACGTCCCATCATTACGACATCTTTCACCTCAAGCGGAATATCATTGCTGTTGTGTTGAGAAAACTTCGATTTGTGTTTCGACAGATCTCTTATTTCCCAATCTCCAATGTTTTTATCTTTAAATAAAATCTGATGTTTAGATTTCACTTCATTCGCTAAAACACTCAATAAACTTGATTTTCCGGCTCCATTCGGACCTACAATTGCTAAAAATTCACCGTAGCCTAAATTAACATCCACAGAATCCAGAATATGGAATTCTTTGTGTTTATAACTGATCTGATGCGCCTTTATCATTACAATGATTTTTTAAATTTAATTAAGATCGCGATAAAAATAGGTCCTCCCATTAATGCTGTTAAGATTCCGATCGGCAATTCCGAAGGCTCTACAATACTTCTGCTGAATGTATCTGCAGTTAATAATAAAATACTTCCGCAAATCGCTGACAAAGGCAAAATAAAAGCATAATTTGATTTAAATAAAAGTCTTAAAATATAAGGTACAATAAGACCTACAAAACCAATCGTCCCCGAAAATGCGACAGAACTTCCCACCATTAATGCTGTAATAATAATGATCTGTTTCTTTAATCTTTCTACATTAATTCCTAAATGCTGTGCATCTTTTTCGCCCAACATCATCGCGTTCAATGCTTTGCCTTTTGGAAGTAAAATGATATAAGAAATGATTAAAACAATTCCTAAAATAATGTTCTTTGTCCATGTTGCAGCCGCCAAACTCCCTAAATTCCAGAAAGTTAAATCTCTCAACTGATCGTCTTTTGAAATATAGATCAAAAAACCTGTAATTGAGAAACCGATTGCTGTAATCGCAACTCCGCTCAATAACATCATAACAACGTTGGTTTTTCCTCCACTCGTGGAAATCCTGTAAACCAGCAACATTGATAATAAAGAACCAATAAAAGCAGAAATACCTACCAATGAAAATTGTACGGCTTCAGGAAGATACTGTTTGAAATGTCCTCCTAAAACAATCGCAATAGCAGCAAGTAAAGTCGCTCCCGACGTCAATCCTATTAAATCTCCTGTCGCTAAAGGATTTTTGAACAATCCCTGCAAACCTGTTCCTGAAACGGCAAGCATACTTCCGATAAGAATTGCCATGATAATTCTGGCTGCTCTTACGTCCCAAACTACATATTTATCACTCAATGATAAACTCTGATCTCCTTTAATTACTTTTCCTAAAACTTCAAACGCAGATTTACCACCAAAGTCATAAACCCCTGTATTAAGAGACCATACTGCTATAATGACAAGCAGTATGGCACTTATTGTAATGTAAAAGTATAATTTACTTTGTGCTTTCAACTAAAAGTTTGTTTAATCCTACTGCAGCCTCTCCTAATCTTGGTCCGAAACCAGAAATTAGACCTCCATCCATTGCGATGATCTTTTTGTTTTTACCTGCGTTTGTCTGAAAAACACCCGGCATTTTTAGTGCGCCTTCGTTACCTCCTGCACCTTCTAATCCGCTTGTGAAGAAGAATAATACATCAGGATTTGCTTTTACAACTGCTTCTGGAGTCAATGGTTTGAAATCTTCGAAATCAGTTACTGCATTTTGGCCACCTGCAAGACCAATCAATGCATCCATCGGAGTTTTTGTACCTGAAACCATCAACATGTTTCCTCTTGCGTAGATGAACAATACTTTTGGTTTTTTAGCAATTGGCTGAACTTGTTTTAAATCAGCATCGATTTTATCATTAAGTTTCTGATAATCTGTATTTCCGATCGCTTTTGCAACGTCTGCAATTAATTTTTTAGTTCCGTCAACCGTAAATTCCTGCTTAAAAGTCTCAGTTTTGATTCCTGAAGCCTTGATTTTCCCCATTAATTCAGGGTTGATGTCTTTATCAGAAGCTAAAATCAACGTTGGTGAAACTGCCATAATTGGCTCAATCGTCATTGATCTCATGTGACCTAAATCTTTAGCCGTAGCTTTCAAAGATTCCGGATAAGTACTTGTAACATCGGTTGCAACGATTTCTTTTTCGTGGCCTAAAGCAGCTACGATTTCTGTAATTCCGCCATTAAGTGTTACAATTTTATTATTAGATTTTGGTGTTTCAGAACTAACTTCTGTTTTATTTTCAGTTTTAGCACCTTCTTCTTTTTTGCAAGAATACACTGCCATAAGAACAGAAGCTGCAAGAATGAATTTTTTCATGATATACTATTATTTGACTTTATAAAGGTTTGTATTCGAACTGAGGTCTTCCTCTTTCGCCTGTTGTGCTTGTAAGTCTTGTGAATCTTAATTTGAAGTAATATCCTTCCGCATCTTTAATAATATAAAAACGATCACCGTAAACCTCAAGACCATTTGTCCCTACAGGATTTCTCCAGTTTGCACCGATAATACGCTGATTATTGTAAATAAACTTAGTAGCATCAATATCCGAAGCTTTAAAATTATTGTAAGCTTCGATTCCAGAGCCCGGTGAAGGAATTACCACTTCATAAGCTCCTACTCCCCCAACATTATTGGTTGTTACGAAATCTGCATAGATATAACTTCCGGCACCTGTAATAGTATTTGTAAACACTGTAAAACAGATATCCCATTTCTTTCTTTCAGGCTGAATTGTTACTTCTTTATTATTTTTTAAGCTGGCAAAATTGAAATTATAGGTAGAATTTTTAGCAATTGTTAATTCTTTATGTGATGTAGCTCCCACTTCTGCATACTTTACCATGTATCCGTCACCAGATCTTACAATCTGAACCTTCATCCAACCTCTGCTGTCGCCTCCTGTTGCAACCGAACCTGTAGCAACTGCTCCTGTATAAATTTCTTTACCCATATTTACAAGATAAACTGCGTTATCAGAATCATTTGCTTTAATTTCTTCAATCGCAGTATAACCTGCCGGGAAATTTCCGTTTACATCATCTATATAAACTTCATTAGCCGGATTAAAATTAGCAACCTGAACCAGATTCTTCAATGATGTAACACTAGCTTCTGTTACCTGATCAATGTTTGTAGCACCCGTAATTTTACCCGCTGCCATCATAATTGATGAATTCAAAACTACTTTAAAATTACTTCCCGAATAAAAAGCAAGATCCCAGTCTGTTCTATTGGTAAGGACTTGAGAATTTGTCCCCAAATCAAACCAAACCTGATTGGGCTGAGTTGCTCCACCTACATCAGGATTTACAACTTCACCATCAGAAGGAGCGATAAAAACAGGATCTTCATTATCATTAATACATGACTGAGAAATAAAAGAAGCTCCTATTAAAAGGCAAAATAGTATTTTTTTCATTTTTAATTTATTTAAAAATTATAATTTAATCTGGCAAAATAACTTCTGCCATAGAATAGATTTGAAGCTGAATCGGCTGCATTATGGGCAGTTCCGCTAATGGTAGTATCATTTACTGAAGACACATCAAAAATATTTTTAACACCAACACTCACATCAAAATGATTTTTAAAGAAAGGTTGTGTTACAATAAAGTTCATCATGCTAAAGTCTTTTCTTTCACCAATTACAAAGTAAGAAGTTGCAAGATCAGGAGAAACTAATACAGGAATTTTGGTCTTTCCAGTATATTTATAGTATAATGAAAGTGTAGTATTAATTTTTGGAAGTGTATAATTTGCTGCTAGATTTGCTTCAAGAGTATAAAAGAAATCATCCGGCGAAGTTACTCCTCCCGCTTTCAGCCTTCTTGAAATTCCATAATATGATGCATTAGCAGAAACACTGAAACTGTCTTTCTGAGCTCTGAAATTACCTTCAAATAGATAGGATTCAAAATGATCTATATTAATGTATTGATATTTAAGAGGCGATTGATTAATAAGTGCTAATTCTATTCTGTTCTTCAGATTTAAATAAGTTCCGCTTGTTCCTACTTTTAAATTCCAGCCAGAATTGGTATTAATTTTTTTATCTGCATTTAGCGAAACAGTCATTCCTTCTTCAGGAACAAGATCTTGATTTCCCTGTATATCATGATTACTATCAACCATATAAGTATAAAGCTCATCAAAATTCGGAAATCTGTTTGCACTTCCAACTACCAATCTTATATTATCGTTATCTGTAATTTTGGCTCTTGCTGTTAACGAGTAATTATGCTGAGTATCAAACTTATCGCTTAGTGCCAAACGATATCCGGGACGAATAGATAACCAATCGGTTGCTGTCCATTCTAACGTCATAAAGTTAGCGTAATTGAAAATCTTTCTTTTTACATCATTTACGCTTTCAAAAGTACCTGCAGCATTTCCTGCAAAACCTGAGGTATGATCTAATTCATAACCCAATTGAAAATCAACTTTTTTGTTGTCTAAAAAATTACTGAATACTCCTCTAGAATATAAAACGTCTGCTTTATTGTAGGATTTATATTCATTTTTTTCTTCTGCTTTTCTATTAGGAACATCATATTCGAAGTCTCTGAATTTTCTATCCTGAGTCTGGTATGAAAAATCTCCTGTATAGTTAATTACCCCAAGTTTTGTCTGTACATTTAGTTGATTAAGATATCTTGTAGTAAGATAATCTCTATCGGTTGCCATGTACGTTCTGTTTCCTCCTCCTAAATAAAGTTCGGTAACTAATGGATTATAAAAATTTAGCTTTTCGTTTAAAAAACCAAACTTATAGAAAATTGAAGTTTTATTTTTACTATATCTTAAGATTCCATCAACATTCAAAACATCTTTTGGCTGCCAATCATATCCTCTTTTTCCGTCGTTAGTTTCTGTGAAATATTTATAGCCTTCTCTAGCTCCCTTGAAACCCTGAAAATCATTATGATTAATATTAGCACCTACATACCAATTCTCATTGATATTATATCCTACATTAAGATTTTGAATATGTCTGCCTTCTCCTTTTTTATACCAATCATATTCTTTGCCTACGGTTTCCTCCTGTAAAGACGCTG
Source organism: Chryseobacterium ginsengisoli (assembly GCF_039542325.1). Classification (NCBI taxonomy): domain Bacteria; kingdom Pseudomonadati; phylum Bacteroidota; class Flavobacteriia; order Flavobacteriales; family Weeksellaceae; genus Chryseobacterium; species Chryseobacterium ginsengisoli. The sequence continues at coordinate 809,575 of NZ_BAABHX010000002.1, forward strand.
ACAGAGTAAGCTTTTTCTGACTGTTCTTTTTTGTAATTATATTAATAACCCCTGCAACAGCATTAGAACCATAATCTACCCCCATTGAGCCTCTTACAAGTTCTATTCTTTCAATGTTGTTTACATTTAATTTGGTTAAATCAATATTATTTCCCAAGCCGATATCACCTACAACAGGAATATTGTCAATTAATATTTTTGTGTATTCACCTCCAAGTCCCATAAGACTAGCCGTAGAATTTCCAGAATTACGATCAGGTATGATAAGAACATTTAAACTTTGATTAAGAACTTCTGCAACATTTGTTACAGCCATATTTTTAATCTGCTGCGCATCAATCACCTCAACTTTGTAAATAGATTTATTAATTGACTGCTGCATGTATTGCCCTGTGATGACAACTTCCTCTATTTTCTTTTGATTAAGAGAATCATTTTCCTGTGCATTCATCCATAAAACTGTGGATAAAGAGAGAATAGAAAGCACTTTCTTCTTCATAGACGCAAAAATTTTCGACAAATATAATGCTTTATTTAGAATAGTTAAAAATAAATATGTATTTTTGTGGAATAATTCTAAATAAAAATAACGTTATGAAATTAAGACTACTTATTGGAACTTTAATGTTTACGGCTCTTACAGCGAATGCACAAGTAGCTACAATTAATGAAAATTTTAATAGTTTTACACAAGGTCAGGGACAAACTGTTTTCCCTCAAAATCAATGGACTGCTATTTATCCTGCTGCTGTAGGTAATCCTGCTCCTATGATGAACGTGATAGCTAATGGTGCTACCGATAATTTTATCCAAGCTTATTCCGGAGCTAATCAAAATAGTCCTGAATATTTAATTACACCACAAATTGTTGCTCCGGCGGGAGACAAAACTTTAACATTTAAAGCAAGAAGAAATACAGGATCTGCTCCAGGATCGATACAGGTTGGTTTAGCTTCTAATCCGGCTGATATGACAACTTTCGTAGCTTTGGCGAATGCTACAACTTTAACAAGTGATGTATTCCAAACAATTACAGTTCCTGTAACCGCTTCAACTTCTCAGTATATTGTTTTTAAATTCGTAGGTGCTTTTGCTCCACATACTGTATTAGAAATTGATGATGTTGCTTACAATACAGCTTCTAACCTTGCAGTTTCAGACAATGTAAAATCTAAAGCAGACGTTCAGTTTGCTGTAAATGCTGATAACACTGCTTTACAATTCGTAACTAAAAAAGATCCTAAAAATATCAATATTTACTCTGCTGCGGGACAAAAAGTAGCTGAAGGTAAATTAAACGGACAAGAATTCAATATCAATGCTCTTCAGACGGGTGTTTATTATATCATTATTGAAACTGCAGAAGGTTCGGTAGTGAAATCAAAATTCATTAAAAAGTAAGATTTATTAGACTAGCTTACAATTTTAAAAAGGCTGATTTATGATATTCATAGATCAGCTTTTTTTATGAACAAGATTTAACAAAGTGATTCAAAATATGATCGTTAAAGAGATTTCATTTAAATAAAATGTAAAACACGATAAATGTCATGTTTCTATTTAGAATAATTAAAAATAATTATTTAGTTTTGTGGAATCATTCTAAATAAGAAAATATAACATTAAGATATTATGAAAATAAAATTATTTTTTGCTGCGATGCTTGCTTTTGGGATAAATCAAACAGTTTTATCTCAGGTAGATGCAAATGGATATACTACAGTAAATCTTACAACCGGAGCAAATTATCAGAACCGTGTGTTTTTTGATTTTAGTGATAATGCTATTGTTTCTCAGCCTGCAGATTCTTGGGACATTGCTTTTTACAGAAACTCCAGCATGAATTTTGGATCAAGAGTAAATGACGCGCAGAATATTGAAGTTTATCAGGCTTCAAGTGTACCGACAGACTGGGATAATATCAATATTGCTAATATTTCGTCTTGGGGAAGTCCAAAATACAATCCGGATCAGACAACTTCACTTCAGAATGGAGCATTCGAACAAGGTTCTGCAACTTATGGATGGGGAGAATATAATGTAGGAAATCACCATATTGATGGGAAAGTAATTTTTGTTTTAAAATATCTAAACACCAACACTTATTATAAATTCATGATCACTGATTATTACAGTGGTTATACCTTCAAATATGCAAAATGGAACGGTACAACTTGGGATGCTACACAGACAAAAACGATAGCAAACGGTACTGATGATGCATTTTTCAACTATTTTTCATTCACAACAAATGATAAAGTAGCCAACATGGAACCTGCGAAGGCAAGTTGGGATCTTATGTTTACAAGATACTGGACTTTTTATGCAAACATCATGATGTACAGATTATCGGGAGTTATCCAAAGTCCAAATATTTCTGTAGCAAAAGTACAGCCGGAAACTCAGGAGACAGCAACTGCTACTCTTCCTGCATCAACTGCTTTTTCAAATAATATTACAACCATTGGTCACACTTGGAAGCCTACAACTGGCGTTTATGGAGATGTCGTTTATTATGTAAAACAGGGATCTGATTATTACAGAATGTATTTTACACAAAACGGAGGTGCAACAACAGGAAATATGTATTTCAAATACAAAAATATTAACTCAGTTCTTGGAACCACAGATATTGCGAATAAAAAAGCAACTTTCGGAATTTATCCAAATCCTACAACTGCAGACAAGCAAGTGACTGTTTTATTTGATGTTAAAGAAAAGGTAAACAGCAAAGGTAATGTGGAAGTTTATGATATGTCCGGTAAAAAAGTATATTCGGCAGAACTGACAAATCAGACAGGTTTCTATAAGCAGGATCTAAATCTTTCTCACCTTTCTTCAGGAAATTACTTAGTTAAAATTTCTTTCGGAGGAAGCACAGAGACTAAAAAGCTGATTGTAAAATAAATAAAAAAGTGAATTGTGAATCAAACGGTTAATTTTTATACCTAAAAAAACAATTCAATCAAAAACTAAAATTTTAATACTTTCTATTTTTTCTAATAAAAGGCTGCTCACAATTGTGGACAGCCTTTTAGATTTTATATAAATTTTAAACTCTCTATAAAGTTTTAAATCCTTTATAAACCAAAGTCGAACTTTCAAGCATTTTCGAAACATCTCTTCTGAAATCAAGTAAGTGATCCTGTCCATTGTGACGGTTCAGATGTTCTTCGCTTTCCCACAATTCAACCATAAAAAAAGTGTCTTTATTGTCTTTATCTTCAACAAGGTCATATTGCAGACAACCTTCTTCTTTTCTGGTTTCTCTTACCAAGATCTGAAAAAGTTCCACCGCTTCCATCAAATAATTCTCATTAAATTTAAAAAGCGCAACTACGTGTAAATTCATTTATTATTTTTTTAATGGTGTAAATGTAGAATATTTTCGAAGCTGAATGTATATTTCAAACCTTTATTTTTCAACATTTAAGAGAAATTAGCATTAAAAAACAGATTTATAAATAGTTATAGAACTCATCACAATTACTAAAATCCCGATGACTATAAACATACTTTTCACAGGAAGTTTTGCAGTAAGCATTGCGGAAAAAGGCGCAGTAACAATACCTCCGATTAAAAGTCCCAGAATAATGTTCCAATGTTGGATTCCTAAAGTAAAAACAAAAGTAATTGCGGCAGTTAGAGTCAAAATAAACTTAGCTACAGTCGAACTTCCTACTGCAAATCTTGGGGTGAAAGAATTCTTAATTAATGTTCCTGTTACAAGCGGACCCCATCCTCCGCCGGCAAAAGAATCGATGAAGCCACCGATCAATCCTAATCTTGTAAGATTGGTTTTCTTTTTTAATTTTTTATCCTGTTTTCCTTTAAAAGCATTCGACAAAATCTGAATTCCCAGATATAAAGTATAAAAGGAAATAATGGTTTTTGTGATTTTTGAATAATATTCTCCAAGATAAGTCAGCGAAACAGCTCCGATAATCGCTCCGAAAATTGCAGGAATCGCCAGTTTTTTGACTAAACCTTTACTTACGTTTTTCAATTTGATATGACTGATGCTTCCGGCTGCCGTTGTAAAACTTTCCGCAGAATGAATACTTGCACTTACCGCATGTGGAGGAATTCCCAAAAATAAAAGTGTTGTAGTGCAGATTACGCCATATCCCATTCCCATTGATCCTGCGACAATTTCAGCTAAAACTCCAACCAACATCATCCAGTAAAAAATGTAGTTGTCTTTGGCTAAAATAGTTAAAAGTTCATCAAGATAGCCCATTTCGTACATCGAAAAAACTACGACAAACAATAAAGCCAATGTCACAAAAAACACATTAAGCCTGATCTGAATTTTCCTTGAGATTACCATAATTATAAAATCATTACAGCTCCAACAGTCGAATTACTTGTCTCGTCGATCAAAACAGCATTTCCTATTGCACTATTCTCTTCAAAACTGTCAAAAACCAATGGTGAAGCTGTTTTTAAACGAACTTTTACCACTTCATTTAGTTTTACACTTTCAGAAATTGGTGTTTTCTCCAATGTATTGACATCAATTTTATAATCAATTTCTTTTACGATTGTTTTTAAAATCTTGCTTTTATGTTGAATGAAATATTTGTTGCCTTCATTTAATTCCTTTTTATCGAGCCAACAGACAATGGCTTCAATTTCATTCTCAACTTTAGGAAGGCTTTCAGTTTTTACTAAAAAATCACCTCGACTGATATCGATATCATCTTCAATATGTAAAACGGCAGGCTGATTGGTAAAAACAGATTCCACTTCTTTTCCGCCGGTTTCTATTTTTGAAATTTTAGTCTGAATATTTTGTGGAAGAACTGTAATTTCGTCGCCTTTTTTATAAATTCCTGAAATCACTTCTCCTGCGTAACCTCTGTAGTCGTGCAATTCATCGGTTTGCGGACGAATCACATACTGCACCTGAAATCTTGGATTTTCAAAATCTTTAGCAGGATTAATTTCAACTTGTTCTAAGAAATCCAACAATGTAAAACCTTCATACCAAGTCATATTTTCAGATCTTTCGACAATATTGTCACCGTGAAATGCAGAAATCGGGAAATAATTGATATTTTCCAAGCCCAATTTCTTTGCAACCAATTGATATTGAGCTTTAATATCGCTATAAACTTCTTCAGAATATTCCACCAAATCCATTTTATTAATCGCCACAACAACATTTTTCATCTTCAACAAAGAAGCAATAATAGAATGCCTTCTGGTTTGTTCGATCACACCTTGTCGTGCATCAATTAGAATCACAATCAGTTGTGAATTTGAAGCACCCGTAATCATATTTCGAGTGTATTGAATATGTCCCGGCGCATCTGCAATTATAAATTTCCTTTTCGGTGTCGAAAAATATCGGTAAGCGACGTCAATCGTAATTCCCTGTTCTCTTTCGGCTCTTAATCCGTCCGTTAAAATCGCAAGATCAATTCCGTTTTCGTTCTTGTTTTTCGATTGTTTTTCCAACGCTTCAAGCTGGTCAATCAATATATTTTTGCTGTCATACAAAAGCCTTCCGATCAGGGTACTTTTCCCGTCGTCTACACTTCCAGCTGTTATAAATCTTAATATGTCCATGAGTTTTTTTTTATTAATGATAATTGATCAATGATAAATCATTCATTTTTTAAGCATATTTCAAAATCATTTATCAACTATCTTTCATCATTTATAATTAAAAGTATCCTCCTTTCTTTCTGTCCTCCATTGCGGCTTCCGTCACTTTATCATCGATTCGGGTTTCGCCACGTTCGGAAATTCTGGAAGCGGTAATTTCTTTGACAACTTCATCTAATGTTTCGGCAGAACTTTCAACCGCTGCGGTACACGTCATATCTCCAACGGTTCTGTAGCGAACTCTTTTGTTTACAATCGTATCATTTTCATCAATTTGAATAAAATCAGAAACAGCGATTAACTGTCCGTCAAACTCAATCACATCACGATCATGAGCAAAATAAATCGGAGGAAGTTGGATATTTTCTTTTTTAATATAATTCCAGACATCAAGTTCCGTCCAGTTGGAAATTGGAAAAACTCTTACATTTTCACCTTTATTGATTCTTCCATTGTAGATATTCCATAATTCTGGACGTTGCAATTTCGGATCCCATTGTCCAAACTCGTCACGAACAGAGAAAAAACGTTCTTTTGCTCTCGCCTTTTCTTCATCTCTTCTCGCACCTCCAATGCACGCATCAAACTGAAATTCTTCGATCGTATCTAATAAAGTATGAGTTTGCAGCCAGTTTCTGGAAGCAAATTTTCCTTTCGGTTCTGTTAAATTTTTAGCTTTAATCGTATCTTCAACTTTTCTTACAATCAGTTCTGCACCGATATTTTCCGCCAGATAATCTCTGAACTGTAATGCTTCCGGGAAATTATGTCCTGTGTCAATATGAACTAACGGAAATGGAATTTTCATCGGAGCAAAAGCTTTTTTCGCCAAATGAACCAATGTGATAGAATCTTTTCCGCCACTGAAAAGCAACGCAGGTTTTTCAAACTGAGCCGCAATTTCTCTCATGATATAGATGCTTTCAGCTTCTAACTGTTCCAGATAGTCTAGTTTATATGTACTCATTTTAGTTTAAATTTTTGAATTAATGCGTATGCAGGCCGCATTCTTTTTGTGAAATTTCCCACCACCAACGCCCGGCACGAGGGTTTTCTCCTTCCTCGATTGCTCTCGTACAAGGCTGACAGCCAACACTGATGAAACCTTTTTTATGCAAAGACAATTCCTGAACTTTATTTTGTTCCAAGTAATCTAAAACATCTTGATAACTCCAGTGAATCAATGGATTATATTTGAATAATTTCCTATCTTCTTCCCACTCGATGATCGGCATATTTTCACGGTTTTCTGATTGCTCGGAACGTAACCCAGTAATCCAGATTTTTGCATTTTCTAATGCTCTGTTTAAAGGTTTAACTTTCCGGATAAAACAACATTCTTTTCTATTTTCAATGGAATGATAAAAAGCATTGATGCCTTTTTCATTCACATATTTTTCTACATCAGAAGGTTCCGGAAAATAGACTTCCGTTTTTATTTTATACCGTGAATTGTTTTGTGAGAGTAATTCGTAATGCTCATAAAAAAGTCTTCCTGTGTCTAATGTGAAAACTTTTATCGGCAATTGGTTTCTGAAAATTATATCGGTGATCACCTGATCTTCCTGACCAAGTGATGTGGAGAAAACAACTCCATCCGAGAATTTTGATGAGATGAATTTCAATCCCTCCTCTGCTGAAAGTTGCTTCAGTGTATCTGCATCTTCTTTTGAAATCATATTTTGTTCATTTGAAGTAATGCAAATATCTGATAAAATAATTATCCTACCAAACAAGTAGACTAATTATTCAAAAAAAGGATCAGATCAATCGATCAAATCCAGTAAAGTTTTTTCTTCCAATATCTTAAGCGAGGCATCACGAACTTCTATCAAAACATCATGCAAACTACAGTGATCTTCGTTGCAATCATCACATTTTTCGTAGAAATTTAAGCTTACACAAGGAAGAAGTGCAATCGGACCGTTCACTAAACGAATAATCTTTGCCAATTTTACATTTTCAGGATTCTCCTTGAAAAAATATCCTCCTCCTTTTCCCTTTTTACTATCAAGAATGTCCGCTTTTTTGAGTTCAAGCAAGATATTTTCTAAAAACTTTAAAGGAATTTTCTTTCGTTCCGCGATTTCGGAAATAAGAATTGGCCCGTCATTCCTTCTTTCTACAAGATATGACAGTGCCTTAAAAGCATATTGAGATTTTTTAGACAGCATTACAGCAAAAATAAGAAAATAGTTTTAAATAGTGGAAAATCATAAAATCGATGAATTATTAAACTCTGAAGGCTTAAAAAAAGCAATTTAAAAGCTTGCATTTTTGCAATTTTACCTATTAATCATTAAGTTTGTTATATGTTCAGTAAACAGGAAGCACAGCAATTAAAGAAAGAATTTTGGACGGCTTTTGGAAAGTCTTTCCCAAGAAAATGGATTTTATATGATACAAAAGTTAAGGATTTTTCATTTAAATTCAATGCAGATAATAAAAAAGCGGAAGTTTCTTTAGATATCGAAATGAAGGATGAAATTTTCAGAGATGCTTATTATAATAAAATCTGGTCTTTGGAAGATATTCTCAAAGATTTTATCGGAGATTTTCAAAAAGAAGAATATTTTACTTTAGAAAACGGAAAAATAATCGCCAAAATTTGGGTTGAAAAATATGGTGTTTCAGTTTTTAATAAAAATACTTGGCAGGAAATTTTTGAATTTTTTGTTGAGAAAATGGATGGTTTTGAGAAGTTTTATTATGAATATGAGGATTTTATAAAAGATGTATAAACCTTAAATATATTTAAACTAATAACAAAAACTCAATGAAGAATAAAATTAAAAGTATTGTAGGAAATGGCCTGCCTTACGGAATTACCTTTTTTGGACTTAGCTTCATGATTGGTTACTTTTTTCATGTAGATTTACAGCAAACTTTAGAAATGTCTGTTCTTTTAGGTATTGCAGCTCTTTTGATTAACGGATTTATATACAGCAGATTCAGCAAGCCTATAAAATCTTTAAATGAAATTTCTGTCAGTTTGAACAATTCAGAATTATTACTTCTTCAATCTCCCGCAAATTATCTAATTGAAGATAGTTTGGTTCCCGGAAAGTTATTTTTAACTGACTTAAGATTAATATTTAAATCTTACGAGAAAGAAACTATATCACAAAAAGAACACTTTTGGAATATAAATTCTATTACACCTGTAGATTTTTCGTGGTCACTTTGGAATTCTGGAGGTGAATTTATACTAAGATCGGAATCCCAAAACAGACTGATGTTTGAAGTTGACAAAATAAAGATATGGAAAACACATCTTTCCAAATAATCACTAAAATTTAAAACAATATTAAATCACAAAATATTCAAATACAATGGAAGAAAATCCAATATTTTTCGCAGACGGTGCAGATCCAAAAATGCTTAAAGCTTACAAGAAAGCTCAGGAAACCTTCAAATATTTCTGGAGAGAACAATCCTGGGAATACAGAAGAATTATTCCGGGGTTGAGTGTTTCCTGTGTAAAAGTTGCTTTTTCTCAGGAAGATCCAGATTCTGAAACTCCGATTGTAGAGCATATGTGGATCAATGAAATCAATTTCGACGGCGATAAAGTGAAAGGCTATCTTATTAACCAGCCAAATGAATTAACCAACATTCAAGTTGGAGACTATGTTGAAGTTCCTTTAAATGAAATCAGCGACTGGCTTTTTGCTATGCCACAAAAAGCTAAAAAATCTAAGGGACTTTCGAAGTTATTTTCATCATCTTCAGATTCTTTACCTCCGAAAGCTTATGGTGGATTTACCATTCAGAAAATGCGTTCTGATATGTCTCCGTCACAAAGAAAAAATCATGATGATGCTTGGCAGATGGATTTTGGAGATTTTAATGATATTGAAGTCGTTTATGAACAAAAAGAAAATCCTGAAAATCTTATTGAACATCCGATGAGTAGAAATATGAAGGAAGACTTCGTAAAATTCATTAACGAAAATCCCGACGAAATTACAGGTCAGGACGCCAACGGATATTCTCTTTTACATGCCGAAACAATTGCAGGAAATTTAAGTTCTGTGGAGGTGATTCTAAAGGCAGGAGCGGATAGAAATTTAAAGACAAATTCAGGAAAAACTGCTTTAGATTTCGCCAAACAACTGAATTGGGAACATTTGATCCCGGTTTTAGAAAATTAATCATACAGAGAGACTTTCGGGTTTCTCTTTTTATTTTTATATCTTTAAATTAAGTTCTTTATTTATAAAATAATTATGCTTCTTGAAATCATAGTAGAAATATTATTTGAATTCATATTTTTCAAACTTCCTGTCATTATTTTCAGGAAGACAAAAGTTTTTTATATTAAACAAAATAAAATCAGAAAAACTAAATTGGATCTTAAATAACATTTTTTACCAAATGGCAAATGTCATAAAATTCCCTTTACTTAAATTGCATTCATGAAAGAACTATTCGATTTTATCCTGAGATTTGGAAACCTCAACCAACAACAGATGGATTTCATTGCAAGCAAAGCAACAGAACTGAAGCTTCCAAAAGAAGAATATTTTTCTGAAGCTGGAAAAATTGCAAAGCAAGTCGGATTTGTTGTTGACGGAATTCTTCGTGTTTGCTACTACAACAACAAAAGTGAAGAAATCACAAAATATTTTATTGAAGAAAATAACCTTGTCGTAGATCTGGAAAGTTTTGATAATCAAATTTGTTCGAGCGCTTATGTTCAGGCGGTGACTGATTGTAAAATGATTGTTTTTCAAAGAAAAGACTGGCTGGAACTTTTACAGACTATCGTAGGTTTTGATGCTATTGTTAATAAAATTATTTCACGGGCACTGATGCAAAAAGTAGAAAGAAGAAGTCCGCTTGTTTCGGAAGATGGAACAACTCGCTACTTAAAATTTTTAGAGATCTACCCTACTGCGGTCAATCGAATTCCGCTTTCTTATGTTGCTTCTTATTTGGGAGTTACACAATCTTCTTTAAGCAGAATCAGGAAAAATATAAAATAAATGAAAAGTGAAAAACTAAAAATGAATAATAATACGTTCAAATTTTAAATAAAAAATCACTTTTTGCCAAATGGCAAATGTTATCCTGCTTAATTGACGGAATTTTACACCATCAATTAAACAAAAAATGAAAACAGTATTAATTACAGGAGCCAACAGAAGCATTGGTCTTGAAACAGCAAAACAACTTTCCGAAAAAGGATTATTCGTTTACTTAGGAAGCCGTAATCTCGAAAACGGTGAAAATGTCGTAAAAGAATTACAGGAAAACGGATTTCAGAATATCAAAGCAATTGAAATTGATGTTACCAACCCTGAATCAATTACAAAAGCAAAAAACATTGTCAAAAACGAACAGGGGAAACTTGATATTCTGATCAATAATGCCGGAATTTTGGGTGTAAATCCACAAACGGCGGCTGAAGCTTCTGTTAATGACATTAAAGAAGTTTTTGAGACTAATTTCTTTGGAGTAATCAATGTTACACAGACTTTCTTAGATTTGCTTAAAAAATCTGACAGTCCGAGAATCAGCAACATTACTTCAGGACTTGGATCTTTAACGTTACACAACGATCCGACATGGAAATATTATCATGTAAAAGCCGCAGCTTACGGGCCATCAAAATCAGCTTTGAACGCTTATACAATTGTTTTAGCTTATGAATTGAGAGAATTACCTTTCAAAGTGAATGTAATCGATCCAGGTTATACAGCAACAGACTTCAATCATCACAGCGGACCAGGTTCTGTAGAAAGTGCAGCTTCGTTTATCATCAAACATACTTTGACAGACGAAAACGGACCAACCGGACAATATTTCAGTAATGACATTGAAGATGAATCGGGAATCAGCCCTTGGTAATTTTTTTAAACTAACAGTATAAAGAGAGACTTTCGGGTTTCTCTTTTTGTTTTTTTATATCATTCACGATTTGGACACATCATTCATTGATTGAGATACTTTTTCCATTCCGCAACTTTCCATCTTTGTACCATCATTTAAAACAAAAAAAATATTTAAAAATGGAAACAAAAAAAGTATGGTTCGTAACAGGAGCTTCAAAAGGGTTGGGATTGGTTTTAGTTAAAAAATTATTGGCAGAAGGATTTCCTGTTGCTGCAACAAGCCGAACTGTGGAATCATTAATTTCCGAGATCGGAGAAACTTCCGAAAACTTTTTACCGCTTGGGGTAAACATTACAGATAACGATGATGTAAAATCTGCCATCGCAAAAACAGTTGAATATTTCGGACAAATCGATGTCATTGTAAACAATGCAGGATACGGACAACTGGGAACTTTGGAAGAACTTTCGGACGAAGAGGCAAGAGCAAATTTTGATGTGAATGTTTTCGGATCATTAAATGTGATTAGAAATGCAATGCCTTATCTTCGTGAGCAAAAATCAGGAAACATTTTTAATATCTCGTCTATCGGAGGATATTCCGGGAATTTTCCGGGTTGGGGAATTTATTGCTCTACAAAATTTGCAGTAGCCGGATTTACCGAAGCATTGGCAGAAGAAGCAAAGGATTTTGGAATTCATGCTACAGTCGTTTATCCTGGATATTTCCGTACAGATTTCTTAACTAAAGATTCTGTAAAAACGCCTGTAAATTCAATTGAAGCTTATGAAACAGCAAGAAATTCTGAACAGGCACACCTTAATGAAATCAATGGAAATCAGCCAAACGATCCTGAAAAAGGCGCAGAAGTTCTGATCCAGATCAGTAAAGAAAAAAATCCGCCGGTACATCTGTTGTTGGGTGTTGAAACTAATGATTTCCTGAATAATAAAATTGAGGCAATTACGAAGGATGCCAAAGCTTGGGAAAATTTGACGGTTTCTACTGCTATTTAATTTCTTGAAGTATTAAGTCGTTGTCAAGCTGAGGTTCTCGAAGCGTTTTATAAATAATCGGGAATCCTTCGAGAGCCTCAGGATGACATCTCTAATACTAACTGTTGAGATTCAAAATAATTAAATAACTTAGCTATTATGAAACAGACATTCCGTTTTAATTCCATCTCCGAATTTCATGCTTTCTGTAATCTTCCGAATCCTGAACATCCGTTGATCAGCCTGATAGATTATAGCAAGGTTCGTTATCCTGTGAATGATGATGAACTAAAATGGATCCAGAATTTTTATTCAATTGGCTTGAAACGGAATGTCAATGCTAAGTTCAATTACGGACAGCAACAGTATGATTTTGATTCCGGAGTTTTGTGTTTTGTTTCACCGCTTCAGTTTTTGAGCCTTGAAATGAAACCTGATGTTGAAGTAGAACCGACAGGATATTTACTGCTTATTCATCCCGATTTCCTTTGGGGAACTTCTCTCATTAAGAAAATCAAATCTTACGAATTTTTCAGTTACCAGATTAATGAAGCGCTTTTCCTTTCTGATAAAGAAGAGAAAATTATTGTTGATTTGTTCAAAAATATCGAAAAGGAATATCAGACAAATATTGATAAATTTACTCAGGAATTAATTGTTGCTCAGCTTGAGTTATTTTTGATCTATGCTGAACGTTTTTATGAACGTCAGTTTTTTACCCGAAAAAAATCCAGTCACGAGTTGCTGGATAAATTTGAAGAAGTTCTTTCCCAGCATTTCAGCAACGGAAATCTTCTAGAAAATGGAATTCCTTCCGTAAAAACCATTGCCGAACAGATGAATATTTCGCCCAATTATCTGGGAACTTTACTGCGAATTCACACCCAACAAAATACACAGCAACATATTCAGAATAAGTTAATTGATTCTGCAAAAGAACGATTGAGTACCACAAATTTATCTGTGAGTGAAATTGCTTATGAGCTGGGATTTGAGCATCCGCAGTCTTTTAGTAAGTTGTTTAAGCAGAAGGTGAAACAGTCGCCGGGAGAGTTTAGGAGGTTGTTTAATTGATTTTAGAGATAAAATTTTCTTGAATTAAAATTACATTGTAAAAAACATAATAATATTTTTTGAAATAATAAGTCATATGACTATATTTGCAGTCACATGACTAAAAAAATAATTTATTATGGATATTTATCAAGCTACTCACAGAGGCTATTTAAAAATAGGAAATGAGGAAAATGGATTTGTAGAAATTCCTTGCGCAGTGTTAGAAAATAAAAAAAGAATCATTTCTCAAACAGGTTTATTTGCCGCATTTAATAGACCTCGAAAAGGCGAAAAAAGACAGGATGGCTTACCTTCAATTATTGGGGCAAAAAACCTTGTAGAATTTGTAAATGATGACGTTTTAGAAAAAATTCAGCCAATTCATTATTATCATAGTAATGGATTAAATGCTGTTGGATATGACGCAGAATTAATTCCTTTAGTTTGTGAGCTATATTTAGATGCTGAAGAAAAAGGTGTATTAATATCCTCTCAAGAAAAAATGCTAAAACAAGCTAAAATTATAATTCGTTCATTAGCAAAGGTAGGTATAAATGCCCTAATCGATGAAGCCACAGGATATCAATATGATAGAGAAAAGGATGAACTTCAAAGATTATTATCAAAATATATTCAAGAGGATTTTTTAAAATGGCAAAACCGATTTCCTAGAAAGTTTTACCAAGAAGCCTTTAGATTATTTGACTGGAAATATGATCCATTTTCATTGAAAAGACCAAGCTATCTCGGAAAATTTACAAATGAATATGTTTATAATGAACTTCCAAAAGGTGCCTTAGATAAACTAAGACAAATGAATCCTAAAAATGAAAATGGGAATAGAAATAGAAAACATCATCAACATTTGACTGAAGACATAGGAATTCCCCATTTGGATAAACATTTAATGAAATTAATAACTGTAATGGAGCTATCTGATAATTTAGCAGATTTCAAATCAAAATTTAGTAAGGTTTTTAATAAACCTGTACAATCTCAAATAGAATTTGAAGACTAATCAAATATCACAAATAATTTGTAATCCAAATACATCAATCGTGGATATTCAAACTAGAAAATTAAATTTAATCATTTATCTTGCTCAGCTTCAAGATGAGAGTTTGTTAGAGAAAATTGAAGAATATATTTTATCTAAATTGGAGAAAGAAGATCATTCTGAGTTTATTCCTTTTAGTGTCGAAACTTTAATTAATCGTATCGAAAAATCAGAAGATGATTTTCAACTTGGTAGATTTAAAAGTCAGGAAGATTTAGAACACTAATTTGTAAATGATAATCAAAACAAAAAAGAGAAGCCAAAAACTTCTCTTTTTTATATTCTATCCAAACTTTTTCTTCCTCAACCAGAAGAACAAACCTCCCAAAATTCCTATAATTGCTAATGGTAAAAGCAAATTAAACCATTGCCAATAATTTCTTTCTTCACCAATTAGATATCGATCTAGAAGTCTTTCTTCGATATTACGGTTTCTTAATTCCATCAGATTGCTATCATCCAAAAGATAATCTAAAGCATTTTTCAGGAACTGTTCATTTCCAAAACGTTCCTGTGTGAGAACATCCATTCCTAGAGGAAGCGGTTTTCCCTTTACTACTTTATTTCTTGCGATGTCTCCATCTGCAATGACGATCATTTTATTTTCAGGGCTTGAAGCTTTAAAGCCGGGATACGATTTTCTTTCAATTCTTGAAGCATACGCCGAAGTGAATTTCCCTTGCAAAGAAACTGCAAAAATCTTTGGAGTACTTGGTTTTTCCATTTGTCCAAGACTGTCAACACTGTTGATCTCTTCTAATGTCACATAGTTTGGAACCTGTTTCAGCAAAGTTCTTTCACTGGATTCGAAAAGTACATTTGTCTTAATATTTTTTCTTCCCAATGTATCAATAGAAGTCGGAAATTCAAATTTAACCGGATTGATATTTTTGGTGATCGGATTATCATTTTCTGCAATTCCCAAAGGAAAATAAGGCCACGGTTGTGTAGAATATTGTGCATTTCCGGCAACTTCACCCGCCACAAACTTCAGCTTCGCAAATTTCTTTACATCTTTTACCAAAGCAGGATTGATTCTGATCCCGTAATTGAAAAAGAAGTCCGTCATGTTAAGATCGATCGGGAAAGGCATCACCTTTTCAGACCTCATCAAAGTATCCATTTCGGCATTTACTGCATCAATCATCCAAAGCGTTTTTCCCCCGTTCATGATG
Organism: Chryseobacterium ginsengisoli; assembly: GCF_039542325.1. Taxonomy (NCBI): domain Bacteria; kingdom Pseudomonadati; phylum Bacteroidota; class Flavobacteriia; order Flavobacteriales; family Weeksellaceae; genus Chryseobacterium; species Chryseobacterium ginsengisoli. The sequence goes on from NZ_BAABHX010000002.1 coordinate 825,309, forward strand.
TACTGATCCAACACTAATTTTTCCTGATCTGTGAATGCTTTTCTAGGTTTCGCAATCACTAAAGCACTCATTTGTTTCAACAACGGAACATCAGCCAAACTTAATTCCTTTTGATTTTTAGGAATAATTGGTTCTGCATCGTAATTTTCCAATGCAAGATTCATGAATCCCTGAAATTCTCCCGGACTTAATTCATCCTGATTAACCAAAACACCAACTTTTTTGAACGTTTCGTTGGTTGCCAGTTTAATTCTTGAAATAAAATTATATTCTAAATTTTCAATAGACTTATTCAGTAATTCTGCGTTATCAGCGTAATTCTGCTCTACGATAAGAGGTACTGTAACTTTATTTTTCCCGTTCTTGATAAGCGCATACGGATAAATTTCTATCTGTGAAGTTTTCCCGCTTTTTCTGTCATCCAACACAGATGGATACATCCCTTTTTTCTCTAAAGTATCTTTAAGCATTGATTTAATAGGATCAATGAACTTAAAATCTATGTTCGGATTTACCTTTCTGAAATTTTCAAGCATGAATTTCGTTTCGCTCTGAAGCTGCTTGAAATCCGCAGGAAAATCTCCTTCCAGATAAACATCGATCATTACAGGTTTTTTCACAGATTCCAATACTTTGATCGTACTGTCGGAAAGTGTATATCTTTTTTCTTTAGTTAAATCCAATCTGATTCCTGAAATTGCCAAGATAATTACCAAAGGCAAAACCACGAAAAGTAAAATTCCTACCGGAGATTTAAATTGTATCTTCTTCATAATTCTACTTCTTTTTATTAATAAAATGATTAGACAAAGCCAATGTAACAGCTATAATTAAAGCAAAATAAGCAACATCTTTAAAATCAATAAGACCTCTTGTAAAGCCTAAAAAGTGTTGATAAAAACCTAGATTCTGCAAAATAAAATCTGCCCCTCCCAATAATTTATAACTTGCCAGCTGTTCGATTCCGAAATACATGATGAAACACATGAAAACACCCAACAAATAAGCCATAATCTGGTTCTGAGAAAGAGAAGAAGCCAAAATTCCCACTCCGGAAAAAGCGGCGATCAGAATAATCATTCCTATATAGCTTCCGAACGTCATTCCCATGTCAATATTTCCTGCCGGAACACCCAAAACATAGACTGTATAAAGGTAAATTAATGAAGGAATCAAACATAAAATCCCAACGATCCAAACAGAAAGAAATTTCCCAAATACAAGATCTGAAACTTTCAAAGGCTGAGAAAATAGCCAGTTTAATGTTCCTGTCTGTTGTTCTTCCGCAAAAGTTTTCATCGAAAGCGCCGGAATAATGAACATCAGTAACCAGGGAACCAAAACGAAATAGCTTTGTAGTGAAGCGATTCCGATGTCGAAAATATTAGAATCATTTTCGAAAAAAAACAAAAACAAAGTCGTTATCAGACTGAAAGCCGCAATGATCACCCATGCGCTCCAGTTTCCGAAGTAACTCCAAAGTTCTTTTTTTAAAATTGCAATCATAGTTTTTTAATTTGCAGTAAGCAATATGCTATAAGCAGTAGGCAAAGCTTATCGCTTATTGCCTTTAGCTTAAAGCCATTATTATTTTTTCTTTTTTTTATTAACCAGTTTTACGGTCATCATGATCAAAAATACCAGAACGAAAAATCCTGAGATTAATTGCCACCAATATTCAATTACCTGAGATTTTAAGATCACTGTGAACACAACAAGGAACAAAATAAATGTTGCAATTTCGTTCGCCTGTCTTAGCTTTATATTGGCTGTTTCTAAGGTATTTCCGTTTAATTCTTTTAATTGTAAGACTTTTTTCCAGCACCAGTAATGGTAAAAAGCTAAACCAACGAGGAATGTCAGTTTTAAATGAAACCAAGGAGTTTTCATTAATCCTAAGTTCAGGAAAATCATAGTTAAACCGCAAACTGTCATAATGACACCTGCAGGAACTGTAATAATATTCCAAAGCCTTCTCGCCATGAAAGTGTATTGTTCTCTAAGGATTTTCTTTTTTTCATCCGGAAATTCGTCAGTATCTTTATAATAAACAAAAATTCTCACGAGATAAAAAATTCCCGCAAAATAGCTTACCATGAAGATAATATGAAGCGCTTTTATTATTGTATAAAGCATTTTTAATCAATAAATTATTTTATAGGAACAACTTTATGTTCTTTATCAAGCTTTTCTAAAAAATTAAAAAACATTTTTTTCGATTTCTTTGCATCTAAATATCTTGAAATAATTATAAATATAGACAACCCAAAATAGACAATTGCAACATAATAATCTTTTTCATAATTCTTGTATATCATGAATGATATCCAAGAGTAAAGCAAAAAATAAAGAATTACATCTAAATATCCAATCCCAACAATTAGCTCAAGAGTTTCTTCATTATTCTTATTTACAGTGAAATTCCCCTTAAAAGAAAAAGATTCTGTTCCCATTACTTTTACTTTAAATCCGTTTTCAAATACTTTTCCATTAAAATTTTTAGCAAACAAATTAGGAGTCGCTCCAAATATGCTATTTTTAATATTTTCTAATACTTCTCCTTTAGATTTAGAAAATTCAATTTGATATTTGGATTTAAAAACCATTTAAATGAAAATTAAGCGCAAATATAATGATTTTGCCATTTATGTTAAGCCAAAATACAAACAAGATTATTTGAAAATTAAGATAGCAGAATTATTTATTTATTGAACGAAATACTATCGACTTTTTTACCGTCTGCGTATTTTTTTATATAACGAAGATTTCCTTGTTCATCATAATATTTCCAGTCACCGAAATAATACCAATGACGTTGATTTTTATTAATATCTATTCTAGACTGTCCCTGTTGCATCAGTTTTCCACTTTGATAGTACATTTTGGTTTTTGTCACTTTACCTCCAATTTTATCTCTTTGAAAAAGTTGATTGTTCAACGTAGTTTTCCAAACTCCTATCTTTTCACCTTTTTTATACCTTCCGACCGCAACCAAAGTTCCTTCATCTGAAGAATATTCCTCCCTCCATTTGCCATGTCTCTTGCTCACATTATTTTCATTTTTGATATACTGATTCATCTTAGTTTTACAAGAAACAGTCACTAAAAACATCAACAGAAAAGCATATATTTTATTCATAAAAAAACTGGATTTCTGTAAATATAAGAAATCCAGTTTTAATTCTACAACTGTAGAGCTATTTTATTTTTAAGAAATTACTCCTAATTCTTTTCCAACTTTTTCAAAACCTGCAATCGCTTTATCCAAATGCTCTCTAGTATGCGCCGCAGAAAGCTGCACTCTGATTCTCGCTTTTCCTTTTGGTACAACCGGATAGAAGAATCCTATTACATAAATTCCTTCATCCATCAACTTTTCAGCCATTTTTTGAGCCAAAGGTGCGTCATAAAGCATTACAGGAACGATCGCAGCATCACCATCTGGAATATCAAAACCTTTAGATTTCATTTCCGCTCTGAAATATTCTGCGTTTTCCATTACTTTATCACGAAGAGAAGTATCGTCAGAAATCATATCCAAAACTTTCAAAGCTGCACCCACAATTCCCGGAGCCAATGAATTTGAGAATAAATATGGTCTTGAACGCTGTCTCAACATATCGATGATCTCTTTTTTACCTGAAGTAAATCCTCCCAAAGCACCTCCAAGAGCTTTTCCTAATGTAGAAGTAATAATGTCTACTCTACCCATAACTTCATTCGCTTCGTGAGTTCCACGACCTGTTTTTCCAATGAAACCTGTTGCGTGAGAATCGTCAACCATTACCAAAGCATCGTATTTGTCCGCTAAATCACAAACTCCTTTAAGATCTGCAACAATTCCGTCCATTGAGAAAACTCCATCAGTAACAATAATTTTGAAACGGTGATTTTTTTCAGAAGCTGCGATCAACTGAGCTTCCAGATCTGCCATATTATTGTTTTTGTAACGGTATCTTGCCGCTTTACAAAGACGAACACCATCAATAATTGAAGCGTGGTTCAATTCATCAGAAATAATAGCATCTTCTTCCGTAAATAAAGGTTCAAAAACACCTCCGTTTGCATCAAAACAAGCTGCGTAAAGAATGGTATCTTCCAATCCTAAAAAGTCAGCGATTTTTTGTTCTAATTCTTTGTGAATATCCTGAGTTCCGCAGATAAAACGTACAGAAGACATTCCGTAACCGTGAGATTCGATCATGTCCTGAGAAGCTTTCATTACTTCCGGATTGTTTGATAATCCCAAATAATTGTTGGCACAAAAGTTCAACAGCTTTTTTCCATTAGCTTCTATTTCCGCACTTTGCTGAGAAGTGATGATTCTTTCTCTTTTGTAAAGTCCGTCGTTATCAATATTTTGTAGTTCGTTCTGTAAGTTTTCAAGATACTTTTTAGAGATCATTTTAGATAAATTTTTTGATGCGCTAATTTAATAAAATCGTGGTAAAGTATCCTATTTTATGATTTTTATTCTAAAATGTTTAAATAAAATTTTAATATTTTTGATAATAGTCTATAATTTTAGTAGACTAATTATTATATTTGTTACTTCAAAACCAGGAAAATGAGATTATCACCAGTACAAAAAATTAAAAATATATCGTCAGAAGACTTTCTCAGCACTTATCTGAAACCCGCAAAACCTCTTATTTTAAAAGATTTTGTAGATCCTGAAAGTCCCGCTTACAAAAAATGGAATTATGACTATTTTAAAGAAATTGCAGGTGAACAAAAAGTGAATATTTATGGAAGCGAGATAGAATCTTTAGACAGAGTTGCAAGTAAACCTATTGCACAAAGTACATTTTCAGAATATTTAAATCTTATTACTTCCTCTCCTACCGAACATCGGCTTTTCCTATTTAATTTATTAAGCATTAAACCGGAACTTAAGAATGATATTCAATACAATGATGTTACTAAAGGAAAAATTTTAAAATGGCTTCCCTTTATGTTCTTCGGTGGCGAAGGTTCCATCACACGAAATCATGTTGATATTGATATGTCTCACGTTTTCATCACTCAATTTCAAGGTATTAAGCGAATTTGGCTTTTCCCTTGGGAACAATCGGATCTGATGTATAAACTTCCCTATAATTTTCACAGTGTAACCAATATTAAAGAACCTGATTATGAGGAATTTCCCGGACTTAAATATTTAAACGGCTATGAAGCAGTCATAAAACCGGGCGAAACTCTTTACATTCCTTCAGGTTGGTGGCATTATATTCAGTATGAAACTGAGGGTTATTCTGTATCGATCAGAGCGTTACCTTCAAGTTTACTGGAAAAATGGCGTGGTTTTAAGAATCTTGTACTGATAAGACATTTCGATAATGCCATGAGAAATATTTTCAAAGAAACATGGTTTGATTTCAAAGTGAGAAAAGCCAAACGAAAAGCAAACAGGGCGATCAAAAAGCAAAAAAATTTTCAGATTTAAATTTAAATATTAATAACCTTAAAATTATTTACAATGGAACTTATCTATTTAATAATCTCCGCGGAAAGATCTTTATTTTCGTATTATCCTATTCCAATTAACCTTTATTAATCAAAAAAACCTTCAGAAATTCTGAAGGTTTTGACTTTATTATTTCAAAAATTATTTTTTAATGAATTTGCTTGTGTATTTAGCTTCTTTTGTGATAACATTTACAATATAATTTCCGGTTGGTAATTGAGATACGTCAACCACAGAATTACTTTTGTCTACAACATCTGCTTTTACATATGAAATCGCCTTTCCGGACATATCATAAATTGAAATTCCCATAATCTGCTGATTATTTTTAAGGCTTATAGTAAGTTCTCTGTCAGCAATTGTAGGATATATAGAGATGCTACTTTTTTGTAATTGAACATCACTTGTAGCTAAAGTAGCTGTTCTCGTTACAGCAAAAGTATCTACACCTACAATATCAGAATTGGTTCCATCAGGTCCGCCATTCGTTACATAATAACGGAAAGCCATTCTCATGCTTGTATCTGCAGAAAGTCCTGTAACTGTATAAGAATATTGTGTCCAGGTAACAGGATAACCTGTTGTAGCCGAAGTACTTGTTGTAAGATTAGGATTTATGGAAACAGCTACATTAGTATATGAACCAACTCCCGTTGCACCAGAAGGAGCTGTAGATGAAGCACCCTGATCACTCAATCTGAATTCCAACCTGTCCGGATATGTATTGGCAGTTCCTCCTTTTCTGGAATAAAATGAAATAACATCTCCATTTTTAACCGTAATCGGAGGCGTCATCAACCAGTTACTGATTGTTCCTGCACCTGTTGTACTGTTGAAATTACAAAGTGTAAAAGAGGTAGTTCCTCCTGCTTGTCCGCCAGTCGAAAAGGCAGTTCCACCTCCTTGAGCCCATGTACTTGCTCCGACAGGGCTACTTTGATTCGTAGACGTCCATCCGGCTCCGGCTAAAGAGGTGAATGTATCGAAACCTTCGCTAAAAATTACCTGTGAAAATACTGTTGCACTTGAAAGCATTGACAGTATGAGTAAAGTTTTTTTCATAGTTGTTTGTTATTTATTATTAGAATATTGATAGTCAAATACTAATTAGATATATTAACAAACATTAACTTTAGTAATTAAAAAAAATCAAAATGATTTGTAAAAATATCTAATTGGTAGTTTTAAAACGTTGAACATCGTTCTTAAAAAATTATTAATTACTATTATATCAAAAAGTTACAAAAAAATATTTATAAACTCATACTTATTTAAGAAATTTTATGAAAAGTAGAATTATTTCTATAAATTGATTAGCATAAAAACGAAAAAACCTTCATTTCTGAAGGTTTTAATTTATTTCTTTAAGAATTTTACATTTTTATCTCTTATTTTAAAAATATAAGTTCCGGGAACCAATTCTGAAATATTAATTGACTTTTCAGGTTGATAAATTCCTTTTCTTACTAATTTTCCGTCTGTAAAATAAATTGTAAAATCTGTTGGTGTATTAATCCCTTTCAAATTCAATTCATTTTTGGCTGGATTTGGATACAAAGCAAACTCATCTTTGCTAAAATCTGAAGTATCTAATGTAGCATCCTGAGTTACTGTTGAATTCCTTTCTAAAATCTGATATTCATAATTAAATTCTACACTTGCCACCGGAAAAGTTACCGATTGAGTAAAGTATTGATTATTTGTTGTATTATTCAAGGCAAAATAAGCAACCTGACCTCCTGTTCCATTTACTTTAATCGGCAAAGGCATTTCGTAAAAACTTACCGATGGATGACTTTGCGTCTGAGATGCTTTAAAAGTAACTGTATTTCCTACCTGCTTCCATCTTATATCATAAATAGGATAACCTTCACCATAGATCCAGTCATTGAAAAATTCTGTAAAATTTTGTCCCGTTGAAGTTAATAATGATGCGTTAAAATCCTGAGTTTTTGCATAATTATAAGCAAGATTCGGTCTAGAATTATAATCCTGAAGTGCCTGATAAAAAGCTATGTCGCCCAAAATCCATTTAAGCATTCTCAAAACATATGCACCTTTAGAATAAGACAATCTGCTATTGAAAATTGTTCCGACATTCGTTAAGTTAGAATCCGCAACATAAACACTTCCTTCCGGCGCGCCTGTAACATAATTTTTTTGCACTAATAAATAACTTAAAAACTCAGCATTTGTCATTAATAATTTTTCATTTGCCAAATGTTCACCAAATGTTGCGAAGCCTTCATTCAGCCAGATATCATTCCATGCTCCGCAAGTTACTTTATCTCCGAACCATTGATGTGCAAGCTCATGAGCGATCAAACCTCTTCCCCAAGACCCTACTGAAGTCATAGTCTGATGTTCCATTCCGCCACCCGCTTGAAATTCCATATGTCCATACTTTTCATTTCTAAAAGGATACGCTCCGAAATAATTTTCAAAAGTATTCATTACAGTTTTCGTCCAGTCTATGTTACTCATGCTGGTTGTGTTCGCAGCCGTTGAAGGAAAAACGTAATTAATAAAAGGAAAAGGTGGATTTCCCATTGTATCCGTTAACTTTACATAATTAGTTATTGAAAGCGCAATCAGATAAGCTGCGGTGGGATATTGAGTTCTCCAGAAAGTAAGTTTTTGTCCTCCGGGAAGAGTAGTTTCGGACATTGGTTTTCCATTCGCTGCAACATTATATTGAGAAGGCGTGGTAATTTTAAAATCAAATCTTTCAATTTTATCATTTAAACTTTGTTTTGTTGGAAACCAGTCCTGCGCTCCGTAAGGCTCATTTAAAGTAGATAAAACTGCGGCTCCTCCTTGTGTTCCGTTGAAAAAAGAATTGTTTGCCGTTGGCGGAACTCCGGAGTAAGTTACTGTTAACGAATCTAATACATTGGCAGGAAGTGCAGACTGAAAATTAATCTTAAGTTCTTTGGTCGTTGCAAGCTGCTGAAAAACAAGAGAATTCCCATGATACTGAACCTGTGAAACTGTCATCTGACCATCCAGATCAAAATAAATACTGCTCATACTTTGATTAGGCTTGAAATGAGAAGTAATAGAACCGGAAATACTTCTTATTGCAGGATCAATCGTCACATTCATTCTCTGATATTGAAGATCGTAGTTCAGTGTATTCGGATTAATATTTCCTACTGCCATTTTATTTGCAAAAGACTTCATTTCCTTTGCAATCATTCCTTTTCGTTCAATATTATCATTCTGAGCGCAGAATTGCTGAAAAACAAAAACACTCAGAATTAAAAAGTAAAATTTTCTCATTCTTAAATTATATTATATCAAAGATATAAAAAAACCTTCTAATCATTGATTAAAAGGCTTTTATATTAATAAAATTTTAATAATTCTACAAATCTAATGCAGGTTCAAGAATTTTCTCCATTCTTTTCTTCACCATATCTACAGATCCTGCGTAATTGTTAACCATTAAAGAAAAAACCAACGTTTTTCCTGTATTCGTCTTCATGTATCCTGCCAAAGTTTTAACCTTATTTAAAGTTCCTGTTTTAGCAAAAACCTGCCCGTTTCCAAGTCCGTTGAACATTCTCTTCAAAGTTCCTGACTGACCTCCAACCGGTAATGAATTTAAATATGTTTTATAATATTTTTCATCCATTAAAGAAGTTAAAAATTTAGCCTGAGCAATTGGAGTTACATTATTACTTCTGGAAAGTCCGCTTCCGTCCATATAATTAAGACCGATCATATCAAAACCTTCACTTTTTAAATGCTCTGTAACTACTTTTCTGCCTGATTCTGTTGTCTGATCACCCAACCTCTGGAAACCAACTGTTTTTAAAAGAGCTTCTGCTAAACCATTATCACTATGTTGATTAGTGTAAAAAATAATATCACCCAAAGTTGGAGATTTATATGCTGAAACCAATTTTCTGCTTTCAGGATTAGCATCTGTCATTTTCGGAGTTACTTTTCCCGTTACTGCAATTCCGCTTTTTACTAAAGTTGTTCTAAAAGAATTTGCAAGAAAAGCCGGAGCATCAGGTAATTTTGTTGTCAAAACTCCGTCACCTTCGTATTTATCAGCATAAACCATCTGATTGTTATAAGGAGAAACATAGAAAAATTTCTTATCAGTAGAGAAATTAGTTCCTTTTTTTATGATCAGTTTTTCATTTGCAGGATTGATCTCACGCGTTGAACCTGCCGGTAAATAATAATTATTGTTCTCTAGCCAAACAACATTTTCCGGAAGCTTCGCAATGTTACCTTTGAAAAGCGCTGTCTGAATAATAATATCACCATTTACTTTTTTGATTCCCTCACGAGAAAGCCCTCCTATGAAATCTGAAACAATATCTTTGTAAGACCAAGCTCCCGCTTTATTGGTTCCTAAAGACGGATCACCGCTTCCTACAATGTAAAGATTTCCGTTCAACACTCCATTCTCATCAATACTTCCTGAATATTCCAGCTGTGTGTTCCAACGGTAATTTTCACTCAACAGATTCATTGCTGTTTCTGTAGTTAATAATTTCGTTGTAGAAGCCGGAACCAATGGAGTATTTTCGTTATACGAAGAAACTACCTTCTTCGTTTTCGGGTCGTACACTACGAATCCCCAGGTTGCGTTTTTCAGAACCGGGTCGGTCATCATCGTGTTTACATTAATGTCTACAAGCTCTTTTGGCGACAAAATAGTTTTTTCTACCATCGTAGCGATGGGAGAAGGTAAGTTTAAACTGCTTTTTTGATTGTCATAAGCCGGAGAATACAGAACTGTAGAAACGGTAGACTGTGCAAGGAAAAAACCTGAAGCAAGTACCGCAACGCTTGAAATATATCTTCTGAAATTTACCATCTATTTTTAATTTTGTTACAGTTTGGATAGGTTAAAAATCAATTGGTTAAATCGAAAGTTAAACGCCAAACATATAATCAACGATCAAATGTAGAAAATATTGTTGTATGGTGGTTCGGTAGACTATTATAAAAACACCATAAAGTTTGTTAAAAATTGTTAAAAATCTACAAAAACGTCTTTTTTAATACTTTGATAAGCCGTAATTTCTTCAAATTCTTTTAGACTTAATAAAACCAGCTTCTTATATTCTTCATATTTTTTGCCTTTTGGAAGCTTAAGCATGATCTGAAATTGATACAAATTGTTAAGTCTCGCAATCTGAGCTTTTTCCGGACCTAAAACGCAATCTCCCGGAAGATATTTTCTCAAAACCGAACCCAAAAACTGAGAAGCACGATTTACTTTATCCTCCTTTCTATGTTTCAGTTCGATCATGATTAATTTTGTGAAAGGCGGATAATGAAATTTCTGACGCTCCGTTAAAATATATTTATAAATTTTTGCCGGATTATTCATTTTAATTAACTGAAAAACAGAATGATCCGGATTAAAAGTCTGAATTAAAATTTTACCTTTCCCGGAAACTCTTCCCGCTCTTCCGGAAACCTGAGTAATCAATTGATATGCCCGTTCTTCAGCTCTGAAATCCTGAACATAAAGCATAGAATCCGCTTTCGGAATTGCTACCAATTCGATATGATCAAAATCCAAACCTTTTGAAATCATTTGGGTTCCGACAACAATATCCGTTTCTCGATCTTCAATTTTTTCGTATAATTTTTCGTAGGCAAATTTCTTTCGCATCGAATCGACATCCATCCTATCTACTTCATTATCAGGAAATAATTTTGATACTTCTTCATGAATCTGTTCCACTCCTACTCCTCTTTCATTAAGGTTTTCGGAATAACATTTCGGACAAGTTTTTGGTTTTGAAGCTCTTTGACCGCAATAATGGCATTTCATTTCATTCGCAGCTTTGTGATACGTCATCACGACATCACAATTTGAGCAATAATTTACATAACCACAGGTTTCACATTCAATCACATTCGCATAACCACGGCGGTTGTGAAGAACAATAGCCTGATTTTTTTCGTCTAATGTTTTCTTAATTTCATCAATTAATTGTAAAGAAAAATTTCCTGACACCTTTTTGGAATCCTGAGCTTCTTTAAAATTAATCAACTCATATTCAGGGAGATTTACATTTCCAAAACGTTCTTCAAGGAAAATATATTTCATTTTTTCCTTTCGGGCGTTGTAATAACTTTCAACTGAAGGTGTTGCAGAGCCCAAAATAACATTCGCTTTGTAAAAATTTCCTAATACCAAAGCTGCATCTTTTGCATTAAAATAAGGCGAAACTTCTCTTGGTCTGTAAGCCGAATCATGTTCTTCATCGACAACGATTAATCCCAAATTCTGATAAGGCAAAAATAAAGCATTTCGAGTTCCAATTAAGATTTTAATGTCATTTTGTTTAATTCTTCTCCAAACTTCTACACGCTCAAAATCAGTGAGTTTCTGATGATAAAAACCAATATTTTTGCCGTATTTTTTTTCTAATCTTTGCGTGATCTGTTTCGTTAAAGAAATTTCAGGAAGTAAAAACAAAACGTTTTTCCCTTCTTGAATGCACTCTCCTATCTTTTCTAAATAGATATGCGTTTTTCCAGACGAAGTCACACCGTGAAGCAACACATTTTTCCTTTCTTCAAAAGCTTCATCGACTTCAGCTTTTGCCAATTTCTGAGCTTCGGAAAGCTCTTCAATTTCTTCAATTTCACCATCATAACTTTCGATCCTGTCTTTTTGCATATAATATTCCTCAACAAAATTTTTATCTGCCAAAGATTTAAAATGTGAACTTCCAAAATATCCGTCTTCAAAAAGTTCGGATTTTTTGATATGCAAATCAGGATTTTCGGTTTGTTTTTCTAGAATATGAAGGAAAAGATCTTTCTGTTTCTGAGCTCTTTTTAATGACAAAAGAATTTCCGTAAGATTTTGTCTTTGTAAAACCTCATCATTGATTTTTACATACGCAACTTCCTTTGCTTTATATTTTTCTGCAATTTTTTCATCAATTTCGATGTATTGTAAATCAATTAAAGAGTTGATTGTCTTAATGATATCTTTTTTCGGAATAAAAGCTTCAATATCAGTTAAATTAATCAACTGTCGAACTTCTAAAGCCTGAATAAGATACATTTCATTAACATCCAGATTTTCAAAATCAACCGTGATATTGGGTTTTAATTTTAAATACGTTTCACTTTCCAATTTCAAAGAAGAAGGAAATGCAAAACGGTAAATTTCACCCAAACCGCACAAATAGTAATCTGAAAGCCAATTCCAGAAATTAATCTGCTCTTTCGGAACGATCGGTTTGTCATCTAATATACTGATCACTTCCTTTGCAACGAAATTTTCGGGAGCATTATCATGAAGTTCAAAAACAATTCCCGTATAAATTTTCTTCCCGCCAAAAGGAACCAAAACACGCATTCCTACCTGAATTTCAGGCATAATTTCTTCAGGAACTTTGTAGGTGAAAGAACCTTTTAAATTTAACGGTAAAACTATTTGAGCGTATTGCAAAAGAAATATTTAAAGTGTAAAATTAGATTTTTCTTTAGAGAACTGCAATATTTTCTATTTTTATCGTTCTTATATCAATTTGATTTTTCAATTTAATACAACTAACCATGAAAAAAATCTTTGCATTATTATCTTTATTTCTTGTTGTTATTATTCAGGCTCAGGAAAAAATTTCTTTAAACAAGGGAGAAATTACGATTCCCATTGGTAAAAAAATCTTACTTAACCCACAGTTCAAAAATGATAAAATCATCAACTTTGAAAAAGTTAAAGAAGAAAATATAACAGAAAAAATTGATCTTTTTGATATGATGGAAAATTTCAAAAAAGACGATATTAAAGATAACAGCATAGAATTTACATTTTCTGAAGCTAAAATGATGACTTCTTCTGTTTATGCCTTACTCACAGTTCAAAAAACAGGAAAGAGCATGACGTTTAAAGCAAAAATAAGACTAAAAGGAGATACTCAATATCATCCAACTTCCATTTTACCATCTGCAAGTAATTCTTCGCATGTAGAGCAATGGCAGGACAATATAGATTCTATTATTTTGTATGATTTTGAGTTAAATTAAAATATAAATTCAATAATTTCATACCAAAACGCAGAAGTAAAAAGTCCGACGATGATGCTGAATCCGATTGTCAAATTTGTGAGTTTGGTATTTAACCGAAATTGTTCTGCGATGATGCTTGAAGTTAAAACTGTCGGCATTGCAGATTCAAAAATGGTGATTTTGGCGATGTTTCCTTTTATTCCGAGCAATAAAGCCAATCCTAAAGTGATTGCGGGAGCTAAAATTAATTTATACAACATGGAAACCGACATTTGAGGAATCAATTTTTTCCAGCCGTTGAATTTTAACTGCAAGCCAACTGAAAATAAAGCCAACGGACTTACTGTTGCTGCTAACTTATCGAAAAACGGTTCCTCTGAAGTGAAATCTATCCATTGAGATAAAACCAAAGCAGCAATACAACCAACAAGCGGTGGAAAAGTAATTAATCGTTTTAAAATAAATTTTGCACTTACTTTTCCGGATCTGCTTCCACCTTTTAAGGCTGCAATAATTCCTAATGTTGAAAGGGAGAAAAACATGGTCTGGTCACAAATAATGGCAATACTTAGAAGACTTTCACCATAAAATGCAGAAATTAAAGGAAATCCTATGAATGATGTATTGCTGTAACCGCTTACTAATTCAAGTGTGCTTCTCGAACGCCTTGAATAACCTTTGCTTTTACTGTAAAACATCATAAAGAAAAAGCAAAAAACTGAAGTCAAAAAAGTCGCGACAATCGGAAAAAACATTTCTGTCGTCCAATGAACTTTCGGTAAATATTTGAAAGAAACAGCGGGAAGCGCAAGATAAAGAATCCATGTATTGATTCCTTTGTGCGCATCGGGATGGATAGATTTTGTTGCCTTGAAAACCATTCCTGCGATAATGCATACTGCGATCAGAACAAAATTTACCATAGCTTCTAAGAATATCTCACAAATTTACGGATTCATAGTATCCCATAAACTCATTGTCCCAATTTTTTCTAAAGGTTTGGAAAGTTTAATTTTTTTAGAGGTTTTTGGAAGTAAATCAAAAAAGTTGTCACTGAAATGAGTGTCGCCAATTAAATAAACGTCTTTTGCCAATACATCGGTTGATATTTCGATTTCAGTTTCGGAAATTTTCTTGATTTTAATTGTTGGTTTTGAAAGTTTTAAATCTTTTGGTTTTGCAAAGAAATAATTGTTTTGAGCAATGATTTTTTGATTCTTATCTTTTAAAGTTAATTTTAAAAAGACTTCATTTTTATTGGAATCTGGAATTAAATTCTCAATTTCAATCGGATCAAATTTTACAATTTCTTCTAAAGTTTTCCCATCCGGGACAGTTGTAATTTCGTTTAAAACTTTTCCATTAAAATCAACAACCTGAATTTCTACTTTTACATCTTCGAACTTTTTCAATTCATCATTAATCGCATAAAAATTCAAAACTCCATCTTTTTCCTCAGTTAAAATCACCTGATTTTCAAAACTTCTTTTGATCTGATAATGTAACGCTTTCCAGTTTCCCAAATAATCAATCGAAGACCAGGAAATAACTGGCCAACAATCATTCAATTGCCAATACAAAGTTCCCATATTGTAAGGTTTTGCACGACGATGAGCATCAATAGCAATCTGCATTCCACGAGCCTGAAGTAATTGGGAAACATAATTGTATTTCACAAAATCCATCGGAATATTGTAATCCCGTTTCATATAATTATCAATAATTTCCCAACCTCTGGAATGTTTTTCGTGAGCTTTTATCGTTCCGTTTTCTAAGTTTAAATCTGGAGTTCCTGAGAACATTGATTTAGTAGTTTCCAATGTCGGCATTCCCTGAAAACCATATTCAGAAGCGAATCTCGGAACTTTCTCGTTGTAAATTTCAAACGGTTGTTCTCCCCACCAAACTCCCCAATAATGAGAATCTCCTTCGGTTAAACTTTCTTTGTGTCCCCATCCGATTGACGGTGAACTTTCCCAATAAATCGACTTATCTTTTGCCGCAATTTCATTAATTGTGTTTGGAATAACTTCATGAAAAACCTTTTTATAATCCTCCCAAACCTGCAGAGAATCTTCTTTCGAATATTTAAATTGTTTCTGATATCCCCAATTGACAATGGCTTCATCAATTTCATTATTTCCGCACCACAAAGCGATCGATGCATGATTTTGAAGTCGGTTCACCTGATCTTTTACTTCTCCTTTTACGTTTTCCAAAAAGTTTTCATCGGACGGATAAAAACTTCCCGCAAACATAAAATCCTGCCAAACCAAAATTCCGTTTTCGTCGCAAGCTTTGTAAAATTCATCGTCTTCGTAAATTCCGCCGCCCCAAACACGAATCATATTCATGTTCGCATCTTTTGAATCTTTTATGAGTTTTTGATATTTTTCTTTGGTAATTCTTGGCGAAAAACTGTCGGAAGGAATCCAGTTTGTGCCTTTTGCATACATCGAATTCCCGTTAACTTTAAAATAAAAAGATTTGCCTTTTTCGTCTTTTTGCTGAATTAATTCGATCGTTTTTAATCCGATTCGCTCAGATTTTTCTGCAATAATTTTTGAATCTTTTTGTAAAGAAATTTTAATATTGTACAAATTCGGATCGCCCCATCCATTCGGTTGCCAAAACTTCGGTTTTTCAATCGTAAACGGAAGCTTAATACTATTTTTTCCTTTTTTTAATTCAATATTTTTGATTTTATTATTAATTGAAATTATATATTTTCCTTCCTGATCAGCAAAAATTTCATTGTAAATATTTAATTCAGCTTTTTCTTTAGTTAAAGCTTTTTGTTCAATTTTTACGTTTTCAAGTTTGGCATTATTCCAAAAACTTAACTTAACATCTTTCCAGACTCCTGCATTTACTAATCTCGGTCCCCAATCCCAACCGAACTGATATTGAGCTTTTCTCACAAAACTTCTCGGTGATTCCGGCATTGTAAATGGAACTTTCTTGGCTAATTCTTTTCCTACATTTACCGCAGATTTGAATTTAATTTGCAGTAAATTATCTCCATTTTTCAAATATTGTTTAACAGGAATTTCCCATTTTCTAAACATATTATCTGTTGATTGTAATAATTTTCCATTCAAGTAAATCTCTGAAAACGTGTCTAATCCATTAAAAATTAATTCAGCATTTTGATTTTCTAATTCTTTTGACGAAATTTTAAATGAAGTCTGGTAATCCCAATCTTCATTTTCTACCCACTGAACTTTTTTCTCATTCTCATCTTTGTAAGGATCGGGAATTATTTTATTATTCATCAAATCCAAATGAACTGTTCCCGGCACGGTGGCAATGAGCCAATTTTTATCTTTGGAATTTTTGAACTGCCATTTTTCAGAGGATAAGTTTCGCTCTGAAAATTGAGCCTTGATTAAAGTTTGTATGAAAATAAAAGAAAAAAGTAGAATTTTGTTCATCAATAATTTGATTTATATAATTTATAATCATGAAGTTGTCCTTCTGACGAAGGAAGAATCTAAACCATTAAGATTAAAGTTAAGCTTTTAAGAATATTAAGCTTAGATTCTTCACTACGCTTTGCTTCGTTCTGAATGACAAACATCCCGTTGAATTACGAAAATGATTATTTATTCTTCAAAGCAACCACCTCATCCGCATTTGCAGAAGCACTTCCATCAATAATCGCAGAAGAATGAAAATATACTGCATTTGTATACTCTCTAAGTTCTTCAATATTAGTGGAACGAAGTCCGCCTCCGACAAGAATTTCAATTCTTTCGTTGGATAATTCTACTAATTTTTTCAAATTTTCTTTTCCTTCTGAAACGTTTGGTTTCTGACCGGAAGTAAGAATTGTTTTAAAGCCACATTCAATCACTTTTTCTAAAGAATTTTCTAAATCTTTTGCTCGGTCAAAAGCTCGATGAAATGTACATGGATAAGGTTTCGCCAATTCAACCAACTCTTTATTTTGTTCGATATTTACCTCATCATTTTCATTTAAAATTCCGAAAACAAAACCGTCAATATTTAATGATTTTAATTGAATTAATTCTGATTTCATTTGTTCAAATTCTTCATCAGAATAGGTGAAATCTCCACCGCGAGGACGAATCATTACAAAAATCGGGATGTTTATTTTTTCTCTAAGTTGTCTTGCTATTTCAAAGTTCGGTGTAGTTCCGCCTTCGCTTAATCCGTCGCACAATTCTATTCTGTCTGCTCCGTTTTCAAACGCAATGATTGCAGATTCTGGATTGAAACAGGCTATTTCTATTTTTGACATCGTATTTTATGATTATCTTTTTTAATATTTACTGCAAAACATCACCTATAAGATAAGAATTCTGATGTTTGAAAACACTTATCTGTATCGGATAATTTGCATTGTTTTTTTTGTCTGTAAGAATCACATCAAACAAATATGTATTCTCTGATTCTAAAATTGCATCACACTTTGTGATCGTAATCTTATCCCAATCCTGACCTGTAATTAAAAAGCCGACTCCGACTCCTGCTTTCTGCACATCAAATTTAGTTTTCCATTTTTTCTGAAAATCCTGCAACGAAAGACTTCCATCAACATCCATATCAACATTGGTAGCATCCGTCTTAAATTCATAATAATCTTTGGTCGTGATGTTCTGCATGATTTTTTCCTGATCCGAAATATCTGCGCTAAAATAATTTTCAATACTCTTTTCCAGCCATTCTTTTGCGGCTTCTGTTTCTGCAGAATTTACTTTCGAAATATTTTCTGTTTCGGAACTTTTACCATTTTCTTTTTTGGTTTCCTTACATGCGATAATTAGAAATAATGATGCAAAAATTACATTTCTCATGTTTTCAAATTATATGTAAAATTATTTCAAAGCAAATTCCGGTTTTTCCAGACGGTTTCCTTTTTGATCGTAAACAGCAAAATTAAATCCATCCTGAATACAATAAGAACCATATTCCCCTTTTTTACTGATCGCAATAAAACCAACCTGAATATCTTTTAAATTTTTATTTCTAGCTTTTGTAATTTTCACAATTCTCTCAACCGCTTCTTTACAAGCCTGTTGAGGATTTCTGCCTTGTCGCATCAATTCAACCACTAAATGAGTTCCGACTGTTCTGATCACTTCTTCTCCATGACCAGTTGCCGTCGCTGCACCTACCTCATTATCAACAAATAAACCTGCCCCAATGATCGGGGAATCTCCTACTCTTCCGTGCATTTTAAAAGCCATTCCGCTCGTTGTACAAGCTCCGGAAAGATTTCCTTGTGCATCCAATGCGATCATTCCTATTGTATCGTGATTTTCAATATTTACAACAGGTTGATATTTACTGTCTTTCAGCCATTCTTTCCACTCTTTTTCAGATTCTGCAGTTAAGATATTTTCTTTTTTAAAACCTTGTGAAACCGCAAATTGCAAAGCTCCATCACCAACCAACATTACATGTGGTGTTTTTTCCATTACAGCTCTTGCTACAGAAATTGGATTTTTAATATTTTCCAGAGCCGCAACCGAACCGATATTATAATTTTCATCCATGATACAGGCATCCAAAGTCACTCTTCCGTCTCTGTCGGGACGACCTCCGTAACCAACGCTTCTTTCAGTGGGGTCATTTTCAACCAAACGAACTCCTTTCTCTACCGCATCCAAAGCTCTCCCGCCTTTTCCTAAGATAGTCCAGGCTTCTTCATTGGCTTTTAAGCCAAAGTTCCATGTGGAAAGAACAATTGGTTTATTGACTGTTTTTGTATTATTTTCAGGCAAATCTTTTGCAATTAAATCCAATGGATTCAATAATAATGCGGAAGAAGCCAATGCTGTATTTTTCAGAAATTTTCTACGTGAAGACATATTTTTACAAGATATTAGATTTAGATTTTTAATTAAAAAGATTTAGTTTGCTCCGATTTCGTCAACGAAAAGCCATGCTTTTGAATCTGCTCCCGGATTTCCAGCCGGAATAATTCCTGCGTTTTCTATTTTAATTTTAAGATATTTTGAGCTTTGATTTCCTACATTTAATGTGATTTTGCCTTTTGCATTTACAATCTCGTCTTTCCCGATTTCTTTGATCATCTTAAAGTTTGTTCCATCATCAGAAACAAAAATTTGAGCCGATTTTGCCAAATGAATCCAGCTTCCTTTATTTTCCAATGTATTAAAATACACTTCCGAAAACTGAGTTTTTTGTCCCAAATCAATCGTTGCAACCACATCTTTTCCATTAAAACCTAACCATGTTTTTCCTAATTGTTTTACGTTTCCGACAATTCCATCAATTAAAGTAAAAGCTCCTCCAAAAGAATAATTTTCGCTCGGCTGCTGTTCTAAAGTGATTTTTTTGCCTGTCGTTTTTGAAACCGTAAAAATTTGTACAGAAATCGCACTTTTTAACTGCCCGTTTTCAAAATAAGCCGATTTTATGGTCATTGACTTTGAAACAGGAATCGGATTTTGATAGGTTTGAGAATTTATCGTAGGCTCTGTTCCATCCAATGTATATCGGATTCCATTTGGATTTTGTGATGTTGAAAGTTCATAAGACACACCATTATTTGCAGCGGAAACTTTTCCGTAAATATTGTAAATACTTTTCGCATAATTCACATTCATTTTATCCAAAACCTTGAATTCATTAATCACTCTTCCTTCAAATTCTTTATAATTTTTAGGATCTGAAGTTCCCCAACCAACTTCCGAAATCGCGAATAATCTTGGGAAAATCATGTATTGAACCTGTTTAAAATCAAGAATATATTCCGTCCATAAATTTGCCTGAACTCCTAAAATATATTTTGATTGTTCAGCATTTAATTCACTCGGAATCGGATTATAAGAATAGACTTTATCCAACGGTGTAAAACCTCCGAAAGCATTCGGTTCCGTTGCAGGATCTCCTTGATAATGATCGAAATAACAATAAGAACCGGGAGTCATTACCGCGAAATGATTTGATTTTGCAGCTTCAATCCCTCCGTTTACGCCTGTCCAGCTCATTACCGCTGCATTTGGAGCTAATCCACCTTCCAGAATTTCGTCCCAACCGATGATTTTTCGTCCTTTAGAATTCACATATTTTTCAATTCTGTGGATAAAATAACTTTGTAAGCCATGTTCATCCTTCAAATTATTTTTTTTGATTAATTCCTGACAATGAGCACATTCTTTCCATCTTGTCTTTGGACATTCATCACCGCCGATGTGAATATATTGTGATGGAAAAAGTGTAATTACTTCATCCAGAACATTTTCTAAAAATTTAAAAGTCTCATCTTTCGGACAGAAAACATCATCAAAAACACCCCATTTTGTAGCCGATTCAAAAGGTCCTTTTGTACAAGCCAATTCAGGATAAGCCGATAAAGCCGCCAAAGCGTGTCCCGGCATTTCAATTTCCGGAACAACCGTGATATGTCTTTCTGTTGCATATTTTACAACATCTTTTATCTGATCCTGAGTGTAAAAATACGGTCCATAAGGTTTTCCGTCAAAAGTATTATCAACGTAAGCTCCGATCATAGATTCTTTACGTTTTGAACCAATTTCTGTTAATTTCGGATATTTTTTAATCTCAATTCTCCAACCTTGATCGTCCGTTAAATGCCAATGAAAAGTATTCAATTTATACATTGCGAGATAATCGATGTATTGTTTTACTTCTTCAACCGTGAAAAAATGACGGCAAACATCGAGGTGCATTCCGCGCCAAGCGAATTTCGGCTGATCTTCAATTTTTAAAGCAGGAATTTGTTTATCATTTTTAAATTCTTCAATTAATTGAATCAATGTTTGAAGCGCTAAAAAATATCCCTGTTTTGTATATGATTTAATGAGAATCTGTTTTGAAGTAATTTCAAGAGAATAAAACTCATCATTTTGTATTAAATTTCCAGACTTTGGTAATTGAGAATATACCAAATGTGCATCTGATTTGCCTGAATTTTGAAATTTTAGATTTGAACCTTCCTTATTTTTAAAGTATTCCGTTTCTTCTTTTGGTAAGTCACCATTTAACATAATAATATCCGGAATCGTAAAACTTCCCTCATTTATTTGAACTTTTTGAGGATAAGGAATTAAATTCAGTTTTTTTTGAGAATAAAATAGGTTTGAAACTAATATTAAAAATACTAAGAAAGCACGTATCATTGAATTCAATTAAGGTTTTGGCTAAGATAATTATTTTCGGAAAAACTTATCCATCCTTTTTAACTTATTAAGCAATAAAACATCTAATTTTGCAAAAAATATAAAATGAGAAAAACAATTTTATTGGCTGGAATATTATTATTTTCAGTTTCTGCAAAGGCACAAATTTTAGATGTAATAAAATCCACTGTAAAAGATAAAACAGGAATCGACCTGAATAATCCTAAAACGACAACCAGTTCTACCACTACTACAACATCAACAAAAACCTCAACAACTTCAACCTCTCCTATTAATTTAGGGAGTCTTACTTCAACTCAAATTTCATCAGGGTTAAAAGAAGCATTGAGCCTTGGTGTCACTGAAGGCGTGAAAAAACTGGGTGTAACAGATGGTTTCTTAAAAAATGAAGCTGTAAAAATCTTAATGCCTGAAAAGCTTAGAAAAATTGATACAACATTACGTTCAGTTGGTTTAGGAAGTTTAGCCGATCAAGGGGTAAAATTATTAAATAGAGCTGCAGAAGATGCTGTAACTGAAGCTGCTCCGATTTTCACTAAAGCAATTACTTCAATGACGATTACAGATGCTAAAAATATTTTGTTAGGAAGTGATAATTCGGCGACAAATTATCTGCAGGGAAAAACTCAATCTCAATTATTTACAGCTTTTCAGCCAAAAGTAAAAGCTTCATTAGGAAAAGTTGGTGCAGATACACTGTGGAAAAGTATTATTTCAAAATATAATACATTGACAGGACAAGCTGTAACGACCGATCTTAATGAATATGTTACGACTGAAACCATTAATGGTGTTTTCAAAATGGTTGCCGATAAAGAAAGCGGAATCAGAAATACTCCGGCAATGAGGACGACGAGTATTTTGCAGAAGGTTTTTGGAGCTCAGGACGGGAAATAAATTTGATTTCTTTTGTCTTGAAACAAAAGAAACAAAACTTCAAGACTTGGAACTCTTCGCTAAAAATAAAACCTATTCTCTAAAAATTCTAAAACTCGCGCGAATCGAAATTTGTTCTTTGTTTCAATATTTATGTCGCGCTCAAACAATAGAATTTTCTTAACGTTCACAGATTTTATTTTATTAACGCTACGATTTCCGATGTCGGTTTTTACTACTAGACGTTAAATATTTTCAATAAAAAAACCTTGTCAGTGACAAGGTTTTTATTTTATCTAGAATTGCATTTCAGGAATTTCTCCGTCAATGATCAAATCTGCTTCCGTTGATTGTACAATATGTTCTACCGAAACTCCCGGAGCTCTTTCAACAAGCTTGAAACCAGCCGGGGTTACATCTAAAACAGCCAGTTCAGTGACTACCTTTTTCACACAGTTGATTCCGGTAAGTGGAAGTGAACATTTTTTAAGAATTTTGCTTTCTCCCGCTTTATTTACGTGCATCATTGCAACGATAATATTTTCTGCAGAAGCTACCAAATCCATTGCTCCCCCCATTCCTTTTACCATTTTTCCGGGGATTTTCCAGTTGGCAATATCTCCGTTTTCTGAAACTTCCATTGCTCCAAGAATCGTAAGATCCACTTTCTGGCTTCTGATCATCCCGAAACTGAAAGCTGAATCAAAGAATGAACCTCCTTCCAATATAGTAATCGTCTGTTTTCCGGCATTAATAATGTCTGCATCTTCTTCCCCTTCGAAAGGAAATGGTCCCATTCCCAAAACTCCGTTTTCACTCTGAAATTCTACGGAAAGATTGTCCGGAACGTAGTTTGCGACCAATGTTGGAATTCCGATTCCTAAATTTACATAATATCCGTCCTTTACTTCTCTCGAAATTCTTTGTGCAATTTGTTCTTTAGTTAGCATAGCTTAATCTTATCCCGCCAAATTAGCCATTTTTTCAGAATTACGAAATAGTTTCTTTCTTATCCTATGATAAATTTTGCGTCTCAAATTGTTGTAAATTTGTGGACTTTTAATTTTACTAATGAAAATTTTATTATACTATTTAAAACCATATAAGTGGCTAATCTTCATCTCACTTTTGTTAGCCTCTGTAAATCAGGTTTTTTCGTTGTTTGCACCTGCAATTACCGGAAATATACTAGATAAGTTAGTTAATCATCCTAACTTTTTCGACAAAGAAAAACTCCTTCCGAGAAATATGAATGAATACCTCTACGGAACTGATATCTATCATGGTGTTTTCTATTTTTTAGGATTATTGGTCGGAACTGCGATGATAAGCCGTGTTGCGAAAGCATTTCAGGATTATGTGGTGAATGTGATTATTCAAAAGTTTGGTGCTAAAATTTTTACGGATGGTTTAAAACATTCAATGAGATTACCTTTTCAGGAATTTGAAGATCAGAGAAGTGGTGAAACCCTTTCTATTTTAACTAAGGTAAGGGAAGATTCTGTGAAGTTTATCAATAATTTCGTTAATGTATTTTTTGGAATTGTAGTAAGTATCATATTTGTCTCGGTATACGCCATCCGTTTGCATTGGTCGATCATGCCTGTTTATGTAGTTGGAATTATTTTTATTGCTGTTGTAACAAATTTATTAAGCAAAAGAATAAAAAATATCCAGAAAAACATTGTAACAGAGACTACTAATTTAGCCGGAAGCACTACGGAAAGTCTTAGAAATATTGAAATTGTAAAAAGTTTGGGTCTTACCAATCAGGAAGTTGAACGTTTGAATAATAACACCTACAAAATCCTTAATTTGGAGTTGAGAAAAGTAAAAAGCATCCGTTCTCTAAGTTTTGTACAGGGAACTTTGGTTAATTTTTTACAACAAATGATCACTTTTACATTATTGTTATTGATCTTTAAAAATGTTGTAACTCCGGGACAATATTTATCGTTGATGTTTTACGGGTTCTTTATTTTTGGACCGATGCAGGAAATTGGGAACATCATTATTTCTTATCGTGAAGCACAAGCATCACTCAACAATTTCGATCGCGTGATGAAGAAAGAAATTGAGCCAAAACCTTTAGCTCCAAAAAAGATCGGAGCTATTGAAGATTTAAAATTTGAAAAAGTTTCTTTTCAGCATCAAACAGCCCATTATAAAGCACTAAATTCTATTTCATTTAATGTGAAAAATGGCGAAACGATTGCTTTTGTAGGACCAAGTGGCTCCGGAAAAAGTACATTGGTAAAATTACTTGTTGGTTTATACAGACCACAAGAAGGCTCTATTTTTTACAATAATATCGACGGAAAAGAATTTGATTTTGATGAATTGAGGAACCAAATAGGTTTTGTAACACAGGATACCCAACTTTTTGCAGGAACAATAAAGGAAAATCTTTTGTTTGTAAATCCTACTGCAACAGAAGAAGATCTGCAGTTAGCTTTAAAAAAATCAAGCTGTACAGGTCTTTTGGAACGTGCAGAAAACGGAATTGAAACCGTTATCGGAGAAGGCGGATTAAAATTAAGTGGTGGTGAAAAACAAAGAATTGCCATTGCAAGAGCATTACTGAGAAAGCCTCATTTATTGATTTTCGATGAAGCAACTTCTGCATTGGATAGTATTACCGAAGAGGAAATTACGACAACTATTAAAGAAATTTCTAAAGAAAAGGAACAAATTACCGTTCTTATTGCACACAGATTAAGTACAATTATGCATGCAGACAGAATTTTTGTTTTGGAGCGTGGGCAAATTATAGAAACAGGTTCTCACTTGCAGCTTATTGAAGAAAAAGGTTTATACTATGCGATGTGGAGACAACAGATTGGTGAACGTAAACAGACTGCGGGAATTTAATTTTAGCTAATTATTTCAGCTTTAAATAAAAAATTACCCCGAAAATTACTTCGGGGTATTTTATTTTTAGAATAACGGTAAACTAAAAAATTAGTCTTTTTTTCTAACCGTTCTCTGTTCAATTCTTTTTTCAAATTTTTCTCCCTGGAAAATTCTTTGGATCATAATTCCCGGAATGTGAATTTGATTTGGATCTAATTCTCCTGGTTCAACCAATTCTTCTACTTCTGCGATAGTAATTTTTCCAGCTCCGGCCATTGGATGATTAAAGTTTCTTGCTGATCCTTTGAAAATAAGGTTTCCTGCATGATCACCTTTCCAGGCTTTTACGATGGAATAGTCTGCTTCGTAAGCATGTTCCAAAATGTGAGGTTTTCCTTTAAAATCTTTTACTTCCTTACCTTCCGCTACTTCAGTTCCGAAACCTGCAGGCGTATAAAAAGCAGGAATTCCCGCTTGTGCAGCTCTGCATTTTTCCGCCAAAGTCCCCTGTGGAGTAAGCTCAACTTCCAATTCTCCTGAAAGCATCTGTCTTTCGAACTCAGCATTTTCTCCTACATAAGACGAAATCATTTTCTTAATTTGTCTTTTGTGAAGCAATAATCCCAACCCAAAATCATCAACTCCTGCATTGTTTGAAATACAAGTCAATTCTTTCACATCGCTCTCTACCAAAGCATTAATTGAGTTTTCAGGGATACCGCAAAGACCAAATCCGCCCAACATCAACGTCATTCCATCCTGAATTCCTTCGATGGCTTCCTTTGCATTTTTTACTCTTTTATCTATCATGAAATATTAGATTTTTCTGTTGGCTAAATTTAATAATTTTTCTCATAATTATGATATTTTGGAAATATTTGAATTTTTTGTGGTCTGAATTTTGGTTAAATTTTAAAACATCACATCACAAATATTTACATTATGGAAACGAAAGACATTTCAAGAATTGCTTTGGGCACATTTCTTATCAGTGCAGGAATCGCTCACCTTACCTTTGCTAGAAAAGAGTTTCAGGCTCAGGTTCCGGAATGGGTTCCTTTGAAGAAAGATGACACCGTTGTTTATTCAGGAATTGCGGAAATAACTTTAGGAGCAGCAACCATTATAACTCCTAAAAAGTACAGAAAAACAATGGGGCAGATTGTCGTAGGATTTTTCGCAGCTGTGCTTCCGGGAAATATTGCTCAATATAAAAACAGAAGAGATTCTTTTGGTTTGAATACAGATAATACAAGATTTGCAAGGCTTTTTATGCAGGCTCCCTTGATTCTTTGGGCTTTGAAATCGACTGATGATAATTAATAACGTGGCGGCAAAAATTTTAATTTTTGCCGCCACCTATTTTTGAAAATATTGATTATTCAATTCTAATTCAATGTTGATTGGATTTTATCCAATCCTGTTTTAAATCGTCCTTTCAGGACTTTTTAGTTTCAAATTAAAAATTTACTGTATAATTAATTTTAAAGTGAATAATTTTCTTGTATAAACTTTCACGAAATAAACTCCTTTCGGAAGATTTTCATTCACTAAAGAAAAACGTTGATTATTAACATTTTTTGATTGGTATAATAAATCTCCGTTCGCCGAAAGTAACTCAATTTTATCAATTGGATAATCACTCTTGATGAAAGTTGGTTCGCCCGGTTTTGTTGGGTTTGGATATAAAACTACATTTTTCTCTGTACTTTTTGTTTCTTCTGTTGTTCCTAAGGTTGCTCCAGTAACCTGAAATAGAACCCTGTTCGAAACTTCCGTATAGGAATCATTTGTAAACATGACCATATAATAATTTCCCGGCGTCGCAGGAACCGCAGTTCCCTGAATTGTTTTTGTACCTTGAGTAATTCCGTCAAAATATGTGTAAGAAACGAATTGATCATCAGGAACTGAAATACTTTGAGGATAAATCCCCAACCAGTCTTTGATAATTCCCGGTGAATCTGTCCAAGAAGCTGTAATATTTTCACCTAAACTATAAACAGGTTTATTTGCCCAAAGTTCTGTAACAATGTCTCCGACTTTAAAGAAAACTTTTTCGCCAACTGTTGTATATCCGTCTTCAAGGAAATATTGAGCATAATAATATCCTTTCGCAAGACCTGTAAAATTCAGCGTTCCCGAAGCTGTCGTTACATAGCTCCATTGTGTAGAATTTACATTTCCTGGAGTGTGACCCATTTTGTAAATTCCGATCCAGTCTTTTGTAAGATTTGGTCCGTTATTAAAATTAACGACAACTGTTCCGCCAACAGGATAAACATCTGAAGTTGTACTTAAATTAACTTTCGGACCTACGTAGAAATTTTTTCTTGCTGTAATTTCCGTGTAACCGTTATTTGCAAAAAAACCTGCAAAATATTGACCTTTATTGGCAATTCCGTTCGGAATATTGGCAGTTCCCGCAGTTTGTCCGTTTGTATAAACAAAAGCTTGAGAAGTTACAGACGACGGAGTTTGACCCTTTTTATAAATTCCTACCCAATCCTGATTGTTTCCGGGACCGTCTGTGAAATTTGCAATAATAGGTTCATTTTGTGTATATTCTGTTTTATTTAAAGTAAATGTAGGATTCGAAACTACGCTTCCTGTTACCGTAAATTGTTTCACATCACTCCAATCACTCCATTCCAAGTTTCTGTCTCTGTAACGAACTTTTACATAATAATTTCCGTTTGTGACAGAGTTTGAAGCAATAGTAGCTTTTGTAATATCAACACCTGCGTTTTGATTTTTGGTATAGTCAGGAGTTCCTGTTCCTTCTTTTCCGAACCAGTCTTCATAATCCCTGTAAAATTCTTTTTCAATAATAGAAAAATCAGCAGCTTTACTGATTAAAAACTGAGTTGTATTTAATAATTCTCCGTTTGTACTCGAGAAAGTACTTCCGTTTAATGTTAAGGGTAACGTAATTGGTGCTGTGAAAGTATTTGAAATGGAAGGTTTCGCAGGTTTCGGCTGATTTTTATATCGATGGAAAGTATCGACCAGTTCATTATATTTTCTGTGATAAACTCCCCCGATTGAGTAAGATTCTACATCAACTTTTCCTGTATTTACATCAACTTCAACGATTTGATACGTCCAATCTGTCAATGTTTTCTGAACATCATCAAAATCCTGTTCAGTCGACATTCCCCAATATTGATCCCAAGCAACTCCACCTGAAATAATTTGATAATTCGGTGAATTTTTCAATTGACCTCTGTGGTACAAATGATGGTGGGCTCCAACGTGCATTAAATATTTGGAAGAAGTCGTCAAAAGCGGAACTGCAGTATTTCTAACCCAAGTCGAAATATCTCCGACGTATTGCTCTGCCTGATAAGGTCTGTGGCTCAAAGAAATGATCCAGTCAACAGTCGAATCATTGTTTGCTTCATTTAAAATCTGTTGAAGCCAAGTTTGTTGTGCAGCACCTGTATGCTCTGAGCTTAAGCTGATAAACAGAACATTTCCAGCTTGTTGAGCATAATAATTTTCATTTCCTGAAGAGATGTTTTTGTATTTAATTTCATCAATATAGAAGTGAGCATAGTAAGAATTCATGCCTAAAGTTCCGTACGTTTCGTGGTTTCCAACTGTCGTCTGAATCGGAAGATAAGGTGACAAATTGATATTTTTCTTAAAGTGAACATTTTCATAATGATCCAAAGTCCCCACGTCTACCTGATCTCCAACCATAAACGTCAAAGCAATATTATCAGAAGGATCAGAAGTCGGTCCGAATTTTTCTTTTAATTTTTTATATGCATTTAATGTTAAACTGTCGTATCTAGGTTCAGCTTTAATTTGGTTGTCACCCATAATTAGGAAACGGATTTTTCCGTTTGCTGTCACAGGCTGTCCCGGTAAAGGCAGTGTTCTGAAATTATAAACCGCAGATTCGCTTGTACCGGTTTTAATTTTATAATAATATTTTGTGTTCGGCTGTAAGTTGGCAATTTTTGCCGTGTGATAATAATAGTTGTTATTGTACCCTGTATCCGAGAAAATGTTGGTTGTTCCGGTAAAAGTTACATTCAAATTAGTCGGAGTTGTTCCGTAAATAACCGTTGTTTCGTTGTTTGAAGACGTTTTCCAGTTGACGATCATGGAATTTGGCGTCGGATTCTGTAAATAAGGATACAGAGCCTGACCAAATGCCATCTGGACGACAAAAAGAAAAAAGAAAAAATAATGTTTCATTTTAGTTTACTTTTTAAGTGGTGTGTATGAGATTAAAATTTGTAAATCAATAATTTAAGGAGTATTTTTGTCCCCGATTTTATTTTCGTGCAAAAGTAGAGTTCCCATGTAAACTCTATCTGATGGGAACTTCAAGGAAATATTAAATTTTTTATGAAAAATCTGTTGAAAAATCAATGAGATTTAATACTAAATTGTTTGGAATATTTAAAAAATGTTTTGTACATTTGCAGCCTGTTATTCAACCTCTGACGAAGTCCGTGTAAGTTGCTTAGCCTAAACATTTTATTTATTAATAATGGATTTATTAAAGTACGTACAAGACAAGTACATTACAAAAAAAGAATTCCCTGAATTCAAAGCGGGTGATACAATCACTGTTTATTACGAAATTAAGGAAGGTCAGAAGACTAGAACTCAGTTCTTCAAAGGAACAGTTATCCAATTAAGAGGTACTGGTTCTACAAAAACTTTCACGATCAGAAAAATGTCTGGTGATGTAGGTGTTGAGAGAGTATTCCCAATCAACATGCCAGCTTTACAAAAAATCGAGGTTGACAGAAGAGGTAGAGTTAGAAGATCTAGAATCTATTACTTCAGAGATCTTAGAGGTAAAAAAGCGAGAATTAAAGACGCTGCTTACAAGAAGAAATAATTCAGACAACAATACATACGAAAAGAGACTGCTAATTTTTAGCGGTCTCTTTTTATTTTGAATTAAATTTTCCATTATGTCATTTTGAACGGAACATAAATGGAGTGAAAAATCTATTATTTTTTTAAGTTTAATAAATTTACTGAAATGAATTGACGATTCACTTTTAAACCACCCCGTCAAAAATTTCGTTGAAATTTTCGCCACCCCTCCAAAGGAGGGGAATTTTACTCAACAAAAATGTCGGTTCTTAAATTTTCAGTCTTAGAAGTTAGGTAAAGCAAAGAATATCCAAACTCATTTAAATTTCCATCATCCAGCTTCCCTACTTTATAAAATCATACAAAGCATTCCAAAATTTGTCATAAACTTCAATATGTGGAAGATGCCCTACATTTTCAATCTCAACTAATTTTGAACCGGCAATCTGTTGCTGTGTTTTCTTTCCTAATTCCTGATATTGTCCCATTTTCGGTTGTAATTCTTTTGGAGCTCTATCTTTTCCTATCGCAGTTCTGTCTCTTGTTCCGATGATTAACAATGTTGGAACTTTGATATTTTTAAATTCATAACAAACAGGCTGATTGTAAATCATATCAGAGGTCAAAGCTGCATCCCAAGCAACTTTTGGGTAATCTTGGTGTAAAGTCCAACCTGCAATTAAATCCAACCAAGGTTGATATTCTGCTTTCCATTTATTATCATAATAAAATTTCAACTGATAATTTTTGTATGTTTCTGCAGTATTTTTTAGTTCAGATTGATAAGCCTGATCGATCGTTTGATAGGAAGCAAAAGTTTTATAATCTTCCAATCCGATTGGATTTTCAAGAATTAATTTCTGAACCATATTTGGATAAAGTAATGTAAATCTTGTTGCAACCATTCCTCCCATTGAATGTCCTAAAACAATCGTTTTATCAATTTTTAATTCATCTAAGATCGCTTTTGTATTTTCTGCCAGTTGAGAAAAAGAAAATTGATAACTCTGAGGTTTTGAAGATTTTCCAAACCCGATCTGATCCGGAATAATCACTCTAAATCCTTTATCTGAAAGGTCTTTCGCTGTTCTTTCCCAGTACGCTCCATTGAAATTCTTCCCATGAAGAAGTATTATCGTTTTTCCATTTGATATTTTTGGCTTTACATCCATATAAGCCATTTTCAAATCGTTATTTTGAGATTTAAAATTAAGAAAATATACTTCATAAGGATATTGATAATTTGTAAGTTCAGCATCCAAAGGTTTTACCTGCGCTAAAGTAAAATTCGATGCAATCGATAACATTAAAACAGCAACAACATTATTAAAATTTTTCATGAAATTTTATTTAAGTATTAAAATTAAAAAAACCGCTTCAAAAGAAACGGTTTATATTTATTAATTATAATTTATTTAAGATATTTCGGCTACTTTATAGCTTTTTTGCGAGGGTAAATTCATTAAAACAATCGCAAAAAGAATCAAAGCAATTCCTACCCACTGAATAGCTATTACTTTTTCACCAAGTAAAACGAAAGCCATCGTTACAGAAACGGGAAGCTCCAATGATGAAACAATACTTCCCAATCCCAGACCTGCATTCGGAAAACCTATATTAAATAAAATCGGCGGAATAATAGTCCCAAAAATCGCTAAAACAAAACCGTATTTCCATAAAATTGAATATCGGAAAGAATGGATATGCTCGGTATTTTCGGTAAAATTTAAATAAATTGATTTTAATCCATCAAAATGTAATGGTCCAATTTGAGCAAAAAATAGAAAGGCAAAAATCACAATTGATCCTCCTGAAAGCATAATAATACTTTTTCTGAAAACAGGAAGATGCGTTGCCAAAGTATTTGACGTAAACATCGTTAAAGTATAAGAAGCTGCTGCTAATAATCCCCAGAAAACACCTTTGAAATCCAGTTCAATTTCTGTATTGACTAGATTTGTTGCTAAAATTGTTCCTATCAAAACGATAATTACGGATATAATTTTTCTTGCATTTGGTAATTTCTTCGTCAAAAAGCTTTCCGCCACAACGCTAAACCAAACCGATTGCATCAACAATACAATCGCTATTGAAACATTAATATACTGAACTGAAATATAATAAAATAAGCTTGTACAACCAAGCGAAGTTCCCGCTATCATTAGGTTTCTTACTTCTTTTCCAGTTGGCGAAGGTAACGTCTTTTTTGAAGTTATCGTCTGAATAAAATTCAAAATTAAAAGACCAACCAATCCCAATAAAAATTGAGATGTCGTCACTTCCGAAGTAGTATAGCCTTCCTGATAAGCAAGTTTAACAAAAGTCGCCAACATACCATATATACTTGCTCCAATTCCTACAAATAAAACCCCTTTTAGTATATTTTTCTTCTCCATATTCATTTTTTACAGCCTGCAAAATTACAACTTATTTATTAAAAGAATCAAGAAGTATTAAATGATAGATAAATAAAATCGGGTCAAGCTAAGCTTGACCCGATTGGTAATTATAATAAATTATTATTTTAAATTATTTTTTAACAATAACTTTTGATGCAGCATCCATACCGATACCTTTTACTTTCACCATATAAGTTCCGTTTACCAATTTATCTGTCGAAATTGATTTTTTAGCATCTGGAGAAATTTTATCTTCGGAAGAAACCAATTTTCCTGACATATCATAAATCTCAACGCTTACTTTTCCTAAAGTATTACTTGGGAAATTAATGAAGAATTCATTTTTAGCCGGATTTGGATAAATTGAAATATTATTTTTAACAACTTTTACCTCATCAGTAGCCAATACACATTCTGCAGGTACTGAAAAATCCTGAACCTGGTCATTAATGTTCGTTTTCACTCCAGCTGAAGCATTTACTCCTAAACCTCTTTTAGCGAAAGTTCTCCAAATCATACATTTATCTAAACCTTGTGTTGTCGCTAATTCAGCTTGTAAGATTGCATTTCTACCATCAATGAATGTTGGGCTACATGCCTGAAGTTTTAAAGCATCAGTTACCAATTGTAGAACTCTTGAACTACCATTCGTTGCATTTGATGTTACATCAGAAGCATATCCATATTTAGCAACATATTGCCAATTAAGATCCCACAACATCGTTGCCCATACAAATCCAATAGAGTGCACATCGGGAACCAGTGTAGAACCATTTGAGAATTCCATTCCGTTAGTATCACCATAAGTATAGTCATTAATAGTAAAATCAGGTGAATATTTAGCTGGTCTGATACCTGCTCCTGTAATACCTTGTGCAGATACATAAGTTCCAATACCTCTTGGAACGGAAGCATTATCTCCAGCTTTATTAGTTAACATTAATGCAAAGAAATCAGACCATCCTTCTCCCATCTGTTCTTTACTTTGAGTATACTGTAAACATGTGTATCCATTTCCTGTTAATCTGTTTGAAATACCATGTCCATATTCGTGAATCATAACCCCATTATCAAAACTTCCATCCTGCTTAGTACTGTAACTCATCGAAACATTTACAGGAACATTATTTGCCAATTGTGTCTTAATATATTCTCCTTCTGTATTATCAATTAGCTCAGACATAATATAAATATTCGCATTCGTTCCTCCCATATTTCCAGGAGCTGCCGAACTTACTGCATTATAGATAATTGCACCTGTTGCACCCGCATTTTGCATATTTTCAACTTTTGTAACAAAGTCACAAGTTCCTCTCTCTGCCAAACCGATAAATCCTGTTAAAGATCCAGCTGGAAGAGCTGTACAAGCATCTAAAACTGGTGATAATTTAACACTTCCTGTAATCGGTTCACCTGTTATTTGTTGTCCAAAAGCTGCTGTATAAGAAACTGGAGTTCTTGTAGTTGCGGAAGCAGGAGCATTATAAAATAATTTTTGAGCATCATTTACCCATAAATACATTTGCATTCTACCACTTCCTCCATCTTGAGGTGTTGCAAAGTTTGCATTATTATAGTTTTGAACAGTTGAAGTTACAACAGTTCCTCCACCATCTTGAGCTTCTGCATTTACAAAATCGTTTCCTGCGCCTCCTAAATTAAAATTATTTTTCTGGAAATTTCTTGTTGCAGGAGTGAATCCAAACTTATAGAAGATATCATGCATCATATTATTAGCATAAAACAAGTTTGTTATGGAAGCGTCTTGATTTGTTAAAGCTAATGCTCCTGCAGTGTATGGAAAGTTAAAATTTCTTGAAGTTCCTCCATCAGCAGTTATACCAGTAAAATAATCATCATCATATAAATCCTGATAAGCAAAAACATTATTCCCTTGAGCATTCGTGTAATGAGTAGTTCCATCAGAATGCCATCCTTCTGGTGATGCTGTAAGACTCCAAGGATTCGTAATAACTGATCTTGATCCAAAAGTTGGAGCTTCTATTGGGAAAGGAAATACATTATATGAAGCATTATCTGGAGAAAATAATAAACTTGTAGTTGGGTTTGTCTGTTGATAATTTTCTTTCCCTAATGGAAATACTGCTAATTTATTTTCATGAGAACTCTCGAATGGATGATCAACAAAATTACAACTAAGATTTAGATTATTTTTTTGTACAATTTCACCTGTAGTTGCATTTACTAAAACATCCCAATAATTTGGTGTTTTTTTCTCAGGAAAAGTAAATTCATAGCATAAAATAAGATTCTGATCTTTCTTAAGATATACTAATTGCTGCTTA
Source organism: Chryseobacterium ginsengisoli (assembly GCF_039542325.1). NCBI lineage: Bacteria > Pseudomonadati > Bacteroidota > Flavobacteriia > Flavobacteriales > Weeksellaceae > Chryseobacterium > Chryseobacterium ginsengisoli. The sequence continues at coordinate 860,218 of NZ_BAABHX010000002.1, forward strand.
GCAAATAGCATATCTTTTTTGTCTGCATCATGAAAATTCAGAATTGTAATTTTACTAGGATCTTCTATCGTTGTTCCTTTTGAAGCAAATCCAAAAGCAGCTTCTTTTGTAATTGAAGGAACATTTGAATCGACAGCCTCATAATCTTTTTCAAAAGTATCATTGTAGATCACTACCTGATTATTTTTTATCAAAATCGAGCCTAAAGATCCATAAACAGGAATACCTTTATACAATTGTTGTATTTTCACAACATCTCCATTCATACTTTCAGAATGGTCATTCACATCAATACTAAAATTAGTAAGGTCAGCTTTTTTATATTCTCTAATTTTATTTTGAGAGATATAATCTTTAATTATTTTCTCATTGTTTTGAGAAAATAAACTCGAAGATGAGAAAACTGCTAAAGCAGCAAACATAAGGGGTAGAGTTCTCTTTTTCATATTGATTAATAAAGGTGCTAATTTACAAATATTATTCAATCGAAAACTTTTTTTCTAATATATTTTAAAACAATAATGACCATTCTATTAAGAACAGTCATTATCATATATTTTGAATTAATTATTTGTTATTTTTTAACAATAACTTTTGATGCAGCGTCAATACCAATACCTTTTACTTTCACCATATAAGTTCCGTTTATCAATTTATCAGTAGAAATTGATTTCTTAGCATCAGGAGAAATTTTATCTTCTGAAGAAACTAACTTTCCTGACATATCATAAATTTCAACACTTACTTTTCCTAAAGTATTACTTGGGAAATTGATAAAGAATTCATTTTTTGCAGGATTTGGATAGATTGAAATATTGTTTTTAACAACTTTTACCTCATCAGTACCTAATACACATTCTGCTGGTACTGAAAAATCTTCAACCTGATCATTAATATTTGTTTTAGACCCTGCAGCCGCATTAACACCTAACCCTCGCTTAGCAAAAGTTCTCCAAATCATACATTTATCTAAACCTTGAGTTGTTGCTAACTCTGCCTGCAAGATTGCATTTCTACCATCAATGAAAGTAGGGTTACAAATCTGAAGTTTTAAGGCATCTGTTACTAATTGAAGAACTCTAGAACTTCCATTTGTTGTATTTGCCATTACATCTGAAGAATATCCATACTTAGCAACATATTGCCAATGAAGATCCCACAGCATTGTAGCCCAGATAAAACCGATAGAATGTACATCTGGAACAATTGCAGAACCATTATTATATTCCATTCCGTTTGTATCACCATAAGTATAATCATTGATCGTAAAATCCGGAGAATATTTAGCAGGTCTAATACCTCCTCCTGTGATAGGCTGTCCAATCGCGTAAGTTCCTGTTCCTCTTGGAACCGAAGCATTATCTCCAGCTTTATTTGTTAGCATTATTGCAAAAAAATCAGACCAACCTTCTCCCATTTGTTCTTTATCTGATGTAGAACTTAAACATCCTACTCCAGTACCTGTCAATCTATTTGAAATTCCATGACCATATTCATGGATCACAATTCCGTTATCAAAACTTCCATCCGGAGTAATACTTGTAGCCGGATCATTTTTTAGAGTAACATTTACAGTTGTACTTGTTGAAAGTTGACTCTTAATATATTCCCCCTCCGTATTACCAATTAATACCGATGGAATCGTAATAGTACCATCTGTACCAGACATATTTCCAATGGTATTTCCATTTGCTGTATTATTGTAAATAATTGCTGCTGTAGCACCTGCATCCTGTAGGTTTTTAGTCTTTATAGTAAATGCACAGGTTCCTCTTTCTACCAATCCAATTTTTCCTGTAAGCGAATTTGCAGGTAATGCTGTACAACCATCTAGAACAGAAGACAACTGCACATTTCCTGTAACTCCTGTTGCATCTAAGGCATTCCCAAACAAGGCTGTACCTGCTAAAGGCTGACGTGAAACCGCCGCACTTGGTGCATTATAGAAAAATAACCTGTTTACTGTTGACCAAAGATACATTTGCATTCTTGGTTTACTACCATCTGAAGGACTTGCAAAATTTGCATTATTAGTTCCTCCTCCATCTTGAGCTTCTGCAAGCACATAATCATTTCCAACACCTCCTAATCCAAAATTTGTTGCTTGGAAATTTCTTGCTGCTGGAGTAAAACCAAACATATAGAAAATATCATGAACTTTATTATTGATATAAAATAAATTTGTAATAGCCGCACTTTGGTTGGTAGATGGATCTGCATTAATACTAAATGGAAAATTAAAGTTTCTAGATGTTCCACCATCTGGAGAAAAACCTATAGAATTTAATCCTGAAGTATCTTCATAGGCATGTACATTATTTCCTCTTGTAATTGTATAATGAGTCGTTCCATCATAATGCCACCCTTCTTGTGAAGCGGCAAGAATCCAAGGATTATTAACAGTTGCCCTTGATCCGAAAGTCGGAGCTTCCAATGGTAAAGGGAAAATATTATATGAAGCATTATCTGGAACTAAGAAGTTTACATTTTTATTTGCAATATTATTTAAAGGACCAATTAAATTACTTTGAAAATGCGTATGATCGTGAGAAAAAGCATCATCATGGAAATTACATGATAAATTTAAATCCAGCTTACTAATAATATTCCCATTCGTAGCATCAATTAAAATATCCCAATAATTCGGAGAATCCGGTTCAGGAAGAGAAAACTGATAAGCCAATTTTAAAATACCAGCATCTTCAACATATACTAATCTTTGCTTAGCGACTTTTACATTTTCTGGTTCAGAATCATTAAAACCAAGAATGGGATATGATTCTACTTTTTGCTTCTGAAGATTTTGTGATATTTTCTGCAATGCTGCATTTTTGCTTATAGAAGCTACATTTGCCACTGATGAGCTATAGTCTTTCAAAAAACTATCTGAATAATAAATAATTTTATTATCTCTCACAAGCACAGTTCCTTCTGCATTATAAACAGGAAGACCATTATATGTCTGTTGGAATTTCACAACGTTACCATTCAGTGATTTTGATTCATCAACATTACCGATGGTAAAATTTGTAAGATCAGATTTTTTATATTCTTTAATCTTATTTTGAGAAATATAATCCTTAATTAACTTCTCGTTATCTTGTCCAAACAGAATGGAAGGAAATACTGCAGATACTGCAAACAAAAGGGGTAAAGCTACTTTTTTCATATACACTAATAAAGCCGCTAATCTACAAATATTTAACAAAAAAATAACATTTTTATAAAATAAATTTAAATATAATTCTATTTTATTAAATATATAAGCAATAATATCAATTTAAGAATTAATTTTCTAGCTTATTTATAGCGTAATCACTAATTCTAATAATAGTTTTAAACAAAAAAGCCACTCAAAAGAGTGGCTCAATATTATAAAATGAATTAAAGATTACTTACCTTCTTCCATTTTTCTTTTCAATTCTGCTAATGCATCGATATCACCTAAAGTTGATCTTTCTTCGTTGTTTGAAGAAGACGATGTATTATTAGATCTGTTGTTAGAGTTGTCTCTTACATTTTTCTTCTCTTCGTCTCTGAAGATACCTGTATGAGAAACTACTACTCTCTTGAATTCTTTGTTGAATTCAATTACTTTGAATTGAGCATCTTCACCTTTTTTGATTTTAGATCCATCTTCTTTCTCTAATAATCTTGAAGGGCAGAAAGCTTCAACTTCAGCATCTTCGAACTGTACAGAAGCACCTTTATCGTGTACTTCTACCGCTTTACCAGCGTGGATAGTTCCTTCAGCATATTTAGTTTCGAATGCATCCCAAGGATTGTCTGTCAATTGTTTGTGACCTAGAGATAATCTTCTAGCTTGGATGTCTAATTCAAGAACTACAACATCTAATTTATCACCAACTGCACAGAATTCAGATGGGTGCTTGATTTTCTTAGTCCAAGAAAGATCAGAGATGTAGATCAAACCGTCGATACCTTCTTCTAATTCTACGAATACACCAAAGTTAGTAAAGTTTCTTACAGTTCCTACATGCTTAGATCCTACTGGATATTTAGCTTCGATATTTTCCCATGGATCTTTGCTTAATTGCTTGATACCAAGAGAAATTTTTCTGTCTTCTCTATCTAAAGTAAGTACTTCAGCTTCTACTTCATCACCTACTTTCACGAAATCACCTGCAGATCTTAAGTGAGTAGACCAAGACATTTCAGAAACGTGGATCAATCCTTCTACACCTGGAGCGATTTCTACGAATGCACCATAGTCAGCAAGAACTACTACTTTTCCTTTTACTCTGTCACCAACTTTCATATCAGCAGAAAGAGCATCCCAAGGATGAGCTTCTAATTGCTTCATACCTAATTGGATTCTTGTTTTCTCGTCATCAAAATCAAGGATAACAACTTTTACAGTCTGTCCGTCCTCTAGGATCTCAGATGGGTGGTTCACTCTAGACCAAGAAAGGTCTGTAATGTGGATCAATCCATCAACACCTCCTAAGTCAATGAATACACCATAAGAAGTAATATTCTTAACAGTACCTTCAAGAACCTGACCTTTTTCAAGCTGAGCGATGATTTCTTTTTTCTGACCTTCGATATCTGCTTCGATCAATGCTTTGTGAGATACTACTACGTTTTTGAACTCAGGGTTGATTTTCACAACTTTGAACTCCATAGTTTTTCCTACGAACTGATCGTAATCTTTAATTGGCTTAACATCAATTTGAGAACCTGGTAAGAATGCTTCGATTCCGTGTACGTCAACGATCATACCTCCTTTAGTTCTAGACTTAACAAAACCGTTAACGATTTCTCCAGTTTCGTGAAGTTCGTTTACTCTATCCCAAGCTTTAAGCGTTCTAGCTTTTCTGTGAGATAATTGTAACTGTCCTGTTTTGTCTTCTCTTCTGTCTACCATTACTTCAACATCATCACCTACTTTTAGGCCTGGGTTGTAACGGAATTCGTTAAGAGAAATAACACCTTCTGATTTGAAGTCGATGTCTACGATAGCTTCTTTGTCAGTTAATCTTACAACTTTACCTACGATAACGTCGTTGTCATTTAAACTGCTAAGAGATCCGTTATAGATTTCTTCTAAGTCGCTTTTTTCTTTTCTCGCATCTGCATCAAGACCTGATTCGAAAGAATCCCAATCAAATTGTTCTGGTGCTACGTTTTGGTTTAAAATAACCTCTGCTGAATTTGTCTCTTTTGACATTTTCTAATAAAATTTGTATTCCTTCTTTTTTAACGGTTTGAATAAATGCGGATTAAAAAATACGGAAGTAATTAATTATAAGTAATTTACCCATCAAACCTTTTCGCCACAAAAGTGGGTGCAAAGATACAAATTTTATTTTAGATAAGCAACACTTTAAGCTCTTTGAAAATTGATTACAATCGACTGATTATCAATTAAAATATTAGAATGGAAAATCAACATTTTAATTCAAAAAAAGAAAAAGCCTTCTTTTCAGAAGACTTCATGCCCAGAATTTTACAACATTTTGTGTTTTTATACGTTGTACGAGTACAAATTTATTCAATTAAACAGCAAAATAGAATAACATGTTTATGGTATTTATTTAAAGTGAAATTTTAATAAAATCATTGATCTCAAACTTCAATAAGTCCCAAAATAATAGATTTTTTCACAAGCGCAGCAATATTATTTACCTGAAGTTTATTAAAAATGTTTTTTCTGTGTGTTTCTATCGTGTGTTTGCTAATATATAATTTGTCTGCAATTTCGTCGGAAGTAAAACCTTTACTGATAAGGTTAATAATTTCTTTTTCCCTTTTGCTTACAATATTTTTATCAAAATCAAGCTTTTCCGTCGTCTGAAAATCTTTATGAAATATTTTTTCATTATTCCAGACTACTTTTTTGATACTTTCTATCAGAATATCTGAGTCTGTATCTTTAAGCAAATAGCCATCAACTTCATCGGAAGATAAAATGTTTGAATAGGAACTCATCACCATTATTTTTATCTCGGGATAAGCTTTACGGATCATTTTTGAAAGCTCAACACCATTGATTTCGGGCATTGAAATATCCGTAATTACTAAATCCGGATCCAGAATTTCCATATTTTTTAAAAGATCAGAATGACTGTCGGAAGCAAATACTATTTTAAAATTACTGTCCTGTTCCAGCAACAGTTTCAAACCTTTTAAAAAGATGAGATGATCGTCAATAATAGCAATTTTAATTGTGTTTTTCATTGTGTTTTATACCTTAAATTCAATAATTACTGTAGTTCCGTTATCTTTCTGCGAATCAATATTTATTTTTCCGGAAAGAGTTTGCAAACGTTCCTGTACATTTTTTAATCCCACTCCTTGTTTGCTGACATCAAATCCTATCCCGTCGTCTGAAAGTATGATATTAATATCATCATTATGTCTGTTAATGGACAAATCTACATCATTTGCGTTTGCATGTTTAGAAATATTGTTCAACAATTCCTGTAAAATTCTGTAAATGTCTATAATTTTTGTTTCATCCAGATCATCAACAGCATTTTCAGGGTAAATATGCATTTCAAAAGCAAATTCTTTTCTCTTTTGATAACTGGACTGAAGGTTGAATAAAAGATCTTTAAGTTTTTTACCTTTAATATTATTAATGCTCAAATTATGCGATATCTCCCTTATTTCCTGAAAAATATGAGAAAGACCGTCCTGAATTTTTTCTAAATTTTTGTTGTTGAGTTGTTTATTTTCATTCGCCAATAGCAATTTTAGCCCAGCCAAATCTCCCGCTACTCCATCGTGCAAATCTTTCGCAATACGGTTTCTTTCAGAATTTTGTCCTTCGATAAGCGCAGTCATTTTTTTAAGTTCCTGTTCCTGCAACAGTTTTTCCTTTTCCTGTTGATGATTTATATTTTCCTGATGCCTTAATTTCTTTTGAAACTGCGATCTTTTATGTACGAAATATAAAATTCCGGCCAGTAAAAAAATGAAAAACAGGGCTGAAATAATGATAAGTTTATTCTTTCTTGCCTGCAATTCTTTTTGCTGGTTTAATAACTGAATCTGTGCATTTTTTTTATCAACTCCATATTTAGTTATAATCTCGGTGATGTCTTTATTTTTCTTCAATGTAAAAATACTGTCATTGAGTTTGTGAAAATTTTGCTGATAAAAATTTGCCTGTTTGTAATCACCTTCTTTTTCAAAAGCCTTGTATAAATCTTGCATCAAAGAGATTTTCTCATCCAAAGAAATGCCTGAAGTTTTAGAAATTTCTTCCGCCTTCTGAAAATTTTTAATGCTTTCGGAAGTTTGGTTTTTCTTACCGAAATAAATTCCAAGATTGTAGTAATAGTAAAAATACAAACTTGGGTCTCCGATACTTTCTATCAGTTCTTTTGATTTATTAATGTGTATTAATGCTCTATCAGGATTCTTATATTTTTTATTATTTAAGAAAAAGTGTGAAAGATTTACATGAATGGTAAATTGTTCTATTTTATAATCTAGTTTCTCAGCAATTGAAAGTGCAATATTAAAATATTTTAAAGCCTGTTCTGGATCTCTGTTTTTCACCATGAGAGCCAAATTACTGCAGCTCCCAAATTGCTCCACAATCATATTTTTCTCTTTTGTGAAATTGTAATCTTCCTGATAATATTTAATTGCCGAAACTGTATCATTCTGGGTTTCAAATAAATTACCCAAATTTGCAAGAGCATAACTTTTATTTTTATCCAGATTATTTTTCTCGGCAATATCTAAAGCTTTAAGAAATAATTTTAACGCAGTTTCATAATTACCTTTATCACTATTAACGAGTCCCAATTGATTGTAAGCTAAGGAAAGTACATCAGAATTTTTTGATTCCAAAGCAATCGGAATAGATTTATTTACAAAATATTCAGTGTTTTTTATATTTCCTTTCTGATAATTGCAATATCCTAATCCGTAATAAGCTTTAGCTAAATAAAATTTATTCTCTTTTTTAATGCTTACATCTTTTACTTTATTAATATAATAGATTGAAGAATCCAGATTACTATTAAGATAACTTCTGTAAGTTGTTAATAATTTTTCTATTTCCACATCTTTTTCCTGGCATATACAATATATGCTGCAAAGAATAAATGCTATCGTAAAATTTTTTTTCATAAATGTGTAAATACTATAAACATGGTATTTTGATCAAATGTAAATAAAAATAGCTTTGTAAAAGATGTGAAAACCAAATAAAATCAAACATTCATAGATTGATTTAAGCATTTAAAAACAGATGAAAAAATTATAAAATCTAACCGAAATTAAAAGCCATTTAATAAATATTTATTTGGTTCTATAATTTAAATACTATATAAAAACTCACAATAAACCCTTATCACAATCAATTCAAAAAGCACATATGACATTTGGAACACTAATGTATTATTTAAATTAAAAAATCATGAAAAAAATTATTCTTTTTTTAGGATTAATGTTGATACAGCATATCTATGCTCAAAGTCCATTATCCAAAATTACAGCAACAGCTTCAGGAAACACTGTAAGCTTTTTAAACTCCAGCAGTGGAGCCGTAAATTCTATTGTCTGGGATTTTCCGGGAGGTAATCCAGCCACATCTACCGATCCTAATCCCAACGTTTCTTATGCTTCTGAAGGGATATACACCGCAAAACTGACGGTAAGCAACACCTCAGGAAGTTCAACCTCAACCAGAACAATCAAAATCGGATCAGGAAATAGTATTGACCTCTCTTCTGCAAAGAACAATGACGGAACTTTGATGGCAGACAATGATCCGGATTCAGATTGGACATACACAGATCCTACCGGCTTAATAAGCACGCCCATTACTCGTTATGCAGCTTCCGGCTGGTCATCTGCATCAACAGGGAATATTGCGGGAATTTCACGATGGATAACCGGAAATAATTCAATTACAGGATATCACGATTATGTAAGTAAAGAATTTGAAATACCGGCAGGAACCACTACGGCAACGTTAAATTTAAGATCTTTATCTTTTGTAAGAAACTGGACGTATCTTGTAAAAAAGAATACCGACGGCACGGAAACAGAAACTCAGATCACGCTTACAACATATATGAGTGATGGCGCAAAAGGCTGGCTAAACTCCAGAAGCCCAGAAGTGATAAGCTATCCTTTAGTTCCAGGCATATATTACATTAAAGTAAAACTATATACTAATTCGGGTGCACAAAGGCAGGCTATCGACGTAAATGCTAATGTAAATTTCGGAAGTTCTGTTACGATTTCTCCAATTGCTGAGTTTTCCGGAGCACCACTTTCTACAACAGTAGGAAACAGTGTACAATTCAATAATCTTTTGCAAGGAAGCCCATTATCCACAAACTGGAAATTTAATGATGGAACAAATACTGTTACTTCTACACAAAATAATCCAGCTATTACTTTTCCTAATCCGGGTCTGTATTATGCAGAATTATCAGCAGATTATGGAAATAATTTAGTTTCTACATTAAAAATAGACAATTATATTCAGATACTTTCTGAAAAAGATTATACTAAGGCTCCTAACAGTTATATTTTTTATAAAGACGGACTTTTACCGAACGGTAACAAAGCCGATGGATTGTATATTCCTGTAAAAAAAGCATATCAAATGTGGAAATCAGGACGATATATGCAAAATGATCAGGGAAACTATACTCCAATAGATTTGAATGGATCACAAGCTGCATCGGTGTATTGGGAAGATATAAATGGTTTGATTAAATCAGTCACAATAGACACATCAGAAGGAAGTGGTGAAAACGCAAGAATTAAGGTTTTAATTGATAAAACAAAAGGAGAAGGAAACGCAAGTATTGCATTTAAAGTTAACAATACCATTTACTGGACTTGGCATGTTTGGGTAACAGATAATCCCGAAAACGGATCTTCGTATGGACAGAATTTTGAAACAGATTTTACAGGAAATCCTTTCACGCCACAATACATGGACAGAAATCTAGGCGCTACCAATGCAAGTTTTCTGGGAAATGACTGGAATAAATCCGGAGGTCTTATGTATCAGTGGGGAAGAAAAGATCCTTTTCCTCCATTAGTATATAAAGATAATTCTTTCTATGAAATTACAGGAGATGTGGGAAGCATAAGACATAGAAGTGCTGCTTTGGCAACTTCAATTATTCCGGTAATTTCCAGAGGAACTAATACGGGATCGAACAATATCGGTGGAAACATAAGATATTCTATAAATAATCCGATAAATATAATTATTCATTCTATGAATGACGGAACCTGGTTTTCGAATCAGGAATATAAGTCTCCAAATACAAATTCTGATTTAGTTGAAACCTGGGATCTATGGTCAGATAACAGAAAAGGATTAAACAGTAATGCTTCAAGCGTTGGTGATCCCAACTTAGCAGCGGACAGTAAATCTTATAAACTAAAATCTGAATTTGATCCTTGTCCAAACGGATGGAGAGTGCCATCACATTATGGTAGAAATACTATTAATAACAACATGAATCCGTTAGGAAGAAAAAATAGTGGTTTTAATGATGATATTGATAACGCCAACAGTATGATTTATCCGAATTCTTTTAATCCTGTTTTAAGTGGTGTAAAAGTGTATCCCGGTTTAGGAATTGATTTCAGAGGAATCCCTGAAAGAAATATCGGCATCATCCCAATGAATGGAAACTACGAATATTATGGACCTGAAGCATCAGGAGCAAATTATTCTGCAACACAATCTCTAACATATCAGGATCAATCATCTGATGGATCTTTGGGAACAGCAACTTATGGAATTGGAGGAGTAAGAGGAGCTCTATTTTACAGTTCACCTGAAGATGTTTCCAAATCTGCCACCGGATGGAATGCTATCTATGTAAATCAAACCGGGAAAACAAATACAGCCGGAGGAATGAGATGCATGAAAGATCCAAACATAGGACTGTTGCCTATTGAATACAATACACAATACATAAGTTCTTCTGATGACAATACAGATTACAAATCATGGGTTAAAGAGCCAAACAGTTATGTAGTAATGACAGGCGAATCAACGGATACGAATGCCACTGATCAGGTATTGAAAATCAGTCTTAAAAAAGCCTATGCAATGCACAAGCTTTACCTTTCAAAACAATTACCTTCAGGAGCAAATAATACAGCAAGCGTAGTTTGGTCTACAAATACTGCTCTTATCAAAAACATAAAAATTACAGGTGTCTATCCTGATCAGGAAATGGAAGTTACACTGGCTGCAAAACAAAAAGGAAATGCCGTTGTTGCTTTTCATAAAGGTAATAATGGAGTTTGGGGACAATCCGATCCTGATAAAATCTTATGGAGTTGGCATATTTGGGCTCCGGTTACCAATCCTTTAGACCCAACAAGTCAAGTCACATATACCACAGAATCTGTAGCAAACGGAGGAATTATTTCTTCTAATGCACAACTTGTTAATCCAACTAAAAGTTTGGCACCTCCTTTAACAACCGTATTTATGGATAGAAATCTGGGAGCATTGAATAGCTTCCCTACTTCAGCAAGCGGAATGGGAGCAACAGCATTACTTACTTCTCCAGAAGTTACAAATTCAGGTGGTCTTCATTATCAATGGGGAAGAAAAGATCCTATCCCGACATTTTTGTCTCCCGGTGGTTTAAATGCAATTCCTGTATATAAGCAGATTAGTTATACAAATAATACAATTGGATACAGTGCTGCTATAAATGATACAGAATATACCAATAGTTATACAAAAGAATATAGTACATATACAAATTCTGGCAATGCAAACGTCCAGTTATCCGATGCTAAGAATGAGAAAATAAGAAAAGTACTGAAATATTCTGCTGAAAATCCACTGTTCTTTATGTACCGAAATAAGTCAGGTAATGAAGAAACTATTGAAAATGGAACCAATTTCTCTCAAAAAGCAGCACAGGTGAAAGATTGGATTTCCGATGAAAACGGACAGGTACAGGATAGATGGGGACATGCAACAGAAAAATCTCCTTACGATCCTTGTCCTTCAGGATGGAGAGTTCCCGATACAAGTTCTGCGGCTTTATTTGCAGGTGGACCTAATGGTTCTTATGCTAAAGGAACATCGCCTTGGTTCTATAACGGTTATAACACTTCAAGTACTTTTGCAAACTATGGCATTGCACAAGGAGGCATTGCAGCATTAACGGAAGGAGCCATTAATAACACAACAAGTGAAAAAAAACATCCTGGTTTTGCAGTTATAAGATACACTGCTCCAGCTTCCAGAGTAGGATTTATTTTCTCATTTACAGATTCTAAATATAATATTGGTAATATTCCCGTAACAGGAATAAGAGGTATTTTAGGTGGAAATAATTATCAGGATAAACTTTGGGAATTATATTTAAACAATCGTTACAGAACAGGACTTTGGACGAGTTCTCCTGCGGATAACTATTCAGGATATGCAATAGCATTGGATTTGTTCAGTATTTCCACTGCTGCAGGGCAGAACGGAAGACTGGCTACAGGTATAGGACGATATCCTCAAGCTGCAATGGGAGTACGATGTGTAAAAGACACTGAAAGATATATGGGAGACCTGCCTTACTCTACATCTTCAAGAATAGCAGAAATATCTCAGGTAATTTCTAGTCTGAAGAACAATATAGAAATCAACCCATCAGATGAAATTGAAATATATCCCAATCCTGTAAAAGATCTTTTATACGTAAAATCAGATACTGAAATGTTATATGAAATTTATGATATGGGAGGAAGAATAATTTCTAAAGGACAAACATCAAATCGTCAAATCAACGTTTTAATACTGTTAAAAGGATCTTATATTCTTAAATTATATAGTGATAAAACAACAGTAACAAAGAAATTTATAAAAAAATAACACTAAAGAATAAGTTTTCCTTAATGGAGAGCTTATTCTTATCAGTAAAAGAAATACCATAAACATGGTATATTTTATGAGTTGAAAAAAAATAACTTTGTTAAATAAATTTATACAATATGTTGAAAAGTCTAATATTTTGTTTTTTAGGGTCTGTCTTATGTTTCGGACAGACAAGAAATGAAAGTTCTAATAGTGATGTTTTGAGAGAAGAAGCAATAGAAATAAAAGTCAAAGGAAATGGTGGCGGTATTGATAGTGAAATGTTGATGTTAGTGATTGATGATCACACACGCCGAGATAATTTGACCATATCGTTATCTAAGCCTTCTGTATTATTTTATAAATATTTAATTTATGATATGTCAGACAATCTGAAAAAACAACAAATAATCACCCCTGCTTCATCACATTCAATCAATATATCAGATTTAACACCAGGAGATTACAGGATAACTGTTATTACCAGTCAGTACAATGTAGAAATATCAAATTATTTCACTAAATAATAAATCTAAAAATTTTAGGATCAATACTTATTATTAAACAAAGCTTCTGCATTTTGTAGAAGCTTTGTTATTTTTAAAAACCAATAAATAGTGCTTTAAATCTTCCCGATTATAATTACAAACCATTTTTTCAAAAAATTACAAACCAACAACCATCAACTAATTTATTACCTTTGCACCATGGAATTAGAATCAATTTATCAAAAACTGCAGATTCAGGACATGAATCAGATGCAGAAATCCACATATAAGGCTACTGAAAACAATCAGGATGTTGTTTTGCTCTCTCCTACCGGTTCAGGAAAAACTCTAGCTTTTTTATTTCCAGTTCTCCGAAATCTGAAAAAAGATGCTTCAGGAATTCAGACTTTAATTTTGGTTCCGGCAAGAGAATTGGCATTGCAGATTGAGCAGGTTTTCAAATCAATGGGAACAGATTTTAAAGTTTCCGTTTGTTATGGAGGTCATGATAAAAAAATTGAAGTTAATAATTTAATTGAAGCTCCCGCAGTTTTGATTGGAACTCCGGGAAGAGTTGTTTATCATTTAAGAAATAATAATTTTGACCCTAAAGCTATTCAGACTTTGGTTTTGGATGAGTTTGACAAGGCTTTGGAACTTGGTTTCCATGAAGATATGGAATTTATTTCCAATTCTTTAAAAGGGCTTTCCCAACGAATTTTAACTTCTGCAACAGCAATGGATGAAATTCCAAAGTTTACAGGATTAAAAAATGAAAAGCTTGTTGATTTCCTAAAATTAAGTGAAGTAAAACCGGACATTCAGTTGCGAAAAGTGATGACAATTTCTGAGGAAAAATTAGATACTTTATTTAATTTGATCTGTAAAATCGGGAATAAAAGAACTTTAATTTTCTGCAATCACCGTGAAGCGGTTGACCGTATTTCTGACCTTTTAGCTGAAAAAGGAATCGACAGGGAAACTTTCCATGGCGGAATGGAACAGGACGAAAGAGAACGCGCATTATTGAAATTCAGGAATGATTCTGCGAGAATTTTAATCACAACAGATTTGGCTTCAAGAGGTTTAGACGTTCCGGAAGTTGAATCGATCGTTCATTATCAATTGCCTCCAAAAGAAGATGCTTTTATTCACAGAAACGGTCGTACCGCGAGAATGAACGCGAAAGGTTTTGCTTATTTGATCATGACTGCGGAAGAAAATTTTCCTTTCATTAAAAATAATACTCCGGAAGAAAGTGTCGTAGGATTCACCAAAGTTCCTGAAAAAACACCTTTCCAAACCATTTACATCAGCGCCGGAAAAAAAGATAAGGTAAATAAAGTTGATATTGTGGGCTATTTACTGAAAAAAGGTGAGCTTCAAAAAGAAGAACTTGGTTTAATTGAAGTAAAGGACACCACTTCTTACGTTGCAGTTTCAAGAAATAAAGTGAGTTCCGTTTTGAGAAAACTTGCCAATGAAAAATTGAAAGGCAAGAAAGTTAAGATGGAAGTAGCTTATTAAGCTGATTTATTAATAAACAAAAAATTGTCATTGCGAACCGAAGGTGAAGCAATCTCAAAAATACAAATTAGGGTTTGTAAATTAATTGAGATTGCTTCGTCGTTTCACTCCTCGCAATGACATTTTTGTGAGTAAATATTATCTCACTCCCTTCACCTTCGTCGGTAAAGTATAAACCGATTTCGAAGCGGTGATGAATAAAGTTTCATTATTTTTCCCTCCGAAAGTTACATTTGAAGTCCATTCTTCTTCAATCGGAATATGATACATTTTCATTCCTTTTCTGTTAAAAATATGAACACCTTTTCCTGTTAAATACAGGTTTCCGTGTTTATCAAGCGTCATTCCGTCTGAACCCATTTCGCAGAAAAGTCTTTTTTCAGATAATTTTCCTTCACCAAGAACATCGTAAACATACGTTTTTCCCGCGTCAATATCTGAAACATACAACTTTTTAAATTTTTCGCTTCCTACAATTCCGTTGGGCTGGGTAAAAGTATCTAGTTTTGAAATTTTTCCTTCTTTATTTCTGTAATACAAACTTTTGTGCGGAATTTCTTCTTTAAAATTCACCCAATAATCTCTTTTGTACAAAGGATCGGTGAAATACATTCCTCCAAATTCATCATTCCAGACATCATTTGGTCCGTTCAGTCTTTTTCCTTCAAAATCCTTCAAAAGAACCTGAACTTTTTTATCTTTTGAAATTTTCCAGATTTCACCGTTGTCATCGGAACATGTGATCAGATTATCATCTTTATCGAAATGTGTTCCGTTTGCTCTTCCGGTTTTATTCAAAAATTCAACTACCTGATTGGTTTTCCAATCCCAATAATAAATTTTATCATTCGGCTGATCTGTAAAATATACATTTCCTTCCTTATCCGAAGACGGTCCTTCCGTAAAACTAAATTTATCCGAAACTTTCTCCGGTTTTACTCCATCATAAAACATCTTACTATAATTTACTGATTTGCAATTTACTAATACTAAAACCAAACCAACTAAACTTATTTTAAATATATTTTTCATGCTACATTATTTAAGATGCACAATTTACAACTTGTCGCAAAAGATTCAAAGATTATTTTCTCATTTTGAAACAATAAAACAAATTACAAAAATGTCCCAATTGTACTATTTAAGAAGTAGATAATATTAGTATTAAAATTGTTTAATTCAGAGCTTTGTACAGCATTAAAATCTTAAAATAATTTTAATACAACATCATTAAAAATGAGAATTTAAATCAAAATTAATTTAATTCTTATTAAAAATCTCAATTAAAACTCTAAGACGATGAGCATACAATCCGACAATTTTCAGGCTCCGGAACTCGATTATGAAGACTTCAGAAATTCAGTAGGAACAATGGATGAAGCCGGAAAAAGAAAATGGGTCTATCCCCGAAAACCAAAGGGAAAATATACCAATTACAGAAATTATGTAAGCAATTTCCTTCTCTTATTATTTTTCGGATTACCTTTCATTAAAATCAACAATAATCCTTTTTTACTTTTTAATGTCATTGACAGAAAATTTTTCATTCTCGGACAGCCGTTTTATTTGCAGGATTTTTTTATTTTGGCTTTGGGAGCTGTAACTTCTGTGATTTTCGTCATGCTTTTTACCGTTGTTTTCGGAAGAATTTTCTGTGGCTGGCTTTGTCCGCAAACGATTTTTATGGAAAATGTTTTCAGAAAAGTTGAATACTGGATCGAAGGCGACAGAAATAAACAAATGAAACTCGACCGACAGGAATGGAATTCAGAAAAAATCACAAAAAGATTGACAAAATGGTCTGTTTTCGTATTAATTTCTGTCATCATCACGAATTTTATGTTCATGTACATTGTTGGTTATGAAGAGGTTTTCAAAATAATAACAGAAGGACCGGTTGATAATTCTTTAAAGTTCTTAGGAATGATCGGTTTTGCTATCATGTTCTATTTTACTTTTGCATGGCTTCGTGAGCAGGTTTGTACGCTTATCTGTCCATACGGAAGACTTCAGGGAGTGTTGATCGATAAACAAACGATTAATGTACATTATGATTTTAAAAGAGGAGAAGGTCGTTCAAAATGGAGAAACAACGAAGACAGAAAAGCTGTAGGAAAAGGTGATTGTATAGATTGTCATCAATGTGTTGTTGTTTGCCCGACAGGAATTGATATCAGAAACGGGCAGCAATTGGAATGTGTAAATTGTACAGCCTGTATCGATGCGTGTGATGAAGTGATGGAAAAAATCGGTCTTCCAAAAGGATTAATTCGTTATGCAACAGAATCTGAGATTGAAAATCAGGAGAAATTCAGGTTTACTTCTAAAATGAAAGCCACAACTGTGATTTTAGCTTTATTAATCGGTTTTTTAGGATTCTTAATGTATGACAGAGGTTCAATGGAAGCAAAATTCATCAAACCTGCAGGATCAACTTTTTTCATCAAAAACGGAAAAATAACGAATACTTTTATCTATACCCTTCTGAATAAATCAAACGAACAGAAAAAATTAACCATAAAAGTCATTAGTCCTAAAAATGCAGAAATCGATTTCTTTGGTTCGGATAAAATTATTCTGAAAGGTGACCAGATTTTAAAAGGAAATATCAATATTACTTTCCCGGAAAAAGAGATCAAATTTTCAAAACAAAATATGACCATCGGCGTTTTTGACGAAAAAGGAAATATGGTAGATTCTTTTGAAACCATCTTTGAGGGACCGTTCCAATTGTCGTTTTAAATTTAAGATTTATACATTTTAATAAATTGCGTGGGAGTCATGCCTGAAGTTTTTCGGAAGACTCTCACAAAATAGGAATATTCTTCGTAACCCAGCCGGAAAGCAATTTCAACCAAACTTTCGTCGAGATACATCAACATTCGTTTGGCTTCCAGAACTACCCTTTCCGTAATTACATCCGTTGCCGTTTTCTGAACGACAGTCTGAGTAATCCGGTTTAAATGTTTGGAGGAAATATTTAACAAAGATGCGTAAAATGCAATAGATTTTTCAGTGGTAAAATGTTCTTCTACCAACGTTTCAAATTCCTGATAATGCTTAAAATATGAAAGACTCGCCGAAGAAGCCAAATTCTCGAAATCTCTGGAAAACTGCCTCGTTGAATTAATAAAAATCTGTGACATCAAAGAAAGCATCAATCCGTTTTTCATAATATTTTGAGATTGATATTCTTCCTGTAGTTGCAGCATTAAGTGGATATTTTCATCTAATTCATTATTATTCAGTTGAAGTTTTCGGGGAAAATTGACCGACCCGAAAAACGGAAAATTTCTCAGTTTCTGATTCACATAATGCAATTCGTAAAAATCCTGCAGACAAAAGAAAAGATAGCCTTCAATATTATCCGAAAGTTCCCAGCTGTGAATCTGTCCGGGAGACATAAAAAATAAACTTCCCGGCAAAACATCATATTTCTGGAAATCGATCTCATGAATTCCGCTTCCTTTTGTAAAGAGAATTGTAGCATAAAAGTCGTGACGATGGGCTTTTTCGAGATGACGATGACCAACAATCAAATGATTCTGCACCGTACTGAAATAAAAATCCGAAGTATTTTTACCTTTTTGAAAAAGATCAATATGAAGTACAGAAATAGAATCCACGACAATTTTTATTTTATCCAAAATTAATGAAAACAAAAATACTTTTCTCAGAATTAAAAATGACTTTCATCCCTGATTTACAAAGTAAAAATCAAATTTTCATCCCTTGTATTTTTGATGAAATTTAAAAAATATTTATCTTTGAAAATTACGATTCTAAAAATGAAAATAAATTTACCCGATAAACTGTATTATTCTATAGGAGAAGTGGCAAAAGCTTTTGATGTAAACACTTCATTAATACGTTATTGGGAACAGGAATTCCCCATCATCAAGCCCAAAAAGAACAAAAAAGGCAACAGATATTTCACTCCGGAAGACATCAAAAATCTTCAAATTATTTATCATTTGGTGAAAGAAAAAGGCTACACGCTCGATGGAGCCAAAATTGCGTTGACAACAAACAGCAAAATATCTGAAACCATTACTTTGATCGATAGACTGGAATTTGTGAAAGCTGAATTGTTGAAATTGAAGGATTCTTTGACGGAGAAAGATGAGGAATAATTATAGCTTCCTTTCCATGTTCCTATATATTTTTGTAATGAATTATGGATATCTTTCATATAAGTAAAATTAAGACAATCATAATTCTACATTGCGCATCCTCTTATAATAAGATTCTTAATTTGAATATAATAAATTAAGGTTATTTATGTGCCGTTTTTTGGCAATAATTTTTGCTGGTGAATTTTGAAAAGAAAATGTTAAGTAGTTAGAATTCTCTTTTTTTAGTTTTGAAAACTTTCTCTTACTAACATGTTTTCCATTAAAATAATAAAGATCAGGTTCGTTTGTTACAGAAACATCCCCAATTAATGTGTAATAATTTGGAGAAACATTATAAGTATCTCTTCTTAATAAACTTTCTTGCGAGACTATAATTTTTTCATTCTTAAAGTAGTTAAGAGTATCATTAGTCTTTTCAGCCAACTTTACTATCTTAGTAAAATCAATATATAAAACATTTTTCTCGCTTACAAATTTTTTAGGTATTTTAAGTGAAAAATCTCCATTTTTATTTGTTATTGCTTTTATATATTTTTTTAAATGAATAAAATAAACTTCTGCATTAGGAATTGGATTTTTTGTTATCTTATTTAATAATGTTCCTGAGAAATTAATTGAGGTATCTTGATATGATGATCCTATAATATTTTCTGAAATTTTTTGAGACTGTGCATGTACAAATTCTCCGCCAGCTATTAAAATAAAACTCGCTGTAAGAAAAGTTTTTATGCGGTTTTTATCCAAAATTTTTCCGCATACAGGTGTTTTGCTGTGGGTTATATAGCGTTCAATTTCATAATCATTTGAATTAGAAAAATCAATTATATTTTTAGCACACTTATCACAAAATTTCCCTCCAGGAATATCTTTCATATTATCCCATATTTCAGGACAGGGATTATTTATTTTTATTTTCATTATTGTTTTGTTAAATAAATTCTCTGTTTCTGAGGAATAGTAGATACAAAAGTGCTTGGACATTCGCCATTTGTAATGTCATAATCCAAAAGATAGATAAAGCTCATTTTCGTAAGATCTGTTATATTCATATTTAAATAGATTGTACCTCTGTTGATACAACTCGTTACAGCAGGACCTGAAAATTGCATCATATATGATTGTAAATCATCTGAATAATTTAGTCCTCTAAATTTTGTTTTTGTGTCATCAATTTCATCAATAGTATTGTATAATATCTGATTATTACTGTCTAAGATTTTTATTCTCCCGACTAATAGGTCATCTTTTATATAATTACCTTGAAATTCTTTTTTTATAAATTTTATTTCATAAACTTTTCCATTAAGATTTCCCTTCCATGTCCCCAAATATTTTTGTAAAGAATTATTAACATCTTTAGCATAAGTAAAGTGAGGGCAGTTAGGATTGATATGACATTGTGCAGCCTCTTCTAAAGAAACCGTTTGTGCTTTGCATGATATAAAAGAAGTGATAAGTATTAATAATAAATATTTCATTATTGTTTAGTCAGATAGATTCTCTGTTTCTGAGGAATGGTAGATACAAAAGTGCTTGGACATTCGCCATTTGTAATGTCATAACTTAGAAGATAAATAAAACTCATCTTAGTGGGATCGGTTGTATTAATACTTAAATATACTGTTCCTCTATTGATACACCCCTCAGTACCTGGTCCCGAAAAATGCATCAAATAATACTGCAAATCGCCAGTATAGTTAAGTCCTCCAAAATTTGTTTTTTCATCATCTGTTTCATTAAATGTGTTATAAAGAATATTGCTATTGGCATCTGTAATTCTCAATCTTCCTTTTAAAACATCTCTTTTATCTCCCATCATTTCAAAAAGACCTTTATTAAATTTCAATTCATAAATTTTGCCGCTAAGAGTTCCTTTCCACGTTCCAACATATTTATTTAAAGAATTATTGATATCTTTTGCATATATATAATTAGGACAATTAGGGTCATTATCACATTGTGCAGCTTCTTCTAATGAAACAGTCTGAGCATTACATGAAATGAAGAAAGTTGTTAAAATAAATAAAGCTGTAAATAAATGTAGTGTTTTCATAGTTGCAAAAAGGCTATAGTTTTCGCTACAGCCTAAGTTATTTTACTGCTTTATCAGATAATAAAAGCCTCCCGGAATTACAGGATTACAATCTTGTGGTTGTTCAAATGGTTTTCTTTTATCGATTTGTATTGCGGGTTGTCCGTTTAATGTTAAAGTTCTTATATTCATATGGCTAATACAACCATTTTCTATTATAGATGTTTTTAACCTAACATTGTCAGACGTATATTGATGAAAAGGGTTAAGCCGTGATGTATCTCCAAGTCGATCTCCAAATATTGGATAATTTATGGGATGTGTTTGGGAACTGTTAATCTCATTTAAGGTGTTTATGATTTCTATCCCATTTTTCTTATACTGAAAACTACCAATGATACAATCTTCAAAATATTGCCACACAGGAAACTTTATTTTCTTTATCATTACTATTTTTATGTAAGATGTTCCATCATCATAAACCCAAGTTCCCACATAAGGATTAAGCTTATCTCCAATATCTTTATAATAAGTATTAGGAGTATTTATTGGATTACTGTTATTATGTAAATCAACAATTGTTTGACAGGATATAAATCCTGATAAAAAAATAAATAAAGCTGTAATTAAATGTAGTGTTTTCATATTTGCAAAAAGGCTATAGTTTTCACTACAGCCTAAATTATTTTACTGCTTTATCAGATAATAAAAACCTCCAGGAATTACAGGTGCACAAGCTTGTCCCATTTCTAAGGTTTTGAATTTATCAATCTGTATGGCAGATTGCCCGTTTAATGTTAAAGTCCTCACATTTAAATCGCTATAACAATCATTCTCTTTGAAAGAGAAATTAATTCTTTTATTATCAGATGTATATTCATGGAAAGGATTAAGTCTTGATGTATCTCCAAATCTATTTCCCCATATTAAATAA
Organism: Chryseobacterium ginsengisoli; assembly: GCF_039542325.1. Classification (NCBI taxonomy): domain Bacteria; kingdom Pseudomonadati; phylum Bacteroidota; class Flavobacteriia; order Flavobacteriales; family Weeksellaceae; genus Chryseobacterium; species Chryseobacterium ginsengisoli. Next base: position 882,167 of record NZ_BAABHX010000002.1, read on the forward strand.
TCTCTTGGATCTGATAGATTGGTATTAAGAGTATTAAGAGTATTAATAATATCGATACCATTTTTTTTATACTGAAATGCTCCGATAAGATAATCTTCATAATGAGTCCATACTGTTGCTTTTATTTTTTTTACAATCACTATTTTTATATAAGAAGTACCATCGTCATAAACCCAAGTTCCCACATAAGGATTAAGCTTATCTCCAATATCTTTATAATAAGTATTAGGAGTGTTAATAGGATAGCTATGGTCATGTAAATCCACAATTGTTTGACAGGATATAAATCCTGATAAAAAAATAAATAAAGCTGTAAATATTTGTATTCTTTTCATAATTATTCGCAAGGTATTTCGGTTATAGTATTTCCATCGGTGGTTAGTTTCATCCATTTATTTGTAGTTTTGTCAAATCTATAAAGACTTAATCCAAAATTACCATATTTCTGTAAAAATTTCTTTTCTAATTCGGAGGGGTTATTATTTAGTCCGCTATAATATTCATCATCTTCTTTCATCAATATTTTCTTTTTGTCATCCTCTGTTTTGCCAACTAAATCAGGACGGTTATACAGATCTTCAAGTTTTGTATTGAGCTCATCTTTATTATCTGTCGCAATAGCATATAGATTGGCTGTAGTATAATCAGTCGGGCTTTGAGGATTAGCACAGACAGTAATGTTGTACGCAACAGCACTTACAGGGAATATATCTCTTTGACAGATACTCAGCCATTTAATGTCTCCTAAAGAAGGTATTCTTACCCCATCCATTGGATGATTGTGCGCATTTCCTTTTATAAATTCTCCTGTTGCTGCTACAGAACTGAATGAATCTCCCTCTCGCAAATTTGTTGTATAATCATAGTTTTGCGTTATATCATTATATTTTCTCTCAATTTCCTGAGTAAATT
>NZ_BAABHX010000003.1:0-843930 GCF_039542325.1 Chryseobacterium ginsengisoli
ATCCTGTACCTACACTAAGACCAGGTGCTGCTGTTACCAACATTGAAGCGGTTACGTTTTCATCCCCTTCAATTGCGTCTAAACAACCATCATTATCAGAATCTAAATCAAGATAATCCGGAATACCATCTCCATCTGTGTCACAATAGCTTGTAAGCAAAATATTGTAATCATCATAATCTATGGTTTGCCCGGAATTTGTAAGTTCATAAATATAAACTCTCACCTTGTAGCTTGTACTTGGATTTAGCTTGTATTTATTAGTATTATATGGAACATAGGTAGCATTCTGCAATGCATTGATATCAGTAATCAAAACACTATTTGATGTAAAGTTGTCATCAGAAATGGCTATCGCTACTTTATATTTATTGGTAGCATGTGTACCGTCATTAGGCCACCAAAATCCATTTCTATCATTAATATAATGTGTTGAAGTACCGAAAGCAGCTGTAGTAAAGCCATACTCTACATAAGCATTCTTAACCACCGCATCAGCGTAATTAGTTGCTGTTATACCGGTAAGCCAAGCTAATGAAACATTCTTAGTTCTGCTGGTAATTCCAGAGCCTATGGTAGATTGTGATCCACTACTGATGTAAGTGCTTTGGACTCCGGTTGCACCCCATGAGTCTGCAGTATTATGAGTCCAGTCTATTACACTTCCAACATTGGTAGAACATTCATTAGCATCTAATATACCGTCATTATCATTATCAAGATCTACAGAATCAGCAATGCCATCATTGTCAGTATCAAGAGGCAATGTCGCATAAGTGATATATCTTCCTGTATTTTCAGCATCAAAACTGTGATTATGTACCCATTTTCCACCACTATAAATACCTGGTACAGATATCACATTGGTAGTGAATGCCGCATCATCAGCAATAATCATTCTTACATTATTTCCGCCTACAAAAGAAGTTCCATATGTAGAAAGATCTGCTGAGAAATAAACTGTACCCGTTGCATTCGTACGTTGCGACAACCATGTTCTCTGAATACGTTGCCCTGCAGAACCGTTAACCGTAATACTGTTTAGTGCTGTAGCCGTCACATTATTATCTCCGGCTACGAAATATTTCTGATCTCCTGTAAGTGCAGTTCTGGAAGCATCAATATTCTGAGAAACGAAGTCATTGCTTGTTGCCATGGTAAGAATAGTTCCGGCATTCACACTCTTAGAAACCTTTTGATGTAAAGATTCAATATCATCTTTAGCCAATCCAAAAATGTTATTGTTATAAGTGGTATTCAATGCACCACTCCAAACTGTACCATCTGCAGTAGAGATATAGTTGTCTGTAGCAACACGTCCTAAAGTAATACCATATTTGATTGCCAGATAAGTATCTACTTTTCTTCTTTCCGCGGCTGTGATATTTCCTCCACCATAAATAATAGTTTCACCAATATCTCCTACAATACCTCCATTGTCACTGCCACTGCCTGTAAAACGTGTATCTCCAAATACGTGACCTCCCAAAGCAAGTCCTACAGCAGTATTATTTGCAATAGCACCATTAGCAGCACCATTCAATCCTCTTGCTAATGTTGAAGCAGTAAAGGTATTGTACATAATGCTTGGAATTGCAGTAGAGAAATTCACACCGGAACCCACAAACTGTGTTCCTCCTCCCACAACTCTTCTTTCGATTGTTGGGCTTACAGGCCAGAATCCTGTATAATCCCAAGATGCAATACTGGCACCTAACGCATTATTTTCTGTAATACTGAAAAAGTGAGGAGTTGGGCTTCCGGGAGCCGTCATTCCTTCCTTCGTTACCGTAAAGATGTCATTGCTTGTATTGGTAATCGTTTGGGTAGTGATATTACCTAACCCCTGAGTAATTGCCGTAAAGTTGATTCCCGGATTGAAGTTGAAGTAAGCTGCAGCCCCGATTTTATATTTAGGTAATGCAACAGCCGGCATCTGAGCGACGATTGTACCTCCAAAGTAATCTTTCCAGGATGTTACATCCGTTGCGTTACCTGTGTTGGTCGCATCAATATCTGCTCTGTACCATTGGCTCAATCCGTTGATAACCCCCCCCGGAGCGTGTGCAAATGCTGCAAAAGTAAAATACTGACCGTTTGCCAATGTCACATCTGCATAGTTGTAAGTTACCCCATTTACAGTCTGAGTATTAACGGACATATCCGTTACCGTATCTGTATTGTCAATCACTGCATCAGAACTCTGAATCAGTCTAAGCGCAGATAAACCTGCAGGCCATGCTACACGTACAGTTCCAACGGTTCCCGTATTCTGAGCTTTCCAGATCGATTCAAAACGATAATTTACTCCTGTAATTCCGCTGATAGGAACGGAAAGACCTTGTCTTAATCCGTTGTCTCCTACCATCAGGAATTGTCCGTCCGTCAAAGTGTTAGTGTTTAAAGCATTGGTGTCTGCCAATGTTCCTCCAGCTCCGATAATTAATCTCTGTCCATCATTAATACTTTTTGATTGCTTTTGATTTAAATCAGAGACATAATCATATGCAACACCCAAAATGTTATTATTGTAACCTGTATTCACAGAACTGCTCCATACATTCGTAGAGCTACTGCTCAGGTAATTTGGAGTATTGACGATATCTAATGTAATACCCCCTTTGATAGCCAGATATGAATCGACCTTGTTGACATCATTTGCAGATAGTGCACCATCGAAAACGATAGTTTCAGATAATGTTACACCTGCTCCGCCGTCATCTCCTCCATTGTTTGCATTTCTACCAAATATAATACCTCCATTAGGTCCAGTGGTAGTATTTGAGTATGTAGAACTCGCTCCTGCTACACTTCCGTTTAGTGCTCTTGAAAATGCTGTGTTGGTAAAGCTATTTCGGGCAATGGTTGTATTGGTAAACTGAGTATATTTATACCCCGTTGCAGCAGAATAAGACATAACCGTTGTTCCTGCAGCATTTCTAAGTCCAACAATATCTGCCCCAATTCCCGGACTGTCATAAGATGCACCACCCGTTAAGTTTGAATAACCTAATCCAACAATTCTATCTCCTGTAGCCACACCAGTACTTGTATACACTGTATAATTTCCTCCTGTAGTAGGATTTAACACACTTGTGTTCCCTAATGCATTGGCAGCAACAAATGTTACAGCAGGGTTAAAATTAAAGTTAGCACCTATTCCGTCGATTGAAGTCGGAGCAGATGTAGTACTTGATAGCGCAGGTATAACAGGTACCTGACCTGCCGAATAATCTGTCCAGGTTGTTACTGCGCCAGTTGCCGGAGCTAATCCTTTATCAGCTCTGTACCAAAGTGAAGAAAGTACACCTCCCGGAGCATGAACGTATGCCGCGAAAGTAAAATAATTTCCATCACCAAGTGTTACAGTTGCTGTATTATAAGTCACACCATTAACTGTTGTCGTTCCGGACATCGGAATAAATGTATCTGTTGCATCTATAGTTGCATCCGTAGAACGCACTAAGTGGAATGCCTGCATTCCTGTCGAAGGCCAAGCTATTGTAACCGTTCCTACACTTCCTGTATTTTGTACTTTCCAGATAGAAGCAAAACGATAATTAGTACCTCCTGCCGGAGCAGCCGGATTAGCCAACGCTACAGAAAGCCCCTGCTTTAATCCATTATCTCCTACGATTAAGAACTGTCCGTTTGTAAGAGTATTTGTATTAAGAGCATTTGTGTTCGCTAAAGAATTTCCTGCTCCAATAATTAGCTTTTGTCCAGCATTTATACTAATAGATTGCTTTTGATCTAATGCAGAAATAAAGTCATTAGCAATTCCAAAAATGTTATTATTATAGCCTGCGTTTGTAGAACCATTCCATACATTAGCTGAAGTACTGCTTAAATAATTCGGAGTATTGGTATTATCTAATGTTATACCTCCTTTAATAGCAAGATAAGAATCTACTCTGTTAACCTCGTTTGCCGATAAAGCTGCATCAAAGACAATAGTTTCAGCCATTGTCATTCCAGCACCATTGTCATCACCACCTGCGTTTGCATTTCTTCCTAATACAATTCCTCCATCTGGCCCTGTTGTTGTACTGGAATAAGTAATATTTCCTCCAGGAACAGCTCCATTGAACGCTCTTGTAAATAATGTATTGGTAAAACTGTTTCTTACAATTGTAGTATTTGTAAGCTGATCATATCTATAGCCTGTAGCAACTGTACTAAATAAAGGAGCTGCTCCCGTATTTGTTCTAATAATCACGTTATCGGCACCAAGTCCAGGACTATCATAAGAATTACCTCCTGTTAAATTTGAATAATTTAATCCTACAACTCTATCCCAGCCACTTCCCGTAACCGGAGTAGTACTTGTATAGACTGTATAATTTGCTCCCGAAAGAGCATTTAGAACACCGGAGTTTCCTAAAGCATTTGCAGCTACAAATGTTACTCCTGGGTTAAAGTTTAGATTAAGTCCGGTTCCAGCCACTGAAGTTGGAGCTGAAGTACTGCTTGATAATGCAGGTATAACAGGCACTTGACCTGCAGAATAATCTGTCCAGGTTGTAACAGCACCAGTTGCAGGCAATAATCCTTTGTCAGCTCTGTACCAAAGCGAAGAAAGAACTCCACCGGGTGCATGAACATAAGATGCAAAAGAAAAATATTCTCCATCATTAAATGTTACAGTTGCAGTGTTGTAAGTAACTCCATTAACAGTTGTAATTCCTGTCATGGGAACAAAAGTGTCTGTGGCATCTATCGTTGAATCAGTAGAACGTATCAATTGAAAATTCTCGAGTCCCGCAGGCCATGCTATTGTAACAGATCCTACTCCTGTGTTCTGAACCTTCCAAATAGAAGCAAAACGATAATTAGTAGCACCTCCCGGAGCGGATGGATTAGCTAATGCAACAATAGGAGCTTGTTTTAAACCATTATCACCGACAATAAGAAACTGCCCATTTGTAAGGCTGTTTGTATTTAATGCATTGGTTCCAAATAGAGATCCTCCATTTCCAATAATTAGTTTTTGTGCAGTATTAGTACTTGTAGATTGTTTTTGATGTAATGCAGACGCATCATCTCGCCCAATTCCAAAAATATTACTTGTAAAACCTGAATTAGATCCTGCATTCCATACGATTTGGTTTGCAGACGTTACATAGTTTTGTGTTGACGTCAAAGTAATTCCGTACTTTACAGCCAAATAACTGTGAATTTTTTCAAGATTTGCATCGGCTAAATCTCCACCCGTTGTGCTATGGTAAAGAATTACTTCTGCAATATCTCCATAAAAATTATCCCCAGTTGTACCATCAGCTCCTATGTAAGCACCTGTTGTCGGCAATGAATAAGCTCCTCCAGTATATGGATAAGGAGACGTATAGTTTTTCTTTAATCCGTTATAAAATCCTCTTTGTGTTCCCTGTACCGCAGTTTTTGGAAGAATTGAAGAGTATATACCAAGATCCTCCGGTGAAGCAATTGCTGCTGCTGAAGAGTTAAAGTTATTTCCTATAGAAGGAAATGCAGTAGTGGCTCCTTGTCCTGAATAAAAGAATCCATCATCATTTCCTGCAATAGCAAACAAACTCTGATAGTTGGTATTTCTATTTGTTCCTTTTGCAACTACAATATAATGAACAGAGCCTGCTGTATTTAAATAAGCTGTAGTATTGTTTCTTAAATAATTATTGGTTCCATCAAAAGTAACTGTTGGATTAAAATTTAATGTACTATTATAAGTTGTCTGGTCATTATACGGCAGTATTGCGGATCCACTTGGTGTAAGAGGAACGCTGTTTGTCGAGGAAGATGTCCATTGAGTTACTAATTTACTTGCATTAGTAGTCACTCCGTTGTCTCCTTTATACCAAAGCGACAAATCTGTAGAAATCCCTCCCGGCGATTGTCCAAATAGTAGTAATGGCGCTGATATCGCTATTAAAAAAGTTAATATTCTTCTCATTATTTAATTATTTAGTTATTGTTTTTATCCTGTGATTCTTAATTGGGAACAAAGAAGCACAGTAATAATGGCATGATTATTAACAGATTCTTTTTGTTTCCGTTAATCTTAGCCTTATTTTAAAATAATTGAATGGAAAAATAGGGTGGCGGTCGCTGAAAATTTTTGCCTATAAGTGAAATAAAAAAAGTGTTTTCTTTGAAAAAACACACCAAGTATATGCTTACGAAAAGCATTAAGTTTAAAACGAAAAATTTATTTATTGAAAATAATTTGAGCTGCTGAGTAGTTGTCACCACTGCTTTATCCAGCCCTACATCAAAATGGGCAAATTCTTTATCGTGAGGGTTGGTAAAATAAAACTGAGGAACAGAAGGTGATTTTTGTACAGATTTCTTTGTGCTTTTTTTACTTTCCGCATTACTTTTTACCCTCTCTTTTTCTTTTTTCTTCGAGATTTCTTTTTTAGTATCGATCTTAACGATAACAATTGGCGTAGTAATTGAATTGTCTAAATTGGTAAATTGAGCATCATCTGTTACATAAATTTTGACAACATTATCCTCCTGAACATCATTAAAAAGTTTAAGAGAATCTGCTTCAACAATTTTTTCAGTTGAAATATTATCTGGAACAGTTGCGTTTAAAGGTTCACACCAGGAAATGACTGAAATAAAAAAAAGAAAGAATCTTCCCCTTGTAGCTAGGGAAGATCTCTCTTTAAATTTCTCACTCATTCGTGTTTTCATTTTTCAAGTGTGTTATTAGAATCGTTTGTGCCCAATAGGTATTTTAACATATCAGTTTTGGAACTCTTCCCCAGCAACTATCTATCCGAACTCCAAAGTGATATTATTTGTTTTTTCTTAAAAAAATCTATAATTAGAAAGCATCCACACAGCATTGTTTTCAATTTTAAATTAAAAACTAATAAAAACTCAGACGTGTTCTAAAGTGCCTGTTTTTATGATGTTTTAATTCAGAATTGCAAGCAATAATATAAATTAGTTAAAAAGCTCACAAAGTAATTATTGAATAATTTGATGATATATTCATTTTAAGCTGTTATTTGTTTTAAAGACAAAAAAAATTCATTTTACAAATAAGATAATATGATATTCAGTAATTTACATGTTTAATTGGCTGAATGATTACAGGAAATGATTAAAATAAAAATTAGAATAGAAAAAAGATATGTGTACTTTTACAATAATATTGCGATAACATATATTTCAATAAAAAAAGGTTATTTAAAGAATATTAACAACTATGCTTTTTTAATCTTTAAAATCCAATAATTTTTAAAAAAAAATAATTCCATGAAAAAAAATTTTTATTTGCTTTTCCTTCTGTTTTCATTTCATTTCTTGTATTGTCAGCAATACCCCAAAACTGTAAAAGACATAGAAAGTCAGTATAAAAAAAATATATCGAAGTATCCTACCCCCAATGATATAGAGAAGCTAAAGGAATTAATAACTGCTTCAGATAAAATTGATTATAAAGAAGGGGCAATTAAAGGTAAAATGATTTTACTTAATATTTACAATGAGCTTTCAGATTATAAAACATCCTTAGCATTAATAAAAGAAATAGAAAGTTCAGATTCTGTAGGGAATGGTAGAATGTCTAGTCTCAGTATATTTAAGTCAAATATTAACAAAGCAATGGGATTAGATAAAGAAGCTTTAAAAAATCTCCAAAAAGCATTACAATATGCGAAATCAGTTTCGGATCCAGATGGAAGACATATAAAATCGGCGCAGGTTTACGCTAATCTTGCCTTATATTATGATTCTAAATCCCCTAATGCATTACTTTCTAACTTGCAAAAAGAACTATATGAACTAAAACAATTAAGTGAAAAGACTTCTGAGGAAAAGATTACAAAATACACTAAAATTGTTCTAAATAATATTAATATTGGTAATTATTATCTAGGGGTTGTTAAGCCAATGCGTCTGGATCTTGCCGAGCCTTATTATCTCGGTGTCTATTCATATAAAACGAGCCAACCTATAGTTTTTGAGAATAATGCAATGAATATCTTAAAAGGAGTTGGTCGTTTTTATCTTGAAAAAGGTGATTATCATAAAACCATTGAAATGGCAAATGAGATTCTTGTAAGAGAGAAACAAAATAGAAATCCCACTCATAGATTATTTGGTTTCCAGCTTCTTGCAGACTCGAATGAAGAATTAAAAAACTCAAAAGAACAAGCTAAATATACTTTACTTTACGCAAAATTGAATGACAGTTTAAACCTGATCGCAAAAAAAGAAGTTGGAAAAGAAGTTGATCAATTAATAACCACCGTAAAGAAAGAAAAGGACAACGAACATAATTCCAATCTAAAAACTATCCTTTTGTTAGTAGGTGGATTTATTATCATATTTACCTTAAGTATATGGTGGTATTGGAGGAATAAGAACAGGAAACTTAAAATAAAGTACCATGAGGTAATCAAAAAGCTTAATGAAGAGTCTGATCTTAGCGATACATCTCTTGAAATAGATGAAATAAATAGCGAAACCGAGACCGAGGCTAAAGCTCCAATTAAAATATCAGAAGATAAAGTAAAAATAGTACTTGCACGAATGAATAGATTTGAGAAATCAAAAAAATTCCTGAAAAAAGACATCAGTTTACCGTGGCTTGCCAATTATGCAAATGTGAATACTAAATATCTTTCACAAATTATTAGAAATGAAAAGGATAATAATTTCAACGGATATATAAACCAGCTCAGAATAAATTATATTTTAAGAAAGCTATATGAAAGTCCGGTTTATAGAGAATACAAAATAAGTTACCTTGCTGAAGAATGCGGGTTTGCTTCCGCTCAAGTATTTGTAATTGCTTTTAAGAAAGAAACAGATCTTACTCCTTCTTACTTTATCCAAAACCTGAATGCCGAAAGTATCGCATAAATCAAATACTAGTATTAATCACTATTGGAATTGTAAAATAAACATACAGATAAAAAGGCTGCCTCATTTTGAAGCAGCCTTTTCCTTAGTTGAAAAAATCTATTTGTGGTTATTAATTTTTAGGAATAGTTTTTTTAATGTCTTGTATTGTTAAATTAGAGCTTGGCAATAATCCTTGTGTATTGGATCTGCCATTTGAAACCGCAGCCGATTTCTGAGATTTTCTTCCAGGAACTGAAGCCAAAACTTCATCCATACTTGCTGTATTGGCAAGTAACTTTCCTGAGTTGTTACTGCTTGATTCCTGTTTAGGAGCTTGTTTTTTTACTTCAAGTCCCTGATCTGAAGCCAAAACAATCGTTGTGGGAGGCTTTTGAGCTGCTCTTTCCTGAGCCTGTTTCATCATTTTTGCCTCAAATTCCTTTGATTCTTTGTATGATGCTGCTTCCTGTGTCTGGGTTTCTGAAACTTTTTTATTTTCCTGTGCATAAATATTTAAGCTTAATGCCAGAAAAGCGATGATATATAGTGATTTCATGGTCGTTTATTTAATGTTTACTAATACTTTTATTTTTCCGATTCCGTTTTGGTCATAATCCTGAAGTGCTTTACCGATTACCTGTCCTATTTTTACTTTTTTAGGATTGGCTTTCATGGCAACTCCGGATTTTGATGAAGTCACTAAAAGATCGCCTCTTTTAATTTTTCCTCCTTCCATGCAAACTTTCGTAGGAATTACCCCGATTACTCCCATCGGAACTTTTCCGAATAATTCAGAATCAATATTTTCTTCTGTTAAAAGAACTCCCGGCTTTGTTGCATAAACTCCTGCAACCAGATTAGAATATGGTTTTGAAGATTTTTCTACCGTTCTGTCCGAGTCTGTTGAAATAATTAAGATATCTCCCGGTTCGTATTCTGAAGTATTTCCTTCTACATCAAAAGCTTCGGCAACGTCGGCACCACTGTTTTGAGTTCCTCCGTTGAAGAATCCTGTACCAGCTTTGTTAATTCTCGCCACATTTGTACTTGCACTTTGATAGACCGCAATATTACCTGATGGACCTTGATGATTAACAAGTAAGGTAGATCCTGTACCAGTTGTGGTTATATGAACGACCGGCTGACCGTTTGCATTATTAAAGTTTCTAAAGTATCCTGCTTTACCAGTTCCAAAGTTAGGAACCCAACCATAGATAGCATTCCCCGTTCCGTCTACTGAAGCTTCAACACCATCTCCGCTTCCGCCGGCATTCGCTGTAATTCCGTTTCCGGCACCATCTGTTAATGCCAGTAATGCAGGTCCGTTTCCACTGGCATTTCTTTGATAGAATAAACCTGCGTAACCGCCGGTGCCAATAGATTCCCCGTAAACTCCCGCCGTTCCGAAATTGGCAAATATTGAATTTACTTTACCGTGTAAGGCAGCAGAAGTACCATTGGTATTATCTACAAAGAAATCTCCTGCCATACCGTTTCCGACTGTTTTTGCAGTCACTACAGAATTGGTGTTTGATGTATTGAAGTTTTGGAATTCCGCAGGTTTTCCTAAGCTAAATGTTGGTGTCCAGCCATAAATTGCACGACCGGCTCCATCAACATTAGCCTCTACTGCGTCTCCATCTTTTCCGGCATTGGCAATGAAAGCATCACCGTTACCGTCTGTAATGGCAACCAAAGCACGCCCGTTTCCGGTTGTATTTGATGAATAGAATAAACCACCGAAACCTCCCGTTCCTGAAGCTACTCCAAAAATACCTGCAGCTCCGAAGTTTCCAAATATAGTTTTGGTTTCACCTCTTACGGCAGCACTTACACTGTTTGTATTATTAGAAAGGAAAGAAGAAACGTTTCCTAAAGTATTATCAGGAATATTTCCTGTACTGTTAGATTCTACTTCGAAAGTATTTCTGTCATTTGATGCATTTAAGTTTTCAAATCTTCCGGCACGTCCTTTTCCACTGCTAAGACCAACCTGACCAAAAACCCCTACAGAAGTTCCTGTTGTATTGGTGGCAACAAAACCTCTTACTCCGTAACCTCCGCCGTCGTTTCTACCGACAACGGCTCCTGCAATATCACTTGTGTTTCTTCCTACAACTGCTTCACCTGCGCCATTATTATCCCCGATAATTCCGGCAGATGTTTGTGCTGAAGTTGCTCCATGCACAGCAAATCCAGATCCTGTAGAACTTTCGATACCGGATCCTGTTCCTGTTGAGGAGACATTTATTACTGTTCCGTTTCCAACGGTATTAGCGTTAAGAACATTATTGCTGTTAGCATTATTAAATATGCTTATCGCTGCGGCAATACCATTTGTACTTGTTGCGTTCAGACCAGTTCCCGAATTACTGTTAGCATACAATCCGTACCCCGCTGCTGAGGAATTTCCATAAACTCCAATACCTGCAGGAGTAACTCCGTAAACTCCCCATCCGCTTCCGTCCTGGCTTCCCCAAGTTCCGATTCCTAAACCTCCTGTTCCGCTGTTCATCCCGCGAACGGCTGAAGAAAATCCTCCGGGAGCTGTACTGGTAACCATACCTCTTACCGCGGCAATACTTGATGTTGTTGTACCGTTAACCCCTTCCAAAGATGTTCCGTCTCCTGTGTTTGTTAAAGAAAATAAAGTTCCGGCATTATTCACAGAATTTGTATAAGGAATTGTGAATCCGCCACCGCCGCTACCGGCAGTTTTTGCGTACATAGCGTAAGGAACGCTTAATAGTTGACTTGTTCCTGTAATGGTATACGTTGTACCACCTGTAGGATCTGTTTCTGTTTTTAAATAATAGCTTCCTGAAGGCCAGTTTATCGTATTGAAAGTTCCAGAAAGAACTGTTCCTGTGCCAAGTTCCATAGTAAGAAGCCCGTTTGCGTTGGTGCTTCCTGTTAGTCTTTCAGAATAAACGACTGTTCCTGCTGGAGAACCCTGCAAAACACTCACTCTTACTCCTACACTTTGATTAGCTAAAACCTGTCCTCCCGTGTTTCGGACGATTGCCTGGTAACTCATTTTTTCGGGCGCCTGTGCAAAGGCTAGGTGTGTACCCAACACAATTCCCGCTGTCAGTAATATTTTTTTCATGGTTGTTATTTTTTAATGATTTTAAATGTTTTGATGTTTTTACCTTCTTGAGTGATCCTGATGATATACATCGCAGATGGAAGAGATGAGAAGTTGAATTCAGATTTTGTCTGAGTGATTTTATCCGTTTTAATCAGTTTTCCCTGAGCATCGTAAAGCTGATACTCGGAACCTTTAAAACTATTTGTCGTAAAGTCGAGATACAGATAATCTTTGAAAGGATTCGGATAAATTAAAATGCCTTCTTCAGTTGAATTTGAGGTTTCATTGGTTGCAAGTGTAGTGATTTCGTAGACCTGTTGTACGCCTTCTGAAACCTGACGGCTACTCCCTTTCACGAGGTAAGCGACCTGTCCTACACTATAAGAAACTGTGCCGTTGCTTCCTGTAGCATTTGCTCCTGCTGTCATTACCGATGACTGTGCTTTCATCAGACTGACGGGAGTTAAGAGCAAAATAAGAAAGAAGCATGGAATAGATGTTCTTTTCATATAAAATGGTTTTGTGGTTATTAATTGGTTTTGTCAAAATTTTAAAGAGAATTCTGAAATGCTAAATTACCATATAACGAAAACGGATATTTTTAAAATAGATAAACGACTGAAAAAATCGACGAATGACATTTAATAAAATATTATCTTAGTGGAAATAACACATTATGATTGCAAGATGTATACTTTTCATTTTATTCTTGCCTTTAACACTGTATTCGCAGGAATTTTCGAAACTTGAATACTTTAAATCGGAATTGAAAAAAAATATTTCTGAAGAGAAACGTTTTGACTTACAGCAAAGTCTTATCAATATTTACAGAATTTATAATCCGGACAGCTGTCTTTTTTATACACAGAAAAACCTTGCTTTAATCAAGAAAGAGAATTGGAACTCAAAAAAAGGAAAAACGCTTTTAGGCTTAGTAAGTTTTTATACCGAGAAAAACACTATTAATCAAGCTCTTAAATATAATAAAGAATCTTTTGCAATTAATACAAAAAACAATGATGAATATACATTGGCAGATAATTATTATATGTTTGGAAGACTTTCTCATCAGAAAGGAGAGCATGCAGAAGCTGTCAAAAATTATTTGAAATCAATTGACCTCGGTACGAAAAGTAAAAACCTCTGGATCGTTAATTCAGCATACAGAAGCCTGGCGTTCTTATATTTAGATGAATCCAATAAAGAAAAATCTTACGAAAATATCAACAAAGCACTGAGAGCCGCTCAAGAATCCAATTCGCAGGAAGCATTAGGATTTTGTTATGGTGTTTTGGCGGAAATCGACAGAAGTCTGGGAAAATTAAAAGAAGCTCAAATTAATTTTGAAAAAGCTGATCAATATTTCAAAAATACACAAAATGAATACGGACAGGCTTGGCTTTTTACCAATTGGTCACTTTTGGATGTCAACAAATTGATGGAAAGTTATCAAATGCAGTTGAAAGCGCAGGAAATCTGGGACAAAACTTCGCCCAATCATTATATGTCTGTTGCTAATCATTACAATATAGCTTATACATATCTGGATTTTTATAAACAATACGGAAAATATCAGAATCAACTGAAATGGAATAAAAATCAACTTTTAAAAGAAGCCCAAAAAGAATTTGATATCAGTAAAAATATTGCTGAAAAAAATAATAACAAGCAATGGGTAATGTTCAATTATCTTGGAATGTCGGAACTAAGCAGATTGAAAGGAGATCTAGATGATTATGCGGAAAATATTCAGGAATATTACAATACAAAAGATTCTATTTATTCCCAAAGTCGAAAAAATGAAATGGCAAAACTGGAAAGCCAAAAAATTGTCGAACAGAAAAATAAAGAAATTATACTTAATAAGCTGATTATTAAAAATAAAGAAAGAGAAAAATTATATTACATTTTAGGTCTTTTTGCACTTTTGATCATCGGAGTTTTGATGTTTTTTCTGTATAAACAATCGAAAAAGAACAGCGACAGACTTCAAAAACTAAATACAGAGCTGGATAAAGCCAATAAAACCAACATGAAGTTTTTCGGGATCCTCAATCACGATCTTAGAAGTCCTGTTGCGGGATTAATTTCATTTTTACATCTTCAGAAAGAAGCTCCGGAAATGATGGACGATGAAACAAAAATACGTCTGGAAAACAAAGTCATCAATGCTTCCGAAAAACTACTGCAGCAAATGGAAGATCTTCTGCTTTGGAGTAAAGGTCAGATGGATAATTTTTCTCCTGAAATTAAAACCGTTTTCATCAAAGATATTTTTAAAGACATCGAAGAAAATTTTTCATGGTTGGAAAATATTGAATTTAAGTTTGATTTTCCTGAAAACATGACTATTTCAACAGATCAAGAATATCTTAAAACCATTACAAGGAATTTAACCAATAATGCTGTAAAAGTTTTGGAACAAAAAGAAGGTGAAAAAATAATTCTTTGGAAAGCCTTTTCAGATGAAAAGAATAATTACCTCAGCATAACAGATAATGGAGAAGGTGCGTCGATAGAAAAATTTAAAGCATTATTTGATGACAGCGTAACGATCGGAACCAAAAAAGGATTGGGTTTACATCTTATCAGAGATCTTTCCAAGGCAATTAATATGGAAATTGAAGTTAAATCCGAACAAAATAAGGGAAGTACAATTACATTAAGCTCCAAAAAAATCTAAATTACCTTTATATGCTCTTCCAATCGGCAATTTTATCTGATGTACCAATTCCACTTCATGCGTATTTTTACTTCTGATCAAATGTCTCGGAACGGCATAACTTTTATGAATTCTTATAAAGGAATCGAAATAACTTTTATGCAAAATATTTCCGATAGAATCCAAAATACAGTGTTTTTTCTCTGTAGTTACAATTCTTGTGTAATCTTTCAGGGCTTCAAGATAAAGAATATCGCTTATTTTAATCTGTGAAATACTGTTCCCTTCTTTTATTCTGATATTGTTTTCACCGACAAGTGCGTCAAAACTTTCAGATTTTTCCTTCATTTCAAAAAAGTCAAAAAGTTTGTGCATAGAATATATAAAACGATCTGATTTTAAAGGTTTTGTAAGAAAGTCAAAAGTATCAACTTCAAAGGTGTTGATTGCATATTCAGGATGTGAACTTACAAAAATACACGCAGGAATTTTTTGTGTCATTTTTCGGAATTCGATGCCGCTCATTCCGGGAAGATCTATATCTAAAATAATAAGATCGATTGCAGTATTAAGATGAGGAATAGCCTGTTCGGCAGAATCGAAAGAGCCTACAACAGCAATGTTTTCAAATTGCTTGATGTGTTGATGAAGAACTAATCGATCCAGCTCATCATCCTCAATAATCATACATCTAATATTGCCAATCATGATTTGGATGTTAGTTTTTAAGGTAAAATCTTAAATTTCAGTGATGAAATCTAATAATTCTATGGTTAAAGTTATTAAAATTCTCTAAATCAATTATATTATAAATTTAATTTAACATTAAACTTTAGGTGCCACAAAAATCATTTTGGATTTTTTCCTGAAAAATGGTATCTTGTAAATCTTACAAATACAGATAGATTTAATGCTAGAAAAGAAAGAACATAATTACGAAAAGGCAGTTTTGGTAGGTGTTGTTACGCAACATCAGGATGAAGATAAACTTCAGGAATATATGGACGAACTGGAGTTTTTGGCGTTTACAGCCGGCGCAACAGTAAACAGACGCTTTACTCAGAAATTAACACAGCCTGATTCCAAAACCTTTATCGGAAGCGGAAAAGCTCAGGAAATAAAAGAATACGTAAAAGAAAACGAAATAGGAACAGTCATTTTTGATGACGAATTATCTCCTTCACAGCTTAAAAACCTGGAAAGAGAAATGGAAGTTAAAATTCTTGACAGAACCAATCTTATTCTCGACATTTTTGCCCAAAGAGCAACGACTTCTTATGCAAGAACGCAGGTGGAATTGGCTCAATATCAATATCTTTTACCTCGATTGACGAGAATGTGGACTCACCTTGAGCGTCAGAAAGGGGGAATCGGGATGAGAGGTCCCGGTGAAACGGAGATTG
This sequence comes from Chryseobacterium ginsengisoli, assembly GCF_039542325.1. Lineage (NCBI taxonomy): Bacteria > Pseudomonadati > Bacteroidota > Flavobacteriia > Flavobacteriales > Weeksellaceae > Chryseobacterium > Chryseobacterium ginsengisoli. The sequence goes on from NZ_BAABHX010000003.1 coordinate 15,998, forward strand.
AAACGGATAGACGTATCATCCGTGACAGAATTTCATTGTTAAAAGATAAGTTGAAAACAATCGACAAACAAATGGCAACTCAGCGAAACAATCGCGGAAAGGTTGTACGTGCTGCTTTGGTAGGTTACACGAACGTCGGAAAATCTACTTTGATGAACGCATTGTCAAAATCTGATGTTTTTGCTGAAAATAAATTATTCGCAACTCTTGACACAACGGTAAGAAAAGTTGTGATCGGAAATCTTCCGTTTTTATTGACGGATACGGTAGGATTCATCAGAAAATTGCCTACTCAGTTGGTAGAATCATTCAAATCTACGTTGGATGAGGTTCGTGAAGCGGATCTTTTGATTCATGTGGTTGATATTTCTCACGAAAGTTTTGAAGATCATATTGATTCTGTTAATCAGATCTTAATGGAAATCAATGCGCATCAGAAACCGATGATCATGGTTTTCAATAAAATTGATGATTTCAGCTATGAGAAAAAAGATGAAGACGATTTGACTCCATCAACAAAGAAAAATATTTCTCTTGAAGAATGGACGAAAACGTGGATGGCAAAATCTAAATATCCTACAGTTTTCATTTCAGCATTAACGAAAGAAAACTTCCCGGAAATGAAGAAAATGATCTATGATGAGGTAATGAAAATTCATATCTCAAGATTTCCTTACAACGATTTCCTTTTCGAATATTTCGATAACGACGATGAAGAAGAAAACACAGAAAAAGAGTAATGAAATATCACTTTTTCCTATTGTTGCTTTTTGTATCGGTTTTTGGTTTTAGTCAGAAATCAAAAATTGATTTTAAAGCTATTGAGAAAGATCTTAAAAATGAAAAGTCGCCTTATAATTACGAAAAATTAATTTTTAAGTATAAAGGTTATCCGAAATCTTTGGATACAATAGAAGCACAGCATCTTTACTATGGAAGAAATTTCCGTAAAGATGTGGTTTCTACATTGGATGATGATTTTAAAAATCTGGCAGAAGCTTTTAAGGCTGCAAATTATGATGAATGTATAAAACAGGGTAAAATTCTATACGAAAAAGATCCTACCAATCTGGATATTCTGTTGATTTTGCTTAAAGCTTATGATTCTAAACAGGATCCTAATAACGTCATTCATCATCTTGGACAGTTTCGTGCATTAACGGGCGCAATCAGAGCTTCCGGCGACGGAAAGACAGAAAAGACTCCTTTTCAGGTAAATTCTGTAGGCGACGAATATATCTTATTGAATATCCTGAACATTGGGCAGGATTATACAAGAGGTTCAAAAGCTTCGCGCGACGGAATTCTCGACATTTGGGAAAAAGACAACAACAAAGTTTATATCAAAGTACTTTATATCGATTATTAACAAGATAAAATTTTTTAAAACACCAAATTAGTGGAATTATATTATTCATTTTCAGCTTTAATAGTTTTAGCATCAATATTTTCATACCTTAATTACAGATTTCTGAAACTTCCGAGTACTATCGGAATTATGGTAATTGCCATCGTCGTTTCAATATTTTTGGTTTCCTTCGGAGAAGTTGTTTTACCTAAAACATACGGACATCTTCATAAACTAATGAACGGCATCGATTTTACAGAGGTTCTGATGGGAGCAATGCTTAATTTCCTTCTTTTTGCAGGAGGAATTCATATTAATATAGATGATCTTAAAGAGCAATTCCGTCCTGTGCTTATATTTTCTACGGTAGGTGTCGTTATTTCCACTTTTGTGGTAGGTTTTGGAATGTTTTATATTTTACCGTTTTTAGGGATCCATCTTCCTTTTATTTATTGTTTACTTTTCGGGGCATTAATTTCACCAACAGATCCGGTCGCAGTGTTGAGTATCCTGAAGCAGGCAAATGTTTCCAAAGGACTGGAAACAAAAGTTGCCGGAGAATCTTTGTTTAACGATGGTATGGCGGTTGTTGTTTTCACGGTTGTTCTTCAGTTGGCACTTGGTGATAAAGTAGAACTTGGAGTTGAAAACATTGGATTGTTGTTATTAAAAGAAGCAGGAGGCGGACTTTTACTGGGTATCGTTTTAGGATGGATAACTTCCAGATTAATGCGAGAAGTTGACGATTATATTATTTCTGTTTTGGTAACATTATCGGTTGTAATGGGTGGTTATCTTATTGCAAGGCAAATGCATATTTCCGGACCCTTAACGATGGTAGCAGCAGGATTATTTATGGGTAATTTTAATGTTAAATTTAAAATGAAATCCATTACTCAGGATTATTTAATTAAATTCTGGGAACTGATTGACGAAATTCTGAATGCTGTTTTGTTTTTATTTATCGGCTTTGAACTATTGATGATCAAAGACTTAAATCATTTTGTAGTTCCCGGATTGGTTGCCATCGTAATTGTGTTATTGGCAAGAGTTATTTCTATTTGGGGACCTACAAAATTTATGAAAAAGACCTTCAGCCCGCAAACCGTGAAAGTTTTAGTCTGGGGAGGAATCCGGGGCGGTGTTTCTATTGCTTTGGCAATGTCTATTCCTAAAAATGAATACAGCGAAACTATTTTAAGTATTACTTATTGTGTAGTTGTGTTTTCGATTATTGTTCAGGGACTTACGATTGCAAAAGTTGCCAATCCAAAGAAGATTGCTATAGAAGAGGAAGAGCAGGAAAGTATTACTTTAAATAATATTGATTAAATAATTGCAAATCAATTCAAATGAAAAAAATAATATTCATATTTTTGCTATTATTCTCTCAGATTTATTTCTCTCAGATCAATGTTGAAGAAATTAAAAAGAATGTCAAAGAAAATCCTCAGAAATATTATACCGACTACCTTGAAATTTTTAAAAAAGATCCATTAAAACTTTCTCAGGAAGAGATGAATCAGCTTTATTACGGGAGCCGTTTTGCGGGTACAGAATATAACATAGCCGATTATAACAAAGATTATGAGGAAATCTGGAAAATTGCTTCACGAAGAGGATTGTCAAAGGTAAAAGCTCAAAAAATAATAGCAAAAGCTGAAGCCGCTTACAATAAAGCTCCATTGAATAATGAAATATTAGCTGCAATGGTAAATATATACAATGCGATTGGAGAAAAAACAAAAGCAGAAATATGCATATTGCAGAACAATAGAATTATTAAAACAATTGATGAAAGCGGAACTGGGAAATCAGAAAACTCGCCAATCTGCGTAATCACAGCCGGAGATATGATGAGCATTGCAAAACCTGTAATGATGATGGGCAGAGCTTTTAAACAAAAAGATATAAAAACAGATGATAGCTCTATTCTGACAGAATATTCTAATGCTGGAATCAGCTTATTTGTTAAATGTATCGGATGTTTTAATTTTTAATGTTATGATTAAAGAGATTGAAGAAGCTTTAGCCGTCTTATCCATTCCCGAAAAGGCAGAATTTTTTCCTAAATTTTTTAAAACAGGAAAAGGTGAATATGGAGAAGGAGATTTGTTTCTTGGCGTAAAAGTTCCGGATCAAAGATCTGTGGCAAAAGAATATTATGCAAAGATTTCTTTGGATGAATTAAGCCAATTGCTTTCTTCTAAATACCACGAACATCGATTGACAGCATTATTTATGTTGATCTCAAAGTTTGAAAAAACAAAAGACAAAGCTGTAAAAGAGGAAATTGTAGAATTTTATCTGAATCATTTACAGCATGTGAATAATTGGGATTTGGTAGATTCAAGCTGTTATAAAATTCTGGGTCGATATGCCTTTGAAAATCAGAGAGAAGACTTGCTAAAGAAACTTTCGGATTCCGAAGAAATGTGGCACAAGAGAATTGCCGTTGTAGGAACAATGCATTATATAAAAAAAGGTTCGTTTGAGCTTACAAAAGAATTTGTTACTCAAAATTTAAAGCATACTCATGACTTGATGCATAAAGCAAATGGTTGGCTGCTTCGCGAAATGGGCAACAAAAATGAAAAAGAACTCATCGATTATCTCAACACATATTATAAAGAAATGCCAAGAACCTGTCTGAGATATGCCATCGAAAAACTGGATGAAGACCTTCGACAGGATTATCTGAAAGGCAGAATTTAGAAAAATATAAAAAAACAAATTATGAAAACTTTCCTTAAACAGTTTTTTCTGTTGATTCCTTTGTTGTTTTTAACAAGTTGTTTCGATATTTTAGATAAAATAAATGTGAAAGCTGATGGAAGCGGTGAATATACTATTATTCTCAACGCAAGCAAAAGCAAAACCCGATTGGCTTCCATCTCAAAAATGGAGACAATTAATGGCAAGAAAGTTCCTAAAAGACCAGAAATTGAATCTAAGATCAATGAAGCGGCAAGAATTTTCAAAGCAACTCCGGGAATTTCCAATGTAAAAACTTCGATGGATTTTGATAATTATATCATAAAATTAAGCTGTAATTTCAAGAAAATTGAAAATATCAATGCAGGATTGGAACAATTAAAAGCTAAAAACATTCTTGGAAAAATGATTCCGACGCAGATTTACAGTCAGAATATTGCAGGTAAATCATTTACAAGAAACAAAGTAAACACTTTCAAAAGTGACTACGATAAGATGAGTAAGGCTGATAAAGAAATTTTTAATGATGCAAAATACACTTCCGTAATGCAATTTGAAAATACGGTAAAATCTCAGACGAACAGCTCTTATCTGCTTTCACCAAACAAAAAGGCGGTAAAACTGGAAGCCAATATTCTGGATCTTATCCTTCAGAAAAAACAATTACAAAATAATATTCTATTTCAATAATTTCTCACACCATGAAATCTATTTTACTAAAAACACAAGTTGCTTTATTGCTTTTCGGGTTTACGCTCGTTTTTGCGCAACAAAAGATGAAACTTCCGAAAGACGCTCTTTTTTACATGGAAATCAATGGAAAACAGCTAAATAAAAAGGTAAACTGGCAAAAACTGAATCCTTTTTTGCTGGAAGTAACGAAAGAAAACAAAGAGAAAAAATCATCATGGAACGATTATTCCAAGACAGGAATTAAATATGATGCGACACAATATCATTATGCAAGTTTCAATGATTCTGTCAAAACGTATACGGCTCATTTTATTTTAGATAACAAAGAGAAATTTCAGGAATTCATTAATTCATCCAAGAAAAAAGGATTGGAGATTTCTAAGAAAAATAATTATTCATATGTAAATCTTGATAATGATATGTTTGTAGCATGGAACGGAGATCGTGCCGTCCTGAAAATGATCAGTTATGATAAACCTTACAAATATGATGATTCTGATATTACAGCAGACAGTGCCGCAATGGTTGTAGACAGTGCTGCAGTAATGGTAGACTCTGCTGCAGTTGCTGTTGATTCTGCCTACGTTGAAATACCTGAAGAACCTTTCAATTATAAAGAAGAAATAAAATATCTGAAAGATGATATTAAAAATTTAAAAGAAGACATTAAAGAGCACAATGCAGAAATTGCAAGAATGCAAAAGGATATCAAGTATCTTGAAAAACACCACGAATATCCAAAAGAGAAAAAGGGATCGACAGATACAAAATATTCCGGCGAAAGCGAAGATATAGTTTCTGAGCCTAAAGTTGAAATTCCGCCTCCGGGAATTGATGGTGAAGATGTGGGAGAAGATCCGGCTTATCAAAAAGAGCTTGATTCCTTAAATATCGAAAAATTCAAGATTGTAAAAAAACTGGTGGAAGCTGATTTCGACAAATATTTTAATTCAAATTTTGAACTTGAGGTTTCTAAGGATATTCTTTCCTTCCGTGATGCAAATTCTGATGTTTTTGTGTATACGGATTACGGCAGAATCGTGAATGAAGGATTGTATGGCAAAATGATGAAAAATTATGAATTCGGACAGTTTTTCAATAAAATGTACAATTCTAATTCTTCATACAATTTGTATTTTGATAAAGAAAAAGTAAGATTGGTAAGCAGTTATCAACATAAAGATTCTGAGGTTCAGAAAAACTTTTCCGCAATTTATAAAGGAAAGAAAAATAAGAAACTGATGTCGCTTATCAATGACAAAAGCATTGGTTATTACTCTATTAACGTAGACGGAAGCAAATATTTTGATTTGATGTACAGCTTACTGAAAAACTCGGGAGAAGCAGAATATCAGAAAGAAATGGAACTGATGATGGAAACCATGAAGATCGTTCTCGACGAAGAAGCTATCTCCAAAATTGCACCAGGAAACGGCATTTTCGTGTTGAATGAATTAAAGACAAAAACAGTAGAATACACAGATTACGATTACGACGAAGATTACAATGAAAAAGAGGTAAAGAAGACAAAAGAAGTAGCAATGCCAAATTTTACAATCGCTTTTGCTACGGAAAATGAAGGATATTGGAATCGCATTTTCAATGTGTTGACAACCAATAAGAAAACAGTGAAAAACTTCATTAAAAAAGGCGATTTTTACACTTTTAAAGATGATAAAAAGGATAGTTATTTAGACCAATTATTCTTCACAGTGAAAGATGGAGTTGTTTATATGACAACTTCTACAGACAATATTCTTCCTAAAGATCAATCTGATATTTCTAAAAACTGGGCAAAAGATTCGGCTAAATATCCGGCTTCCGGAAGATTCGATATTGAAAGGCTATTAATTGGTCTGGAAAAAGAATTTAAAAGTCCTTCTGAAAGAAAAACATTGGATTTTGTGAAGAAAAATGTAGGCGAAATGTATTTTAAATCTGAAGTAAAAGGCGACAGAATAGAAACCGAAATAGATTATTCTATTAAAAATTCATCAGAAAACAGCTTGATGTATTTCTTCGATTTGTTTGATGAAATCTACAAAATCAACGAATCTGAGAAAAAAACGCCCATATTATAAATGAAAAAGAAACTTATTGCATTAGTTATTTTTCTATTTGCGACGGTTATTTATTTTGTGTTTTATCATAAAAAAAATACGGTTACAATTGCTCCTGCAAATGCAGATGTAATTATTTTAGTAGACACAAAAAAGTTAACAAGGCAATATGTTTACAGTCTTGCAACTCATCCTTCGCAATGGTTTGGAAGCAAAAAAGAAGATAAAAATTCAATTTCTATAGTAAAATCGGGAGTGGAAATTCCCGATTTTTTTCAGATTTTCCATCTTAAATATTCAAAATTTTCCGATTGGTATAGTATTTTCGAATTGAAGGACAAACAAAAGTTTGCAGCATTTTTAAAACAGCAAAAATTTATAGACCAAGGAAATAATATCTTCAGAAAAGATCAGATCTATATTAAAATATTGGATAAAAAGTGCATTATTGGAAGTTCTGATCAGGATTTTGAAAGTATAGATTATCAATTACTTCCGTCTTCTAAAATTAATATTTTTGATGCAAATTCACTTATTACAAATGGTTTAGGAACTATTTTATTCAACTCTGGAAAAGGCAGCTCCAATCTTTCTATTGAATTAAATTCGGATGAAATTATCATTAAAAATAATTTGGATTCAAACGATCCGCCTTCTGTAATTTCTAAATTAGAGCAGACAAAATCTTTTTTAGAAACAGAATTAGATGCAGAAAATATCAAAAACCTGAGTTCTCTTTTTGGCAAAAATATCTTAGAATCTTCGCAAATTACCTCTCTTAAAGCAACAGCCGATCTTGAACAGGTAAACGATACGATTATCACTTATGGCTATGATGATAATTTCAATGAAGTTGAAAAAAAGAGCATTCAAAAAATCATTCAGCCGAATTATGTTATTGATCTTCAAAGCTCAGATGTTAAAAAAACAGAGGAATATTTTCAGAATAAAAAATGGATCAATGCTCAGAAACAATTTACAGCGCTTCCGTTTCAGCCTAATCATATTGAAAAAAATAAAACAGGTTTTGAAATAAAATCCATCAGAAAATCCGTTCAATTATCTTCTAAGTTAAACGAAAATTATATTTTTGTCAGAAATAATGCTTTATTACTCTCTTCTTTTAAATCTTTAAGTTCATCTGAAAAGAAATTAATTTCCGATATTGATTATATCTTTTATGGAAATAATGATCAGGATTATTATTTGAAATTACAATTTAAAAAAGGAGAATTGCCTTTGATTTTGAGATGGTAAAAAAGCTGCTTTAAAATTTGCTGATGGATTCTTCTGACATTGTATTGATAAAAACTTTTACGCATTATTTCTTACATTTTGTTTTTCCTGTTTTCATCGCCTTAATTTTTTACCGCGAAAACTGGAAAAAGGTTTATTTAATTCTATTAGCAACAATGCTTGTAGATTTGGATCATCTTTTTGCTACTCCTATTTTTGATCCGAACCGCGGAAGTATCGGATTTCACTTTTTGCATTCTTATTATACTATTGCGGTGTATTTTTTGATGCTGTTTTTTAAAGGAAATATCAGAATTGTCGGCATTGGACTTTTGTTTCATATGCTAACAGATTTTCAGGATTTTTACTTCTGGAGTCATTAAAATATGATTAATATTTTCTTTTAATATTTAAAATCTCATTGATTTTTTGTATTTTAGAGACAATATGAAATTAAAAGAATTCTTGCATTATACTTACATTTTTCCTCTTTTGGCAGTGGGATATTATTTCTCCGGACTTATGGGAACAGGTGTTTTGTTTGATATAATTGCCGGAATTTTATTAACAGGAAGCGTTTTATCTGCCGTTCATCATGCTGAAGTTGTTGCCCACAAAGTCGGGGAACCTTTCGGAACAATTATTTTAGCACTTTGTATTACTATAATTGAAGTAGCTTTAATTATTTCCCTAATGGTTGCAGGTGGAGATCAGGCAATTACGCTCGCAAGAGATACGGTTTTCGCAGCCGTAATGCTTATTCTTAACGGGATTTTAGGAATCTGTATTTTGGTAGGAGGAGTAAAATATTATGAACAGTTTTTTGCACGAACTTCTGCGACAACTTATTTGGTAAGTATTGTTTCTATTTTGGTTTTAACTTTAGTACTTCCGAATTTCACTTCAAGTGTTAATGGTCCCTTTTACAATAAGCCTCAATTGATTTTCATTTCTATCGCCTGTCTTGTCATTTATGGTATATTTTTGATGGTTCAGACTGTAAGGCACAGAAATTATTTCATCGTTCCGGAAGAGCATCCGGAAGGAGTTTATATTCCGTCTAACTCAAAAACAGTTATCAGTTTTGTCTTTCTGGTTATTTGTCTGGCAATTGTTGTAATGATGGCAAAAGGTCTTTCCACAACGATTGAGAATATGGTTCAGGGATTTGGAGCGCCAAAATCTTTGGTTGGGGTAATTATTGCTGCTGTAGTTTTACTTCCGGAAGGTGTTGCGGCAATCAGAGCGGCTCGAAGCAATCAAATCCAGTCGAGTCTGAATTTGGCTTTAGGATCAGCTTTGGCGAGTATAGGACTGACAATTCCTGCAGTTTCTGCGGTTTGTATAATGTACGATATTCCGCTGGTTTTAGGCTTGGACAAAAAAGATATTATTCTCCTTTCTTTATCGGTTTTTATCGTCATGCTTTCGCTAAGTCGAGGAAAAACAAATGTTCTTTATGGAACTGTTTTGCTGGTTAATCTTGCGGCTTATATTTTTACGGTAATCGTTCCTTAATTTAGCTTAAAAAAATCACAGTCTCTTTGCCAAATCCATTTTGAAAGACATTAGTTTGGCAATATTTTCAGATTTATAAATAGCCATATCTGCATTTTCACCAACGAAGTTTTCTTCAATTGTGGTTCTCCAAAGTTCCAGCCATTTGTCGAAATGCTTCTGTTCCATAGCTTCAATTTCATTAATAGGAAAATGAACGCCCATCGGATTTCCCTTGTAAGACATCTGTCCAAAAAGAACCGATTCCCAAAACGAATACATTTTCGGCAAATGCTTATCCCAATCTACTTTGGCAACATCATTAAAAAAATGCGAAATCGTCTCATCTTTAACGACTTTGCCATAAAATGAATTCACAAGATGTTCTATATCTTCCCTTGATTCCAATTTTTTCATACATCAAAGTTAATTTAAAATCAATTGTTAAATTCAATCGTTGAGTTGATAAATTTCACTATCAAAAGTTTTTTTAATTAATGAATGTAAGTTGCTGAAAACTAAGAGCTCTTTTAATAATTATATTTTGATGACTAAAATATTTAGTATTAAAAACTTTAATTTTCAAATTTTATAGGTTCGCTCCATAGAATTTCATATTTTTTATTTTCGATTTTTTCCCAGTAAGATTCGAAAGAATTAGATTTATCTGGAAAAATAATTTTTTTGTATCCAATTTTGAAATAATTACTTTTTGAATTAGGATTTTTTATCACCAGTAATTTATATTTTTCAGAAGTATTTTTTTTTAACTCTATACTTACAGGAAAGTTAGAATCGCAGTTAAATCCTTCAAACGAAAAATTAGTATTATCAAGTACAAAGTTACTAGTATATGAGCAACTCATAATTCCATACGATTTATTATTTTTTTTATTTTTTATAAATTGAATTTCGACTTCTTGACCAATTTTTTCAGGATGGTATTTTTTCAAATATTGATTATTATTTCGATTTAAATTTATTTTCACAGTTTTAATATTCATTTTTAATTCTGGTCTTTCTTTACAAGAAAATATTAAAAACGATATCAATAAAAATAGTGGGAATCTCATTTTGGAATACGAATTTTGTTATATAGCAGATAATGGTTCGGGAATTTTAGCACTAAAGTCAATCGAGGAACAAAGTCTAAAATGGGGTTTCTCGTTATTATTTTTTACCTTTAGGCAATGCAATTATTTCAAGGAATCTCAATGCATCTTCAATAATATATGGCCTTGTGCTTTCTTTTGGTCTCCAATCCTGATGAAGAAAATATCGAATTAACTCGGCTATAACAGCCGGCCGATTCAAATTGATGTCACCAGTTTGTTCTTCATTAGCCGGGTAAGGTTCATTATCGGGTAACTTATACAACCAAATTACTCCATCATCGGGATAACCTATGCACCATTTTTCTTTTTCTATATCTGACTTAAGAGTTAAATTATCCTCTTCTCGAAACGATAGTTGAAGCGGAGATTTTTTATATCCTTCAAGATAAATCGCAACCTTTTCAACGCATTTTGAGTGTTCATAATTTGTTAAATGAACATGCAATCTTTTCCATAAGTAAGTCTCATTATCTATTTTAATTTTCCTTAATATATTTTTTTTCATTAACTGTCTTTTTAAAATGCGCTATAACTTTCGTAAAGTTATTTATGATACTAATATAAAAATTTATTTTGATGAATTGATTTTTAAGTGCTTATAAATCTTTTTCAACTTATATTATCTTTGGATTGACGAATCTTTTGTTTTTTTAGATAAAAACCTAGACAGATAAAATAAATTTCATTCCTCTGCAGGAGTTACATATATATTAAAAAAGTATGCTAATGCGACCAGATTTATTAATCCTGAAATTATTCCATATGCTTTAAGGCACTCAAAAGCGATGCATCTTGCTGAAGCAGGATTAAGCTTATTTTGAATAAGAGATTTTCTTGGTCACTTTAGTATACAAATTACAGATAGGTATACTCGAACTGATTCTGAATGGAAAAGAAAAGCACTAGAATCTATTTATGAAATTTCTTGAAAACAATATTTTATCTTTGCATGTTATATTTAAACTTAAAAAAAATTAAGATGTTTCGACAGACTCAGCATAACATTCCTAATACTATATATTTTAGCGTTGTCATTTGCGGTTGTCATGCTGAACCTGTCAAAGCATCTCACATTAAATCAAACAAATGATATAAAAAATGGCACGAGGATTCAGACAAAAAATACATCAGAAAAATACCGAAAACAGTGGCTTCGGAGACAATGCTTCGGGGAGATTTATCAACAAAGACGGGCTTCCGAATGTCAATAGAAAAGGAGTGAATATTTTCAATCGTTTCAGTTGGTATCATACAATGCTGGATTTGTCTACATTTCAGTTTCTTTCGTATTTGGTCATCGCTTATATTTTGGTTAATCTTTTCTTTGCCTTAATTTATTATCTAATTGGCGTAGAACATCTTACCGGAATTGACAAAAGTGATCCGATCAATGAATTTATCGATGTATTTTTCTTTAGTTCGCAAACTTTTACGACGGTTGGTTATGGAAGAATTGCCCCGGTTGGTTTTATGGCTAGTTTGGTGGCAACTTTTGAAGCTTTCTTGGGATTGCTTACCTTTGCGATTGCAACGGGGCTTTTTTACGGAAGATTTTCCAGACCGAGAGCTTATTTGAAGTTTTCTGATATTGCGGTTATTGCGCCTTTTAAGGAAAGTTCGGCATTGATGTTCAGATTGGCACCTTTTAAAAATAATGCATTGACTGACGCTGATGTAGTTGTTTCCACTGCAATTGAAGTTATAGAAGACAGTGTTCCGAAGACTAATTTTTATCAGTTAAAGACTCAGTTAAGCAAAATCAATACATTAGCTCTGAATTGGACGATCGTTCATAAAATAGATGAAGAATCGCCGTTTTATGGATTTTCTGGTGACGATTTTAAGAATACGAATATTGAGATTATTGTTCATGTTCGGGCTTTTGATGAAGTGTTTTCGAATACGGTGGTTCAAAGGTCTTCTTATGTTTCAAAAGAAATAATTTATGGAGCGAAGTTTATTCCGATGTATTATCCTGATAAAGAGAATCTTTCTACAATTTTGGATCTGGATAAAATTAATGATTATCAAAACGCAGATCTTCCCGTTTTTGCGGAAGAGCAATTATAAATGAATTTAGAACTTTACAAAAAACAGGCTTTACAAAAACAAAAAGAGCATAAAAAATTTCTGGACGGATTGAAAAAGAAACCGCCCAAGAATCTCGATTATATTGTTCAGGAAACTCATGATGAAGTTTTTGAGAATGTAGTTGATTGTCTTCAATGCGCTAATTGCTGCAAAACAACGGGACCGCTTTATACGGAAAAAGACATTGAAAGAATTTCAAAGCATCTTCGTATGAAACAGGCAGATTTTGAGGCAAAATTTCTTCGTGTCGATGAAGATAACGACAAAGTTTTACAAAATCTTCCCTGTCATTTTTTGAATGATGACAATACTTGCTCAATTTATGAAGTTCGCCCGAAAGCCTGCAGAGAATATCCTCACACTGACAGAAAAAAGATTTATCAGATTAATAATTTAATGATTAAAAATACTGTGATTTGTCCTGCAGCTTATGAATTTGTAGAAAGAATTATGAAAAATTTGGCAAAGTAAGCTATAATCCAAAATCGCTCTTAAAAAATTATAAAGTCCGTTAAATAAATACTTTAGATATACTATTCAATAATAAAGTGGCGTTTTAATTAAACAACCATTTAAAATATTAGTATTATGAAAAAGTTAGTTTTAACAGCAGCGTTTACATTAGTCGGAGTAATCGCGGTATCGGCTCAGACAGGAACACCTCAAAATCCGTCTCAAAATTCTAATGACCAGTCGACAACTCAAACAAAACAGAATTCACAGGCAGCATCAAACTGGGGAACAGCATCGCAAAACCAAAATACAACAGCTACAGCGACCGTGGAGGCGACTCCCGCAACATCTGCTACTGATGCAACAGCAAACGTAAGTGCAGATACGACTTTGGATGCAACAAAACCAACGGACGCGACAAAAGAAGAAAAGAAGTCTAAAAAGAAAAAGTCTAAGTAGTTTTAAATTTAATCAAAGTAGAAATGGAATCCTGGAATATAATATTTCAGGATTTTTTTTGATCAATTTCTGTAATTCTGAATTGTACAATCTTTTTAATTAAATCTAAAGGAAGGTCTTTATTTACTGGAAATTGTACAGCTCCTTTTGAGAATTTGTAATTATTTTCATTAAAATCTTTTTCAAAATTTTTGATACCTTCTGCTCCCGGATATAAACCGATATGTTTTTTGTAGCCTGCAAAGTAAACCAAAGGTTTCTTTTTATATTTAAAAGCGGGCATTTGGTAGCCAATATATTCTTCAATCTCAGGATTTTGAGCGTGAATGATTTTTCTTATTTCTTCTAATTTCTGCTGAATTTCCGGAAAGAGGAGAATATATTCGTTGATATTTTCAAAAGTGTTTTTCATTTTTTAAAATTAATGATTTTTGAAATATGATGATGCTTCGACAGGTAGCATGATAACGCTACAAGTTAATCGCTAATAAAAAGTTAGTATTAGAGATGTTCATGTTGAGCGTGTATAAGCATCTGTAAACGAATTTTTTTAAATATTATAAAAAACAAAAAAAGCGCTGAAATAAATCAACGCTTTCTCCTTTCACTTTTTACTTTTTTCCCATTTATAATCCCGGGAACAGGTTATAATTAAAAAAGGTCGGGAACATTTCCCAACCTTTATATTTTATACTACTCCTTGAGCTAACATTGCTTCTGCAACTTTCACGAAGCCGGCGATATTTGCGCCTTTTACGTAGTTTACATAGCCGTCTTCCTCTTTTCCGTAGTCTCTACAAGCTTTGTGGATCCCGATCATGATCTCTTTCAATCTTGCATCTACTTCTTCAGAAGTCCAGTTTAGACGAATTGAGTTCTGAGTCATTTCTAATCCTGAAGTTGCAACTCCACCCGCGTTAGAAGCCTTACCTGGAGAGAACAATACTTTATTGTCTAAGAAATAGTTGATCGCATCTAAAGTTGAAGGCATATTCGCTGCTTCAGTTACACAAACGCAACCGTTTTCTACCAATAATTTAGCATCTTCAAGATCCAATTCATTTTGAGTTGCAGAAGGGATGGCAACATCACACTTCACTTCCCAAGGACGTTTTCCAGCGAAAAATTCTGCAGTTGGGTATTGTTTTACATAATCTTCCGCTCTGTTGTTTCCAGAATTTCTAAGTTCTAATAAATAATCGATTTTTTCTCCATCGATTCCGTCTTTATCATAAACATATCCATCTGGTCCGGAAATAGTTACTACTTTTCCTCCAAGTTCAGAGATTTTTTTGATAACTCCCCAAGCTACGTTTCCGAAACCTGAAACAGTTACTGTTTTATCTTTAAAAGTCTGTCCGATTGTCTTAAGCATCTGCTCAGCAAAGTAAACAACTCCGTATCCTGTAGCTTCAGGACGGATCAGTGAACCACCGTAAGCAAGACCTTTACCAGTCAATACACCTGTAAATTCATTTCTGATTTTCTTGTACTGTCCGAATAAATATCCGATCTCTCTTGCTCCAACACCGATGTCTCCTGCAGGAACATCAGTTTCAGGACCGATATGTTTGCACATTTCTGTCATGAAAGCCTGGCAAAAACGCATTACTTCCATATCAGTTTTACCTTGTGGATCGAAGTCTGAACCTCCTTTTCCACCTCCCATCGGAAGCGTCGTTAAAGAGTTTTTGAAAACTTGCTCGAAAGCTAAAAATTTAAGCACAGAAAGATTTACCGTAGGATGGAAACGGATTCCTCCTTTGTAAGGTCCGATTGCAGAGTTCATTTGGATTCTGAAACCTCTGTTTACCTGGATTTCTCCTTTATCGTCAACCCATGGAACTCTGAAGATGATTACTCTTTCAGCTTCCGCCATTCTTTCAAGAAGTTTCATTCCTGTGTATTCCTTTTTGGTCATAATAAACGGAATTACAGTAACAGCAACTTCTTTTACGGCTTGTAAAAATTCTGGCTCATTAGGGTTTTTTGCCTCAATTTTTGCAATAAACTCCTGGATTTTCTGGTCAATATTATATTGTTCCATATATTAGGGTTGAATATTATTGCCAACAAATTTAATTTTTTTTTCAAGATTCACAATACCTCAATTGATGATTGTTGAAAATTTAATAATATAATCTCTTAATATTATTAAATTGATAATTAACGCTTTAATATTGTTAAAAATTAAATGTTATGTTTAAAATAATGCAATATTAAGAAATCGTTAAATGTCATATTGCCATAAATTGTCTCCCGGAAAATGATTTTAATTTCCCTAAAAGTTCCAATTCTAAAATTATAGGTAAAATTTTGTGTGAAGAGAGATCGATTTTCACTGCCAAATCATCCAAAGAAATTTGAGGATTTTCATAGATTGTCTTAAATATTAATTCCTGGTTTTCAGTTAATTGAATGCTGATTTCATTTCGTGGAAACAATTCCTCAGTTTTCATTTTTGGATTATTAAATCCTAAATTATCAATGAGGTCTTTTATCGTAGAAATTGTTGAAGCTTTGTTCTGAAAAATCAAATGATTGCAGCCCTGACTTTGTTTATCTGTAATTTTTCCGGGTAATGCAAAAACTTCACGATTGTAACCATTTGCGAAGGTTGCTGTACTTATCGAGCCTCCTCCGAATGCAGTTTCCACGACAATTGTTGAAGGAGAAATTCCCGCAACAATTCTATTTCTCTGGATAAAATTTTCCCGATCAGGTTTTCTTGAAGAATTGAATTCTGTGAATAAAGCTCCACCTTCTTCGACTATTTTCTCTGACAATTTTCTGTTTTTTGCAGGATACAAGGTATGAAAACCATGCGCCAAAACCGCAATCGTTGGAATTTGATTATGAATCGATTGCTCGTGAACTTCTTTGTCGACACCTAAAGCTAAACCGCTCACTGAAGTATAATCACAAGATTTTGTTTCTTCAAAAAAATCATGGATAAACTGTTTTCCGTAAGGCGTCATATTTCGGGTTCCGACGATGCTTACTTTTGGTTTAGAATGATCAAAACTTCCTTTTTGATATAAAATAGCAGGAGCGTCTTCGCATTCATTTAATAATTGCGGAAGTTCCTGAAGGTGCCTTAAATTAATTTTGATATTATTTGTTTCGCAAAATTTTAACTCTTTCTCTGCAAATTTCAGATGTTCCGGGTTTCCAATATCATAAACTATTTTTGATCCGAAACCATCGAGTTTTTTATATTCTTTCTTGGTCTTTTCCCAAGCATTTTTTGCACTGCCAAAGGTTCGGACAAGTTTATTGAAATTGATGTTGCCTATTAAATTACACTCGCGCAAAGCGATTGCATAAAGATGCTCTTCAGAATACATTTGTGTCGTTTTGACAAATGTAAAAAATTTTCTTTTATTTTCCTCTTAATTCATCCAGACGATCCCAAATATCATCTTTCTTTTTGTAAGGCAGTTCCAAAAAATCATCAGGATGATTTTCTTTGTATTCCTGCCAAAGTTTATCATCTTTTTCACTGTAATAGTTAGGAAATTCCCAAATATATTTTTTCTTTTTTTCACCGACTTTTTTAAATAATAAAGCAAGAATAATTCCTACGACCGCACCCGCAAGATGAGCCTGCCAGGAAATTTTGCTTGGTTCCTGAAGATTTGAAAACAATTCTTCCGGCAACATTCCCCAAACTAAACTTCCATAGTATAAAACGACTAATAAAGAAATAGTCAGAAGTTTTACATTCCATTTGAAAACTCCGCTGAAAAACAGAAAAAAGGCAAGAACATAAACAACGCCACTTGCTCCGATTGTGCAGGTATAAAGATAATCGCCTGTCATAATATCAATCGGCGGAAGAAGCCAGACCAAAAATCCTGTTGCCAACCAACCGATAATAAAAACTTTATTGGCAACCAAGGGATAAAATTGATATAATAAAAACATCAGGACAGCAATCGGGATAGAATTTCCGACGATATGATCCATGTTTCCGTGTAAAAGAGGTGAAGTGA
Organism: Chryseobacterium ginsengisoli; assembly: GCF_039542325.1. NCBI lineage: Bacteria > Pseudomonadati > Bacteroidota > Flavobacteriia > Flavobacteriales > Weeksellaceae > Chryseobacterium > Chryseobacterium ginsengisoli. The sequence goes on from NZ_BAABHX010000003.1 coordinate 33,660, forward strand.
TAATTCCCAATAAGCCTTCCGGCAACAATGGTATTATCGCCCCGAAACAGCTTTGAAAAAAGCCGTGCATCTGTAAGAAAAAGCCCAACCACATCGCCGCAAGCATTAGCAATGGATATAATATGGCTTTTTTGGAAATTACATTATTTTTAAACATAGTCTTTCAACGTCAAATGGAAAGCCAATGATAAATTTCGGAAAAATTGGCGATGAAACATTGAGTTTCAATTTTATTTCAGACAAAAAGTTATGATTTTAATCAGTTTTGAATTTTTAGCATAATATTTTGTCATTGAAATTTTGAAAGTGGCTTGGTTTTAGTTGGTTAAAAGTCCGAAAATGCAGTGTTGAGAATATTTAAGGTAAGATTTAGTCTGTTTTTAATAAAAATTATATTTAATATTTTTGCAAATCAAAATCTTGGACTCATGAAGAAGTTTTTATTGATACTTACCCTTTCTTTAGGGATTTTTGGCAATGCACAAGTCGTAATAATTGATACCGGAGCCGTGAAAATCGATACGGTAAAACACTGGTCTGTTTTAGGAAAACAATCTTTAATGATTAATCAGGCTGCCTTTTCGAATTGGGTAGGTGGTGGAGCTAACAACGTTGGTTGGCTTGCAGGAGCTGATTACAATATTACTTATGAAAAAGACAAAGATCTTTGGGAAAATATCATTCTTTTAAATTATGGTCAAAATAATACTCAGGGAATCGGAGAGAGAAAAACTCAAGACTTAATTAATGTTTCCACCAATTATGGGAGAAAAGTTTCAAAAAGCTGGTATCTTTCTGTGGGAGCGGGTTTATTGTCCCAGTTTTCTGCGGGATATGAAGACGGAAACAATCCTGAAGCAAAGAAAATATCCAATTTCATGGCTCCCGGTTATCTGAATGTCGGTATGGGTATCACATACAGACCAAATGATAATTTAAATGTTACACTCCGTCCAAGTAACGCAAGATGGGCTTTTGTTTTGGATAAAGACCTGCAATTAGCCGGAAATTATGGTCTGAAAGCGGATGGAGATTCTTCGATATTACAGTATGGTTTCCTTGGAACGGCTTATTATAAAGTCAAATTAATGGAAAACGTCAATGTTACCAACACGGCTTCCGTTTTCTCTAATTATCTGGATCATCCTGAAAGATTGGTTTTAGCTTATGGAATGGTTTTGAATTTAAAGGTTAATAAATTCATTTCTTCCAATATTACGGTCGATGTGATGTACGATCATAATCAGGTCCAAAAAACACAGCTAAAACAGACTTTGGGAGTTGGTTTTGCCTATACTTTAAATAATGGAGTGAAGCGTTCTGACAGAAAGGATAGTCAGTGGTGGATTAAGAAATAATTAATTTCAAATTAAATATATAAAGCTGTTTCAAAAATGAGGCAGCTTTTTTATTCAAATCATATCAATATTAAATAAAAAGAGACCATCTTTAAAAGACAGTCTCTCGTGAGAATTATTGAAAAAACTAAAATCCACTGTATTGGACTTCTTTATGCTCTATTTTTTGATGAATTTATTTTTAAATATTTTTCCGTCTGCATTTTTAGAAACAACAATATATGTTCCCGGAACAAGACCACTTACATCGATTGCTTCAGAATAGGTGTGATCTTTCTTTTGCTTAATTAATTTTCCTGACATATCAATAATAGAAACTTCAGGATACTTTTTATCAGATTCTCTTCCTATGTACAGGAATTGTGAAGTTGGATTTGGGTAGATATTTAAGCTGTTTTCTTTCAGTTTTACTTCGCCCGTTGAAAGATTGCTGCAAAAATTCCAGTTTCCGAAATTTAATTGAATAAATGCAAAATCACCTAAAAACTCACATTGATCGGGACAATATTCTGTACATGCATAAAATCCGTAATTTCCTGTAGAAGTTGCAGTATAAGAATCTCCTGTAGCGCCAGGAATTATACAAGGATCAGTTGATGAAGCCGGAATAGTTGCCGGAACACATTTGAACCATGTATGAGTTCCGTAAACCAATGGAAATCCGTCATTAAGCTGTACAGAAGCCCCTTCACAAATATTATATTCTCCCGGTCCGATTTCCTCAAAAGTTCCGGGCTGAAAATCTGCAATCATAAACGGAAGTCCGTAAGCATATCCATCTGCCATTACAGGTTCGCTCTCCGCTGTACAGTCGTTCTGCGTCACTTCAACTTTAAAATAATATAACATATCTGTTGATCCGTTGATTGTTAAAGTCTGAGAAGTCGCTCCGGTAATTGGAACCCACGGATTTGTGTTCGGAGTTTGCCAATCCCACTCCTGTTTGTACCATTGATAGGTTGCGTAAGTCTGCGTCGTAGTAAGTGTTTCGCTTTCAGAATTACAGAAAACGACTTTGTCCGGAAACATTGTTCCTAATCTTGGACTTGTGATTACTGGTGTACATTGTTGGGCTTTCAGATTTAAAAAACTTAAAAATAAAAGACTTAAAAAAATTAGTTTTGTTTTCATATAAAGAATTTTATTGTGTGGCTTGGTGTTAAAAAAACGTCTGTTTAATTGCAATACTTTCCTAAACACTTTAAATATTTAAGTGCTTAAAAACTTTTGATTATATTTTATTATGAAATTATTCCAGCAATACTCTGATCCCGAATTTCAGATTGAAATTCAGGGGTTTTTCTTTATAAATGGTATTAAGTGAGCTGTTGTCATTAAAATGATATCCAATTCCCGGCTCTGCATAAATTCCGATGTTTTTAATAACTTTCAACTGTAATCCAACTGCCGTATTTACAGAAACCTGAACCGGCTTTTCGCTGATGTTTTCTTTTGTATTCTCTTTCACTACTCCATCCACGATATATTTTGTTTTGATATCCCCCGAAACGACTTTTTCTACAATTCCGCCACCTGTCACATAACCTGTAAAAGCTCCTTTTTGAATTACGTTATAATTTATCTGAACCGGAATTCCCACATAATGAATATTCTGTTCACTGCTGATAAAATTATTATCACTTCCGGAAGTAAGCTCTGCCGAAAGTTTTGTATAATTGATTCCTGTTCCGACGCTCCATCTTTTTCCTAAATTTTTAAAAACAGAAGCCCCGAAAGTGATCGGTGTTTTGTGTTTGATCTTGGCATCCACTTTTTTGTCCTGATTTGCCAAAAGAATTGCCATCAAAGGATTTTCTTCATAATCCATACCCCAAACTTCCGGAAGACTTAGTGTAGTTCCGTTTAAAGTAGCATATCCCGGAAACTGGTCGGTCGAGTTTGAAGAAGCATTTCCTGTCAGTACCCCTACTGTCCAGGATTTTTTAGTTTTACTTCCAGCTAACTTTGTTTTTTCCGCTTCCTCAAATTTCTCCTTCCATTCTCTTTCCTCTTTCGTAAGAAGTTCGTGAGTTTCGGTTTCCTCTTCATTATTTTTTTGTCCTTCGACGGCATTCTTATTTTGCTCCTGAGCTAAGTTTTGATCATTTTGATTAAATAATTTCTCAGCCTGATTTTGATTTCTGTTCTCAGAAATTTCACTTTTCCAAAGAACGTTTTCGAGATTTTTTGTTTTATTTAAAAGATTTTCAACACTGTTTTCCCTGAAAACCTGATATATATTTTTTTCTTGATCTGAATTAATTTTATTTAAATCATTTCTTTGCTTAAAAGAATTTTCAACAGCTTGATTTTCTTTAAAGTTTGATAATTTCGGATCATCAGAAAAAATTTTTGTAGATTCTTGATGCTTCTGATCAGCATATTTCGGTTTTTCGGAAGGTTGTTTTTTACCGTTAAAATCAATCAGCCTGCCCAAAATAAAGAACATTGCAATTGCCGCCGCAACACTGCCAATACGATACAATAAAGTTCTATGATTAATTTTAATAACAGCTTTTTCCTGCGCTTTCAAGTTATCACTCATTGCGCCAAGAACAATATTCTTCGCTTCCTCTTCATCAAACAATTCATCCCTGATATTTTTCCACAATCCTTCAGGAACATCTTCCGTGTGATCTTCCATTTTTCTGCGCAGATCATTTAACCATTCATTACTCATATTGCGCCGCTTTAGACATTTTATATTCTTTTATTTTCCGGGCAAGCATTGATTTTGCTCTATGCAGCTGCGACGCGGAAGAATTTTCTGCAATTCCCAGTATTTCTGCAATTTCTTTATGACTTTTTTCCTCAAAAACATATAAATTGAAAACGGCTCTGTATCCTTGCGGAAGCAATCGTATCATTTTCATGATGGTCTGTTGCGAAATTTCTTCAAAGTTGGGTTCTTCATCATTTTGCTCATCAGGAATTTCAAAATCTTCTGAAACTTTTTTAAGTTCAGGATTTTGTTTGATGTGCTTTAAAGATTCATTCACTACAATTCTGGTAATCCATGCTTTTAAAGAACCATTTCCCCTGTATTCAAAAGAACTTATCGATCGGAACATTTGGATAAAACTGTTCTGCAGAACATCATTAACATCTTCTTTATCAATAACATATCTCGAACAGACATAGATAAGACTGCCTGAATAAGCTCCGAAAAGCTCCTTCCAAGCCGATTCTTCCTTTTGCAAAAGGCGGTTTACCAAAATCTGTTCCTGATTTTCCTTCATTAACAATTATCAATCATCCAATTTTCACTCTCAATTTAACATAATGCAAAGATAGGCAGCCTCAAATTGAGGCTTACCTACTTGACAAATAACCATTACTTTAATTTTTAACACTGATCGGGATATCATATTTTATAGTCTGATAAGGGGCAAAATCCACCCCGTCAATGGTTATTTTTTCCGCTTCCAATCCAAATCTTATCGACCAGTCGTACCCTACAAAGAATCCTTTTTGTTTAGCAACCAATTTTACCATAGCATTTTTCGTTGTTCCGTCAACAGGAATCTGAATTTCTAAAGTTTTTGGTTCAAAAGTTAATTCTACGACGTTTTGGTCTGTATTTAATTTTGATTTATAATTCAATTTATATTCAACTTTTCCGATGTGAGCCAAAGCTGTGTCTGCTTTTACCGGATCCGTCACAATCGTTTTTACAATTTCTCTTAAAGGAAAATCTTTAAAAGTGATGATCGTATCTTTTGCTGTAAAATCAATGAGCTTTTCATTAAATTTGCCGTTTTGTGAAGTCACTAATCTTGCTTTATAATTTCCGTTCACATCACTTACCTTCACCGGAATCGGCTCATATCTATCACCATTACAAGATGTTAAAGAAAATCCTAAAACTGCGATCATCGCAATCATTAAAAAATTAAGTACTGTTTGTTTCTTCATTATTTTCGATTTTTAACATTAAACATTATTCATTGAGTACTCAATTATATAAATCCGATTTTGCTGAAATCTTGCACGGGAATTAACAAAAATGTTTCAGAAAATTCATAACTAGTTGATTTTTAATAGCAAAATTTTTCTATTTTAAAATCATTTTTAAGTTTCATTATTTTAATACATTTGTTAAAACATATTTAAAGATGAATTTCGAACAAATTAATTTACACCTTGAAGCTTACAAAGAACACGACCAGATCATTGATGCGGCAGAATATTTAATCCGTTCCTTTAATCTTGAACATGAAAACTTCGGGGGATTTGGTCTTCGGGAAGAAGTTTTTCCAAATTCTTTGGTTTTAACGGCAGAAGGAGAATTGGGCGGTTTACAAAAGGTAATGATCCCTAAAAATCTTTTTGATTTTGATCTTAACCTGGTTCTTAATCTCGTTGCTCACGAAATGCTTCATGTAAGGCAAAAAGCTCCGGGACATGTAATCGAAGAAAAGAGCGAAAGAGAATTTCTGGCATATTACGAAATGCTTTTCCATACCGTTTTTCCACAGATTCCGGAAGTTTCCAACTTTCATAAGAAGGATTTTGGAAATAAAGCTTTAGAATATTACAAAAGAATGGGCGAAGGTTCTGATTTGCAGAAAAAATATGCAGTCCAAAAAACAGAAGTACAAAATTTAATCAATTCATTATCATGACAATAAAACCCGAAATTTCATGGGGAGATTTTGAAAAAATAGACATCCGGTGCGGAACGATCATTTCAGTAAACGATTTTGAAAAAGCAAGAAATCCGTCTTATCAATTGGAAATAGATTTCGGAGATTTAGGTATTAAAAAATCATCTGCACAAATCACTTCTTTATATCAGAAAGAAGAATTAATCGGTCAGCAAGTTTTGGCTGTTGTTAATTTTCCTAAAAAACAAATCGCCAATTTTTTCAGCGAATGTCTGGTTTTGGGTGTTTATGGTGAAGATCAAAAAGATGTTACTTTATTAACGCCTTCATTACCAACAAAAAACGGAATGCAGGTCGGTTAAAAAACTTATAAAACATGATACAAAAAATTCCTTTAGAAAGAGTTTTATTCCTTGATATTGAGACTGTTCCAGGCTTCGGTTTGTGGGAAGAACTGTCCGAAGCCGAACAGATACTTTGGGACAAAAAAACAAGATTCCAGAGAAAAGATGAGATCTCTGCAGGAGAATTTTATGAAGACAGAGCCGGAATTATGGCTGAATTTGGAAAAATTATCTGCATCACAATCGGGATGACTGAGAAAAATGATACTTTAAAGATCAAAAGTTTTGCGGGTGATGACGAAAAAAAATTACTGATGGATTTTGGTGAAATTTTTAACAGTCAGAGACTTCGCGATGTGATTCTTTGCGCGCACAACGGAAAAGAATTTGACTTTCCGTGGATTGCAAGAAGATATTTGATCAACGGAATAATGCCTCCTACTCCATTTCAGATGTTTGGAAAAAAGCCTTGGGAAATTCCGCATATCGATACGATGGAACTTTGGAAGTTCGGAGATTATAAAAGTTTCATTTCTCTGGAATTACTGGCTCATGTTTTCGGAATTCCGACTCCGAAAGACGACATCGACGGCTCAATGGTTTCATCAATCTACTACATAGAGAAAGACTTGCAAAGAATAGTTGACTATTGTGAAAAAGATGTCTTAACTTTGGCAAATATTTTCCGGCGTATGCGTCAGGAAGATTTGTTGAAAAGGTACATCAATTTAGATTAAAAAATGAAATTTACAGACGATCAGATTGCCGACATCGGTGAAGAAATCATCACAGTTTTAAAAAGTGTATATGACCCTGAAATTCCGGTAGATATCTACGAACTGGGATTGGTTTACGACGTACAGATCTCCGATGATGCGGATGTTAAAATCATCATGACACTTACGACTCCGAACTGCCCCGTTGCAGAAACGCTTCCACAAGAAGTAAAAGATAAAGTTACGGACGTAGAAAATGTAAAAAGCGTGGATCTGGAACTTACTTTTGAACCAAGCTGGAACAAAGATATGATGAGCGAAGAGGCTAAGTTTGAGCTTGGAATGCTTTAATCATTCAAAAAATTTAAGACATTGTATTTTGAAAATTAAAATACTTTGCGACAACAATTTAATACCTTACTATTAAATATAGAGCTGTTTCATTTCGAGGCAGCTTTTTTTATTCCGTTTATTCCCCATTACGAATTAGTGAAATCACTAACAGATAGATTATCAACATCCTATAATTTTGGTTTCAGAAATCAACAGTATGAAAGCAAATAAAGTCATTGTATCATTTAATAACGGAAGTGTTCCGCCGCAATATGCTTACAGATATCAGATCATTTTCTCCGAACAAGAAGGAGATGCTGAAATGAAACTCTTCAAAGGATATGATACGGATGAGAAAATGATTTTATCAGAATCAAAGAAATTCAATATTGAAATTTTTCAAAAGCTTCTTTCTTTATTAGAAAAAAAAGAGAATTCTGAAAAACCGTCAAACATGACAGGAGGAAGCCAGAAAAGCATCGATATTAATGCTAAAAAAATCATGATCGAAGCCGATGATGAAGCCGGAATTTCTCTCTTCAACCGCTTTTTATATTTATACAGTCCTGATTTCTTAAACCTTATTAATAAAAACATTAACCCTTAAAAAACCAATTATCATGGATCAAGCACCTAAAGAAATGTTTGTAGGAGTAATCAATCCTTATGCATTAACCGAAGCGATTACAGGAAGAAAATTTGACTGGAAAGACGCAAAATCTTATCAAATTCTTGAAGAAACACTGGAAACAAACTATGCCGAACTTTTCGATATTAAATTCAATTCTCCATTATATGCCGGCTTGGAACTGAACAGAGACAATACAGTAAAAGCCGTAAAAATGGAAGATATCAAAGTAAGATCAACAGACAAACTGCAATCTGTAGATCTTTCAAATATCAAAAGTCTTAATGATCTTTCAAACACAGGAATAAAGGATCTTAATACTATCGCTGTAAAAAATGCAAGACTAGACAAAGGCGATGTAAAAGTGGTCTTAAATATTCCAAAATTGAATAATACAATCAATAATAAACTCATCTCCCCTTCTATTAAAAATATCGTTTTCGGAGTTGCAACAGCTGTAGGATGGACTCCTGCAGGAACATCATGGAGCGACAGAGGAAATTTCTTTAACGATGTTACGGAATATAATGATCCGATTCAGGGTTCTGTAGCGAACTGTTATTTCATTGCAGCGATTTCAGCCATTGCATGGGCATCACCATTTTCTATTGAACATAAAGTAAGAGCAACAGGAACCGGAGAAACTGATCGTACAAACGCCATTCAGTTTTACACAAAAGGAGGCGGAAAAGATGCAGCCAGCAAACTTGTGGAAGTAACTGACAATACGATTATTAACTCTTCCAGCAATCCTGTATACTGCAGAAGTAACGATGCCGGAGAAATCTGGCCCGCAGTTTATGAAAAAGCTTTTGCTAAATGGATCAATAACACCAATGACGATAAGCCGGATATTTCAAAAACCGCTTACGGAGATCCTGTAAAAGCCGTTGCACAGCTTATGAACACGACTCCATATTATTATTACACTTCGACAAGAACTGCACTTGATCTTTTTGGGATTGTAAGAGAAAATTCTATGAGTATGAAAACAATCAATCCTATGGTTGCATGGACTTACGGATCAGGAAAAGATTACTCAGGCTCGAATATCGTTGGAAATCATGCGTATACAGTTTTAGGTTGGTCTACCTTCAATGGTAAAAACTATATCATTCTGAGAAATCCATGGGGAGTGACTGAACCGAATGGTTTAAATTCTTATCAGGGATTGATCAGTTTCTTTGACGGAAGCTTCTGGAGACCAATCAATATGATTGGAAATGATGGAGTTTTCGCACTAGAAATCAGCGCATTTAAGAATTATTTTGAAGCTTTGGGCGTTGCAAAATAATTGATTGATAAATATTACATTATAACCAATTTATATATTTCAGCTTTCACGGGTTTCTGATCTGTGGAAGCTTTTATATTTCTTTGGCAATTTCTTTTCCTTCCCTTCTACTCCATTCACTCCACGAACCGACGTATAGATTCGGAATTTTTAAACCCGCATAGTCCAAAGTCAAAATTGTGTGACAAGCTGTAACTCCGGAACCACAGTGAATTATTAAATTTTCAGATTTTCCCTGTAAAAGTTTTGAATATTTTTCTTTTAAAATTTCAGGAGAAAGGAAGTTTCCGTTTTCATCAAGATTTTCAGAAAAAGGAATATTGATTGCTCCTAGAATATGTCCTGCAACCAAATCAATGGGTTCAGATTCACCATTGTAGCGATAAGAATCTCTCACATCGATTACAGTTGAAGAATTGTTTGTTAATTCATTTTCAACAACTTCCAAGGTTAAAGCTGGAAGAAGCCAGTTTTCTTTTTTAATTAACCGAGCTTTTTCATAAGTTTCTTCCCCTGAAGAAAATTCCAACCCTTCTTTTTCAGCATTTTGAAAACCACCATCTAAAACCTGCACATTTTCGAATCCAAAAGATCTCAACATCCACCAAGTTCTTGCTGCTGCATTGGCTCCGTTTTTATCATCATAAACAATAATATGAGAATCTTCCGAAATTCCAAGTTTGGAAAGTGTTTCCGCAAATTTCCCAATTTTCGGAAGAGGATGTCTTCCACCAAAAGCTGCATCTTCACCAATTTCAGCAAGATCTTTATCTAAATCGACGAATCTCGCTCCTTTAATATGTTTGTTCAGATAATTTTGATGAACATTTTTTCCTACTCTTGCATCAAGAATGATAAGATTTTCAGTTGGAAGATTTTTTAATTCTGAAGGTGAGATTATTGGTGAAATTTTTTGACTTGGTTTAAATAACATTAATATCGTAGAAATTTTCAACAAAAATAAAACCGCAGAAAATTTCTACGGTTTATTTATTTTATTGATAAATGAAAATCATTGTCTGTACCAAATCCGGATGAAGACTTTTCGCAACCGGACAATTATGCGCCGTTTCCTCTATAAAAGCTTTTTCTTTGTCGGAATAAGAATCTGAAAATACAAAATTGCAAACAATTTCGCCGATTCTTCTTGGTTCACCTTTCATAATTTTTTGAAGATTACAATAAGCACCGTCAATATTAATCTTTTTTTCTTTGCCTAAAATCGCAATGGTTGTAAGCGCACATTCTGCAAGAGAAGTTGCGCACAAGTCCGTAGGAGAAAATTTTTCTCCTTTTCCGTGATTGTCTGTTGGCGCATCGCTTTCAATAAAAGTTCCGGATTGTAAATGTTCTGCTGAACATCTTAAATCTCCGATATATGTAATTTTTGAAGTCATTTGATTTATTTTAAATTAGTTTTTATAAGTAGAACTATTTATACTTATTATCAAGAATTTCCTTTATTTCGTTTCTCAGACTTTCCAAAGTAAAGCTATCGTTTTTGAAACCGATCGGATATGTTCTGTGACCATCTTCAGATTCTTCGCAAATTACAAATTCCGGATCCGTTTTTTCAACCTGAAGAGTCTTTTCAATTTTAAACTTACGCTCTATTTTATCTCCTTTTTCATTATTTAAATATAAGACATAAAGTGGTTGTAGCATATCTTTAGGTTTTTCAAAATACTTATAAACATTTACTACTTGGTTTTTCCAGTTAAATTGCTCAACATTAAGATTTTTAAACTTCATTTCATCTTCCGGTAGTTCTTTTTTCTCGTACAGAATTCTCATTTTTTCAAAATAGCTATTCGCTTCTGAAAATTTATTTTGAGCATTTAAAGATTTAATAAGTTTAGTGTAAAGCTCATACTGTTTTGGTAATGAATCAATTGCATCTTTATATATCTTTTCTGATTTTGCAAAATCTTTTTTCTCAACATAATAAAAGTTTCCTGCAAATAAAACTATTTTAGTATACCACTCATCTTTTTTTTCAGACTTTTGAAGTGCTTCTAGAAAGGTTTTTTCCTGATTTACAATATCTCCTTTGATAGTGTAAATACGAATTTTCTCATAATAAAACTCCGCCACTGGAGCAGATTCTAACCCTATATTAATATTTTTTAATGCCTCATCATATTTTTTCTGATACATCTGCGAAAGCCCTTTCTGAAAAAATAGAATAGGATTCTCAAAACCTTTTTTTAATGCTTTATCATAGTATTCTATTGCTTTATCATCGTTTTCTTGTCTGAAAAATGCAAAACCTAATTTGTAAAGTTCTTCTCCCGTAAAGCTTGGGCTTTCTTTTTCCAACGCAGTGATTTCTTCAAACTTTTGTTCATCAAAAAGCTTGTCAATTTTCTGAGCAAAAACACATGAAGAGAAAGTAATTAAAGGAATGATTAAAAGTTTTTTCATATTTTAGAAATGAAAAATATCTTTCGCTTTGTTATAAGAACTTTCGAAGTTCAATAAATTCAATTTATGATCAGCCTTTTCCACGCTCATGAAATTGATCACCTGCTCTGTCGGCATATTTCCTACCAAATCATCTTTTGCCATCGGACAACCTCCGATTCCTTTGATCGCACTGTCAAATCTTCGGCAACCTTGGTTGTAAGCAGCCTTTAATTTTGAATAAGAATCTTCGTAACGATTGTGAAAATGTCCTCCGAAATTAATTTCAGGATATTTTGATGGTATTTTTTCAAATAAAAGAGAGATTGTTTCCGGTGTTGCAACTCCCGTTGTATCAGAAAGTAAGATATCTTTAACTCCAATTTCTGAAAATCGTTGAGCCCAGAAATCCACATCTTCCCATTTCCACATTTCCCCGTAAGGATTCCCGAAAGCCATTGAGAAATAGATATTTAATTGCCTGTTTTCACTTTTTACAAGTTCAAGCATTTTAACAATTTCATCAAAAGCTTCCTCCTGGTTTTTATTGGTATTTCTGTGCTGAAAAGTTTCAGAGATAGAAAACGGAAAGCCGATAATATCTACAGACTGATGTTTTAATGCCTTTTCAGCACCTCTGTAATTGGCTACAATCGCAGAAACTTTTGTATCGGAGCGGGATTTATCGATGTTTTCGGCAACCTCATCAGAATCTGCCATTTGTGGGATTGCTTTTGGAGAAACGAAACTCAGGCAATCCAATACATCAAAACCAACATCCATGAGAGAGTTGATGTAATCTATTTTTTTATCAGTCGGGATAAATTCACCCCAACCCTGCATTGCATCACGCGGACATTCAGTAAGGAACATTTTTTTCTTTTAGATTTCTCAAATATAACAAAACTAATCAATTTTAATTTTGTCTTTTACAAAGCTATCATTATTTTGATTTTCAAATATTTATAATTGATTTAAAATTTCAATGAATGATATTTGATTTCAAATAAATTATTCCAGCTAAAGATTTTCACATTTTTATTAAAAAAGATTCATTTTGAATCGTGTATTAAACATAATATATAAAAACCGATCTGCAGTTAATATAATTATACTTCATGATCAGTTTTCAGAAAAATATTAATCTTTAAAATCATTTTACAAAAAAACACTACAGACAATCAACATATTAAATTGAAATCATACAATTAAAAACATCCAATTTTTTCTATTTAAACGATGTTTATACTTTTTAAAAAATAATGTAAATACCGAGCACACTAAAATTTGCAAATAAAAACATTAACCAATTGATAAACAGACCAAAGAATAAATTTACACTGATAATAAATTTCGAATTCTTATCAACAACTTATCATTAATTTTTGGATTACAGTATTGGCTTTCATCATCTTTGAAAAAATAAAAAAACACGACTATTCTTTTCAGCACTAAATCAAAGTAAGAATTTCAAAAATTCTAACCTTAAATGTTGATAGAATTAACCATTAATTCTCACTAAACATGAAAAAAAAAATATCGATTATTTTATTCGTTTTACTAAACGTTTTCAGCTACGCACAATCTCAGGTGTACATAGATGTTTTAGGCGGACATAAAGGTCTTACTTCAGAATTTTTCTTTTTAGAGCCTATTGACAAAGCTGGTAAATGGAATGTTATTTCCCGAAGCGAAATGCATCTTCCAGAATACGAAACGGAACATCCGCAATTTGTTAATTACAATATTCTATCTTATAATTTAATTAAAAATTTTGGCGTTACAGCCGGAACTTATGCTTCTTCCACTCATCCTTTCAGCGCAAGACTTGGATTGGGATACTTAAAAGAAAGTGAAAAATTCATGGTTTACGCGAATGTTTCAAGTGCTGTAACTAAAGATCCTGATGCACAGATTATGGTGATTTTGGGATATTTACCTGAGATCAGTGAAAACTGGCGACTTGTATTCCGTACAGAATTAAGAACCGCTATCAGTTACGATCATGGACATGAATTCAGCGCACAACAGCTTAAATTAGGATTACAGTGCAAAGAAAAAGTAGGCTTCGGAATCGGAGCTGAGTTTGAACAACATGGTCGTGGTGAACATTTGGAACACGAATTCAATATTGGTCCTTTCGTAAGACTTAATTTTTAACATTTACATTTATGAAACTATCATATAATAAACTTGCGGGACAAAGCGCAGGACGTATCGACGCAATCAGCGATGCTGTTTTCGGGGTTGCCATGACATTATTGGTACTGGAAATTAAAGTTCCTGAATTTGAAGGAAACATTACTGAAATGGAACTGGCTCATTCTTTTTTTGCTCTAATGCCCAAATTCCTTGTCTATTTTCTGAGTTTTATGACCGCAGGAATTTTCTGGACGGGTCAGTCTGCACAATTCAGGCACATTAAAGGCAGCGACCGTAATTTAAACTGGATCAATCTTTTATTCCTGTTGTTTGTTTCTACATTACCTTTTTCGACAGCGTTTTTAGGAGATCATATTAGTTTTAAATTTTCAATTTTCCTTTATTGGCTTAATATCTTTTTAATGGGATTGATGCTTTATATCAACTGGCATTATGCTTATAAACACAATTTCATTAATGAAGAAACAGTAAATGAAGTTTATATTCCTATCAGGCGCAGGATTATTTATGCGCAGGCTCTTTATTTTGCAGGAGCGTTACTTTGCTTTATAAATCCATATCTGAGCATTGCGTTTATTATTGCTGTACAGCTTAATTATGCTTTTGCATTCTTTGGAAATAAAAAATAGGTTTTCAGAATCAAAAAATATTTGAGAATATTTTAGTTAATCCTTAGTTAGTTTTCATGTTAAATATTGTATTCTCAGAGCACCTAAAATAAAATTAAGACCGTATTACTGAATGATGATTTTGTATTCCGTAAATTTTGTTCGAAATAGCTGTTTTTGTTCAAAAACTTTTAATTATTTTTGGTGTGTGTAAGTTGCCCTTGTCGATGTCTGATTTCATTAAAGGGCAATTTGCACTATTTTAAATTTACAATATCTGATGAGTACTATGGAATTCAACCAATTGTGGAAAGAAAAGCTACTGAACCGTTTTCTTAATTATGTAAAAATATATTCAACAAGTGATGCAGAAAGCGAAACAACGCCGTCTACAGAAAGACAGTGGGATATCGCAAAATACATCGTTGAAGAATTAAGAACCATTGGTTTGGAAGATGTTTCAATTGATGACAACGGTTATATTATGGGTTACGTCCCTTCAAACCTTGAAAATAACGATAAACCAACAATTGGATTTATTTCGCATTACGACACTTCCCCTGATTTCAGTGGCGAAAATGTAAAACCTCAGGTTTGGGAAAATTATGATGGAAATGACTTGGTTTTAAATCAAACTACAGGATTCACTCTATCTCCTTCAAAATTCGAAAGTTTAAAAAAATATATCGGTCAGACCTTAATTACAACTGACGGAAATACACTTCTTGGAGCAGATGATAAAGCAGGTTGTGCTGAAATCGTTACTGCTGCAGAATATCTGATCGCTCATCCTGAAATCAAGCACGGAAGAATTGCAGTTGGGTTCACACCTGATGAAGAAATCGGAAGAGGTGCCCATAAGTTTGATGTAGCTAAATTCGGAGCTGAATTTGCTTACACAATGGACGGCGGAGAAGTTGGAGAACTTGAATATGAGAACTTTAACGCAGCCGGAGCTGTTGTAAAAATTCACGGATTAAGCGTTCACCCAGGTTATGCATATGGAAAGATGATAAATGCCGTTTTACTGGCTTCTGAGTTTGCACAATCTCTTCCTGCAAATGAAACTCCTGCAACAACAAAAGGTTTTGATGGATTCTATCATTTAATGGACTTAAATGCGGATATTTCTGAGGCTAAACTTCAATACATCATTCGTGATCACGATGAGGAAAAATATGAAGCAAGAAAGAAATTCATGGAAGAAAAAGTTGCTGAATTTAATCAAAAACATGGAACAGGAACGGCTGAAGTTGAGATTAAAGAGCAGTACAGAAATATGAAGCAACAGTTTGAAGGCAAAATGCACATCATCGATATTGCTGCAGAAGCAATGAAAGAAGCTGGAATCGAGCCTAAAATTAAAGCAATCAGAGGTGGAACGGACGGAGCACAATTATCTTACATGGGATTACCTTGTCCGAATATCTTCGCGGGAGGTATTAATTTCCATGGATCTTATGAATATGTTGCTTTGGAGAGTATGCAGAAAGCAATGGAGGTGATTTTGAATATTGCGAAAGCATAAAACTATCTTTATATAAGCTAAAAAGACTGTCTTTAGGGCAGTCTTTCTTATTTATGATAATCTAAAGTGATATTTACAAACATAAAAATCATATCATTACATATTTATTCTGATTTTTTTTTTTAAAATTAATGGTCTGATTTTTGAGAACTATAAAAACAAAAATTTAAAAAATGGAAAAGAGATTATATTCAGCTGCCGTAATTCTTTTATTTGGAATCGGCGTATCTGCACAAAAAACCGAGCCAGTAAAGCAAGAGGTGAAAAAAGATGCTAAAAAAGTAGGAACAGCCGTTAAAGACGGTGCAGAATGGACCGGCAAAACTGCTGAGAAAGGT
This sequence comes from Chryseobacterium ginsengisoli, assembly GCF_039542325.1. Lineage (NCBI taxonomy): Bacteria > Pseudomonadati > Bacteroidota > Flavobacteriia > Flavobacteriales > Weeksellaceae > Chryseobacterium > Chryseobacterium ginsengisoli. Next base: position 49,980 of record NZ_BAABHX010000003.1, read on the forward strand.
TATGATGCCACAAAAAAGGGTGTAAAAAACGCAGCAAAATGGACTAAGAAAACCGCTAAAAAAGGAACAAATGCGGTAGATAAAACTTACCAAGACGCAAAAGCAGATATCAAGAAAGATTAATAACAAATATTAAAAAACCACTACAAAGGCAGTGGTTTTTTAATATTTTAAGTGCAATCGCTTTATAATTTCAGGTTCTTATTGCAATATTTATTCTTTTTGAATCTTGTTTTCTCTGCTTGATTTTAGGTTCCGTCTAAGCCTTCTCTGATAATTCCATAAGCTTTAAAAGTTACTGAAACATATTTTTCCATTATGAATTTTTAAAATCCACTTTTCTAAATTTAGTTTCAGGATTTTTGAGAACATCCTTTAAATCTTTTCTCACATGCTCCAAATTTCAAAAAATTAGACCTTCCTTCTCTCAATGTCATTACATTAGGATTACTTGTAGAATCCATATCAAAGATTCCGTCATCTTCCCAAAAACAAATAGGGCAAATTTCAAAACTTCCCCTTTGCTCAACAGTAAAATAACCACAGCAAAAGCACTGTAGATAGTTGACACCAATTTTGGGAATCCCATATCCATCTATTTCAACTTTAATATTTTTATTAATGTTTTGAAAAAACTCAAAAACTTCGTTTTTAAAATTTTCTTCATCAATGCCTAAATCCACATCACAATATAAACCTCCTTGCATATAATTTTCACCATATCCTCCTCCCCAAAATATTGATTTGGATTCTATAAACTTAATAAAATCATTCATTATTTCATCTGTAAAATGAAAGGCGTCATTATCACTAAATGCTTTAAACACAAAAAGATCTTTCATAATTAATAATTAGCTCAATGCAATTTAAGTTTAAACTTATAACATTTGGTATGTTTTAAACAAAAAACCACTACAAAAGCAGTGGTTCTCAATATTTAAAATTAATTAAAAGCTACTCCTGTTGATTTCCTAAAAAAGCATCCCAACCTTGCGCCGTCAAAGCGATCAATTGATTAGAACCTCTTGCCACCATAAAATTTCCTTCTTCTTTCTCAACGGCATGTCCGATAATTGTAAAATCAGGGTGATTTTTAATCTTATCAAAATCATTTGGAGAAATCGTGAATAATAATTCATAATCTTCACCTCCGCTTAAAGCTGTTACAACAGGATTTAGATTCATTTCATCCGCCGTAGAAATCGTTAAACTATCCATAGGAACCTTTTCTTCATACAATCTGAAGCCAACATTCGACTGATCGGAAAGGTGTAGAATTTCTGAAGCTAACCCATCAGAAATATCGATCATAGACGTTGGTTTGATATCCAATTGTTCCAAAATTCCTTTTACATCAGTTCTTGCTTCCGGTTTCAATTGTCTTTCTAGAATATAATCATAACCTTCCATTTCAGGCTGCATATTCGGATCGGCAAGGAAAACAGCATGTTCTCTTTCTAAAATCTGAAGTCCCATATAAGCTCCACCCAAATCACCCGTTACAACAAGAAGATCATTTGGCTTTGCAGTGCTTCTTTTAACAATATTTTCTTCATTCTCAAGTCCGATAGCTGTGATACTCATTACAAGTCCTGCATTGGAACTCGTTGTATCTCCGCCAATTAAGTCAACTTTATATCTTGTACAAGCTGCTTGAATTCCTGAATAAATTTCTTCCAAAGCTTCTACCGGAAAACGATTGGAAACTGCCAAAGAAACCAAGATCTGTGTCGGCGTCGCATTCATTGCTGCAATATCGCTAAGATTTACAACAACCGCTTTGTAGCCCAAATGTTTCAACGGAACATATCCTAAATTGAAATGAACTCCTTCCGCCAAAACATCAGTCGTAAGGACAACTTTTTTATTTTCAGGATTAATAACTGCCGCATCATCTCCTACTCCAAGTTCCGAAGATTCATTGGATAAAGGAAAATGCTCTGTCAAATGTTTAATTAATCCAAATTCTCCTAATTTCGAGATTGGTGTTAATTCCTGTGATTTATCTTCAAACATATTTTAATTTATAAGTGATGATTGATAAATGATAAATGATTTTGAAGACGTCTTATTTCTATCAACGATCATTTATCACTTATCATTTATTTAATTGAATACCGACGGATCAATATTTTCCGGACGGAAAGGTAATTTTTTAAAATCTTCTCTCGTCAAAACAACTGTATTTGCACTTTTATATTTGTTCATTGCTTCCACTACATCATCCGGCGGTGTTGTCATCTTTCTCAACATTGTATCGATCCAAACCCCGGTTGCTTCAGAAGTTGCACAATGATCTCCATCTGGAGTATAAAATTTGTGCACAAAACGATAAATAGAACAATCTTCTGCACAAGCATCAATTTCCAAACTTACAATAATAGTCTGATCTGCAAATATTTCTTTGAAAAAAGAAAATCTTTCATGCATAATTACAGGACCTATTCCCCATCGGCTCATTTGTGTTACACCCATTTTTTCCAGCTTCATGAAAGCCATTCTTGTCTGAGCACAATATTGAACATAAGATGAATTTGCTAAATGTTTGTTGGCATCAAGATCACTCCAACGAACTTCGAATTTATGGTAAAAAATCATTTGAAAATCGGTTTTAGTATAATTAAATTATATTCTTCAAAATTACTCAAATAAGATGGTTTATAAAAATTGTAGTTTTGTAAAAATAATCTTGAGCATAAGATTACAATAATTATGAAGCAAATTATCATTATCGGAGGCGGTGCAGCAGGTTTCTTTGCAGCATCGAATCTTGACGAAAAGAAATATAAAATTACCATTCTTGAGCAAAATTCAGATGTTCTTCAGAAAGTTAAAATTTCTGGGGGAGGACGTTGTAATGTAACTCATGCCTGTTTTGATCCGAGAGAACTTGTACAGTTTTATCCTCGTGGAAATAAGGAATTATTAAGTGTTTTTACCAAATTTCAGCCGGGAGATACGATGGATTGGTTTGATCAGCGAAAAGTTTCGTTGAAAATAGAAAATGACAACAGAATTTTTCCGGAAAGTAATTCTTCACAGACAATAATTAATACTTTTTTGAATGAAATTCAGAAGAAAAATGTTGAAGTAAAAACAAAATGTTCTGTCAAAGAAATTGAAAAATTAGACGAAAAATATGTCGTTAAAACAAGTTTAGGTGATTTCGAAGCCGATTTTGTGATTTATACCACCGGAAGTTCTCCAAAATCGTTGAAAATGATTGAAAATTTAGGTCATAAAATCATTGATCTGGTTCCGTCGCTTTTTACTTTCAATATTAAAGATGATTTGCTGAAAGATATTGCCGGAACAAGTTTTGAAATGGCAGAAACCTCTATTCCGAAACTGAAAACAGAAGAAAGCGGACCGATGATCATTACCCATTGGGGACTTTCAGGACCTGCGATTCTGAAAATTTCGGCTTGGGAAGCCATTAATTTGGCAAAAGTGAAATATAACTTTGAAATTTTGGTTAATTTTATTTCAAAAGATATTGATGATGCTGAAGAATTATTTCAGAATTTCAAACAATCAAACCCAAAGAAAACAATCGGACAATCAAAAATATTTGATATTACGAATCGTTTTTGGCAAAGAATTCTGGAAGTTTCAAAAGTTGATTTGAACAAACAGGTTGCCCAGATTTCAGGAAAAGAAATGCAGACTATTCTTGAAAATTTATGTAAAAAGAAATTCCAGGTTACAGGAAAATCGACTTTTAAGGATGAATTTGTAACCGCCGGAGGCGTTGATTTAAAGGAAATTAACTTTAAAAATATGACCTCTAAAATTTTGCCTAATTTTTATGTTGCCGGAGAAGTTCTGAATATTGATGCGGTGACAGGAGGTTTTAATTTTCAGGCTTGCTGGAGTGAAGCTTGGTTGATTGCGCAGGATTTGAATGGCTTATAAATAAACTATTATAACATGAAAAAACTACTCGTATTTATTATACTATTAAGTTCTATAAAAATTTTATCACAAGAAACTGTTGTTGCAAAGACAAAAACAATTCTTTCGAACGATACTATTTATGAAGAGGTAGACAAAATTCCAGAATATCCCGGAGGAATAGAAGCTTTCAGAACAAATTTTATGCAAACCAGTGATGTCGCTAAAATTAATGCTACAGGTATTATAAAATCTGAAGTTCAATTTGTTATTTCCCCAGAAGGAATCATTACAGACATCAAAATAGACGGTGATAACAAATCTATGAATAAGGAAATGGAGCGTTCCTTAAAAGCAATGTCAAAAACAAAGTGGAAACCTGGAGAAATAAACGGTCAACCCGTAAGATATAAATTCAGATTTCCTATCGCAATGAATTTATAAGAAAAGAAATACAAAATGCTTTCAGTCAAAAAAAATATTTCGAACATTCTTAAAATCCTTTTAATTATCGGGTTCGGATATTTCTTTTGGCTAATGCTGAAAATCACTTTGGAATATATTCCGTTAAGAGCTGATATTAGCTTTTTAATGATCAAACAAACAGAAGTTACAGACAGATCGGAGTATCTTTACTTTTTTTACACTCACGTTTACACAAGTATTTTTGTTTTGCTGAGTGGATTTTTAGCTATTCTCAGAAAAGATTTTAGATTAAAAAATTTCCATAAAAACGCAGGAAAGGTTTATATTTTTCTTACCCTGTTTTTTGCAGCTCCATCGGGAGTTTACATGGGAATTTTTGCCAATGGGGGAATTTTATCTAAGACTTCTTTCGTGATTTTAGGCTGTTTATGGTGGTTTTCAACTTTTAAGGCGTATCAGTTAGCACGACAGAAAAAATTCAAAGAACACAAACAATGGATGTGGCGAAGTTTTGCACTGACTTTATCTGCAATCACATTGAGAATGTGGAAAGTAATTATTGTATATTTATTTCACCCGAATCCGATGGATGTTTACCAAATCATTGCATGGTTGGGATGGATTCCGAATCTATTATTAATTGAATATTTAATTGCAAAAAAATACATATGAAAATTTTAAAATTATCGTTAATCTCTTTATTTACAATTAGTTTAGTTGCCTGTAGAAAAGACGCAAAAACAACAGATTCTTCAAAAGACAGTCTGACCACAAAAAATGATTCTGTAGTTGTTCCTGAAGTTTACAAAGAATATTACGGAATTTATATGGGAGATTTTGCCGGAAAAGGAATGGTAACATCCGAGGACGGCGAAGAATATGAAGGTGATATTTACAAGAAAATTGCCCTGAAAATCAACAGAATTACAAAAGACAGTGTTTACGGACAAAGTATTGTTGATGGAAATCAAAGACCTTTTCGCGGAGTTTTTAACGAAACTTCAAAATCATTTATCCTTGATGAACCCGGAAATGATAAAACCGATGGAAGATTTGAGGTGAAACTAAACAATGACAGCCTTACCGGAAACTGGAATGCATTCAATAAATCGGCGGTAAAAGCTCCGAATAAGACTTTAAAACTGATTAAAAAGGAGTTTGTTTACAACCCAAACTTTATGCTTAATGAAAACAACGATTTGATCGACTGGGAAAATCCTAAAGATTTCGTAGAAAAATACACCGATGAAGAAACAGGCAAAACAGAGACTTACACTACGTCTAAAAACAGAGTTGCTTCTGATGCGGTTTTCAAAATCAATGCTTCTAAACAGAAATTAACGGAAAAAGAGCTTAAAAACCTTCGAAAACTGGATATGGAAATCATTAAAAATTCAGTTTTTGCAAGACATGGCTATTCTTTCAAAAAAGCAACTTACAGACATTTCTTTGAACAGACAGATTGGTATATTCCGGTTTCCAATAATGTTGACAGTGAACTTTCTCCAATGGAAAAAGAAAATGTAGCCTTACTGAACCGTTTTATCAAATATGCGGAAGATAAATATGACCAGTTTGGAAGGTAGTTTTTAAAATAACTATTTGAGATCTTTTAGACTTCGCTAAGGATGACATCACTACAAATTAACCTCTAGTAAAAAAAGTTAGTATTAGAAATGTCATCCTGAGCTTGTCGAAGGATCTTAATTATTTTGAATATTATTTTTCTGCAGCTTCACAAAAAGAAAAAGCAATAAACATCCGACTGCATAACATAAAATATCGATCCACGAAAACGAATTTCCTATCACGATATACATCAGACTTCCCTCACGGAAGCCTAATTTTTCAGCAATATTGAAGTATTGGGCAAATTCCACCAGAAAGGAAAAAATTAAAATTCCGAGAATTAGTTTTTCATTATTTTCAATTTTGAAGAAACTTTTAATAAAAGTGTAGATCAAAATCACGACAATAACATCTCCGAGATAGGCTCTCACGAAAAAAATATGTTTTAATTTGGTCGCAATGAGAACCTCAACCAGAAAAATTGTTATGGTAAGTAGGAAATATTTTAAGCTAAATTTCAATTTCATCATTTTAAGTTTTTAAGCATAAAAAATCGGCATCCAAATGAACACCGATCTATCATTTTTTGCAAATATATTATTTCTTTACTTTCACCGTGCATCCGATCGCGACAGTTTTTGTCATTTTTATCGGTTCATTTTTAATCAAAGCATTTACCGCATCCTGAACATAATATTCTGAAACATCGTTCGGGTTTTCGTAATTATTGTCGATTGCTCCAATGTATTTTACGATATTTTTGCTTCCTTCTTTTTGCAAAAGGAAAACGTGAGGTGTTTTCGTCGCTCCGTATTGAGGGAAAATCTTCTGCCCTTCATCTACTAAATACGGAAATGTGAAGTTTTTCTGTTTTGCTCTGTCAATCATTTGTTTATAATCATCTTCAGGCTGAACATTCGGATCATTTGGGTTGATCGCAATCACAGGATAACCTTGAGATTTGTACTTTTTGTCTAATTCAATGATTCTGTCTTCGTACTTTTTCGCGTAAGGACAATGGTTGCATGTGAAAACCACAATAAATCCTTTCGCTGTTTTAAAATCACTCAAAGAAACCATTTTCCCGTCAACATTCTTTAGTTTAAAATCTGTTGCTTCATCTCCTATTTCATAGCCTTTTACAGAAGATTTGTTTTCTTTTTGAGGCAGATTTTTATCTTTATTAATTGTCGTAAAACTCAGTAAACCAAGTCCAACAATAAAAGCGGTCATTAAAATTTTAAAATTTTTCATGTTATTATTTATAGATTTTTTGTAATCGTCTGTTCCAGTTCTTCTTTGCTCATTTCGCCGTCGTTGAAATGTACTTTTTCACCATTTTTATAGAAGATCGTCACGGGAATATTTCCGTCCCAGTTTTTTTCAAAACGCGGAATCCACGTATTCATCCTTTTGATATCATCTAATAAAATAACTTCGGCTCTAATATTTTTATTTTTGATAAATTTTAAAACTCTTTCTTTATCAACCAACCTGTCCAAAGAAACCAAGATCATTTTAAATTGAGGATTGTCTTTATACTTTTCATTGATTTCCATAAAATGCGGAAGTTCTTTCACACAAGGAGCGCAAGTTGTTGCCCAGAAATTCACGACAAGAAGCTTATCATTTTCCTTCTGAATTCTTTTTTCAAGGTCTTCATATTTTACTGTTTCAATAGTTGTTTGCTGAGCTTTAAAAATAGTCAATCCTAAAAACAGAAATAATATTTTTATTAAATTCTTCATACTCAAAATTACAAAAAGCTTTTGTTCTAATATGAATATCAGATTATTAAACTTAGTTAAAAAAATATAAATTAAATATTTTATTCACATAAAAAGGATTTATTAAAATAAATATGTATTTTAGCTCAACAAATTAAAATATATTATCATGAAAAATCTAAAAAAATTAACGAAAAAAGACTTGAAAGAAATCAACGGAGGATCGGGAAATGATTGTGTTGTAGAATGTTTCTGTTTTGATCCAAATTCAGAGCCGTATATCGGAGTTTGCACGATCAAAGGAGCTTGCTGCTAAACAATTTTTCCAATAAAAATCACCTGACATCAATTTATTTGATGTCTTTTTTATATAAACTTTCTTTAAACTTATCTAATATAAATGAGCTTCGGCTTTCTTTTTGCTTTCCAAAGAAACATATCCTATTTTTGTAAAATATGAAGAAGATAATATTTTTTTTAAGCTTGTTTTTAAGCATTTCTTTATTTGCACAAACTGATTTCAGTTCGGTTTCAGAACTTCCTGATTATGCAATTTTAAAAACAAAAATGAAATTGGATGACGTCTATACCAAAGCAGATACTCCTGCAGAATTTCCCGGCGGAATGGAAACTTTTAAAAGAAAATTCGCTGAAAGTATGGATGTAATTGACGTAAAATCTAAAAAAATCAATACCCGTGTTTATTTCATCGTTGAAAAAACAGGATATGTACGATATGTAACTGCAACAGGAGACGATATAAAACATTCAAAAGCTGCAGAAGTTGCCGTCAGAAGGCTTTTTGTGAAGTGGAAACCGGCTACAATCAATGGAGAGCCCGTTCGTTATCTTTATACTTTCCCTTTGACTTTGAAAAAGTTTTAATGATTGTATGATTAAAGCTTATTTTTATTAAACGTTATTTGTGAAAATACTATTATTACTTTGTTTAGCATTGAGCGGATTGCTTTTCGGGAAAAATCTTCTTTCAGTTCCATCAATACAGAAAGAAGTTGAAAAAGTGCCAACAGCTACAATATGCTATGATTCTCCCGATCACGAAGCCTATTTTCCAAATGGTATGAAAGTTTTCACAAAAAAAATTGAAAATTATATTACACTCAAATCTTTGAAAGTCAAAAAAGACGAAAAAATTCTTACTGCGATGCTCAATTTTATCATAGAAAGAGATGGAAGTATTATAGAAATTCAGGTTTTGGGTTCAAATGTAAGCTTTAATAAGTCCGTAGAAAAAGCCACAAAGTATATCAATAGTAAATGGATTCCAGCAAAACAGAATGGTTATTTTGTAAGAAGTAAAGTTCAAATTCCTTTAAGCATGAATCTTAAATAATTTATGAACAAATTACACTTATTTTCCAATCATCTTTTTTATCGAATTCAGCTTCATTAGAGCTTCAATCGGCGTTAATGTATTAATATCAATTTTCGTCAGTTCCTCACGGATATTTTCCAAAACAGGATCATCTAACTGGAAAAAAGATAATTGCATATTTTCTTCCGTCACTCTTTTAATGGTATCAGTTGCACCAGTACCTTGTCCACGACTTGCTTCCAACGTTTTTAGAATTTCATTCGCTCTGTTGACTACTTTCGAAGGCATTCCAGCCAATTTCGCTACATGAATACCAAAACTGTGTTCACTTCCACCCGGAATTAGTTTTCGTAAAAAAATAATATTTCCCTTATTCTCCTGAATGGAAACATGGAAATTTTTCACCCTTTCGAAGTTCACCGTCATTTCATTCAGTTCGTGATAATGCGTTGCAAACAAAGTCTTTGCCTGAGTCGGATGTTGGTGAAGATATTCTGCAATCGCCCAAGCTATTGAAACCCCGTCGTAAGTGGAAGTTCCACGCCCAATTTCGTCTAATAAAATCAAACTACGCTCAGAAATATTATTCAGAATATTTGCAGCTTCATTCATTTCCACCATAAAAGTCGATTCTCCGGCAGAAATATTATCTGTTGCTCCAACTCTTGTAAAAATTTTATCTAAAACTCCGATTTCAGCATGTTTTGCAGGAACAAAACTTCCGATTTGTGCTAAAAGGCAAACAATCGCAGTCTGACGAAGAATAGCCGATTTACCCGCCATGTTCGGTCCCGTAACCATGATAATCTGTTGAGAATCTTTATCTAAAAAAATATCGTTTGGGATATATTTTTCACCTAAAGGCAATGCATTTTCTATAATCGGATGTCTCGCTTCTTTTAAATCAATCGAAAAAGTTTCGGTCAAAACAGGTTTTGTATAGCTCTCAGAAACAGCCAGTTCTGATAAACCAACAGCAACATCCAATTGCGCAATAATATTTGAGTTTTCCTGAATTTGATCAATATAAATCATTGTTTCAGCACAAACATTTCTATACAACTGATTCTCTAGTACCCCGATTTTCTCTTCGGCTCCAAGAATCTGACTTTCGTATTCTTTTAATTCCTCCGTGATGTAACGTTCTGCATTTACCAACGTCTGCTTTCTCAGCCAATCACTCGGAACTTTATCTTTATGTGTATTTCGAACTTCAATATAATATCCGAAAACATTATTAAAATCAATTTTAAGACTTGTAATTCCCGTTCTTTCGATTTCTCTTTGGCACATTTCGTCTAAGAAACCACGACCTTTCGATTGTAGCCCCCTTAATCTGTCTAATTCCTCAGAAATACCTTCTTTAATGACATTTCCTTTTGCAAGACTGACAGGAAGTTCATCATTTAAATGATTTTGAAGGCATTTAATCAGTTCATCCTGATCGTACAAAGGTTCCAACCAAGCCAGAACATCGGCATGAGGATGAAGTAATGCTTTGATTTTATGAATATTAATCAAACTCTGACGCAGATATCCCAATTCTTTTGGTGAAATTTTTTCCGCCGCCAGTTTTCCCATCAATCGATCCAGATCGGAAATTGATTTTAAAAGTTGGGAAATTTCATATTTAAGATGATCATTTTCGTTTAAGAAATCAATTAAAGAAAGTCTTCTTCCAATTTCGCTGACTGACTTTAACGGCAAAATAATTCTTCTTCTCAACAATCTTCCGCCCATCGGAGTTGAAGTTTTGTCAATTATATCGAGTAAAGATTTCCCTTGTGGATTGCTTGGATAAACAATTTCAAGATTTCTCAGCGTAAAATTATCCATCATCAGAAAATCCTCCTGCGGAATAATCTGAATTTTGGTAATGTGAGCCAATAAATTATGATGTGTATCTTCAACCAGATAAGCAAAAATTGCTCCCGCTGCAGTAATTGCCAACGGTTGATTTTCAACTCCAAAACCTTTTAATGAATTGGTTTTAAAATGATTGGTTAGTTTATCGTAAGCAAAATTATATTGATATGCCCAATCTTCAAGTTTAAAAGCATTTTTATTTTTAATCTGCTCCGGAATCTGAACACTTCTCTGATAAATAATTTCACTTGGATCAAAAGTGTTGACGATATGAAGCAATTTTTCTAAATTTCCTTCACTCACCAAAAATTCTCCCGTAGAAATATCCACCAAAGCAATCCCGAATTTCTCTTTTTCTTTATGTAGAGAAAGCAGGAAATTATTCTTTTTTGAATTTAAAACCTGATCGTTGAATGTAACTCCGGGTGTCACCAGTTCCGTAACTCCCCTTTTTACAATTCCTTTGACCATTTTTGGATCTTCCAACTGGTCACAAATCGCAACTCTCATTCCGGCTCTCACCAATTTTGGCAAATAAGAATCTACAGAATGATGTGGAAATCCAGCCAATTCAATATGACCTTCACCGTTTGCTCTTTTCGTCAGAACAATTCCTAAAATCTGAGACGTTCTTACTGCATCCTGCCCGAAAGTTTCGTAAAAATCTCCCACTCTGAAAAGCAAAAGCGCATCAGGATATTTCGCCTTGATGGTATTGTACTGCGTCATTAACGGGGTTTCTTTCTTTTCTTTCGTCGCCTTTGCCATTAAAATCTTTCTTAAGAATTAGGTCGGTAAAAGTATGAAATAAAATAGAAGCAGTAAAATGCTCGTTTATTTTCTCACAGATACATCCAAATTTTCAATAAAATTACTTTAAATAAAAAATTACAATACGATGATTTGTAAATTACTTTCTACTACTTGAGTTTTAGTTTTATATTGAGTTTCATTTACAATTTCATTAAGATTATTAATTAATTCTGTTTCATCCTCCAAAGTCATTATTATTTTGGTCGCTGATTTATTATTGGCTTCCAAATTATTAATCATAATTCGCATTATTTCTAAACCAAATTTATCTTCAACTTTCTGAAACTCTTCAAAAACAAAAAGGCAATTGTTTTCGGAAATCCAATCAATATGAAAATCTAAAATTTGATTTAAATTATATTTTCTTTTGGTTTCGTAAAATGGGGAAAAAAGTTTTTTAGACTGAATTATATGCAGGTAATCAGAAAATGACTGCATAGATGTAGGAAATCTAATACATTCAAGATTAGAATATTCAAGCATGTGAACCAAATTTTTTTGTCTTTCTATTTGCGTCTTTCCAACAATCAGAATATGTTTCTGAAAAGTAAAATTCTTATCCATTATTTTTTATAAATCTTCAGTATCCGTAAATCTTTATAAATGACATTAAATTTTCTTTTTCCTCCTCTCAAATTTCTCCAGTGCTTCCGTCGCTTTCTCATATGCCCATTTCTGCTTATAATTTACCCATTTAGCTTTAAAAATCTTTCGCATTAATTTATCTGTATATCTCATAATAAAAACGTGATACAGCATATTCGCAAAAACATTCGGTTTATTAGGAAGCGCACGAAGCGACATCGAAAATCCCGGTTCTAAATATCTGTTAAAATGCCAAAAAGCACCCGGAATAAAAAGTGCATCACCATGCTCCATGAAAATTTCAAAACCTTTGGCATATTTCAAAGCCGGAAATTTTTCATAATCAGGATTTTCGTAATCTAAATCGTAAATGGTGTGAACCGATAATGGAACTTTATATAAAAATGCAGACTGTTTTTGGTCAAACAATAAAATTCTCTTTTTTCCTTCAAAATGAATATGAAGAAAATCCCCAAGATCAACATCGTAATGCATCAAAACATGAGCTTCGCTTCCTCCGAAAAATAAAGTTGGGAGACGTTTAAAAAATTTCATTCCCAAGTCAGGATAGGTGAAATTTTTCAACAATTCCGGAAGTCGGTCGGTGATGATGTAAAAGAAAATTCGAAGATCTGAAGGTTTACTTTTAATAGTATCAATATATTCCTTCATTTTCATTTTGGTAACCGGAGCATCCGTACTTTTATTGGCATCGGCTGGTTTATTATCGTATAACGGAACTTCCTGTTCGCCGGCTTTTTCCTTAATGAAGTCAAAATTCCATTTGTCGAAAGCTTCCCATCGGCTCGCAAAATTTTTTATCAGAAGAGGCTTATGTGTTTTGAAATAATTTTTCTGAAAATCTTCCTTATTAATATCTGTTACAACATCTACTTTTTCGAGAATCATTTTGTTTTGGTATTTAAAATGCGAAATAAAAATAGTGTTTTTTTGAAATTCAGAAAAATTTCAGCATTAATATTAATCTCATCCTATAAAAAGTAAACTGTAAATTTTTAACTCAAAAGATATATTAACATTGAAATGAGTCCCCCGAAAATAATTACAACACAACCTTGCGGATTTTTAGATTTTCTTTTACCGCCCCCAAATGTACTCACATAATGTCCGCTTACCCAAGTTCCGTCTTTTTTATAGTGACCTTTTCTATAATAGCCCATTTTGATTATTTTTTTAACAAAGAAAGAATGAACACAGCAGAAAAATTTATGGTTTCCCGTAAAGTCAGGATAAAATGAAAAAATTATATTTGTAAGACCAACGAAATTTATGAGAGTTTACAACACCAAACATTTCCTGAAAATCCTTTTCAGCTTACATAAAAGTGATACATTAAAGATCTTGTTCCCAAGTATGATTCTTGTCGGACTATATTCTTGGGGAGTTGAATATCTGGAACTTGAATATTTTCATTTAACTTCAAAATCAGGAATCAGCAATGTTGGGTTATTTCACACCTTACTCGGTTTTGTTCTTTCTTTGTTATTGGTTTTCAGGACAAATACTGCTTACGACAGATGGTGGGAAGGAAGAAAATTGTGGGGGAAATTAGTTAATGATACTCGAAATTTTGCCATTAAAATCAATACAATTTTAGGCGATGACAGACAAACTGCCGAACAAATTGCAAGATATTTAAAATTCTTTCCTCACTTTTTAGCAAAACATTTATCTAAAGAATCAACAAGATTGGCACTGGATGAAGATTATTCCGAAATTGAAAAAGAATTGAAACATCACGGTCCAAGTGAAATTGTAATTCTGATGAGCCATAAATTAAATCAATTAAAAAAAGAAGGAAAAATTTCTGATATCGAAATGCTGTATTTGGATAATCAATTGTCCGGTTTTCTGGAAGTTTGCGGAGGATGTGAAAGAATTAAAAACACTCCGATTCCATATTCTTATTCTTCTTTCATTAAAAAATTCATCATTCTTTATGTTTTTGCCTTACCAATCGCTTATGTGATTAATATTGGAAATTTCATCATTCCGTTGACGGTCTTCATCTATTATGTTCTCATGAGTCTTGAATTGATTGCAGAAGAAATTGAAGATCCTTTTAATAATGACGAAAACGATATTCCGATGGAAACTATCGCTCAGAATATTGAGAAAAATGTTCATCAGATCATGGGAATAAAAAAATAAAAATCAACCTGTTACAGATTGATTTCTTTTAATTCGCCGTCTTGTTTTATTTCTACAAACTTACTTTCACGGTTTCCGGAAGAATAGCCGTAGAAAAATGTTTGATATATTGGTGTCGAATACAAATATCCTCCATAAGCGTTATAAGCATCCGATTGTCCGGTTTGTTGTTGATAACTTGCTGTTGCTGTGAAATTAACGATGGTTTCCAAATAATATTTTCCGGGTTTTAATTTCTCAAATTTAAATCTTCCGTGATCATCTGTTAAGGCTTCAATTCTGTATTTGAAGGCTTCCTCAGACATATAAACCGTGGTTTTTTTGTTTTCATACTTCTTTCTCATTTTGTAAAACTCATCAAAATAAGGCGTTACAGGAAAAAGCATGACTACAGTTCCTTTTGGAGCATAATGTTTTTCTGCAAGAAGAGGTTTTATTCCCCAATTGTTTTTTTGTTTTGTGGAAGCTACTCCTTCAATATTGGATTTTCCGTACCCGATCATGTCCTGAGCAAGTTTTTTATCAAAGAAAGCTTGTGGATAGTAGGTGTTTTGCGCTTTAGAAAAAGTAAAAGCTGATACCATTGTCATTAAAACGAGTGCATTTTTCATAGCTAATATTTTAGCCAAATATAAGTATTTTGCTATTTTTGAGGTAAAAATTTCTATGAAAAACATTTTTTGTCTATTAATATTCTCTTCTTCATTCATTTTCGCTCAAAAACCTTGCGGATTTAAAGACGGATTACAGGAAGGAACCTGCAAACAATTTTACGAAAACGGACAGGTAAAAGAAATCGCTGACTGGAAAAAAGGAAAACTGGAAGGTGACGCTGTTTTTTATTTTGATAATGGAAAAATTCAGGCAAAAGGGGAATATAAAAAAGATTATAAAGTAAAAGAATGGCAATATTTTGACAAAAACGGAGTTCTAACATCAAAAGAAGATTTCAGAAACGGTGATAAAAACATTTATGATAATAGCATGACCGCAACTTTTTATAATCCTTCAGGTGTAATTACAGAGGTTTCAAATTATAAATTTGGTAAATTGCAGGGCGAAAGTAAACTTTTCTACGAAAACGGAAAATCTGTAAAGCAGATTGGAAACTATGACAACGGAATTGCTATAGGAAAATGGAAAGCCCTTTATCCATCAGGAAAAATCCAAAGAGAAACGGAATTCGTAAATGATAAATGGAACGGAACCAGAGTGCATTACCGAGAAGACGGAAGCGTAGAGAAAACAGAAGTTTACAGAGACGGAAAATTAATCTCAACAAAATAAGACATTGGTACACAAATTAAAACTGGAAGAACTCAACAGAATTGACGTAGAAACTTTTAAATCGGTTGAAAAAATTCCTTTGATCGTGGTTTTAGATAATATAAGAAGCATGCACAATGTTGGTGCGACTTTCAGAACGGCGGATGCATTTTTGGTTCAGAAGATTATTCTTTGCGGCATTACTCCACAACCTCCGCACCGTGAAATTCATAAAGCTGCATTGGGTGCTACAGAAAGTGTTGACTGGAGCCATGAAAGAGATATTAATGTAACAATTAATGATTTAAAGGAACAAGGATTTGAAATTATTGGGATCGAACAGACTTCAAACAGTGAGATGATCTCAGATTTTACGATTGATAAATCTAAAAAATATGCTGTAATTTTAGGAAATGAAGTGGAAGGAATCAGCGATGAAGCTTTGCCTAATATCGATACTTTCTTAGAAATTCCTCAATTAGGAACAAAGCATTCTTTGAATGTAAGTGTTTGTGGAGGAATCGTAATGTGGGAGTTTGCAAAAGCCCTAAAATAAAAAAACTGCATGTGTCTAAAAGACAGTGCAGTTTGAAATAAATCTAATAAAAAGTAAAAATGAAAGGCGACAAAGGTACTTTTTTTTTCGACACAAACAAATTTTTGACCCTACTTTTTATTTTTTAAGAAAAAAAACTTCGGTTTTCAGAAAAAGTTTCGTTTAATTTTTTATAAATTAGCACAATGTTTATCAAGGACTATATCTCAAAAGATTTTCCGTGTTTCCATCTTACTGACTCGATAGAATCAGCAAGAGAGACCTTAGAAGCATTTGGATATTCTCATATTTTCATTAAAAAATCCCATCATTTTCATGGTGCAATTGCCAAAGATTTCCTTTATGAAGAAGAAGGAACTCTGAAAGATCTGGAACATCAGATCGAGCGATTTGCGATTCTTGAGGATAACAATATTATGGACAGCATCCGATTGTTTTATACATTCAATTCCAATGTTGTTCCTGTAATCAATAAGGCGGAAAAATATTTGGGATATATAAGTTGTGAGGATATTTTCCAGGATTTATCTAAATATCCGTTGTTTTCGGAATCGGGAGCTATTCTTACTGTAGAAGTTCCTTCCAGAAAATATTCAATGACGGAAATTGCCAATATCGTGGAAAGCAATAATTCTAAATTTTACGGAGCATTTATCAGCCTCATGTCAGATGAAGCGATTCATGTTACCATAAAGATCAGCAATGAAAATCTGAGTTCCATAGATGAAACATTCGACCGATACGATTATAGAATTGTTCAGAAGTATTATTCTGATGAAAAATCAGATTTGTTTCAGGACAGATTCGGATTTTTCCAAAAATTCATAGAAATATAAAAACTAATGAAGGCAGCCATATATTCTCAGAAAAAAGATCTTGATACTTTTTTATATTTAAGCAAATTTATTTCCGAACTGGAAAACAGAGGCGTAAAATCTGTTTTGTATGATGAGATGGCTGAAGCACTTCAGTTTTCAAAAATTTTCGAAACCTTTAATAACAAACAGGATCTTCTAGATAAAGAAGTCGATCTTTTCTTTACTTTCGGAGGTGACGGAACAATCGTAAATTCTTTAACCTTTATCGAAGATCTTGAAATCCCGATTGTTGGTGTAAACACAGGAAGATTAGGATTTTTGGCGAGTTTTACGAAAGAAGAAGCTTTTAAAGAATTGGATTCTATCTTAAAAGGTGATGTTAAAACAAGCCGTCGTTCTGTAATTCAGGTTGTTTCACCAGAACTGGAAGATTTTTTTCCGTATGCCTTAAATGATGTTACCGTTTCAAGAAAAGAAACGACATCGATGGTAACGGTGGATTCTTATATTAATGATGAATTTTTAAATGTTTTTTGGGGAGACGGCGTTATCGTTTCGACTCCGACAGGTTCTACCGCTTATTCTTTAAGTTGTGGCGGACCGATCATTTCTCCGAACAACGAAAATTTCGTCATCACTCCTATCGCTCCTCACAATTTAAATGTAAGACCTTTGGTTGTGAACGACAGCGTGGAAATTAAATTTAAAGTTGAAAGCCGAGTTTCACAATATTCGCTTTCATTAGACTCCCGATTGATACATATAGAAACAGATAAAGAAATTGTTGTAAGAAAGGCAGATTTCCAGATTTTGCTGGTTCAGCCAAATAATTTAAGTTTTTATGAAACCATCCGCCAGAAGCTACTTTGGGGAAGGGACAAAAGAAATTAAGAATATCTTAAAAATTATTACCTTTACAGGAATTTTAGAAACACCCTAATAATTTATACTAAAAAGTAAAACATGAGCAGAATTTTCCCGGCAGGAGTTGCCACAGGTCAATTAGTTACTGATATTTTTCAGCATGCTAAAGAAAACAAATATGCATTACCAGCAGTAAACGTAATTGGTTCTAGCAACGTAAATGCGGTTTTGGAAACTGCAGCAAAACTAAACTCACCTGTTATTATTCAGTTCTCTAATGGTGGAGCTGCTTACAACGCAGGAAAAGGATTAAGCAATGACGGACAAAAAGCTGCTATTTTGGGAGCAATTGCCGGAGCAAAACATATTCATACTTTGGCAGAAGCTTACGGAGCAACTGTAATTCTTCACACAGACCACGCTGCAAAGAAATTATTGCCTTGGATCGACGGTTTGATGGATGCTAACGAAGAATTCTACAAGCAGACAGGAAAATCTCTTTACTCTTCTCACATGCTTGATCTTTCTGAAGAATCTTTGGAGGAAAACTTAGAAATTTCTGCTAAATATTTTGAAAGAATGGCTAAAATCGGAATGACTCTTGAAGTAGAAATCGGAGTTACAGGAGGGGAAGAAGACGGTGTTGATAATTCAGATGTTGATAATTCTAAATTATATACTCAACCGGAAGATATCGCTTACACGTATGAAAAATTGAAAGCTATTTCTGACAATTTCACAATTGCAGCAGCTTTCGGAAACGTACACGGAGTTTACAAGCCAGGAAACGTGGTTCTTACACCAAAAATTCTTGACAATTCTCAGAAATACGTTCAGGAGAAATTCGGAACTGCTGAAAAGCCAATCAACTTCGTATTCCACGGAGGTTCTGGATCTACTTTGGAAGAAATCAGAGAAGCGATCGATTACGGTGTAATTAAAATGAACATTGATACTGACCTTCAGTTTGCTTATACAGAAGGAATCAGAGATTATATGGTAAACAATATCGATTATTTAAGAACTCAGATCGGAAACCCTGAAGGAGAAGAAAAACCGAATAAAAAATTCTATGACCCAAGAGTTTGGGTAAGAAAAGGTGAAGAAACTTTCTCTGCAAGATTGGTTCAGGCATTTGAAGATTTAAATAACGTAAATACTTTAAAATAAAATTATAAATGATAAAAGATGAATGATAAGTGATTTTTATAATCCGCTGTCTTCATCTTTTATCGTTTATCACACATCAATTATATACAATATGGCATTCGAGTGGTTTAAGAGAAAAGCACAAAATATTACGACATCTACTGATGAGAAAAAAGACGTTCCAAAAGGTCTTTGGCATCAGACTCCGTCAGGAAAAGTAGTGGAACATGACGAATTAAAGAGAAACAACTACGTTTCTCCTGAAGACGGATTTCATGTAAGAATAGGAAGTGCAGAATTTTTTGACATCCTTTTTGATGAAGGTAAATTCACCGAACTGGATGCTAATGTTGAAAGTATAGATATCCTAAACTTCAAAGATACAAAGGCTTACGCAGACCGTCTGAAAGAAGTAAAAGCAAAAACAAAGCTTACTGATTCTATCAGAAACGCTGTAGGAAACGTAAAAGGAACTGAAATGGTGGTTTCTTGTATGGATTTTGCATTTATTGGAGGATCTTTGGGTTCTGTGATGGGTGAAAAAATCAGAAGAGCGATTGATTATTGTATTGAAAAGAAACTTCCTTATATGATTATCTGTCAGTCTGGTGGTGCGAGAATGCAGGAAGCAACATATTCTTTGATGCAGTTGGCTAAAGTTCAGGCTAAATTGGCTCAGCTTTCAGAAGCAGGACTTTTATACATCGCTTATCTATGTGATCCTACATTTGGAGGAATTACAGCTTCTTTTGCAATGACAGCAGATATCATCATGGCTGAACCAAAAGCGTTAATCGGTTTTGCAGGACCAAGAGTTATCCGTGAAACGATCGGAAGAGATTTACCGGAAGGTTTCCAGACATCTGAATTCTTGCAGGAAAAAGGATTCGTGGATTTCATCGTGAAAAGAACAGAAATTAAAGATACAGTTTCTAAAACAGTAAACTTATTGGCTGTAAAAGCTTAGTAATTTTAATAAAAAACAACAATCTCTCTCTAATTCGGGAGAGATTTTTATTTATGAGAACTTTCAGAATATTTTTTAATACGATCCGAAGCATGAGCTTTAAAAAGATAATGCGTCTTTTATCGCTTGTTCTCCCACATCCTATTTTCTCTTTATTAAGTTTTCATGCTACAGCTCAGGCTTTTACCATCGCTCAGAAAAAGTTCCCTGAAACAGCTTCCAACAACGGTATTGGAAATGCTTTCAGACATGCATTATGGTGTTGTTTTATCTCTATGTATTGCTCTAAAGTTTCATCTCCCGAAAAAGCCCTTGATTTCTGCAAAAGAATCACGGATCTGCACGAAGAACTCTTCCCAAACAAACCTTTAGAAACCAAAATGGATCTTCATAATAATAAATTCGGAATGGATTATTTTAAAGAATTATTACCTGGAATTCATCGTCAGTTTTTTGAGAAAAGCTTTTTCATTGATGGTTTAGAGAAAAAAATGAAGGATGCTAAAGTTTTGAAAAATCTGGATGATGATTTTGATGGATTTTTAGTTTACCTTGATGAAAAATAATAATTTTCTTTAAAAATTAATCATTTTTCAACGCTCATTTGTCATTCTGTACGAAGCAAAAGCGGAGTGAAGAATCTATAAAAACAGATTTCTCCTACGTCAAAATGACAAACTTCTGTTATGATTCATTATTGTTTCCTAGATTGCTTCGTCATTTCATTCCTCGCAATGACTTAAAAACCTTCTGCTTCTTTGTAATCTGAACTTTTTTTGATAAGTTTAAACAATTATAAATTAATCAAATGGTTCTCAGCAGAATTTGGTCGGCATTTATCATTGTTGCCATTGCGATTGCAAGTATAAAATACGTTTCATCAAGTCATTACAAAACCATATTCAACGATATGGTGGTTGGAAAAGGTGGTGATACAGTGCAGATTGCAACACAAAAAATGAATACTCTCGCTCCGATTGTCCGAGACAGTTTGATGAAAAAACCAAATTTTGAAGACAGCCGAATTTATTATAAAACAGATTCTTTACGACAAGATGTAAAAGTTTACCGCGTTCAGGAAGCAGACGGTGTGATCGGAACTTCCGAAACGGCAGTAAAAATATGTCTGGGTTTAATCGGAATTATGGCTCTATTCATGGGATTCATGAGTATTGCGGAAAAAGCAGGAGGAATCAATCTTTTAAGCCGATTAATTCAACCTTTTTTCTCGAAATTATTTCCTGAGATTCCTAAAAACCATCCCGCTTTCGGACATATGTTGATGAATTTCAGCGCCAATCTTTTAGGTTTGGACAACGCTGCAACACCTTTTGGTTTAAAAGCAATGGAAAGTCTTCAAACTTTAAATCCAAATAAAGATACAGCAAGCAATTCTCAGATCATGTTCCTTTGTCTTCATGCAGGAGGAATGACTTTAATCCCGGTTTCTATTATTGCCTTGAGATCTTCTGCGGGTTCTAAAAATCCAACAGATATTTTCCTTTATTGTATGATCGCAACATTTGCGGCAACTTTAGCGGCAATGATCATCGTCTCTTTATATCAGAAAATCAATCTCTTAAAGCCAATTGTTTTAGCTTATGTTGGTGGAATTTCTGTACTTGTCGGACTTCTTGTATGGTATTTGACTGGTCTTAGTAAAGAAGCTTTGGATACTTTTAGTCAGGTTTTGAGTAACGGCTTGATTCTCTTTATTTTCTTTGCTATTGTTGTGGGTGCAGTTTATAAAAAAATCAATGTTTTTGAGGCGTTTGTTGAAGGTGCAAAAGAAGGCTTTACAACGTGCGTGAAGATTATTCCTTATTTAGTCGGAATGTTGATTGCCATTTCTTTATTAAGAACTTCAGGAGTTTTTGATGTTATTATTGATGGAATGAAATGGGTCGCCTATGCTGCAAATCTCGATGCACGATTTGTTGACGGACTTCCGACAGCTTTAATCAAACCTTTATCCGGTTCCGGAGCAAGAGGAATGATGGTGGACACAATGGCAACTTTCGGTCCGGACAGTTTTCAGGGGAAATTAGCGGCGGTTCTTCAGGGAAGCTCAGATACTACGTTTTATGTGATCGCAGTTTATTTTGGAGCCGTAGCCGTGAAGAATACAAGATATACGGTAATTGCCATGCTTTTGGCGGATTTGGTGGGGATTATCATTTCTATTTTGTTGGCTTATTGGTTTTTTGCTTAATCAGAAGTAATGAAAGCTTATATCCAAACTGATAAAGACGGAGAATTTTATAATGTAAATGCTTTTATAGCTTATGAAGGTTTCAAAAACTTTGGCTATGAAATAGAAAGTTTTTTGATGCAGATAAAATTTCAGAATATAATCCAGAACACATAATTGTCGGGGGAATTGGGAATGTAAGGAAGAGATTAAAAAATTTAAATATCATTCGCCCCAATAAAGAAATTGACTATCCTGAAGAACTACAACCTTTTTTAAAAAGAAAAATTTGGGAATCATCCATTAATGAAGTTTTCAATAAAAAAGAATGGAATATTTTCATTAAACCTAAAACTGAAACAAAATTATTCACTGGAAAGGTCATCAAAAACGAAATGGATCTTTTAGGATTACTTTATGAAGAAGATGACATAAAAATCTGGTGTTCTGAAATGATTGATTTTAAAACAGAATGGAGATGTTTCATTCGGTACAAAGAAATTTTAGATATCAGAAGATATAAAGGAGATTGGGATACAAAAATAGATGTAAAAGTTGTAGAAAACGCGATTGATTCTTTTATCTCTCAGCCGAATTCTTATGCTTTGGATTTTGGTATTAACAAAAGTGGAGAAACAATATTGGTAGAAGTAAATGATGGTCATTCATTAGGAACTTACGGACTTTCATCGGCTCATTATGCCAAATTCCTTTCAGCAAGATGGAGCGAATTAACCCAAACAGAAGATTATTTAAACTTTAATTAAAATAAAGATATGATAACAGATAAAGAATTTACACTAAGATTAATACGTCAGTTAACTCAAGCATTAGAAAAACTGATTTTAGACAAACCTGAAGAAAGTTTAATGCAGAAAGAACTGGATTTTGATACGTTGATGAAAGATATTTTCAAATTCGATTTTACGACACTTTCATCTAAATCAAAAGAAGAAATCATCGAAATCGTCAACGAAAGACAGGAAAGAGATCACAAAGATTATTACGAAATGCTGGGAAATCTTTTCTATTTTAATGGTAAGGCACATCAGAATAATGATTTTTTAGACAAAGCAAAAACTTTCTACGAACTGTATCTCCAAACCAGCGGAATTTTTGCACTTCCGGTAATCAACAGAATTTCAGAAATAAAAAAAGCACTTGAATAAAGTGCTTTTGTATTTTTAGAATGTGATTTTATAAGTTCCGGTGGAAGAAACACTCGCTTTTTCAGCTTTTACATATTTCTTAACCCAAGATACAGCATTTGAACTGATACAAGGATCAGAAGTTCCGCCTGATCGTCTTGCAGAAACCACATTTCCGGCTTTATCAACTGTATAAGCAACTGTAATCGTTCCACTTGCGGTACAACTGTTTGCTGGTTGCGATCCGCCTCTTCCCATCGTTCCCGGAATAAATCGGACTAATCTTCTGTCGATTCCGACTTTACTGTCTCCATTTCCATCTCCGCCTAAAGGATCTCCATTATTTCCGATTCCTTCACCATCGCCTTGGCTTCCTGCTTTTGTTCCACGACCTCTAATAAGGTTTCCGATCGCTGCAGTTCCTTTTCCATCACCATTTCCGGTTTTTGAATTGGCAGTCGTTGCTCCCGATTTTTTAGTATTTTTTGTTGCGCTTGTACTTGCAGCTGTAGCTTTATCAGATTTTTTGGATTCTTCTTTTTTAGGAACAGAAACTTTAGCGTTATTTCCTGTGATAATTTTCTCCTTTGCTTCCGATTTTTTGGTTTCAGGTTGTGGCTCAGGTTTTATCACTGTTTTTGTTTCAGGAACTGCTGTTTCTACAGGTTCAGGAGTTACTTCTTCTGTCGGTGCAGCTAAACTTCCCGGCTGATCGGCTGGTTCTTCTACTCCATTTCCGTTTCTATTGTCGCCGAAATTCACCAACATTGTGGTGACAACTTCAGGTTCTGTCTCAACTTCGGGTTTTAATTTATATAAAAAAACAAATAACAAGATCGCAGACCAAATCAGGATCGAAAGCAATGCGCTTTTTACCCTGTCTCTGTTTTCCTCGTCTTTGTTTACAATATAGCTTCTCATCTTAAAATGATCTTTTCCGATATTTTCGGAGGTACTATTTATCTTTAACCGTTGCAATGGCGATATTGAATTTATTTTTTTCAGCAATTTCCATTACAAAAACCACATCTTTATGCATTGTGTTTTCATCTGCCCTGATTGTAAAAGATTTATTAGCCTGATTGGTTAATTTATTCACAATCACTTGTTCCAGCTCACCTTTGTTTACCGGATTATCGTCTACAAAATACGATCCGTCAGGTTTTATGCTTACCGTCAAAGGATTCGGAATATTATCATCCACCGCTCCGGCTTTTGGTAACTTTACATCAATAGCGCTTTGATTTGCTGCCGATGAAGTTATCATAAAGAATATCAGCATCAGCAAGATAACGTCTGTCATCGCCGCCAAACTGAATTCCGGATTTGCTTTATTTCTTCTCTGAATTTTCATAAGAAAAAATTATAATGGTTTATTGATAAGATCTAAAAATTCTCCTGACATATTCTGAGCCTTTAATACAAATTTATCAATTCTCGTTAACAAAATATTGTAAAAAAAGTTTGCCGGAATCGCTACCGCAAGACCAACCGCAGTTTGTCCTAATGCCGTATAAATACCTTCAGATAACGTTTTTGGAGAGAAAGATCCACTTGCGTGAGATAAATTAAAGAACGCAATAATCATCCCGATAACCGTTCCCAACAATCCCAACATCGGAGCAATACTCGGAACAACCGCCAAAAGGTTTAAGTTTTTCTCCATGTTTGCCACCTCAACCTGAGCCTGAGATTCCATTGCGCTTACAATATCAGAAACAGGACGACCCAGTCTTGAAATTCCTTTTTCTAAAATTCTTCCTTCCGGTGAATTCTGTCTTTTACAATAATCTGCAGCGGACTCGATTTTACCTTCTTTGATAAAATCTTCAATATTATCCATGAAATTAGAATCTGTTTTAGAGGTTAATCTTTTAATAAAGAAAAAACGCTCAAAGAAAAGATAGACGGAAAATACACCAAGAGCCAACACAGTTACCATCACTATCTTAGCGAAAGCCCCTCCGTGGAACATGATCTTCCAAAATGAAAATTCTAAATCTTCTGCAGCAACTGTAGGTGCAGCTACCTGTGCAAATAACATCTGAGTAAGTTCCGTTAACAGCATTAATGTTTATTTTATAAAAGTTTTAACGACAAAAGTAGTGGAATATTATTAATCCCTATCTTAAAAATTGCTTAAAAACAACTTAAATTTTGTTATTTTTCATAAACAGCAAATTTCTCTCCAAAAATATTTGAAAAGAAATTTACTTATAAAATCGAAAGGTGAAGATCTTATTAATCCTCGTCTATCTCAATATCGTCTTGCTTGAATTCGCATTTAAGCCTAAAAGGAATCGGGGTTTCAGATCCTGTATAGAAATCATCGATGGTTCCTTTCCAGATGACCTGCAGCTCACCGTCTTCACTTTTCTCGAATAAAAGCTCATTATCATAGATAAACGCCTCTTCATCGTCGAAAAGATCTACTTCCGTGTAGGTATCTTCATCAGAATCGTTGATTGTAATGGTTTTTCCTTCTATTTCTGCAGAATCGATAGGAAAATCGAAAATCTCCAGTGAGAGTTGCGGAAAATTGTATTGTAATGAATCATCATCTACGTGATCCAAACTGTCATCCGTAATGATTTCAACCTCTAAAAAATGCTGCTGGTTGCTGTAAACTGCTTTACAATAAGTATTTCTAATATTGTACTTTAGCGTTTCCTCCGGATGGTAAATTTTTAAAATCCCTTTCATTATTTCTTAAAAAAAGAACTGTAATAATATGATTGTTAAACGTTTTCAACAAAGATAAAAAATAGATTGGTTGTGTAAAATTTTTTGAAAATTATTTTTAAAAAATTGTCAATAATTAATAATGACTTTGTCTAAAAACCATATTTTCATGATGAAATAAGGGGAAATTTTGAAATGTTAGAAAGATTGAGATTATTATTTGATTTAATTTTTCGAAAAACTATGATCAAAAAACCCGACTGTTACTATTTTAAGAAATTATTCTTTCAAAAAACAATCTTTTGCCACTATTCTACTTTTAATATTTACATTTGTTTTTATATAAGAATTCTGGAAAATGAAAAACATTTTATCGAAAAGTATTTTGGGAGTTGGTCTCATGATAAGCCTCGCTTCCTGCAAAAAATCTGATTCTCCATTAACGAAAGTAACGCCGTCAAATATGGATTCCATTGCCGCAAATTATTACGAGCAATATTTGAAATTATATCCTTTGGATGCGACTTCACAAGGAGATCTAAGGTACAACGATCAGCTTCCTATTAATATTGACAAAGATTTTATTTCCGGAGAAGTTGCCTTTTATAATTCGGTGGAAAAACAACTGGAAAATGTTGATTATAAAAATCTTTCCGACGAAGATAAGGTAGTTTTTGATGTGTTGGATTATACTTTAAAAGATAAAATTCAGGCATATGCTTATCATCCGGAATATATTCCTTTTACACAATTTGGCGGTCTTCCACTGAATTTCCCTTTGTATGGAAGCGGAGAAGGAAGTCAGCCTTTTAAAACAGAAAAAGATTATACCGACTGGCTGAAAAGAATGGAGAAATTTCCGGACTGGATGAATGCTGCAACTGATAATTTCCGCGAAGGAATTAACAATAAAATGGTTTTGCCTAAAAAACTTGTTGTAAAAATGATTCCTCAAATGAGAGCGGAAGAAATTACAACGGTAGATTTAGATAAAAACATTTTCTACGGACCGATAAGAAAATTCCCGAAAAACTTCACAAAAGAGCAAAAAGATAGATTTTCAGCACTTTACAAAGACGCCATTATACAAAAAATCATTCCGGCTTATACTAAAATGGGCAATTTCTTAGAAAAAGAGTACCTGCCAAAAGCCAGAGATACAGATGGCTACAACAGTTTACCAAATGGAAAAGAAATCTATCAATACTACGCAAAAAGCTGGACGACAACCAATAAAACTCCCGAAGAAATCAATAAAATCGGACTTCAACAGGTTGCGATGCTTCGCGGAGAAATGGAGAAAGTAAAACAAGAAGTTGGTTTCACAGGAACGTTGGAAGAATTCATCAATTTTGTAAAAACAGATCCGAAAGCAATGCCTTACAAGACTTCAAAAGAAGTTTTGGCTGCATTTAATGGAATTTTAACGAAAATTACTCCAAAGCTGAAAACCATGTTCTCTGTAACGCCGAAAACAGGATTTGAGATCAGACAAACTGAAAAATTCAGGGAAGCGAGCGCGAGTGCAGAATATATTCAGGGAACACCGGACGGAAAAAGACCGGGAATTTTCTATGTTCCGCTTCCGGATCCGTCGAAATTTAATGTGACTTCAGGAATGGAATCTTTGTTTTTACACGAAGCAATTCCGGGGCATCATTATCAGGTTTCTCTTCAACAGGAAAATACAAAACTTCCGAAATTCATGAGGTTCGGCTGGTTTGGAGCTTATGGTGAAGGTTGGGCACATTATTGTGAAACTTTAGGTCCTGAATTCGGATTGTATACGGATCCTTACCAAAAAATGGGGTATCTGAGTGATCAAATGTTAAGAGCCGTGAGATTGGTTGTAGATACAGGTTTGCACACAGGAAAAATGACGAGAGAAGAAGCTATCAAATATTTCCTAAGCAACATTTCTTACGACGAAGCGGGAGCAACTGCCGAAGTGGAAAGATATATGGCGATGCCGGGACAAGCTTTAGGATACAAAATCGGTTCTTTGAGAATTCGTGAATTGAGAGAAAAGTATCAGAAAGAATTGGGCAATAAATTTAGTCTGGCGAAATTCCATGATGAAATTTTAAGTCAGGGATGCCTTCCTTTGGATGTTCTGAACAGAAAAATGGAACTTTGGGCGAAGAAACAGAAATAATATTTTAACCGCAAAAGAGGCAAAAGATTTAGATAAATTTTTAAAGATAATGAAAGAAGGCATAGGCTTTTGAAAACTTTTTTAATCCTTTTTTTATTTATTTAAAATGATCTTTTGTTCCTTTTGTAGTTAAAATTTAAATTAATAAAAAATACAACGAAAAAATGTTTACAGTAGAACAAATCGAAAACGCTCACAGCAAAGTACAATCGGGCGCAGATTTTCCGAATTATATTCAGGAAATTAAAAAACTAGGGGTAAAATCTTTTGAAACCTGGGTGAAAGACAGTCACACAGAATATTTTGGAGAAAATGGTTTCACCACGAATTCCCAACCTAAATATGATGATTTACTCATTGAAAATCAAACCGATAAAGATAAATTCAGTCAACAGCTGAAAAGTCATCAAAGAGGAGAAACGGATTATATTAAGTTTTGTAAAGATTGTGCAGAAACAGGAATAGAAAAATGGATTGTTGATCTGGATAAATTCAGTTGTACATATTATGATAAAGCCGGAAATGAAATTCTGGTGGAAGAAATTCCTCATTAAAATAATGAAGTCACAAATTAATTTTTGTGGCTTTTTTGTTAGCTTTATACTTTAAATCAAACCATGATAAAAGCGCTGCGTTTCATTATAATTTTCATTGTAGGGTTATGTTTTTTAAGCTGTAGATCCGAAAGCAAGAAAGTCGAACAGTTTGAAAAAATTACGGTTGATAAAAATTTAAGTAAAAACAAGACATTTAAGCTTCTTTCAAAATATCCTGAACTGCAATTATTTAAAAGTGAGAAAGTTGAAAGCTCAACGAGAACAGCAAATATCATTCAGGAAGCTGGATTTTATACTAGATTTTACGGAGGATTTTATTCTTTGGAAAAAAAATACAGATTTTTTCAGTTCGATGATTATAAATGTAAAACGATATACAATGGAGATACCATCAACATTTGGCTTAATAATCACAATGGATATTTTGGAAACGGTGTTTTGGTAAAGGTTTTTAATAATCAGTTTTTAATTAAAGATATTGATCCGAAAACGTTAAAGGGTGAAATTAAATTTATTAAAACTCATCCCAATTCTCAGAAACTGGTTCTTAATGGTACTAAATTTCAGAAGAATGACAGCATTTATGGATTTATAGATTATAACACAGATCTGGATTCCTTAGTCACGAAAAATTTTAAAGGATATTTTAAAACAAAAATTAAATAGAAAAAATGGTAGAAAGTATAAAATCACTTTTCACAAGAGATTTAAACAAATTAAAAACAGAAATAGAATCGTATCAGAGCGAAGAAATTATCT
The DNA here is from genome assembly GCF_039542325.1 of Chryseobacterium ginsengisoli. NCBI lineage: Bacteria > Pseudomonadati > Bacteroidota > Flavobacteriia > Flavobacteriales > Weeksellaceae > Chryseobacterium > Chryseobacterium ginsengisoli. The sequence goes on from NZ_BAABHX010000003.1 coordinate 79,480, forward strand.
GGAAAATCGATAAAAATATTCTGAATTCTGCAGGGAATTTAACGCTTCATCTTGTGGGAAATATCAGTCATTTTATTGGTGCAATTTTGGGGGAAACAGGTTATGTAAGAAACAGAGAACTTGAATTTTCTTTAAAAGACATTCCAAGACAAGAACTTATCCTACAAATAGAAAAAACCATTGAGGTGGTGAATTCTTCCGTTGAAAAATTATCCGAAGAAGACCTGAAAAAAGAATATCCTCTTGAACCTTTGGGATATACAATGACAACCGAATATTTTTTAATTCATTTGATTGGGCATTTGGAATATCATTTGGGACAGATCAATTATCACAGAAGATTATTAGACATTTAAAATCAATAAAAACCGAAGAAATTTCTCCGGTTTTTATTTTAATTATGTTGTTTGTCCTCCGTCAACGTTTAAAGTTACACCAGTAATATAACGCGCTTCATCACTTGCCAGAAAAGCTACAGCCATTCCGATATCTTTTGGCTCTCCATAATGTCCCACGCCACAGATTGAAGCATTTGCGAACTGAAAGGTCCATCAGAAGGATTCATGTCTGTATCGATAAGACCCGGCTGAATAATATTAACCGTAATATTCCTGGCTCCCAAATCTCTTGCCCAACTTCTGGTATAAGCTGCTAAAGCCGCTTTAGTTGCCGCATAATCGCCAATTCCGGGATAAGGTGAGCGAGTTCCGCCCGTAGAACCAATTGAAATGATACGACCTCCGTTTTTCATGAAGGGCAAAACGTTTCGTACTGTATGTGCAACACCGTGTACATTAACTTCCCACTGAAGTTTCAACGCAGGCAAATCGCTTTCTTTATTATCAATCTCTCCTGTTACAAATAATCCTGCATTATTCACTAAAATGTCAATTCCCCATTCAGAAGCTTTTTTGATGGCTTCGTTTATATCTTCTTCATTTCCTGTATCTGCTTTTATGGCCATACTTTTTACTCCTAAGGCTTCTATTTCCCGAACAAGATCTTCTGCTTTCTGTTCTGAATTCACATAAGTGAAAATAACATTAGCGCCTTCTGAAGCAAGCTGTCTTACAATTCCCGCTCCAATTCCACGACTTCCACCCGTTACAAACGCTGTTTTATTTTTTAATTTTGACATAACTATTTTGATTTTTTACTTATTAAATATGAAATATGATTGAACCTTTTGTATTTCCCGATTCAATATCCTGATGAGCTTTTGAAGCATCTGATAAGGAATAGACTGTAGGATTGATCTCTCCTAATATTCCGTTTCTCAGTGCATCAAACATTTCTTTTGCAGCCAATTGTACACTTACTTTATGCGGGAAATAACTTCCAAGATTAGGGCGAATCAAATTGATTTTTCCGGCATTCAACACTTTATCATCAAGATTGGGAGCTCCAGAAGACGAACCGAATAATATAATTGTTCCTCCTTTTTTAATGACATTGAGAGACTCATTAAAAGTTGCCTTTCCGACACCATCAAAAACGGCATCTACTCCATTTCCTTCGGTAAAAATCTTTACATATTCAGTTAAATTTTCAGTATCCAGCGAAATAACATGGTCAATTCCGTGGCTTAGAGCATACGATTTTTTACTGCTGTTTCCCACTGTTCCGATCACATTTGCTCCCAAAGCTTTTGCCCATCTGCTTACTAATGAGCCAACTCCTCCTGCGGCGGCATGAACTAAAATTGTATCGCCCTTTTTCACAGGATAAGCTTGCTTGATGAGCATTCTTGCGGTAAGACCTTTCGCCATAATTGCCGCAGCCTGATCAAAAGAAACATCATCTGGAATTTTTATAAGTTCGGAAGCTTCTATTAACCTGCGTTCTGTATAAGCTCCAAGAGCGAAAAAATATCCTACTCTGTCTCCTGTGGTAAATTCATTCACATTTTCTCCAACAGATTCTACAATACCCGCAGCCTCCACCCCAATGGTCACTGGAAAATTATTAAGCGGAAAAGTTCCGTTTCGGAACATCACATCTACAAAATTTAAGGCAATTGCTTTTTGATTAAGCACAACTTGATTTGCACTTGGTTTTCCGATGGTCTCTAAACTATATTCAAGAACTGAAGGTGCACCTTGTCTGCTCATTCGGATCACTCCGGTTTCACTATTTTTTTCCATTTTCTTTTAGATTTTGGTTAAACTTTTTGATGTGACAAAGTTGCGACAGTGTAAAAACATACACATTGACAAATGCAGTAACTTATTCTTGACATTTATCAAGTGATTTGGAAAATATTCTGTACTTTCACGTTATTATTTAACTTTTAATACAATTTTCCGGTGGCTTCCGTTCCATTTGAACCTCTTTTTAAGTATATTGAATCCAAATCGGCACTTACATTGAGTGATGATGAGAAAATTTTTGTTCAGACTGCATTTAAAGCAAAACATTTACGCAAAAGACAATATCTTTTACAGGAAGGAGACGTTTGTAAGTATATGTCTTTCATTGTAAAAGGTTCCGGACGAATGTATTCGGTAAGTGAAAAAGGACAGGAACATATCATTCGTTTTGCCATTGAAAACTGGTGGTTGGGCGACTATGAAAGTTACAATTTCAACACGCCTTCTGTTTATAATATTGAAGTATTGGAAGATTCTGATGTACTTATGATCGAACATGATCAGATTCAGGAACTGATGGCTAAAATTCCCGCAATAGATTTAATGGTAAAAGAAATTGACAGAAAAGGAACCGTGGCAACTCAAAAACGTATTCATTCCTCGATCAGCTTAAGTGCGGAAGAACGTTATGATAATCTTGTGAAATCGTACCCTGAATTTTTAAACCGTTTTCCTCAAAGTATGATTGCTTCTTATCTGGGAATTTCTCCTGAAACTTTAAGCCGACTCCGAAAAAACATTTTAAGGAAATAATTAGCTGAAAATTTTCTCTTGATAAAAGTCAATATTATTTCTTAATAAATATCATCGTTTAGGATTTCAGATAATTATAATTTTACCAATGTAATCTTAAGGTTACAATTTAAAATTAAAATTAAAAATTAATTATTATGAACTCATCAATTCTTTTACAAGACAGCTTATTGCTAATCTGGAACAACCGTAATGCAGCAGAAAGACTTGCATTAATGGAGAAAATCTATTCTTCAGACATCAAATTTTATGAAAGTGACAATAGTGAGCCTTTCGTGGGATTGGAATCGATTAATAACCTTATCCAAAAACTACAACAGGACTGGGCTCCGGATTTTGAATTTGTTCTTACAGAAAATCCAAAATCCAACCATAACATTCAGCATATCAGTTGGAAACTAGGATCAAAAGATCACACTGTTGCTACAGGATCTGATGTTGCAATTATTGAAGAAGAAAAAATAAAAGCCTTGTATCTGTTTTTAAATAACTAAATAGCGCTTTGCTATTTAGTTATTTTTTCTCAAACATCATTTTTGTAATAAAATCTTTCTCGCCATTTCCTCTTGCCGGAGAATATTCTCTTCCGTAGAAAATGATCTGAAGGTGAAGCTTGTTCCAAACTTCTTCTTTCCAGATATTTTTGGCATCTTTTTCTGTTTCTACGACGTTTTTTCCGGAAGTGAGCTTCCATTGCGTCATGAGTCTGTGAATATGTGTATCGACAGGAAAAGCGGGAAATCCAAAAGCCTGACTCATCACGACTGAAGCCGTTTTGTGACCAACACCAGGAAGTGCTTCCAATTCCTCGTAGGTTTGCGGCACCACTCCATTGTGTCTTTCCAGGAGAAGTTCTGCCATTCTTTTCAGGTTTTTGGCTTTTGTATTTGCTAACCCGATTTCTTTAATCAGTTCTTTGATTTCAAATACTTCCAGTTTTGCCATTCTTTGCGGAGTTCCTGCAACAGCAAAAAGATCCGGAGTCACCTGATTCACTTTTTTATCCGTTGTTTGTGCAGACAATGCCACCGCAACCATTAAAGTATAGGGATCGGTATGATCCAAAGGAATCGGAACTTGAGGATATAGTTTTTCTAATTCTGCCTGAACGAGCTCTGCTCTTTGTTTTTTTGTCATTTAACAACTAAATTTGAACAAAATTAAATCATTATGTTGAAAGTCGGAGATAAATTACCACAATTTGAAGGAACAAATCAGGATGGAGAAACAGTAAATTCTGAAAAATTAATCGGGAAAAAGCTGGTTATCTTCTTTTATCCTCAAGCAAATACACCAACTTGTACGGTAGAAGCGTGTAATTTGAGTGATAACTACTCGCAATTAGAAAAAGCAGGATTTCAATTGTTGGGAATCAGTGGAGACACTATAAAAAAACAGAAAAATTTTCATAGCAAATTTGCTTTTCCTTATGATCTTATTGCCGATGAAAGTCATGAAGTTCTTGAAAAATTCGGAGTTTGGCAGGAGAAAAAGACTTTCGGGAAAACGTATATGGGAATTGTAAGAACTACCTTTATTTTCGATGAAAACGGAGTTTGCACAAGAGTCATTGAAAAAGTAACTTCTAAGACTGCGGCTGAACAGATTTTGGAAGGGTAATTTTTAACACAAAAACACGAATATTTTCACAAATGACACGAATTATGGAGTGTTTGTTATTCGTGAAAATATTCGTGATATTAATGTTTAGTCTTCCGTTTCATAATACATCAACTCTTCGGGATCTCCCGGAATATTGACAAATTTCTGGAACGTCAATCCTAACTTTTCAATTAATCTTTGAGAAGAAAAATTATCTTTCGTGGTAATCGCAGAGATTTTCTTTAAGCCAAAATCATCCATTCCAATAGATTTTACCTTTATAGCAGCTTCATAAGCGTAGCCTTTTCCTTCGAATTCATCCAACAGAGAAAAGCCAATATCAACAACATCAAGACCTTCCCTTTCGAAGATTCCGACAGCTCCTACTTTTTGATTTTCATCTTTTGTAATCATCAGATAATTTCCAAAACCAAGTTTTTCCATCTGTGGAAGAAACCTGTTTTGAATATAGTTTTCTGCATCGGTAATCGTTTTTAAATTACGATCTCCAATAAATTGAATGAATTTCGGTCTATTATAAAGATCAAGAATAAATTCGCCATCTTCCAAAGACATTGGACGAAGGATCAAGCGTTCTGTTTCGTAAAAATTATTTTCGCTTTGTAGATCTTGCTGGTTTCTTTTTATCATCTTTTGGTTCTTCTTTTTTCTCGATTTTTAGAAGCCTCGGATTATTCGCACATTTTTTATTATAAAGCTCAATATAAGCTCCGTTATCTTTAACATTTGTAATTGTACCCGTTGACTTACTGATCGTTAAAGTAAAATGTTTTTTCTGATAAGGACATTCAGTAGAGGTTAGTTTCCCTAAATCCAAATAATAATTAGCTTTATCTTCATAATAATTTCCTGCCATATCTCTGAATTCCTCATCAATAATATATCCTTCAGTCGCAGCAAAAATTGCAGCATCCTGAATATCATCTACTTTTCCGACAAACTTTTTCAAACCATCAAGGGTCGTAATATAGTCCGTTTTTCCTCCTGAAGAATACACGATGTAATAGAACTCATCTTCTTCAGCAATTCCAATGTTAAATCCTGAAGATTGAGAAACATAGTCTTTTACAGCTCCCGATTGTTTTATAATATTATCTTTTCCGTAGCTTTTATGAATTAAAACCCAATTATCTGTTTTAATATTTGGAATAATATTCTGCAAAATACTAGAAACATTAGAAAACTGTTTCTTCTCCTGAGAATATGAAAATATTCCTAAAAATATGAAAATGAATACACTGAATTTATATGTAAATTTTACCATAGTTCAAAGAACGCAGAAAGCATACCAATTATTTTACATGAATTTGTCTCCCTTTTTGAAGCTTTTAAGGTCAAGAACGTAATCTTTTATCAACTGATCATGATCTCTCGGGCAAATTAATAATGCCTTATCTGTATCAACGATAATATAATTTTCCAAACCATCAATCACAACAGCCTTATTATTATTCTTCATACGGATTACATTTCCTTTTGAATTATATGTAAGAATTGGCTGCTTGGATTTTACTGCATTTTGATTTTCATCTTTATCTGCATTTTCATAAACAGAAGTCCATGTTCCAAGATCGCTCCATCCAAGATCGGCAGGAATAACATAGACGTTTTTTGCCTTTTCTAAAATTCCGTTATCAATAGAAATTTTCTGAACTTTAGGATAAATAAGTTCGATACAGCTTTTTTCACTATCCGCATTGTATTCGCAAGCCATAAAATGCTGTGTCATTTCCGGAAGATAAGCCTCAAAAGCATGATGAATACTTTTCGCACTCCAAATAAAAATTCCGGCATTCCAAAGGAAATCGCCGCTTTCAAGGAAGCTTTTTGCAATTTCAAGAATCGGTTTTTCTGTAAATGTTTTTACTTTATAATAATCTGAATCATGCTTATTTACAAACTGAATATAGCCATAACCCGTATCTGGTCTTGTTGGTGTAATCCCCAAAGTGACAAGATATTCGTTTTTAGAAGCAATATCAAAAGCCAACTCTACCTTTTCCAGAAAAGTTTGTTCTTTTAAAATAAGATGATCCGCCGGCAACACAATCATTGTAGCATTGGGATCTATCTCTGCAATTTTGTTGGCCATATAAAGATTACACGGAGCTGTGTTTTTCAACAACGGTTCACCCACAATATTCTCCTGTGGGATTTCCGGTAACTGTTGATGAGAAAGCTCAATATATTCTTTATTTGTAATTATAAATATATTTTCACGAGGAATGATCTTGCTGATTCTGTCATAGGTTTGCTGAATCATGGTACGTCCAACTCCTAAAATATCCTGAAATTGTTTTGGAAATTTCTGCGTGCTCATAGGCCAGAATCTACTACCGATTCCTCCTGCCATAATTACACAATATCTATCTGATTTTGACATTCTTATGTATATTTTTCCACCCGCGCTAAAGGCTTGAAAGAATACTTCCTTCCTGTAGCCAGGTTCTTACAAAGATAGTTTTTTTTAATTAGACCTTCTAATAGATACTTTTCATTTCTGTAAATAAAAAAGTCTCCTTTTTGAAGCTTTTCAATAAATACAAGTTTATCATCCTGTTTTTCAATATGAAAATATTTTACCAGATCCGGACTTGCCATAAAATTGGCTTTCGGAGATTTCGAAAATTTAACAATGATCGGCTTTAAATTTTCTTCATATACATCAAGACTCTGTAACAACATTTGCCTGAAAGTTTCTTTCCATTCATTTCCATGTGGCGAAATTCTCCTGCCATATTTTTCAAAAGCAATAAGATGTGCCAATTCATGAGTAAGCACAAAGAAAAATAACTGCGGTACTAAAGTAGAATTAATCGTAATTTCATGAGACTTATCAGAAAGTTTACGATAATCTCCTAACTTAGAATCCCTATTGCGAGTAATTTTTATATGAATATAATAATCTGCAAACCAGATTTTTAAATATTGAAGTGTATTTTGCGGTAAATATTTTTCTAATGATTGGATAGACATTTTATAAACTCAACGGAATTCCTGCGTAGAAATTCAATAATTTAAGACTAAAAACATAATTAAATTTAGCCTGAGCTACAGAACCCTGCGCATTAGCATAATTATTTCTGGCAACGTTTACATCGTAGATCGTAGATCTTCCTGCTGCGTAGCTTTTATCTGCAAAATCCAAAGCCAGTTTTGTACTTTTTTCTGCCTGAAGTGAAGATAAATAAATTTCATAATTGGCATCTACATCAAACTGAGCTTTCTGAACATTTTGTCTCACAGTCTGCTTCTGCTGCTCTAAAGTCGTTTTAGCAATCGTTTCATTTAATTTTGACTGCTCAACTTGGATTTTAGTAATTCCTTTATTAAAAATCGGAATATTTACAGAAAGTCCAACATTTTGTCCAAACTGATCTTTATATTGCTCAAAAAAAGTTCCTTGTACAACTCCAGGAAGAACGTTAAATGATTTATTGTAAAAAGTATTAAGACCAGCACTGGCTGTTAATGTAGGCCAAAACGCAGTTTTACTAACCTCAGTCTGTGCTTCGGCAGATCTTATTCTACTTTCAGCTGCTTTTACCTGTGGCTGAGTTTCGTAAGCCGTTGTTAAAACCTCATCAACAGACTTCAACTGTGGGGCTAATTGATCCGGAACGTCCACATTTTCAACATCAAAGTCTTTATACTCTTCAAGTTGTAAAAGCTGAGCCAGAGCAAATAAGCTTCTTCCGACATTAATTTCAGCTGTTTTTAAATTTTGTTTTTCTCTTGCCAGACCCGATTCAGCTTCAGCCAAAACTGTTTGTGCAGTAGTTCCTACATTTGTTGTGATTTTTGATCTGTCGTATTGTTTTTGAGCATTTTCAACAGCAGCTTCAGAGATTTTTACAATTTCTTTATTTAATAACGTTGTTAAATATTGTTGTGCAATCTGAAGAGAAATATCGTTTTTAATTGTTTCTATATCGTACTGGCTTGCTTCTACATCAAATTCGGTTTTTCTAATGGTTTTTTCCAGTCTTCCATTGTTATAAACCAAGATATCTGCTCCAAGATTGGGACTGTTATTGAACCTATCGTTTCTATAACTTCCTGCTCCTAATGATCCCTGTCCGAAGCTCACGCTGTTTCCAATACTTGCAGATACAGACGGAAGATAGTTTCTCTTCGCAGTTTTCAGGTTCAGATCCTGCATTTGTTTCGAGTATTCATTTTGGATAACCTGAAGATTATGTTTGGTCGCATAATCCACACATTCTCTCAAAGACCATTTTTTCTGGGCATTGACAGCCAGGCAAGATAATCCCAAAACAATAGTCAAAACTTTTTTCATATAAATATTTTTCCCTATTAGACGAAGCAAATATAAAAAAGTTACAGTTTTAAAAAATTATTGTTTCATTTTAATCAAACTTTTGAGAATTTTGTACCATGACAAACGAACAATATCAGGAAGCCGTTGATTGGCTCTTTGTACAGGCTCCTAATTATCAGATCGATGGGCAAAAAGCCTACAAACCGGGCTTGGATAATATCACAAAGCTTTGCGAATTTTTTGGAAATCCCCAGGAAAAAATAAAATGTATTCACATCGGAGGAACCAACGGAAAAGGCTCTTCAAGCAATATGCTGGCTTCCGTTTTACAAGAATCAGGTTACAAAGTGGGTTTATACAATTCTCCGCATCTTATAGATTTTACAGAAAGAATTAAAGTAAATTGTAAAAATTGTGATAAAGAATTTGTTTTTAATTTTATTCAAAAACTGAAAAATCTTCCGGAAGATATTCGTCCTTCATTTTTCGAATTTACCACAATCATGGCTTTTGAATATTTTTATCAAAAGAATGTTGATTTTGCGATCATTGAAGTTGGATTGGGTGGAAGATTGGATTCGACAAATATTATTAAACCTTTGATTTCTGCGATTACAAATGTCCAGTTGGATCATCAGAACATTTTGGGAGACACTATTGAAGAAATTGCGGCTGAAAAAGCAGGAATTATTAAAACTCATATTCCAATCATTTCCGGAGATGAAAATGAGGTTGTAAAAAATATTATTAAAAATAAAGCCGAAGATGAAAATGCTACTTTTGTTGATGCTACTTTATTAAAAACAGATTTAAAATCTGACTTAAAAGGAAATTATCAAGCAAAAAATATCAAAGTTGTTTTAAGTTTGATTGAGGAATTAAAAAAATTAAATTTCACTATTTCTGATGAAAATATTGAAAAAGGACTTTTAAACGTTTATCAAAATACTGGATTTATCGGTCGCTGGTTTGAATTTTCAAAAAATCCACTTATAATTTGTGATACAGGACATAATCAGGCTGGTTTAGAATACGTTTTTGCTCAACTAAATTCAATTGATAAACATAAACATATCATTTTAGGTTTCGTCAATGACAAAAAAATCGATGAAGTAATGAAAATTTTGCCTGAAAATTCTGAATTTTATTTTACAAAACCAGCCATTCATCGAGGAAGACACCCTGAAGAGTATGAAAATCTGCTAATCGCGGCAAAAATTTCTTATAAAATTTTTAATTCTGTACAGGAAGCGTATCTTTCTGCAAAAGAGCAATCTACAAACGAAGAAATGATTTTTATTGGCGGAAGTAACTTTGTTGTTGGAGAATTTTTAGAAAAAAATTTGGAGATTTATAAATAAGTCGTATATTTGCACCACTCTAATCGAGGAAACAATAACGATAAAGAGGGTTCTTAGCTCAGTTGGTTCAGAGCATCTGGTTTACACCCAGAGGGTCGGGGGTTCGAATCCCTCAGGACCCACAAAAAAGGAAACGAAACCTTTCAAAAAAATTAGGGCTCTTAGCTCAGTTGGTTCAGAGCATCTGGTTTACACCCAGAGGGTCGGGGGTTCGAATCCCTCAGGGCCCACAAAATCTCTCTTTTTAAAGGGAGATTTTTTTTGTTATATACTACATCTATCCTATTCATGGTCTTTCTAAGTGTTTTGATCATTCTTTCAGAAACTTAATTTTAATCATCATTTTCCAATTTTAAGGCAGACTTTTAGGTTACCCACTTTTAATCTAGGTTACCCATTTATGTTTTTAAACAGTTTGCATTCATTTTTATCTTAAAATTAAGGTTAAAAAAGAGGAAAACCCTACTTCCAAAAATCACAAAACAAATTAGACTCAGGTTACCCATTAGGTTACCCACTTCTAGTCTAGGTTACCCACTCAATCCCCCATTAATACTATGAAATTATCAATACTATTTTTACTAAGAAGAAACAAAGCTAACATAAAAGGACTTTGTCCTATTGAGTGTAGAATCACTTTAGATAGCCAAAGAAAACCTTTTTCAACTGGCATATTTATAAATCCAGATTATTGGAATGCTTCAAAACAGAAAGCACATCCTCCCAATAAAGGAAACACTCAAATCAACACCCAACTAAGCCTGATTAAACAAGACATTAATCAGGCTTTTTTGTTCCTACAAGTTCAGGAAAAGGATTTTGATGTAGATGATATCTACAGACAATTCAAAGGAGAGAATATCAAGCAGGATAAGTCCATTAATGAAATGTTTCATTTACATATCTCTAAACAGGAAAAACTGATTGGTATTTCTACCACTAAAGTATCAGTAGCTAAATTTTATCAGACACAGACTCATGTAAAGTCTTTCATAAAACATCAGTATAAAAAATCTGATTATCTTCTGAAAGATATGACTATGGCATTTATCACAGAGTTTGAGTTTTATTTAAAGGCAGAAAAGCAGTTTAAACAGAATACAATCTACAAGACCATACAAAGGTTTAAACAAATAGTTAAATTGTCTGTAGGATTAGATTACTTAGCCAAAGACCCTTTCCTACTCTACAGGAACAGGAAACCTAAAAAGCAAGTTGTATTCCTATCTAAAGAAGAACTTGAGGCATTAGAGAAACATAATTTTGCTTCTGAAAGACTACAACAAGTAGCTGATATGTTTATTTTCTGCTGTTACACTGGATTAGCTTATACAGAAATGTCAAAACTTAAAGAAAGTGACATTCAAAAAGGCTTTGACACCAATAAGTGGATACACATTCACAGGCAGAAAACTAATAAGAGTTATGAAATTCCTCTACTATTAAAAGCTTCAACTATTTTGAATAAATACAGAACTGAAAACCTGTTATTACCTATAGTTTCAAACCAAAGATTTAACTCCTACCTAAAGGAGATAGCAGAGATTGTAGGAATCAACAAAGTTCTCACTCATCATATAGCCAGAAAGACCTTTGCTTCTACTATCCTACTTTATAATGATGTACCTATGGAGATAGTTTCAGAATTACTTGGGCATTCTGAGATAGGAATAACTCAACAACATTATGCTAAGGTTGTAAAGGAAAAGGTTAGTACGGAGATGAGTAAGCTAAATTCTAAACTGAAATAATATCTATTTAACTGCTTTGTATTAATTTTACAGAGCAGTTAATATAATGCTAATGAAAAAAAAACATGTTACACCATTTAATAATACCCCTATAAACTTTAAACAAATAAATGCCTCAGATTTTGAGGGATTTTATGTCGAAGGTAATGGGAAAACTATAATTGAGCCTCGAAATGGATATATCTCAGAGCCACTACTTGAAAATATTGATTTGGGCAAAAAGGATACTACTATAATTAATGCAAGTGTTGGTCAAGGAAAAACAACAGCAGTAATAAAGTTTGTTGAATGGTATTACAAAACTCAAGATTATATTATCGTTATAGCTGCACCATTCAAGTCTCTTATAGAACAATATGAGTCTAAAATAAAAAAAGAAAGTGGCTTAGACAATATTATTTTTAATTATCAAAACTTTGAAGATGGTTTGGTAAATAGAAAAAACTTCAACTCTCTCCATCAGAAACCTATACAGATACTTACAATAAACAGCTTATTGGGAAATCCTGGTAAAATTGCTCTGAAGCAATCTGACATAAAGAGAGAATACTTTGAATCTTTAATTAATTATGCTGAAGATAATGGAAAAAAGATAGTATTAATTTTAGATGAGATTCATGAATCAATTCATAATTTCAAAGAAACTCTAATATTTAATTTATTTAAATGGAATTCTGTTGTTCACAAAACTATTGTATTAAGTGCAACATTTAACGAAGCCTCAAAAGTTGTTATAAAATATCTTGCAGAAATGACAGATAAAAAGATTAAAATAATTGAATCTGCAAGACATCATGTAGAAGATGAAAGGTTAAGTGATTTGCATTTATGCATATATGATAGTTATCATTACAAAGCTAATTCTCAAATTTTTGAATCACTTTTTATTGATGAGGGAAAAAAGTTTGATAAAATACATATTTTGTCATACTCTCAAAGTTTAGCTGAAGATATACACAAATCAGATTTAGGTAATAAGCTGAATGAAACATTTGGTGAGTTTAACCTCTGCATAAGTAAAAACAATCAGCCATTTGATGAGACAATTTGTAATATTGGAACTGTTTTTAAAACAGGAATCAGTATAGAAGATGAAAATTGTGGTTATTTTATAATTTTACCTCCCAAATCAGCACAAATAAATAATAATAACACGGGGAGGTTTGGTATTTTCACTGAAGGCATATTTAACATCATTCAAGCTGTTGCCAGACCAAGGGTTAAGGCAAATATTTATATAATAATGCCATCACCACAAAAGCTTATAAAAGTCCCTAAAATTCCTGAAAATTATATTAAGGTTACCAGTTTAGATTATTTGCCTTTTGATGATGAAAATAACCATTCACCCTACTATGACATCAATTCTCAAGATGCTTTGCTAAAATCTTTTTATTTTAATTTAAGAGAAAATCAGGATAGCGGAGAACAATTTGTTAATTCAAAAACACTGGATATTGTTCCCATTTTTCCAGAATATGAAAAATACAAGCTAACCGAGGGAGAAAAATACTATAGAAACTACTATGAAATATTTGGCAAAAACCTTTCAGACTATGTCTATTGGGCAGCTTGGAATAATCAGTTTGTAAACTGTAAATTAAGAACTATATCCAAAGTATCACTATTATTATTTTCATATGGTAATGTTCAAAATATGCTAAACAATTATTATGGCAAGACATTTTCAAAGAGCAGTTTTTTTGTTTTAAATTCTGACAAAGATTGTTATATAAAATTCAGATCATCCCTCTATTCTAATAATATAATCTATAAGCCAGAGGGGGAAACAGAATACAAATCAATCACACCGTACAGAAATTCAAATTTTGAACAACAAATAATTGCTTTTATACAAAGAAATAAGAGAGTGTTTAACTTTGATTTTAGAAAAAAGATTTATCCTCCTGATGGCGATATGGCAATTTACAAAAATGGTTCATTTATAGCTTGGAAAACACCTATTGATATTGATTCTATGCATAAAGAAACTTACCTCAGATTAGCGATGCTTTATTCAATTCAGTTAGAATATATCCCAAAAATCCTAACAACAGAAGAAACAGCCCTTATTAATGCTTATAAAATTTTATATAGTTATAAGGATATTCTTCTTTCTCAATATACTATTAAGAGTAAAAAAGGTGACTTACATTTACCAATAGATAGTAAAATAGATTTTAGAATAGAACATCAAATAGAATTGAATGCAACAATAGAAAATCTAAGAAAATATGACAAAAACCTCAAGATATTTAGTTTTTTACAAAAAAGTAAAAACTTAGTTCCTATTTATAAATTACTTAAAGATTTATTTTTTGTGCCTAAAACTACTACAATTACACCAGAAAATAGTACTAAAAAAATTAAAGTCAATGGTATAGAACTTATAGATTTTCCTAAAAAAAATGATTATATCAATCTTATATATTCTATTGATGATGCATGGATTTTACAATCAGGAAATGGAAATGTTACAGAAGAACATTCTAATGATCCATTATATTGGAATTTTGAATAATAATCCAATTTTTAAGAAATATCATATATGATCTAACAGTAAAATTTGGATATGAAAAACCAATCTTATTTCTATAAGGTTGGTTTTTTTGTTTTTAGTAAACCACCAGTAACAGAGTTATATTCATTTTCAAAATTAAATAGTAAACCAAAAATATTAACAATTAAATTTAAAATAATGAAATTAAAACAATCACAAAGACAACAAGTAAAGCTTAGATTAGGATTATCTGGAGCATCTGGATTTGGAAAGACGAAATCAGCCTTATTATTAGGCTATGGAATGACACAGGACTGGAGCAAAATTGCAGTTATAGATACTGAAAACTCTTCTGCTTCTCTGTATTCAGATTTAGGAAATTATAATGTTCTGGATTTACAAGCACCTTACTCACCTGAAAGATATATTCAAGCAATTGAGTTATGTGAAAAATCTGGAATTGAAGTAATTATTATTGACTCTGCAAGTCATGAGTGGAATGGTACCGGTGGGTGTCTTGACATTCATGAAAAAATGGGAGGCAGATTTCAAGACTGGGCTAATGTTACTCCAAGACATCAATCCTTTATCAATAAGATATTGCAGTCAACTTGCCATGTTATTACCACTACCAGAAGGAAGATGGATTATTCATTAGATATTGGTAGTAGAGGTGTCTCTTCCAGATGCTATATTATCATCCCCTTCAATTTCTATATCCTTCATCTTGTAACATTTGAATCTCTTCCTGAGGTTATGTTTTTGTCACCTTTAACCGTTTGTTTACTGTTAATCTTATTTTCAATTTTAGTGACTTTAGCTAAAACTATAAGTGATAATATGAATGATCCAATTGTAGCAAAAGCAGCAATAATGTTTAAAATTTCCATAGTTTTTAATTTAACCACTAAAAATAAGAAATTTTTTCAGAAAAAAAATTTTTAGACTATGAAAATTTATTCACTTTCAAATCCCCCTGTAAAAACCCTCACCCATCCTTGGGAATGGAAAATATCCCCCCACCAGTAATAATAAAGAGAAAAATTTTGCAGACAGTAATACAATCAAGGTGATAGTTGATGTACTATTGCTCCCAATTCTTTTGTTTCAGGTGCTTTTATCTAACTCAAAAATCAAAAACAATGGTAACAATTATCAACTACAAAAAAAGAGAAAAAGAAGATGGAACAAACTTCTTTGTTTTGGAAGTTCAAGGAGGAATTGAAATGGTTATGAGCCAAACCACCAATCAGTTCTATGCTACATCTAAAAAGGCTTCAATCACATCCACATTTGATGAAATTACATGTCAAGCATTAATTGGTACTCAAATGCAAGGTAGTATCATTAAGCAGCAATGTGAGCCTTATGAATATACTATTAAAGATACTGGAGAAATTGTAATTCTTCAACATAGGTTTATCTATGTACCTCAAGAGCAAGAAGGAATTAATGTACATCAACAAGAATCAGTAAAGAATAATCTTGTTACTGGTAATTGATAAAACTAAAGCAAAATATCCAAATTTTACTGTAATATCTTATATAGATTAGGGTGCAATTTGGATTTTTTTTTGCACAGTTTTTCCTTTTACTTATATACACACAAAGAAAATCTGTGAATTTTTGGTTAAGTTCATCAAACAGTAGAAATGTTCATTACTGGTGGTCAGAAGAATTTTGCAAAAAATTGAGAATCACCAGTAAGTGTGTAAGTTTAACTATGGTTTAATTAACAGATATTTAAAGTTTTTCTGAGCTTTAAAATAAGAATAGATTAGTATTAATAGCCAAATTCTAAGTTAGGCTGTTACTATTAAAGTTTAGTATTTCAAAGACTTCAACTTCTAACTTTTGAGCAATAATATATAATGTGTAGGCTGTAGGATTGGTATTGCCAGCTTCAAGTCTACTCATGTTAGATTTTTCAAAGTTACATAGTGCAGCCAATTCAACTTGTGATATTTTCTTATTCTCACGAAGTTGTTTAATTCTTTTACCAACAGCAATTTGAAACTCCTTTTTATCCACACTTTTAGATTAGTGACCAAAAGTGGTCATTTATGATAATTAAATGGTTATCATAAATGATACATTGATTATATTTGAACTTTAAAAACTATAAATATGAATGATATTAACAAATTAGGAAAAATGACAGAGATTATTGGTAAGTTTTTATTTGGCTTACTGGTAGCTATAATTATTGTAGTTGCTTTTGCAATGCAGTTAACAAAATATCAGAACAATGGGTTGTCTGAAAAGATAGCAGTTATGATTGGTACATTACTTTGTATGGTAATTTTGATTTTTATTTTAAGATTAATATTTAAACCAATATATAATTTAAACAGTGAGATACAGCTAATAAAAGAAGGCAAGTTAGACCCTCAAAGCTTTAAAACAAAATGGTTAATAAGTTTGATTTGTTCAGCTATTGTAAGCATTTTGCCTATTCTACCAAGTTTTGGATTGTCAATAATTATTATGTTACCACAGTTTTTATTACTGTACAAGTCAAATAAAAGTCTAAATCAGCAAAGTAATCTATCTTATTTTAAAGATGCAAGTAATCAAGCTGGTAGATTTATTCATAATAAAAGTTCATTCAGAGTTAATTTTAAAAATATGACAAAACAAGAATATTTAGTACTAATCCTTATAGTTGGTATAGTGATAGGTCTCTTTTTGGGATACATAACAGGGGAAAATCAATATTTTAATGCAATAGGAAACAGAATTAATGTTAGCAATGTAAATGATAATTCTGTAAAGGTTTTCAAATTTAATTATTTGCTTTTTTTCTGTGGATTTATCATTAGTAGTGGTTTAAGCTATCTTTTAATTTCAATAAAATCTAAAAAACAATAAAATATTACCTATCAATTTCTTAAATAAGACCATTGACCACCTTGTGTGGTTTTTTTTATAACTATAAACTAAATGAAAAAAGACATATATGACTTCTTAATTTTTAAACTCAACAGTGAACATTCAGATTATGAATTTGATTTAATTGCTATACCACCTTATGAAATTATTGAACAAGGATTATCATTAGAACCTTATGAGTATTTTGGTACTATAGTTGAGATTCTACATCAAAAAACAAAGCACATATTATTATATTTTAATGCTGATGTTTTAATGAGAGTGGAATTTCTGTTTAAAGGAGATTTGATAAACTCCCTAAAACAACAATTAGACAGTATCAATGTAGAGCTACCAGATTATTTAATGTTAATACTAAGGAAGAACAGAAAATACACAATCTTAATGTATCAGAATAAAGTATTAAATAAACCTCTTAAATTAAAATGAACAATATTAATCAGCAAGTTTCTGAAATAACAGTTTCTTATAAACCTGTTAGAAATACCAATAATCAAATAACTTCAAGTTTTGATGCTGTTAAATTAGTAAGGAAAGTTTGGAATGAAGATACAATAGAAATGCAGGAAGAAGTAAAAGTGATTTTATTGAATCAGTCTAACTTGGTATTAGGAGTTTATAGCTTATCCATAGGAGGAATGACAGCTTGTTTAGTTGATGTAAGACTGGTTTTATCAGTTGCATTAAAATGTTTGGCTACTGGTATTATATTAGTCCACAATCATCCAAGTGGAAATATAAAGCCAAGCTCCTCAGATCTAAGTATTGTACAGAAATTAAAAGAATGTTGTAAACTTTTGGAGATAGCTCTTCTTGACAATCTCATCATCACGAAGTATAATTATACAAGTTTTGCTGATGATGGACTATTATAGATTCCTATCAAAAAGGCATACTTTTAGGCAAACTCAAAATCAATAAAGCTTTGAAACCACTATGAATAAAGATAAATTAAAGGTTATGGAGAATCCCTCAGGGCCCACAAAATCTCTCTTTTTTAAGGGAGATTTTTTTTGTCTTAAATTTCTTGGGTTATATTTTCAAGATAGATTCCAAAAAAAAATCTCTCAAACTGAGAGACCATATATTATAAAATTTTTTCTACAATTTTTTGAATATTAAGCTCTTCCAAACAAGCCCAATCCCCACGATAACATTCTTTATCACCAAAAACAGAGCATGGTCTGCAGGTAAGATCATTTACCTGAACAACATCATTTTCACTTTGTCCGAAGCCTAAAAATCCAGCATAAGGATGCGTCGAACCCCAAACAGAAACACATCGTGTCCCCATTAGACTTGCCAAATGCATATTGGCAGAATCCATGGAGATCATCAATTCCAGTTCAGAGATTTTATTTAATTCCTCTGTAAGATTTAATTTTCCAGATAAGCTTTTTGTATTCGGAATTTCGTTTTCCCACTTTTCAAGAGTTTCTGTTTCCTGTTTTCCTCCTCCAAAAAAGTAAATTTTATGTTTCTGAGCTAAAATTCTTACTAATTCATATGATTTTTCTAAAGGAAGCATTTTTCCCTGATGTTGGGCAAAAGGAGCAAAACCAATTCCTGATTTATTAGAAGAAGTTGGTCTCAATTGATGTGACAATTCCACTTTAAAATCCATTTCACGGAAAACATCGGCATAACGCTCCACTGTTCTCCTCAATTGAACTTTATTAAGATTCCAAACATCTGTCAGGTGCTCTTTTTCCTCTTTTCCTTTATTGATTTTGAATACTTTAAGTCCTTTTCTCCTGTAAATTTTATCTAAAATTTTTGTTCTGATCACATCATGAAGATTAGCAACCAGATCCGGATGAAACTCCTTAATTAATTCATTCGCTAATCTTGTTAATCCAAAAAAGCCTTTATAATCATCAAGGTTAATTCCTTTGAATATAACATTCGGAATATCAGCAAATAAAGCCTCAAAATTACTTCTGGAAACCATCACGATCTCCACATCAGGATTTTGTTCCAAAAACTCACGGAAAACCGGCGCTGTCATCGCAACATCACCAAAGGCAGAAAAACGATATGCTAAAATTCTTGTCAAACCTAAGACTTAAGTTGATATGCGACTGCGTAAAATTTAATTTGCTTTGTCATCGCCATCAATCCGTTGGCTCTTGACGGAGAAAGAAACTCCTGTAAACCAATTTCTGAGATAAATTCGAAATCAGAATCCAAAATTTCCTGCGTAGAATGACCGCTGTAAATACTTACCAATAGAGAAACGATTCCTTTTGGCAAAATACCGTCAGAATCTGCATCGAAAAACAATTTTCCATCCTTAAATTCAGCGTCGATCCAAACTTTACTTTGGCAGCCTTTGATCAGATTTTCTTCAGTTTTTTTATCCTCAGAAATTCCCTTCAGCTCTTTTCCAAGATCGATAATATATTCATATTTCTGTTCCCAATCTTCAAGAAACGCAAATTCGTCGATAAGCTCCTGCTGTTTTTCTTTAATGGTCATTTTAAACTAATTTCTTTCTGCAAAGATACTAAATTATGCTTTAGACTTTAGGCAGTAGTAGAATTTGCCTTTTCAAAGACCTGCAACAATTTCACTTCTTCATTTTCCCAACAAAGAACGTTCGCCGCTTTTTCAAGTTCAGGTTGGTAATTTTTTCTTCCTTTATCTAAAATTGACTGAATTGCTCCAGCAATATCTTCAGGTTTGTGGCTTTTAATAATTTCGCCAATGTCAAATTGTCGCTTAATATTCTGCATTTCAGGAAGATTTGACAGAATTATCGGAACTCGTGCCTG
Organism: Chryseobacterium ginsengisoli; assembly: GCF_039542325.1. NCBI lineage: Bacteria > Pseudomonadati > Bacteroidota > Flavobacteriia > Flavobacteriales > Weeksellaceae > Chryseobacterium > Chryseobacterium ginsengisoli. The sequence continues at coordinate 99,566 of NZ_BAABHX010000003.1, forward strand.
AATACAATCCAAGACTTTATTAGGCAAAGAATAAAAGTAGCTTTCTCCCCCATTCTCTTCAATGCTCATTCCGCAATCGACAGTTGGAGTAATTTTTCTTAAATCTTCCGGCAATAATTTTCCTAGAAACTGAACTTTATCTTGAAGGTTTTCTTTCAAAACCAATTCTTCATATTCTTTTTTCATAGGACCGTCACCTGCAATTTTAAAAATAACATTTTCTAAATGATGCATTGCTAAAATCGCTTTATCGATTCCACGAAAAGGATTAATTACTCCTTGATATAAAATAATTTTCGGTGAATTTTCAGGAATTTCAAGGTTGAAATCTAATTTTCTGGGTGAATTTTGAACAACAACCGGATCAATTTTATATTTATTTTTAAACCAATTGGCATATCCCGAACTTGCCGTAATCATGAATTTAATATTCGGAATTAATTTTTTTTCAAGATAACGCCATAATTTTTGTGACATTTTGCCCTGAATTGCAGGCATTTCGGAAAAAATTTCATGGCTGTCAAAAATTAACGGGATATTTAATTTTTTAGCTATTAAATAGTTCGGCAGTAAAGCATCCAAATCATTGGCATGAAGAATCGTGTTTTTATCAGCTTTTTTCTTTAATTCATGGTATAATTTCCAGTTGAATTCGAAATAAGCGGTTTTTAAACTTGTCGAATTTAATTTAATTCTGGAAAAAGAATAAGGTCTCGACATTTCTTCGGCTCCATTCCAATCATTTCCAATTAATTCAATATCAAAACCGTTTTTATATAAAGTCCTGCAAACCTTTTCTATACGCTGATCCGTGTATAAATTGCTGAATGCAGAAACAATGATTTTTTTCTTCTGCATTATTTCTTTTTATCTACTAAAAGATAGTAAATTTGTATAAGACAGATCATTCCGTTTGGAATAATTACCGGCCAAAGCATTCCGCTGAATATCCCGTAGATGACAAAACAGATACATCCTATCATATTTACGACCCTTATTTTTCTTATATCTTTCAATATAAAACTCAATACAATGAAAAGTGAGGCGGAATATCCGATATAAGTAGCAAATTCGGGATTCATGAAAAAAAATTTGAGGATAACAAACTTAATCATTTTCAATAAGATAATAAAATTTTTTCTGCCATAAAGTCATTTATTGATTTTTGGTAAAATATTTGTAATTTAGATAATGGATAAATGGCAATGTTGCTTTTATTCTAATGAGATATATTATGGATTATAAGTTTTCACAAGGTTTGAGCCAAGTGTTCAAACAAAGCAAAAGCGAAGCTAAACGGCTGAAAAGTGAATTTCTTAATACAGAACATCTACTTTTAGGTATTATAAAAACGGAAAACTCTGCAAAAGAAATCCTTCAAAACCTTAATGCGGATTTAACACAAATCAGAAGAAAAATTGAAACTCTAAATACAGCAAGTCTTAATCCTATTTCTGAGGAGGTTACTAATATTTCTTTCACGAAGATGGCGGATCACGCGATCAAACGTGCAGAGTTAGAATGCAGACAATATAAAAGTAATGAGATTAATACCGTTCATTTGCTTTTAGGCATTCTTTATAAATATGAGGACCCTACTTCAAGTATTTTAGGAGCTTACGATATCGACTACGAAGGTGTTTCAAAAGAATATCAAACTATGCTTAAAAATTCTGGACAGGCGCCACAAATGAGTGCTTATGACGACGACGACGAAAGAGAGGATTTTGAGCAAATGAGAAAGCCTACAGGAAATTTAGGCTCTGCAAAAAGTAAAACTCCGACTTTGGACAACTTTGGTAGAGACTTAACTTCTTTGGCAAGAGACGGAAAATTGGATCCTGTCATCGGTCGTGAAAAAGAAATTGAGAGAGTTTCTCAAATCTTATCAAGAAGAAAGAAAAACAATCCGTTGCTTATCGGTGAACCTGGAGTTGGTAAATCTGCCATCGCTGAAGGTTTGGCTTTAAGAATTCAACAGAAGAAAGTTTCAAGAGTTCTTTATGGTAAAAGAGTGATCACTTTGGATTTGGCGAGTTTAGTTGCCGGAACAAAATACCGTGGTCAGTTTGAGGAAAGAATGAAGGCGATCATGACGGAACTGGAAAAAAACAGAGATGTCATCTTATTTATTGATGAGCTTCACACTATTGTTGGTGCAGGAAGCTCAACAGGAAGTTTGGATGCATCAAATATGTTTAAACCGGCTTTAGCAAGAGGAGAAATTCAATGTATTGGTGCAACAACTCTTGATGAGTACCGTCAGTATATTGAAAAAGATGGAGCTCTAGAAAGAAGATTCCAGAAAGTAATGGTGGAACCGACTAACATCGAAGAAACCGTTCAGATTTTGAATCAGATTAAAGATAAATACGAAGAGCATCATAATGTAGTGTATACAGATGAAGCAATTTTAGCTTGTGTCAATTTGACATCAAGATATATTACAGACCGTTTCTTACCAGACAAAGCGATTGACGCGATGGACGAAGCCGGATCTCGTGTTTATATTAAAAATATGAAAGTTCCTACTGAGATCATTGATTTTGAAAAGAAAATCGAAGACATCAAAGAAATGAAGCAGAAAGCCGTAAAAGCTCAGGATTATCTTGAAGCAAGAAAGTTGAAAGATGAAGAAGAAAGACTTCAGATGGAACTGAATTCGGCTCAGGATAAATGGGACAAAGATGTAAAAGAGAAGAAAGAAACCGTAACTGAAGAAAATGTAGCTGAAGTAGTTTCTATGATGAGTGGCGTTCCTGTAACGAAAGTTGGTAAGAACGAGCTTGATAAATTGGCTCAGATGGATGAAAAACTGAACGGAAAAGTGATCGGTCAGGAAGACGCTGTGAAAAAAGTTGTTAAGGCAATTCAAAGAAACAGAGCAGGTCTTAAAGATCCAAACCGTCCAATCGGTACATTCATCTTCTTGGGAACAACTGGAGTTGGTAAAACCGAGCTGGCTAAAGTAATGGCAAGAGAATTATTCGAATCTGATGAATCTTTGATCAGAATCGATATGAGTGAATATATGGAAAAATTCGCAGTTTCAAGATTGGTTGGTGCGCCTCCGGGATACGTTGGATACGAAGAAGGTGGACAATTAACTGAAGCTGTAAGAAGAAAACCTTATGCTGTGGTTCTTTTGGATGAGATTGAAAAAGCTCACCCGGATGTATTCAATATCTTGTTGCAGATTTTAGATGAAGGTCACGTTACGGACAGTTTAGGAAGAAAAATTGATTTTAGAAATACAATCATTATCCTTACTTCAAACATCGGTACGAGAGATCTTAAAGATTTCGGAGACGGTGTAGGATTCGGAACTTCGGCTAAGAAAACAAATACAGATTCTAGAGCAAGAAGCACAATTGAAAATGCCCTTAAAAAAGCATTTGCACCTGAATTCTTAAACAGAATTGATGATATTGTAATCTTCAACTCTCTTGAAAAAGAAGATATCAAGAAAATTATTGATCTTGAATTGAACAAACTTTACAGCAGACTTGAAAAATTAGGATATAAAGTTGAATTGACTGAAGAAGCAAAAGACTTTATTTCTGAAAAAGGATGGGATAAAGATTTCGGAGCAAGACCATTGAAACGAGCTATCCAGAAATATATTGAAGATTTATTGGCAGAAATGTTGGTAAACAAACAATTAAATGAAGGAGAAACTGTAGTTCTTGACGTGAATGAAGCGAAAGACGGTTTGACAGGAAAAACTTCAAAGCCAAAGAAATCAGCGGCTGAAAAGTCTTCTCAATCATAAATAAATAATTTTGTCATATAAAAAAGCATCGGGAATTTTCTCGATGCTTTTTTGTTTTTTATAATTTAAAAATCAACATATGTCATTCCGACGAAGGAGGAATCTAATTAACGGAATAGATTCTTCACTACGCTCCAGCTTCGTTCTGAATGACAAATGACTGTTAATTATAAACCCTTAAAGCCCAACCACAAATCCAATATTCGGAACCAGTCCACTCGAAAAAATACTGGAATTCTCTTTCCAAAGAACATTATACATCAAGCCGATCTGCATGTAAGAATTATTACCGATTCTTTGCATATAACCTCCTCCAAGATACAAAGCATCTTCGTCCGCATTTGCTTTAAAATCATAAAATTTATCTTTATAATTGATGAAATAATGCTGATAATTAGCACTTATAAAAAACGTTCTTGCAATATAATAATTCAGAAAAGGACCAACTCCAAACATTGTTGAACTATAAGAATTTGATTTCTGCCACGAAACACTTCCCAAAACTCCGCCTTCAAGATCATCAGTAAGCCTGTATCCTACTCTTGGAGCTGCTGAAATATTAAAATAATTATTGCTTCCGAAGCCAAAGCCAATTCCGCCACCGAAAGTCCAGCGGTTGTTATTTTCTGGAGAAGCCCCGACTGTAACTTGCGAAAACACCGCTCCAGAAATCATTAAAAATAAAGGAATAATAAATTTTTTCATATTAAATTGTTTTTATCGATGTTTAAAATTATGGTTTTTTTGCGAATATATTTAGTTGTATTTTTGCCGCGTCAAACTAAGAACTCCCGTTAAGAGTTTCGTAAAATTGAAATAAAATGAAAGTAGTAGTAGGATTATCCGGAGGCGTAGATTCCAGTGTTACAGCACATTTGCTGCAACAGCAAGGTCATGAAGTTGTGGCTTTGTTTATGAGAAACTGGAATGATGCGTCGGTGACGCTGGAAGATGAATGTCCTTGGATTGAGGATAGTAATGATGCTTTAATGGTCGCTCAAAAACTTGGAATTCCGTTTCAGGTAATCGATATGAGCGAACTTTACAAGGAAAGAATCGTTGATTATATGTTCGATGAATATCAGAAAGGAAGAACTCCAAATCCCGATGTTCTGTGTAACAGAGAAGTAAAATTCGATGTTTTTATGAAAACGGCAATGTCTTTAGGCGCAGATAAAGTAGCGACAGGACATTATGCGAGAGTAGACTCAACAGTTGATGAAAACGGAAAAGAAATCTTCCATTTATTGGCTGGAAAAGATAATAATAAAGATCAGTCGTATTTTTTGTGTCAGTTGAATCAGGATCAATTGTCAAAAGCATTGTTTCCGATTGGAGAACTTACAAAACCTCAGGTTAGGGAAATTGCAAAAGAAATCGGATTGGTAACGGCTGATAAAAAAGATTCTCAGGGATTATGTTTTATCGGAAAAGTAAGCCTTCCACAGTTTTTACAGCAACAATTGGTTCCAAAAGAAGGTGAAATTGTAGAAATTTTTAAAGATTCACCTTTATTTTCACAAGAAAAGCCTGAGTTTACATCAAAAGAAGAAGAATTAGAATTTTTAAGTCAAAAAATCAATTATAAAAAAGCAGACGGTAAAGTGATCGGAAAGCATCAAGGTGCCCAATTTTTCACGATCGGTCAAAGTAAAGGATTAGGAATCGGAGGACATAAAGAAAGCTGTTTTATTGTGTCCAGAGATATGGAAAACAACATTATTTTCGTTGGGGAAGGTCACAGTTTTCCCGGGTTACACAAAAAAGCCCTGAAAGTTGATAATGCTGAATTGCATTGGGTACGTGAAGATTTAAGGCTAAAAAATGGCGAATCTATGGAAGTAATGGCGAGATTCCGTTACAGACAGGAACTTCAAAAAGCGACGATCTATCAATTTGAAGATGCTTTTTATATGGAATTTGAAGTGCCACAATCTGCTATTGCGGAAGGACAATTCGCTTCGTGGTATATCGGTGAGGAACTTTTGGGAAGCGGGGTTATTTCCTAATTGAAAACAATTACTGTAAAACCGACAAATTCCTAGCCCCGATTGCAACGACATCCTTTTTCTGAGACAGGATTCGCAGAAAAGCATTGGCGAAAAAGATACAGTGGAAAGCGGGATAAAGCTCCTGAAAAAATTAAAAACAGAAAGAAATTCTATTCGTCGATTAAATTTTATCATTCATCTATAAAAAAGGCTTATACTTCTATAAGCCTTTATTTGTGCCCATTTCAGGCATATCTATTGTTTATTCTAAAGTAAGAAAAACAAAAATAGAATATAAATCTTAAAATTTAATTATTATGAAAAAGTTAGTTTTAGTAGCAAGTTTATTTATCGCATTCGCTACAAATGCACAACAGAGAAAAGAAGGTTTCAGAGATACTAAAGTAGAAGTTTACCAAAACCAAAGAGGCTTTGAAGGAGGTTTGAAATTATCTCCGCGTCAGGAAAAAGAGATCTTTGCTCTTTCAAAACAAAGACTGACAGCAAGAGAATATGATGCAAAATTGAGAAGAATTCTCAGCCGAGAACAATATGCGCAATACCAGAGAAATGATTTTCATAAAGACAGAGAGGTTGCGATAAACAAACCTTTCAGAAGATAAAAATTTAACCAATAATAAGCCCGAAGCGTTTTGTTTCGGGTTTTGATTTTTTTAAATATTACTTGATCTTATTATTTAATTGAGATAAATTAATAAAAAGTATTAAAATTAATTCCAATAGTAAAATCATGATTAAAAATCCGACAGGTTTTCCTAAGAAAATTCCTCTGATTAATTTTATAATTCCCAAAAGAAAAATGGAAATTACGAAGTAAAAAGTTGTTTTTGAAATAGCTTCATTGAATAATTTTAAGGCAAAAATTGAAGCATAAAATCCGAAAATTAGAAGTAAATAAAACTTTAGAAAGTCTGGTCCTTTTAAAGAAATCGGATTAAAAGTATGGTTGATTACAATAAGCCAGATAAAACTTATCACAACCGGAACTATGTGAATGATCGTTTTTTTCATTGCTTTTCTTTTTTTAACTACCTCCACAACCACCACAACCACCGCCACATCCGCTTCCACAACTACTTCCGCAAGAACTTCCGCAAGAACTTCCGCCACTACAGCTACTTCCGCCACAACTTGATCCGGAGTTGGTTCCGTCGTCTTTTTTGTTTTTAGAATCATTGTTTTTATTCATAGCCTGAGAAGAAAAGCCAATTATGAAAAGTATTATTGGAACTATTATAAATATGATTGACAATAAACTACCCATTGCATCTGAACAAGAGCTTAAAATAAAAATGATTGAAATAACAGATAAGATTTTAACACCGTTCAACCAAAATTTTCGCTGTTTTGGCTTTTCTTTTTTATTGAGCCAAATTTCTATCGGCACTTTTTCTTTAAAAATTTCTTCGTAGTTTCTTATAGTTTCCTGAAACCAGTTTTTGTGTTTTTCATTTTCATTTAAGCCTCCGTTTGAAGGATGATGATGAAGTTTTTGCTGTAGAATGTTCGGACAAAATTCTTCCCAGTAATTTTGAGTGTAGATCAAATGCATGTGCCAAACTTTGTCTACAATTTCGCTCGGTGACGCTCCGTTTGGCAGAACACAACAGAGATAAACGAATTTTTTATACTCTTCTATTGCTTTCGCTGTAAAATCCAAAGTCCAGTTTTCTTCTTTTGCCAGTTTTTTTGAGAAAGGAAAATCTACATTCGGACTGTCTATTGAAAAACTCTGAAGTCTGTTCCAAAGAGAATCATTTTGTAATAAGATTTTTGTTTTCATTGTTTTAACTTTTATTTTTCTATTCAAATATGGCTTTGATTTAAAATATAAAAGTCTTGCAACAGTCTTTTTTGGATTTAAAATAATCTTATATTAGTCTTACGAAATAAAACTATGAAAAAAGAAGATATTCTGCATCTGGAAAAATTGATGAATTTCCTAAGTCTGCACTTTTTAAAGAAAAACAATTGGGAAGATGTTTCAAAAACCGAATGGTCCTACATTGTTGCAGAGCTTAATGATTTAATTATCAACGAAAATGCAGAGAAAAGCATAAAAAAAGAACCTGATTTGTTGGGCTCAAATTATCTATACGAACATTTGATAATCAATAAATTAAAAAAATATTATCAAAACGAAAATGCCGTTTTAAGTAAACCGAATCTGGCAAAATTGAGTCTGATTGTCAAAGTTTTAGGCTATTCAAATTATATTGATTTTATTAATTCAAATACGGAATCATTTAATTTTAATGATCTGAAAATTGATATGAATAATGTAAAACAGAACACGGAATTACTTGACAGACTGGTCGGCTGTTGGTATTCTTACAACAGAAATCTTCCGGATAATCCTTTACAGGCGAAAGATGACCGAATCTGGCGTTCTGCAACAGAAGTTTACAAATCCGAAACTTCGGGTGAATATTTCGTAGAAAGAAGCGGTGGTGACCGTCACAAGTATTTTGGGAAAGTAACTGCCTATTCAGATTATATTTTTATCATCATGAACAGCAATACGTTTATTCGTCAACGCCATTTTATTTCAAGAATAAAAGACATCAAGGAAAAGTTGAAAAATCCAGAATATAAGCTCCATGAGTTGCATTTTATAAGTACATGTATCAGTTTTAATCAAGAGCCGATTGCTCTTTTCGAAATCTTCCAGAAAGCGGAGAGAAAAAACTTTATTCCTGACTCCATAAGCTTTCCGATTGACAGCGATGAGATTCCAAAATCAATTATAAAACAACTTGAAGATACGGAAGCTAATCGTATAGATTATAAATAGTTAATGGTTTTTAGTTAATTGTTGTTGGTTTAATTCAAAATTAACTTACCAACCAATCTTTAAAATCTTTTACGCGATCACGACTCACTGTGATTTCCTCTTCAGGCTGAAATTCCAATTCAACTTTATAATTGGGTGAAGTGTGAATGTTTTTGATGTAATCCGAATTAATGATAAACTGTCGGTTTGCGCGGAAGAATTTTTTTTCATCCAAAACATCTTCCAGTTCATCTAAAGTGAAATCCGACGGATAAGTTCGTTCTTGAGTCTGCAGATAAACAATTTTATTTTCACTAAAAAAACAGCTTACTTCATGCGTCTGAACAATTTTTAGATTATACCCAATTTTGACTAAAATCCTGGAAAGCGTTGTTTTATCTTTTTTAATTAATTGTTTGATTTCCTGTGAACTGACAGAATTATCCGAAGGAAGAAATGACTTGAATTTTTCAATTGCTCCACCCAAATCTTCATCCAAAATCGGTTTTAAAAGATAATCGATACTGTTTAATTTAAAAGCTTTTAAAGTATATTGATCGAAAGCTGTCGTATAGATAATAAAACCCTTCGAAGGAACTTTCTCAAAAATATCGAATGACAAACCGTCTCCCAAAACAATATCCGAAAAAATAAGCTGCGGATGTTCGTTTTCAGAAAACCACTGAATGCCTTCTTCCACCGATTCTATTTTCGCAACCACTTCGATTTCAGGAAATTCACTAAGCATTCTTTCCAATTTCCTTGAAGCCGGTTTTTCGTCTTCGATAATGACTGTTTTGATCATTGAGTTCCCGATTTTAGTTTTAAAATTTCGAATAAAATTAGTTAAAAATCAGCAGTTTTAAAAATTAAGCGGATCTTTTGATTTTCTCATCTCTTTTTCCATTACATCTCTTTCCCATTCAGAATCCAGAAAGAATAATTTTACGGCTTTTACAGTCAAAATAATTCCCCAAATCACTAAAATAACCGATCCGTTCCAAAGTGAAAAATTAAAGATTCCTTTTTCAAAAATATCATCAAAGAAAATGATAAACGCTACGATTCCAAACCATAAAACGCTTTTATAGAATTTTTTCAGGTCGTGTACTCTTTGTTGTGCTTGATTGTAGTTCATTGTATTAAGTTTTTAAAGTTATTTTAATTAAAGTGTTTTTATATTTTTTCTGTCTTCCTCCATCAATTCTTTGATCTTTTTTTCTTCCCAAGATTTTCCGATTCCGAATGTAGTCACTGCGTGAGCTGCAATTCCCATTCCCCATCCCATCATTGGCCATAAAAACCATAAATATCCCGGAGCTGTCAAAAGATTTAGTACTGCCAAAAACGGAATTACTAAACAATATGAAGTAAGATTTCCGTAAAATCCTTTTAATTCTTTTACTCTTCTTGATGCTTTTCTGTAAGCTATTGTTTCTTTGTTGATGTAAGTTTCCATATTTTTAATTTTTAAAGATTAATTGTTTGTTTTTGTTGAGACAAATGTAGGTCAACAATTACCCTCAAATCAATTTTATATTACCGAACCGTAGAATTTGAATACTGAATTGTAAAAATCCCGACTCAACTGAGAATCGGGATTTTTGGGTTTCTTAAATCTTCTTTATTTAAAGCTCTTTGTCATTCAGAACGGAGCGATAGCGGAGTGAAGAATCTCTGTTTATTTAAAGTAGATTTCTCCTTCGTCGAATTCTTTATCACTCCTAGATTTAGCATAGATGCTTCGAGAACCTCAGCATGACAATTCTAATACTAACCGTTTGTTTTAGATATAATTTTTAGCGGTGTCATGCTGAAGCTCTCAAAGCATCTATATAATTATCAATAAACAAAAGGAATCAATTTCTTAGTTTTCCTTCTGTATTCTAAATACTCTTCTCCAAATTGCTCAATTAATGCTTTCTCTTCCACTTTAATTCTATAACTGAATGCAATAAATGTTGGAACAAATGCCAAAAATAATGACAGCCAATTATTCAAATACAATCCAAGACCTAAAGAAGTCAATAAAGAAAAAGCATAAGAAGGATGCCTCAAATATTTGTAAAAGCCTTCTTTTTTAATTTTATGGTCTTCTCTTATCGTCACATCAACGGTAAAATATTTTCCTAAAGATTTGATAATGATATATCTGAAAACAATTCCAACAACAATAAAAATCACTCCCAAATAGTAGATCCAAACCTCATCAGAAATCGGAAGCTTTGTACAATAAGAAACCCAGATAGAAGTAAAGATTGAAAAAGGAATGGCAATCCAAAGAAGATTCAAAGTAGATTTATCTTTGTCTTTTTTATCTTTTTTGGTTGATTTTAATATGTTTTTATAAAGAATTTCGGTTAAAAACCAAGCGAACATCGAAATGGTGAAAATAATTTGTAATGTTTTCATTTTGTGATTTTTAAATTAACATTTAAAGCTCTTTTTCTTTTTCCATCAGTTCTTTAATCTTCTTTTCTTCCCAGTTGCTTCCCAATATAAAACGCGGAATAAAAACTCTCATCGCATAAAAAACAACTCCAAGTCCCCAAAAGAAAGGAAGTGAAAAATATTTCAGCTGCCAAATCGTTTCGTTAGGCTTTAATTCTCTGTAATTCAGATATAAAATAAAAATATTTACTGCGAAATAAATGAAGGTAAAAACATAGAATTTCTTGATTTTATTCACTTGTCTTTCTGCTTCTCTGTATCTGATGTCGTCTTTGTTAATATTTTCCATAATAATTATTTTAAGTTTCTGTTTTGTTTTTCTAAAATTTCTCTGATCTTTTTTTCTTCCCAGCTTTTTCCTATGGCAAAAGTGCTCATTCCGTGAGCTGCAAGTCCTATTCCCCATCCTAACATCGGCCAGTAAAACCATATATCGTGCGGACTTGTCATTAAATTAACAATGATCAAAAAAGGAATCACGATACAGTAAGAAATCAGGTTTCCGTAGAAACTTTTTATTTCTTTTACACGTTTTTGCGCTCTTTCGTAAGCTTTGTCTTTATCTTCAATTTTAATACTGACTTCATTAGGTTTAGATGAAAGAACCGGAAGTATTACTTTAAAATAATCTTCTGATTTTTCGATGAAAACGTTTCGTTTCGTCAATAAAGAATAACGCTGAACAATATTCGACAAACCGATTCCCGAACTTTCTTTGATCTGTTCTCTTACCTGCAGATTATTTTCTATACAAAGCGTATCATTTTCAGAGAAGATTTTAATAATTAAAGGTTTCGAAGAAGTCGCAAAATTATGTTTGATACAGTTTTCCAAAAGCAACTGCAGCGACAACGGAACGACAAATCTTTTGTAATCTTCTTTTTTAACATCAAAAACAAAATCTACACTGTCCTCGAATCTTGTTTTTAACAAATCACAATATGTTTTTGCAAATTCAAGTTCATCTTCTACGGTTACCAATTCTTTGTCCTTCTGCTCCAAAACGTATCTGTAAATCTTTGACATTGAAGCAGTAAACTTATGAGCCTGTCTTGGGTTTTCATCAATTAAAGAGCTTAAAACATTTAAAGAATTAAACAAAAAATGTGGATCCAATTGATTTTTAAGACTTTCAAATTGTGCATTTGCAGATTTTGCAATCAATTTCTGTTCTACGACTTCTTTCTTGGATGTTTTTTTCAGCTCTTCCATGAAACCTTTTGCATGGAGAAAAGCCGAGATCAATAACGCAATATTGATCATAAACCAATTCGAAGTATTGTATTTGCTTGAGAAAAACTCTTCTGTTGTCGCCGCTTTTTGGATAATCACAAAATTCATATAGTTGCAGAAATACACCAAAATAAAATTAGCAATCAGAATTGAAACAATACTTAAAATTGCTCTTAATCTAGTAGTTTCAGACCACGGAAACTTTCTGTTGAGGAAGTCGTTTATAATCCCATTTCCAAGTCCCAAAACGAATGAATACATCGTGGAAACCAAAAGAGTGATCGCAAAATTCTTGAATGTCTTTTCGTCATTAAATGCAAAAAAGAAAAACAAAGCCATTCCCAGCGATACCCAAAGTAATATTATTATGCCTTTACGTTTCATTATCAGTTTTCTTGGTTCAAAAATAGTCGATATTAGAAGTATTAAAAATTATTTTTCGCCGAATCGTCATTTTTCCTGACTGAACTGCATAAAAAAACCTTCACATTTCAGGAAGGTTTTATAAAATTTTATTGATTATTTAGATGAAGTCTGACTTAGGAAGTATTCAGCTTCAGCTTTTCCCCAGTTTGGATCTACAGCTGTTTTTGGTTTAAAAGCATTAAATTTTTCCAACGCAGTTTTGAATTGTTCCAAGCCTTTTGTTTTGCTTCCTCCATATTGTTCCGGAGTGAAATAGGTGTCTTCAGCTTTAATTAAAGCCACTCTTGGATTACTTGGATCAAGAGATTCTGCCTTTTTAAGTTCTTCCATCGCTTTCATTCCGTCTGTCATATATCTTTCTGCAGGATTTTCCATCATTTTCAAAGAAAAAGCCATTTTTTTAAGCAAATGGATCTCAGAATTGTCTTTTCCTGCAATTGCTTCTGCCTGTTCAAGATATTTTTCTGCAGAATTTGCCTGTGTAGACAGTTCAGTCATTTTTCCTTCTCTCATAAGCATTCTCCCTTTCTGAATATAAGCGAAGGCGGCATAATAAGAAGGTTGCCATTGTTTAGTTTCTTTTCTCCCGATTCTGTCGAAATCATTTGCTAAAATCTGGAAATCATCCAAAGATTTACAGGCTTCAAGCTTAGTAATTCTTTCAGACATTATTGTTTCGTAATCTGTTTGAGCAAAAGCTGTTAAGCTCATCATACTTAAAGCAAAAGTTAATAGGTATTTTTTCATTTTTTCTAATTTTTTAAAGTTAGTATTTGATTTAATAAAGATAGATTTTTAGTTGAATTGAAATTAATTTTTTATAAATTATTGTTGATCGCATCCTGTGTTTTATCTACTCCGAAACTAATAAAAGCTCCGACAAAAACAAAAGTATTTACCGGTGGAACGACTGCCGAACTTCTTGCTCCGTCCATCGAAAAATTGTAACCGTAAACATTTTTTGATCCTAAAATATTCGAAACACTTAAAACCAAAACGGTAAATGCTTTTGCATCTTTTTTGCCGAGATTCGGAAGATAATTAACACTGAAATTTAAGGCATTATAATCTCTTAAACTCCCTTCTTTTCTTACAAAATATTCAGGTTTTCCATTAATATCCTGAGTTGCAATATCGTAATAAGGACGACCTTTTGCGTATGTGTAAGAAAAATTAAATCCTGTTTTCCATTTCGGAACAAATCTTTTTGCAACAGCAGAAATTGTATGTTCCGATGCGAAATTCGGTTTTAAACTTATCGGATAATTTAGAAAATCTCTTTTTGAATCCAGAAACGAATAACTGATCCAATAATCGATATTTTCAAATGTTTTTTTGTCTCTCCAGAATAATTCCATTCCTTTTGCGTAACCGTAACCACTGTTATTATCCGCAGTCTGAACGTATTGATTCTGTCCGTCTACATAAGGAAGATTTTTAACTTTCAACAGATCATCATATTTTTTGTAAAAAGCTTCCATTCTCAAACTTCTTCCGTCCGTCGTTCTCTGCACCTGAAAAATATAATGCTGCGATTGCTGAAAATCTAAATTTGCAGGTCCGTTGATGTATTTACTTTCAGGATTTTGATAGAAAAGTCCGTAAGCGAATGACGTTGTCCAGTCTTTTGCAAAACGGTAAGCCAAGGCAACACGCGGTGCAATATTGCTCTTTCCGAGATAAGATGAATTTTCCGCCCTCACTCCTATTTTTGCCGATAATTGATTGCTAAATCCTAAATCTGTTTCCACAAAAGCCGCCGAAATCAAATCTTTGTAATGTTTTTCTACGAAATCATTAAAATTCAGTTTTTCGCTTGTACTATTTAATTCAAAACCACCACGTAAAGCGCTGATTTTATTAATTTTCCTTTCTAAAACAGCTTTAAAATTGATATAATTTCCATCTGATAACAGTTTCGTATTTCCGGTTTCAATATCATTTTTCTGCGTTGAAAAATCAAGATCTGATTGATTGTAAGAATAAGAAGTTCCTGCATTTAACAGATATTTCCCGAATTTTTGCTTGAAAGATAAATTGTGATACGTGTTTTTTCCTTTTAAATTGACAGAAGAAAAATCATTTTCAGGTTCCAGACTCGGTACCGTCACTCCCATTCTATTGGAATCATACATTCCATAATATTTAAAGAAACCGCCAGATTTTGTTTTAATTCTGAAATTAAAATCACCATTCAGACCTGAAGGAGCTTCTGAAAAATTAGTATTAAAATTAAAAGCTTCCTGCATTAATTTTAAATTTGAATATCCTAAAGTTGCTCCAAAAGATGAAGTTTTACTGTCACTTAGCTTTTGAAATCCTGCATTTAAAAATATCGGAGAAATACCGAAATCATAAGAACTTTGGTCCGGAAGATCAACGCTTTCCAACATTAACGCACCGGAAAGAGCTTGTCCGTAAAGTGCAGAATATCCACCACTTGAAAACACATTCCCTTTAAAAAGCGATGTGTTGAAACGATCTCTTCCTGCAATTCCCGGAACCGAGCTTGAGAAATAATTGTTGATCAAACTTCCATCCATGAAAATTCTGGATTCCGTTCCTGTTCCACCTCTCACGAAAAGTCCTTCTGTTTCGCCAACTTTTTGAACTCCCGGAAGATAATTTAATGCTGAAGAAATTTGTCCATCTGCTCCGGCTGTTGTGTAAATATCAATTGGTGTCAACAATGCGGTTGCTCTTTTTCTGTCACTCGCTTCGATAGAACCTGCAGAAACTACCACTGCATCAATCTCGTTGATTTGTTCTTTTAGTTCTGCATTGACAGAAACTTCCTGATTTTCAATCGTAATTGGTTTTTCAACATCAATATATTTCGGATGAGTAAAAGTTAAGACTTTACTTCCTTTTTCGGAGGTTTCAAAAGAGAAATTTCCATTGGCATCTGTTGTTGCGCCGTCGTAAGTATCTTTTAATGTTACATTTACTTCTCCTACTCCTTTATTTCTAAAAGTTACCTTTCCGGAAATTTTTGTCTGAGCAAAATTCAGAGCAAATAGGAAAAAAGAGAAGAGAAATAATAATTTTGTTTTCATAGCTGTTTTATTTCGATTCAAAAATAGGATGAATTTTTATTGCTTTTAAATTTTTGTTGCTGAGTGGTAGATTTTGGATTCTGAACCGTTGGTTTTAGTTTTTGGAGAAAAATACCATTTGTCATTCTGACGAAGGAAGAATCTATTTTCCGCATAGAGATTCTTCCTTCGTCAGAATGACAAACGTAACGCCTTAAATGATTCTCTTAATTAATTGGAATGCAGAAATCTACAATCATTTTTCCTTCGGGATGTTCTTTGAAATTGCTATGGTAAATTTCAAAAGGAAAGGCTTTTCTTACGGAATAATTGTTTTCATTCATCCATAGAAAGAGAGAAACCCAACATTGTTCAAAATCATTCAATGTCATTTCACCGCTTCCGATGATGAATTTTCCGGCTTCAATGGTTTCAGGGAAAACCTGCCTTTCCTGTTGCTTTAATCTTTCATCCAAAAGCATACATGCGTGAATTCTGACTTTGTCAGGTGGCGTAACTTTAAAACTGTCGTGGTAAACGGAAATCATTTTTACATTCTCTCTTGGAAAAAGCTTTTTTTCTTTTGCCCAATCAACTAAAATATTGAAAGAGGGTTCAACATTAGCAATTCCAAGGCTCATAACGGCCGCCAAATTCATTTCCGGAAGATCGGTTACTTTAATTTTTAAATTCATTGTAGTCCAATTTAATAGGTTTTCTATATTGCAAATGTATTGTTGAAAAACCGCATCAATTTGTCCGTTCTTGCTTTGTTTTAATTGAATTGTATGAAACTTTTCGGGAGCCGATTTTCTGAATTCGGAAGGAGATTTTCCATAATATTTTTTAAATGTCTTACTAAAAGTAGAATGATTTGAAAATCCAAGTTCAAGATAAATGTCTTTTAAACTTATATTCTTTTTTACAGCTAAATAAAAGGCACTTTTTTCAATTCTTTTTCTGATTATATAATTCTGAACCGTTTCTCCTGTAATCAACCTGAAAATCCTGTGAAAATGAAATGGTGAATAAGCAGCAATTTCTCCAACTTTTTCTAAAGAAAGCTCCGTATCGAGATTATTATCAATATATTGAATAGCTTTCACCATTCTTTTTTTGTGCTCTTCCAAATCAAAAATGTTTTTGGCAAAGGTATCAAGATCCAATGAAAATGATTTGTCTTTTATTGCTATTTGTGAAAAAATACAGGAATCATAAGGCGCTTTGAAAAATGTTGTTTAAATTTAACATAAAATCACTTTAAATCATTTAAAAATGAAAGGTAAAACATTAGCACTATTGGCAGGATGTGCGCTGTTTGCTGTTTCTTGCGGAACAACGAACACGTACCATGTCTTATCTAAAAGCAACACACAGACAGGAGGAACGGCAAAGTTTACTCAAAAAGGAGATGAAGTTGTTATGAAACTGGATGTAACAAACCTTACTCCGGGAATTCATGCAGTACACATTCACGAAAAAGGAGACTGTTCCGCAGCGGATGGAACTTCAACAGGAGGACACTGGAATCCTTCTAAAAACGACCACGGAAAATGGGGTGCTGAACATTTCCACATGGGAGATATTGGGAATTTAGTAGCAGATCAAAGCGGAAATGCAACTTTGACTTTTAAGACAAATAAATGGTGTCTTGGATGCTCAGACGAGTCTAAGAACATCATCGGAAAAGGAATGATTGTTCATGCTGCAGCGGATGATTTTCATACTCAGCCGACCGGGAATGCAGGAGGAAGAGTTGGATGTGTTGAGATTAAGTAATAATTCAACAATTTAATTTAAATAAAAAAGCCGCTAATTTTCATTAGCGGCTTTTTTATGTTTTATCATTGATCATTAAGATTTTGCACCCATGTCTGCAATAATGTTCATTGCTTCCTGAAGGTAAAGATCTTTCTTAAGATTTTTGATCCAGATTTCAGATTTTTTCTTGAAAGCTTCGTCTTTTTTCTCTCTTTCAACTTCATTCTGATACATTGAGAACTGAAGACCATTTTCAAATTTCGTTAATGATTTGAATTTCTCGATCTGAGATTTTCTTTGCTTCATCACATCATTAAACTTATTGATATTAAGCGTAATCGTCTCTTCTTTATCCAATTGTTCTCTCCATTGAGCTGACTCTAAGAGTAATTGATATTTAGCATTTTTAGCCATTCTGTCGTTGCTAGCTTTTTCTAGAGCCTGAATGTTGAAAATATTCAATTTTTGGAAATTTGCAGTAGGAATTTTATCCCAAGCCAAAGCAAAATCATCATATCTTTCCCCAACCTCAGCATAAGTAAAGAAATCTTTCATCTGAATATCTGAAACAATTCCTTTTCTTTGGTTAGATTCACCTGTAATTCTGTAGAATTTCTGGATTGTCAGTTTTAAGGATCCAAAATCATCTTCTGTATTTAAGAATCTATTCAAATCAACAAATGTCTGAACTGTTCCTTTTCCGAAAGACTGAGGCGAACCAACGATCACCGCTCTTCCGTAATCCTGCATTACTCCTGCCAAGATTTCTGAAGCCGAAGCAGAAAGTTCGTTCTGCATAATTACCAAAGGTCCTGTCCAAACCGGAGTTTCCTGCTTATTTTTTAAAGTCTGAATTTTACCATTTCCGTCTTTTACCTGAACATAAGGTCCTGCATTCATGAAAAGTCCCATAATATCACCAACTTCCGTTAATGAACCTCCTCCATTATTTCTCAGATCTAAAACGATTCCTTCAATTCCCTGAGCTTTCAGTTTAATGATTTCATTTTTGATGTCATCAGAAGCGTTTCTTCCTTTTTCATCTTCGAAATCTGCGTTGAAGCTCGGTAAATTAATGAATCCATATTTTTTACCGTTTGTAGAATTTACTACGATACTTCTTGCGAATGTATCTTCAATAGCAACTTCTTCACGGATCATAGTAACATCTTTAGTTGTTCCGTCTTTTTTCTGAACCGTCAATGTAACCGGAGTTCCTTTTTCCCCTCTGATCAAACGTACTGCTTCATCAGAAAGCATTCCTACTACATTTACTGCATCTTCTTTTGGTTTAGATTTTACTTTTAAAATTTTATCACCTTCCGAAAGCTGCTTAGATTTCCATGCCGGAGCTCCAATCGTTAACGCTCCTAAATAAAGATATCCTTTTTTCTCTTGAATAATTGCTCCGATTCCGATTACTTTTCCTTTGAATTGAGTGTCAAAATCGTCTTTATCTTTTGGAGAATAGTAGTTCGTGTGAGGATCGAAAACTTCCGTATAAGCATTCATATACACAGTGAACCAATCCATTTTCTTTCTCTTTTTAAATCTCGTAAATGTTTCTTTTACAAGATCTTTCACCTCATCGGTCGCTTTTTTAAGCTTTTGATCCGGATTTAAAGGCTGATATTTGATGGTATCTTTAAGATTGTATTTCTGAACAGAATCTTTTTTCTCCTTCTGATCTTCTTCTTTGCTGTTCATCGATTCAATTTCCTGAAGAATATTGTATTTGATGAATTTTTTCCATTCTGTATACTGTTCCTGTTTGTTGGCAGGTACTTTTTTCAGTTTTGGCTCAAGAGTCAAAGATTCATCTTCATTCAGGTTGATTGGTTTGCTGAAAATATCCTGAGTGATTTTATCAATTTCATCTACTCTTTGATATAATCTGTCGATGGTAAGTTTATAAAACGTAAGATCTCCCTGATTGATATAATCATCTAGCTTCGTTTCGTGTTTTGCAAACTCATCCATATCCGACTGAACGAAATATCTTTTTCCCGGATCTACCAACTCGAAATAATGTTTGTAAACATCTTTTGAATAAGCATCATTAATAGGTTTTGGACTGTAATGTAAGTAAGAAAGTGTGTTTTTTACACTCACCATTATTGTCTGCATCTTTTCGTCATCATCTTTCGGCGAGTTGAAACAAAACATTAGACTTGTTAATGGAATTAGGAGTAAAAATTTATTTAGCTTAAAATTTTTCCACATAAATCTGTAATGTATTTTATTAAATTTTTTTTTAAAGTATTTGAATTAGTAGTAGTTTTTAATTTACTGTTACAAACTATCAAATTTAATACCTTATTTGTAAACATCGGATAGTTTTGTCACACAAATTTAGTATTATAAAAGACCCTGATAAAATATTTATCACATCTTAAGAGTTTTTTAAAGAAAAAATACAATTTTAAACTCGATATGTTAAATATCTATTCTTAAAATTAACAGTTTTATAATTCTAAATTCAATTTTGTAGGGAATTTTACCAATAATTTATCAAAAATAATTTTCATTTAATTCAGTTCTAACGATTCTTTTTATACTTAAAGTAATAGATGTAAATATAGAGTGGCGAAAATGTCAGTAGAATATTTCCGGTTACAAAAGATGAATACTCCAAAGCATCAAATGAAGTAAAAATAAAAACAATAAATGCTGCAATTGTTGGGAAAAAGAAGAAATATTCTTTTCTATTATCCGGTTTTATAAAAGCTATTAATGAACTGATCACATTAAACACAATATATGCGATCCAATTTAAAAAATATAAAAGAAGATCTCCTTTATAACTAGAATAGTTTGGTGAACTGAAAAATTCTATCTTGATCAAAAGAAGAATTATTATTAATCCTAAGAAAAAGTTGATTAATATTTTACTTCTTATACTTATTTTTAGAAATATCGGAGTTATTAATAAAGCTAAAATTATGATGATGCGAAAAAATATACTCATGAATGGATTTGAAATTAGTTTTTGCAAAAATGAATAAAAAAAGCAATAAATAATTCAAATAATATTTAAATGCAAAGGTTTTTTAAAGAAAGTCTTTTATAGTATATTTGTTACAATTAAAATTTTTATATGGAAAGACCACTTATTCTGGTTACAAATGACGACGGAATTACAGCACCTGGAATCAGAAATCTTGTCAGTTTTATGAACGAAATCGGAGAAGTAGTTGTTGTAGCACCCAACTCTCCACAAAGCGGTAAAGGTCATGCCATTACTATCAATTCTACCTTAAGCTATGAAGAAGTACAGCTTGAAGGTCCGCAAACAGATTTTTCGTGCAGCGGAACGCCTGTTGACTGTGTAAAAATGGCTCTTGATAAAATTTTGCCAAGAAGACCGGATATTGTAGTTTCAGGCATTAATCACGGAGCAAATTCTTCAATTAATGTAATTTATTCAGGGACGATGTCTGCAGCGGTTGAAGCGGGTGTAGAAAGTCTTCCTGCTATTGGATTTTCTTTATTGGATTTCAGTTGGGAAGCAGATTTTACGCAGGCTAAAGAACATATTCAGAATATTGTAAGAAGAACTTTGGAAAACCCAATGCCAAAGGGAATTGTTTTAAATGTAAACATTCCGAAACTTGCAAAAGAAGATATAAAAGGTATAAAAGTCTGCAAACAGGCTAAAGCAAAATGGGAAGAAAGTTTTGACGAAAGGGTAAATCCTCACGGCAAAAAATACTATTGGTTAACAGGATATTTCAACAATATGGATGATTCTGAAGATGCTGATGAAACTGCTTTGGCAAATGGATATATCTCAATTGTTCCTGTAAAGTTTGATCTTACGGCTTACGAATACATGAAAACGTTGGAAGAAGTAATGAATTTTGATTAAAATTAAATATTGAGGCGTAAGTTTTTTACGCCTTTTTTAATAAAATGTCCTTTTGTCTTGAAACAAAAGAACGAAAAATTCAAGACTTGGAAACTGAAGCGTTATTTACATGCAAATAATCCATAGACATCTGTGCAAATCTGTGGTAAAATCAAAAGAAATTTAAAACAAAACTTTATCATCTCTTCTTAATTCCTCAAGATATTTACTTTTATCATCCCTGTAGAAAAGATTCATCGTCTCAAAAGGAATCAATTTTAAATCTTTATTTACGATATGAACACATGATTTTTTCACCGCACGAACATCAAAATCATGAGCATCCATAAAATTCATAATAATGATTCTGAAAAGATTATCATAATCTAAATTCGGCGCGGAAACTTCTGGAAGACAGCATAATAATTGATTCACTTTAGGTTGTACTTTATCCACAGAAATTCCGGTACTGAAAATATCTAAAAGCTGCATTTGAAGTCCTGTATCCTGTTCGTAAACAATTGTATTTCGAGTTTCATTATTCAGTAAATCAGCTGGATTGATATATCTTGTTAAAGGAATAATTTCACCTTCAAGCTTTAAAATATATCCCATTGCCAAGGCATCCGGATTACACGGAACGGGAATAATATCATCCGAATTCAGCAACGGAAACTGGTTTAAAATTTCCTGTCTTACTTCCGTTAATGTTATTTTTTCGTGCGCAGAATCGTCTCTGTTTCTTCCGGCAATTTCTACAGGCTGAAAGGTAATTCCACGGACACATTTTTGTTTTAAGGCAAAATCGATGATCTTCCCTATTTCATCAATATTTTTATCTTTTTGAAGGACAATAACGAGCGTTGTAGAAAGGTTTAAAGCATTTAATTTCTCCAAAGCCTTCATTCGGATATCCGTAAGATCTTTTCCTCTGAAATCCTGCAACACTTCCGGTTTAAAAGAATCAAACTGAAGATAAATTTCAAATTCCGGAGCATAGGTTGCTAATTTTTCGGCAAAACCGGGATCATTGGCGATTCGTACTCCATTGGTATTTAACATCAAATGTTTAATCGGCTTTGTCTTCGCAACATCCATTATTTTGAAAAACTCGGGATGAATTGTCGGTTCTCCTCCACTGATTTGTACAACATCTGGTTCACCTTCGTTTTTAACAATAATATCAAACATTGCTTCGATTTCTTCCAACGTTCTGTGACTTCCATAATGTGGAGAAGACATTGCATAACAAGTCGGACACGTTAAATTGCAACGATCTGTCACTTCCACAATAGAAAGGCAGCTATGTTGCTCATGATCAACACATAAACCACAATCATAAGGACAGCCATATTCCACATCT
Source organism: Chryseobacterium ginsengisoli (assembly GCF_039542325.1). Lineage (NCBI taxonomy): Bacteria > Pseudomonadati > Bacteroidota > Flavobacteriia > Flavobacteriales > Weeksellaceae > Chryseobacterium > Chryseobacterium ginsengisoli. The sequence goes on from NZ_BAABHX010000003.1 coordinate 122,239, forward strand.
GTTCCAAAGTGATGCGGCATTTCCGAAGCTTTATTATAGTTTCTGATGTTTTTGTAATAATGAACGTCTGAAGCAATTTTTGTCTTAAAAAATCCATGATCGGGACATCTTTTTGTCATAAAAACAGCTTCATCTTCAATGATGATTTTTGCTCCGACCCTTTTCAGGCATTCCGGACAAAGACTGATTGTATAGTCGTAATAGGTATAATTTCTTACAGGCATAATTTTATTTTAAAGTCCACCACCACAAATAGCACCACTTATCAAGCCACAAATAAGCATTGAAATAAGCATTGTCAGCCAAAACTGTTTTTTAGAAAATTTTCGCCCGTCTTTGCTTTCATAAATCAGCTTTACAAATACTGTAATCACTAATGATACAACTGCAGCTATTCCTATAATTATCAGAATAATCATAGCAACTAAACCTTCTAATCCACCTACTTCTAATAATGTAAGGATTTTCATAATTAAAATGTTTCTTGGTTAAACTTTTGTGTCTGAGTGTTTTTTATTTTATAAATGTAATAAATAATTACACAAATACACACAAGCTGAATTGTTCCTAAATTTCCAACCAATTCCAATCTTGGTTTTATAAAATCCAGCAAAAACCGGAACGTAAAATAACTCAACATAAATATTTGAAAAACAAATCCTGAAGGATATATTCTTTTGCGCTGAATTAATTTTAAAACAATCCAAAGAATGATTAAAAATGCTATTTCATACAATGCAACAGGATGTCTAAGATATTGATCTCCCAGATGCATTCCGAAAATAAAATTGGTTGGAATTCCATAAGTTTCTTCATGAATTCCGGTAAGAAAACAACCAATTCTTCCGATAATCATTGCCAATATTAAAGGATAGACAATTAGATCTCCTGTACTTTCTTTATGTCCGACAATTTTTTTAGCAAGCTCAACTCCAATCAAACCAAAAGCAAGTCCGCCAACAATTGTATTATTTGTCCAGATTGTTTTAATATCAAAATGTTCGAAAAGTTTGTATGGATTTTCCAGGTTTCCAATTAATTTTGACCCCAATAAAGCTCCGGCTGTTGCTCCAATTAAAATTGCCGCAGAAGTATTGAACGAAGTCTTTTCTTTAGATTTTCGTTTTAAATAAAAATAATAACGCATCCCGATAAACATTCCCAAAGCTTCAAAAAGCGGATGCGCCAAAATTGTTTTACCGAAAATGTGAAAAGTAACTGGGAAATCCATGGTTTCAAAAGTATTGTTTTTAATTATATTTTTGATATTTTTTCTTACTACAGATTGATTGTCCTTTTGTCTTGAAACAAAAGAACGAAAAATTGCCTCCATAAAGTCGGCGAATGTTATTTCAAGACCTGGAAACTGAATGCTAAAAATTAAAACTCAATCCTAAAATTCCCAAAACTTGCGCGAATTCAATATTTGTTCTTCGATTTTAAATTTGTCTCGCGCTTCAAACAGTGGGAATTTTTTAACGGATTAAATTTTAATTTTCTTAACGCTTCAGCTTCCTATGTCGATTTTAAGGACGTTAAAAAACTGTAATTAAAGATATGCGTAATCTGCAAAATCCGAGAGACAGAACTATTAAAAAATTTATAAAATCCTTTTAAATCAAATTTGCAATCAATCTTTTCCTTAAATTTAATTAAAATATTTTTCCAAATTATGAGAATAGAATATGATATAAAACTGGGTTTTAAAGACGTCATGTTTCGTCCGAAACGTTCTACGTTGAAATCCCGTTCGGAAGTTGATCTAGAAAGAGAATTCACTTTTAAACATACCCAAAAGAAATGGAAAGGAACACCCATCATCGCAGCGAATATGGATACAGTGGGAACTTTCGAAATGGCGGTGGAATTAGCAAAAGATAAAATTATTACGGCTGTTCACAAACACTATTCCGTAGAAGAATGGAGTGAATTTTTAAATTCTCAGCCTGAGGAAATTCATCAATATATCGCTTTAAGTACCGGAACAGGAAAAGCTGATGAAGAAAAAATAAAAACGATCCTCGATTTACACCCAAAAATCGAATTTCTCTGCATTGATGTAGCCAATGGTTATTCTGAGCATTTCGTGGGATTTGTGAAGAAAGCAAGAGCCAATTTTTCTGATAAAATTATTATTGCGGGAAACGTCGTAACCGGAGAAATGGTTGAAGAATTACTTTTGGTAGGCGCAGACATCATTAAAGTCGGAATTGGACCTGGTTCTGTGTGTACAACGCGTGTGAAAACCGGAGTCGGATATCCTCAACTTTCTGCGATTATCGAATGTTCTGACGCAGCTCATGGCCTGGATGGTCATATTATTGCAGACGGTGGCTGTAAAGTTCCGGGAGATGTTGCCAAAGCTTTTGGTGGCGGTGCAGATTTTGTGATGTTGGGCGGAATGTTTGCCGGTCATGATGAAAGCGGCGGAGAAATAGTAGAAGAAAACGGCAAAAAATATAGACTTTTCTACGGAATGAGCTCAAAAACAGCAATGGATAAACATTCCGGAGGTGTTGCGGAATATCGAGCTTCGGAAGGAAAAACTGTAAGAGTGGCTTACAAAGGTCCTGTTTCAGAAACAGTAAAAGATATTTTGGGAGGAGTTCGATCAACCTGTACTTATGTGGGAGCTTCAAAACTGAAAGAGTTGTCGAAAAGAACAACTTTTATAAGAGTTCAGGAACAAGAAAATCAAGTATTTAAAGATTAATAATTGAACAAAAAATTTAATATAGTAAATGGTGATTATCTCGCTGATCAATTGAAAAGAACAACAATTGACGGCGAGATCATTATTTGCAGAGAAGCTTTAATTAAAGGTAACTTAAAAGCTGATAATCTGAAAGATTTCTGGAAAATAAGAGCCGAATCTATCTCAAAAGATTATGATGTAAAAAAGGAAAGTTATTATACAAAAGTAGTTTCCGAGTTTGAAAAAATCTTACATATTCCTCAGAATTCTGAAGTGAATCTTTGGTTTGAAGATGATTTGTTTTGTCAGGTGAATTTATGGTTTTGCCTGACTTTAATTCCGAAAAATAAAGGTTTAAAAATCTACAGGATATTTCCGAAAACGACAAAAGAGGATAATTGGAAAGGCTTTTCTGTTTCAGATCAATTTGATTTGGAAGATTCTTTACGATCAAGAGTTTTGTTTCAGGAAAAAGATATTGAATTAGGAATCAATCTTTGGAAAGCTTATCAAAATAAGGATACTGAATCTTTACAGCAACTTTCAGAAAATCAATCAGAATGTTATCATTTTTTAAAGGAAATTATTGATTCTTATTTGAATATTAAACCTGAAGCTTTCATTAAAAATTTAATTAAAAATGGAACAACAGATTTCAGTGAAGTCTTTGAAAAGTTTCGGGATGAGTTGGGAATTTTTGGTTTTGGAGACCTGCAGGTGAAATCGATTTATGATACAATTGTAAAAGAAAAATAAGATTTAAAAAGATGCCTTATTTTATCCTGATGTATTTTTTGTGAAAATACTTTTCAAGCTGATCGTTTACATATTTTTTTTCTTCATGTACCGAAGATAATTCATCAAAATACAGAATTTTAGGTACATTTTTTATTTTATCTATACAAATTGAATCTTTTTTTGAGTTTTTAAGCAAAGAGACTCTGTTTTCTATTTCCTGATCATATTCTCCAAGATCACTAATAAAAATTTCTTTGACAAAATTATTCATATTGTAATCGATGTTGTAATTTGAATAATCTTTACGAAATAAATCTGTTTCCGGTAGGAAAATGACAATGATACTTACCCACCAAAATTTGCGGATATTTCTGTATTTGTACATGAAGACAACTGATAACGTAACCAAATAAAAGAAAATGATATTTTCAAACTGTCTACCAATGACATTTAAAATATACGCCAATAAGAGTAGCGGCAAAAATGAAATAATCCAGACAATAAATGCTTTTTTAAAAGTGGTTTTTTCTTTTATACAATTCAGTTCTTTTTCAAAAACAGCTATAAAAAGTGGTATTAAAAATATTACTTTAACGAAAATATAAACAGCGTTAAAACCGAAGAATGCTATCTTTTTTAGCCATTTTATATAAAACACATCGGTAGATTCTGCCATCCTGTTAAAATTTCCGGGAGCCAAAAAGCTTACTAAAAGTCCCGCAGTTCCTATAATAAGGAGAATCATGTTTTCTTTTGATGAATTCTGAGAATATAAAAACACTAATATTCCCAAGAGAAGTAATGCTAATAATTCATTTGATCCCATTAAAATCATGATCAATAAAATACTTAAGACCAACCACAATTTATTCTTATTTTCCAGATATTTACCATAAAATAAAGACAAAATTACTGATAAAATAACCGGCAAGAAATAAACATTAGAGCCGGTAAACCAATAATAATGTTCCGGTAAACTTACTAATGCAATACTATAAAAGAAAAACAGCAAGAGACTTTTTTTGAATGATTCCGAAAGAGAATAGTTGAAATACCGCTTGAAATTTAATGTTACGACTGTAATAAAAGAAGAAAGTAAAAATAAAGGATAAATCTTCGGAACAATATTATCGGGATCATAAGATACCGGATTGAACATATTGATGGTATATCCAAAATATCTTCCACCCCACTTCATATAAAAATCCTGAATATTTTTTATTAATCCAAGTTTTTCTGTGCTGTATGAGAATATATAATCATCGGTCTGATATACATTAAAAAAAGAAATGTAAACCAGACCGATTAATAATAAAACCGACAAGAATAAAATGATATTCTGTACTGTTTTCATGTTTTTTATGTCAATAAACCTCCGTCAACATTTATTGTTTGACCTGTAATATAAGAAGACATTTCACTTCCTAAAAATACACAAGCATTGGCAATGTCTTTTGTCTGACCCAATTTTTTCATAGGAATTGCTTCATTCCATTTTTCTTTTGCCTTATCATCTAAAGCATCCGTCATTTCTGTCTGAATGAATCCCGGAGCAATGGCATTGCAACGAATATTTCTTGAACCTAATTCAAGTGCCACAGATTTTGTAAAACCGATTACCCCTGCTTTAGAAGCTGCATAGTTTGCCTGTCCTGCGTTTCCGCTGATTCCCACTACCGAAGTCATATTGATGATAGACCCTTCTTTTGCCTTCATCATCGGCTTAATTACCGCTTTTGTAAGATTAAATACAGAATCTAAGTTTACTTTTATTACTTTATCCCAATCGTCTTTTGACATTCTCAACAGCAAATTATCCTTTGTAATTCCTGCATTGTTTACCAAAATATCGATCTTCCCAAACTCAGCAATTACTTCATCTACTAATATTTGAGCCGCATCGAAATCCGATGCATCAGATTGGTAACCTTTAATTTGAGTTACAGAACTTAAAGTTGCTTCTAATTCCTTCGCTTTGTCTACAGATCCGGCATAAGTAAATGCTACTTTTGCTCCCTGTTGAGCATACATTTCAGCAATTCCTTTTCCGATTCCTCTTGTAGCTCCCGTGATTAGCGCTACTTTTCCTTCTAATAGTTTCATATTTATGACAATTATTTTCTTTACAACTTATTAACCGTTTTTGAAATTTGGCTAATATACTCTATTTAAAATTATTCAAATTAAACGGTGCGCAAAGATATTATAAAATGTTATTCAATGCATTTTAAATCACTTTTTTAGCAAAATTTTATAACTGTTTTTTGTCATAAAATTTATCAAAAATTGTTTAATCGATAAAATTTCTGTCTTTTTGTTCCGTAAAATAAATAAATTCCGATTCTTTTCCTCTCGTAAGTTTAATTCCTTTTTTATCCTGAATAAATTTATCAAAAGTCACTTCCGTTAAAGGCTCATATTTATCATTTGTAACCCCTAATTTGTTGTCTTTTTTTACAATAAATTCATTGGCGCCAAGAAAAGTGATGATATCATCGTAGATAAAAGGAACCACCTCATTTCCGTCTTCATCCAAAACTCCGTAAAAATTATCTACATTTTTTCCTACCAACATCGGGTACATTTCAAGAGGCTTCATTTCCTTAAAACCTTTCAATTCTTTGTATTTTCCGTTTTTTGGAGAAAATGTATAATGAACATCGTCTTTGGCTAAAATTAAAGTATTAGGAAATATTTTTTCGATTTCGTAATCGTCGTTCAGTACATTTTTTAAATTTTTATCCAAGATCTTTTCTTCATCATCTTTTCTGAGATACAGATATTTATCACCTGCAATACTCAATCCTTCTACTCTGTCATATTCTTTTGGAAAAACAACTTCTCCGTTCAGTCGGACAACTGCGGTTTTAGGATTTTTCTGATCCTGAGAAGTTTTAAACAAACCATTAAAAAGTGGGTTTACATAATGATAATCAAGATCATACACCTTCCCTTCTCTCTTTGAAAATATGCTTACTTTATCTTCTCTTGTAAGGTAAATATATTCTCTTCCCACGAAAGCCTGTTCATAGATTTCATCCGAAATTACATTTTCTTTGTCATCTACAATTCCGTATTTATTTTTTACTGTATCAAGTGTAACTAAATAAGGAAAAGCATTGATATTGTCGATGTTATGATTGGAAATTGTACTTAAGGTTTTACCATTATTATCGATGATTTCGCCTGATTTTTCACCTTTTGTAAGGAAAGTTCTGCCTTTGTAGAAGCGGAGATCATCCGTAAATTCTCTGTCGGAAATCTGTTTTCCATTAAAATCATAAATAAGCCAAACTCCATTATTTTTAACAAAAAATCTATTTTCACTGGCAAATACAATTTTTTCTGAAAAAGGAATGAGTTGTTTTCCATTAAAATCATATACACAATCTCCTCCTTTTTTTGAATAAATAAGCCTGTCTTTATTCTCCCAAGTCCTGAACTTGAAATTCTCCAGCGGAATTAATTCCTTGCCTTTTTCGTCAATTAAAGCAGTTTTTCCGTTAGAATTGCCCGATTTTACTCTTAAAATAAACCTTTGTTTCCATAAATGCGAAATTTCACTTTTAAAAGGATAATCAAAGGTAATGTTGCCCAACGAATCTACAATTCCGGACTTTCCGGTTTTGGTGTCGGTAACCATTCCGTAACCTTTCGAGTAGGAATGTACTTCTTTGCCCAGCTTTTTTGTTAAAAGTATCTGTCTATACTGATCCGTCTGTCCAAGACAAACTGACGAAAACAGTACGAAAATTAATTTTTTCAATTAAATGGAATTATTTACGATGAGAACAATCTCACCTTTTAAAGTTTTGCTTTTTGAGAATTCAATGAGTTCAATAATTGTTCCGCGTTTGGTTTCTTCGAATTTTTTGGAAATTTCCCTGCTCAGACTCACTTTAGTTTCTTCGCCAAAGAATTCTTTGATCTGTTCTAAAGTTGTATTGATTTTATGCGGGCTTTCGTATAAAACGATGGTCTTTTTTTCTTCTGCAAGTTGTTTCAGCTTCGTCTGTCTTCCTTTTTTTTGAGGCAAAAATCCTGCAAAAAGAAATTCATTATTCGGCAATCCGGAAACGACCAAAGCCGGAACAAAAGCTGTTGCACCTGGAAGGCAGATCATTTCTATATGATTATCTGATCCAGCTTTGCTCAATAAATAACCGGGATCTGAAATTCCGGGAGTTCCTGCGTCAGTAATGATGGCGATATTCTGACCGCTTTTAAGATCTGCAATCACTTTTTCCGTTGCCTGGTGTTCATTATGTAAATGATAAGATTTCAGAGGCTTAGAAATCTCAAAATGCTTCAAAAGAATTCCTGAAGTTCTTGTGTCTTCACACAAAATATAATCTACCTCTTTCAAAACATTTACCGCTCTGAAAGTCATATCTTCCAAGTTCCCGACCGGCGTAGGAACAAAATATAGGATTCCGCTCAAAATTTAGTTTATAAAAATTTATTTTCTACCAATATCCAAAGTCTTTGTGCATATTCATCTACTTTACTCCATTTTTTGTTGTAATAGAGATCACTCAGATATTCTTTTGCATCTTCCAAATTTGTGAAGCTGTTCAGATTATTAACGACTTCATTCAGTTCAGATTGACTTCCGCCGAATAATGTTTTGGTAAAAGCAATCCTGTCATTCAAATCAAGCTTAAATTCAGGCTTTTTCTTTTCCGCTTCCATAAATCCGGTGGGAATATTGGTTTTTAAAATGCTTCCTGTATCTTCTTTTTCTTGTACAGGAGCTGGTTTTTCTACCGGCAATTCTCTTATGAGATGATCATCATCAAAAAGCGATTGTACTGCTTTCATTCCTTTGATATTTGCCAGTTTTATCTTTTTCTCGTGCTGATATTCTTCGAGATTTTCGAAACTTTCATCAGACGCTAATTTTTCTTTTTCCTGAGGAATTGGTCTGTCGATATCAACAATTTTCCTTCTGTCGTTAATTTCAGCTAAAATCGACTGCTCCTGCTTTTCTTCAGCAAAAGCATCGTTTTTGATTTCGCTTATAATATTTTCAACATTGGAAGTATCCATCACCATTTCTCCCTGTTCGATAGCAACATTTGAAGCGACGAACTGGTTTTCCGTTTCTTCTATTAATATTTCCTCATCATCATCTAAAATTTCAGTATCAAAAATACTTGGAATCGTTTCCTGATTTTTTACAGATTCAAAATTATTCTGAATTTTTTCCTCCTCATCAAAATTATTTACATTTCCCTGATCGTCGGAAACTTCATTCTCAAATTCATCAATTTCGTTCAATTGATTATTAAAAATAGCTTCTTCTTCCGTTGTTTTTTCATTAAACATCTCTTCATGAATATCATCATCATTTTCAGGTTCAGAATCTGCTAAAATCATTTCTTCATCTACGAAATTCAAAGCACTCCCACTATAATCAGAAGGTTCGTTTTCATCAATTTCATTCAACTGATTATTGAAAACAGCCTCTTCTTCCGTTAAATCATTATGAATTTTCTCTTCAGAATTTCCAACGATTTGCTGTTCTTGATTTTCTTCTGCAAAATTAATTAAAGTTTCGTGAAGTTCACCCTCTGTAATTTCATTTAATTGATTGTTGAAAATTGCCTCTTCTTCAGTCACTTCATTCGAGAAAGAATCTGTGGTATTATCGCCAATTTCGTTGAGCTGATTATTAAAAATAGCCTCTTCTTCCGTTACTTCATTAGTCAAATTATTAGTTTCAGCCGCAACAGCTACAGAAGAAAAACTTTGCTGAGTTTCTGAAAACTTAGAAAAGCTTTCTCCACCGAAACGCTCAATATTTTTTTCCAGTAAACGTAGGAAAGAAATCCTGTCAGCAAGCTCATCTACAAGATTCTGCTTGGACGACAGCTCGTCTACATTGCTTATTTTGTCCAGAATAGCTATAATATTCTTGGATTCAAAAAAAATCTTTTCCTTTAAATCTTGGATGTTCTGCATACTGAAAATCTTGTTAAAATTGCTTACTTTTGATCTGAAAAATATACGGCTAATTTAACAAATGTTTTTAGAAAATACAATTAATCATTCCAAACAAAGTGGTTGGATGGAAGTTATTTGTGGCTCAATGTTTTCCGGAAAAACCGAAGAGTTGATCCGAAGGCTGAGAAGAGCAGAAATGGCGGGGCAAAATGTAGAGATTTTTAAACCTAAACTGGATACAAGATATTCGGAAGAAGAGGTAATTTCTCATAATCAGACTAAAATTCGCAGCACACCGGTGGAAAATCCTAACGAAATTCTTTTGTTGGCTTCCAATTGTGATGTGGTAGGAATAGACGAAGCCCAGTTTTTCGACGAAGGAATCGTAGATGTAGCCAATCAATTAGCAAACAGCGGAATAAGAGTCGTTATTGCAGGTTTGGATATGGACTTTTTGGGAAGACCTTTCGGACCGATGCCTAATTTAATGGCAACTGCAGAATACGTAACAAAAGTTCATGCAATTTGTAGAAGAACGGGAAATCTAGCCAATTATTCGATGAGAACTTCCGCTGGAAAAGACCTTGTAGAACTCGGAGAGACAGAATCTTACGATGCAGTGAGCAGAATGGTTTTTATTGAGGAAGTTTTAAATAAAAAAAATAATTAAATTAGCGTAAAAGCCAAAGAAGGCTAAAAAAATAAAGCAGAAAGGGTACCAATGAATTACACAGTAAATCAAATTGCAAACATCACCAATTCAAAACTTATTGGAGACGGAAGTTTAATGATTAAAAACATTGCTTTCGATAGCAGGATTATTTATTCTACCAAAAATACTGCGTTTATTGCCATTAATACTCATAAAAATTCTGGTGAAAAATTCATTGAAGCTGCTATTGACAGAGGGATCAAAGTTATTATTTCCGAACATCAATTTCCTCAGTTTGAAAATATAACATGGATTATCGTAGAAAATTCCGTGGAGTTTCTTCAAAAATTAGCGAAATATCATTTTGAAAATTCTCGTTTAAAATCTATTGGAATTACAGGAAGTAACGGAAAAACTATTTTAAAAGAATGGTTGTATCAATGTCTTTGGAATGAATTTCCAACGGTGAAAAGCCCGAAAAGTTTCAATTCTCAGATTGGTCTTCCACTTTCTTTGCTCCAAATTAATGATTCTCATGAGTTGGGAATTTTTGAAGTCGGGATTTCCAAACCTGATGAAATGGAAAAACTCGAAAATATTTTCCATCCACAGATAGGTTTGCTTACCCACATGGGAACTGCTCACCTCGCGAATTTCAAATCGGAAGAAGAATTAATTGATGAAAAAATTAAATTGTTCAAAGATTCTGAAGTAATCATTTATAATGGTGACAATTCTTTAGTTGAAGAAAAAATAAAGAAATTATATTCTAATAAAAAATTAATTTCTTACGGATTTAAAAATCACAATAAAGTTTTCTTCAAAAACAATATTTCGAAAAACGAAGATGTCATTATACAATATTTTGATGAAAAAATTTCTTTCCCCGTTCATCAAAGAGACGAAGCGACGTTAACCAATGCTTTAGCGCTTGTAACGGTCTTAAAAGAGTTAGGAGTCGAAAATCAAAAAATCATCGAAAAAATCAACGCTCTGAAAGCTGTTGAAATGAGACTTGAGGCAATCGAAGGAATTAAGAGCAATATTGTTATTAACGATTCTTTCAATCTCGACCTTGATTCTTTGAAAACTGCCCTTCAATTTTTGAATGAATACAATAAACCGAGAAAATCTTTGGTTTTAACAGATATTGTAGGAGTTAATTCGAATTCAAAAGAATTGTATGAAGAGGTTTCTGATTTGGTAAATGAGCAAAAATTTGATTCTGTTTTCTTAATTGGCAACGAAATATCTAAGTTTAGTGAATTATTTAAAGCTAAAACTTACACTTTCATTAATACTAAAGAATTAATTGACAGTAAACATCTTACAGAAATCGAAAATCAGATTATTCTTTTAAAAGGCGCAAGAAAATTTGAGATTGAAAAACTTAAAGATTTACTTGAACTGAGAAAACATGATACGGTTTTAGAAATTAATTTGAATGCCCTTCTTCATAATATCAATTATCATAAATCTTTGCTGAAACCAACCACAAAAATGATGGCAATGGTAAAAGCAAATTCTTATGGATTAGGAAGTTATGAGATTTCAGAATTCCTGCAGCATCATCATATTGATTATTTAGGCGTTGCTTTTGTAGATGAAGGTGTTGAACTTCGCAAAAAAGGAATTACTGTTCCAATCGTTGTGATGAATCCGGAACAGCACAGTTATGAAACTTTAATTGAATATAACTTAGAACCGGAAATTTATAGTTTCCGGGTATTGGAATTATTTTATGAAGCAGTTCAGAAATCAGGATATGATAAACAATATCCTATTCATATCAAACTGGAAACAGGAATGCATCGTCTTGGTTTCAAAGGATTTGAATTAGATCAATTGAGTGAAACTTTAAATACAATTAATGTAAAAGTTCAAAGTATTTTCAGCCATCTTTCGTCTTCAGATATACCGACTGAGAAAGAATTTACTTTAAACCAGCTGGAAACATTCGAGAAAAACTCAAGTTATTTGATTAAAAAATTAGGATACACTCCTATCCGACATATTTTGAATTCATCAGGAATTACGAGCTATACCAATCATCAATATGATATGGTGAGAATAGGCATCGGAATGCTTGGAGAATCACCAGATAGTGAAATACAAAAACAGTTACGCTCTGTTGTAAGTTTCAAAACGGTAATTTCACAAATATCGTTGGTAGAGAACGGAGAATCTGTAGGTTACAGCAGAAGATTTAAAGCTGATCATAATACAAAAATCGCCACGATCCCTGTAGGATATGCAGACGGAATTCCAAGATTGATTGGAAATCAAATAGGGAGCGTTGGAGTCAATAAAATTTTAGCTCCGATTGTAGGAAGCATTTGTATGGATATGATGATGATTAACGTCGATCATATTCCAAATGTAAAAGAAGGTGACACTGTTACCGTTTTTAATGCAAAACCAAGTCTAAAAGAATTCGCAGAATACTGCAAAACCATCACTTACGAAGTATTAACATCCATTTCACCACGCGTAAAACGGATTTATGTAAAAGATTAACTATGAGAAAACTCCTGATCATTTTATTTGCATTTCAACTGCTTTTGATTCAGTCTCAGGTGAAGAAAGATCTGGTGATTCCAAAAAATCCCAGAATCGGACTTTCACTTGCCGGTGGCGGAGCTAAAGGATTTTCTCACGTAGGAGTCCTTAAAGTATTGGATTCTTTGGGAGTTAAGGTCGATTACATTGCCGGAACAAGTATGGGTGCAATCGTCGGAGGTTTGTATGCTTCAGGGTATTCCGGAAAGGAGATCGAGAAAATTGTCATGGATACAGATTTCTATTCGTTGATAATGGATCCAAAAGCAAAACGCCAGGAAACTACATTTTACAATAAGTCTGTCGATAAATACCTTTTATCTATTCCTTTAAAAAACGGAAAAATTACTCTTCCCTCTTCTATAAGTTCCGGGCAAAAAAATGTTTATTTACTGAAAGAGCTTTTTAAGAATGTTTCAAATATTGATGATTTTTCAAAACTTCCAATTCCCTTTATGTGTGTTGCCACAAATCTTGAAAGCGGAAATATGGAGATTTTTGAAAAAGGAGATTTGGTACAATCAATTATGGCGAGCTCTGCTTTTCCTTCTTTAATGGATCCTGTGAAAATAAATGACAGCATTTATATTGATGGCGCAATGACCGTAAATTATCCTTCAAAGCCTTTAAAAGATAAAGGGATTGATATTGTAATAGGCGTAGATCTTAATCAGGATCTTTCGAAAAGAGAAGACTTAAATAATATTATTTCGATTTTAAACCAGGTTATTGATTTCGGAATTAAAAAAGATACAAGAAGACAATATAAATATACTGATATCAATATTAAGCCTAATTTGAAAGGTATGACTGCCACAAGCTACGACGATAAGAAAAAAATTCTAGACAGCGGATATGTGGAAGGTTTAAAATATGCCAATATTCTTGATCAATTACCAAAACGTCCGTTTGACCGCATTAGACAGCGAATAAATCCAATATATTCCAATGTTTATAAGATTGACAGTATTGCGATAGATGGCGGCAGAATTTACGGTAAAAACTACGTTCTCGGGAAAATGGGACTGCGACTTCCCTCCATGCAAACTTACGGAAGCATCAATAAAAAAATTGATAAGCTCGTCGCCACAAATAACTATAAGTTTATTAATTATGATATTGTTTCGGAGAATGATGCCAATTATCTCAAACTTTACGTCACCGAAGATGATGCACGACATTTCTTAAAATTCGGATTACATTACGACGAAATCTTCAAAACAGGTCTTCTTTTAAATTATTCAGCAAAGCGTCTTTTATTTAAAAATTCCAATCTTTCTTTGGATGTTATTGTTGGAGATAAGCCAAGATATTATTTAAATTATTTTATTGACAACGGGTATATTCCCGGATTTGGACTTTATTCTTCAGGAATGAGCTTTCATGTAAAAGATATAAATAATAATGATATTGATAAATGGTTCTGGTTACGCAATGAAGCATATATTCAATCTATCTGGAGAGATAAATTTGCTGTCGGTGGCGGAATTAGTCACGATTATTTTGAAGCAGAAATTAATGGAAACAATCAAAGATCAAGCAGATTTTTAAATCCTTATGTTTTCTTAAAAAGCGATACTCAAAATGATAAAGACTTCCCTACCCGCGGAATTTATATTAATGCAGAAGGAAAGGTCATAGATCTGATGAAATCCGAAGTTGAAAAAAGATTAGTTCAGGTAAAAGCAGACATCAGAGTCAATATTCCTTTGTCTAAACAATTTGCATATCGACTAAATCTTTATGGAGGAATTACAATTGGAGAATATCTTCCGCAGTTTTATCAGTATGGTTTGGGCGGAATTTTCGAACAGAATATCGTTAATTTCAGAGGTTTCTCAGGATTTTATTTTGGACAATTAAATACAAATAATGTTATTTTAATTTCCAATGATCTTCAGTTTAAATTCAATAAAAATTATTTCCTTAGCGGGAACTTTTCTTTTGCAAACCTTTCCGACGATCTTAAATTTGAAGATGCTGTAAAACTAAATTACAGTTCCGTTGGACTTACTGCAGGATACAAATCCCCTTTCGGACAAATAAAAGTAAACTTCAGTCATTCACTTAAAAATAATCAAAAAGGCATATTCAGTGTTATTTTAGGACACTGGTTTTAATACAATGATACAATTCTTTTACGAAAACTTACCCGAATCTGTAAATACAGATTATACAAAATGGCTGGAAGATATTATTCTTTCAGAAGGAAAAAAGCTTGGTGAAATCAATTATATTTTCTGTGACGACGAATATTTATTGAAAGTAAATCAGGATTATTTACAACATGATTACTATACAGATATCATTACTTTCGACTATGTAAAAGGCAAGACAATAAGCGGAGAGATTTTTGTATCTTTGCAGCGGATTTCCGACAACGCTTCTACTCTATCCAAAGAATACGAAGAAGAATTAAGGCGAGTATTGGCTCACGGTATTCTTCATCTCTCAGGATATAAGGATAAAACCGAGGACGAAGAAATGATGATGCGAAATAAAGAAGATCATTATTTAGCAAAATACAAATAAAAAACTTGGAGATTCAGAGACACAGGAATTATTTAATTTCAAAATCTCTTAATCTCTATTTTTTTTAGGAGCTATTTCCCGCTCTCCGCACTCGCTATTTTCTTTTTAAAAAAAAGAAAATGAGCTCAGACAAATGCTGCGATCAGGGCTAAATAAAGCACAAAACAAGCGATTTTAGCTTGTAAAACAAAACAATGTTTCACGTGAAACATTTGTAAAGAAGATTAAAATTTAAGGCTTAAAACAAGCAATAAAAAATGATTTCAGAAATATATGATGTAATTGTAGTAGGTGCAGGTCACGCAGGATGTGAAGCCGCAGCTGCAGCAGCGAATTTGGGTTCAAAGACGTTGCTTGTTACAATGAATATGCAGACCATCGGACAAATGAGCTGCAACCCCGCGATGGGAGGAATCGCAAAAGGACAGATCGTAAGAGAGATCGATGCGATGGGAGGTTATTCAGGAATTATAGCAGACAAATCTGCAATTCAATTCAAGATGCTGAATCTTTCAAAGGGTCCTGCAATGTGGTCTCCCAGAACACAAAATGACAGAATGCTATTCGCAGAAGAATGGCGTTTAGCGTTAGAAAACACTCCAAATCTTGACTTTTTTCAGGATATGGTAAAGCAATTGATTATCGAAAATAATAAAGTTGCCGGAGTTGTTACTTCATTAGGAATCGAGATAAGATCAAAGTCTGTTGTTCTTACAAACGGGACTTTCCTGAATGGTTTGATCCACGTTGGAGATAAGCAATTAGGCGGTGGAAGAATGGGAGAACCAAGAGCTTTTGGTATCACAGAACAATTAGTTTCTTTAGGGTTTGAAGCAGGAAGAATGAAGACTGGTACTCCACCGAGAGTAGACGGAAGAAGCCTGGATTATTCTAAAATGGAAGAACAAAAAGGAGATGAAAATCCTCAAAAATTCAGTTATTTGGACACTCCTAAATTAACAAAACAATTAAGCTGTCATATTGTTTATACTAATGAAACTGTACACGATATTTTACGTGAAGGATTCGACAGAAGCCCAATGTTCAATGGCACAATTCAAAGTTTAGGACCAAGATATTGCCCAAGTATTGAAGATAAAATAAACAGATTTGCAGAGAGAAACAGACATCAATTATTTGTAGAACCTGAAGGCTGGAAGACAGTAGAAATCTATGTAAATGGATTCAGTTCTTCGCTTCCTGAGGATGTTCAGATAAAAGCAATGAAACATATTCCGGGATTTGAGAATGTAAAAGTCTTCCGTCCTGGCTATGCTATTGAATATGACTACTTCCCTCCTACCCAATTGAAGCATACCTTAGAGACAAAATTGATTGATAATTTATACTTTGCAGGACAGATTAACGGCACAACAGGTTATGAAGAAGCAGCCGGACAAGGATTAATTGCAGGTATTAATGCTCATAATAAAGTTAAAGAAAAAGAAGAATTCATCCTTAACAGAGATGAAGCATATATCGGAGTTTTAGTAGATGATTTGATTACTAAAGGAACGGAAGAACCTTATAGAATGTTCACTTCGAGAGCCGAATATAGACTTCTTTTAAGACAGGATAATGCTGATATAAGACTTACAGAAAAAGCATTTGAACTAGGTTTGGCAAAAGAAGAAAGATTAAAAAGAGTACAGGAGAAAGTAACTAAAAGTCAGGAACTTGAAACATTCTTAAGAGAAACTTCTTTAAAACCGGGAATTATTAATCCTATATTGGAAAGTATTGAAAGTAATCCTGTAGATCAGGCTTACAGAGCTTCACAATTTCTTACAAGACCCAATATTACGCTGGATAAATTAGATGATATTGATTTTATTAAAGAATTTACTTCTCAATTTGACGACGAAGTGAGAGAACAGGCAGAAGTAAATATCAAGTATAAAGGCTATATAGAAAAAGAAAGAGAAAATGTTGCTAAGCTAAATCGTTTAGAAAATATAAAGATTCCTGAAGATTTTGATTATAAAGCAATATCAAGTCTTTCTGCAGAGGCAAAACAAAAAATGTCTAATGTGAGACCAAAAACGATTGCTCAAGCTGGTAGAATCAGTGGAGTTTCACCTGCCGATATTAATGTTTTATTAGTCTATTTAGGACGTTAAATTGAAAATGTTTCACGTGAAACATTTGTAAAATAAAAGCAAAAATTAAGGTATTTATGAGCTTATTTATAAACTCTGAATATCTTAATTTTTAATTTAAAACAAACAATTCAATGAAAATAAAAGATCATTTTCTATCCCAAGAAATATTTGAAATAAAAGAAACAGATACAAAAGGAGTTTTCAAGACCTCCCCTATTCCATCGAATATTTCTAAATATTATGAAAGTGAAGATTACATTTCTCATCATCAGGATTCAGGAAGTTTAAAAGAAAAGCTTTACAAATTTTTACAATCCTTCAATCTACAGTATAAAAAAACAATTCTTTTGGACAGAATAAGCAAAGGTTCGAAAGTACTTGATTATGGTTGCGGTGCAGGAGAATTTGTAAAATATATAGAAAATGATTTCGAAACTCTAGGTTTTGAACCTGATGCTGATGCCAGAAAAGCTGCTCAAAGTAAAATTTCAAAAGCAAAAATTTTAGACGATATTAATTTAATTGAAGATAAAAGTTTAGATGCAATTACACTTTGGCATGTTTTTGAGCACGTGGAAAATCAGGATGAGATGCTTGAAATTTTTAATAACAAACTAAAAGAAAAAGGATTATTAATTATTGCTGTTCCCAACCCTACTTCTTACGATGCAAAACATTATAAAGAATATTGGGCAGCTTATGATGTCCCAAGACATATTTATCATTTCTCAAAAAACGGAATGGAAAATTTAATTTCAAAGAAACCAAACTGGAAAATGAGAAAAATCAAACCTTTGGTTTTAGATTCATATTATATCTCAATGTTGAGCGAAAAATATAAGAAATCTCCTCTTTTTTGGCTAAAAGCGACGATCTACGGAACGATTTCTAACGTAAAAGCCCTTTTTTCGAACGAATTTTCAAGTTTGATATACATTATCGAAAAAAAGTAGAAAATAGAATTTAGAGCCATTTCTAAAGGTCAATTTTAAGCATTTTCCTTATAAAAATAAAAACTCGAGCTAATGTCTCGAGTTTTTTCATTTATAATAGACACTACCCTACTCTCTTTTTTCAAAAAAATTTAAAAAATAATTTTACTTGAAGTAAAATTCAATGACAGGTTAGTGAAAATTGTTAGTAAAAAGTTAGTAACCTTGATTAGTAAATTCACATTCAAAAAAAAATATAGTCTAAATTTTTTTGAAATTTTTATTTTCTAGAAAAATAATATTCTTTAAAATTAAATTCTTACAAAAACATATCTTTTAATGCCTTAATTGTATTTTATATATAAATACTTTAAAAAATTATATTTTAAAGTTTTAACTATATTTCTGAAAGCCATTTTTTAATCGTTTTTGAAAAAATGATTTTTAAAAGAGTTTTATGATATATGGAACGAAAACGAAATTTTTATAATTATTATGATTTTCACGATAATTGGCTCAATAGAAAAATTTTTATAACAAAATAAATTTTATAAAATTCGAAAGCTTAATTCTTACATATAGAAAATAAGAAAGTCCGCCGAAAAATTCAGCGGACTTAAAATTTATAAAAATAATATTTCTTAGTTGTTGATCGCGGCAACTCCGGGAAGTTCCAATCCTTCCAAACTTTCAAGCATGGCTCCACCACCAGTAGAAACATAACTTACTTTTTCACCGTACCCGAATTGTTTCACGAAAGCAACACTGTCTCCTCCTCCAACTAAAGAGAAAGCTCCTTGTCTTGTTGCTTCGGCAATACTTTCACCAAGAGCGATTGTTCCTCCTGCAAAATTTGACATTTCGAAAACTCCGATCGGACCATTCCAAAGAATTGTTCTTGAATTCAAAAGAACATCATTGAACTGATCTCTAGATTTTTCTCCAGCATCAAGTCCCATCCATCCTTCAGGAATCTCGTAGATATTAACTTCTTTTCTTTCTGCATCATTACTAAAACTTTCAGCGATGATCGTATCAGAAGGAAGATATACTTTTACATTATGTTCTTTTGCTTTTCCTAAAATCTCAAGAGCCAAAGGCAATTTATCTTCTTCAACTAATGAAGTTCCGATCTTTCCTCCAAGAGCTTTAATAAAAGTGAAAGCCATTCCACCACCGATGATCAAATTATCAACAGCTGGTAAAACATTTTCTATAATGGTAATTTTAGTTGAAACTTTAGATCCACCAAGTATCGCTGTTACAGGACGTTCTCCAGATTTCAAAACTTTATCGATTGCCTGCAGTTCTTTAGCCATCAATAAACCGAAAAATTTAGTTGAATGGAAAAATTTAGCAATAACAGCTGTTGAAGCATGCGCTCTGTGAGCTGTACCAAAAGCATCATTCACATAGGCATCAGCTAATTTAGAAAGTTGTTCTGCAAAACCTTCATCTCCTTTTTCTTCTTCGTTATGAAAACGTAAATTCTCCAATAAAAGGATTTCTCCAGGCTTAAGTTCCGAAGCAGCTTGTTCAGCCTTCTCCCCTATACATTCGTCAACAAATTTTACTTCCTGACCCAATACATTTGAAACTTCTTCTACAATGTGTCTAAGTGAAAACTCATCCTTCACCTCTCCTTTTGGTCTTCCCAGGTGAGCCATTAAGATCACAGAACCTCCGTCTTTAAGAATTTTCTCTACGGTTGGCTTCACTGCCACGATTCTTGTATTATCTGTAACCTTCAGCTGGTCGTCCTGTGGAACATTGAAATCAACTCTTACCAGAGCCTTCTTGTCATTAAAATTGAAATCATTGATTGTTTTCATAAATATCGTTGAATTTTCGTTTCACAAATGTAAGATTTTAAAATTTTTGAAAAGCCGCAACCCGATAAAAGTTTTCGAAAAGTTTCCCGCAGACTCAACATACATCTATCAACATATTTTCTTTTCTATTAAAAAAAGAATATGGTATTGTTGTTGAGTGTTTGTTAATAACGGGGATAAATTTTAATAAAATACTTTATAACATTTAATTTTTATTCAATTCACATTTTATATACATTATAATCTGCTGTAAATGTGAAATTTCTATACGTTACTAACAAATATGGATAACTTCTCCCCAATTCTCTTTATTAATAACTGATTTATGGAAAACCTACAGATTACTCACAAAAAACTTTTTGAAAATTGTGGGCAAAAAATTTGGAGTTATTTTCCATTACGAAATTTTCTAATGTTACGAAACATTTACTTTCAAACATTTTTCCACATTTACTAACAAGCCTTTTCACAACTAATCTTCAAAAATTTCAGAGTTATCCACATTATACTTACATTTGTGTGGAAATATATCTAAAAAGGCTTAATACAATAATTATGAAAAGAAAAATCGCTATTGCTGCTGACCATGCAGGTTACGAGTATAAGGAGATTGTTAAGAACTATTTATCAGAAAACTTTGAGGTTCAGGATTTTGGAACGTTTTCCACAGACAGTGTGGATTATCCGGACTTTGTACACCCTGCTGCAACGTCTGTCGAGAACGGAGAAAATGAATTAGGAATTTTACTTTGTGGAAGCGGAAATGGTGTTCAGATCACAGCGAACAAACATCAGAAGATTCGTTGCGCTCTTTGCTGGATGCCCGAGATTGCTGCATTAGCAAGACAACATAATGATGCGAATATGATCTCAATTCCTGCAAGGTTTATATCTAAAGAATTAGCAATAGAAATTGCAGATAAATTTCTTTCTACAGATTTTGAAGGTGGAAGACATCAGAACAGAGTTGATAAAATTCCATTTTGTTAAACATATAAAGGCTTGTAAATCAAATTACAAGCCTTATTTATTTTTTATTTTGTATCTTTGTACCGTCCAATAGAATTACCAGTCTATTATTTCCATTTAAACCTATAGAAATATAAAAACATATTTAATAAAAGGTTTTTCTCCTCTCTTCTCCATATTTGTATTAAATTTATACAAAACTAAAACTTCCGTTGTAGAATACTTGGAAGGAAAATTGATGTGTTTTATTAAAGGAAATAAGCTTTTACAATGAAATTATCTGCTGGATATTAGGATAATTTTAAAATGGTTTTAATTAAATATTGAAACTATATAATTAATTACAAAACTAAAAATGGCAAAAAAAAGAAAATATATAAGTCAGAAAAATGATCATAAACTAAGAGAAATCGGAAGATTGATTTTAAGATTTATGAATGAAAATTCCACAAAAATCTATAATTATAAGCAGATTTCAGATGGAATAGATTATAAAAATCCAAGACAGAGAGAACTTGTGATTCAGGCTTTGCATAAATTGCAGGCAGACGAAAGAATAAAAGAAACTGAAAAAGGAAAATATATCATCAACCTTAATATTAAGGGAACATTGACAGGAACTATCGATTTCAATCAATCCGGAAATGCTTATGTAAACGTTGAAGGCTTGGAAGATGATGTCTTTATTCATTCCAAAAATGTGAAAGATGCATTACAGGGCGATAAAGTTTTAATCGTAACCTATACTTATAAAGGAAAGAAATTAGAAGGTTCTGTTCTGGAAGTTTTGGAAAGAACAAGAACGGAATTTGTGGGAACTTTACAGATGGTTCCTCATAAAGATTTCGGATTTGTTGTTTGCGATAAAAAGACGATCAACACCGATATTTTTATTCCAAAAGGGAAATTCGGAGGTGCTGAAGACGGCGATAAAGTTATTGTAAAAATGACGGAATGGCGACCAGGAGACAAGAATCCGGAAGGTGAAATTATTCAGGTTTTAGGAGCTCCGGGAGAACATGAAACCGAGATCCACTCTATTCTTGCAGAATACGGCTTACCTTACACTTTCCCTGAAGAAGTTGAAAGAGATGCTGATAAAATTGATAGAACAATCAACGATGCAGAAGTTGCAAAACGTTGGGATATGCGTGATGTACTTACATTTACGATTGACCCGAAAGATGCGAAAGATTTTGATGATGCATTGTCTATGAGAAAGTTAGATAACGGAAACTGGGAAATCGGGGTTCACATTGCAGATGTTTCTCATTATGTAGTTCCGGGAACTATTTTGGATGATGAAGCGTATCAGAGAGCAACTTCGGTTTATTTGGTGGACCGTGTTGTACCGATGCTTCCGGAAGTTTTGAGTAATGATGTTTGTTCACTTCGCCCTCATGAAAATAAATTCACTTTTTCAGCAGTTTTTGAATTGGATGACAAAGCAGAAATTCAAAAACAGTGGTTTGGAAGAACGGTAATTCACTCTGACAGAAGATTCACGTATGAAGAAGCTCAGGAAAGAATCGAATCTAAAGAAGGAGATTTAGCAGAAGAGATTTTGGTCTTGGATAAATTGGCGAAAATCATGCGTCAGAAAAGAATTAAAGACGGTGCGATTACTTTTGACAGAAGTGAAGTTCGATTTAATTTAGATGAAAATAATCAGCCGATCGGTGTTTATTTTAAAATAAGCAAAGATTCAAATCATTTGATTGAAGAATTCATGTTATTGGCAAATAAAAAAGTATCTGAATTTGTTTCATTGAAAAAAGGTCAGCCAAATAGCAATACATTTATTTACAGAGTTCACGACGATCCGGATCCTGCGAAATTAGAGTCTTTAAGAGATTTTGTTTCTACTTTCGGATATAAAATGGATCTTGCCAATACTAAAAAAGTGGCGGAATCTTTAAACAAATTACTGCACGACGTAAAAGGTAAAGGCGAGGAAAATATGATCGAAACTTTAGCGATGCGAAGCATGAGTAAAGCGGTGTATTCTACCGAACCGATTGGTCACTACGGTCTTGGATTTGACTATTACAGCCACTTCACCTCTCCTATCCGTCGTTATCCGGATTTACTTGCGCACAGATTGCTGCAGCATTATCTGGATGGAGGAAAATCTCCTGACAGAAATGAGCTTGAAGAAAAAGCAAAACACTGCAGTTCAATGGAAAGATTGGCTGCTGATGCAGAAAGAGATTCTATCAAATACATGCAGGTGAAATTCATGGAAAAACATTTAGGAGAAACCTTTACAGGTGTTATTTCTGGAGTTGCAGAGTTTGGTTTTTGGGTAGAAATTCCTGAAAATGGTGCAGAAGGTTTAATCAAATTGAGAGATTTGATGGACGATTCTTATAGTTATGATAAATCGACTCACGCTGTATACGGTTCGAGAACAGGAAATAGATATCAGTTGGGAGATCAGGTACAAATTAAAGTAGTAAAAGCTAACTTGATTCAAAAACAATTGGATTTCAAGATTGTTGATTAATGACCAAAATAGATAAGTATATCTTTTTTAGTATACTTAATGCCGTCTTGGTTTTCTCAGTAATATTCAAGACGGTAGTTAATTTTTATTGGTTTGTTGCCATTATTAGTATTCTCGTTATTATAAGTAATATTTTAATTAATAAGAATATTCTTAAAATAGGAAGTTTAGGAAAAAAATATTTTTTTGGAGTTACTTTTCCGATGATAATTAATGTTTTCTTTTTGATTAATTATATTACAGGAATGAATCCAAGAAAAGAAACTTATTGTTTTAAAAATATGATGGCCGAAGTTGGTGGAAGAGGCAGCCATGAACGTGGAAAAACAACTTACATTTATTTGAGTGATAACGCTTATGAATATTCATATATGACAAGAAGTTTTTTTATTGATTATAAAAGAATGTTGTTTAAAAATCAAATTACGTATACTTTTGAAAGAGGTATATTTGGGCTGAAAATCAGAAAAGATTATCAGTTCATTTACAATGAAAATTGTTTAAATAAACCATATTAAAACAATAAAATATAAATTATTTAAGCCGCTGTTGATAGCGGCTTTTATTTTTAATAATATCTTCAATGAGATCAAATCCATTTTCTTATTGAATTTTTAAAACATAAAAACTAACTTTGTATAAATAGATGAAATTTTTTCATCGAAAACACCACTGAATGCTTGAACTTATATTATCTGCTGTCATATTAGGATTCATGTTGAGTCTGGTTTTTATAGGACCCATTTTTTTCCTTTTAATTGAAACCAGCTTTTCCAGAGGTCCGAAACATGCCCTGGCTTTGGATATCGGAGTGATTTCTGCCGATTTGCTGTGTATTTTGGCGGCTTATTATGCAAGTGCAGATATTGTAACGTTGATCGACAAACATCCCGGATTTTACAGGATTACCTCCATTCTCATATTTGTGTATGGAATTGTCATGCTGGTCACGAAAACCAAAATGCATATGCCCGGAGAAGAGAAAATCATCAATCAGAATTATCTGAAGACTTTTATGAATGGTTTTTTATTCAATCTTTTGAATGTTGGAGTTATTCTTTTTTGGTTGGTAACGGTGATTTCCGTGAGAAATCAATATCCGGATACAGGCAATTTTATATTATACATCGGAATTGTCATCGGAACTTACCTCTTTATTGATTTGATCAAAATCTTTCTGGCGAAACAGTTTCACGATAAATTGACACAAACTTTAGCCAACAAAATCAGAAGAATTGTTGGTGGAATTCTTATAGTATTCAGTTTCTTTATCTTTTTACAGAGCTTTAAAAAATTCAATCAATTTGATAAACGATTAGAAGAAGCTGAAAAAACTGAAGTGAAATATCAAAAAAACAAATGAAAAAAATAATCTTTCCAAAATCACTGAAAAAAGGTGATAAAATAGCTGTGATTTCCCCTGCAGGAGCAGTAGATGCGACTCAACTTGAAAAGGGCATAGAAATGATAAAAAGTAAAGGCTACGAACCTGTTTTAGGCGAACATCTTTATACTAAATTTTCCAATGGCTACAATTACGCAGGAACAGAGCAGGAAAGAATTAAAGATATTAATTGGGCGCTTAATGACAATGAAATTTCAGCAATCTGGGCTTCAAGAGGTGGTTACGGATGTCAGCATTTGATTGAACATTTAGATCTTAAAAATTTTACCAAAAATCCTAAATGGTACATCGGATACTCTGATAACACAGTGATCCAAAGTTATTTGCTGAAAAAAGGTTTTGCTTCGATTCATGGACAAACAATTAAAACGTCAAGTTTTGGAGTAACGGGAGAAAGTTATAATCTTATTTTTGATATTTTAAAAGGGCAAACTCCAAAATACAGCCTTAAATCGCATCAATTTAATAAGCAAGGAAATATTGAAGGAGAATTGGTTGGAGGGAATTTAGCGCTTATTTATGCCCTTCTGGGAACAAAATATTCTTTTGACTTTAAGGATAAAATTTTATTTATTGAAGATATTGGCGAAAATTTCTATGCACTTGACCGAATGATCATGAGTTTGGAATTGGCTGGAGTTTTCAATAAAATTTCCGGATTAATTATCGGTGGAATGACCAATATGGGTGATGAAAAAGAAAACAAGCAATACGAAGAAAGTTTCGATGAGTTCGCTTATAAGTTAATTTCAGATAGAATTTCAAAGTATAATTTTCCTGTAGTTTTCGGGTTTCCGAATGGTCACATTAAAGATAACAGACCGTTGATTATTGGTGGAAATGTGAAATTAGAAATGAAAGATAAGGTTAAAATCGAGTTCTAAAAGTGAAAAATCTATTAGTCGAATATAGTTTCTCTCCAGGATTGTACGATGAAATTCGAAGAATGGAATTGGAGGTTTATGATGATTTTAGTTATAAATTAATTTTTAATTGGTATAAAAAATATCGAGAAGGAGATATTTTTGATATTGAAGATGCTAAAACATATAGAAGAGAAAATATTTTTAATGATTTTATTCCAGAACAAATAAAATATACATTAGAATCTTTAATTTCTTTTTCTAATTTTGAGCTTAAGACCTTTTATCCTGAATTAACAGAAAGCCAGAAAAAAGAATATACACCTCTCGATGTGAGGCATGAAAATTATCATTTTCACAGACTTGGAAATAGGTATTGGATTAATGTGAGTCCATATATTTTCAAGAAAGAATTCCTGAAAACAGAGCAAGAATTATTGTTTGGAAGATTCCATGAAGAAATTACAATATGGTTAGATGGAGTTTATGATAAACTAATTCAAAATGACGGTGCTTTATAAATCAAAAAATTCTCAAATAAAATATGGCAGATCACAACGATTTCGGTAAAAAGGCAGAAGATTTAGCAGTTGAGTATTTGCAGAAAAACGGCTATAAAATCTTGGTCAGAAACTTTCGGTTTCAAAAATCTGAGATTGATATTGTTGCCGAAAAAGATAACTTAATCATTGTAATAGAAGTGAAAGCACGTTCTACAGATGCTTTTATGCTGCCTCAGGAAGCGGTTACCAAAACTAAGATCAGATTGATCGTTTCTGCAACGAATCATTATCTGGAGGAGTTTAATAAAAATCAGGAAGTAAGATTTGATATCATTTCTGTTCTTCCCGACGAGAAAAAGAATTTAATTATAGAACATATAACCGATGCTTTCGAAGCATTTGATGCAAATTGACCATGCAAAATATAGACTGGGAAACAATTTATTCTGTAGTACTTTATGTCATAAAAAATTATCCGTTTAAAATAATTTTATATTCAACTATATTTTTAGTTTTAGGATTTGTAGTAAGTTTAATTTTAATTCTGGTCTTAAGAAAGTATAAAGTTATTTCCCGAGAACAGAAATATTATAATTGGTTCGTAAAACTTTATATTCCTACAATTTTTGTCATCAATATTATTTTTTCTTTGAAGATAGGATTGTTTTTTGGTGTTTATGAAGCCTTGAAAAAAGACAGTTATGCTATTTCTGAACAAGTTTATGATTCGAGTGCACAATACATTTTTAAGGACAAAAATTCAAGGATAGAATTTATTAAAGATGTAAAGGTAATTGTCTCAGAATTAAGTCAAAATAATAAAAATGTAAAGATTCAGATTGTTGATATTGCTAAAGCTTACGATACAAAACATAATGTTGTAGATAAGCCGAAAAACTGGTTGGTTTCCCTATTTGCAGATAAATATGGAGATAGAATTCATACTTTGGTATTGTACGGAATGTTGAATTCAATTCCTCATGCAGATGTTACTAAAGATCTTTCTTATGAAGAATTTGATAATTTAACTCAGAAATTACTACAATTGAATCCGGATGATCTTGAAAAATCTGTGGTTGAAAAAATTCAGAATTTGTTTTTGATGGTTTTAAAGTCTCAATTTAAAACGATTGTAAAAGGAATTTTAATTATTTGGGGGCTTCTTATGCTGATTCCCTGGATTGAATTTGGAATCTATAAATACGTGATGAAAAGAAGAATAAAAAATAAAACAATCAACGAATAAAGTAAATAATGAAAACAATATTAATAACCGGAGCAACTTCCGGAATAGGAAAATCTACAGCTGAACTTTTTGCGAAACAGGGAAACAAAATTATCATTTGTGGAAGGAGATCTGAAGTTTTGGAATCATTAAAAACAGAGCTTTCTGAATTCACCGAAATATTTAGTTTAAAATTTGATGTTAGAGATTTGAAAGAAGTTGAGACAGCTATCAATTCGCTTCCTGAAGAATGTAAAAATATTGATGTCTTGATCAATAATGCAGGAAATGCTCATGGTTTAGATCCTCTTTCTGCTGGAAAAACAGACGATTGGGATTCTATGATCGACGGAAATGTTAAAGGACTTTTATATGTTTCTAAGATGATTATTCCGGGAATGAAAGAAAGAAATTCTGGTCATATCGTAAATATTAGTTCAGTGGCAGCAAGACAGACTTATGCAAATGGAGTTGTTTATTGTGCAACTAAAAAAGCCGTTGATGTAATTTCCGAAGGAATGAGAATAGAATTGACTGAATTTGGGATTAAAGTTACCAATATTCAGCCGGGTGCCGTGGAAACAGATTTTTCTATGGTAAGATTTAAAGGGGACAGTGAAAGAGCCTCAACAGTTTACGCAGGATATGAACCTTTGAAAGCAGAAGATATTGCGGATTCTATCGCGTATTGTGTAAACGCACCAAAACATGTCTGTGTTTCTGATATGACGATTTATCCTACAGCGCAAGCGGAACCGAGAACGATTTACAGAAAATAAAGTGAAACGATTTTTATCATTAATTCTTTTATTTTTAATCAGCTTTTGGAATTGTCAAACTAAAGAATTTTCTTTAGCTGAACCAAAATTAGCTGAAAGTATTCGTCTTTTGGATCAGTTTATGAAAAATAATGATGAAAGAATTGCTGATGTTTTATGCTCTGATGTTTCTTTTGGTCATTCAAATGGATGGATTCAGAATCCGGAGGATTTTAAGAAAGATTTTAATTCCAAGAAAGTTGTTTATAAGAATATTAATCAAATTGAGATTTCTGAAGTTAAAAAACAAAAGAATTTTTATTCTGTACGAAGAAAAATAAAAGTTTCAGGAATCTACAAAAACCAGGATTTTGAAATGATACTCGCTTTACTGGAAATCTGGAGAAAAGAGAAATCGGTATGGAAACTCTGGAGTCGCCAAAGTGTAGAAATAAAGCCATAAATTTGCATTAAATTAAAAGCAATTTTGTCATTTTACGAATTTGCGATCTGTCTTAAAATTAAAAAAATGAAAATTTTATATCTCGAAACCTCTTCAAAAAACTGTTCGGTAGCTATTTCTGATAACGAAAAGCTGTTGTGTTTAACCGAAGAAGTTTCTGAAAACTATAAACAATCCGAAAGTCTGCATACTTTCGTAGAATGGGCTTTGGAAGGAGCCGGAATTTCTATGAAAGATATTGAAGCGGTTTCTCTTGGAAAAGGTCCCGGTTCTTATACAGGATTGAGAATTGGTGCTTCTTCAGCGAAAGGTTTTTGTTATGGATTAAAAGTTCCTTTGGTTGCAGTGAATTCTTTAGAAAGCATGATAGAGCCTTTTTTAGACAAAAACTATGATTTTGTAGTGCCATTGATTGACGCCAGAAGAATGGAGGTTTATACGGCTGTTTATGACGGGAAAACCGGTGAACAAATATCTGTAACAGAAGCCAAAATTTTAGATGAAACTTCTTTTGAAGAATTTAAAGATAAAAAAGTAATATTTGTAGGAGATGGAGCAAAAAAAGCACAGGAAATTTTACAACTTCCGAATGCTGATTTTAATGACAACGTCTACCCTTCTGCACAATATTTAATTAAGAAAAGCCTTGAAAAAATAGAGAGAAAAGAGTTCGAAGATATTGCTTATTTTGAACCTTTCTATCTCAAAGATTTTCATGGAGTAAAGAAAAAGAAAAGCGAAGATTAATCTTCGCTTTTTTATTTTATTGTGGTTTTGCAGGAGCTGAATTGGCTGGTTGCAAATTATTGTTTGGTTTCCTTGGAGTTTTATTTCCGTTCGATGGCTGTTGAGGATTGCTCATCATTTGGTTTGTAGGCTGTTGTGGCGGTGCTCCTGTAGCATTGAACTGTTGTGTCGGTTGTTGCTGCGGAACATTAGCCATATTCACGGGGTTTTGAGGCACTGCATTTCCCTTATTATCCGTTGGCTGGAAACTCAGGTCGCTTTTCAGGTAATTCAGCATTTCTTTTGCCTTTTCGCCTTCCGGAGTTTTAGCATAATTTAAAACAATCTGTTCCAGTTGGAGAATCATTACCTCTTTCCCACTCGATTTTCCTGAATTAAATGCATTGAGCAGATATAATTTAGGAACCAGGGCATCTTTAGGATTTTTCTGAATAGTTTGATCGATTACGTCTTTACTTTCTCCAAATTTCTCAGATTCATACAACGCAAAAGCCTGTTTATATTGATTTTCTACATCTTCAGAAGATTTTACGAAAGTATTATTTTTAGGATTTCTCGCAAATTCTGCGTAGGAAGTATAAGGATAATCTTTTAATAAAATCTGTTTCGCTCTTTCTGCGATTTGAGGATTTTTCTCATAATTCATGGCGAAAATTTCATACAAAGCCTGTAGCATTACTTTTTCTTCAGGTTTTACATCAACCAAATCGTATAAAGTTTTTGTTGCTAAAGGTGTATTGGTAAAATAATTCTGATACATTACTCCTAAACCTAAAGAAGCTGTATCTCTGTCCTTTTTCAATTGATCCAATTTTGCCACTTCTGTAGGAATCTGTTCAATATAGAAAGCGGGTTCAAAACGTCTTGGATTCGGTGCTGCAGTTGTTCCCAAAGCATCGTTTTTCATATCCTCGATTGTTGCCATTTTCTTAGAAAAACGCCAGTTATCAACCAAAGCTCTGTCTCCCCAAGTTTGCTTAAAGGTCTGAGTTCCTTTTGAAACAGTTCCGGTATTGCCAAAGTAAAAACCTTTTGTTGCCACCCCAAAATCTTCAAATTTGTTTGAACTGTTCGCGAAGATTGATGTTGAGCTGTAATCTCCCGTATCGAAGCCTTTTGCTCTTTCAGCACGTCTTCTCTCAAGCTCTTCTTTCTCTTCTTTTACCTTAAGTTTTGCTATATATTTCGAGAAAAAATCGGTTTTCTGTTCTGGAGACATTTTTGCCAGATTCAGGATACTGTCATTTTTCTTGATCAAATAATAATTTTTTGAGATCTTCTTGATATAAACAGATTGATCTGCCAAAAGAACTTTTGAAGGTTCATACGTCATTACAGCCAATGCAGAATCATAATAAGCTCCTGCTCCGATGTAATCGTTTTTATCTAAATATCCCTTCCCGATCTCATAATAAGCCAGTCCGCGGATTTGGGCATCTGAAACTTTTTCCTTTAAAGATTTTCTGAAATATTCCTGAGCTTCATCCTTTTTTCCGGCTTTGTTTGCCATTAAACCTAAAGCATAGTAGAATTCATTCTTTCTTGATCCGTAAGTTCCTTTTTTACTGATATCTTCAAGATATTTTCTCGCCCCACTGTAATCTCCGTTTCCGTTAAAAGTTTTTGCAATCTCAATCTGAGATTTTACCTCAAATTCGAAATCATTGGCATACTTATAAGCTGCCATAAAGCTTTCTCTCGCTTTTTCATTTTGATTAAGCCCTTCAAGAATCTGACCTCTTAAATAAGCAATTCTACTTTTCAGTTTTCTGTTGCCATTTAATTCAAAAGCATTATCTAATTCTTTTACAGCTTCTTCTTTTTTTCCTGCATCCAAAAGAGATTCAGAATAATAGATACTTAATAGTTTTTCATACTGTTTCCCTATCTTTTCGCTTTTTAATTTAGCAAAAGTCTCATGAGCTTTATGATAATTTTTGATCTGATCGTACGCCAAACCCTGATAAATTCTAGCCAAAGGTAGCCTTTTATCATCTTTCATGTGGGTAAAAACGTAATTCAAAGCATCTAAAGCATCTAAAGATTTTCCTCGGTAAATTCTCGCCTGAGCAAGGATCATGTATGCGTCGAAAATTTGTTTGTTTTGCTCTTCTCCGTGCCTGATCACAGAATATTTATTGATCGCTTTTAAAGCTTTTGCTTCAGAGATTTCCAGTGTTGTTGCGCCTTTCTGTTCAGTCTGGTTAGGATCTCCGGTTGCAGATCCGGGTCCGCCGGAAGTTGGATTTCCTGGCATTCCGGATGGCATTCCCGGAAGACCGCCTCTCTTGTCGTTGTTTTGTGCAGGTCTGTTAACTTCCGCCATTTTCATAGAATTCTCTGCAAAAGCGGCAGATTGTCCGAGATCACTTCCCAAAGGTTGATCTTCGTAGGTAAGAATAGGAATATAAGGCGCATAAAAATTGTCTTTATGTGCTTTATCCCTTGTCTCAAACTCGTTATTCAACGCATCTTTTGCATTAAAAAGGGTGTTGTAATATGTCGAAAATCCTTTCATAAACTTCGATCGCTGCTCCGGTTTCTTGACCTTGTTGGCACAAGAAGCAACAATACACAGTATTAAAAGGAATAAAATATTCTTTTTCATTATTCAATATAACTCGCTAATCTACTTTTTATTATCAAGTAGGTTTGATGATTTTGTAAAAATAATAAAATTTTACATGGAAACTCATTATATTTCTTTCAAAATTTTGTAAACCAAATGGGTAGGAAGTCCCATAATTGTATAAAAGCTGCCATTCATTTTTTTAATTTTAGCCATTCCAAGCCATTCCTGAATGCCATAACTTCCTGCTTTGTCGAAAGGTTTATAGTTTTTTATATAATATTCTATTTCATCATTTGTAAGTTCATCAATTTCTACATCTGCAACATCAGTTTCTGTGATGGTTTTATCTGTAGTTTTAATTGTGATTCCGGTATAAACTTGATGTATTTTCCCTGAAAGCAATTTCAACATGTTTTTTGCGTCCTCTTCATCTTTTGGTTTTCCAAGGAATTGATTGTCAATGGCTACGACAGTATCTGCAGTTAATAAAACTTCGCCTTCTTCCAGTTTTCGGAATGCATCGGCTTTTAATTCAGACAGATAAGCTGCAGACTCTCCTACTTTGATATGTTCTGGAACAATTTCTTCACAATCGATTTTTACGACTTCAAAGTCAAAGCCTAAATTTGCTAAAAGTTCTTTTCTTCTGGGAGATTGTGATGCTAATAATATTTTCATTTTCAATTAATTAAACAGATTGTGTGTCATCATCATGCCAATTTCCCTGAATTTTCATTACCTGCTCAATAACATCACGTACAGCGCCGCTTCCGCCTTTTATCGGAGAAATATAATCGGAAATATTTTTTACTTCAGGAACTGCATTTTCGGGGCAGGCTGCAACCGCAGAACTTTTCATGATGTGAATATCCGGCAAGTCATCTCCCATCGTTAAGATTTCATTGTTTTTAAGATGATTTTTCTTTTTGAAATCCTCAAAGTCAGCCATCTTATTGTGAGATTTCGGATAATAATCTTCAATTCCGAGGTAATTGATTCTGTGTTTTACCATTTCATCGTTTCCTCCAGTAATAACTCCGATTAAATAATTGTTTTTTAAAGCTTTAACGACTGCATAACCATCCAGAACATTCATTACTCTCGACATATTTCCGCCGGGCATCAGATAAACGCTTCCGTCTGTGAAAACGCCATCTACATCGAATACAAATGCTTTAATATCTTTTAGTTTCTCTTTATAACTCATACATTTTTTGAATTGAGTGATTCATAGTTTTATAGATCTCAAGACTTTCGTCTTTTAATAATTGCTCGTGTAATTCCAGAATTCTTTTGTCGTTTCTTACAGCCGGTCCTGTTTGTGCAGATTTTGGTTCAATTTCATAAATTTTCTGAACAGTTTCCTCAATTAGCGGTAAAAAATAATCAAAAGGAATTTCCTGAGAGTCCGAAATTTCTTTTGCTCTTGAAAAAAGATGATTGACAAAATTACAGGCAAAAACTGCTGTCAAATGAATGTATTTTCTCTTTTCATGAGTACTTTCCATTACATTTTTAGAGATTTTTGAAGCGATTTCAAATAATATTTTTTTGTCTTCTTCATTTTCAGTTTCAATAAAAAACGGAATCTTTTCGTATTCCAATTCTTTTGATTTCGAAAAAGTCTGTAAAGGATAAAGGCTTGATTTTCTGTATTCTCCTGCTAATATTTCTTTTGGAAGCGATCCGGAAGTATGAGCAACGAGACAATCTTTTTTAGTAATGATATTGGAAACAGCCTCAACAGAATTATCGCTCACACAAATGATGTACAAATCTGCGTCTTTCAATTTTTCTGTTGAGAAAGGAATTTTTAATTCTTCAGAAATTTTACTGAGTTCTTCTTTATTTCTGCCAAAGATTTGAGCCAATGGAATATTATTAAGAACAAAAGCTTTTGCCATGTGATAGGCTACATTTCCGGAACCGATAATTACAATTTGCATAAAACAAATATAAGATTTTTAATGATTTTTGGAAATTGCTAAAAGGTTTCGGAATAGCAGATATTTGCCTGGAATTATATTTAATTTAAAAATTAATATTTTTTAATCAGTTAATTATAATTTTTTTCGGTTAAAAAAGAAGGCTATTTTGTAAAGATTTAAACTAAAATTATATTTTCAAAATTAAATGTAACGTTGATTAATAAAAGAAATAAAGGATTCTCTATCAAAATTTTTTAGTCTGATAATATCAAAGGGTTTCAAATAATTTATATATTTAATTATGATATTTGGACTGAAAATTGAAGAAGTAATTTAACTTTCAACTATTTTTGTAATCCAAAACAATGAAAGCATCTTATGAAGATTAAAGACGCGGAAATTATTTCGTTGATGCAAGATCCACGAACTCAAGAAAAAGGAGTTCGCGCTTTAATGGATGCTTATCAGAGTAGATTGTATTGGCACATAAGAAGAATTATTGTGGACGGAGATCTTGCTCAGGACACTTTGCAGGAGACTTTTATTAAAGCTTATCAGAATTTTCACCAGTTCAAAAACGATAGCCAACTGTATACATGGCTGTACAGAATTGCTACCAACGAAGCATTACAGCAGGTAAATAAGATGAAGAAAATGCAGAAATCTGATGAAGATCCCGAATACTATATGCAGAATCTTGTTGCTGATAATACAGACGGAGATGCTGAAGAAATACAAATTCTACTACAGAATGCTATACAAAGTCTGCCCGAAAAGCAGAAACTGGTATTTATGATGCGGTATTATGATGATCTGCCTTACGAAGAGATATCGAAAATTGTAGATATGTCGGTAGGAACGCTGAAAACGAATTATCATTATGCTAAGCAGAAAATAGAAGAATATATCAAAGAGAATTACGAAAGATAATTTTTGAGAAACAACGACATGAAAGACTTTGATCTAGAAAAATTAGAACGCAAAAACATCTACAAAGTCCCTGAAAATTTGTTTGAAAATATTCAGGGGAAGGTATTGAGCGGGATTAATGATTTTGATCTGGAACAATTAGAACGTAAAAATATTTACACAGTTCCTGAAAATCTGTTTGAAACAGTTCAGGAAAATGTATTGAATAATGTGTTGCCAGCTAAGAAGAAAGCACCGATTTTTAAATTAAATTGGGCATATGCGGCTGCAGCATCATTAGCATTGATCTTTGGAGCGACTTTTGTTTTTAATAATGAAAATCCTAATGAAGATGTGAAACAGAATACTGTTAATAATCATGAACCAAAAACAGAAAGTCAGATCGCTTATGAAACTTTACAGTCCGATTTAACTTCTGTTGATAATAATAATCAAACAGTTGGAAGTCAGGATGATAATAAGTCTATTGCACAGGACAACAGTACAGAAAAGACTACGACTGAAGCGAAAAATCAAACAGTAAAACCTGTTTCAAAACAAAATGAAGTTCAAATGAACGAGTATCTGGATTCTTTCTCAAATTCTGAAATTACAGAATTGGCAAGTAATTCTACTCAGGATGTCTATTTGGACTTATATAATTAAAAAAGATGAAAAAGATATTATTTACGCTTTTTATTATTTATGGTTTTGGCTTAAATGCTCAAAAAACAGATTACGACTGGAAAAAAATGGACCCTAAACAAAGAAAAGAGGTAATAAACAATCTTTCTCCGGAAGAGAGAAAAGCACTTCTTACTAAGTTCAGGAACAATATGGTGATGGAAAATCTGGATATTGATCCAAATGATAAAACTGAATTTACACAGGTTTACAACGAATATTTAGATAGCCAGAAACAGATCAAGAGCCAGTTTAATTCCAATTTTGATCCCGAAACTTTATCAGATGATGAAGCTAAGGCAAAGTTGCAACAAAGCTTTGATGTAGGACAAAAGCTGCTAGATAATAGAAAAAGATATGCTGATAAGATGCAACAGGTAATTCCTTGTCAGAAAGTTTTGAAGCTGTTCCAATCCGAGGGAATGATGAGAGATAAGATGAATGAAAGAAAGCCTCATGGAGACAATAATGGTAATAATGCTTCGAGACCGAGACAATCTCCATAATAGTTTATTTTTTTAATGTTGGACGACTCTTGCAATTTATTGTGAGAGTCGTTTAATTTTTAAATCAAATCTATATTTTTGCGGAAAATTTTTAATTATGAAAAAAATTGTTTTGTTTTTAATGCTTTCCATTTCATTGGCTGCTCAAAGAGTAGAATTTGTGAAACTGGATCAAAACATTAAAGATAAAAGAGGATTGGCAAAATCTTTAACTTTAATCGATAACAGAACGGATAAAACAATCGGGACAATTGCCAATAAGAAAGAAACAGCAGAAATAAAGTTTGAAGACGAAAATCTGGAAAAACATTTCGGAAACTGGTTCCTGAATGATAATAAGAAAACGGGAAATACAGACTTCATCATTATGTTGGAAAAGATAAAGATATACGATGAACAGAACGAAAATAAAGATTATCCGTTTGCTAAACTTAAGCTGAAGATCTCAAGTTTTATCAAGAGAAATGACAGATATTATTTTATCGGTCGTTTTGATAATGTGATCGTTTCCAACCCGAAACTTACGCCTCATCCGCAGAGATTTTTAGCTTCTCAGATTTCTGATATCATCACAGAATTTATTAAACTTTCTTATTCTAACACAACTCTTGGGATCCTTGTTCCTGAAAATGAGATTAATAACTATAATGCATATTTAGACAAAAATTACAAAGCTTTTAATAATCCTGAGCTTAAAGATGGAGTTTATACTGACTTTAAAAGCTTTTCTAATCAAGAGCCGAATGCAGAATACTCAGTTAAAAAAAATAAAAAAGGAAGGGTTACAAATTTGATGCATAATGGTATAGATTCTTCTTATTCAGAAATGTATTGCTATGTAGATGGAGGAAAAGCGTACAAACTTACGCCCGTCGGATTTGATGAAATGAAGAAAGACAATAAAGGTTTTTATATTTATACTTCCAGAGTAAATCTTTTTACAAGTGCAAAAACCAGCGGTATTATGATAGGTGCAATCTTAGGTGGAATTCCGGGAGCTTTGATCGGAGCAGCCATTGAATCGGGAGCAAATCCTCCAAACGGAGCTATTCATGGGATTGGTTACAGATCATCGCAGGAATCTAATGTTTATATTGATTCTCTGACGGGAGCTTATGTTTTTACAAAGTAAATTTTATTTAAAATGAAAATAAATTGCCTTATATAAATTTTGTGAAAGGCAATTTTTGTTTTAAATGAATCTCTATTTTTGCCAAAAATTTTAATTATGAAAAAACTTTTGCAGGTTGTGATGACTTGCCTGATGATTATTTCGTTTGCACAGAATAAAGAATTTATAAAACTTAAAGGAGATATTCCTAATAATGGAGAAGGAGATTACAACTCACTGATTGTCATTGACAAGAGAGAAGATAAAACAATAGGGATTTTGCCTTTTGAGGACAATAAAGAAATGAAAGAAGTGTCATTTCAGAACAGTGCAGCAGAAGATCTTACAAATTGGTACCGGAAAAGTAATCTGAAAGGAGGAAAACAAGATCTTATTTTGGTTTTAAATGATTTAAAATTATCTGTAAAAGAAACGAATGAAAGGAGAAATATAGGAACGATGACTTTTTCTGTACAAAGTTTTGTAAAAGAAGGAGATAAGTATCAGTTTTTATATAAAAAAGATACCGTTTTCATGTTCAGTCATAGAGATGTTGCGGATATTATGGTGAAGAATATGCATCATATATTTTCTTTATATTTTGATAAAACATACAAATCCAAACCGGTTAATTATGATCTTACGCTTAGTGAAATTTCTGATTATCAAAACTATGTAAATAATTATCCCGCTTTTAAAAATGAAGTTCTTAAGGAAGGAATTTACCTGGATTATAATTCGTTTTTCAGGCAAACTCCGGAGGAAAACTATACTTTAGAACGGTTTGAAGATGGAAAATTGGATAGAGCAATAAAGATCGAAAATGGTAAAAAGAAAAGAATTCCTTCACATAAAATGTTTATTTATGTTGAAAACGGGAAGGCTTTCAAAAATACATTTTCAGGTTTTCATGAAGTAAATAAAAATGACAAAGGATTTTATCTTTTCATTAAACCAGACATGCTTTATCCGTCAGATTACAACATTAATTTTGGGATGATGTTCGGATTGGTAGGAGGAATTATAGATGCGATTATGTTCAACCCAAATAAGATAGA
The DNA here is from genome assembly GCF_039542325.1 of Chryseobacterium ginsengisoli. Lineage (NCBI taxonomy): Bacteria > Pseudomonadati > Bacteroidota > Flavobacteriia > Flavobacteriales > Weeksellaceae > Chryseobacterium > Chryseobacterium ginsengisoli. The sequence continues at coordinate 160,434 of NZ_BAABHX010000003.1, forward strand.
TATGAAAACTGTAAGAGAAGTTTATATTGATCCGATGACAGGAAATTATGATTTTTAGCAATAAAAATTTTAAATCAAATTCATATTTTTGAAGTAAATCTATTATTAAATGAAAAAAATACTCCAAATCACCTTTATTTTAGCTTCAATTATTTGCTTTTCACAGAATCAGGAAATTATTAAAGAAAGAGGAAATCTTTCAAATTCTAAAGGAAATATCTACAAATCTCTTGAGGTAATCGATCAAAGAGAGGATAAGAAAATAGGAGAGGTGCCATTCGGTGATAATAAAGAAATGAGGGAAATCGTTTTTCCGACGACGGTAAATAATTTCCTAAGTCAATGGTACACAGACAGCAATCATAAAGGAGGGAAGTACGAGCTGGTTTTGGTTCTGAAACATCTGAAAACTTATTTAGGAGAAACTGTAGGAAAGCAGACTGAAGGAGAAATCGAATTTTCTGCACAAACTTTCCTGAAAGAAGGCGATCAGTATAAATTTTTATACAAAAAAGATACAATCTACAGCTTTGGGAGTAAAAATATTTCTGATGTAATGGTTAAAAATATTCCTGTGGTTTTTGCTATGTTTCTGAAGAAGACATATACTTTGAAACCTAAAGAAAATCCTGTGTCAATCGATGCTCTTGCAGATTATGAATCGTATGTGAGAACCAATTCTGAAGCTTACAAAAATACTCAGTTGAAAGATGGAATTTATCTTAATCATACAGCATTTATGAATCAAACTCCGGAACCGGGAAATTATGTTTTTGAAAAGAATGATAAAGGAAATGTTTTAAGGGCTGTAAAAGAAGAAAACGGAAAGAAAGATAAAATTTCGGCAAATGAAATGTTCGCTTATGTTGAAAACGGAAAGGCTTACAGAAAAACATATTCAGGATTTTTAGAACTGAATAAAAATGACAAAGGATTTTATTTAATAAGTAATCGAGGATATCTTTTACCGGCACAGAATTCTGCAGTTTTTTTAAGTGTAGGAGGAGGAACAAATGCCGGAATGTACGGTGGTGTTGCAGTAGGTCTTGTCGGAATATTAGAAAGAGGTTTAAGACAAAATAAAGCGAGAAAAGAAGAAAAATTTCCTATTTACATTGATCCGTTAACAGGAGAATATGACTTTTCTGAGGAATAATAATTTAAAAAATATGAAAAAAATACTGTTCTTTTTATTGCTTTCGGGTGTTTTATCAGCTCAGAGTAATGAAGTAATTGATTTTAAATACAGACTCAATGATCCGAAATCGACTACAAAAAGTCTTGAAGTAATTGATGCAAGAGAAGATAAAAATATCGGACAATATTCCCGAAAAGATAAAATATACACATTTTCTTTTCCGACTGATAATGCTAAATCTGACCTTGAAAACTGGTTCGAAAAAGATAATAAAAAACGAGGAAAAAGAGAACTCGTAATTGTTTTGGACAAGCTGAAAGTGTATGAAAAAAAGGGAATAGATAAAGTAGATTATGCTAAAATTTTTATCAGTGCATCATCGTACGAAAAGGTAGGAACGGAATATTTTCTTTTAAAAACTATCGATGGAACAAAGACGATTAATACTTGGGAATATCAAAATATATCCAAAACTTTGGCATCTTCAATTGGGATGAGTTTGAATAAATTTATTACAGAATCTTATTCTTTAGAACCTTCTAAAATATCTGTTCCACAAGATCAACTTCCAAATTACAGGGAATATTTAGCTGAAAACTTACCGGTTTTCAAAACGAATCAGTTTCAGGATGGAATTTATAAAGATTATTTGAGCTTTTTTAATCAAAAACCATTAACAGGTTATCAACTGATTAAAGATAAAGATGGAAATGTAATTCGTGCCGAAGGAAAGAATGAAACACTAAGACCACCACAACAGATTTTCATCTATGTTGAAAACGGAATAGCTTACAAAAGTACTTTTGGAGGTTTTTATAAAATTGATAAAGATGAAAAAGGTTTTTATATTTTTTCAGGCATAACATTGTTAAATCAAGGTCTTGCAAAACATGATTTTACTCCGCCTGGAGGAGGTGCAATTGCGGGTGGTTTAGGAGCTTTAGGAAATGTTCTCCTAAGTAATGAACAACGGAAAGCGCTTGAAAAAGAAGAAAAGGAAAAAGTATACATCAGTCCTTTAACAGGTGAATATCTTTTTGAATATTAAACAAAAAAAGAGAGACAAACTGTCTCTCTTTTGCTTTATTTTTTATCTGTAGAATAAGAATAAGGAAAATCTTTTTCGTCGGTTCCCCGTTCTTTATTCGGCTGAGAAGTCATGTCAAATTTCAAAGTTGCACCTTTCATCAATTCGTCGTGGCTTAACCAATTGGCAGAATATTTTTTTCCATTAAATTTTATAAAATTTACATAACGGTTTTCATCACTGTTATTATCTGCTTTAATTTCAATATTCTTTCCGTTTTCTAAATGTATCGTTGCTTTTTTAAACAAAGGAGCTCCCAAAACATACTGATCCGTCGCAGGAGTTACAGGATAAAAACCAAGTGCCGAGAAAATATACCAAGCCGAAGTTTGTCCGTTATCTTCATCACCACAATATCCATCCGGAGTTGGCTGATACAGACGATTCATCGTTTCACGAACCCAATATTGTGTTTTCCACGGTTCTCCGGAATAATTATACAAATAAATAATATGTTGAGCAGGCTGATTTCCGTGAGCATATTGTCCCATATTCGCATTCACCATTTCCTGAATTTCGTGAATCGTTGAGCCATAATAACTGTCATCAAAAACCGGAGGCATTTCAAAAACTTTATCTAAATTTTTCGAGAATTCTTTTCTTCCGCCCATCAATTTTGCCAACCCATCAATATCCTGAAAAACCGACCATGTATAATGCCAGGAATTTCCCTCTGTAAAAGCATCGCCCCATTTAAATGGATTAAAAGGAGCCTGAAAACTTCCGTCCTGATTTCTTCCACGAGCTAATTTTGTTTCCGGATCAATCACTTTTTGGAAATTCTGTGAACGTCTGTAGTATTCTCCCCATTCAGATTCTGGTTTGCCTAAAGCTTTTCCTAATTGAGCAATCGCAAAATCATCGTAAGCATATTCCAGAGTTCTTGCTGCATTTTCATTGATCTTTACATCATAGGGAACGTAGCCTAATTTTTTATAATATTCAATTCCCAACCTTCCTGTTGCTTGCGGACCTTCGTTATTCGCACCATGAAGTAAAGCCTGATACAATGTTTCAATATCATAACCTCGCAAACCTTTCATATAAGCATCTGCAACCACAGAAGCTGAATTATTTCCAATCATAATATCAGAATACGATGGACTCGACCATTCCGGCAACCAACCGCCTTCTTTATAATCGCTGATTAATCCTTTCTGCATTTCAACATTGATGCTCGGATAAACCAAATTTAAAAAAGGGTAGAGTGCCCTGAAAGTATCCCAGAAACCAGTTCCTGCAAAGCGATAACCAATCTCCGTTTTCCCTGAGTATGGACTGTAATGAACAACTTCTCCTGCTTTATTGATCTCATACATTTTATGCGGAAAGCAAAGCATTCTGTATAACGAAGAATAGAACGTTCGCATCTGATCGATTGTTCCGCCTGCAACTTCAACTCGTTTTAATTTTTCATTCCACGCTGATTTTGCTTTTTTAAAAGTATCATCGAAAGAATCTTTATTGAGTTCTCTTTGTAAATTTAATTCTGCCTGTTCTAAACTGATAAATGATGAAGCTACTTTTAAATTCACTTTTTCTCCTTTTTTGGTCGCGAAACCAACTATAGCTCCGCAATGATCTCCTGTGATTTCCAAAGCATCTTTCACAAAATCTTTATCCTTCCACGTTGAATATTTTGTAAATGGTTTGTCAGCATAAATCACAAAATAATTTTTAAAACCAACCAGCTTACCTCTTGAATATCTTGTTGAATATCCTGTAATTTTATTTTGAGAAGGAATAATTGTTATACTTGAACCTTTATCAAATGCATCTACCATAAACCATGAATTTTCAGAATCTGGATAAGTTAAACGTAGTTGTGCAGCTCTTTCTGTGGGTGTAACTTCTGCAGTTACATTATGATCAGCAAGATAAACGCTATAATAATATGGTTTTGAAACTTCCGACTTATGTGAAAACCAACTCGCTCTTTCATCTTCATTGAAACGCATTTTTCCCGTCACAGGCATGATGGAAAACGTTCCGTAATCGTTCATCCAAGGCGAAGGTTGATGCGTTTGTTTTATTCCGCGGATTTTATCGGCATCGTAAGTGTATTGCCATCCGTTTCCATTTTTTCCGGTTTGTGGAGTCCACAAATTCATTCCGTGAGGAACGGCAACGGCGGGATAGGTATTTCCATTAGAAAGAGAAGGTTTTGAAAGTGATCCAATTAAAGGATTTACAAATTCTTCCGGATTTTCTGGAGCTTTTTCAACCCATTGAGATTTTAAATGAGCGAAAGGAATTATTAAAAGGAGTAAAAGAACTTTTTTCATTTTAAAAAAATAAGTTTGGACTTTTGGTAGATTTTTAATGTGAAAAGGTAAAGATTTTATTGTGAAAAGTAATAGGTATTTATCATAATAATTTAATTTTTTGTTATGAATAAAGCGAAGAGAAATGATAGTTTGATCATTCTTGGCTTGTAAATTGATACTAAAAACTTTATTGAATTTTTGAAGGTTGATGAGCAGATCGATTGTAATTTTAGTTCTCTTTTTAAGTTGTTTTTCTTTTTTTAATGCACAAGAAAGAAAGGATTCTCTTTATTATAAAATTGAAGAATTTTCAGATAAAAGAAAAGTTACCAAATTCATTCATCGCTTCATCTTTCGAAGAGAGGCAGATTCGGCTTCTGTTAAAACAACAACGGAAAAAATTGCGCAGGAAACCCACAATGGAAAACATATTAGAAATATTCGGATAGAAACGATTGACCCGTTTGGATATGGTTCCGAAGATAAAAAAGAAAAATCGAAATGGTACGATTGGTTTACGAATCATCTTCATTCTAATACAAGAATTTCTACTGTTAATAATTACCTGCTTTTTCAGAAAGGAGAAGAATATAATGCTCAAAAAATATACGAATCCGAACGTTTATTGAGAACCATGCCTTTTATAAACAGGGTAAACATCAGTATTTCCGACAGTACTTCTACAAAAGATTCTATCGATGTTATTGTGAAAGTTCTTGATTCATGGAGCTTAAAACCGAGACTGAGCTATTCCGGAAGTAAAATAGGACTAGGTGTTACTGAAGAAAATGTACTGGGATTGGGACATACGTTGGATTTTCTTTATAGAAATGATTCCAAGGAAAAACAAGATTATTTTTTGGGAAGTTATACAGCCTATAACCTTTTTGGGTCTTATATCAATGCTCAGATTTTGGGAGAGAGGGATTTTGCTAAAAATGAAAGAATCAATTTAAATGTTACAAGAGATTTTTTCTCGCCATTGACAAAATGGGCAGGAGGTTTTACTTTCGAATATTTTATGCGAAATGTTTTACTTCCGACAGAATCAGAAACTACTTTTCCGGAAGTTCAGATTAAAGTATATAGTCAGGATTTGTGGGGTGGTTATCAGATTCCTGTTTCTTCGAACCCTAGCGAAAAAGTTTCCAGCAATATTGCTTTAATAGGAAGATTTCAGAATTATCAATATAAAGACAGCCCCGGAATCGATCAATATCAATATTTCAGTTCTTACAGTAGTTTTTTGATGTCTGTTGGATTTATTCAAAGAAAATTTTCGGTTCAGAAAAATATTTTTCAATATGATTTGCCGGAAGATATTGCATATGGTAATTCGGTAAATTTAACTGCAGGAGCTTTATCAAGAAGTAGCAAAGTGATGCCATACGCCGGAATTTCGGCATCTTATGGGGATTTTACGAATATTGGATATTTCAATTTGAAGGCTCAGTTCGGGAGATTTTTCAATGAAGACAAACAAAATCGTGAATCTTTCCGTCTGGATGGGACTTATTTCACGAACCTTATGGATTGGAAATTTGCTAAAGTAAGACATTTCTTTTCTCCGACTTTGGCATTGGGAAATCCTCAGCATAATTATTCTTATAAAGACAGGATTAATCTTTCAGCATCAGACGAATTTCCTGTTTTCAATGGAGATTATATTGGAACAAAAAAATTAGTTTTAAGATATCAGCTTCAGTTTTTTGTTAATAAAACATGGAAGAATTTTCATTTCAGTCCGTATTTAACTGCAGCAGTCGGTTGGTTGGGTATGCCGGATGAAAAACTTTTGAAAACAAATACAAACACAAAAGTAGGAATCGGAGTTCTTATCAATAATCCTTATTTGGTTTTCAACAGGATTCAAATTTCTTTTACTTATTATCCTCGTGTGCCTTTTGACAATAATTCTGTTTTTGATTTCAATAGCAATCGAAACAATCTTTTACCGATGAACAGTTTTGCAACAGATATACCACATTTCGTGAATTTTGGGAATTAATTAATACAAATTGATAACAAACAAAACTCTCTAAAATTAGACTTTGTTTATTATTAAAATTAAATTTTCTCTGTATAAAATTAAGAATGAGGAATTCTCTTGCATTTTCTTATCTTTGCAAATTACAAGGTTCTTAAATGAAAAACATACGAAATTTTTGCATAATCGCTCATATTGACCACGGTAAAAGTACTTTGGCGGATAGACTATTGGAATATACCAATACTGTTACCCAAAGAGAATTACAGTCTCAGACGCTGGATGATATGGATTTGGAGAAAGAGCGTGGGATTACAATCAAGTCTCATGCGATCCAGATGGATTATGAATATAAAGGAGAAAAATTTATATTAAATCTTATCGATACACCGGGACACGTAGATTTTTCTTACGAAGTTTCCCGCTCAATCGCTGCTTGTGAAGGAGCACTTCTTATTGTAGATGCTGCTCAAAGTATTCAGGCGCAAACAATTAGTAATTTGTATTTAGCATTGGAAAATGACTTAACAATCATTCCGATTTTGAATAAAATTGACCTTCCTTCTGCAAATCCTGAAGAAGTAACTGACGAAATCATGAATTTGATTGGTTGCGAATATGAAGATGTATTGAGAGTTTCAGGGAAAACAGGAGAAGGTGTCCATAACTTACTGGAGCAAATTGTAGAGAGAATTCCGGCTCCGGTTGGAGATCCGGATGCGCCGCTTCAAGCTTTGGTTTTTGACTCAGTTTATAATCCTTTCAGAGGAATTGAAGCCTATTTCAAAGTAGTAAACGGAAGTATTTCTAAAAACGAGAAAATCAAATTCTTCGCCACAGGAAAAGAATATGGAGCAGATGAGGTTGGTACTTTGAAACTGAAGCAGGTTCCGAAGAAAACAATTGGATGTGGTGATGTAGGATATTTAATTTCTGGTATTAAGGATGCAAGAGAGGTAAAAGTAGGTGATACAATTACTTCATTTGAAAATCCTGCTGCAGGACCAATCGATGGATTTGAGGAAGTAAAACCAATGGTTTTTGCTGGTATTTATCCAATTGAATCTGAGGATTTTGAAGAATTAAGATTTTCTCTTGAAAAATTAAGGCTAAATGATGCTTCTTTGGTTTTCGAACCGGAAAGTTCTGCGGCTCTTGGTTTCGGTTTCCGTTGCGGATTCTTAGGAATGTTGCACATGGAAATCGTTCAGGAAAGATTGGATAGAGAATTCAACATGAACGTAATCACTACGGTTCCGAACGTTTCTTATTTTGGATATACCAAAAAAGAACCGGAAGTTCCGATTTTGATTAATAACCCATCTGAAATGATGGATCCTTCTACAATGGATAGAGTGGAAGAACCTTACATCAAGGCTTCTATCATTACAAAATCTGATTTTGTTGGAGCTGTAATGACACTTTGTATTGAAAAGAGAGGGGAAATCGTTAATCAAAGTTATTTAACGTCAGAAAGAGTTGAATTAATTTTCAATATGCCTTTGGCGGAAGTTGTTTTCGACTTCTATGACAGATTAAAATCTATTTCTAAAGGATATGCTTCATTCGATTACCACCCAATCGGATTCAGAGCTTCTAAGCTGGTAAAAATGGATATCCTGATCAACGGAGATATGGTAGATGCATTGTCTTCATTGATTCATGATTCTAATGCATACTACATTGGTAAAAGAATGTGTGAAAAACTTCGTGAGCTGATTCCAAGACAACAGTTTGATATTGCAGTTCAGGCGGCTTTAGGAGCGAAAGTTATTGCAAGAGAAACTATTAAAGCATTAAGAAAAGACGTTACCGCAAAATGTTACGGAGGAGATATTTCCAGAAAGAGAAAGCTTCTTGAAAAACAGAAAGAAGGTAAAAAGAAAATGAAGCAGATTGGTAGAGTAGAAGTACCACAATCTGCATTCATGGCTGTATTAAAGCTTAATGACTAAAAATATAAACCGCTTCAATTGGAAGCGGTTTTTTTTATTTTCAAAAGTTTCTTTTTGAAAGTTTATCTATTTTTATTAAATCTTACAAAATGAAACGAAATCATTGTAAGAACCAAGATTACTGTCTCCTGTAGTCAGCAATGCTGTTGCGGAAATAGAAACAGTATAAGCACAAGGCAATAAATCTGCCACCGTATCAGTCGGAGGTGTAAATACCAATTGAGTTGATCCAAATGTTTCCGGCGATGACATAAGAACAATCGGATTAAATCCAAAACTTTGTCCGGGTTTGTGAGGTCCTACAATGGATAGGCTTACACTTCCGAGATTTTCATTTCTTGCTCCGTATTTTACATGCAGATCTGTTGTTATTTTACTGCAACCGCTGCTTCCGGAAATAATTTCTTCAAGATCTACAGACAATGCGATATATTGATTATCAACTGTCGCATGAGCCCAGCTTCCATATTTATTTACATTTTGATATAAAACATTATAAATCGCAATTGGTTTTGATGTTCCCGCTATTGTTGCAGAACCGCCAACTGCTCTTTGTTTCATACGAATGGCAAAGTATCTATTGGAAACATGAGGTCTTGATGCAGAGACTGTTGTATTTCCTATTCCTGACGTAGGCATGCTCATGTCAATTGAAGTGACTCCTGTCAGTTTTTCAGTATTTAATTTCAAAATTTCTGCGTCTGTATGAGCTGCAAAATTAGAATCTTGAGGCACTTGTATCCAATCTCCGTTGAAAGTAACGGTTTTTTCTGTACCAGTTCCATTAATGAAATAAGGTTCATAAGCAATTGGATTGGATGGATCTCCCGTAAAACTCCATAAATAACCAATCACCGTTTTATCGATCATATTAGGAACAATTGGATTCCACCCTGCAGGATTTAAAGCATCTGTCGGATTTGTTACTTCCTGATATTCAAAAAGATATTCCATTTGTAGATTATTAATTTTCTTACTTATTGTACCTACAAGATTAACTGATGAGAAAAAGGCGTAACCAGCCAGCGTTTTCCCTGTTGATAAATCAATGCCTGACTGGATTGGAATATGCTGGGTAAGACCAAAATGTGTAAATGAAGGAGGCGTAGAAGGATCTACAGGAATCAATTCTTTTGAACAAAGCTTTACACAAAGGCAATATCCTACATTATTACGTCTGTCAGCTTTTGTTTCCAAAGCAAAACGTTGTCCGCCGTATTCCAACTGGAAATAAACATCCGGCCCGCTTGCAAAAGGAAGTGTAACATCCGTTTCTATATTAATTAAGGGAGAAAGAAATGTCTTTTTAAATTCAACAGAAGTATAATAAATTTTAAAATGTCCATTGCTGTCTGTCGTATTTCTTCCCAGTTCATCGTCTGTAATGAAATCTGCATCCATAGCAATTACTGTAATGCCTTCAAGAGGTTTTCCGGTTTCACAGTCTGTTAATCTTCCACAGATAGTCCAAACGTCAAAATATCGACCTTTAATCAGACACCACCACTTATCAGGAATGATGTAAGAAAAATTGGCAATCCAAGTTTCCTGATCTTGTGAAGCTTTCCATTGAGGAACAAATGTTGTGATATGAAACTGTCTTTCTTTACCTTTTTTGGGAGGAAACGGAGGACGGGGAACTGTTCCGCAATAAAAATCTATTTCTAATGCAGAACGGGAATATTTTTCATCGATTTTGATTGAAAAATTTCCTTCCATATCTGTTTCTGCTTCTGCAAGAAGCTTGCTCTGCTTAGATTTAATTTCTTCTTCCGAAACTTCTCTGAAAGTATCTTTGATTTCAGCAGACGATAAAGCCGCTGCATTGGCTTCTGTAACGGGAAGATAAATACGTACTTTTACCTGACTAAGGTTCTCTGAACAATCTCTGCCGCATAGATAGGCCGCAAGATTTCCTTTAATAATATGGCTCATGGCTTTAATGAATTTAGGTGTTTTGCCTACTCTTTTAAGGTTTTCGGCGGTTTCCTTTTGTTTACATCAAAGTTGAATATAAAAGCTTAGCAATCAGTAAGTAAAATCACTGTTTATTTCCAGTGATTTCAACATATTTCAAAAAAACCGCTTCAATTTGAAGCGGTTTTCTGTTATTTCTTACGAGTATATTTTATTTCCATGGTTTTGTATTCTTTTCCCGTCTTGGAATCTGGCCCATACATTTCCATTTTTTGAGTATTATCATCAATAAATGTGAAAACTTCCCTAAAATCACATTCTTTTCCCGGTCTTGAAGGATCGGTCATTTTTCCTTTAAATTCAATAGATTTTGTTGATGGATTCCAGTCGCCTTCTCCATGCATGATTCCCGTTCCCATATTATCGATCCATGTACTTACAAATTTTTTCTTAGAATTGTCATACCCAACAATGCTCATCCCTTCAAAAGGCATTCCCATGAAATCCCCTTTATGATTGCTTATTTGATAACGTCCGTCATACATCATTTTATTGGTTGCTTCAGATTTGCTGTTCATGTGTTTTCCGCCATTTTCCATCCACATGGTGTTTTCTCCGATCCATGTGCCGTCACTTTTTGCCATCATTTTTTGCATTTCTCCCGGAGTTGCATATTCCATCCATGCTTTTGTTGCGGTTGCAGAATCTACGGGTTTCCATTCTTCTTTCGTTAAAGAATCTGTTTTATCTGATGAGGTTTTAACATCCATTTTTACTTTATCGCAAGCAATAATGAGAAAAGCAGTGCAAGCTGCAAATAATAAATTTTTCATAATCGTTTCGTTTTAAGTTGTTTATAAATTTAATTAAAATATTTAATAATAAAGAGATTAACACAATGAAAATTAATAGAATAAAAAATTATGGTCGTAAGAACAGCTTACGACCATATATTTAATAATTTAGACTTTAATTAAATTACTGATATTGTAGGAGTGCTAAAAGTAACTGGAGAATTGCTAAAACTGCTAGTTAAATTTTTATTCAGATAGAACTTTGTTCCATTTTTGCATCCAACTATTCTGTAGACATCAGGTAAGTTTCCAAATTTTAGATATTGTCCGATTGTAAACTTTTCAGAATTACTAACTGAATCCAGATATTCTTTACCAATAGTTCCAGAGGCGGTTACGTTATTTAAAAAGCTTCCACTATCTATAGTACCACTTTGTTTTACCACGTTAAAATTTCCTGCTGTATCTACAAATGTTTGCCCCTTTTCAAATGTGCCTACTTTTTCTACTACATTTGATTTTTGGTAATAAGGTAGAATATTCGGGTTATAATCATTATCGTTTTCATCATCACCCATAGTGAAATATGTAATATCAGTTGCAATTAAAGTGTTTTTTTCTTGAAGATTATACAATGATATTCCCGCATAAAATGCATTAAAATCTGATGTTGCAGAATATAAATCTGTACTTGGATAAATAAGAACAAATAATGATTTTCCTGCTTTTTGACTCAACATTCCCGTCACATATTTTGGCGTTCCTGGTGATGGAATTGTATTATTATTTTCATTATAAAAAGAGCTGAAAAAACCGTCAGCTATAAAATTACCTAGCCTCTGATTAACTTTAAATGTAGCACCTATATATTTAGATTTTCCTTTAAAGGTCATAGAATATCCACCATTAAAAAAAGCGGCAAAATTGTTATCTTTATTACCAAAACTATCGTATTGTTCTTCATCAATATATAGAGTTTTTGAGCTGGACACTTTTACTGTGCTTATATTTTTTAAAGCATTGTTAAATAGATAAGAATCACCGTCAGTATCTGAAAATTTAATTATGGTTCCATTTTTTTTCGCAAATTCATTCAGGAAAATATTAGATGTTGCAGATAAATTTTCTACAATTTCACAACTGTAAATGTAAAGATTAGAACTATCTTTATTAATTATCTGTAAACCAGAAAGATCATACTCTAAAACATGATCAGCAATCATTCCATCTGTATTATTCCCGGAAATTTCGACTCTGTTCTGATTAGATAAAGCAGTAGTATTTGAAAATGAAATATAATCGCCATTACTATTTTTTGGTAATGAGGAAATATACACAGCATTACTACGCATTGACTCAAAATGATTTCCAAAAAAGTGAACGGTGCAATTACTGATCTCAATATCAATAGCATAGGGTTTAGGTTTTTCTGAGGGTGGTGAAATGTAATCTATTGTGCCTTCAAAATTATTATTTACTATTTTGACTAAGTCTTTTGCAAAGCTACCATAGATTATCCTTGCATTATCATGGCATTTGTTGTTTTCAAAAAGAAATCCCCAGCAAACATTACGTTTTTCGTTATCATCAGTAAAACCAAAATATACACATTCATCATTCTGAGAAAAAGCACAGCCGGTAATTTGTACTGAAGCCACATTGTAGGCATTAGAACTTTTAAAGGATATAGCACGATTGAAACCTCTAAAATGGCAGTCTCTTACAACAAAAGGCCATACTGGTCCGTCAAATTCAGACTTAAAATCAATTGCAAAGGTTGAGCCAGCCGTTCTTCCTTCTTTTGCCAAAAACTGGATAGATTCCATGAAAACGGGATCCGTAACTGTACTTTTAAATACAAAAGCGCTGCTGTTTTGAGGAACTATCAGAGAACATCCTGAAAATGGAGAATGCGGCTGTTGCGCATTCCACCAACTTTCTTCTCTTAAAAATGCGCCTGAACCAATAAATTTTACTCCACCTCTTGTATTTTGAATAGGCGTATTGAGAAGGTAATTCCCAGGAGGAAAGAATAACGTTTTCTGAGATGTTTTCTCACAAAAATCAACTGCTTTTTGGATGGCTTCAGAATCGTCGGTTAATCCATCTCCAATTGCGCCAAACATTTTTACAGTAATATAGTCATTTAATACTCTTTTGTAATATTTATGCTCATGTTGGATATAGATTACATGATCACAAAGACTATCATCCATAAGTGTTGTATTATCATACCACTTTTCTGTTTCTACATACTTACACTGTTCACCAGTGTATTTGTCAATAATTAATAAATAACTCATTTTTTTCAAATTAAATTTTAAAATTGGATATTCTTCAGAAGAACTTTATGTGGCTAAAATAGTGATGGATAGCGACAGAAGTTGACGTATTAAATTAATTATTGAAATTAAATTTATTTAAATATTAGTTAAAAAAAACATACCTTTGCGTATTCATAACGCAAATTAATTAATGAGCACTCCAAAAAAATTACAAGACATAAAAGTTGCCGTAGACGCAGTTATTTTCGGATATTTTGATAAAAAAGATCTTCAGCTTTTATTGATTAAAAGAAATATAGAGCCATTCAAAGGAGGTTGGGCGCTTCCCGGAGGTTTGGTTTTGGATGATGAAAATCTTGATGATGCTGTAAAAAGGGAACTTCATGAAGAAGCAGGTATAAAGCCCGATTTTCTGGAACAATTGTATACTTTTGGAAATGTAGGGCGCGATCCTCGAAATAGAGTGGTTTCGATAGCTTATTTAGGGCTTGTGAATCCTTCTTATCACCAACTGTTTGCAGATTCCGACGCGGATGATGCACAATGGTTTAGTGTCAATCAGCTTCCGAAACTTGCTTTCGATCATCAGACAATTATTGATATTGCACTAAAGCGACTTCGTACAAAAATTCAATATCAACCGATTGGCTTCAATCTTCTCAACGACGAATTTGCTTTTTCTGATTTGGAAAATTTATATAAAACGATTATAGGAAAAGAAATCGACCGCCGAAATTTCCGCAAAAAAATCATGAGTTATGGATTGCTGAATGAAACGGACAACGTGAAAAAAGAAGGCAGCGGCAGACCGGGAAAACTATTTACATTCAATCAGGAAAAATATAAAGAGCTCGAAGAAGAAGGATTCTATTTTGAGATCAAATAAATTTAGACACAAATTTTTACTAATCTAATAATTCTTTCGTATTGTCATTCTGAACGAATAGAAGATCTATAAGTTGAAATTAAGGTTCTTCTTTGCCATAATATAAAATAACATTCTTTAATTTAAATTTTCCTGTTTGGTTAAAATAAATTTTTATAACTGAAAATCAATTAACTAAATTACTTAGTGTAAAATTAACACAAATTAATTTGGAGGGAAAATCATATTCTTTTAAATTTGCGTAAAAATGACACAATAATGAAACATTCATTAAAAAATATAATTGAGAAATCTCAGAATAAAGAAAAGTTAGATTTTTTATTCTTTTGGGGGCATACGGTGAAAGACGAGATTACAAAAGCTTGTTTCAGTCAATGGTTTCCTTTTGAATTTGAAGAAAATGGGATTGTTTACAAAACGGCTGAACACTATATGATGGCGGGAAAAGCAAAATTATTTAATGATCAGGAGGTTTTAGAACAAATTTTACAAGCAAAAACTCCAAATCAGGCAAAAAGTTTAGGTAGAAAAGTCAAAAACTTTGATCCGAAGATTTGGGATGAATATAAATATGAAATCGTAAGACAAGGAAACCTTTTGAAGTTTTCTCAAAATGAAAAGTTTAAAGAATTTCTGCTTTCAACAAACGATAAAATCCTGGTAGAAGCCAGCCCATACGATAAAATCTGGGGAATCGGAATGTTGGAATCGAATCCAAAAGCGGAAAATCCAGCTCAATGGAATGGTGAAAATCTGTTAGGATTTGCTTTGATGGAAGTAAGAGACGAATTAAGAGGATAAAAACACAAAACCAAATACAAAATATTGATTATGAAAAAAATAGAATTACATCCGCAGATATTTTTGATTGAAAATTATCTTTCAGATTCAGAATGTGATCGTTATATTGAATTGACACAAGACAAAGTTTTCGAAGAAGCTAAAATCAATATGGGTGGTCGACAGATGATGAGTAAGGGAGTGAGAAACAACGACAGACTGATGATTTTTGACAAAGATTTAGCTAAAAATCTTTTTGAAAAGGCATCTGAATTTCTTCCTCAGACTCATGAAGATTATAATGTTTTGGATTTTAATGAAATGTTCAGAATTTATAAATATTCTCCCGGACAAAGATTCAAAATGCACAGAGACGGAAGTTACATCAGAAATGAAAATGAGAAAAGTTTTTATACATTTTTAATTTATCTGAATGATGACTTCGAAGGTGGAGAAACAGAATTTGAAAATCTGTTCACTGTAGCTCCAAAGAAAGGATCTGCATTGGTTTTTTACCATCCGTTACGACACGAAGGAAAAACCTTGATTAGCGGACTGAAATATGTTTTAAGAACAGATGTAATGTATTTAAAAACTTAAGAAATGAAAAAGATATATGTTTCAGGAAATGGGAATGTATCTTGGGAAAATTTTCATCAGTTTTATATTGAACCATTAAAAAAATTCAATCTTTCAGAATGTGAATTTATCATCGGGGATTTTTCAGGAACTGATACTTTAATGATGGAATTTTTAAAGGACAAAACTGAAAACGTGACGATTCTTCACGTGGGAAGAAGACCAAGATATTTTGCCAATTCGTTTAAAACAAAGGCAGAGAAATGGCATATTATAGGCGGTTTTACTACTAATTATGAAAGAGATATGTTCGGAATCGATCTTTGTACCCATTTTCTTGCTGTCGATTTTAACACAGATAAGAATAGGAAAAGCGGAACATTAAAGAATATTGAAAAGTGTTTTGCTTTAAATAAAATCAAAGTGTAAAAAATTTTACCCATAATTTGCGTAAAAAATACACGAAATTAATAAATTGTTTCACCAAAAAACTTAAAGCTATGTTTGGTTTCAGACACATCAAATTTGATTCAATGACTTACGTTCTTCATTTTAAAAATGGAAAAACCGTAAAAGAAGGAAGAGGGCTGTCATTCTTTTATTTCGCTCCAAACTCGTCTATCGTTGCAATTCCGATGGGAAGTAATGATTTGCCGTTTATCTTTAATGAAAATACCCATGATTATCAAACGGTAAAAATTCAAGGACAGATAAGCTACAAAATTACAGATCCGAAAGCGCTTTCAGATACATTGGATTTCACGGTAAACGAAGCCGGAGTATACAAGAAAAATGATATTGAAAAGCTGAATCAAAGGATTATTAATTTGGCGCAGACTGCAACTTCTTCTTTTATTCATGAATTAAGTTTAAAAGACGCCATTCGTTCTGCAAAACAGATTGAAGGCAACATTCTGGAAGGTTTAATGAATTCTGAAGCAATAAAAACGATGGGAATTGAAATTCTTGGAACCAATATTTTAGCAGTTCAGACGACTCCTGAAATGGCAAGAGCGCTTGAAACGGAAACAAGGGAAAAACTACAGCAGCAAGCGGATGAAGCGATTTATGAAAGAAGAAATTTTGCGGTAGAACAGGAAAGAAAAATCAAAGAATCTGAACTGAATACGGAAATTGCTGTTGAAGAAAAACAAAAGCAGATTGAAGAAAAAAGAATGGAAACCGAGGTTCAGCAAGAAGAAAATAATAGAATTCTGAGAGAAATGAAAATTGCTGCCGATATTTCTGTTGAAAATCAGAGAAAACAGCTGATCGAGCAAAAAACGGAAAACGATAGAAAAGAAGCCGAAACTCAAGGATATATGTTAGAAACGTCTTTGAAACCTTATAAAGAAATGGATTGGAAAATCTTAAGTGTTTTGGGTGGAAAACAGGATGCGAAAAACAATATTGCATTAGCTTTCAGAGAATTGGCAGAAAATGCCGGAAAAATCGGAAACCTGAATATAAGTCCTGATTTGTTGGATACTATTTTGAAATAGTAAGAAATTTTAAGTTATTAAGAATTATTAAGTTGAACTTTGGTTTAAGCTTAAAAATTAGAATGATTTTTCTTAATTAAACTTCACAACTAAATTAAACTTAATGGTTTAAAAATGTTTATAATAAAACAAAATGAAAATCGAATACGCCATTATCATCAAAAATAAAACAAGACTGGAGTGCTTGATTGAAAGATTCAATACCAAAGCTCAGGCGAAATTTTATATTGAAAGTTCGGGAGGAAATTTTCAGGAATATGTGGATGAGCATGAAAAATTTTACGAGTCATTTTTGGAAGTTCAGACAAAGCTTTCGAAAGTCATTAAAAATAAGGTGATTGAAAGAGAGTTTGTTCCGTCTTATATTTTCTCTGAAAATAATTTGATTGTAGTTGTCGGACAAGACGGATTGGTGGCGAATGTTGCTAAATATTCCAAGCATATTCCAATCATCGCAATCAATCCCGATCCTGAAAGATATGATGGAGTTTTGCTTCCATTTACGGTAAAAAATTTTTTAAACGGAGTAAATTCTGTTATCAACGAAAACTTTAGTTTAAAAAAAATGAGGTTTGCGGAAGCAGTTCTTAATGACGGACAAAAACTATTGGCAGTGAATGATTTATTCATCGGGATTTCTTCTCACAGTTCGGCAAGATATAAAATCATGCTGAACGGAAAAGAAGAAACACATTCTTCCAGCGGAATCATTGTTTCCACAAAAACAGGAAGTACGGGCTGGCTGAGTTCAATTTTCAATATGGCTTTCGGAATTTTAGGAAAAACCGATTTGAAATATCCGCAACTGAATGAAGAAGATTTGTATTTTGCAGTAAGAGAACCTTTCAAAAGCATCAGAACGCAAACGGATATTTGCAGCGGAAAGTTGGCAAAAGGAAATAGGCTGATCATAGAATCATTAATGCCGAATAACGGGTTTATATTTAGTGATGGAATTGAGCAGGATTTTCTGCAGTTCAACAGTGGAGCAACGGCGGAAATAAAGCTTTCTGATGATGAAGCTGTTTTAGTAATAAATTAAAAATAACCATGAAAACACAAATTTTATATAGACCTGTTGGAGAAAAAGAAATGCTTTTAATTATAGAAAGCAATTACAAAAAATTTCCTCCAAGATTGGAATGGCAGCCGATTTTCTATCCTGTTTTATATGAAGACTATGCTTCTGAAATCGCAGAAAAATGGAATACGAGAGATGAAGCAGGAAATTATCTCGGATTTGTAACCAAATTTGAAGTGTTGGAAGAAATTGCAAATCAATATCCTTTGCAAAATGTAGGAGCCAAAAATCACAACGAATTGTGGATTCGTTCGGAAGAATTGGATGCTTTTAATAAAGCAATTGTCGGGAATATTGAAGTAACGAAAGTTTTCATTGGAAAAGATTTTAAAAACCCCGCAAATGATGAGATAGAAAATTTATTAGTAAACATTAAAAAACTAACAATGACAAATAAAGGAATGGCAAAAGATACACTGGAAATCTTAGCCAAGAAATATTATATAAACGAACAAAACGAGAAAGTAAGCATAGAAAATGAAATGAAAATCTGTATAAAGGAAACCATTTTGTTTTCATCGGAAGAACTTTCGGAAATGACAAAAAGTAAATTTTCGGAAGCCAATTTTGAAACACAATTTGAAGTGTGGAAATGCAGTTCTTTAAAAGCAATTTTACAATTAGCCGCAGAAGAAAATCAGGAAAAATTGATGTGTCTGAATTTTGCATCTGCAAAAAATCCAGGCGGTGGTTTTATTAACGGAGCTGAAGCTCAAGAAGAAAGTTTGGCGAGAACTTCGGGACTTCATGACAGTTTGCTTCAAGGTTGGGATTATTATGAAACTCATCGTGCAATGGAATCGTGTTTTTATACAGATATGATGATTTACAGCCCGAAAGTCCCTGTTTTCAGGAAGGATAAGGGTGAATTGTTACTGAAACCTGTTTTGTGTAATTTCATCACGTCTCCGGCGGTGAATGCAGGTGTTGTAAAACGTCAGGAACCGGAAAGAGCTCAAGAAATTTTCGGAGCAATGGATATAAGAATGGATAAAATGTTGGCTTTGGCATTACATCAGGGAAACGAAACCTTGATTTTAGGAGCTTGGGGATGCGGAGTTTTTAAAAATGATCCGAAAGAAATTGCGGAATTGTTTAAAAAGCATCTTCACGGAAAGTATAAAAATAAATTTAGAAGAGTGGTTTTTGCAATTCTTTCGAAGAAGGAAGAGATGATACAGCCGTTCGAATAAATATAATGAAATTAACGAGAGAAGAGGTAACTCTGGAAATTTTGGAATTATATTCAAAGTTAAGCTTTATTTTAGATCATAGAGCTGCAGAATATTATGTTGAAAATCCAGATAAGATATTGCCTTCAGTACAGATAAGATATAGAAGGGTTTGTGTTTACTTTGCTTATTTGGGTGTAAAGATTGAAAATATTAAACACTTTTATAGCTTAGATTTTATAGCAGATTTTAAAGATTATAAATTTTCAGATGAAGTAATACCAACTATAAATTCAGTTTTAGAAGGAAATTTTAAAATTGAAAACATAAGAAACAGAAGCCTTAAATTCATGATTTTAAGACTGGTAAATTTCAGAAAAGGTTATATGGATGTTTTAGAAAACTTTTTCGGTGGAGTACGTTTAATGGGATCTATATCTATAGAAGAAAGAGCGTCAAAAGCATTTGTATTAGAAGGAAGGAAAGATATTGACAATCTTATTGAAAGATTAAATAAAGTGATCACTCATTTATTATTTCCACAAACAAAGGATTTTGACCTAAATCTCCTCATTGAAAAGTATAATTTTCCAACAGAAGATTATAAAGTTCTTGATAAAAAAGAATGGGATGATTATCATGAAGGAATTTAAATTAAAAAAATATAAAGAACAGCTGCAAGATTGGCCTGAGAAAGGACATCACGTCATAGCTCAATATGATGATGAAAAAATTATTGTTTATCAGTCATATAGAAAAGAAATTGGTGAATTTGCCGTTAAAAATCAATATTTTGGAGGAGCATTCAGCTTAGAAAGAATGACATGGATAAAACCGAATTTCCTTTGGATGATGTACCGAAACGGTTGGGGAAGAAAGGACGGTCAGGAATATGTTTTGGCGATTCATTTAAAAATAGATGCTTTCAAAAAATATCTTGAAAATGCAGTTTATTCTTCATACAATGACAGACTGGAAATTTCCAGAGAAGAATGGCAGGATCAGGTAAAAGAATCTTCTGTGAGATTGCAATGGGATCCGGATCACGATCCTTTTGGAAACAAACTCGAAAGAAGAGCAATACAGATTGGCTTAAGAAATGAATTTGTTAAATCTTTTGCTAAAGAAGATATTATTTTGATTGAAGATATTTCGGACCTTGTGAAAGAACAACATCAATTTGTATTAAATGATGACTTAGATAATTTGATTCTTCCCGAAGAAAAACCGTTGCTGTTTGATGATGAAGATTTAAATAAAAAATTAAGGTTAAAATAATGAAAGATAAGCTCTTGATTGCTGCAAAATCATTAACAGGAATTTCTATAGGTGATGCTTTTGGAGAAAGTTTTTTCGGAGAAGAAAGTTTGATGAAATCTTATATTCATCAGAGAATTATTCCTGAAAGTTCTTTCGATTTTACAGACGATACCATCATGGCGATTGCTGTTTTTAAATCGTTAGAAAAATTTGGAAAAATCAATCAGGGTTTTTTGGCAGAAGAGTTTACAAAAAACTATTATTTTGATATTAATCGAGGTTATGGTCCTTCAATGCATCAATATTTTAGAGAAACAAAAAGTGGGGAAAACTGGAAAGAAGTTTCTTATTCAAAGTTTGAAGGACAAGGTTCGATGGGAAATGGCGGTGCGATGAGAGCTTCGGTGATTGGAGCTTATTTTTATGACGATTTTGACAAGCTTAAATTAAATGCTGAACTTTCCTGTGAAGTCACTCACGCCAACAAAGAAGCGATTGAAGGAACAAAAGCAATTTCATTAGCTGCCGCTTTTGCAGTTCAGGAAAAATTGGAACTCATAAAACTTAATCAACAAGATTTTATTCAAAAAATTCAAGATGAATTAAGTGATTCCGATATGAAAAGTAAGTTGAATAAAGCTCTTTATTTAGATGGAAATCCAAGTATTGAATTGTTGGTGAAAACTCTTGGAAACGGAATAAAAATGACCGCTCAGGATACTGTTCCGATTGTTATTTGGATGCTTTCGAGATGCAGAAACAATTTTGAAGAATGTCTTTGGAATACGGTTTCAGCTTTAGGCGACAGAGACACAACCTGTGCAATGGTTGGAGGAGTAAGTGCTTTATGTTGTGAAGAAAATACAATTCCTGATTGGACAAAAAATGTTGAAAATTGGAAAAACAGCAAATTTTATGAAAATTGAATTAATAAAAGGCGACATCACCAAAATAAAAGCAGACGCAATTGTGAACGCAGCGAATTCTTCCTTGTTGGGAGGAGGCGGTGTTGACGGAGCCATTCATCGCGCAGGAGGACAACAGATTTTGAAAGAATGTATTGATATCAGAAACCGACAAGGCAAATGTAACACAGGTGAAGCGGTTGTAACGACAGCCGGAAATCTTCCTGCAAAATACGTCATTCATACAGTTGGTCCTGTTTGGAATGACAATGAAGAAAAAGAATCGAAACTATTAGCAAATTGTTATAAAAATTCATTAAAATTAGCTGAAAGCCTTGAAGCGAAAATCATTGCTTTTCCGAATATCAGTACAGGAATTTATAGATTTCCAAAAGAATTGGCAGGAAAAATTGCTGTTGATGAGGTTAAAAATTTCAAATCAGACGTCATAGAAAAAGTTATTTTCGTCTGTTTTGATGCTGAAAATGAAGAAATTTATAAGAAATTATTGAAAGAATAAATTAACGCTCATTTGCTGAGTGAAACGCCTTTGCGAAAGAAAATATGTAGAATAATTTAAATAAAATCTTTGCGAGCTTTGCGTTAAAAAAACTAAAATAAAACTAAAATAAAACAAATGAAAAAACTAACCATATTAACCGGCGCCGGAATCAGTGCCGAAAGCGGAATAAAAACTTTCAGAGACGGAGATGGTCTTTGGGAAAATCATAGCATAACAGACGTTGCAAGTCCGGAAGGATGGAAAAAAGACAGAGCTTTGGTATTGGAATTTTACAACCAGAGACGTCGACAGCTTCATGAAGTTGAGCCAAATGATGCTCACAAATTATTGGCGGAATTAGAAAAATATTTCGAGGTTCATATTATTACTCAGAATATTGATGATTTACATGAAAGAGCTGGTTCTACGAATATCATTCATATTCACGGAGAGTTATTTAAGTCATGCTCTTGCAATAATAAAAGTCTGATTTACGAACAAAAAGATGATATAAATATTGGTGACAAAGCAGGAGATGGAGCTCAATTGCGACCTTTTATCGTTTGGTTTGGAGAAGATGTTCCTTTGATGAAAGAAGCGACAAAAAAAGCGAAAGAAGCGGATATTTTCTTAGTGATCGGAACTTCTTTACAGGTTTATCCGGCTGCAGGATTAATTCATGATATCAAAGATGATTGTCTTTTAATTGTTATTAATCCCAACGAAACGGGCTTCGGATACGGACAAAGAGCTGTTGTGATGAAAGAAACCGCAACTCAGGGAATGAAATTGCTGTTTGATAAATTGATAAATCTTGCGTAATGGAAAATGTTGTAAAAGCAGGGATTTTCGGAGTTTGCATTGGTGATACTTTAGGCGTTCCGGTGGAGTTTAAAAGTAGAGAAACATTAAAAAGTTTTCCTGTTGAGAAAATGCAGGAATTTGGATCTTGGAATCAGCCAAAAGGAACCTGGAGTGATGATAGCTCATTAACACTTTGTATTGCGGAAGAGTTGGCAAAAGGATATGATCTGGAAAAAATAGGGCAAAGCTTCGTAAAGTGGGTAAAATATGGACATTGGACCGCTCACGGAAGACTTTTCGATATTGGCGGAACAACAAGACATTCCATTGCAAGATTAATTAAAGGTGAAAGTGCAAAATTTTCAGGAAATGTTTTTGAGGAAGATAATGGGAATGGCTCTTTAATGAGAACTCTTCCCTTGGCTTTTTATCTTAAAGATGAAGAAAATCTTGAAAACTTATATCAGATTGTAAAAGAAGTTTCGTCGATTACTCACGGACATTTTCGTTCAGTTTTTGCGTGTTTTATCTATGTGATTTTTGCAATTGAATTATTGAAAAGAAAAGATAAAAAAGAAGCTTACAGTCATACTCAAAAATCAGCTTTGGAATTTGCAGAAATTCAAGGATTTAACCCAAATGAGATTCAACTTTTTGATAAGATTTTAAAGAATGATATTTCAACATATTCAGAAGGTGAAATTAGAGGTAGCGGTTATGTTCTTCAAAGTTTAGAAGCCTCATTATGGTGTTTTCTAAATTCTGAAAGTTATTCGGAAGCTGTTTTGAAAGCCGTTAATTTAGGAGAAGATACGGACACGACCGGAGCCATCACAGGTGGAATTGCAGGAATTTATTATGGCTTTGAAAGTATTCCTCAAGAATGGATTGTAGAGTTGGTAAGGAAAGAAGATATTGAGAATTTGTGTGAAAAATTGGAAAAGAATTTGGAATGGAAAAAACAATAAGATTTTATCTATTACTTTATCAGGAAGATGTAGAATATTTGTTTCGGAATAATTTCAGAGAACTGCCGGTGAAAGAAATTTCCAGTACCTACAGTTTAGAAGGTATAGAGAATTTCGCTGTAAATATGATGAAGTATAAACATGAACCTCTGATAACAGCCAAAGTAATCTGTGATTTTGAAAGATATAAAGAATATAAAGATTCTCAACAAGAAGATGAAGAATATATTAATGAGTTTGGAGATTTTACGAAAATTGCGGTAGAAGCTATCAATTATTCTGTAATAGATAAAATAAATGTCATTAATATCTTTGGCAAAAAGTTACAAGAAATTGATAAAAATATCTATGACATTTTAGATGATGAAAGTCGTTTTTTTAAATCAAGATTAAATCAATTTATCCATTCAAATTCCCGTGAGATTATTCCGTACAATTATTTTGGAAGAATAGCTGCTGAAAAAAAAGAATCTCCCACTTTCACAGATAAGGAAATACAACAACAGATAAAGTATGCAATTGCAGAAGAGGAAATCACATTAAAAAACGCAAAAGAAAGAACAGCAACTATAAATTCTGTTGAAGAAGCGGTTGATTTTTTAATTAATGAAGATCTGGAGCAAAAAGATTTAGATCACATTAAAAATAAATCATTAGCTACTCGATTTGATGAATCCGGAGAACATTTTGGATACAACATGTATCTTCGCAATATATTTATTTATCCCAATAAAAATAAAATATTTCTTGAAAATCTGGAGAATTATAATTCACATTATTTAATTGACAGAGGTGAGTTTGGAGAAGGAATTATTGAGGATTTGCTTTGGCGAAAAGTAAACAATTGCGAAACGACGGAGGAAAACAGTGAAAAAATAAAAGAAATTCAAAAACGGATTAACAAAAATATTGAAGGAGATTCTTATTGGAATTTATATATGAAAATAAAAATGCTTTCTTATAATTTCAAAGACGAAGAAATTGAAAAATATCTTGAATTAGAAGATCAATCTGAGAATGATGAAGATAATTTTTACGAATATTATTATCAGCAAAAAGCTCTTTTAGCGAGATTAAATGAAAAAGAAAGAGAAATTTTCGAAAACTTAAAACAAGATTATTTCAACGTACAAAATATATTAAATAAACTAAAAATATAAACCATGAACGAACAACAAAAGAAAAAAATAAGCAAATTTATAAGCCTGGTTCTAAGACATAAACCCGAAATCATCAATCTAAATTTAGATGAAAATGGCTGGACAGACGTTGATGAATTAATCACAAAATCAAAAAGAGATTCTTATGGTGGTTTTACCTTTGAAGAACTTGATGAAATTGTGGAAACCAATGATAAAAAACGTTTTATTTTTAATGAAGATAAAACCAGAATCAGAGCAAACCAAGGACATTCGATTGATATTGATTTAGCATTGAAACCGCAACAACCTCCTGAATTTCTCTATCATGGAACGGCTGAAAGTAATATCGATTCCATTTTAGAAAAAGGAATTGAAAAAAGAAATCGACAGCACGTTCATTTGAGTCAGAACAAAGAAACTGCAACCAAAGTCGGAATGCGCCACGGAAAACCTGTTATTTTGATTATTAAAACAAAGGAAATGTTTGATAACGGAATTGAATTTTATCTTTCAGAAAATAATGTTTGGCTGACCGATTTTGTGGATGCAAAATATATTCAAAATGACAACTAAAGAATTTGAAGAAGAAGTAAAAGGTTTTTCGCCTGAGAAAGATAATTTAAAAGAGACAGTTGATGAGCTATTTGGTAAAGGAGCGGGAACCGTACATATTTTATACTTCATTATAGAACATAAAAACTGTAAATTAACAGAAGCAATGGAGATTGTTGAATCCTGTCCGAATTATCATAAAAGATTTAAATGAAAAGAACTTTAGCAATAGGCGACATTCACGGTGGATTAAAAGCTTTGAAACAAGTTTTTGAAAGAGCCAACATAACTGAAAATGATAAATTGATTTTCCTCGGAGATTATGTAGATGGTTGGAGCGAGTCTTCTCAAATTATTCAGTTTTTAATCGAACTTTCCGAAAAGCAGGAATGTATTTTCATCAAAGGAAATCATGATGCATGGACGGAAGACTGGCTTTCTTTCGGAGCCGATCCCGATGTTTGGCTTTTCAATGGAGGACAAAGCACGGTCGATAGCTATTCTGGCTATTCTTTGGAAGATTTGGAAACTCACCTAGAGTTTTTTCAACGGATGAAAAATTATTATGTTGACGAAGAAAACCGCTTGTTTATTCATGCCGGTTATTCTTCGATGCATGGTTCTGAGAAAGAGGTGTATTCAAGCAATTACCGTTGGGACAGAACGCTTTGGGAAACTGCTGTTGCGATGGATAAAAAATTAGACAAAAACTCAGAACTGTATCCGAAAAGGCTGCTTTTATATAAAGAAATTTTCATCGGTCACACTCCGACTTTGTATTTGGGAAGTAAAGAGCCCGTTAATAATGCCAATGTCTGGAATTTAGATACTGGAGCAGCATTCACTGGATCATTAACGATCATGGATGTCAATACCAAGGAATTCTGGCAAAGCGATCCACTTCCGATTTTATATCCTGATGAAAAAGGAAGAAATAATTATAATGTAAGACCTAAAAACCGATAAGGCATAATAAACATCTGCACCATCTGCAAAATCTGCGAGAATAAAATAAAAATATACAGCAAGTTTGTCATTCTGAACGGAACAAAGTGAAGTGAATAATCTCTAAAAATAAAGCTAAGATTCTTCCTTCGTCAGAATGACAAACCGTATATAATGATTGGAAATTCAACATTCAGCCTTTGCTGAGTGAAACGCCTTTGCGAACGAAAAATACGCAAAACAACTTTAAATAAGATCTTTGCAACCTCTGCGTTAAAAAATTCATCGATTTTTCAGTTTTAGAAAAAAGAAAGTAATTTTAAAGCTCGAAATATCACTTCAATGAAACTGAAATATCTCTTACTTTTCTTAAGTTCATCCTTATTCTTTGCACAAAACAATTTTCAGACACCTTTTGAAAAAGGAAATGGAAATCAGACCGTTACTTATGACGAGATGAATGCATATTATCAAAATTTAGCTAAAAGTTTCAACACAATTCAATATCTGAAAAAAGGAGAAGATGACAATGGGAAACCAATTTATGTGGTTATTTACAATCCTTTTCCTGAAAAAGATTTAAATCAATTAAGAAAAGATAAAGCAATTTTATTCGTCAACAACGGAATTCATCCAGGCGAACCAGACGGAATAGATGCGACAATGATGTTAATGCGGGATTTAGCAACAAAAAAAATCAAAACACCACAAAATTTTATCATTGCAGCGATTTCAGCGTACAATGTGAGCGGAATGCTGAATCGTGGTTCATTTTCCAGAGCGAATCAGAATGGTCCAGAACAATATGGCTTTAGAGGAAATGCAAGAAATTATGATCTGAACAGAGATTTTATCAAAGCGGATACAAAAAATGCCAGAAGTTTTCAGGAAATTTATCAATGGCTGAAACCTGATGTTTTTATTGACAATCATGTGAGTAACGGTGCAGATTATCAATATACTTTCACTTATATTTCAACTTTCAAGGAACGTTTGGGAAATGTTTTGGGAGAATATTTTTACAATAATTATCAGGCGAAAAACCTTGAAGATCTAAAGAAACTGGGTGACTAAAGTACGCCTTATGTCAATATTCACGGAGATATTCCGGAAGTTGGCTTTGCTTCGTTTGAAGATTCGCCGAGATATTCTACAGGTTACACGACTTTGTTCAATTCTTTAGGAACGGTTCCTGAAACGCATATGTTAAAGCCTTATGACAAAAGAGTGGATGCAACGTACAAATATATGTTGGTAAACCTTCAGAATTTAGACAAAGATTACAAAAAGATCAAACAGCTCCGAATTGAAAATTTAAAACAATATAAAGCCGGAAAACAATACGGAATCCGTTGGAAAATCGATTCTACGAAATATTCTACGATGGATTTCAAAGGATATGAAGGAAAGTATAAGCCAAGTGAAATTTCAGGGAAAGAGAGATTGTTTTATGACAGAAATAAACCTTTCACAAAAAATATAAAACTTTTCACAACGGCAGTTCCGACAGGCTATATCACGATTCCGAAATATTATGTAATTCCGCAGTCGCAGTATCGTGTAATTGATGAGTTTAAAAGAAACCAAATTCAGATGAAACCGATTCAGAAAGACAGCACTATTGCGGTGGAATCTTATAAAATTAATGATTTTAAAACGGTAAAAAATCCTTATGAAGGACATTATTCACATTTTGAGACAACTGTTGATAAATCGAACCACAAGTTGACTTTTTCTGCCGGAGATTATATTGTTCCAACTAATCAAGAAGGTGTAAAATATATTATTGAAACCTTAGAACCGGAAGCACTGGATTCTTTCTTCAACTGGAATTTCTTTGATGGAATTTTAGCACAAAAAGAATATTATTCAGCCTATATTTTTGAAGATACAGCTGCAGAACTATTGAAAAAAGATAAAGATTTAAAACAAAAATTCGAAGCCAAAAAAGCATCCGACAAAAAATTTGCAGACGACGGAACGGCTCAATTGGATTGGGTTTACAGAAATTCTCCTTATTTCGAGGAAAAAACATACAGACAATATCCGATTTATAGAATTTTATAAATCTTGTTGTTGGTAAAACGCAAAGGCTCAAAAACTTAACATTTATCTTGCTTTTAAGGCGAAAGAACACTTCGACGAGCTCAGTGTGACAAAAGATTTTCAGCAAAGTTACACGGTAATCAATTTTATCGAAGATAAAATCCTTGCGTCTTAAAAAAGATATAAAAATATTCACTTTGCGTTTTACCAACAAAAAAATATAATTAAATTATTGACAATCAAATCATAATTACCGTAATTTTCACATACGCAATTGTTGTTTTTACTGACGAAAATTAATTTTTATCAGACGAAATTTGCTTTATTAAAACCAATAAAAACTAACACTTATGGCAACTAAAAAGCAATTTTTCGTATCACTGGAAGGCGTCGACCTTACAGACGAACAGCTAAAAAACATTGACAGAGGAATACAAAATGTAGTTCTTTCCGAACTTTCAAAAGTAGATAATTCTCAGGCTTTTGGAGCACATCGAAATTTTAAAGAATTGACAAGACCTCTGAAAGTAAAGGATTGGTTTCCTTGGGGAATCATTATTTTCAAACCGGGAATAGACCTGAACAAACAAATGTTAGACATCCAGACTCAAATAAAGGGTTATGGAGGCTAGTTTTAATTCTTCAAAGAAGATGTGTCCCAGTTATGTTGGAAAAGTTGGGGCACAACTTTTTGGGGTTGTTAACAAAGACGGAAAGGTGCAGTTTATTACGCCTCTCACCGTCACAGAAGATTTTCTTGAAGAAAATGAAAATCTCGAGCAGAGATTTCGTTTTACGGGAAAATGTGTAGAAAAAGGCTGCGCTCAATGGAATAATGAAGAATCGAAATGTTCTTTATCTCAAAAAGTTCAGCATTTGGATAATAATAAAAGTTCAGAGTTATCTTTTTGTCCGATTCGTTCTCAATGCCGGTGGTTTTCACAGGATGGAAATGAAGCTTGCTTTTCGTGCAATGAGATTACGAGAAATATGGAAGAATTACTTTTAAACAGAGTATAAAACAAATTTCTATAAAATTTGTAGACTAAATTTGATTGTATTTCACTAAAAATTGTTAAATTAGTGATAAACAAATAATTATGAAGCAAATTTATAAATTGGCATTGATCCTCGGAATTCTGCCTGTTGCAGTATCTGCACAGTACTCACAAAGTTTTGATTCAGCAACCGTTCCTTCCGATTGGACAATTATCAACGGAGGAGATACAGAAGCTTGGCAAACTTGGACATCTTATGACTCGACATTCAATGCTCCACATTCAGGAACACATTTTTTAGGCTTAAAATACGGAAGTACAGCTCACAGCGATTATGCTATAAGTCCGGCAATTGTTGTTACTGCAGGTGTTTCAGACAAGCTTACTTTTTGGGCTAGAAATAGAGGAGCGGGACTTATAGAACAGTTCGACGTGAAAGTTTCTACTACAAGCCCAACTGCGGCAGGACTTACAAATACGGTTGTTGCTGCATTGAAACCGCCGATTTCCTGGACACAATATACGTATGATCTTTCAGCCTATGTGGGACAAACCATTTACATCGGATTTTATTCTTCAACTACAAATGTCTGGTTTGTAGGAATTGATGATTTTCAGGTTTTTGGTATGGCTTTATCGGTTTCAGATGTTGATAAAAAGAATGCTAAAATTTATCCGAATCCGGTAGAAGATGTTTTACATATCGAAAGCAAAAATAAAATTTCCGATGTTAGTATTTATGATATGTCAGGAAAATTACAGCAACACACAAAAGTGAATTCTGAGGATGCAGATATTGACGTTTCTACCTTAATAAAAGGAACCTATCTTATCAGAATAAATGACGGAAAGTCTGAAAAAACACAGAAAATTATTAAAAAATAAAATTAAAAAGACGTTTCAGGTTGGGACGTCTTTTTTTACTTATTGCCTAAGAAAGATAGAGGAAAACTATACTTCAGATGATACAAATCATATTTATAACTGTTTAGGGAAATTTTAACAGAACATGAATTATTATCATGTATAAAAGTATTATGATAATAATTCTCTCACTAATTAGAGACATAAGTAAAAAAATATTATAAAAAATATGATTGAAATAAATGTTTATCAGATATAATTACTGCTATATTTGCCAAAATTTAAATTCATGAACTATAAGCTTGAGCTTAACATGCAGGAGGCCGGCTCTAATATTGTTTTTAACACAATTGTATTTGATTTTTTTAAAATTAATATCGTTGAAAGATATACCGGAAAGATGAATTTTAATCCGACGCTGTGTGAGGTTATATTTAAAGTAAGAACTTTGGATGATACTCTCATCAATAGAAAAGATGGAAATGCAAGAGTGAAAATAAAGGGAGATCATTTTGAAACTTATCAGAAAAATATACAGGTTTTAAACTCTTATGATTACAAAAACAAACTGATCAACAGGAAAGATGCTGATCAGGAATATGTTCATTTTATTTTAGGTATGGTGATCGCATTTTATGATCTGAATTGATTTCCAACAATTTCTCTGCTTTGGCGGCATACCCTTTGAATGATTGAATAAAGTTCGTGTAACGAAATAATCAATCATCAATTTACTATGAAAAAACTATTAGCCGCCTCTTTAGTCGGGATTTCAGCAGGAATTGCTGTTGTTTTTATTTTTGGGTATGGATATATTTTTAAAGCTTTAGCCATTAACTTAAAAAAAGGACCAATAACTCCTTCCATTGATGATGAGGAAAAATTTCCGTCCCGGATAGTTCAGAATCATGATCCGCAACAGTGGGAAAAAAGTGATACTTATAATACAAAAACACTTTCAGAAAACCTTTTAAAAGAACTGAAAAAAACACGCACCTCATCTCTCCTTATTGTACACGATGGCAAACTTATACATGAACAGTACTGGAAAGATCACAATTCTTCCTCGTTAATGAATTCTTTTTCAATGGCTAAGGGAATTCTGTCGGTTTTGGTAGGTTGTGCAATTGACGATGGCTATCTTCAGTCTGAAGATCAATTAATTTCTTCTGTATTTCCTCAATATAAAAACAATCAGTACGGAAAATTCCTCACTTTTCGTCATTTGATGACTATGCAGGCTGGTTTGGATTGGGAAGAGGAATATCATCATCCTTTTGCAGAAAATTCAAAGCAATATTTTGTAGATGATCTTGCAGAGCAGGCTTTTGGAGTAAAGATGAAAGAAATGCCGGGTCAGAAATACGAATATCAAAGTGTTTCTGCTCAATTGTTAGGTCTTGCATTGAGAAAAGCAACGGGAAAGGAACTTGCATTTTATCTTTCGGAAAAAATTTGGAAACCTTTAAAAATGGAATTTCCTGCCAAATGGAGTATCGATGAAAAAGGGATGGAAAAAGCTTTTTGCTGTATTCATGCCGCACCCAGAGATTTTGCAAAACTCGGTCAGCTGATCATGCAGGAAGGAAATTTGGAAGGAAAACAGCTAATCAGTAAAGAATATTGTAAGAAACTCCTTACTCCTACACAGGAAAACGATGCTTTTTGTTTTACAATTTGGGCAGATGATGATAGTGCTCTGAAGTGTAGATTTTTCTATGGCTTTTTAGGTCAGTTTATTATTATGATTCCTGAAAAAAATATGGTCATTGTAAAAACAGGCTTTTATAACCGATTGGAAGTAGATAAAAAAATGAGACCGGTTCAGGTAAAGTTTTTGGTAGAAGAACTAAGTCGATTGATTTAAATTGCTCAACTAAGTTTATAACAAAATAAAAAAGCTGCAAATCGCAGCTTTTTATGTAATAGTAGATTAAAATGAATCTCTGTAATTTAGATTCCCGGTTGCTCCTTGAGGAAGGAAAACAACCTTTCTTTTAATACCTTTTGCTTTCTCCAATGCTTTAATTGCTTTTTGGCGTTCAACTTCTCTGGTGAAGTGAGAATTTACATTTTCTGCTTGTGTAGTTGATGCTTTCATATATAATATTTTTTGGTGTGTGTTAAAAACATCTAATCTAAAAGTATACCGTTTTAGAAGGTAATAGAAAGATGTGGTATCTAAAAATTTATTTATTATTATTTTATCTTTTAGAGATGAAATTTGCTATTCTTGGCATAGTACTTGAATGCTAAATTGCAACTATTAGAAATAAACAGTTATAAGGGACAATTAAATATTCCCGGAGGAATTCGGGAATATTTTTAATAAAATAAGACACCACTATCACTTTAAATATTAATACTTTGATTAAATCCTCAGCTTCGGTTGGGGATTTTTATTATATCTAATTTTTATAACTTTACAAAAAAATCCCATGTCGTATGTAATAAAAACAACATCAGATGGTTTGATCTATATAAAAGCCTCTTTTGTTACGAACGTAAAAAAACCGAATGCATTGGAAGGTGCAAAAGTATTGGGAAAGCCTTTAGTTATTAATGCCAATCATATCGGTTTTCTCAGTTTTAATGTAGAAGGTCATGTAACGTACTTTATGGCAAGTGGTTTTGAGATCTCAATGAACGTATTATATGAAGAAGCGGAAGAGGCTTTTAATTGTGCAAAAGGAAATATTGAAAAGATTGTCAGGTAATTTACAATCCTTTTTTAATAAAATTAAAAACCCGTATATCAGAGACATACGGATTAGTAAAAAACACAAATGAGAAACAGTTAAATCTTGGATGCTTTCTTTGAAAAAAACATTCTTAACTTAAGCTGTCAAAAATATTTTTTTGATGAAATGTGATGTTTCATTTTTAAATTCAGCCTCAAAAGAGATTTATTATTCATAATAATGATTTCGTGATCTGTTTTAATTCTTCTTTGCTCAGACCCTGCAAAGTGTAAGATTTGCGAATCTGTTTTCCATTTATGGAAATAATTGAAAGATGTAGTCTGGAGTAAAATAAATGATTTTTTATCTCGGCACCATTAATTTTATTCAAAGGAAATTCTAAAGAGATATCTCTGTTCTTTTTAATGTAGTTGAAATACTTTATAGTGACGACTTCTCCGGTATTTTCATATTCAAAAAATTTTGTATTGAATAATAGAAACAATAAATACAGAAATAAAATGAATAAAATTGTAAGTAATAACTTGTTTTGTAATCTTAACAAAAAGAGAAGGATGAAAGATAAAGCAACTGCTATTAAAGATAATAAAAGACAATTTACTCTTATTTTTACTGCCTTTTTATTGTTTATTTTTACAGTATTCAATGTTTTTTTAGCTTAATTTAACCTCTTTATTGCTCTACAATAGTAAGCGCATTATAAATTCCACCACCTGAAGTATCAAACTGACTTATTGTACCATCAAATCCTACAGTGATCCAGGTAAATGGTCTTAATTTATCTCCTTTGTTTAAATATACACTTACCGTACACGCAGAACCTACAGGAACAGCATTCGGACTCGCTCCTGTATCTGAAGCGTAACCGTTGTTTGTTTTTACTCTTTGGGTAATTGTTCCGGATGGATTTCTCACTTCCCAAATGGCTTCAGTCTGGTTATTTCCTCCTGTATTTACCTGGCTGGATTGCAATGCAAAAGTAAAAGTCGCAAAATATACACCATCTCTTGGCGCCACGAATTCACCTGTAGCCGGATCAAAATTAGCTGTTGGTACACCTGAATCTGAATCCAGTTTTTCTGTCCAGTTAGTCAAATAAGAAGACCTGCGTTGAACAATTCCTGACTTGGTGCCTATTTCTGCAGGGACTGCACTTTCAAATACATAAGTGTCCTGTGTAGTTTTACTTGCCATTACTATAATACGTGGTTTACCTTTAGGGAAAAAACTGATCCAATTGGTACCGTCAGAAAACTCTAAATAACCCTTTACACCAATTGCAGGACTTGCAACATAACGCAATGCACCTGCGCCTGCCTGAACAGCTGTTTTATCAGTATTTCCTATCGCCACTGAACCATTGGTATTGCGTAGATCTATCGCTACTTTCGGATTGGGAACCAGAACACCTAGTTTGCCCGTGTTATCTACAATTACATTTCCCGCATCGGTTTTAATTTCCAATGGATTTACTGGATTTTGTATTCCAATTCCTATTTGTGCTTTCACCTGTGTTATCAAAGACAACAGAGGTATTAAAATGCCTAATAAATTCTTTATTTTATTTTGTTTTTTCATCGTTGTTAAACTTTTACAATTCACTAATGCTTAAATTATTTAATTTGCCGTCATTCAGAGTATTTCTTGCACTCCCTATATTGTGTTTAACACTGAATTTGATGGTGTCATCCTTTTTAAGATTAAAAATAGCATTACAATTACCACTTAAATAATTGCTTACCGCGCCTGCCTGAAATGCAGGATAAGAATTTACAGTTTTAAAGATTGGAATATTATCCGTACTCTGATTGCTTTCTATTGCAGTTTCTATGAAAGTATTTTTAGGAATATTACCACTGGCTAAAGTGATGCTGAAAGAAACCAAATAAAATCCGTCACGGGGAGCTGTAAAAATACCATTAGCAGGATCAAAGTCGCCACCTGCACCAGTACCGGAATCAGCAGTTTCGGCCCAGCCATTAATGAAAGTTGAAGAGGCATTTGAAATACTTTGAGCAGAACTTTTATTGGCATTTACCAATGCTTTAGCCGGAGGATTAAGGGGCAAAGCGATCCAGCTAACTCCGTCAGAATATTCTATAAAACCATTTGTATTGTAACGTATTGCACCTGCACCGGCTTCAGAAGGAGTTTGTATATTGGTTCCAAGACCAATAATTCCTTTATTATCTGATGATCGAAGATCTACTTTAGTTACAGGATTTAAAACTCCTATTCCCAATCTGCCTTCCGATGTTACAACAACATCATTTGATAATTTTGCCGCATCCGGTGTTGCACCATTATCTTTTGCTGCATCTATTTGTAAAGGCTGTGCAGGATTTGAAGTAAAAATCCCTATTTGCGCGGATATTTTACCTGCTGAAAAAAGTAAAATGAAAGTCAGCAGTTTATATATGATATTAATTTTCATAATATGTTTAATGTTCTATAATGGTTAAATTATTAAATCCATCATCCGGATTTGCCGGATCTGAAGAATCAGTCGTAACACGAAGTGCAACAGAACCACTTGATATAAGATTATGAAGCAGTCTGGCTACGATTTTTGTACCCGCTGTTAAAGTAAGTGTAACTGTACTTGAACCTCCGGCTTGTGTAGATCTTGTAGAATTAGCATCATCGGAAGTACCTGTCATCGATTGTCCGAAGGTTTTGTAAACGCTTGCCAAAACAGTATTTGTCACGGGATTATAGAACTGGGATTCTACTCTGGATCCGTCATTAATAATCGTACTGTTGAAATTAAAGGTTAATAAAAAAGTATAAGTACCATCACGAGGAGCAGTAAATTCACCAGTACCAGGAATGAAGCTGTTGCTCATATCGCGTACCTCACTCCAGTTGATAATAGTCGTGGGCGAACCTTGTACTATCGCCTGACTTGTAATTTTACGAACTACTACTACTGCTTTTTGGGGAGCGATATAAGCTTTGTTCCAGACAGAACCGTCTGATACTTCTATTTTTGCTCCTACAGGGGCATTAACGACGTCATAACGTACAGCACCTGAACCAGCGGCGGAGGCAGTCATCGTAGTGGTATTTAAGCCTAAGGAGTTTTCGGTTGCTGTCGATCTCATATCTAATTGTACCGTTGGGTTCAGAATACCAACGCCAATATAACCTGTTGTTTTGCTGATAATAACATCATTAGCTAATTGTGCGGAAGTCGGGATTCCTGTAGCTGCGTTATCTTTGGCACCATCTACATGTAAAGCTCCTAATGGATTGGGTGTACCTATTCCTGTTTGAGCATAGGCTAATCCAACGGAACAATAGAATATTGGTAAGAGCAATATTTTATTTATCTTTTTCATTTTGAATAATTTAGATTATTGTAACGGTAGAATTTCAGACGTTTCTGGATGTACAATTCCTTTGTGAATCGAAATTAAGTGTGCCGATAATGGCAATTTTTTTTTCATTTTTTATGTATTTAAATATGTTTTTAATTTCAGAAGATCAATTCCTTATATGAGAAATTGGGTTTTCCATTTGTTTATTGTATTTCTGCTCAATTTAAAGTGTTTGGCAAGCTGAGAATTATTCAGGTTGTGTTTTTTCTGGTATTCTAATATTTGAAAAATCGTTGATTTATTATAAGAACGATGCCTTTGGTTGAATTCGGAGTTTTCTGTAGAGCTTTCATCAAAAAGAATCCGGCTTATCTCAATAATATCAAGCGTTGACAAAGTGTTTTTTAAAAGCAGATGATTGCATATTTGTTTTTTTTCAGGATATTTCAAATCGATCATGTCGCTGTATATCCTTTTATAATCAGGAGATGCTTCCACGAGCTGTTCAGAATTATTTTTCATCATTATTTTCTTTTAATTGGCGGTATTTATTCATCCATTTATATATTGTTGTTTTTGGAATTCGGTATTCGCTCATGATCTGGGCTTTTGTTTTGTTTCCGCTTTCTATCTGCTCCAGAATAAAGTCTACCACTTCTTTCGTATAAATATTTTTTCTGAAGTTGGGAAGTGAGGACTTTTTATTTGAATTATTATTGTAATGTGTATTGGCTTGAGGAGCATATAAAATCAAATGTTGAGAATAGATCCTGAAAAAATCATACTCGAGAAGAATGCTTAACCTCAATACAATTTCAGTATCCAGAGATTTTTGGGTCTGCATAGATTTCCATTCCGATTCTGTGCATTTTATAAATTTGCATATTCTCGGCGAGTCGATTTTTTTTTCTGCAACCCGCTGACTGATCAGATTTCCCAAGTGGATATTTTTCAGGTCTATAATCATGGATTAAATATTTGGAATTTGTGTTTTAATATGTCGTGACATAAATATCACTCACTCTGTTGTTCGTATTGTCTGTACAGTACAAAAACAGTCTTTTTTTGATCAAACCGAAGAAATATCTTTTCAGTGTACATTCATATCCTACGGATTGTATCTTTTCAATCTTATAATCTTTCAGCAATACCTGAACTTCTGAAATTGTTTTTCCTACAAGTATTTCATAGTTGCCCTGTTGCATTTTCAAATAGTGTTTTATAAATGAATTCCCATTGTGTGTTTTCAGAATATAATTCATCCTGATTTATAATACCCTTTCGATACTTACGCTGCTTTCCGTGGTTCCTCCAAAATTGTAACTGCTGATCGACCATGATGAACCATCCAAAACCAGACGGAATTTCACATCATTATTAACGTCCAAAAATAAAACGCCATCTGTAGAAACAAGATAATTTCCGACATTGATAAAAGGTGATGCTTTACCGGACATATAAGCTTTTTCTACTCCGTTTACCACAACAACAATGGTGATTCTGGCTCCGTTAAAATCAAATCCGGCGGTGAAACCACTGAATAACACATTAAAATTAATCCTGTATAATCCTTTCTGTCTTATCCTGAAGGTTTCAGAATCTCTTACAACAGACAGATAATCAGAAAACTGAGAACTATTTTGGGGAACAGAAAATTTCAGATTATCAGAGCTGCAAAGCTGTAAAAGCTGCCCAAAAAGATCGGAAGTGGAAAGACAGGTCATGTTGGTGCTGTTAATATTCGCTCTTGTCCATGTTGTTGACTTGTTTTTAGCGTTAAAAGCCTGCTCCCATTTTGTGCCGTCATAGACTTTGGTAAGGCTTTCACTTTTATTATACATCAACATCGCTTCCATCGTGGCATCATCGTCATATTTATCAGGTTGAGAGCTGTTGTATTTTGGTAGTATCGTTTCGTTTTCTGCAACGGGAAGAATAAGCACTTTCTGCCCGGAATTTTGAAGCTCCAACTGGGTATGACTATTTAAAGGGGTTGATCCTCCCATGACAACCTGAGAATTTGCCAACATAAATCCCAACATACCTGTAAATGCTAAATATTTTTTCATGTGTTTAAATTTTAATGGGATTATCTTAATTTCTGAATATTAACAAAGGTTTCCCGATGATCCACAGAATTTGAAAAAGTAGACAGTACAGAATCTGTATTTACTGCAGCCTGAAGTC
Source organism: Chryseobacterium ginsengisoli (assembly GCF_039542325.1). Taxonomy (NCBI): domain Bacteria; kingdom Pseudomonadati; phylum Bacteroidota; class Flavobacteriia; order Flavobacteriales; family Weeksellaceae; genus Chryseobacterium; species Chryseobacterium ginsengisoli. The sequence goes on from NZ_BAABHX010000003.1 coordinate 199,059, forward strand.
TTATCCGTGAATTGGCAGGTAATGTGACCGAAGCTGAAACACTTGCGCTTTTATTTCCTCCCTGTCCCAAATCAATGAAGACTCCGCCATATAGTTTGGTTTCCTCAAATGCTAATGTAGACCAGTTTGTACCTCCGTCATAGCTTACATCAATACTTACCCAAAATGTAGCATCTTTTCCCAAAGAGCCCAATGAAAAACCTCCAAATCCCGTCACTCCTGAAATATAATACAGTCCTGCTTGCGGTATCTGGATCACATTGTCACTTCCATTTACAGGCAATGTTGTATTCAGATTGTTTACTAATAATTGAGATCTGTTTACTGTAGGCGAAAGTGAAATGGTCTGTTTGTTGTTGCTTCCCAAAAGGGCAAAAACACTGCATGTACTTACTGTAATTGGAGTAAATGGCGGAAAAGGATTGAGAATTTGTACTCCTAAACAATTCCATGTTTTAGAATTGTCCGCTTTTCTTCTCGCCAGAAAAGGATTATACCACCCTCCAAGCTGAAGCGCAGGAATCCAGGTTGTTCCGTCATATTTGTAATACTGCTTGTCTTCTTTATTATAGAGAATTGCTCCTTCCAGAGTTGCTTCATCATTAAAGTAGTCTTCCTGAGTATTATCAAATAAAGGAAAAGTTGTAATATTCTCAGCTCTGGTAAAGATCACGCCTTTATTGGCATCTTTTATATCTAGTAAAGCATTTTGATGGGCAGAGCTAGCTGTTTTGGAAATCATCACCTGCGCATTGAAAAATGCTGCTGCCAGTAAAGCTGTTGCCGATAAATATATTTTAGGATACATAATTTTAGAATTAATGATTTATAAAACAATTTTCTCGAAAATCAACTCTCCGGTTCCATACGTATTATTGTTCTGAAAACTCGTCGAAGAATTGATCAAAGGTGAAAATCCTGATTGCATAAAACCCTGCAGACGGAATTTTTCTCCGGCGCTGACCTGTACAACGATCGATCCGTTGAAAACAGGTGAATATCCCAGATTGTCATTGTCGCTCGTAAAAGATTTAGAATCGATGGTTGAGAATACTGTAGGCGTTGCAACTGCAGCTTTTTGTAATCTCAACTGAATTTCATCCGTATTCAGTCCGTTGAAAGTTGCGTAAGATCTGTAAGTAATTCTATACAAGCCAGTTTCGTTTACTGTCACGACATTGGATGCCAACGAAAGATTTATAGAACTTCCCAAAAAATCTGAGCTCCCATTGTTTACAAGTGAAATGGTTCCTGAAGACGTACAGCCATACGGAGGAAGAAGTCCGCCATTACAGGAAAGACTCAGGTTGGATGAGCGCGAGAAATGAGCAAAATATTGTGGTCTTACTTCCACAACATAATTGTAAATGCTCGACCAATTGGTTCCGTCATGCTCATAAATCGTAGCATTGTTCTTACTGTAAGCTATTGCTCCCCTATAATTGTTATCATTATCGGGATCTGCCGCATTGGTGATCTGTGAAACTACGGGCAACAAAACAGTCTTCGAAGGTGTTGAGGATTTCACATCGAGAATTGAGTTTTGGTGTGGTTCGTGGTCGGCAGGATTGGGAGCAATACCTATTTGGGCGTTGTATAAATTTCCCAAAATAAAAAGTGAAATAAAATAGTGTTTTTTCATCATCAATTTTTTTAAGTGTTATTAACTGTCAATTGAATCAAACTCTTTTTTTTCAAAAGCAATAAATTTTTTAATCATTTTTAGCGTGTGTGTTTTTAGAATCTGCGTGTTACTAAGACTCAAATAATTCAATATTACTACTGGATTACAGTGCAATGTTAGAAACTTTTAGAGGTTGTTTCAAAGTGATAGGGGTTGTAAATTCGGAAATTCGAACGTAAAAAATAAATCAATAATGCGTTTGTTATTAATATTTTACAGCGTTACTAATCAAAATAAGTTGTATTTTAACATAAGCAATTTAAAGGATGAAAAAAAGTGATGTGTTGGGTAATAATTTTAAAAATTTGTTGAGGTGGTTTTTCCATATTTTAAGGTTTAAATGGCTAATAATTAAACCTTTATAAGGAAATCAAAAAGTTGTAATTTCGGAATTTATTACAAAAAAGACACGGATTATGAATTAAATAGCACTAAAATTGTAATCTAAAAAAAACAATACAATGATGTCCACAGGGAAAACTAGTCTTTTATTATTAAGTAGCTTGATTTTTGGGTTTTGCAACGCTCAAGTTGGGAATCAAACTATAACAAAAGAAAGTATCGACAAAAAGATTTCTTTAAATAAGAACAGCTCCAAGAATCCGCGTGAAGATCTTTATTTATTTTTAAAAATTAATAAGGATTCAAAAAGTATTAATTATAAAGAAGGAATTGTAGCCAGCGCAAAAAAATTAATGATTCTTTATCACAGTACCGGAGATGATGAAAAATCTATTGAATATTCTCAGGAACTTGAAAAGCAGGCAAAAGAAATCAATGATAACGAATCTGTTTCTACCGCTCTTATTCAAAGGGCGACAGATTTTTCTTCACTCGGTCTTTCCGACGAAAGCTATAAGGAACTGCAAAATGCTAAATATTATGTAAACAAGATCACAGATGCCAATAAGAAACATTATCATATGTCGCTTGTATATCAGGGTTTAGCTGCAGGTTATTATGTTCCTAAAAAAGCAAATCAGGATACTGTTTTGTCTTATTTTAATAAAAGCCTGGAAGAGGTAAAACAAATTTCCGATGACAAAAATAATATAAAGCAAACAGAAGAAAAATATGATATGATCTCTTATCTTTATATGAATCTGGGGATGTATTATGCCATGATGCATCAGCCTAAAAGATTAGATCTTGCCGAAGAATATTTACAAAATTCATTAAGTACACTCAATAACAGAAAATTCACTGAAATTAAGGCGAATAAAATTCCGATTTTAAATTATTTGGGAAACTTTTATTCTGAACAAAATAAAAATACAGAAGCGATCGATTATGCAAGACAGGTCATAAAACTTGAAAAAACACAAAAATCTCCCGCTGCAAGAGTCTCTGCCTATGCTACTTTAGCGAATTCTTATGAAGCAATGAAGAATAAAGACTCTACGATAAAATATATGTCATTATATACTAATCTTAGTGATAGTCTGGCTCATATAACTAAAATATCTACGGATAAAGCAATAAAAAAAATAAGCTCAAAGCAAGATAAAGTGCATAAAGACAATGAGTTGAAAATTATCATTATTTCCTGTATTTTTTTCCTTCTACTCGTTGTATCCGGCTGGTTCTTCTGGAAGCGAAATCAAAATAAAATTCATAAAAAATATAAAATTGTCATTGAAAATATTAAAAATGAAGCAAAAGAAAGAGAAGTAAAAACCGATGTTGATCTTTTGCCGGAGATGGAAAATAAGATTACTGAAAGCGGCATGAAGATCTCTCAGGATACGACCTCATCTTTACTGTTTAAGCTCTCAAAATTTGAAAAATCTGAAAGATATTTAAAAAAAGACATAAGTCTGCCATCTTTAGCCGGATCATTAAATACCAATACGAGATATCTTTCCGAGCTTATAAAACAACATAGAGGCAAAAATTTCAATAATTATATCAATGGATTGCGGATACAGTATATCTCTAATAAACTATATGCAGATCCTATTTTCAGAGAATATAAAATCAGCTATCTCGCAGAATTCTGTGGGTTTTCTTCGCGGGAGGTTTTTGCTGTAATATTTAAGAAAGAAACTGGAGTTACGCCGTCCTATTTTATCAGCCAGCTCAAAAAAGAGAATCTGGAAAAGGAGATTGTGTGAAATGTATGGCAAACAATTTCAAGATCTCACAGAAAAATGCTGTTTGTATGAGAAGTTTTTAATAGGTAAAAGAAAATAATCAAATAAAAATAACCAACAAAAAAGACGTTTCCAACAGAAACGTCTTTTTAATTATCTTGGTAAGCCTCTTTTCAGAGCGATTTCTGCTCGTTTTATGGCTACTTTTTCTTTCCAGTCCATGTACTTTTTCTTGAAATTCTTCTTCATAATGTCGTCGAATTTTCGCTGAACCGTAAGATTCCATAAAGATTGTGCCTTTACAGCCCACGATTTGTCCCATGCTCTCAGAGAGATCGAGAAACTTCCGTCCAGATATTTCATCCAGTGCCACCAACCTGTCGGCATGAATAAAGTGTCGCCGTGTTCCAGATAACAGTCGATACCTTCAATACCGTTCAGTGCAGGGAACTTTTCGAAATCAGGGTGTTCTATATCATAATCTTCCAGCGCGTAGGTAGCATAAGGAAGCTGATACAGTCTTTCTTTCCATTTATTTTCGAATAAAATCACATGCTTTCTTCCGTTGAAGTGAGTGTGAAAGATGTGCGCCAAATCTATATCATAGTGCAGAAAAGTTACAGAGCTTGCTCCTCCGAAAAACATACTTGGATATTTATCCAGAAAACCACCCATCAATTCTTTAGGAGAAATATAGTCTTCCAGTAATTTGTTGGCATGTTTTATAGGATCAAAAAAGAAAATTCTGAGATCAGTAGGCTCTCTTTGGATGAGGTCTATGTAATCTGCAAATTTCATTTTTGTAGTAGGAGTGTTAATGGGAGCGGCAGGATCAGCTTTTTTAGAATCATAAAGGGGTACTTCCACATCTCCGACAACTTCCTTTACATACTCCATGGTCCACTTTTGGTAAGCAGGCCATTTTTTTGCCATGTTTTTGATGACAACAGGCTTTCTCGGCTTTAGATATTTTTCAATGAATTCTTCTTGTGTAATGTCATCTACAATATCTATAGGCTTTAGATTGATTCCCATTTCTTAAAATTTAATGTTACAAAATTATTAAATAAAAATATACGCTCACGTATTTAAGCTTTTTTTAATCTATGATTCAAATCATTTTTAACTATTTAGACCAAATAAAAGTATAGAAATTTTTTATGCAAAAAGATAGTAAGGATCATGATAATAGATACATCTAATATAAACTAAAAAAGCTTTCCTGTCTTAATAAAAGAAAAGAACCGGTTAATAAAAATATAAACTTTTATAACTATTACGAGTTCAGATGATTTTGTTGTGTTTAAATTTTTGATTTACAGCGGTTTATAGATTTTTTATATAACGGGTTATATTATTTTAAAAAAATTAAATAAAAACACGTCGAGTTTTGTCGCCTCCCATGTAGATACTTGCACTAAGAAAAATCAAACTCTAACATTTATAAATTAAAAAAAATGCAAGAACAAGAAATTAAAACGAAAGCAGAGTTAAAAACTCTATTTGAAACCGGAGATAAACCTACACAGGCAGATTTTTGGGCGTGGCTAGATGCTTACTGGCATAAAAAAGAAAAGATCGCCATGGAAAATATCAGCGGCTTAGAAAACGGACTTCCTAATCCAAGCAATATTTATGCAGAGATCGACGAAGCAGGAAATGCTTCTTTAGAATCTTATTGGGTAAAAAAACTATTTGTAAAAGAGGGAACTCAAAATATTCCTGACAATTTTGCAGCAGGTATGAGCTTAACAGATTTAGAAATACCTGATTCCGTTATAACTATCGGAAATGGTTCTTTCGGAAGTAATAGGCTTAAAAATATTACGTTTTCCGATAATATTACTGCGATTGGGAATTCTGCGTTTTCTGGCAATCAATTGAGTAATATTAAATTACCTAAGTATATTACTTCTATTAGCGATTCTGCTTTTAGTAATAATAGATTGGAAGAAATTAATCTTCCCGCCAATCTTATTTCTATTGGATCAGCTGCATTTGCAGGCAATCAATTAACGGTGCTTGATATTCCCGATAATGTTACCAGCTTAGGGGATTACTCATTTAATGCCAATTTACTTAAAGAAGTAAAAATCTCTAAAAATTTAGACCGTATCGGAATTGGAGTCTTTAACTCTAATCAATTGGAATCTATTGATCTTCCTGATAATATTATTTATATTGATAATTCTGCGTTTAGCAACAACAAATTAAAGGATATTTCTTTACCGAAAAATCTGATTAAAATTGGTGAGTATGCTTTTTCAGGAAATTTGCTTTCAACCATTTCCATACCGGAAAATGTTACTGAAATCGGGTATAGTGCATTTAATGGAAATACTCTCGAAAGTATAACATTATCCCAAGGATTAACCAAGATCAGAGATTATGCTTTTGCAAATAATCAGATTACTTCTGTTGTCATTCCTGACACTGTTACTGAAATGGGCAATCAGCCATTTTATAACAATCCTATTAAGGAATTGGGATTACCTGCAGGATTAACTAAAATTACAGATAGTTTTTTAATGAACGGACAATTATTAAGTCTTACTATTCCCAAAGGAATTGTAGAAATTGGGATCAATGCGTTTAATCAAAATCAGTTGACGGAATTGATTATTCCTGAAAGTGTGAAAACTATTCAATATTATGCATTTGCTAATAACAAGCTTGCTAAACTAGAGCTTCCTGATGCGCCGCTTACTATTAGATCTGGTGCTTTTATGAACAATGATCTTACCGAAGTTGTATTTCCGGAAGGCATTGCCTATATCGAATATAATTCGTTTACAAATAATAAACTGACGCAGGTTACGCTGGGACCAAATACACAATATTATTCTTCTTCTTTCGACAGCAATGTAGAAGTAACTGGAGGAGTGTTTTTAGGATAAAAAACTTAAAAACAAAAAATAATCTATATATTTTTATCAGGATAAATTATTTAAAAGCTAAGAGATAATTTTGAAATTTAAATTAACTCTGTTTTTATTAAGCAAAAAACTCTGCAAAAGAATTGCAGAGTTTTTTATGTTTTATGAGGAAATTAAAAAAAAATACCCTGCAAGAAAACTTGCAGGGCAAAAACACAATTTGATGAATAAAAATTCATTTCGTGAGACAAATGTAAAGCATTTATTTTTAATTAAAATTCACTAAAAAGTGGATAAAATAAACTCAAACTATAGAATTTTTTCTATAGTTTTCTTAAAAGGTTCTGTTATGATTTAAATAAAGAATCCATAATGCTTTTTTGATTAATTTTTTTAAGTTGAGAAAAAATTTTGTTTTTTTTCATGCCCAAAAAATACAGCGTAATTTGTTGATTTTCTTGTGCATTGGGATTCAAAAATTATTCATAGGTTTGTGACATGACACAAATGAGAAATTCGCGAAACATTTTGCGGTGCTCTACTGCAAGATGTATTTCTTTTTAGAAGTCATAAATGATGCATCATCCAACTTGGTTGCTTTATTCTAGATAAAGGTGACCAGCTTGGGAAAATTAATTATTAACGATTCTAAAAATTAAATTTTATGAAAAAGAAACTTTTATTTTGCGCCATGATGGGCGTGTCGGTTATGGCGTTTGCGAAAACAATGCAAGCAGTTTGGACTTCAACTTGTGGTGTTCAACACTATACAACATTTACAGGCAACTGGAGCTACACTGCTATGGAAAGCTACCTTGCATCTATTAATGAAATAGAATGTGGTGTAAGACCTGTTATAAATCTTCATCCTTAATATTAAATTGGATAGGCAGAACAACTTCTGCCTATCTTTTATATCTAGACTAAATATGAAAAAAACTATTTTACTTTTTGCCATTTTTATTTTTTCAATAATACTTTCTCAAAAAATAGAGTTTGATCCAACAATAAAAGTAACATATGATTCTAAACTTCAGCTCGGAGAAAAATATTATCATAACCAAAGATTTGTTTTAGTAGGAAATTCACAAGACTATTATTTTGGAGCTGCACAAAATTATTTGAATGACACAGGACAATACGAAAGCAAAGGGATAGATCTAAGAGCAATTAGTGATTATTTTCAGGAACGAATAATTAGAAAAAATAATAAAACTACAATTTATATTTCTGTAATTGATTCTAAAATTAGATACGAAGAATCAGACCCTTTGCAATGGGTTTTATATAGTGATACAAAAATAATCAATGGTGTGAAGTGTCAAATGGCAGCAACAAATAAATTCGGGAGAAGGTGGATTGCTTATTTTTCTAAAGATTATCCTCAATCTTTAGGTCCATATAAATTCACAGGATTACCTGGGTTAATTTTTGAATTATATGATACAAGAGATGATTATCATTTTACAGCAGCAAAAGTTGAAAAAGATTCTGATGAATTTACCTTTAATCTTTCAGCATATAAACTGATGAATAAGAAAAACTATCTTCAGGCAAAATATAATTTGGAATTTACGGTTGCAGCTTTTCCCGAAATGGATGAACAAATGAGAAAAGAATTTGAAGGTGTATTAATGAGAAAAAGAAAAATGTATAATAATCCTTTAGAACTTAAACCTTTTGAATAATGCTTCGAGAGCCTCAGCATGACATATCTCTAATACTAAAGGCATTATTTTAACCGTCAATTTGTAGCGATGTCATGCTGAGGCTCTCGAAGCATCTATACATTTAAATTTCAGTAAAGTGGAAATAAAAAGGCTCTAAAAATTTGAAAAAAAACAGAAATCTATAAACAGTAAGATAAAAATGCACAACAATCCTTTAGAACTTAAACCTTTTGAATAATGCTTCGAGAGCCTCAGCATGACATATCTCTAATACTAACGGTATTATTTTAACTGTCGATTTGTAGCGATGTCATGCTGAGGCTCTCGAAGCATCTATAATATTTCAAAGTTTTCAATAAAATAGCACATAAAAAAGCCCTAAAAATTTAGGGCAAAAACACAAAAATGTCAGAAAAACCGACTTATTTTTTCAAATTTTTAATTAATTCTTCGAGTTGAGCAGCTAGAACTTTTGCAGCTTCAGAATCTGTTATATTGATAATAATTCCCTGTTGAATATCCTTTTGTCCAATTGAATTGTCTTTTAATTCTGCATTTTCAAGATTGTTGTATGTTGTGTCTTTTTGATTGTCAAACAAATCAAGAATACTCACTTCATAAATTTCAGCTAACTTTGGTATAAATTGAGACTTAATATCAGTCGATTCATTTTCCCAGTTGGTATATGTATTTCGGTCTATTCCAAGCATATCCGCAATTTCCTGTTGAGAAAATTTTGTTTTACTTCTAAGTCTTTTAAGATTAGTTCCTACTCCCATAAATGAAAATTATTTTTACAAATGTATACATTTAGACAAAAAATAAATAATAATCCTCCTGAAAATTCTGTTTCCGCCACAAATACCATCATTTACCGCAAAAACAAAGAAAAATTTTCATCGTATAGAGAAAAATATATTAAAAAATAAACATGGAAATACTGTGAAAATATAACTATATTTGTAGTGATAAAAATAGGGCTTTAACTTTTTGCTTTAAATACAATCTTTATAGGTGTGTAACAAAAAGCTGTAACCATTAACTAATTAGGCAAATAATAAATTATGAAAAAGAAAATTTCTTTATTCCTGATGATTTTTTTCTCCGTGCTATCCTTTGCACAGAAGACAGTTTCAGGGAAAATCACGGATGAAGACGGTGTGGCGATTCCAAGTGCAAGTGTCACGGTAGAAGAACCGGGAAAAGACGCAATCCTTGCCTACGGAATCACCAATGCGAAAGGAGAATATAAAGTAACTTTCACTTCTGCAGAATCTAATGTAGACCTTAAAGTAAAGGCTTTTAACCAAAGACCTTTAACAAAACAGATCACCAACAGCGACCAGACCATGAGTTTTAAAATGGAAGGTGAAGCTACGGAAATCAAAGAAGTAAAGCTTAAAACAAAAATGGTAACCGCAAGAGGAGATACCATTTCATACGATCTGAAAGCATTCGACAGCAAAAGCGACAGAACATTAGCCGATGTTTTGAAAAAAATGCCGGGAATCGAAGTAAATACAGACGGAACAATTCTTTATCAAGGTAACGCGATCAATAAATTCTACGTCAACGGAAAAGACTTAATGGAAGGAGGTTACGGAACGATCAATAACTCGCTTCCGAAAGATGCGGTACAAAAAGTTGAGGTTTTGGAAAATCACCAACCTGTAAAGATCTTGCAGGATAAAGTACCTTCTGATCAGGCAGCCATCAATATCAAGCTGAAAAATTCAGTAACTATGACGGGTAGAGGAGAAGTAGGAGTCGGCGGAAGTCCTTTGCTTTGGAACGTGAAATTAACACCGATGTTTTTCGGACAGAAAAGTCAGTGGGTGGTAAATTATAAATCGAATAATGTAGGAGAGCAGGTAGAAAATGAAGGAAATATTTTATCATTCGGAAACAGATTTGAAGGTAAAAGAATCAACGCCTCCCAAAACGACTGGCTGAATGTAGAAAATGCAAGCACTCCGAATCTTCCGGTAAAAAGATATTTGATGAACAGTGTTCATTATATATCTGCTAATTATTTGACGAATATCGACAAGAAAAAAGAATGGGAGCTGAAAGCAAACGCAAATTATACGAATAATGCAGTAGAAAGAGAGTCTTATAGTGAACAGCAGTTTTTTGCTACAACAGACACTCCTGCATCGACAGTATTTCAAAACATCCACAATAATTTCTATACGGATAAAGCAAAAGGAGAATTGATTTTTACCAAAAATGCTAAAAAAGGATTCTTTAAAAATACCACAAGCTTTTCTCAATATTGGAATGCAGACAGAGGAATTGTTGATAGAACAGTTAATAGTACTGCAAACTTAACAAGACATGGAGAAGAAGCGGTAGAATCTCCTACAACATCTTTCCAAAACTCACTAAGTACAATCATTCCTTGGAAAGAGAAAATGGTGAATGTAATGTCTTATATAAACTATCAAACTGATAAGCAAACACTGGATGTTTCACCAGCTTCTTATCTGGCAATTCCAGGATTTCTTCCTACATCTACAGATTTTGTAACTCAGAATTTAAGACTTAAAACTTTTGAAGCGAATCATTCTGTAAACATTGGTTTTTCTGCAAAAGGATGGACATTTACACCAGAAGTTGGATTTAATTTTAAATCAACGGATCTAGTTTCGAGTTTGTCAAATATTATAACAAATCCTTTTACTGGTCCAAATGCTACACCAGCTTCACAATACAGTAATGATTTAAGTTATACTACTGCAACACCTTATGGAAGTTTAGGGGTAAATTATAAAAACGATTCATGGTCATTGTATGCGAGTCTGCCGGTGAATTCAAATAATATTAAAGCGGAAGATCCTTTAAGATTAGTTTCAAAAGAGGTAAATAAAGTAACTTTTGAGCCGATTGTTTTTGCTCAATATACATTTGCTTCTTTTTGGAAAGCTTCGGTAAATGCAAATATCAATAATAATTTTGGCGAAATAAATTCAGCATATTCCGGATTCTTAATGACTTCGCCAAACGGAATAAATGCAATGTATGCTAATAACCCGATTCCTCAGAATAATAATAAAACGGCAGGAACAAGAATAGAGTACAGAAATCCCTTGAATAATCTGTTCTTTAATATCAATTATCGTTATTCGGATGCAAAAAGAAACCTGATTTCTAATCCGAGAATTGTTGCAGGGTATACGGTGATGGAATATAAAGAACAAGATAACCATTTGTTGAATAACGGATATAATTTAGAAGTCGGAAAATATTTTCCAAAGTTCAAAACAAATGCCTCTGTTAGCTATAGTAATAATACAGCAAAATCTGATGCTTTTTTAAATAATGATTCTTATACAAACAAGAATAACAGTCAGTCAGTTGGTGTAAAGTTCAACAATACGTATTTCAGCTGGATGAGCATCGATTATAATGCAAGTTTCTCAAGAACAAAACAGACAAGTACAGGACAGGTAATTTCTAATGCAGCAAGAAAAGGATTTACACACAATTTAGGTCTTTTCTTGTATCCGATCGAAAATCATACTATTGGATTCAATTGGGATCAGGTGAATACAAATGCAGCTAATGAAAAGTATAATAATGGCTTCTACGATCTTTCATATCAGTTTACTTGGGCTAAAAAGAAAATTGATTTTGAAGTAAAATGGTTGAATATAGCGAATAAGAGAGTATTTGAAACGTATGATATTAACACAAGTAATATTTCTTACACAAGAATACAACTTCGACCAAGTCAGGTAATGTTCACCGTAAAATTCAATTTTAAATAAAAAGTAAGACTAAATAAATATAAAAACCAATCTCACGAGATTGGTTTTTTGTTTAAGATATATTGGAATGATTTTAAAATCCGGGATTATCTGCAGAAGGACCATAACTTCCCGGCAATGGAATGTCATTCAGTCTGTAATAAACGCCAAGCTGTGCTCTGTGATGTGTAATCTGATTCAGACTGTGACGGATTGATCCGTATTTCGACCATTTTGCCAATTCCTCGCCATTGTTTTTCAAAGCCCAGGTTTCGTTGAGGTCATCTTCTTTTGCATTGCTTAACGCCTTGTCGCTTAACTGGTAATTTTCATCAAGAGCTTTCAGAAGATCTTCTTTTGTGGAAAGTTGTTTTGGTTTGTAATCTGTTGTTGCAAAATCCAGATCAGAAGTTTTCAGCATTGTATCTGCCCATCCGAAAACTTCCCCGATATGAGTCGCAAGAGGCATCATTTTCATGCTTTTCTCGTGCGGGGCAAAATCATTTTTGTCATCAGGATATTCTTCAAAAAACTTTCTGGTTGTCTGATACTCTTCCTGAAGCTCGTTTTTTAATTGAGATAATGTGTCCATAATATTTTGTTTTTAAGTGATTTAAATGTAAGATTTTTAAAGATGAAAATATTTTAACGAAATCATAAAATTTAAAATATTTAGCTAGTAATATGCTGAATGTCATTCACAACGGAGCAAGGCGAAGTGAAGAATCTACAAGTAGTAATCAGTTTCTCCTTCACCAAAACGAAAAACAAAGTCGTAATATTTCCATGGTTATCATTTGCAGAGTAAAATGCCATTGCGAACGAAATAAAGTACAATTTGAATAAAATCTTTGCGTCTATTGCGTTAAAAAATATTTCTTCAAAAAATAATTTCAAAAAAATCTGTAACAAAAAACACAAACCAGAAACTAATAACTATAAACATTAGAAAACAATGAAAAAACTATTTTCAATATTCTTTATCACTCTATTTGCTTTTGCAAGCGCTCAGGATAATGATTCGAAGGAAACAGCAAACCGCTTTTTTTATGAATTGACTTTCAAACCGAAAAAAGATTCTGTAAAAACTGAAAAAGTAATGACTGTTCTGGATATTGTGAAAGACAGATCGGTTTACAGAGATTATACCATGATCGGGCAGGATTCTATTATGAAAGTTCAGATTGAAGCAATGCAGAAAGCGGGTACTTTTAAAGATTTATCAAAATCGATCAGAATGCCGAAGTTTTCAGAAAAAATCGTGAAGCATTATCCTGATATGAAACTGCAGTATATCGAAAGAATCTCAAGCGGATTCACACCTGCAGGTATTGCATACAGCGAAACAGCAAAATTCGACTGGAAAATCTTAAATGATAAAGCAAAGATAGGAGCTTATAATGCTCAGAAAGCAACCGTAGATTTCGGAGGAAAAAAATGGGTAGCTTGGTTTACTACAGAGCTTCCGTTCCAGGACGGGCCATACAAATTTTCAGGACTTCCGGGATTGATCGTGAAGATTGAGGATGAAGGTAAAAACTATTCTTGGGTTCTTCAGGGAAACAGAAAAGTGCCGAATTGGGAAGAATTATCTTACGCAGAAAAAATTTCCAACATGAATCTGAAAGTGACGGAAATGCCGAGAGAAAAATTCGAGAAAACATTTACAGAATTCAAAAAAGATCCTTTTGCAACGGTAAGACCAATGATGAACCAGGAAATGTTGTCTAAAACAATTCCCGGAATGGACGGAACAATCGGCGATATGCTGAAAAAACAGGAAAAAATGTACAAAGATTTCTTTAATTCTAACGATAACCCGATCGAGCCGCCTTACGAAAAGCTTAAAGTTGGAAAAGTAGAAAAGGTAGGAAAAGAAAAAGATTAAACGACACATTCATTCAACTAAATTATATCTAAGTCAACCCAAATGTATTCATGCATTTGGGTTGATTTTTTTCATGATAAGTCGTTATTTAGATTAAATTTAAATAGCGTATATTTGCAGACACAAAAATGTTGGCTTTGAAAGAGAAGGATTTACATAAGTTGAGCGGATTTCCCAAGAACAGACTGGGAAAGATTGTGGGATATGATAATGACAGCCTTAGAATGCCCAACAAAATCATCGAAATGGGGCTTCTTCCCGAAACTTCTTTCAGAATTTTGTATCAGGCTCCGTTCAGCGGACCGATGTATGTGGAATTTGGAGACGAAAAAAGCCGGATTGCCCTTCGTGAGGAAGAAGGAGATTATATCATTGTTGAAGAATTGAATTAATGCAGAGCTCTCAAAAAAAACAGGTCCTTTTAGTCGGAAATCCCAACGTTGGAAAGTCAACGGTTTTCAATGCTTTAAGCAACAAAAAGCAGAAAACCGGAAACTACGCCGGAGTTACCGTTGCAAGTCATTCCGGGAATTATACTTATAAAAATGAGGAGGTTGAGATCATCGACTTGCCGGGTTCTTACAGTATTTATCCAAGTTCGGAAGATGAAGCGATTTTTTCTAAATTTCTTATCGATGAACAGCAGAATTACGCAGGAGTTATCTATATTCTTGAAGCATTAAGTTTAAAAAGAGGTCTTCTTTTATTCCAGCAGATTCAGGATCTTGGTGTTCCGATGATTTTGGTTGTCAATCAGATCGATCAGGCGGAAAGAAGAGGAATTAATATTGATATTCAGAAATTCTCAGAAGCTTTAGGTATAAAAATCATTCAGACCAATGCCAAAGAGCATGTCGGGATTGACGAAATTAAAGAGGCCGTATTAAACAACGATTTTTTAAAAACAGAAAAAATTTCTTTCGAAACGCCTAACGAACATAAAGATTTCATTCAGAAATTAGCCTCTCACAAAGGTTTTGATAATGAATATAAAGCTTGGATGAGTCTTTCCTTAGGAACAGATTTAGGTAGAATTGATTCTATTATTGGCTTAATGAACGAGCCGGACTCTAAAAGCTTAGTCCCGAAAAGATTACAGGTTCAGGAAACGGTAAGAAGATATCAGAATGTTGATAAGATTTTGGCGAATGTTATCACGAAAAAACCTCAGTTCAAAGAATTATTAACGGAGAAATTAGACAAAGTTTTAGTTCATAAATTCTGGGGATATGTTGTTTTTCTAGCTATTTTATTGATCATTTTCCAAAGCGTTTTCTTTTTGGCGGAATACCCGATGAACTGGATTGATGATCTTTTTTCATGGCTGACTGCTTTTTCATCTGAACATTTACCTAAAGGACCGGTTAATTCACTTATTTCAAACGGAATTGTTCCGGGAATCGGAGGGATTGTAGTTTTTGCGCCACAAATCGGGATTTTATTATATTTCCTTTATTTACTGGAAGATTCAGGATATATGGCGAGAGTTGTTTTCCTGATGGACAGGATTTTACGCCCTTTCGGACTGAACGGGAAAAGTATTGTTCCATTAGTTTCGGGAACGGCTTGTGCAATTCCTGCAGTGATTTCCACAAGAAATATTGAAAATTTAAAAGAGAGATTATTAACTATTTTGGTAACGCCTTTCATGACGTGTTCTGCAAGGCTTCCTGTTTACAGTATCATTATTGGATTAATCATTTCAGATAAAACTTTTTTAGGTATAAAATACAAAGCTTTGGTTTTGATGGGAATGTATCTGCTTGGTTTTGCCGTAGCATTATTTTCCGCAGCAATTCTTAAAAGATTTATTAAAAATAAAGGGAAAACCTACCTAGTAATGGATTTGCCGACTTACAAAAAACCTCTTTTTCTTTATGATTTTAAAATGGTTTTGGGTAAAGTTTGGGACTTCATTTCGGGAGCAGGAAAAATTATCTTCATTGTAAGTATCATCATCTGGTTCTTAAGTTATTTCGGACCAAAACAGAAACCGGATCAGTTTGTGGCAACAGACGTTCATTTGGATCATTCTTATTTGGCTAAAATGGGAAAAGGAATCGAGCCTTTAATTGCACCGCTTGGTTACGACTGGAAAATGGGCGTTGGAATTCTGACAAGCTTCGTAGCGCGTGAGGTTTTTGTAGGAACAATGTCAACCTTATACAGCCTTGAAGATGATGCTCCGGAAGTGAAAGTAATCGATAAAATGAGACGGGATGTAAAACCGAATGGCGAAAAGGTTTTCAGTTTTGCCACAGGAGTTTCCGTACTTTTATTTTACGCATTTGCAATGCAGTGTGTTTCTACACTTGCAGTAGTCTACAGAGAAACCAAAAGCTGGAAATGGACCGGCTTACAGGTAGCAATGATGACAGGTTTGGCATACTTTGTGTCGATGATAGCTTATCAGATTTTGAAATAATGGATTCTTCATTAATTTTACAGTATATAATTGTTTTACTGATCGTTGCATTCGCATGTTATTCTTTGTTTAAAATACTGAGAAAGAACTTTGCACCGAAAAAATTCAGTTCCAAAAGAACCAACTGCGATAAGGATTGTGGTTGTTCTTAAATTTTAACTAAATTTTTTTAGGAGCTTAATCCCGCTTTTCGCTATATCTTTTTTGTTACGGCTTCGCTCCGCTTCGCCGCAACAAAAAAGGATGCCGCTGCAATCGGGCTAGGTTGCAGTCGTATATTTAAGCATTTGGAATATTCATACAATTTGTCATCCCGTAGTGATCTAGACACGAATCTTTCCATAATATTTCTAATACTACGCCTAGATCACTACGGGATGACAAAGGTTGAAAATAAAATAATCTCATCGATATTTTTCGACATCAACTACCATGTTTTATTTGTATTTTTGAACAAAATTTAAACACCATTTTGTTGATGTCAACAAAATGGTTTCACTAGGAATGTATAAATAAAAACATAATTAATGTCACTAATAAAAAGTATTTCAGGAATCCGAGGAACAATCGGCGGAAAAGTAAATGATAACTTAACACCGCTTGATGTGGTAAAATTCGCTTCGGCATTCGGAACCTGGCTTCAGAACAATAAAAATAAAAAAGATTTAACGCTAATCATTGGAAGAGATGCCAGAATTTCTGGACAAATGGTATCTTCTTTGGTGACGGCAACGTTGCAAGGTCTTGGAATCAATGTAGTTGATTTAGGACTTTCTACCACTCCAACCGTTGAAATTATGGTTCCGGAATTGAAAGCAGATGGAGGAATTATCCTTACCGCTTCTCACAATCCAAAACAATGGAACGCTCTGAAATTATTAAACGAAAAAGGAGAATTTATCACGGGTGAAAACGGAGCAGAAGTTCTTGCTTTGGCAGAGAGTGAAGATTTCAATTATGCTGAAGTTGATGATTTAGGAAAATATGAAACAAGAGACGATGCTTTTGATATTCATATTCAGCAGATTTTGGATTTGCCGATGGTAGATGTTGAAGCAATCAAAGCTAAAAATTTCAAAGTGGTTTTAGATGCGGTAAATTCTACGGGAGGTATTGCAATTCCAATGTTATTGGATAAATTAGGTTGTGAAGTTGTAAAGTTATATTGTGAGCCAAACGGACAATTTCCGCACAATCCGGAGCCTTTAAAAGAACATTTAGGAGATATCTGTGAATTAGTGAAAAAAGAAGGAGCAGATTTAGGTGTTGTTGTAGATCCTGATGTTGACAGATTGGCTTTAATCGACGAAAAAGGCGAAATGTTTGGTGAGGAATACACTTTGGTTGCCGTTGCAGATTATTTATTGAAAAATAAAAATGGGGTGGCAATTTCCAATCTTTCTTCAAGCCGTGCGTTGAGAGATGTCGCACAAGCACACAATTCAGAATATTTTGCAAGTGCTGTCGGAGAAGTGAATGTAGTAACTTTAATGAAGGAAAAAAATGCAGTAATCGGAGGTGAAGGAAACGGAGGAATTATCTATCCGGACTTGCATTACGGAAGAGATTCTTTGGTAGGTGTTGCTTTATTTTTGACTCATTTAGCCAAAGAAAATAAAACTGTTTCTGAACTAAGAGCAGGATATCCAAGTTATTTCATGGGGAAAAAGAAAATCGAACTGACACCGGAAATCAATGTGGATGATATTTTATCTAAAATGGAAAAAGAATATCAAAACGAAAATGTTTCAACAATTGACGGCGTGAAAATCGATTTCGAAAACAATTGGGTCCACCTTAGAAAATCCAATACAGAACCAATTATCAGAATTTATACGGAAGCTAAATCTCAGGAAGAAGCCGACAAATTAGGAGACGATATCATCGCAAAAATCAAAAGTTTGATTTAATAAAATAATAGGAACGGAGCTTTTAGTTCCGTTCTTTTTTTTGCAAAAATGTTCGAACATCTACAAAACAGATTCTCTTTTCCGAAAGAAACATGGGGAAAATACAGGAAGAATTTCACACGAATTGAAGTTCCGGCAAAAACCATTTTGTTGAATGAAGGAGAAATTTCGTTAAATGCTTATTTTATCGAAAAAGGAATTGTAAGAGCGTGGTACAACAACGACGGAAAAGACATAACCTTCCAGTTTTTCATGGAAAATACAATGTTTTCTTCATTGGAAAGCTTCCGGAAAGGATTGCCAAGTATGCTTTCAATGGAAACAATTGAACCTTGCGTTTTGTGGCAAATTGATAAACCGACCGCAGATAAAATCTTAGAAGAAGTTTACGAAGATCCAAAACTCAGAAACGAATTTATGGATTCTGTTTTTGAACGTGTTTTCGATTATATGAAACATTTTTTTTCTTTTATTAAAGACAGTCCGCAGGAACGCTATTTAACTCTTTGCAAAGACAAACCAAATATCATCAAAAGAGTTCCGCAACATTATATTGCGTCTTATTTGGGAGTTACAACCGTTCATTTGAGCAGAATTAAAAGTAAGATTTTGAAGGAAAAATAATCAACCGATAACAAATGTTATTGCACTTTGAAACGCTTTCAAAATAATTTTGCATTAAAATTTAAGATAAATGAAAGCAGCAGTAGTATTTGAAAAAGGCGGAATTCCTCAATATGCAGATTTCCCGGATCCAATCGTTAATAATGATAATGAAGCTTTAATATTCGTAAAAGCAGCCTCCATCAAACACCTTGACAGAGCCAGAGCAAGCGGAAAACATTATTCAACAGAAAATAATGAACATCAACCGACAATTGTCGGAAGCGATGGAGTGGGTTTCCTTGAAAATGGATCTAAAGTTTATTTCTTCAGTAAAAAAGGAACCGTTGCAGAAAAGGCGGTCGCAGATAAAAAAATGATTGTTCCTATTCCTGATGAATTAGATTTCACGATTGCGGCAGCGTTACCAAATGCAGTGATGGGTTCTGCGATGGGGCTTAAGTTTAAAACTAATTTAAAAGCAGGAGAAACTGTTCTCATCAATGGAGCTACAGGAATCACAGGAAAAGTTGCCATTCAGATTGCAAAATTATATGGAGCTAATAAAGTGATTGTGACAGGAAGGAATGAAGAAGCATTACAATCTCTGCTTGAATTGGGTGCAGACGAAACTGTTTCTTTACAATTGAGTGATGAAGATTTTAAACAAAAAATCAAAGATATTCATAACGAAACTCCGATTGATATTGTATTGGATTATATTTGGGGACATTCGGTGGAAAATATTTTATCAGCATTAAAAGGGGACGGAACTTTTTCCCATAAAACACGATTGGTTTCTGTCGGTGGAATGAGCGGTGACACGATTCAGTTATCATCACAAATTTTGAGAGGAACAGACATTCAGATTTCAGGTTCAGGCTTGGGAAGCTGGACTCAGGAGGAAATGAAATTGCTTCTTTCGGAGATTATTCCTGAGATGTTTCAGGCAGCAGTTAACGGAAATTTAAAAATTGATACAGAAACCGTTCATTTGGAAAATATCCAAACAGTTTGGGAAAGCGAAATAACCAACAGAAAGCGATTAGTTGTGTTAATTTAATAATAACTCCTCTTTTTTATCCACAATTCTTTGAATTTAATATTCTTTTCACTATCTTTAAGATAGAAATTTACAAAGATGAATGTCGAAAAAATTTCGCAACTTTGCATACATTTTGAATTATAAATTTCAGAAGTAATATTAATTTAAGAAGTTTGTCGAGGTTTGTAAGTACATTCGAACATTGGCCGACTAAGGAAACGAGTATTGGAAGAGTATTTTGGAAATGAACTTGTGAAAAAGTTCGAAGAAATGATGGAAAATAATGATGAATTCTACTTTGATACAGAAGAGTTGGAAGACATTATTGTTTATTATTTGGAGCTTGGAGATTTTAATTATGCAAATACTGCAGTGAATTATGGTCTGAAGCTTCACCCCAATTCTTTAGATATCAAGATCAAAAGGCTTGAAATTCTTTTGGAATGGGAAGATTATAATACATCGAAAGAGCTTATTGACGAGTTGAAAGGTTCCTCTATGGAAAGCACAGACTTTTTGGTTTGCTATGCGAAGTATTATTCGAATTTAGGAAATCCTAGAAAATCCATTGAAATATGTAAAAAAGCTCTGGAATTGCAGGAAGAAGAGAATTTTCTTCACAATTTTATTGCGGATGAATATGTGAATTTAGGAGATCCTTTTAACGCTCTTAAACACTACAAAAAAGCCCTTAAGGAAGATCCGACGGATGAATATTCTTTGGAAAACTGTATGGTTTGCTTTGCAGATTTGAATAAGAGTGAGGAGGCGATTGCCTTTCTTAATGAATATTTGGATGAATTTGCCTATTCTGAGATTGCGTGGTTTGAATATGGACAGTTTTATTTCAACAGAAAAAATTATGAGGAAGCAATAAAAGGGTACGACTATTTATTGGCGATCAATTCAAATTCTGTTGGAGTATATGCGAATAAAGCGGCTTGTTATGAGGCATTGGGTCAGTATAAAAAAGCGATCGAAGTTTACGAAGAAATGATGGAGCTGGAATATACGAAAGCTTTCACATTTTACAAGATCGGACTTTGCTACAAAGCACTGAAACAACCAATTGTAGCATTGAATTCTTTCCAGAAATCGTTGAGAGAAGATCCTCAGTTCTATCTTGCAATGATGGAACAGTCTTATCTTTACGAGGAAATGGGCGGAATGACAGAAGCTTTACATTTTGCAAAAGAAGCGACCCATCTTAATGATGATAACCTTGATTATCAGAAAAGACTGGCATTTTTATTCATCGATTCAGGGAAGTTTGAAGAAAGTCTTTCTTGTCTTAAAAAGTTGGTAGAAGCTGAGCCTACAAGATTTTACAATTGGTACGCATATTCGGAAGTGTTAATGCTTTTGGGTGAGTATGAAGAAGCTGTTACTCTTTTAAATAAAGCTGTAAAAGTGCATGACAGAGCGGAATTGTATTATCAGCTAAGCAATTGTTATTTCAACTTAAAAGAGCAGGATAAAGGCAAAGAATCGCTTTTAAAAGCATTAGATTTAGATCCTTCTTTGGTTTCGGATATGCAGAAAAAATATCCTTTTATTAAAGACGAGGTTAAAAAAGCCAAGGCAAAGGTTAGAAAGAAAAATTCTGAAGGTTAAAAAACCGGACGTTTTGATTAATCGATTTGAAGAATTAATTTTAAATCAAATAAAAATCCTGCAGAAATGCAGGATTTATTTTTTTATAATATTGGATTTTGTCCTTAAAAAGATCAAACCGGCAATAATAATACCCGCACCAACAAATTGAAGGGTGCTTAGTTTTTCTCCATCTAAAAATCCCCAGATAATCGCCACAATCGGCATTAATAATGTAACTGTTGATGCAAATAAAGGAGTGGAAACTTTTAATAAACGATAGTTCATCATCATTGCCAATCCTGTTCCGAAGATGGATAATAGACTTACGAACATTAATCCTGTTAAATTATTTTCGTCAAAGCTAAACGATGAGAAGAATCCTGTGAAGCTTAAAGCGATTAATGAAGGAAAAAATAATACAAATGAAAATACAAAAGCCGATAAAACCGTAGAAGAAACTTCCATTAATTTAGATTTTACTGTTGTTGTGCTTAAAGCATAACATAATGTTGCCAATAGCAATAATAAAATAGGAATAAGTTTAAATTTTCCACCTTCACCGTCTCCACCAAAAGCAAGTAGACAAACTCCTGTAAAACTTATTAAAGTTCCGAAGATCTGTTGTTTTGTTGTTTCAAATTTCCAGATCAGAGCACCGACAATAATTACGAAAATCGGCATCATTGAGTTGATGATTCCTGCAATGCTGCTGCTGACTTCCGTCTCGGCAATCGGAAATAAAAACATAGGAATAAAATTTCCTGTAAATGCAGCCAAAAGCAACCATTTTAAATGTTTTTTCGGAAATAATTTATACTTTGAAATAGCAATAGGCATTAAGATAATTCCGGCAATCAAAACTCTTAAAGCTCCCACTTGATAAGGACTGAAATGTTCTAAAGATTTTTTAATTAAAATAAAAGAAGATCCCCAAATAATACTCAGTATAATAAGGAGGACCCATTTTTCTTTATCTGCGTTCATGGTTTTCGTATAAAATTTTTAAAAATTCTTTTTTGGGAATCATTTTCGCACCAAGACTTTCAAGATGGTCTGTATGAGATTGGCAGTCAATTAATTCAAGTTCGTCTTTGTGGGTTTCTATAAAATGAATAAATCCGGCTTTGGAGGCATTGCTCACTTTTGCAAACATGCTTTCACCACAAAAAACCTTACCAATTTGAAGTCCGTAAAAACCACCAACCAATTTTCCATCTTGCCAAACTTCAATGCTTTTTGCCAAACCATATTTATGCAACTGAATAAAAGTTTCCATCAGTTCATCCGAAAGCCATGTTCCTGCCTGTCCTTTCCGGCTTGTCTGTTGGCAATTTTTAATGACTTCTTTAAAATTTTGATTCTCGGTAAATGTAAAAATATTTCGATTTAATATTTTTCTCATCGATTTTGAAACCCTCAAATCATTTGGGAAGATCACGAATCTTGGATCGGGACACCACCAAAGAATTTCCTCCTCCGGATTATACCAGGGAAATATACCTAATTGATAGGCAAACCAAATCCTGTCTATTGACAGGTCACCGCCAAATGCTATAATTCCTTCATGTCCGTCGTAAAGTTCCGGATCAGGAAATGAAATCTCGTTTTCGTCTAATCGAACCATTTTTAGGAAAAAAAATCCCACTTAAAAAGCAGGATTTATATTTTCGGTATTATCTTTTAATTAAAAAGGTAAATCATCGTCATCGTCGCCTGCGAAAGGATTCTCATTAGAAACCGGAGAAGCAGACTGAGATGGTGAAGCTTGTGTAGGCTCTGAGCCATTATCAAAAACCTTCTCTACTCTCCATCCTGTAATAGAGTTGAAGTATTTTGTTTCACCTTGTGGAGAAACCCATTCTCTACCTCTGATGTTGATTCCCACCTTTACATTTTCGCCTTCTTTCAAATTATCTAATAAACCAATCTTATCAGAAAGAAATTCTATGTTTATCGGCTGCGGATACTGTTCCTGCGTCAAAATAACCATTTCTCTTTTTTGGAAACCGCTCGCAAATGTCTGAGCATCAAATATTTTCTTTACCGTTCCTTGTAATTCCATATCGTAATTATTAACACGGTAAAAGTAAGAAAATCAATCGTAATAAAGGCTACGTGGAAAAAAAAATGTAAAAATTTTAATTTTTTTACTGAAAAGTTTGGAGATAAAGGAATTTATCCTATCTTTGCACCACTGAAAACGAAAAAACGAAACAAGTTCTTTTAAAAATAAGTTTTCATAATAAACAACGCGGATGTGGTGTAATTGGTAGCCACGCCAGACTTAGGATCTGGTGCCGAGAGGCGTGGGGGTTCGAGTCCCTTCATCCGCACAGTATGCGAAAATAGCTCAGCTGGTAGAGCACAACCTTGCCAAGGTTGGGGTCGCGGGTTCGAATCCCGTTTTTCGCTCCACTCCATGCCCTGGTGGTGGAACTGGTAGACACGCAGGACTTAAAATCCTGTGTCCGCAAGGACGTACGGGTTCAAGTCCCGTCTGGGGTACTAAAACCCTCTGTAATTTTTTACGGAGGGTTTTCTGTTTTTAAAATATTTCAACACAAAGTTTTTGATGAATACTATCAAAGACATATAAGCAAAACAATTCTAAGGATTAATTAAATCATATTAATCGAAATTAAAAATCAGCTGAGTAAAAGTATATTATCTTACATCTTCCGAATAAGTTTTTAGATAAATGATGCCAGTCAATAAAATATGCTTTAAACATCGAACAAACCAAACAGAATAAAAATAAAATAATTCGATTGATGTTTGGTGGGATTATAATTTTTAATATATTTGAAAAAGATAGATCCTTGCTTTTCTTTTTAAAGAAATGATGATGTTTCGTCATCACTGTGAAATTGCTTAGCATACATCACTACATACTATCTTTAATGGGGAAAATGGTACTAGTAGGTACCTTTTCAGTTCATTTTCCGAGAAAATAAAGGTACCTACTAGTACCATTTTCTGGAGTTGATAGATATAGTCCTTAGAAAATACGAAGGTTTATCCAAAACAAAGCCCTATACAATCGTAGGGCTTTTTATTTATAAAAAAGCACACCTAAATGTCACAAAATCTCAGCAGACAACAGATTTACGACCGTATAAAAGAATCTTCCAAGGACAGTTATATTTTGGAAGAAATGAAAAGGCTTGGTTTTTGGCAGGAAACCTCTACGCCTTCCTTACCGGAACAGTTGATTCAAAGGGAGGTCGTTTTGCAAAAGGAGTTACAAGAGCTACTGGCAAAAGACCGAAAATATGGTAATCAGGAAGCCATGCTTCGCGAAATGCGTAAAAAACGTATGCAGGAAGCAAAAGCCAAAAGAGAAGTAACGAAACAAAAAAGTAAACAAAAGCGACAGGATAAAGCTGATCACTGGAAAAATCTCCAGCAACAGCAAATTATTTATCTTGGTGAAGATGTTTCTAAAGGACTTCACCAAACAGACTCAGAGATAGAAAAACTATTGCAGTTTTCACTTCCTGTTTTTGAAAACGTATCGGATTTCAGTCAGAAATCAGGTTTCGGACTTTCATTGATAAAATATCTTGCTTTTCATAGGAAAGTTTCAAAAAAAACGCACTATCACATTTTTGAAATTCCAAAAAAATCAGGTGGAAAAAGAAAAATTTCTGCTCCAAAACCACAACTGAGACATTTCCAACAATGGATTCTGGAAAATATATTAAATAAAATTTCAGTAGGAGAAGTTGTTCATGGTTTTACGGCAAAAAGATCGATTGTGACCAATGCAGAGCCACATCTTGGAAAAGACATTATCATTAATATAGATTTGCAGGATTTTTTCCCTTCAATCAGCTATAAAAGAGTGAAAGGACTGTTTTCAAAACTTGGATATTCAGAGCAGCTTTCGACTATTTTTGCATTGGTTTGCACTCAGTCTCATACAGAAGAGATTTTATTGGATGATGTTAAATACTTTGTTCATAAAGGAGAAAGGTTTTTACCACAAGGTTCGCCTGCAAGTCCTGCCATTAGTAATATTATTGCTTATAAACTAGATAAAAGATTAAAAGGTTTAGCTCAAAAATTAGGCTTTGTATATACTAGATATGCGGATGATCTTACTTTTTCTGCCAATCAGGATAATGAAGAAAATATCAATAAACTTTTATATTTTGTAAGACAGGTTATCAACGCTGAGAATTTTACGATTCATCCCGAAAAGCTTCACATCATGAGAAGCAAACATCAGCAGAAAGTAACGGGAGTCGTAGTCAATGAAAAGCTGAATGTTGAGAGAAAAAAACTCAGAAAATTCAGAGCTCTTTTACATAATATCGAAGTCAATGGATGGCAAAACCAAACTTGGGGAAAAGCGTTTCACTTAATTAATGCAGTTGAAGGTTATATCAATTTTGTAAATATGGTAAATCCGTCGAAAGCATCGGTTTTCAAAGAAAAACTGGATGTAATTATTGCGAAACATGGTAAGCCGATCGTAGAAGTAAGAAAATTGATTCCTGAAATTGTAGAAATAATCGCGGTACCTGAAATCAAAGAAGAAATAATAGCACCAAAAGAAGAAAAAACAGATTGGTGGAATATTTTTTAGTCTGAACCAAACACATAATAATAACATCTTAATCAGTAAGATAGATGAAAATTATCAAACAAACCAAACTCTTTTTCCACGAAGGAAAATCGGATAAAGTTTACGAAATAGATCTTTGTGAAATTAATGCTGATGCTTTTGCTGTCAATTTCCGTTACGGAAGACGAGGAGCAGCATTGAAAGAAGGAAGTAAAACTCCTGCATTTGTTTCCAGAGAAAAAGCAGAAAGTATTTTTGACCAGCTCGAAAAAGAAAAAAGAAATAAAGGGTATCAGTCTGAAGTAGAAGTATTTGTAGAGCTTCCGTTATTGGATTTTCTGAATATGAATTCTGCGGAAGGAGTTATCTTAAAACGTCTGGAAGATGCTACACAAGGAATCAATTCTTTCAAAACAGAATGGAAAACTTCCCGTGTAATCTGGAAAGCGGCTCAAATGGGAATTAAAGAAGCTATTCCTTATATTTTGAAACTGGCTACAAAAGGCGATGAAATGCAATTGTATGCTTCTATTTTTGCGATCAGAACATTTAAAATGACTCAAGCTTCTGAGCTTTTACGTAGCATTGCGAACAGTTCAAGGCACAAACAATATATCAGAAATGTTGCTTTTGATGCGCTGTTAACGATCAATGAAGGTTCAGAATTAGAGAAAACAGTTTCTGAATTATTGGAAAGCTTGCCATCCGAAATAAAATATGCCATCGACAAAGGAGATTATGATGGTTTAAAGCAGCAATATCTTGAAAAATTCAGTAAAAAAGAGAAAACAGACGAACTGGTTTATCTTTATCTTTTATCGAAAGCGTATCCATCTTTGGTTAAGTTAATTGAAGAAATTATATGGAAAATTCCATTTGGGTCGCCGTATTTCAGAAATATTCGTGCGATTTATAAACTTGCCCGCTTCAGAGATGATGCACAGATTTTAGGAATGTTGTCATTTTTATTCGAAAAAAAGGCAGCAATGTTCAAGAGAACAGCTAGCTTGGATAAAGAAGCGTGGAATCAGAATCAATATTTTTACCAGTTCGGGAATTCCGTTAATGTAAGAAAAGAGCTTTCTAGTGATGAAAGCAGGATTGCATTTTCAAATTTTACCAAACTTTATTTTCAGAAGAACAGTTTTTATTATTTAAAAGAATTAGGAGAGCAAAATAAAGCGAAAGAATACTTGAGATTTGCTGTAAATGCATTAGTACAATATTCTAATGATGATTATATTCCCGCCAGAAGAGGACCATTAAGCCAGTATGGAAGTTACAATTGGGAAAGCCGCAGATATTATTACACTGTAGTAGATTTCCCAGAATGTTACCGATCTCCTCTTCTTACAACAATACTTTTCGGGAGAGATAAAAACCGAAATATGGATTCAAATCTTGAATTCTATATTAAAAAAGAACAATTCTGGAGCTCAGATTATTATTACAAGGCAAATGAGATGAAGAAAGTGGAGACGGAGAATAATAATTCAAATGTATCCGAACAGCCTTCAAGCCAAAATCAACAGCAAGGAGCTTTAGACAATATTATAGGTGCATTCAAAAATATTTTTGGTTCAAATAAAGAAAAACCTGTTGTTCCTCAACAAAAACAGGAAGAATCTACAATAAAACCTGAATCAAATCCCTCAAGACTTGAACTTTATCCTGAATTTTGGGATGAAATGCCGGAAGCTTATATTCAGCTCTTGATGCAAGGAAAAATGGATTTGGTAATGAAATTTGCTTATGAAAATCTTTCCGTTCATTCAAAATATCAGGATTTATTACTAAAAATTGAACCAGAAATGATGATTCGGTTGTTGAATAAATCTTCAGAGTATCCACAAAGTTTAGGCTTTGATGCTTTAGAGAAAAGACAGGAAGAATTAAAGCAAAATCAAGTTTTTACAGCGCAAATTTTAGTTTCTGAAAGTGAAAAGGCAAGAAATTGGGCAAAAGAAACAATAGAAAATAATACTCAATATTTTCTCGCGTCCACAGATTTTATTATGATTTTAATTATGAATTCACGAAAAGAATCTAATGAATTCATCAATAATTTACTTCAAAAAGCATCTTTATCTGAAGACAGACAGAAAACAGTACTCGGAAAAGTAATTATAGAATTGCTTTCTCTGGAAAATAACGACGAAAACAATAAAATCGCAGAATCTGCTGCCAAAAAGCTTAAAATAACAACATTCTCTAATTTTTCCGAAATCAGTTGGGAAATTGTGGCTCAATTATTGACTTCTCCGTTGAACAATAATAGATTTTTGGCAAGTGAAATTTTGCTTTCCAAATCTGAGAAATATCCGGTAACAGAAATTCCTCTTTCAATTATTGAATTGTTATTGAGTAATGAAAATGAATCCATCAGACAAAACGGAATCAGTCTTTTAAATCAATACCCAAAAGAGGAAATCGGGAAAAACTGGCATCAGATTCTTGTGTTGCTTTCTTCAAACCATAAGGAAGTTGTAGAAAATGTTTTTTCATTGAATGATCATCTGGAAACTCAGGCTGAAACTCAATTACAGATTGTTGAAAAATTATTTGAGATGTTGATGAAGGAGCAGAAATTTGAAAATTCTCATCAGTTATTCAGGGATTATCTTGAAAAAACGGCTCCGAAATATATTGACAATATTCCTGTAAAATGGATTCTCAGATTGTTATTTGCAGACAGTGTAAAAAACCAGCTTTTCGGCTTCGAATTGCTTAAAAAAGTAAGCGACAGCAATAAATTCACGTTGAAACAAGTCATTTCTCTCGCAAATCACGAATTTTTAGCGGTAAGACAATGGTCTTGGAATTTTTATAAAAATAATATTGAAAGAATTAAATCGGATCGCAATCACGCGTTGGGAATTTTGGATGCAAAATGGGACGACAGCAGAGAATTTGCGTTTCATTTCTTCCAAACCGAATTTACAGACGAAGATTGGGATACGGATTGCTTAGTCGGAATTGCAGATTCGGTGCGTTCTGATGTTGAAAATTTCGGAAAGAATCTGATCATGAAATTCTTCAAAAAAGAACACGGATTGGAATACCTTACGAAATTAAGTCAACATCCAAGCCAGAATATTCAGCTTTTTGTGACTTCATATCTTGAAGAATATGCAACTGATAAGCCTGAAAAATTGAAAGAATTGGAGTTTTATTTCCGTTCAGTACTTTCAAGAGTAAACAAATCGCGAACTGCCAAAAACCGAATTTTCATTTTCTTAGAAAAAGAAGGACGAAAAAATACGGAATCAGCAGAAATCGTCAGTAAGATTTTAGACGATCTTTCCGCAACGACAGCCATTCAGGATAAGGCAAAATGCATCAATATTATTTCTGAGCTGAAAATGATCTATCCTCAACTGAATGTTCATCTTCAATTAATTTCTTAAGCCATGTTATTCGATTATAAATTTCATAAAGATACGGCCATCACGAACTCTGCAACGAGTACGCAAATGAGCTTTTCTCCCGATCTCCAAAGAGATCCGACATTTTTTGTTGGCAAACTGAATAAAAAAATTCCTTTCCGTGAAGCGATTTCTGCGTTGCATGATGTGGTGGTTTCCGATCTTCGTTTTAAACCAAAAGATAAAACGGAATACAAAGAATGGGTTGCAGAACAGGAAAAGCTTTGGTTAAGTGATTACATGGCTGAGTTTCAAATTGAAGAAGTCAAAAAAAGACTTGCCGAAGTAAGGGGAGAGCTCGATCAGGTTTATAAAGAAAAAAACAGGGTTTTAGGACCTTTCAACACTGCCAAAAAAACATATTTTGATTATTTGTATCAAAAAGATAAAGATGCATGGTTTGTTCTTGATCCTGTCATAACGGTTCATCCTGATGAAGTTTTCTTTGAATGTTTCAGCCAGGACGAATCTACTTACGGAAAATTAAGCAGCAGTTATAATGTTTTCACAGAGATCAACGAATTTAAATGTGGAACAACAAATATCGATTATTCGGCTGCACTTTATAATGAATTCCAAAAGATAAGGGATTATAAAGACACGGAATTTAAAATTGATCCTTCAGGTTTTGAAGCACTTACTACAAACGAGGAAGTGTATAAAGAAGAAAAAATCGATTTACCGGATTCTTGGGTTCGCGGATTTTTACAGGTAAGTTCTGCAATGACTTTACCTGCAACTACTTTTGATCTTCATCCGATGGATATTTTCAGTATTTGTCAGTTTTTAAGAAGATTCAAAGAGAAAAAAGGACCAAGAGCACTGCGTTTTATTTTGGAACCCGGAAAACCTATTCAGGCAGTTTTTGAACCTTGGTATGAAACGCTTACTTTTCATCGCTCAATTTATATAGGACCGGAAAGCAAAACGATCAGAATCTGGGGAAGAAGAAGACTGTTGATTTTAGAAAGATTAATTCCGATTGCCAAAAATTTCAGGGTGGTTTTATTAGGAAACGGATTGCCTTCGTTCTACATTGCGGATTTGGGTGATATGGCTTTCACTTTAGGACTTTCCGGATGGACAACCAATGACTGGAGCAGAGCAGGGAATTTTGATTTGATGGCTCCGAGAGGACATGTGGATTTGATGACTCAGGAAAAAGTATTCAATACTTTAAAAGAAACATGGTTTGGAACAACAGCCGAACTTTCGAAAAAATTAAATCTTGATACAGCTACAATTTCAACTTCACTTACATCTTATACACAAGCAGGAAGGGTAATTTATGATCTTAATTTAGGATTATACAGGGTTCGAGAATTGACTCAGGATCCTTTGGATATGAAACAATTACGTTTTTCAAGTCCGCAGGAGGAAAAAGCAGATAAATTGATTTCTGAAGGCAAAGTGAAAATCGATTATGATATAAAAAATGATGTTCTTAATATCCAAGGGAAAATAAAAGAAAATAATTATACATATAAAACAGAAGCTTTCATTGATAAAGATCAGCGATTGATTGATGGAAATTGTCAATGCAGTTTTTATCAGGCAAACGGTTTGAGACAAGGACCTTGTGAACATATTTTGGCAACAAGAATGATGATTAATAGGAAGTAATATAAAAGTTTAAATATTTTATGCTAGTTTTATAAAGGAGGAATTTTTTTGTTAAGAATTTCCTCCTTTATGCATTTCCCATCTTTTTTTCTATTTTTGTGAAATTCCAAATTCCAATGAACAAGATTATCCTCATCGAAGACGAAACTAGTGTTGTATCTTTTATAAAAAAAGGACTTCAGGAAAACGGGTATGAAGTTTCCGTGGCTTTTGATGGTAAAACAGGAGTACAATTGGTACAGTCAAACGATTTCGATTTGGTCATTTTAGATATTATGTTGCCCGAAATGAATGGGTTGGATGTCTGTAAAGAAATCAGAAAAACAAATCAGCATGTTCCGATTTTATTCCTGACAGCGTTGGGAACTTCAGAAAATATTGTTCTTGGTTTAGAAAGTGGAGGAGATGATTATTTGGTTAAACCATTTAAATTCATTGAGTTAGTTGCTCGAATTAAATCTTTATTAAGAAGAAGCAATAACGGAAATATTACAGAAATTACTGAACCTGAAGTTGATAACGAATATGTCTATCAGTTTTCGGATCTAATTTTAAATGATTACACAAAAAAAGTCACACGAGCCGGAGAAGAAATTTCATTGACGTCTACAGAATATAAATTGCTGATGTATTTCCTTAATAATCCCGAAAAAGTAATTTCAAGGACTGAAGTTCTGGAAGCTGTTTGGGGTGTAAACTACGAATTGGGAACAAATGTTGTCGATGTTTATGTAAATTATTTAAGAAAAAAGCTGGATAATCAGGAAGATAATAAACTGATTCATACTGTAATAGGAATGGGTTATGTATTAAAAAAGCCTTAATGAATGTTTAATAGAGTTGTCACAAATCAGACCAAAACAATGGTGCTTCTGATGTTGGTTTTTACTGCTATCATATTGTTGTTCAGTGGATTGGTGTATTTTTCGATTGTCAACTTTTCGCATCAGAGATTTTACGAATTATTAAAAATAAGAACAACAACGATCGTTCAGATTGAAAAAAGCAAAGACGATCTTGATCTTCCGGAAAATTATATTTTAAATAGTTTAAACGACGAAGAGCTTCCGATGGAACGAGATTATGTTTTCGCAATTCCGACAGACTCCAATTATAAACACATTTCTCAGGAGGTTCATATTCCGGACTATTTTTTCAAGAGTATTGTAAAAAACGGAGAATCGAATTATAATGATAAAGAATTTTATTATATCGGTCAGACTTTCAGGCATGATGATAAAAATTATATTGCAATAGCTTCTGCCAAAAACCATTATGTGGTTTATTATTTGGGCTTTTTGAAGCGTACTTTGATAACCTGTATCGTACTTTCTCTGTTTTTCAGTATGATTTTCTCTTTTTATTTATCTAAAACTTTATTTAAGCCAATTCTAAAAATTACAGGAAAAGTAAAACAGATAAGCTCTGAAAACCTTCATTTACGCCTTGAAGCCCAACCGGATAATAAGGAATTAAACGAGTTGATAGACACCTTCAACGGAATGCTGAACCGTATCGAAACATCATTTGAAACGCAAAATCATCTTATTGGAAATGTTTCCCACGAATTGAGAACGCCTTTGACTTCAATTATGGGAGAAGCAGATGTTGCGCTTTCCATTTCCAGAACAAATGGCGAATACAAAGAAACACTGGGAATTATTCTTGATGAAGCCGAGAAATTAGACAAAAAGATCAAAGCTTTATTAATGATTGCCCAAACCGGATTCGATGGAAAAATCCAGAAAATAGATAAAGTGAGGATCGATCAGTTACTTTGGGACGTTATTGAAACATTAAGAAAGATTGATTCGAGAAATAATATCTATCTGGATATAAGCATGTTACCGGATAATCCGAAAAAACTGAAAGTTCAGGGGAATGAACAGTTATTGCATCTTGCAGTTACAAATATTATTCAGAATGGTTGCAAGTATTCTAATTTTCAACAGGTTAAAGTTTCTCTAGGCGCAACAGATACAGATGTTTACATCATCGTAAAAGATAACGGAATCGGAATTCCTGAAGAGGAAATGAATAAAATTTATGACCCGTTTTTCCGTGCATCGAACACTAAAAACTATGAAGGCTACGGAATCGGACTTCCTTTGGCAAGAAATATCGTAAGAATGCATCAAGGCGAGTTGATTGTAAGTTCTCATGAAAATCAAGGGACAACAGTACAATTGCGTTTCCCTAATTTTTACAGTACGCAGACTGAAGAAAAGCTAATGTAATTAAGATGCTTCGACAAGCTCAGCATGACATCGCTAAAAATATTCTGTTTAATCAAACATTTAGTATTAGAGATGTCATGCTGAGCTTGTCGAAGCATTTCACATAAAATTCAGTAGAAATCTTTTCCGCTATATTAACCATCATTAACAGTTTTCTAATCTCATTTTAATCTCATTAATCACATTTTAATTCCGTTCCAAAGGGCTTTTAATCTGGTCGCTTTAGTTTTGTATCATCGAAAAAGATAAATACGAACCTAAATCTTAAAAATATGACCAAAACGATTTTAATAGCCACAGATTATTCTCTTGAGTCTTTAAATATTTTGAAAAAGGTAATGAGAGAGAAAGATGCATCGGAAGACCAAAATCAATATAATGTTCTTTTGGTTTCAGGGTATGATATGGGAGATTCCATCAGAGATCTTTTGTTTAATACGAAAAGTACAATTTTCAACAAGCTTAGACCGCAGGAATTTTGCGATGCTTTTGGAATTATCAAAAATAAATATCCTCAATTGATCAATAAAATTGTCTGCGACATTTTCACGGGAAGCTTCCAAAGAACTTTCAATAATTATGTGAAAGCGGAAAATATTGAGGAAGCTTATTATTCTCCATCTATCAAAAGCAAAGGAAACGGAAAGTTTGACTTAATTCCTTACATCAAAAAATGCAAAGATCTTGAAACTCACGAAATTTCGGTTGAGGTTCGTAAAAGTCTTCCGGAAAAAGGAAGATTGGCGGAGATTTTTGTGGAAGCTTAAAATAATAAACTTTAAAAATTTTAAAAAATGTTAAGGAATTATAGTAACAGCAGAACGTTGGGAGACAACATTAGACTGGGAACGCTGACTGCCTTTACGGCGGGTACTATAAATATTGCTTCTCTACTAATATTTCTTTCGTTTACGTCGAATGTGACGGGACATTACGCCATTTTGGCGGCAGAGATCAGTAAAGGAAACTGGTCGCAGGTTGCAGTGGTGGGATTATGGATTTTTCTCTTCTTTTTAGGAGGTTTTGTATCCAATTTTATTGTTATTACTTTCAATAAAAAAAGTAAATATTTTGCTCATTCGATGCCTTTGATTCTGGAAATCATCTGTTTATTGTTTGTCGGAATTTACGGACAGTTTTATTATCAGAAGACATTGGAGGAAACGGAATATTTGGTTGCATTAATGTTATTCGCAACAGGTTTGCAGAATGGTTTAACGGCAAGTATTTCCAATTTCTCGGTAAAAACTACTCACCTTACGGGTACTACGACCGACTTGGGAATTTTGTTCTCGATGTTTACTCAGAAAAAATTTAGAAAGAATGGTGAATTAGTAGGAAGGGCTAAATTATTGTTGAGTATTATGTTTGCCTATGTTTTGGGAGCTGTTTTCTCGGGATTAACATATTATTATCTTGAATTCAGGGTTTTCTACGTGATTAGTTTGTGTTTGTTGGTTGTGATCGGGTATGATGCTTACAAAATTCACATCAGACATTTCCATACACAATACAGATACAGTAAGATTTATAAAAAGCCAAATTTAATTGCTTATTTGTATGACAAAATCCATGGAATTCCTGAGATTAAAACAACAATTAATGGGAAAAGAGACAAGAAAAGAAAGCTTGTGTTTGAAGATTAGAAATGATGAAGTTCGGGTTTTAGAGTTTTTAGATTTGAGTTTTAAATCACAATAAATCATAAATACTTTTTACACAACTGCATTTTACAAAAGGACAATATTAAATAAGAGATATAAATATCAGTATTAATTTTGTGTAAACTAGCTGTGAATCAATCCTCTAATTGTATGATGCAATTGGGGGATTGTGCTTTTTAGGAAATGTTGATAAACAGGACAATTTGGCTAAAATTGTGGTATGGCTAGGTTGTTGATATGTTGATAATTAAATTTTAATTCAGGCATTTATAGTTTTAATTCTTGTTTTGAATGACTATTTTTGTAAGTTGATTTACGTTTTTTATGTCAGATATTATTCAGCTTTTACCGGATCATGTAGCCAACCAAATTGCGGCAGGAGAAGTGGTGCAGAGACCTGCGTCCATTGTGAAAGAACTTTTGGAAAATGCCATCGATGCGGACTCTACGAAAATTGAGTTGATCGTAAGAGATGCGGGGAAAAATTTGATCCAGGTTGTTGATGACGGAAAAGGAATGTCCGAAACAGATGCTAGAATGGCATTTGAGAGGCATGCTACTTCCAAAATCAGAGGAACAGAAGATATTTTCAAAATTGCTACGAAAGGTTTTCGTGGCGAAGCTTTGGCTTCAATCGCAGCAGTTTCTCAGGTTGAATTAAGAACGAAACAGAAAGATGCAACGATCGGGACAAGTATTTATATTGAAGGAGGAGTTTTCCAGTTTCAGGATCCGACTCAGACCGCGGAAGGTTCCAATTTTTTGGTTAAAAACCTTTTCTATAACGTTCCGGCAAGAAGAAAGTTCCTTAAAAATAATAATATTGAATTCAGACACGTAATTGATGAATTTCAACGAATTGCGCTTGCTCATGAAACGTTGGAATTTTCATTATTTCATGATGATGAAGCGGTTTTCAGATTAAGAAAAGGAAGTCAGATGCAGCGTATTGTGGATATTTTCGGAAGAAAACTGCAGCCGCAATTGATTCCCATTAAAGAAGATATTATTTGGTGTAAACTTCACGGATTCGTTGCTAAACCTGAAGGAGCAAAGAAAACTAGAGGCGAACAGTTTCTTTTCGTTAACGGAAGATATTTTAAAAGTCCATATTTTAATAAAGCAGTTCAGGAAGCATTCGAAGGATTACTTTTGCCGGGATATATTCCAACATTTTTCCTTTTTCTGGAACTTGATCCCGAAAAGATTGATGTAAATATTCATCCGCAGAAAACGGAAGTTAAATTTGAAGATGAACATTTGATTTTCGCCTTACTTCGTTCCACAATAAAGAGATCTTTAGGAATTTATAACGTTTCACCAAGTCTTGATTTTGAAAGAGATCCTGAATTGGATGATATGATGCAAAAAACTTTTCCAAGTAAGGGCAACAGCGCAGGAGGAAGTGGATTTCTCAAAATGCCTGAAATTATCGTTGATAAAGATTACAATCCTTTTTTAGAAGAAAGAGGAGTGAAGCAGGCTGAAATTCAGAATCTTTCGGAAATGTATCATCAAAATATAACTGCGGAACCATCAAAGATCAATTTATTTGAAGATGAGGATTTTGATGAAGATCTTATGAGACTGCCTAACGGATATTGGTTATTCAACAAAGGTGACAGAACGCTGATGCTGGATTTGGGAAGAATGCACAGATTGCTGGTTTCCGAAAATACAAGACCTGTAAAAAAAGGAACAACAAACAGCCATGCATTGCTTTTTTCTTTGGAGTATCACATGAACGAAATTGAGAAAAATAAATACAAATCGATAAAAAAATACCTTCCGGAACTTGGTTTCGAGACAAGTGTTGCTCATGAAAGTGTCTTAAGAATTGATGCCGTTCCTGAAGGATTGAAAGAAACTCAGGTGATGAAATTCCTTGAAAATCTTTTTGAAATTCTGGAATACAAGACGGAAGAAGAATTTTTGCAGTTCTATCAAAATCAGTGGAATAAATTGCAATCAAAATCAAGGTTTGATTTCATATATAAAAATGATGCAGAACAATTGATTAAAGATTTTACAGCATTAGGTTTTCCGGAATTTTTACCAAATGGGAAAAGATGTTTTTTTGAAGTTCCATTTAATGATTTTAAGAATAAATTTTAGAAAATATGTTTAACAATTTGCCACCGCTTACGAGAAATATTATCATTATAAATATTGTTGTATATATCATTACAAATTTTTTCTTGTATGCTTTGAATAAGCCGGAATTATATAATATGCTATCTGCATACTATCCTTTTTCCCCTTTCTTTAAATCCTGGCAGATTATTACCTCTATGTTTATGCATGCTCCGTTTGCTGATGGTTCGGGATTGATGCATATATTTTTTAATATGTTTGTTTTGTATAATTTCTCTTTTTTAGAAAATATTTTAGGTGGAAAAAGATTCCTGATTCTTTATTTTTTGAGTGGAATTGGGGCTTATGCTTTATTTAATGCTTGGGAATTTGTACAGGTGGAAATGTTTGCGAGACAATTAGAAAGTTTAGGATTTAATATTTATGATTATTTTTCAGGAACCAATATGCAACTGAAAGGGTCTTCACAATCAATTGAAACGCAACAAACTTTAATAAGTAATATTATTAAAATAATTTCGAGCCCTCTTTTAGGTGCTTCAGGTGCTATTTTTGGGGTTGTGTCAGCTTTTGCTACAATTTTTCCGAATGCGAGAATGCAGATTTTATTTATTCCTTTTCCTATAAAAGCAAAGCATTTTTTAATATTCAGTGTTATTATTTCTATTTACTTGGGATATAATGGGGATGATAGTGGAACGGCTCATTTTGCCCACGTTGGTGGAGCTTTGGTTGGATTCATTTTGGCAAGAATTTGGAGAAAACATTTAAATAGATTTAATCCTCAATAGGATTTATGAAAATAGTTCGTCTCATTCTCCTGATTTTACATATAGGAATTTTCTTTCTATTGGTAGGAATGTTGCTAAATGCTTATGTTCCACCGAAGGTTTTTCCTTGGTTTAATTTGCTTTCTTTAGCTTTTCCGGGATTAATATTTGGATATGTTGTCATTACACTTTTCTGGATTTTCAGTTGGAAAAAACGGGCTTTTGTATTTCTGTTCTTAGGATTATTTTTTTTCAATTCTACAATGAGGTGGGTGAATTATTCCCCAACGAAGAATGAAACTCCCGATTTGAAGGTGATTTCTTTAAATGCTAAAAATGGAAATCTTGGAGTGAAAAACATTGAATCTTTTGTAAATGCCCAAAAAGCTGACGTTGTTCTATTACAAGAATATGGAGGAAATAGAGATTATCATTTTGAAGGGCTAAAAAGATTTCCTGATACGGCTATAGTTGCTGTTTTTTCAAAATTTAAAATTATTCAACATAAAGGATTGGTTAAAAGTAATTTTGATCATACTAATGTTTATGTAAGCCAAACAGATATTGATGTAAATGGAAACATCTGTCGTTTTATAAATGTTCATCTTCAGCCATTTAGATTTGAAAAAAAAATGATTAATCTTGGGGAAAATGATAAACAGGGAGAAGAAAAGCTGAAAAACATTGTTAAAAGGCTAATTCCTGTTTTCAAGATACATCAAGATGAAGTTGCAAATGTCAAAAAAGCTGTAGAAAATTCACCTTATCCTGTGATTTTGGCTGGAGATTTTAATTCTGTTCCAAATTCTTACGAATATTATCATCTTTTAAATGGGATGCAGGATTGTTTTGTAGAAGCAGGAAAAGGTAGTGCAACAAGCTTTCATGATTATAAATTTCCGATAAGGATAGACTATATTTTTGCTTCGAAATCTATCAAACCAATTAGTTATAAAGTAGATCGATCTGTGAAGATTTCTGATCATTTTCCTGTAATTGCGACTTTTAAACTGGAAAAGTAAATCACAAAAACAGTTAAAGTTTTTACCTTGGTAGGATTTTTGATGAAAAAATATGGTACCCTTAGACTGTATTCATGAAGCCGAGCCAGATATTACTATTCGCACATATTGCCGTTGCTGTTTTACTCCTATGTACATTAGGAAATGCTTGGATTCCGCCCAATTTTTTGGGTAATCTTAATCTTCTTTCTCTTGGGTTTCCCTATTTAATTTCACTTTACGTCATATTTACCCTTTTTTGGATTGTTAAAAGAAAAAAAGTTGCCATTGCTTTTGTTTTTGGGATTTTTCTATTTTATAACCCCATCCGAAGATGGATTAATTTCACACCAAAAACAGAAAATTTAAAGTCGATAAGAGACATTAAAGTGATTACTTTTAATGTAAAATATGGTGATTTTGGTTGGGATAAAGTAAAAAAATACATTACGGATCAAAATGCAGATATTATCCTGGTTCAGGAAAGAGATACGAATCGTGCTTTGAGACAGGATCTTGTGAAATATCCTTCAGTTATTTTAAAAACGAAACATAAGATTGTAAGACAGGAAGAATTAATTACCGACAAATCCAGAGGA
Organism: Chryseobacterium ginsengisoli; assembly: GCF_039542325.1. Taxonomy (NCBI): domain Bacteria; kingdom Pseudomonadati; phylum Bacteroidota; class Flavobacteriia; order Flavobacteriales; family Weeksellaceae; genus Chryseobacterium; species Chryseobacterium ginsengisoli. The sequence continues at coordinate 238,581 of NZ_BAABHX010000003.1, forward strand.
AATTCTTTTTATGCAGATGTTGATATCAATGGAAAGATCATAAGAATCGTCAATGTTTATCTTGAGCCATTCAGATTACACAAATCTATGCTTCAGTTTGATGGTTTGGGAAAGGAAGTTGGGAAAATCAATACACTCCTTTCTCATATGACTCCAACGTTCAAGGCTCACGAAGATCAGATCAGGAAAATAAGAAAAGTAGTGGATCTTTCACCATATCCTGTTATTTTAGCAGGTGACTTTAATTCTGTGCCCAATTCTTATGAATATTATAATTTGGGGAAAGACCTACAAGATGCTTTTTTGGTGGCTGGAAACGGAAGTTCTTCAAGTTTTCACGATTATAAGGTTCCTTTGAGAATTGATTACATTTTCAGTTCAAAATCAATCATTCCTTTAAGCTATAAAGTTGATAATTCTGTACAATTATCGGATCATTATCCTGTAATTGCAGAATTTCTACTAAATTAGTTCCATGAAAAATTTACTTTTTGCAGCATTTATTTTTTCGGTATTGATGGTTTCCTGTTCTAAAAAAGAACCAGAAGATCTTTATCCAACCGACAGCGCAAAAGCAAGTTACGATACAGTCGCCATCGATTCTTTTTCAAATGGTGCAACTTCCGTTGATATTGTCCGACAGATCAAAATGTCTTCGCAAAAATATCAGGATTCTGTGAAAGAGGCTTTAAAACTTCAGGAACAAGAGAAAAAGTTGAAAGAAGAACTTGAAAAAGAAAATAAAAAGAAAGCAGACGATGAAAAGAAAAAAGCGGATGACGAGAAAAAACAGAAATCCACTGAAAAACCAACGGCTGCAGAAGTAAAAACCGACTAATATTTATTAAAGAAATACATTTAAAAAATTATAATCGTATGAAAAAAAGCATTTTATCAGCATTAATGATCGCAACTGTAGTTGTATCATGTACAAAATCAACATCAAAAACTGAAAAAATTGAAAATCCGGATGGTTCAGTAACGATTACAACATCTACTGAAAGTCAGACAGGAATTGATGTGGATACTGCAAAAATAAATCAGACAAAAGAAAATGTAAAAGCAAAAGCGGACGAGGCGGGAAATAAAATAGAAGCTGCCACTCAGAATGCTAAGGATAAGATCGATGCTACTGCAGACAAAGCAAAGCAGGATCTTCACAAAGCGGGGCAGGATATTAAATCTGAAGCCGATAAAGTTGGAAAAGATATCAAACAAGGTGCTCAAGACGTAGGAAAAGATGTTAAAAGTACAGCCGCAAAAGGAGCTTCAAAAGTAGAAGAAGGAGCAAAGAAACTGAAAGAAAATTTGAATAAATAATTCATTTTTGATAATAAAAAGAAAACCGCAGTGAATTCTGCGGTTTTTTTATTTGTTTAATTCTAATAGAGGATCAATATATTCTCTGTCATTGCTCAGTCTTGGAACTTTATTCTGTCCGCCAAGTTTTCCTTTGGATTCCAGCCAATTGTAGAATAGTTTTTCTTTGGCAATATGAACAATTGGGCGCTTTAAAGTTATATTATTATAACGCTTTGCTTCATAATCGGAGTTGATGGATTTCAGGTGACCATCAAAGATATCAATAAAACGTTCTAAATCGTGCGGTTTTTCACAGAATTCGAAAATCCATTCATGAGCCCCACCTTCGTTTTCTTTCATGAAAACAGGCGCTCCTGTGAAGTCTGAAACCGCCGAATTGGTAGCTTCACAAGCTTTGGAAAGAGCAGATTCTACATTCGTAATCATTAGTTCTTCTCCAAAAGCATTAATATAATGTTTCGTTCGTCCCGTAATTTTAATTCTGAAAGGATTAACTGATGTAAAAACAACAGTATCGCCAATTAAATATCTCCATAAACCTCCATTGGTAGTAATCACCATTGCGTAATTTTTTCCGACTTCTACATCTTCTAAACTTACAACTTTTGGATTTGAATAATGAAATTGATCCATCGGAATAAATTCATAGAAAATTCCGTAATCAAGCATTAAAAGCATTTCATCACTATTCGGTCTGTCCTGAATTCCAAAAAAGCCTTCGGAAGCGTTATAGATTTCATAGTAATTGATATTTTTCCCGATAATTTGTTTGAACTGTTCTTTGTAAGGCTTAAAGCTAATTCCGCCATGAAAGAAAACCTCAAGATTTGGCCATAATTCTGAAATGTTTTTAACATCGGTTTCTTTTAATACTCTCTGTAAAAGTACCATCATCCAGCTTGGAACGCCCAAAATACTCCCGACATCTTCATTTTTTACTTCTGAAGTGATTGCCTTAAGCTTGCTTTCCCATTCTCCCATTAAAGAAACCTTTTTACTTGGAGTGGTGGTAATTTCTACCCAAAACGGAAGATTATCAATTAAAATAGCAGATAGATCGCCAAATTTTGTATTGAAATCCGCATATAATTCCGAACTTCCGCCTAAACGTAAATTTTTATAATTAAAAAGCTGATTTTCCGGATGATTATTAGCATAAATCGAAACCATATCTTTTCCGGCTTTCATGTGGCAGTATTCCAGACTTTCCGCAGAAATTGGAATAAATTTACTTCTGGCATTCGTTGTTCCGGAAGATTTTGCAAAATGCTTGATATAACCAGGCCAGCTTACATCTTTCTGTCCCTGTCTCGCTTTTTCAATATAAGGCTCCATTTCTTCGTAGGTAACGACCGGAACTTTGTTTTTAAAGTCCTGATAACTCGAAATAGAATTAAATCCATACTTTCTGCCATATTCCGTATCCTCGGCATGAAATAGTTGGGAAAATAAGATACCTTTCTGTGTTTCAATAGGATGATCCATAAAATTCTGAATCTGATCTATCCTTTGTCGGATAAACCAATTGACTACAGTATTGAAAAGTGCTTTTGTTGCCATTTAAACAAATATAATAATTTTTATATTTTGTCAAAATTTAAAAGCGTATTATCTTATCTTTTAAAAATATTAATGAAATTAATCTCAAAGTATTGTTTCAAAAAGAGTTTTCCAAATCCAGATCTTAAATTAATTCATCCCAGGATAATGTCTCTTTATTTGTTTCGCCAGAATTTGTAACTAAAATCTGAACACCATCTTTTGTCATTAAAATCTTAATCATAACATCCGGACTGCCGATAAGATCATCTATATCTTTAATATCATATTTAGAAAGCTCTTCAGTGGTATACATACCTGAAATAATCATAAATACAATGGAATCTACTGTAGAAAGAAAATTATCTCTGCTGATATAGTCTTTATCAGAATCCGCTGTAATGAGTATCTGAACAGATTTGTCGGTTTTATTAGAAAGTAAATTGATTTGTTTAAAGCTGAATTTCTGTGGTGTTACTGTTACTAAATCTTTAAGAAGCTTTTCTTTGTTTTCTTTAGTAAGTTGAGCGTTTCCAAAAGAAAAAAAGAATAAAGAAATTAATAAAATAAATCTTGTTTTCATTATTATGATTTTGAATGTAAATATAAAAAAACCGCTACAAATTTGTAACGGTTTTATATTTCGATTTATTGTTTCTTAGCAATACTCGTCATAAGCAGCCTGAAGGTTTGCGGCAATTGCTCCTGCAGGATTTCCTTCAATGTGGTGTCTTTCAAGCATATGAACCAATTCTCCGTCTTTGAAAAGTGCTACACAAGGTGAGCTTGGAGGGAATGGAGCAAGGTGCTTTCTAGCTTCTGATACAGCTTCTGTGTCGAAACCAGCAAAAACAGTCGTTAAATGATCAGGTTTTTTGTCTCCTGTCAAAGAATATACAACTCCAGGTCTTGCAGCTCCTGCAGCACATCCGCATACAGAGTTGATCACCAATAGAGTAGTTCCTGATTGTTTTAATGCTTCTTCTACCTGTACCGGAGTTGTCAAGTCTTCGAAACCTTTATCTGTAAGTTCAGCCTTCATCGGCAGTACTAAATCTTGTGGATACATATTTTTGTTTTTTGTAAAGTACAAATTTAAGCATTTCTTTACTTTTCATCAATACATAAAAACTATTAATACTTTTGTTAAATAAAATGTATTGAATATTAATTGTTTAATAATATTTGTTTTTTAATACCATTTTTTAGTTAAATATTAAAAATAATTACTAAATTTGAAAAGATTCTGAAAACAATTGACCATGAAAAAACATTTACACTCATCCCTCGATTTTAATCACCCCATTCAATTCTGCCTAAATTGTAGGATTGATTGAATCGTTATCAGAAAATAAATGAAGCCCGAAACTGAAAAGTCTCGGGCTTCTTTAATCAAATCGATATGCAAAGGTTGAATATCCAATATAAATAATTGATAAATGATGATTGAAAATCGATATCAAACATCATTTATAATCTACCAATTATATTATGAAAGCAGCTTCTTCGCCATCTCGGAAATACTTTTTCCGTCTGACTTTCCTGCAAATGTTTTTGAAGCTACTCCCATTACTTTTCCTAAATCTTTCATAGATTCAGCACCGGTTTCAGCGATAATATTTTTCATTTCTGCTTCTAATTCTTCTGCAGAAAGCTGTTTTGGTAAAAATTGCTCAATAATTTTCATCTGAGCATCTTCTACTTCGGCAAGGTCATTTCTTCCCTGTGCCGCAAACTGATCGTAAGAATCCTTACGTTGTTTTACCATTCTCTGAAGAATAGCAATTTCCTGTTCTGCCGTAACTTCTGCTCCTCTAGCTTCTGTTTTCAGCAATAATATTTGAGATTTTACAGCTCGAAGAGAATCCAAAGCAACTTTATCTTTGGCTCTCATTGCTGTTTTTATAGCTTCGCTTATTATATTTTCTAAACTCATGGTTTTGGCTTTAGGCTTTGGGCTATAAGCAATAGGCTAAAAATACTTTTATATAAAAGCTTACGGCTTATTGCTTATCGCTTACTGCAATTTAATCAACGTCTTTATTTAAAAATCTATTTTCTCTGATCTGCATGTTTCCGTTGTTATCAGACAAATAGGTATTAATATTTTGGTCTGATGCATTGTTTCCGTCAATAGAAATATTTTTTCTTTTGAATGCAGGAATAGATTCGAATTCGCTTGAGCTGTCAAAACTCTGATAACGTGAATTGAATTCTTTTAATTTATTTCTTCTTTCGATTACTCTTTCCTGATCAACGGTTTTATTCACAAAAGTGAATTCTTCTTCCGAAGGTTTTGGAGTCTCGATTTCTATTTTATTTTCAACAACGGGTTCTTCCTTTAAATGCTGGAAAAAATGCTCAACTTTTTGAAGAGGCTCTTCTGTTAATTGATTCACTTCATTTGAAGTCGCAAATTCGGCTTTTGGCTGCCCAAAATCAGACTTTGGTTCGTTCTTTACAGGTTCGTTCACAAAGAAGCTGAATTCAACGGGTTTTTCCTCTGAATAAGAGTTGTTGAAAGTATTCGACTGTGGTTCTTCTTTTTTATTATCAAAATCAAACTTGAAAGATTCAATTTCCAAATCATTTGGATCCTCTGCTCCTTCGTCATCAGAAGAGAACAATGTGAAAGACTGATCTTCCTGTTCATCTTCATTTCTCCAGCTCTGATTTGAGTTGTCAGACGTATTTGCTTGTTTATCAAAGAAGTTGATCTCAGTTTTTATCTCCTCACTCTCAATAGTCATTTTTTTTTCAACAGACGTAACACCGAATTTTGGTGTATCGCTATCTTCATCGTCTAATCTGAAAAGGCTTTTTCCGCCGAAATCATAACCTTGTTCGGAAGATGATTCTCTCTGCTCTCTTGTCTTGAAAGGCGATTCTTTCTGGCTGTCAAAATTATCATTTAAGCTGATTCTGATCTTTTCAGTCGGCCCTGCAAACTTTTTATCATCATTTGAAAAACCTGTAGCAATTACAAGAACGCTTACAGAATCTCCTAATTCTTCGTCTGCACCCACCCCAAAAATAATATCAGCAGTATGTCCTGCTTCTTTTTGGATATGATCCATGATTACTCCGATCTCGTCCATCGTCACTTCTTCTGCACCGCTTCTGATTAACAAAAGAACGTTTTTCGCGCCTGTAATTTTGTTGTCGTTCAATAATGGAGAATCCAGAGCTTTTCTTACGGCTTCCTCTGCTTTATTTTCACCTGAAGCAATTCCTGTAGACATCAACGCTGTTCCTGAATTCTGAAGCACAGATTTGGCATCTCTAAAGTCAATGTTTACATCAAAGTAACCTGTAATAACTTCCGCCATCCCTTTTGCAGCGTTTGTTAACACTTCATCGGCTTTTGAGAATCCCTGTTTGAAGCCAAGATTTCCGAATTGCTGTCTTAATTTATCATTGTTGATGACAATTAGTGAATCAACATTATTTCTTAATTTATCAAGACCGTTTTCAGCTTGTTCAAGTCTTCTTTTACCTTCAAAACTGAAAGGAACCGTAACAATACCTACGGTAAGAATTCCCATGTCTTTTGCTACTTTAGCAATAACGGGAGCAGCACCAGTTCCTGTACCACCGCCCATTCCGGCAGTAATGAAGACCATTTTTGTATTCTGTCCCATTGCAGCCTTGATCTCTTCAATGCTTTCAATAGCTGATTTTTCACCAACTTCAGGATCGGCACCCGCGCCAAGACCTTCCGTGATGGTAGTTCCCAACTGTACTTTGTTGGCAACCGGGTTATTATCTAGAGTTTGTGCGTCTGTATTACAAATCACGAAATCTACTCCGTGAATACCTTTTTCGTACATGTGCTTCAGCGCATTGTTTCCACCGCCTCCTACACCGATTACTTTGATGATCGACGAATTTCCTTTTGGCAAATCAAATGAAAATCCTTGTGTACCTATATTTTCCATAACTTTTCTTTTAATAATTGATAATCGATTAATGATAATTGAGCCATCATTCACATCTTATCATTTTATCATTTATATTTTTTACTCTACTTCTTCAAAGAATTTTTTTACTTTTTCCATCAGCGACTGCCCAAAAGTCAGTTTTGCTGCTCGTTTCTGCTGCTGCTCGTTTACAACTTCCTGCTGCTGAAGAGGCTCGGCTTGCTGTACAGGCTGTACCGTTTCAATCGGAGTTGCCACAGTATCAGCTTTTTGTTGCGGCTGAGCTTGCTCCTGAATCATTTCTTCAACTTCAGCAATCTGTTTTTTATCTCTGATCTTCAAACTTTCCATTAATAAACCAATAGAAGTTGCAAATTCAGGTCCTTTAAGATACTGATTTTTATCGTTCGCAATGTATTCATTTGCAAAACCTATTCTACTGTCGAATCCAGTGGTATAATTAGCCAGCTGACGAAGGTGTTTAAGGTTTGATCCACCACCGGTCAGTACGATACCTGCAATTAGCTTTTTCTTCTGTTCAAAGGCTCCGTAGGCTTTTAATTCAGTGTTTACCATTTCCAAAATTTCTTCCACTCTCGCATTGATAATTTGTGCTAAAGTTTTTAATGAAATTTCTTTATCCGGTCTTCCGTGAAGTCCCGGAATGGTAACATATGTACTGTCTTTTTCCAATTCAGGAACTGCAGAACCGAATTTTACCTTTAATTGTTCGGCATGTTTTTCAATAATTGAACAGCCTTCTTTGATATCCTCCGTAATAATTCCGCCACCGTAAGGAATGACGCAAGTATGACGAATGATATTATCTTTAAAAATAGCGATATCTGTTGTACCACCACCAATATCTACAATAGCAACACCTGCTTCTTTTTCTTCTTTTGTAAGAACGGCTTCTGAAGAAGCCAATGGTTCCAAGGTAAGAGCTTCCATCTCCAATCCTGCTTCACGAACACATCTTGCAATATTTCGGATGCTTCCCATCTGTCCAACTACAACGTGGAAATTTGCTTCCAGACGTTTTCCGTGCATCCCGACAGGTTCCTGAATTTCACCTTCGGAATCCACTTTATATTCCTGGGGAAGAACATGGATAATTTCTTCTCCGGGAAGCATGACCAGTTTCTTGACTTGATCTTTTAATGCTTCTATGTCGTCATCTGTAATAAATTTATCAGGATGTTCACGCATAATATAATCGGAGTGCTGCAGAGAACGGATATGTTTTCCTGCAATCCCAACCGTAACTTTACGGATAGGAACTCCAGCGCTGGATTGTGCCTCAGACACAGCAGCTTTGATTGAATTAATAGTTTGCGAAATATTATTCACAATACCTTTGTGAACACCAAGACTCTTAGCTTTTCCAACACCGAGAACTTCTATCTTCCCGTGTGCATTCCTCCTTCCGACAATCGCGACAATCTTTGTTGTCCCAATGTCCAGACCTACTGAATACTCTTGATTTTCCATTTTTTATATCGATTTGATTTTTATTCTATTTTAACTTTTGCCTTTGTCTTCGGCTTTGCTGCCGTTGGTTTCTTCTCTGTTTTCTTGTTTTCTTTTGGCTTGGTTACTGTTTTTGGTTTTGTGTTTTGTTTTGGTTTTAATGGAGTTGAGCTTGGTTTTTTAGTTTCTTTTTTGGGTTCAGACAATTTTGGCTTATCATCTGTTTTTTTTACAGGAATCACTGGCGTTTTTGCCAGTTCTTTGTTTCCTGCTTTTAAAATACTGTCGTTTTCTTTAAAATAAGGATTTAGAGTTGTTACAATCTGATTCTGGTATTTCACAGAAACCATGTTGTATTTTTGCGGATCCTGATATACAAGATATTTCTCTACAAAAGTTTTAAAACCTTTTACTTTAAAGTCGATATTATCTAAATCTCCTATTTCTACTCTGTAATTTCCTTCGCTTGTCAGAAGATTATAATCGCCGTTTTTATCTTTTGAAATTCCGATAAAATATTTTTTGCTGAAATCATCTTTATCGATTTTTTCAACTAATTCTGCCAGTTTTTCATATTCGTCTTTTTTCACATTGCCCGTCACAAGCATACAGGGATGAGAATATGTTTTTGAGATAGGGAATTCGATACCTCTTTCATCAACATAAAAGTCTCTTCCTTCTTTATTTAACCTGAAAATCGGCACTCTTTGCTTAATGTCTAAATTTAGCTTTCCGTTTAAATTTAAATAAACATTTGCGCTGTCAACTGCCGAAAGATTATTAATCTTCTTTTCCAAAGCCGGAATATTTAAATCACCAACTTTTCCTGAAGGATTTTCTTTTTTTACAATCTCACGGATATCTTTTTCATCGATGAAATAGACAGGAGTTTTGTCATTCATTTTTACAGAAATCTCATTGTCCGTAATCTTCTGTCCGCTGAATTTCTTCAAAGAGAAACTCAACAGGAATCCTAGAATGATTACTGTAATGGCAATTTTTAATATTCTGTATTTATTTTTCATTTTGTCTATTAGCTTTTTTAACGCTATGTTCGCAAGGATTTATTTTAATTTTATTACTTATTATTTTCGTTCGCAAAGGCGTTTCACTCAGCAAATGATAACTGAAAATATTTTTACAATTTTAGTTTTTACTTATATGTGATATTTAAATCAATCTTTTTATTCTATAATTTGTTTACTGCTCTTTTTACTCCGTCTTTAAATAAAGTAGAATAAAAATTTAAAATCATTCCCAATTTCATTTCTGTAACTCTTAAATAATTAAGAAGTTGAAAAAAATGATATCTATTAATTTCCGGAACTGCTTTTACTTCTATAATTACTTTATTTTCAATCAATAAATCAACTCTAAATGCTTTATCAACAATCAAACCTTCATAATTGATGCTGATGTCTTTTTGACTTTCAATGCTAAGTCCACTATTTTTCAATTCGTAAATTAAACATTGTTCATAAACATTTTCATAGAGCCCAATTCCAAGTTTACGATGCACTTTCATCCCTGCATCAAAAACTACGTTTGATATTTCATTTTCTGTCATTTGTGTGTTTTTAATTACTCTGAAATGATATTTTCAGTTATCATTTGCTGAGTGAAACGCCTTTGCGAACGAAATTAATACGCCTTCCAAAAAATTTCATTGCGCTCGTTTGCGTTAAATTTATTTTATCTAATTTTTATCCATCCACTCACAAATAGGATCATACAGCGTATCAATATTTCCTGCGCCTACTGTAAGAAGGATATCAAAATCTTTTTCTTTTATTTTATCAAAAGCTTCACTTAAAGTTGAAACTTCCTTTTTATCTAAATTCACTTTTTCCAATAACCAGCTTGAAGTAATGCCTTCAAAATTTTCCTGAAGCTCTCTTGCGGGATAAATATCAAGCAAAATCAATTCATCTGATTGGCTTAAACTTTCTGCAAATCCATCTGCAAAATCTCTCGTTCTGCTGAAAAGATGAGGTTGAAAAGCCACCAATAATTTCTTTTCCGGATAAAAAGTTCGGATTGAGCTCATCACCGCATTGATTTCTGTCGGATGGTGCGCATAATCGTCGATATAAATTTTACCGTTTTCGTATCTGTGTTTGGTATATCTTCTTTTAATTCCTTTAAAATTGGCAATCGCTTTTTTCAAAGTTTCAAAATTGACTCCTAAATTGTTTAAAATAGCTAACGCAACCGTCGCATTTTCAACATTGTGGATTCCCGGAATATCCCAGACAAAATCTTTCACCGTTTCCGTTGGAGAATGAAAATCAAAATAGATCTTATCATTCTCCATTCTAAGGTTATCTGAGTAATAATCAGCTACTTCATTTACAGCATAAGTAAGATGAGGTCTTCCGATTTCGATTCCTTTTCTTACAAACAGCTGTTTGTCATTCGGAACTAAAGCTGCAAATTGTTTAAATCCTTCTTCAATTGTATTTTTATCACCATAAATATCCAAATGATCTGCATCTGTAGAAGTTATCACTGCCCAGTCCGGAGAAAGATTCAGGAAACTTCTGTCATATTCATCTGCTTCAACCACAGAATATTGTGAACCGTTATAAAGGAAATTTGATTTAAAATTCTCAGATATTCCACCTAAAAAGCAAGAAAATGGCAAATCTGCTTCTTTGCACAAATGAGCAACTAAAGTAGATGTTGTAGTCTTCCCGTGAGTTCCTGCAACAGCTATACAATCTGTATTTTCTGTAATTAAACCTAAAACTTTTGCACGCTTTAATACTTCAAATTGATTGTCATTAAAATAATCTAAAATTCCCAGTTTTTTAATTGCCGGAGTATAAATTACCAATGTATTCTCTTTCTGAAGCGAAGTGATTCTTTCATCAATAACATCTTCAAAAACAATATCAATTCCTTCGTTTATCAAAGCCGTTGTCAACTTGGTATTGGTTTTATCGTAGCCCAGAACTTTTTTGCCCGAAGCATGGAAATAACGCGCCAAAGCACTCATTCCGATACCTCCGATTCCAACGAAGTAAAAATTTTGATATGTTTCTAAATTGTTCATTTTTAATTAAAATTTTCATTTTGTCATTCCGAGGAACGAGGAATCTCAACCTTGCAGATAGATTCTTCACTTCACTGCGTTCCGTTCTGAATGACAACCTTTATATTTATTTTATCACTTTAAAAATCTCGTCCACAATCTCTTTTGCAGCATTTGGCTTAGCAAAATATTTCAGATTTTCAGACATTTCCTTTCTTACATTTTCATTTTCGCAGATTTCTAAAAGAGTGTTCCAGAATTTTTCCTGCATTTCAGAGTCTTTTACCATTCTGGCTGCGTTTTTTTCAACCAGATTCATGGCATTTTTGGTTTGATGGTCTTCCGCTGCAAAAGGGAAAGGAACCAATAAAACTGGCTTCTGTGCCACCGCCAACTCTGAAATGGCAATTGCTCCCGCTCTCGAAACAATCACATCTGCTGCAGAATAGGCTGTTTCCATATCTTTAATGAATTCTTTCAACTGAATTTGAGATCCGAAATCCGAAATTCGAGATTCATTGCTTAATTCTTTATAATCCAGTTTGCCAGTTTGCCAGATCAATTGATAGCCTTTTTCTTTAAGGTTTTCTAAATTGTCTTTCCAACCGTTATTTAATGTTCTTGAGCCTAAAGAACCACCGACAGATAAAATAGTCAGTTTGTCTTGAGCCAGTCCCATTTTTTCTTTTGCTTGAGTTGCTTCCTGCATTCCTGAAATGATATTTTCACGAATCGGATTACCCAAAAACTTTATCTTTTCAGCCGGAAAACCTTCCACTTTCGGATAGGCTGTAAAAACGGCTTTTGCTTTTTTACTTAAAATTTTATTCGTTACGCCTGCATGTGCATTTTGCTCCTGAATAAAAATCGGAATTCCCATTTTGCTTGCTTCATATAAAGCGGGTCCACTTGCAAAACCACCTGTTCCAACCGCAAAATCCGGAGCAAAGTTTTTAATAATCTTTTTAGATTTAGATAAACTTTTTAAAATCTTAAAAGGCAGACCTAAATTCGACAACATATTTCCTCTGTCAATTCCGGCAATATCAATTCCTTCAATTTTATAACCAGCTTGCGGAACTTTTTCCATTTCCATTTTTCCGTTGGCTCCGATGAACAAAAACTCTGCATCAGGAAATCTTTTTTTGATCTCATCTGCAATGGCAATGGCAGGAAAGATGTGACCTCCTGTTCCGCCGCCGGATAATAATACTTTTAGTTTTTTGTTCATCTTTACGCTATATCGTTTATTTCTGCTACGCTTTGTTTTTTGCCCATTCCTTCTTCATCATAAATCTGTATTCTGGAGCTTATATTTAAAATAATTCCCAACTGCAAATATGTTACCAACATTGATGTACCTCCGTAACTTATCAAAGGAAGCGGTTGCCCTGTAACAGGGATCAAATTAACAGCAACTGCAATATTCACAGAGAGTTGTATAAAAATCATCACACCAAGACTGAGAACGAGCAAAGACCCGAAAAATGCAGGCATCTTGCTGGCTATCATTACGATACGAATAATCATTATTAAATATAAACTGACCAAAAAAACAGCCCCAATTGCTCCATATTCTTCTACAATAACTGCAAAAATAAAGTCGGATGCAGACTGTGGAAGCATTTGTTTTAAAGCACTTTTTCCCGGTCCCATTCCGGTAACTCCACCGTGAACGATGGCTGCTTTTGCCATCATCACCTGATAATTTTTTGCTTTGACACTTTCATCATCAACATCGGCTGTTTTTGCTTTGCTTGATGTAAATGTTTCGATTCGGCTCATCCATGTGTGAACACGGTTTCCGCCAATCAGGTTTGTATTTAAAGCAACTAATAAAAACAAAACAATGGCTATAAATGATGCAGAAATAAATCCTGCAATATATTTCCAGTGTAATTGTCCGATAATCAAAACGATAACGGAAACCATTAAGATCATTAATGCCGTAGAACCGTTATCTTTTGCAACCAATACGAAAACCAATAAAATAGGTCCGAAAATGTACATGATGTTCTCAATCGGAAGCCTTTCGCGAGTGATTTTCTTGGTTAAATATCTGCACAGATAAATAATCAACATTAAAAAAGCAAATGACGAGGGTTGAAATGAAATCGGCGTCCCTGGAATTTTTAACCATCGGGAAGCACTCGCTCCGTCGATTGTTTGTCCGGTAAACATGGTGATAATCAGCAATACAACCATCAAACCAAGCATAATGCTGCTGAGTTTTCCGATGTACTCGTATTTCACCATTCCAACTACTCTCATGATTCCCAAACCTAAGACTACAAAGAACATATGTTTGATAACGTGACCTGTTGTAGTCCCGTTATTAACGATATATTCCAGATTCGAACTTGCAGAATATACAGGGAAAATGGAGAAGATGGAGATCACAATGATGACCATCCAAAGCACTTTATCGCCCTTTAGAAATTCAAATCTGTTTTCTGTGTCTTGTTCGTTCATGTTTTTTAATGAATAATGAAAAACTAATCATGAAAAATTCGATTTTCACTTTTAATTAATCATTGTTAATTCTTAATTTTTTAGCACCTGCTCTTTAAACTGATTTCCTCTGTCTTCATAGCTTTTAAATAAATCAAAACTTGCGCAACAAGGAGAGAGTAAAACCGTATCTCCTTTTTTAGCTAAAGATTTTGAAATCTCAACCGCTTTTTCCATGCTTGAGGTATCATAAATAAACTCTTTCTTAAAGAAGTTTATAATCTTTTCATTATCAATTCCTAAGCAAACAATTGCTTTTACCTTTCTTTTGACTAAATCCTCAATTTCAGTATAGTCATTTCCTTTATCTAAACCTCCAACAATCCAAACAGTCGGAGTTTTCATGCTTTCTAAAGCGTAATATGTTGCATTTACGTTGGTTGCCTTGCTGTCATTGATGTATTTTACGCCATTAATTTCAGTGACAAGCTCCAATCTGTGTTCAACTGCCTGGAAAGTCATTAATGAATTTCTAATGCTTTCGTTATTGATTTGCAATATTTTACCGGCAATCGATGCAGCTAAGCTGTTTGCAACATTGTGGGTTCCTAAAAGAGATAATTCGTCAATTTTCATTGAAAAATCATCCTTTAATTTTACCTCAATTTTATCTTCATTAATGAAACCTCCTTCAGACAATTTTTCTTTTGTTGAAAAAGGAATCATTTTCGCTTTAATTTCTAATTTCTCAAGAATGTTTTTACTCATTTCATCATCTTTATTATAGATGAAAAAATTATCATTCTCCTGATTTTCAGCAATTCTGAATTTTGCTAACGCATATTCTTCATAATTGTAATTGTACTGATCCAAATGATCCTGTGACAAGTTCAATAATAAAGAAATATAAGGTCTAAAATTCTGAATATCATCTAATTGAAAAGAACTTACTTCTAAAACATAATACTCATGGTTTTCATCGGCAACCTGTTTTGCAAAGCTGTATCCAATGTTTCCGCCCAAACCTACATTTAATCCGTCATTTTTCAGGATATAGTAAATCAAAGACGTTGTTGTTGTTTTTCCGTTACTTCCAGTGATGGCAATAATTTTTGCGTCTGTAAATTCCGAAGCAAATTCAATTTCAGAAGAAAGTCTGATTCCTTTCTCATGAATTTGTTGGATAATTCCTGCTTTTTTCGGAATTCCAGGGCTTTTTACAATCCAGTCTGCGTTTAAAATTCTTGCTTCGTCGTGACTTCCTTCTTCAAATTCAATTTCATTTTCGATCAGAAACTGCTTATAATTATCTTTGATGGCGCCTTTATCCGAAAGAAAAACTTCCAATCCTTTCTTTTTCGCCAAATAGGCAGCTCCACAACCACTTTCTCCTCCTCCTAAAACAACTATTTTCATATTATTTGCTTTATGCTGTAGACTCTAAGCTTTAAGCCTGATGCTTATCGCTTATTGCTTACTGCTGATTTTTATCTCATCTTCAACGTAATCAAGCATACAATTGCCAGCATTACTCCAATGATTATCATTCTGTTAACGATTTTACTCTCATGAAAGCCTCCCTTCTGATAATGGTGATGTAAAGGGGACATTCTGAATAATCTATTGTTTTGGGCATATTCCATCCCGAATTTTCTTTTTCTGTATTTGAAAACCACTACCTGAAGCATTACAGAAATGTTTTCAATCAGGAAGATTCCGCATAATACAGGAATCATTAATTCTTTTCTTAAAATAATAGCTAAAACGGCAATTACTCCACCCAACATCAAACTTCCGGTATCGCCCATGAAAACCTGAGCCGGATAAGTGTTGTACCAAAAGAATCCGATCACGGCTCCTACCATCGCGACAACAAAAATTGTAGTTTCGCCCATATTTGGAAGAAACATAATATTGAGATAATCCGCAAAAATGATGTTACCCGAAACATAGGTGAAAAATGCTAAAGCTAGGAGTATCACAGTGCTTGTTCCTGCGGCGAGACCGTCAATTCCGTCGGTAATATTGGCTCCGTTCGAAACTGCTGTCACGATGAAAATAACAATTGGAATGAAAACAATCCAAGCCCATTCGTGAGCATCTTTATCATTCATCCAGAATAACATTCCGCTGTAATCGAATTCATTATTTTTAGCAAAAGGAACGGTAGAAACGGCAATTTTTTCTGTAGGCATAAAATTCTGCTCTACATTATTTCTGTTAACCACTTTCGCATCTGCATATTTTCTTTTAACGGTAATGTCGGGATGGAAATACATTGTAACTCCGACGATTAACCCTAATCCAACCTGTCCGACAATTTTAAATTTTCCACTTAAACCGTCTTTATTTTTCTTAACCTTTTTTAAATAATCATCTATAAAACCAATTGCCCCCATCCAAATGACAGTAACAATTAAAAGAACAATATAAACATTGGTAATTCTTGTGAATAATAAAACAGGAATCAAAGTTGCTAAAATGATGATAAAACCTCCCATAGTAGGTGTTCCTTCTTTTTGCTTTTGTCCGTCTAAACCAAGATCACGAACCAATTCGCCCATCTGTTTTGCTCTCAGATAGTTAATGATTCTTTTCCCATATACAAGCGCAATGGTTAAAGACAGCAAAACAGCCATTCCCGCTCGGAAGGAGATGTATTTCAACAATCCCAATCCCGGAACGTGAATTCCCATGCTGGTAAGATATTCGTATAGGTAGTATAGCATTATTTCAAATTTTAATAAATGATAATTTTACTTACTCATTAATTTCCAAAGTTCATTGATAGTTTCTTTGTCGTCAAAATGATGCTTTACACCATTAATCTCCTGATAATTTTCGTGACCTTTTCCTGCCACAAGAACAATATCTTTAGGTTCTGAGAATTTTATCGCCATTTTTATGGCTTCTCTTCTATCTGGAATTGAAGTGTATTTGCTGAAGTTTTGAGGTTCAACACCGGCTTCAATTTCTTTTATAATTACTGCAGGATCTTCCGTTCTCGGATTGTCTGAAGTGATGATTGCCAATGTAGATTTTTTCGTGGCAATATTTCCCATTTCAGGTCTTTTTGAATGATCTCTGTCGCCTCCGCAACCGAAAACAGTGATTAATCTTTCATTTTTTGTTCTGATATCATTAATGCTGTCCAGGATGTTTTCCAACGCATCCGGAGTGTGTGCATAATCTACAATGAAGAAAATTCCGCCATCTGATTTGAAAGTTTCAAATCTTCCTGAAACTCTTTTTAATTTGCTGATGGCCTGAAGAATTTCGTCTTGCTCAAAGCCAAGTTCAGAAGCAATTCCGAAAACCAATAATAAATTGTAGACATTGAATTTTCCTGTTAATGTTGTCCAGAATTCTTTTCCATTGAAATTCAATAACATTCCGTTGAAATCAACTTCCAATGATTTTCCGTGAAAATCTGCCATTGTTTTCAAAGCATAAGACTTCTTTGTAGCCTTTGTGTTTTGAAGCATGACATTTCCATTTTTATCATCAACATTCGTAATGGCAATCGCGGTATCTTCTAATTGATCAAAAAATCTTTTTTTCGTTTTTAAATATTCATCAAAAGTTTTGTGATAATCTAAATGATCGTGAGTAAGGTTTGTAAAGCCTGCAACTTTAAAATGAAGCCCTTCAATTCTGTTTTGAGCAATTCCGTGAGAACTTACTTCCATGAAAGCAAAATCACAACCTTCTTCAACTGCCTGAGCTAAAATTTTATTAATTGTAATAACATCTGGAGTCGTGTGAGTTGCCGGAATTATTTTATCTCCAATTCTGATTTCAACCGTAGAAAGTAAAGCTGAATCGTAGCCTAAATTTTTAAATACATCAAAAAGCAGGGTAGAAACAGACGTTTTTCCGTTTGTTCCTGTAACTCCGATTAATTTTAATTTTTCAGAAGGATTTCCGTAGAAATTGGAAGCTAATTGTCCCAAAGTTTTAGAAGAATCTTTTACTTTAACATAAGTAATATTTTCATCCAAATTTTTAGGAAATTCTTCACAAACGATTGCTTTTGCTCCTTTTTCAACCGAAGATGCAATAAATGAATGTCCATCCACAACCGTTCCTCTCATTGCGATGTACAAAGAGTTTTCCGTAACCTTTCTGCTGTCGAAAACCAATTCGGAAATCTCACGGGTATCGTCACCGTGAATTTCTAAAACTGGAATTCTTCTTAATAATTCATTTAGCTGCATTTCTTTGATGCTTTTGTTTTCAAATATTTTCATTTAATAGGACTTCATCCTATTCTATTTTAAATCGTTCCTTCAGGACTCTTTATTTTAATTCTGCAGAGACAAATAAATTCTCTGATTTTTACTTATTACTGTTCCTTCCAATGGGAATTGTTCTGTAATTCTTCCAACCCCTTTGTAATCGACACGATATCCTAAATTTTCCAATTGTGGGATCACGTTTTTACCGATTAATCCTACCACACTTGGCATTTGTTTATTATTAACTGCAACTTTCACATTGGGTTCAACCATTTTGTTTAGGTTTACCTTTCTGTCAACAAGCATTTCTTTTTCTATATTTTGAGGTGTTTTTAGGAATGTTTTTCCTGCAATTTCCTTAAATACCGGCGCTGAAACTGTTCCTCCATAAAATCCTTTTGCGGTATTTGGCTCACTGATCATAACGTAACACGTATATTTCGGATTATCAGCTGGGTAGAAACCTGCAAATGATGCACGATATTTCATCGGACCAGGCAACCAATATTCAAATCTTGCAGTTCCTGTTTTTCCTGCCATTTTTAAATTTGGCGTGAAAATACTTTTCCCTGTTCCTTTTTCAACGGCTTTTGTTAAGGCGCTGGTCATCATTTTAATAGCTTTTTCGGAAGCCATTTTATCAACCATTACTTCAGGTTTTGCATTATACATTACCTTTCCGTCTTTCATGATTTTGTCGATGAACAGAGGTTTTAGCATTTTGCCGCCATTAGCAACTCCGTTGTAGAAAGTTGCTAACTGTAATAAATTTATGTTTGATGAATATCCGTATGCAATTGACGCTAATGTTGCTGCATTCCATCTTTTGCTTTCCGGAGTTACAATTCTAGGTTTTGTAATTCCCGGAAGTTCAATATCCATTTTGTCGAATAATTTCCAGCGTCTTAAATGATCAAGGAAAATCTGTGGTTTTTCAGCGTAATATTTTGTAATTAATTTCGCTGAACCAACGTTGCTCGATTTTGCCAAAACATCACTGATGTCATAAGTTCCTCCACCGTGACCGTCTGAAATTCTCTGTTTTGCATAAACCCAAACTCCGTTTCCAACATCTACAGTTGTATTTTCATCAATAAAACCGTCGTCCATTGCAGCTAAAAGGGAAATTGTTTTGAAAGTAGATCCAGGTTCGATATTATCTTTTAAGGCATAATTGTATGAATCAACATAGTTTCCGTCGTCATCTCTTCTTAAATTAACCATTGCACGAACCTTTCCCGTCCCAACTTCCATCACAATAACAGTTCCGTGTTTTGCCTCGAAATTGATAAGCTGTTTTTGAAGAGCAGAATGTGCAATATCCTGAATTCTAAGGTCTAAAGTCGTATAAACATCTTCACCGTCAACAGGTTCCTGAACTTTCCAGTAATCAATTGGTTTCCATTGAGATGAATTGATTCTTTGCTCTAATCTTTTTCCGTCAGTTCCTTTTAAATATTTTGAAAAAGCCCCTTCAAGACCTGCTTTTACTTCACCTTCATCCATTCCGATAGTTCCGGCTCCGATTTCTGAAGTTGCCAATTCTCTCTTGTAATTTCTGTCTACAATAAAACCTCCTTTATTTTTACCTCTTTTAAAGATCGGGAATTTTCTGATTCTGTCATACTGATCGAAATCAAGACCCTTTGCCAATGTATAATATTGGTTTTTCTTTTTTCTCTGCTCGTCAAATTTTCTTTTAAATTCTAATGATGGCTTTCCGAACATTTTGCTTAAAGAATCCGATAATGCACTGATATTGTTGCTGTAAACTGTATCTTTCATTGTTTTAAAATCAAGATAAATATCATAACGCATCACCGTTGTTGCCAGAATAGAACCGTCTGAAGCGAATAAATTTCCACGAGCCGCCTTTAAAGTTGCAGTACGGTAATTTTTATTGATGTAGTCGTCCTTAATTTCCTGAACATTCGTGTTTTGAAGAATAATAATCCTTGCAAGGAACATTACAAACACGCACAAAGCCACCACTGCAAAGAGGTAGCCCCATCGTAAAGTATTTTTACGCTTATTGTCGTATTCATTTTGCTTTTGCATCTGTACTGTCCAGTTTTATTAGCAATTTATGAGGGTGATTTTCCAGGGTCATTAATGAATCCTTGGCAACTTCTTTCCCCAACTCTGATTCCATTTTTACTTTGATCAGCTTACTTTGAGCGTAAGCGTTTCGTGATTTATATTCTTCTGTTTCTTCTTTTAAAGCGTTGACAATTTTAATCTTTTTATTGACGAGATGATTGCTGTAAATCATTGCCATCATCAAAACAAACAACAGGAGAAAATACTTGTAATGTACTTTTATCTCATCACGGTTCAGGAAATTTCCTTTTATAATATCTATAAAAGTTAATCTCTTCTGAGGACGATTTGTTGTTGCTCTTTTTGCCACGCTTTTTAATAATTGATCAATGATAAAATATAATTGATACCATCACCTATCATTGATTATTTATCATTTATATTTTTATTCCTGTTCTCATTTTAGCACTTCTGGCTCTTGAGTTTTCTTCGATTTCCTTATCGTCTGGAATGATCGCTTTGCTCTTTACCAACTCAAATGCTTTTTTATAATTTCCGTAAATGTCTCTTTGAGGTTCTCCCTCAAACATTCCGTTTTTCAAAAATCTTTTTACAAGTCTGTCTTCTAAAGAGTGATAAGAAATAACAACCAGTCTTCCTTCAGGTTTTAAAATATTATATGCCTGAACAAGCATTTCCTTTAAAACTTCCAACTCCTGATTTACTTCAATTCTAATTGCCTGAAACAACTGAGCATAAAATTTATTCACTTTATGCGGAGGAAGATAGCTGAATAATTTTTTCAGATCTTCTGTTGTGTTAATGCTTTTTGTTTTTCTGTGATGAACGATATCTCTTGCTAATTTTCTCGCTTCTCTCAATTCACCGTAATAATAAAAAATATCTGCAAGCTGCTCTTCATCATAATCATTGATAACTCTTTTAGCATCAAGACCCTGCATTACATTCATTCTCATATCTAGCGGAGCATTGCTTCTTGTAGAAAAACCTCTTTCTGCTTCGTCAAACTGATGCGAAGAAACACCAAGATCCGCTAGAATTCCGTCAACCTGAGGAACTCCGTACATGAGTATAGAGTTTTCTAAGAATCTGAAATTCTGATTAATCAATGTAAATCTCGAATCATCAATTGTATTTTTAAGAGCGTCTAAATCCTGATCAAAACTGAACAGTCTCCCTTTATCCGAAAGTCTGCTCAATATTTCTCTTGAATGGCCACCGCCACCAAAAGTACAGTCCACATACGTTCCGTCTGGATTCGTTACCAAATCATCAACACTCTGCTTCAGCAAAACGGGGTTATGATACATGTTAAGTTGTGTTTTTTTACGCTTTTATTTTAAATATTAATAATCGCGTGGTTATTCTTCATCGAAAGCGCCCATCACATCTTCGGCAAGGCTTGCAAAATCATCTTCATTAATGGAAATTACCTTTTCATAGGCATCTTTGTCCCAAATTTCAAACAATTCTCCTGCACTTGTAATCACAATATCTTTCTGAAGATTTGCGAAAACGGTGAGATCTTTCGAAATCTGGAGTCTTCCAGCATTATCCAATTCTACAGTTTTTACACCTGCCGTAAACATTCTAATGAAATCAGCATTCTTTTTAATGAATCTGTTCAGTTTATTAATCTTGCCCATTACTTTATCCCATGCATTCATAGGGTAAACTTCCAGACAAGACTGGAACACAGATCTTTTGACTACAAATGCCTTGTCGTCGAAGTTTTCCATCTGCTTGGTAAGAGATGAAGGAACTTTTAAACGGCCTTTGTCGTCAATTTTACACTCATATGTTCCAATGAAACTTTTCATTTGGAGCAAATTTATATAATAATTTCCAAATCCTCCCACTTTTTACCACTTTTTACCTTAATGTTAATAAGTTTTATTAAAGATTGAATTTCGGGGCTGTAATTGCTTGATATGTTTGCTGTTGAGAAAGCTATTATTCAGACCATAACAAATAGATTTTCAAAAAAACAGTTAAAAAAGAGTTTGGTATATTATTTTTATTTTAAATTAGGGTAATCAAAATATTTTTGAGGTTTAATTTGTATTTTTGCAAGGCTTTATTAAGGCATTTTATGATATTTAGTACAAAAAAAGAAAAGAAATATACTTTTGTAGAGGCGGGAGAAGGACATCCATTGGTGCTGTTGCACGGTTTAATGGGTGGTTTGAGTAATTTCGATAAGATGGTAGATTTTTTTTCGAACAGGGGATTCAAGGTTTATGTTCCTCAGTTGCCGATCTACGATTTGCCGGTACTCAATACGAATCTTACCACAATTGCAAAATATATTGTCAAGTTTATAGAAAGTAACATTTCCGGACCTGTAACTATTGTTGGAAATTCAATGGGAGGTCATATCGGATTGATTTTAACTCTGGCAAGACCGGATTTGGTTAAAAATCTTGTTCTTACAGGAAGTTCAGGTTTATACGAAAGAACTTTCGGAGATAGTTTTCCGAGAAAGAACGACCGTTCCTATATAAGAAAGAAAACAGAAGAGGTTTTTTATGATCCGTCTGTTGCAACAGAAGATTTGGTAGATGAAGTTTTCGGGGTTGTAAATGACAGAATGAAAGGCATCAAAACCGTAATGTTGGCAAGAAGCGCTATCAAACACAATATGTTGAACGATCTTCCTAAAATTCTGACACCTACGTGTCTGATTTGGGGGAAGCAGGATAATGTAACACCTCCGGAAGTTGCAGAAGATATGCACAAATTTATCCCAAATTCAGATCTTTTCTGGATCGATAAATGTGGTCACGCAGCGATGATGGAAAAACCAGATGAATTTAATGAAATTCTCTATAGCTGGGTAAAAGATAAAGTTTAAAAATAAAACATAAATGACCATTAAGAGCTTTTCTTAATGGTTTATTTTTCTAAAAAAGATTCTAAAAATGGTTATTAAAACAGCAACATTTGTAAAAAGCAGCGGAAAATGGCAGGATTGCCCCGAACCGAATATGGCGGAATATGCTTTTATCGGAAGATCTAATGTTGGAAAATCATCATTAATCAATGCAATGATGAATCATAAAGATTTGGCTAAAACTTCCGGAACTCCGGGAAAAACACAGCTTATTAATCATTTTTTAGTTAATGACAGTTGGTATTTGACGGATTTACCGGGTTACGGATATGCGAAGGTTTCTAAGTCGATCAGAAAAGATTTTGAAAAACTGATCACGAATTATATTTTAAACAGAAAAAATTTAGTTAATCTTTTTGTGTTGGTAGATTCCAGACATACACCTCAGCAAATCGATTTGGAATTTATCCAGTGGTGCGGAGAAAGTGGAGTGCCGTTTTCAATCGTTTTTACAAAAGTTGATAAGTTGAAACCAAATATTGCCATTAAAAACGTAGAAAATTATAAGGCTGAACTTCATAAAACATGGGAAGACTTACCGGAAATCTATGTGACTTCGGCAGAAAAGAAAACAGGCGGTGACGAAATTCTGAACTTCATCCAAAAGACAAACGAATTTTTAACAAATAATCACGTAAGTTTCGATGAGTAATATTATTTGGAAAATCAAAACTTTCGATGAGTTTACGGTTCCTGAATTATATGCCGTTTTAAAAGCAAGAATCGATGTTTTTGTAATCGAACAAAATTGTCCTTATCCTGATTTGGATAATTATGATCAGAAAGCAATCCATATTTGGGCGGAAGAAGACGGAGAAGTTTTAGCCAATTGCAGGATTTTCGACAAAGGAATAAAATATGACGAAACATCAATCGGAAGAGTTTTAACAACAGAAAAAGCAAGGGGTAAAAGTCTTGGGAAATTATTGATAAAATATGCTGTTGAAACCATCGAAAACCGTTTCCATACTTCTGAAATGCGAATTTCTGCACAGGATTATTTATTGAAATTCTATTCTGATTTTGGATTTGTAGATACAGGGAAAAAATATTTGGAAGACGATATTCCGCATACGGAAATGTTGAGAAAATAAAGAAAAGCGAGGAAATTATTCTTCGCTTTTTTTATGATTCATTTATTTCCTTTTATTGAGATAACATTGTTGGATTTTCGCAAAGGCGCAAGGATTTGAAATTATATATTTTATAAAAGGCGCAAAGATTTTATCTTCGATAAAATTGATTGAAAATCTTTAATTTTCTTACGCCTTAAAGCGTTAAATTGATAATAGACCTTGCGTCTTTGCGAAAACCAACAAAAAAGGTTTTATTTTCCGGTAATAGCTTTTAAAATAATAGGTTCAAGATTCGACGGAAGATCAGCTGATTTGATCTGATAGTTTTTGATTTTCATTTCTTTAAACCAGTTTTCCCAGTATTCTTTAATGACAGCTTCTTCAAACGGATTTCCTTTTTCCGGATTGATTCCCAAAACAATTACTTCGAGATTGCTCAGATTATCGTTGGCTTTTACGAAACCGAATTTGTTTTTTTCAATAGTATTTTTAAAATCAGAAGTAGTAAGATTATTTGATTTAATCAATTTGGTTGTCAGATAAGACGTTTTATTTTCTTCTGCAAATTTCGTATTTTCATGATACATATATCCGTCTGTTAAGATGAATAAAATGTTTCTTTTATCGTTTTTTATGCAATAATCATTGACTTTGTTTTTGAAAAATTCCCAAATATCAGAACCTACATAATTTCCGTCGTGAATGGCTGACTGATAAATATTTAAAGGCAATTCAGAATATTTTTTTTCGACAGAGGCGAAATAATCTTTGCTTGTATTTTTATCGAAAGCAACTTTAAGGTCTTTTGTAAACTGATTCATTTTAGGATCCAAAGGTTCGGGATTGAAGAAAACCTGCATCTGATCGTCGTAAGTAATGATCTTTTTTGATTTAATATGATTTAAAAATCCTTTTTCAATGGCTTTGATATATTCCGTATCTCTTTGAAAATATTCCATCGTTGGATTTGGATTGGTTTTAGGATCAATTCTATCGGATAAATCAATTAAAATGCTGACATTGATGTTGTTTCGATCAACAATAATTGAATCTTTTTTACCACCTTCTCCATCTT
Source organism: Chryseobacterium ginsengisoli (assembly GCF_039542325.1). Lineage (NCBI taxonomy): Bacteria > Pseudomonadati > Bacteroidota > Flavobacteriia > Flavobacteriales > Weeksellaceae > Chryseobacterium > Chryseobacterium ginsengisoli. The sequence continues at coordinate 263,661 of NZ_BAABHX010000003.1, forward strand.
TTATGGAATCTTTGCAGCAAGAAATCAAAGAAATAATCATTAATAAATAAAATATTTTTTTCATAATCTATGATTTATAAAGATGATAGATAAACTAAATTTTGATTGTCAGAATTTGCTCCTACAGTTTCCAGATTAGTATTATACGTTTCAATACATCCATCAATCATATTCTGTTTTTCAGTTCTTGAAACCGCTATTTTTTCCCCGATAAAAGTTACCCAACCCTGAACATATTCCGATGCATATAATTTATAATCTTTAGTCGGAATGATAACTCCATCGATAATATTCTGCAATTCTTCAATTCTACCTTTTGTTTTGATAATCAGTTCTTTTGTATTTCCAATGTTGGCAAGGATTTCCTCGATTTCATTTTTCAGAACATTTATTTTTTCCTGAAAAAATTCGATTCTTTTCTGTCTGATTTCCTGTTCGTTTTTGATCTTATCTTTTTCTTTATGTTCTTTCATGACAAAGTCAAAAACCAATCCCCAGATAATATAAACAATGAATCCTGCGAAAATAATTTCCCAAAACTGATTTTGGGTAAAAGCGATTTTAAGATCGAATTGAGGAGACTCAATAGTTTTTTCTATGTCATATTTTTTTGTTTCAATTTCATATGCCAAAATCACATCGAAAATAAAAGTCACAATAAGTAATAAACTGAGTTTGATATAATTGGTTCTGTTTTTATTTTCACCGAACATATGAATCAAAAAACCAAATCCAAGAAAGACAAAAGGAATTAAAACGACAAAAGCAGCTTCAGTAAAACCGTCATTCAAAGCTTTATCTAATGCTTGTGGATCAAAGACACTTTGTATCACAGTACTTTTTGGATCAAAAGTTTTAAAAAATGCAGAATAAGAAGTTGAAATGTAAAATATTCCTAAATATAAAGTAATAGGAAACAAAAGAATGAAACCAATCCAAAATTTAGTGGATGCTCCTCTTGTCGCTTTTACATTATATTTTTCAGGATTTCGGGGTAAATCGATGATTTCAGATTTTAAGGTTTCAATGGTATGTTGATGATTTTCAACTTCTGTGTTTTTAGTCTTTAAAAGTTCTTCTTTGGTTTCCTGTGAAACAGTTAAGGCTTTAATTTCTGTTTCTCTGTTTTTTTGTTCGTTAATGTAAGATTCTTTTAACTGATGCTGCTTTTCAACCATTTCTTTTTCCTCATTTTGAAATTTTGAGTAAACAGCATCAAGACAAATTGATAGGGTAGAGTGGTTTCCGCTTGTTCTGGAACTGTCTCTGTAACCCGATTCATGATAGGTTCTCTTTCTGCTTTCTTCAGAAGATTCTTCGTTTGGATCTACTTCATTTGATGAAGGTTGTTCCGGTTTGGGTTCTATCGGAACGGATTTTAGTTTGAATAAGTTTTTTATACTGGTGGTATCCATGGTGTTTTAGTTTTTTAATTCATATAAAATTTCACTTTTATTCTTTCCGATTTTTACGGCTTCTATCAGATAATCAACAATGGCGGTAACGTTTTCTTCCAAAAATCCAAACATCAAGACGTACTTTTCCATCGCAGAATATTCGTTTGGCGAAACTATTCCGTCTGCCCAAATCATTACCGTGAGATCATACAGATAATCTACTTTTTCTTCGATAGTTTGCGGAATCAATGATTTTAAATTGATTGGATTTAAAAGAATCTCGTCCAGATTTTTAGATGAAATTCCTCTTTCCTCGGCACATTTATAAAGCATTTTCAATTCTAAGGCACTGAAATCATCATCACAGATTGCCATTTGATAAAGCCTTAAAAAATGAGCCTTAAGATTTTCAGTTATTTGATTGTTTTCCATGTCATTTTTTTAGTCTTCTTTTGGTTTTTTAGGATTGATAATTCTGTCCCTTGAAACAGTTCTTTGGTGTATTGGTAATGAATGCTCTGATGTTTCTTCGGTAATTTCTTCTTCCTTTTTTTGTTCTAACTTTTCTATGAAATTGATCAACAGAAATAAAATTCCTGTAATCGTATCAATCGGAATCCATACGCTTTTCCGATACAAATAAATTGGGAAAATAGGATTGAAAAGGATGAGTATGACAAGAAAAATTATACTGAAATAATGCTGTTTAGAGCTTAAAGTATTATATAAAACCAATAAAGCTCCGATGGAAACAAGAATTCTGAGAAAAGTATAATATTCGATGGGAAGCCTGAAAATACCGATGAAACAACAGAGCGCACAGAAAGTGAGAAATGGTTTCATATTTAAATTTTTAAAATCCTGTTTTAAAATTGTATTTGTAATTAAAACGGCTTTCAGACATGAACAGAAACGCGAAGAAATCTATAACAGAAATAATGACAGGAATGAAAGTCCAGCAAAATAGCAAGTAAAGAATTCCCATAATGTTCTGTCCCAGATAGAATCTGTGAATCCCTATTCCTCCTAAGAAAAAAGTAAGCAGTACGGTGGTAGATTTTGATTTCATAATTTTTAAACTCTTGATAAAATTTTATTCTTTTTTTCTTCAAATTCTTCCGGAGAAATAATTCCGTTTTCCATTAAACCTTTTAATTTTTGTAAAAGCGCAAATGGATCTTCATTTTCTAGTAGCAAAGGTTTTTGCTGTTGCTGAAATTGTTGGGGATGTGTAATAATCGGAGTTGCATTATTTACTGTAACACCACCGGCTGAAGCTCTTCTGGTTTCCAAATCCTTTTCCCTTCTAACGCCTCTCATTTGTTCCTCAATTTCCTGGGCATATTGATAAAGTTTTCGGGCTTGGTTTTTTGGAAGATAATCCATCATATTGGTGAAATTTCTTGTGGTTTTCATCATAAAAGTTGAACCGACAATTCCTTCCTTAATATGACATTCTGCAACATCTACCCAACTGTAATCCTGAAAATCCATAGAAAACCCGAAATTTTTAGGTCTGCAGAAAATAATTCGCCTGTTGGTAAGTGCAATGCAATCTGGAGATAAATTGAGAATAGGTTTCTTCTGAACCGCAATATATTCTACAGATTCCTGAGAAGTGAGAAGACTGTTGATTCTCCCCAAAAGCTTTTCTACGGCTTTTGGGTCTTGTTCTTCATTTAAAAATTTCTTTAAGTTCATGTTATTTTGTTTTTAGTTATTTTACATCTTTATAAAAAACATATCCTATTTTTCCGCTTTTTTTAATTTGTACTTTGTACCACGAATCCAATTTTGAAAGCTGAATCAGTTTTGTGTTTTTGGGCACACTTGCAATTACTTTAGATTTTATTGACGGTTTTTCATAAATATTGGTTATCGCAATTCCTGCAATATATCTGTTGTTGGAATTGACATTGACGTTCACCTCATCAATAAAAACTTTGGGAGGTTTATTGGATTTTATCTTTGAAGATTTACGCGATTCTGAAGTTTTGTGTTTCTTCGATTTGCTTCTTTTTGAAGAGCTTTCTGAAGAAGAACTTCTTCCCGAAGAACCACCGCCGCAAACTCCACAGGTTCCGCCACCGCTGCAATGTCCGCATCGTGAACAGTTTGAGCAAGCGGTGCAATATGCAGAACCTGTACATCTTCCGTCGTGTCCGATGTTGTCATTTGCTTTTACACAAGAATTTAAAAGAAATAAAGTGAAGGTAATTATGATGAATGGTATTAGTTTTTTCATGGTTAGTTGTAATTTTCTAATGTTTGATGAAGCTGATTTCTGAAATTGTAGATTTCATCGAGAGTATTTAATAAAACCTTTTCTCCCGCTTCTTTGCCGTTGTGAAAAGTTTCCAGATATTTATTAGCGGTATTAAAATGGAGTCTGCAAAGAGGTTTTCTGTTGTTATCATCCAATAAATCCCGAAGTAGGACAAGGTATCTCTGTAAGCAATTCTTGCAGAAGGAATTTTTTCTCTTAGAATAGCTTTTACAATCTGAAATCCTTCTAATTCTTCTTCCGTGGTTACGATTTTAGAATCATTGTTTTCATCGATGGGCTGAGAATTTTTCACATCATCTTCCCGTTTTTCAATTTGCTCATTAATGCTTAAAGCGGATTTTAGCCTGAAACTGATGGATTCATTAATAGAAGTTGTTAATGCTTTTTTCGCATATTCTTTAAAAGAAACCATTCTGTTTGCTGTTAAAGGTTTTTCAAAGAATCGGTTGACCAAAAGTTTTACCAGTTCATCAGATGGATTTTCGATTTCTTTTTCGAATTCTTTTCTGATGGCTTTGATATATTTTAATGCTTCTGCGGAATCCAGAATGCTTTCCAGATTGTAATCTTTTTTGGTAAAACTTTCAAGAATTTTAATCGAACTGTCTTTTAAATCTTCAATATTAATCGTGAAAAAAGGTTTTTCATCCATAATATTGGGCTTCTCAAGATCTGTATAGAAATTATAAACGATTCCGTTGGTAAGAACGCCGAATCTCGTTTTAGAAACATGATAATATCTGTGAAGCTGAGAATTATGAGCGTCCGCACTTTCCTTCCAGTGTTTACATTCTATGATGAAAATAGGCTCGTCATTATTTTTTATAACGTAATCTACCTTTTCACCTTTCTTTGTTCCGATATCGCAAACGTGTTCAGGAACGACCTCTGTCGGATTGAAAATATCATATCCTAAAATTTGAATAAAAGGCATGACGAAAGCATTTTTTGTAGCTTCCTCTGTTCCGATCTGTTCTTTTAAACCAATAACTTTTTGATGCAGTTGCTCAAGTTTTATTTTAAGATCCATAATTTTTAGTTTTTAAGAGTTTCATCAACGATTTCTGCAGTTGGAGCATTAGATTTCACAGAATGAATTCCATTTTCCATCGCTGTTTTCGAAGCGTAAAATTGGCTCTTCCCAATAATCTCTCCGTTTCTGGCTTTTAAGACAAAATAATCTTTACCGTTTACCGCAACTCTTTTATCGTATCGGGAATCGTCCTGAGAATTGATTCTCACAGATTCTATTCCTTTTTGGCAAGATGCTTTCTGAACATAGCCTTCGCTAGTTAAAATGATTTCTCCGTTTCCGGCTTTTAGATTGAATTGATACTCATTGTTGATTCTTTGAGTGATTACAAATTTTCCCATGATTGTTTTTATTTAACATTCCAAAAGTATAACCCTTTAAATTCCAATCCTTACGGTTTTCCGTAAAACCGGCAAAAAACAAAAAAACCTCTCAAAAAGATGAAAGGTTTTAAAATAAAATTTTAGAAGAATATATTTTTATGAAAGCTTGAGATAAGAAAATTCGTCAATTCGAATTTTTTCATGATTAAACAACGTCAAAAAGTCTCTCATGATACTTTTTACCTCTTGCTTGATTCTTTGAGTATCTCGCAAGACTCTTTTTGCTTATCGCTTGACAGTTTTTGTGTCACGCTTGAGTCTTTTAATGTCTCGCGTGATTCTTTTTATATCAAACTTGATACTTTTTGCTTATTGTTTGACTCTTTTTGTGACACGTGTGATTCTTTTAGTATCAAGCAAGATACTTTTAGTATCTTGCGAGACTCTTTGAGGCTATCGTTTGATACTAAAAGAGTCAAATTGTCAGCTTTTTATCTTAATGTTATGATGTTAAATAATCCCGATGTCCTTACAAAATGCAACCAATTGTTCGTTGCTGTTGACTTCAAGATCTTCTTTTAAACTATTTAATTTTTTCTCAACACTGCTCAAACTGTATGGTCTAATATCTTTTTCTTGAAGATGAGTTGGAATGTTTTTCTGCAAAATTCCTTTAGAGAGAAGAGAAACCAGTGTAATATCATAAGCCGAAAATTCATAACTGTTGAATTTTTTTACGTCCTGCTTCATATCAAGAGATAAATAATTTTCGTCGATATAAACAGATGCGATGGATTTTTTCAGTTCCTTAGAATCATTTCTGGCTTTTCTGACATAACCGTTGATTTCATATTCCTTGAAAAGCGAATTAACAACTGCTGATTTATGTTCGGCAGAAAAAACAATAACTTTTAAAGAAGGCTGAATTTCTTTTATTCTCTGAATTAATTCTCTTCCGTCTTTAATTTCCTGCTCCCGATGGTCTTCTTCATAATAAAGGTCGGTAATCAGAAGGTCGTAAGGTTCATTTTCACGGATTGATTTCTGGATTTTTGCCAATGCATCATCACAATAATAGACATAATCAACATTCGGAATGTTGAGATCCTCCAATGTTTTCTGTACAGACAAATTGATGCTTTCGTGGTCTTCGGCAATTAAGATTTTTTTGAACATTGTTTTTAGTTTTTAATGAGCGGGAAATGAAATGTTAATCTTCAGTCCCTTTTCTATTTTGGTGTCAAAAATAATCTCTCCGTCAATAGTTTCTATACGGGAAACCGTAGAAGAAAGTCCGTTCTTATAAATCACATCTCCGGAAATCCCGATTCCGTTGTCGGTATAAAAGATTTTGATGAGGTTATTTTCTCTTTCGAATCTGAAAACTACGCGATCCGCTTTGCTGTGTTTTTTCATGTTGACAAGCAATTCACGGATGACTTGATAAACTTCTTCCTGTGTAGATTCTTTTAATCCTTTCCAGATACTTTCATCATTTCCGGCAAGATAAGTGTTGACATTTTCATTGTTGAATGACCCAATTAAGCCTGAAATTTTTTCGCTAAAATCTTGATCATCATTTTTCGAATCCATTTTTTCGTAGGAAATATCTCTCGATTTTTCGTAGACAAATTCCAGTTCATCAAGTGCTTCATCTTTATCAAAATGTTCCTGATTTTCAATCTTCGTCATTACCTGATAAATCCCGTTAGCAACGACATCATGCACTTTTTTCGATATTTTGAGTTGTGTGTTTTTGACTTCTAGTTCTTTTTCTTGTTCGAGACGTTTTTTTCTTTTTTTGTACCAGAAAAAAGCAACAATTAAAAGAATTGATAAAATTATTAAGACTACATTTCTATATAAAATATCAATTTTATTTTCAGTATCACGAAGTTTTAAGCTTTGATTTTCTGCATTTTTTTGTTCTACGTCATATCTAACTACTGCAAATTGATTCTTTGCCTTACTTCTTGAAATTTGTACAGAATCATTCAATGTTTGAAATCTGACAAAATATTTAAGATAATTTTCTTTATCTAAGTTGATTATTTTTTGTAATGCCTGTAATTGATCTTCTTTGCTGTCGTTTTTGGTTGCAACTTCTAACATTTTTTTTGCATAATAAAGCGCCTTATTTTTGTCCTTTATCAAAAAATAATTGGAGATTGTTGCGTAACTAGAATTCTCTCCATACAAATCGTTTTGTTGTTGCCTAATTTTCAACGCTTCATAAAGCTCGGGTAACGGATCATAATTTGGATTATCATTATATTTGGCTCGAGCTAAATTATTTAATGCTTTTGCATAATTAGATTTCTCCTTCGTTTGAAGAGCCTTTACAAAATTTAATTGTGCTTCTTTATATTTTTTTAAACTTATTAATACATCGCCAAGGTTATTATAATATGTATATTTATTTTCAGGATCATTCGCATATTTAATTGCGCTATTATAGAACTTTACAGAGTTGTCAAAGTCATAAAGGTAGGAAGAGCAAATTCCTATGTTGTTGTAGCTTGCAGCTAATATCCATCTAGTTAAACTATCTTGAACGTTTTTAAGGAATTTATTTGCCTCAAGTGAAGTTTCAATACTTCCGTAATAATCACCTTTATCATGTTGTAAAATAGCCATGTTTACTAATGACTTTCCAACTCCTGCAGAATCTTGTATTTCTAAATATGAATTTTTTGCTAGGTTGAAATAGTAAAATTTAGAATCTTTTTTTGTTTCCTTTGCTTTTTTGTAATAAATATCAGCAATACTTTCTTTTTGATTGTTAATGTTTTTTTGAGCACATGATGAAAGCAATATTAAAAAAATTAATAAAAAGTAGTTTTTCATAGTTGTTGTCAGTTTTATGCTACAAAGTAATAAAAAAGAGCAGATTAAAACAATCTGCTCTGTTATTATTAATTATGGATTTGTAAATGGAGGAGGTGTTTGTCCTGTATTACCTCCTGTACTTCCTCCATTTCCTGGTCCATCTGGATCTACTCCGTTCCCCGGATCAGTTCCGCCTCCTGGATTTGTCAATTGAGTGGTTGGCTGTCCGTTATTATCGTGATTACATGATGATGTATTTGCATTATTATTCCCGAATGCTAATGAAATTAGCATCAATATTAGATTTAGCATTTTTAAAAAATTTTGAGATTGTGAAATTTTTTCTTCCTCTCACGAAGTATTTTTCGTAAGCTGTACACTGTTAAAATTTCGAAGCGCTTCTAAAATTTTTTGGGAAGTTGAACCTTCAAAAACGGAAGAGAAACATCTGCTTCCCAACCCGGAGTTTTCTTCCGTTTTATCTGGTGATTTTTGAAATCAGTTTTGTAAATTTGTTTTTTGTCTTTTGTTTTAATTGTTTGTTTATCAACTGATTTCTGATTACAAATTTCTAGGAATTGGAGGGAATAATTGATGACAAGACAAGGACAGTGAATGACAATGAAGGACAGGAGTTCGTTACGGAAAACCGTAATGCAGTATGATAGAAAATCAAGTATTTTGTATTACCCTTAAAAAAAACTAATTATGTCCAAGAAAAAACTACTAATCCATGAAGTATTTAAACGAATTAGAAAAAACTCAGAAAAAAACACAAAAGGCGGTTTGTCTTCCGACCTTTCTAGCTATCTCGACGAAAAATTAGGCTTTATTATTTCAAAAAGAACACTCATTAGGTATTATGAAGCTTATATAGAAGGCGATGAAGATATTGATATAGAACTATATATACTTAATAGGCTAAGTCAATATTTAGAGTTTGATGATTATGAAGATTTTTCTACGACGATTGAAAAGGAAGGAGAAAATGCTAGTACAACAACCGTGAAAATAGGTGTTGATAATGAAGAAGTTTCTTCAGTAAATGGTATACCAAATGTTAGTGTTATTATCAATAATTCAAACTCAAACAAAAATGATCAGCATTTCAAAATGCCGGAGTTTATAAAACAAAATGGATTAGGCGTTTTAGAAATGACTTTTGTTTTATTTCTAGTTACCGGAGGTGTGGTTTTTTCTAATAATAAAAATTCTCGCCTAGGAATTACGTCAGGTTGGGGTTCTCCCGCCACAGACAAACCTTATATGTATTGGGATAAAGACCGCTACATGGCAACAGACAGCAGTTCACTTCACTCTCGTGTTGAGGTAGTACCCATGAGTGATTTTGCTTTTATTAATCTCAAAAAAATTACAAGACCAGATACGCTTACTGTTGAAAATGCGATGAAAAAAGTTTGGTATAATAAAAGTAACAATCATGTAGAATTCTTTACAAGCTTTGGTAAACATCCGGAAAACGGAAAAGCTTTAAAGGATGTTTCAGAACATATACTCGAAAACTATGCAGGATTAAATGCAGAATTAGAAGAATAAATTTCCTTTACAATTATTTAAAATTTAATTAAAACGATTTGCTGAATATTCCTTTAATTTCGTCTATTTTAAGATGAATAAAGGAATATTCTCATTTTTACTGTTTACTTTTTCTGTATTTTCTGCTCAACAGAAACCTATACAGATTGCTTTTCTTTCGGATGTGCATTTTCAGGATTTGTATGGAAGTTTTTCAGATAATGATTTTAAGGGAACCATCAATCCCAAAACCGGAAAACCAACCATTCTGAGAACGATGGATGCTCAATTGCATTCAACCAGAATCTTCAATGAAAATTATTTTGCTTTCTTAAAAGCGTTAGATGATATTGCAGAAAAAGGAATTAAAATTGTCGCCATGCCCGGAGATTTTTCGGATGACGGACAAGCATATAACATTCGTGGATTGCACAAAATTTTGGATCAGTATCACAAAAAATACGGGATCAATTTTTATATTACGACGGGAAATCACGATCCGGTTGGTCCGTTTCGACAGGATGCCGGAAAAGATGATTTTCTCGGACAGGACGGAAATGCACTGGGAATTTACAGCAAAGAAAATATCGGAAAAGTAAAAAATAATATCATTACAAAAGATATCGCAGAATCAGGATATCTGGAAATTTTGGATGAATTAAAAGACTTTGGTTTTTATCCCAAAAAAGAGGATTTGTTTTGGAGTACACCTTTTGATTCCGATTCTTTTACAAATTACTCTTATGAAAAAGCTTTGCAAAAAGCTGATTATTCCAAAAGAATGTATGAGGTTGCAAAAGGTTTTTCTGTTCCGGATTTAAGCTATGTTGTAGAACCCGTGAAAGGAGTTTGGATGATTGCCATCGACGGAAACACCTATATTCCGAAAAATCTTAATGAAAATCCGAATAATCCTTCAAATTATAAAGGAGCAAGCATTGGTTACAATAACGTCTTGATGAATAAAAAACATCTGATCAATTGGGTGAAAAAAATTACACAAGAAGCAAAAGCTAACGGAAAAACAGTCATCGCATTTACACATTATCCAATGATAGATTTCAATGATGGAGCAACAAATGAAATCAAAAATTTATTGGGCGAAAAAAAATGGCAGTTAGAGCGGGTTCCGGATGAAGAAGTCGCGAAAGCTTTTGCAGAAGCCGGTTTGCAGATTCATTTTGCGGGGCACATGCACATCAACGACACAGGAATTCGAAAGTTTGGAGATAAAATGTTGGTGAATGTTCAGGTTCCGTCATTGGCAGCTTATCTTCCGGCATACAAAATTCTTACTATCAAATCTCCTGAAAAAATGGAAGTCCAAACGGAAGTTTTAAATGATGTTCCCAATTTTGATGAGTTATTTCCATTATATGAAAAAGAATATGAAGCCTTAAAAAAAGATAACGGTAAAATCCTTTGGAATAAAGATATTTTGCAGACGAAAACATATCATGATTTTATGTTGTTTCATTTAAAAGAGCTGGTTCGTTTGAGAATGATTCCGGATGATTGGGACAAAGATTTCATTGAAAAAGCAAAAGCGTTAAATGGACAAGATTTGTTATTATTAATTTTAAATAAAGATCAATTAAAAGAAAAAGAAATCACTCCGGAAGCCTTTCAAATATGGAATTTTGAAGACCTTTTATTAGATTTATATAAATTCCAATCTGCTGATGAGTTAGCAAAAAAAGATGTTCCGAAGGAAAAGTTGCAGCAATATTATATCTTAGAAAAATTGCTTCAAGAAAATCAATCGCAGGATCCGTTTATAGTAAAGCTAAAATCTATCTTTAAGATTCTGTCATTACTTTCCAGTGGAGACCCTTCGAATCATTTTGAAATAGATCTGAAAAAGCAGGAGATAAAAAGATTGTAGTTTTTTCTCACGGATTTTGCAGATGGCGCAGAAGTTTGTATTTTAAATCCTTCGACTGCTTCGCGCTCAGGATGACACCGCTACAAATTTATCGCTAAAAAATGCAGTATAAAAAAACAGATAGTATTAGAAATGTCATCCTGAGCGCGAAGCAGTCGAAGGATCACTAATAAGTAATCCAAAATCAAAATTTCATCATAAAAAATCGTGACCATTTGCGAAAAAATTCGTAAAATTTGTGTTTAAAAATAGAAAAACAGAAAAGACCATCAGAAATCTGACAGCCTTTTCATTATAAATCTAATCGTAAAAAATGTTCTATTTTCCGTTCACAGGATTTTTCCTTTCGTAAGTATTGTTATCAAAACTAATTTTATAGTTTGACTTAAATAATTTACTTGGCTGATAATAATCTGTTGTAATCACTTGCGCACCGCTTTCTTTTGCCTTTTCAAATCTCGAGTAATCTTCTTTTCTTGCTTCCATCGTATCGGCGTCGGCTCTGGTTCTGATGATGTAGCCTTGTTTTACCATTTCAGAAATTTTCGGACTTGGATCATTCATGAATAATACAGCAGATTCAGGAGTTCCAGGATTTGAATTTGTAAAAACCATTCTTCCTTTCAAAGAAGGATGTCCTTCCATATAAATGTCTCTGTTTTCGCTGTTATTATCTAAAACAAACAGAAATTTTCCTTTCGCATCTTTCACTTTTGGCCAGTTTTTATTTAAAACAGCTTCATTTAATGTTTTATAAGAACCTCGAATATCATCGGGAATGATGATTTTATTTTTACCTAAATACTTTTTAAGCTCATTATCCAGATCATCAAAAAGTTTTGAAGTATAATGCTCCGGTTCTGTTCCGAATTGATTGGCTTTTCCATCTTTCGGTTCAAGGGTAATAAAAACAGGATCATGATCGGGATGTGCATCAGACCATTTTTTCAGGTCTTTCAGGCAATCTTCTAATGTATAATATTGAGTTTGATAATCAATATCTGTAATGTGGATCATTTTATAGCCAGGCTTTTTCATTTTTCCTTCAGGATCGAAAGGCTGAGTTGTTTTTACCAGATCTAAAATTTTCGGATGCGCATATTTTCCGCCTTTGCTGTCTGCATAAACATCTATTTCAAGATTTCTCAGTCCCAAATCCAGTTGTCGGGGAATTGGAATGTGTTCATATTGAATTCTCGGAAGAAAATTCAGTGAATCTTTTTTAGATAAATAACTGTAAACTTCCGGAAGGATTGCTTTTTTATAAGAATTGTGAGAACCTATCACCTGAATTTCATTGATTTTCAAATCATTTAGATTCTGAGACTGCGACGAGAATAGATTTAATGAACATAAATATATACCTAAGAAAACTGCCTTTTTCATTACTTCAATTTTTGTAATGGCGAAATTAGTGAGTCTTTATTTTTAAGAGATTATATATTATGTTAAGTCTTTTTTAAGATTGTGTGAATAGTAAAAATCAGCTATTTGTAAGTGTTTGATAATGAATCGTGTTTTATTTTCTCAAAATGGGATATTTATGTTTTATTGACTTTAAGATAATATTATGTTAAAACGATTTCAGGTTAAACGTTTTTACTTTGTATGCCGAAATAAAAACTAAGACGGGCAGAAATGAAAACCACTGTTGCGGGAACAACAGCGGCTTTTTATTAAGCAACGTAAACGTCATACAATTACTTTACTTAATGATATGTACCACAAAATTAATTTTTTTAAGTTTAAAAAACTAATTCCGATCGCATTGATTTTCCTGGTGGCAAACCAGGCTCATGCAGAAGGATTTTCGGCAAACTATTCTGTTTCCTCAAAGGTGAATGAAACGATCACCGGAACAGTAACAGATCAGGATGGTTCTACAGTGGAAGGGGCGAAAGTCACTGTTGTAGAAACCGGCGCTACAACAACTACCGATGCTTTGGGAAATTTCAGTATTTCAGCGAATATCGGACAAACGCTTTCCATTTCTTATGATGGGTATGCGACACAAACAGTAAAAATTTCTAGTACTTCAGTTTCTGTTAATTTAAAGTCTAAAAAAGAAGCTACTTCTATTGAGGAAGTAACTTTGGTAGGTTACGGTTCTCAGAAAAAATCTGATTTAACGGGAGCTATAAGCCAATTGAAAGCAGAAAACTTCAAAGAAGGGATGAATGTTTCTGTTGATAACCTGATGCAGGGAAAAGTCGCAGGTGTTCGTATCGTTCAAACAAGTGGTGAACCAGGAGCAGGTGTAAATGTTTCGATAAGAGGTATTGGATCCATCAGAAGCGGAAGTACGCCTTTATTCGTTGTAGACGGTGTTCCGTTGAATAATGATCCGGTGAGTGCATCAAGTCCGAATGTAGGTTTAGGAAATACAACCGCAAAAAATCCTTTGAACTTTTTAAATACAAGCGACATTGAATCAATCACTGTATTGAAAGATGCTTCTGCAGCAGCTATTTATGGAGCGAGAGGTTCAAATGGTGTTGTTTTGGTAACGACAAAAAGAGGGAAGAAGGGAGAGCCTATGTTTACGTATGATACCTATTTAGGCTTTTCTTCTGTCATTAAAAAATTAGATTTATTAACTGCTGATGAATACAGATCTGCAGGAATTGATAAATTGTACGATCACGGCGGAAATACAGATTGGCAGGATGAAATTTACAGAAATGCAGTTTCATCGAATCATTCGGTTTCATTTTCAAAAGCTACAGAAACGGGAAGTTATTTTGCGTCTCTTTCTCACATGGATCAGGATGGTATCGTTCTGAACAGCAGTTTCAAAAGAACGACAGCTCGTATTAACGCAGAAGAATCTTTTCTTGATAATAAGCGATTAAAAATTAAAGTAAATCTTACAGCAAGTGATATCAGAGAAACAGGAATTCCAAATGGTGGAAATGCCGGATCTGATGGTCAGCTGATTATCCATGCATTGATGGCGAATCCTACGCGTTCTGTGTATGATGAAAACGGAAATTACACCAATTTCAACATGAATGCTCACTACAATCCTTTGTATTTATTGAGTGTTTATAAGGATAAAACAAATACATTCCGTGTATTGGGGAATACCGAAGCAACCTTGAGAATCTTACCGGGATTGAATTATAAATTTAATTTAGGGATAGACAAAACAATGTCTGAAAGAAATACAACAATGTTTCCTAATATTACAGACAGAACACCTAAAGGTGCATATGTTCAGGCAAATTTAGATTCTTATAATGTGCTGTTGGAACATTATTTAACGTATGATCTTAGCTTAAATAAACACAATTTCAGTTTATTAGGAGGTTTCTCTTATCAGAAATTTAAAAATAACGCAACGTATTTTGGAGTAAGAAATTTTGGAGATCAGGGATCAGGAATTCCACCGGAAATTAATCCCGGATATTCTGGAGAGGCTTTCATTCCGGGAGCAGGAACATCTCAGGAAAACGAATTACAGTCATATTTTGGAAGGGTAAACTATAATTTTGATAAAAAATATTTCTTAACGGCTTCATTAAGAGCCGATGGTTCTACGCGTTTTGGAGATAACAACAAATACGGATATTTCCCTTCTGCTGCTGTAGGATGGACAATCTCAAAAGAAAATTTCCTGAGAGATTCTCAGATTATTAATGAACTAAAATTAAGGGGAAGTTGGGGACAAACCGGAAATCAGGAAGTTCCGAACAAAATTACAAAGGCAAGTTATTCATTGGCACAGTCTGCGGGATATTATTTGTATGATAATTTAAATTTGATCAACGGAGTTTTGATCAACAGAACAGCATATCCTGATCTGAAATGGGAAACTGTGGAACAATCGAATGTAGGATTAGACTTTAGTTTGCTTAAAAATAAGCTGTATGGATCTTTGGAATATTATCATAAATCAACCAAAGATGCAATTTTAAATATTCCGTCTCCTGTATTGAGTCCAACAACTATGATTTGGAAAAATTCTGATGGTACTATTGTGAATAAGGGTATTGAATTCTCTTTAGGCTATGAAGTTATCAAAAATGAAAATTTCACATGGAATCTTGATGTAAACGGAGCAACGGTAAATAATAAAATTACAGGTCTTCCGGTTTCAGAAATTTATTCAGGAGAAGTTTCAGGACCGGGACTTTCAGGAGTTACAGCAAATATCTATAAAAATGGATATGAAGCAGGATCTTTTTATATGCTGAATTATTTGGGAGTTGATGCCAACGGAAAATATATTTATGAAGATGTTGACGGTGACGGAACAATCGGTCAGAAAGATAAAAAGATATTTGAAGGACCTATTCCGAATTTTACTTTCGGGATCAATTCTTACATGAAATACAAGAAGTTTGATTTTGCTTTCTCATTCATTGGGCAAACGGGAGGTTATCTGGTGAATAATACAGCGTTGGATTTAAATATCAATAATTTAGCTTCAGACAGAAACGTTTTGAAAAACTTTTACGAATCAGGAGCAAGCCCTACAAACCAGCCGCAATTATCTTCTTTATATCTTGAAAAATCAGACTTTATCCGTTTGAACAATGTAAGACTGGGATATACTTTTGATATGAATCAATTGAAATTCCTGAAAAGTATTAATCTTTACGTAAGCGCACAGAATTTATTTACGATTACCCACTACAGCGGTTATGATCCGCTTGTTGATACAAGCAAGCAGGTTGGAGGAAACCAGTCTTTGGGAATTGATTATACGACGTATCCGTCTGCAAAAACTTTCATTTTGGGAGCAACTGTTAAATTTTAATTTAAGTTAAAAGAAATCATGAAATATAATTTTTTAAATATTAATAAAATTGTTTTATCCATTGCTGTATTATCTTTAATCGGCTGTACAAATTTGGAAGAAAAACTACTTGATGAGGTTCCGAGTTCTGTAAATGCAGATCCTGAAGCTTCTCTTGCTGCAGCCTACGGACAGCTTGGTGACGGAACTTTTGTAGATCACGGAAGTGTATTCGCTTTACAGGAATATTCTACTGATGAGGCAATCTTACCAACAAGAGGAAGCGACTGGGGAGATGGCGGAAAATGGAGAGCAATGCACGAGTTTACTTGGGATGCAAATAATGATGTGGTAAAAACAACGTTCAACCAATTAACTTTAGGGATTACAAAATCTTTAACGGCAATCGGAAGTATCAACGCAAGTAATATCAGTAACAAAGCTTTATTTTTAGCTGAAGCAAAAGGATTATTGGCATTTTATACCTATTCAACAATCGATTTGTATGGACAAGCTCCTTACAGAGATCCGAATAATGTAAATGCACCCATTGAGATCAAAAAAGCAGAAACGACTATTGATGCTTTAATTACTGAAGTGGAAGGGCTTATTCCAAATTTAGCAGATATCAAAACTCAAAATACCCACGCTGGAAGATTTACAAAACAGGCAGCTTATGCTTTATTGGCAGATATGTATCTGAACAGAGCGGTTCTAAAAAACAAAACAGCAAGTAGTTTCAGTTTTACAGAACAAGCAATTAATGGAGGAGGAACTGATATGGATAAAGTAATTCAATATTCAAATTTATTGATCAATAATCCACTTTTTAGCTTAGAATCAAACTATTTCCACAATTTTGATATCAATAATGATACAAGCAAGGAAATGATCTTCACAATTGTTCAGAAGAAAAACTCCAATAGAAATGCGGATAATGATTTGGCTTATATGTCAATGGAAAGAATCCAGAAGCCATCTCCTGATAACAGAGGTACGAACGCAAACTGTGTTACTCCCGAATTCTATTATTCATGGAACGGAAATCACGATGATCCACGCTTCCAAAGAACATACCAATATGAAGACGGAACATGGTTTAGAAATGACGGAACAGACGTAAGCGTACCATCAACAAGCAAAGTGGAAGGAACAGGAAAACCTTGGTTCCATTTCAACAGAGGATTGCAGGTTGGTCAGCAATACGGACCAAAAATTCTTGCCAGTGGTAACTTTGATGTGACTGCAGACGGAAGAATTAAAGTATATAAATTATTCACTGAGAAAACGCCGACACTTGCTGCAGATTTCACTCCTGAATTGAACTTTGATAATCCTTCAGAAGCTGTATTTACACAAGCTCAGATCAACAGAGGAGTAAGAAACTTCAAGTTTGAATTTGATCCGGGTTACGGAAACAACGGAACAAGCGGAATGGATGTGCCATTATACAGATTAGGAACGATTTATATGATGAGAGCGGAAGCTTATTTCCGAAATTCAAACATTGCTGCGGCTTTAGCAGATATTAATAAATTGAGAACCAGCAGAACCAACGACGCTTTGAAGGGTAATGCGCCTGGTGTTGCTATTACTTCTTTAGATGCGAATACAATGATTAGAGAATCAGGTTATGAATTGTATTGGGAAATGTACAGAAGAAAAGCGATGATCAGATTCGGAAAGTTTGATTTGGCGGGAACAGCAAAACCTGCAACTCAGCCTTACAGAAGAATTTTCCCGATTCCTCAGGCAACGCTTGATGCTTCTAAAGAGTTCTCACAAAACCCTGGATATTAAATTTTTTCCTCTTTATAAAACGATTATTTTTTACAACAAAGCGAAGAGAAAATCTCTTCGCTTTTTGTTTTTGAATACATTTTTGTAAAATATGTAAGCCTTTGTCTGAAATGTATAAGCCTTTGTCAAAAGTATATAAGACCTTGTCCGAAATAGATATGATATCGTCCAGAGTAATTAAGCCCTTGTCTCAACTTGATAAAGCTTTGTCTAAAGTATATAAGACATGGGTAAAAGTATTTATGACATTGTCCAGACTATATGAAGCCTCGTCTAAAGTACATAAGGCATGTTTTAAGATAATTAAAAAAGCTGTCTCAAATGTGAAACAGCCTTTTAATTATTTATTCTTCATTCAACATTCCAAGTTCTCCGAAATGTTTTTTAAACTTCTGGATTTTCGGACCTACAACCGCGCTGCAATAAGGCTGTGTCGGATTTTCATTGTAATATCCTTGATGATATTGTTCGGCTGCCCAGAATTTGTCGAATTTCGTTAATTCGGTCACATAAGTTCCTGCCCATCTTCCTGATTCCTGAGATGTTTTGATGGCTTCTTCTGCTTTTGCTTTTTCAGCATCATTTTTATAGTAAATAACAGAACGGTATTGCGTTCCGATATCATTTCCCTGTCTGTTTAATTGTGTCGGATCATGAAGGAAAAAGAAAACATCCATCAATTGTTCATAAGAAATTATTGCCGGATCATAAGTGATCTGTACGACTTCTGCATGACCTGTTTCTCCTGTACAAACTTCCTTGTAAGTCGGATTATCTTTATGTCCTCCCGAATATCCTGAAATTGCAGATTTCACACCTTTCAGCATATTGAAACAGCTTTCCACACACCAAAAACATCCACCTCCGAAAGTAATCTGTTCTAAATTATTGTTATCCATTTTAAGTTAATTATTGTATTTAAGTGTTTTTCTCTTTTAATGATTCTTTAATTGAGAAAAAGTCAATCAAAAATAAGGAAAAGTTTTTCATTTGATGATTCCTTAAGCCTTCTAAACTGAAATTACACGTATAGATTTAACAAATAATTACAATAAAAAAACAAACAATCCCAAGAGTGGAATTGTTTGTAATTTTTGGTTTCTGTTTAAAGCGCTGAAATTTTTTACATTTTTATTTGATGATTTGGGCTTTTAATACAGTATGAATTAACCAATTTCTGTTTAATTTTTTAATTACTAACTTCACACTGATTCTTGTGGCAATTCCATTTGTATCCTTCAGGACAACTGGTATCACCTAAATAATAGCTAGCTTCTTTACAGTCGTCCAAATCCTTTATAACTTGTAGAACCGAACGCTCACCACCCAAGATGCTTTTTTTATCCTCTCTGTTTAATAATTTAATTCCTTTTAGATTTTTAAGATTTTTCATTTTGTCTAGATTTTAAATAATAAAATATCTCAAACATTTTAAGACAATTGAGATTTTTGTCTGACGGATTCTTGCAAGAAATCTTTGACAAATATTGAATAATCTGACAGAAAAAAATAATAAACAAACTGATTTTATAAAAATTGTAAGTGATTTTTTAGAAATAATCAGTCGAAAGTTTATCCGTAAGTTATTGGTTTTTAATTTTTTGTTTTTGTTTTGAGCTTTTTAAGATATGTATTTGTAAAAACTGAAGATTCCGAAGAAGGAAAAATTAATTTTACAGCAAATAATTTTATATCACGATGAATAAAAACAATTCGAATGTAAACGGACTAAAGAATGCGTCTGTTTTGTCAAGAGAAAAATGTTCAAAAATTATGGCAGGACTGGTAAAAGAGTTGCCGACTATTCCTGAAGAAGGCGGACCTTCCGGTTCTGCTGCAGGAGGAAGTGGTGGATCGGGACAAACTACATGTGGTGTTGCTCCGCCAATAGATGACCCATTGTATCCATTGTGGGTTCAATGTATGTGGGATCGTGCTCATCCTTTACAAGCAGGATATTGTGTTCTTCCTTAAAATTATTCTTTATTAAGCTGCTCAATAAACTGATAAGGCGTAATACCTTTTAAGCTTTTAAAAATTCTGGAAAATGAAGTTCCGTTTTTATACCCGGTCATTTCTGCTAAAGACTGGATCGTGTAATTACGGAGCTTTTTATTTTCTATAAGTTCATTTACAATATGATCTACTCTTAGTTGATTGGTGTAATCTCCGAACGACACTTCTTTGTGCTTATTAATGAAGCTTGAAAGATAGCTTGTGTTGGTTCCTATTTTTTTCGCAACACTATATTGGTCGTATTCCTGTTTTAGAAAATACTTTTCTTTTTCTAATTTGGTAAGCCCGTCCTGTATTTTCTTCTCATTTTCGTCCGTTAATATTATTTGTTGTTTCGAAATAACAGGAGAGTTGCTGACTGTAATATTTTCAATATTGTTGTTCTCTTCATATTGCTCAATGATTTTATGAAAATTTGCAATTGCCCTTTTCTTTGTTTTTATCTGATAATAAATAATTCCGGAAAGAACAGCTAAAATCAGACATGAAATAATAATCCAGAAGAGAATATTTCTTTCATGATTGTCTATTTTTTCCTTTAAATGGATAACCTCATCGTTAATATCTTTTTTATGCAATTCTTTGTAAAGTGTTGCGAGATCATTTTTTTCATGAGCATTTTTTTTCTCATACAACTCAATAAAAAGATTGGAATAATATTGCGCAGAATCCTTTTTGTTTTCCTTTAAATATATTGAGGATAAAAAATTTTGACTGAAAATGTATTCATTATTTATGATTGAATCCTTCTCTAAAGTTCTCGTGAAATCGAGAAAGTATTTTTTAGAATTTTTAAAATCATTGGATTCGTAATACGTTGAAGCGATATTATATTTAAGTTGATCTATATATTCCTTGGATTTCAGACTGTCGTAAATTTTCAGGCTTTTAAAATAATAATCGTTTGCAGTTTTGTACTTTGATTGATGCTCATACAATGCTCCAATCTTTAAATAAGTCGTTGCGGTAAGGTTTACGTTTTTGGTTGCTTTTAAGAGGGTATTAAAGTTCGCCAAAGCACTGTCGGCATACTTTTTATGATTTGTTGGATTTGAGATGAATTTATTCAGATATAATAAACCCAGATTAGAAAAGTTATTTTCATAAAGGATCGGGTAATAATCTTCAGCGTATAATCTTTTGTTTTTTTCTAAAAGCAATAATACTTCTTTGGTTTCTGTAATAGCTTCGTCTGTTCTTTTTAAGTTGGTTTTAATTGTCGCGATATTTCCTTTTACCTTAATAATCTGCTGAATATCTTTATTCTTTTGAGCGAATTCATGAGCTTTTATAAAGTTTTTTAATGCTTCAATGTTCTTCAGATTGGTTTTGTCGGTATTTCCTAAAATATTGTAAATATTGGATAAATCCTTGTAATTGTTTTTATCAGTAGGCGAAACCTTTTTCAGAAAATTATTGATATGATTTACATATTCTTTATCGTTGAAATTTGAGTTGGTAACTGTTAATAATTGTCTTTTCGCGGTATATGCAAAAGCAAGATCTATCGGTTCCTTAGAAGAAAAAACTTTATTCACGTATACTAAAGCGCTATCTGTTCCTATCGTTGGGTAAAGAAAAAATTTATTTTTATAAAGAGCAATTTCCTGTCGTGTTTGTGAGAATGAAAATATGATAATTAAAGAAAAAAGGAATGTGAAAAATCTTTTCATCATGGATTGTTTCCGGCAAATGTAATAAAAATCATTCCTTCAAATAATTTTAATAATTCATATTTATCTAAAATTGATTTATAATAGAGAATTTCAATATACTGAAAACAAAAAAGCAACCTTAAAGAAGGATGCTCAATGTTATTTGAAACAGGATTCAGTTATTTTTCCCAAACTAAAGCACTTGCGCCAAGAATAGCTGCATCTGCTTCGTCCAGTTCACTGAAAACCAATTTTACTTTATTTCTGAAAATCGGAAGAAGATTTCTTTCCATATGAAGTTTTGCAGGCTTTAAAATAAAATCTCCTGCCTTGATAACTCCACCAAATAAAAGAATCGCTTCCGGAGAAGAAAACATTACGAAATTCGCCAATGCTTCTCCTAATTTCTGACCTGTATATCTGAAAACTTCAATAGCAATTGGATCACCTTTTACAGCGCACTCATAAACCGTTTTAGAATTGATTTCTTCTTCAGGAAACTGACTCAACATCGATTCCGGGAATTCCGCTCTCATTTTCTTTGCCGTGATCGCGATTCCTGTTGCAGATGCATACGCTTCAAGACTTCCTTCAGAACCTGTACTCCAGTGTTTTCTTCCACCTGGCTTTACAATTGTGTGACCCAATTCTCCTGCGAATCCGTCATGTCCGTAGATCAGTTTTCCACTGGATACGATTCCGCTTCCTACACCTGTTCCCAGAGTGATCATGATGAAATCTTTCATCCCTCTTGCAGCTCCGAAAAGCATCTCACCAAAAGCAGCTGCATTAGCATCATTGGTCATTGTCGCAGGAAGACCGAATTTTTCAGTCATTAATTTTCCGAAAGGAATTACGCCTTTCCAAGGTAAGTTTGGAGCCTGTTCGATTGTTCCTGTATAATAATTGCCATTAGGAGCACCGATTCCGATTCCGTCGAAGGTCCTCTCTTTACTGTGCCTTTCAATCAGGGGATTGATATTTTCGTACAAAGCATCAATATACTCTTCTACAGTTTCGTAGGCATCTGTACGCAGATGTCCTTTTTCAAGAACTTCACCTCGGTGGTTTACAACTCCAAATTTTGTATTCGTTCCGCCTATGTCAATACCAAGGGCAACGTTTTTTGATAAATCGATTAATGACATTTCTATTCTAAAATTCTAAAAGGTTAAAATTATAAAAAAGATTGTATTCTGAGACGATTAACCAAATATTTATTGAAAAAAAATATTATGTTGTTTTTAGGGTTTTCTTTTTTCTTCTTCCCCACCAAACTAAAAAGCCAGTGACTGGTAATGAGGCACATATCAAACTTACAATGAATGCAATGATCTTTGTTGGAAGTCCCAAAATCGATCCGACATGGATATCATAATTCGCTCCCACAGTTTTTTCACCGAAATTTTTGTCTTTCATGTCGTGAGTATGAAGCAATTCGCCTGAGTTTTCATCAAAAATTAAACTACTGCTTTTGTGATAAGAATATGATAAGTGTTTTACGTAAACCTCAAAATTCGGATGCTCGTGATCGTCCATATGTTCATGACCAAGATCAATAGAGAAACCATAAGAATTCGGATATTTAGCTTTAACAGTATTGCTTATTTTATCCAAAGTTCCTTCTGTCCTTAATTCAATCGGAGCTTTTGTTTTAATAGAAGAGAAATCAGGATAAGCTGTTTTTCCACCTGAGAAAATAAAATAAAATGCTGCCTGAACAACAAAAAATGCATAAAAAAGTCCTGTCAATGAGAAGATTAATGCAAAAATAGAAGCGTAAAATCCTAAGATGTTGTGAAGGTCGTAATTTTTTCTTTTCCAGCTTTTTACGTTCTGCCATTTGAAAGAGAAACGTTGTTTTCTTGCTGCTTTATTTTTAGGCCACCAAAGAATAATCCCTGAAATTAGCATAATAACAAAAATAATTACAGGAATTCCGACAACATAGGTTCCCCATTCCTGTTTTAATAAATAACTCCAATGGATCATTTTTACGATCTGGAAAAAGCCGTTTTTCTCATCATAAACTCTTAAAACCTTTCCGTTGTAAGGATTTACATAAGCTGCTTTATAAATAGGAAATTCATCAAAATAATTCCAGCCTTTCGGGTTGTGTTCGTACCAATAAAAAAGATAAGACATCTTTTTGTCAATCGGAATATTCACCCAATGAACAGGATATTTTTCTTTCACCTGCTCTACGACAGATTTCTCTAAAACACGGATTGGAAGAACCTGTTTTTGCTCGATATTCTGTTCGTTGTGATAGATGACATCTTTACGGGTAATATTTTCAATTTCATCTTTGAAAACATATAAAGCTCCTGTAATGGAAATAATGAAGATTAAAAACCCAATACCCAGACCAAACCACAAATGCAGTTTTCCTGTCCATTTTTTGAATGTGCTTGGCTTTTTCTTGTAATGCTTCTTCTTCATAGTTTCTTTAAGTTTGGCAAAGATAAGATTTTAATTTTTATTTAGAATGTTTATAAATTGGGTTAGGCTTTTTCTTTAAAGGCAAGGTGGGACAATGTCTTATTGTAAAAGCTTGTGTTTGATTTTAAGATTGATAAAGACGTTTTATTTAATTTCGAAATACAAATTGTGGGTCTGTTAAATGAAACGCCTTTAGTTTTTATTACTTATTTTCTTCAAACTATTTCCGTCCACTTTGTCATCCCGTAGGGATCTAAGCATAGTATTAGAAATTTAAATGAATTATTTGTGCCTAGATCCCTACGGGATGACAAAGTGGATGGGTATTTAGATTTAAAAAACTCAATTAAAATTTATATTCAACCATAAAAGTCCCTCTCATTCCCAATGCATTGGTAAAATCGGCATCTCTTGCTCCCCACCAAGCAATGGCAGGCTGATAAACTTTGTTGAATACATTTTCAACGCCTAAGGAAACTTTCCAGTTTTTGTTGACGTCGTAGCTCGATTTAAAGTTGAAAACCGTGTATTCCGGAACTTCTCCTTCTCCGTAAACATACAATCCAGTTTTTGCATTCGGATCGAATCTATCCTGTCCGAAAGCATGAAGCATATCAAGTCCGACAGATAGTTTTTGGATAGGTCTTACCTGAACGTATGCCAAAACTTTTGGGGCAGAAATTCTGCTATTGTTAATCTTTGTTGAATAATCCCCGTCGTCTTTTGGAGAAGTAATTCCTTCCATCCAGCTGTAACTTCCACCGAAATTAATCCAATTTGTCGGGTTGAAATGTAAGAAACCTTCAACTCCATACACAACTTCTGGTGCTCTTTGAATCGTCAA
This sequence comes from Chryseobacterium ginsengisoli, assembly GCF_039542325.1. Classification (NCBI taxonomy): domain Bacteria; kingdom Pseudomonadati; phylum Bacteroidota; class Flavobacteriia; order Flavobacteriales; family Weeksellaceae; genus Chryseobacterium; species Chryseobacterium ginsengisoli. The sequence goes on from NZ_BAABHX010000003.1 coordinate 288,449, forward strand.
TGCTCTGTCCGGACTTTGGATGAAAGTTGCTCCTAATTTTGAAGTACTCACATAAGAAGTTACTTCGTAATTCAGCCATTTTGTGATCTGTCCTGTTGCTCCCAATTCGTAATTATTAACGATGATTGGTTTTGTTTCAAGATTAGAGATCGTATCGGAAGTTGATGTTCTCAAAATTCTTCCCAGTTCATTAATTGAATAAGCCTGAGAAAAACTTCCGAAAATATTGATCATCGGATTGATGTTGTAACGAAGTCCAAGGTTTGTAACCAAAGCATTATATTCAAGATTTCCTCCTGTCACGAAGATACTTTTTGTAAATGTTCCGTCTGATTTTACGGTTGAAAGAGTGTTGAAATCGTCGACTTTCACCTTCATATTTTCATATCGAAGACCTCCTTTGATGGTAATTTTCTTTAATAAATCAATTTTAACCAAAGCAAAAGGTGCGATGTTTGTCATATTCATATCGGGAGTCCAGTAACGACCGTCTTCCAGCTTCTGAACAGTTTGATCATTCAGAATATCAACCCCGTAGATAACTTCTGCCTGAGAATTCTGTGCATTCCAAAGTTGGGTGTCAAAATTGGCTCTTGCTCCATATTTTTTAGAAATTACATTAGACTGACCTCCATTTAGGAAAGTATCGCTGTATCCATAAACGGTTCTGAAATCCTGCATGTAAAGATTTATATTCAAAGAAGTTCCTTTCCAGATATTTTTATTGTCGTAGCTTACTTTTAAGTTATGATTTCTCGGCGTTCCTTGTGGAGTTGTTTCCAACCCTTTTCCTAAGCCCTCTCCGATTGTAGGAGTTACGCCATATTTTCCTGTTTTTAAACCTAAATTTAAATCAGATTTTGATGCGTAGCCAATGTAAGAGGCTTCAATTCTTTGATTATCATTAATGTTATAGCCTAACTTTAACATTCCGTTGTAGTTGTCCATTTTTGCGGTGCTGTACGTCGGACTTAAATTCACACCATTTGCATCTTTCATATAACCTGTTCTTTCATAAGCGAATGAAGCAACGTAATCGAACTTTTTAGCAAAACTTCCGGAAAGCAATTGGCTCGCTCTGTAACCTAAAGTTCCCCCGTAAGTTTGTCCTGTAATACCAACCTGAGAAATTCCGGAGATTTTTTTATCAGAATTATTTTTTCTTGTGATGTAATTGATGATTCCTCCGTCGGCTCCGTTTCCGTAGATTGATGAAGCACCTTTAATAACTTCAATTCTTTCGATAACGGAAGGATCAATGGATCTTAAATCTCTCGCTCCGTTTCGAAGTGGAGTAGACTGTGGAATTCCGTCAATTAAGACCAAAACCTGACGTCCTCTCAACGTTTGCCCAGTGTTTGAAGTCTGTCCGGAACTTGTCGCCAAACTCGGAACTGTATATTGTAAAATGCTTGTAATGTCTGAATTTACCGTCAATTGTGACTGAATTAGCTTTTGATTGACAATCGTTACAGAACTAGGAATTTCTTTGATGTTTTCTCTTTTTCTGGAAGCCGTTAAAACAACCTCATCCACGTCTTTTACCTGTAAAGAATCTTTTTGCTGTGCAAATGTGGTGATTGTAGCTAATGTGGCTACGGATAGTATTATTTTCTTCATTTTTTAATTCCTTTTTTCTTCTTTCCTAACCATACTAAAAATCCTGTTACGGGCAATGAGGTGCAGATTAATCCTGCGATAAACCAAATAATTTTTCCAAAGATTCCAAAGTATGAACCCGTATGAATGTCATAATTGGCATTGGCATATTTTTCTGCTGTATTAAGTTCCTGATGAGGTTTATTTGATAATAATTTTCCTGAATATTTATCGAAAACCAATTGATTTCTGATGGCAAATTTTCCGTCTTCGCCATATACGGAAACCGGAATATTTTTTAAATCTTTTCCTTTTTTATTTTTTCCGTTCAATGGAATTCTGAAACTCGATAAGGTTGAATATAATTTTCTTGTTTCTTCTGCCGTAAGATCAAATATTGCGTTATTCTTTGTTAAAAGTGAGTCGGGAGATTTGATTTCTTTTTCTTTCGGAAGTTCCAAAGAGCCTGAAAGTGTAATATTAAAAGCATTTTTTACCCAAGGATAAGCAAAGTAAATTCCTGATAAACTCAATATTAAAGCAATAAATGAAGCATAAAATCCCAAAATATTGTGAAGATCATAGTTTTTGCGTTTCCAGATTTTTACATTTTTCCAGTCGAATGAGAAACGACCTTTCCTCATTTTTTTATTCTGAGGCCACCAAAGAATGATCCCTGTAATCAACATAATGATGAACAAAACAACCGGAATTCCAATTACATATTTTCCCCAGTCTGCTTTTAACAATAAACTCCAGTGAATGGCTTTTAAAATAGGGAAGAGGTCATATTTTTCATTATAAATTCCGAGAATTTCGCCTGTGTACTGATTAACATAAATTAATTTGTTGATTTTAACTTCATCAAAATAATTCCATGCTTTTTTATCTTTTTCGTAATATAAAAACTCGTAAGATTTGTTTTTATCTAAAGGAATTTCAACCGAACTGATCGGATATTTCTCATTAACCTCCAACGAAACTTTTTCCTTTAAAACCTCAATAGACAAAGGTTGTTGAGAAATCGTTTCCGGTTTTACAAAAATGGCATCTTTTCTAAGCTGATTCTGAATTTCATCCTTAAAAACATACATCGTCCCCGTTAAAGAAACAATAAACACAATGAGCCCAACGGACAAACCAAACCACAAATGCAGTTTGGCAGACCATTTTTTTGTAAAAGAAGGTTTCTTTTTATGATGATGCTTCTTCTTCATAGTAAAAAGCTAACCTTTTTGAGGGCTAGCTTTTGTTTTATTTATTAAAATTTATATGCAATTGTTCCTAAGAAATTCGCCAACTTTTGCGGATTCGCTGTAGAATATCCTGTCCAGTAATGTTCATTCGTGAAGTTATCAACTTTAACTCCGATTCTGAATTTCTTGGCATCGTAAAACGCATTAGCATTCAAAACAAAATATTTTGGTAATATGAAATCTCCTGTTACATTATTGTCACTGGCATAATTTCCACCAAATCCGAATCCCAGACCTTTTAATTTTCCATCAACAAATTGATAAGCTAAGTTGAAATTTGCATTCCAGAAAGAACCAGCTGTTGTTGGTCTTAAATCTGTCGCTTCGTCTACTGTATCATTATAAGCCAAACCTCCAACTAAAGAGAACCCTTTTACAAGGTATGCATTAACTTCCAGCTCGAACCCTTTACTAAGTGTAGAAGCGGCTTGTTTTTGAACTGAAGCAAAAGCTGGGGTATATTCTCCGGTGTAAAGCAATTGGTTTTTCACTTTGATGTTGTAGTAAGAAACCGTTGCATTGAATCTGTTTTTAAATAAGCTTGCTTTAAAACCACCTTCAAACTGATTTCCTCTTTCAGGGTCTGATAAAGTTGTATTTCCTGCTACATCAGATGTATAATATCCGTTAGACTTGAAAGAGTTCTGGTAGTTTCCGAAAACCGAGAATTTATCTTTTACAATTTCATAAACAATTCCAGCTTTTGGGGAAAATGCAGATTGGTTGAATGCTTTTTCAGGAGTTGCTCCTGTTGCAGGTCCTACAAGTCCTCCCAGGTAATCGTTATTTTCATAACGAAGTCCTGCCATAATATGTAAGTTGGCAATAGGAGTAAATAAGTTGGAAATATATCCTGAATACGTATTTAAATCTCTCAAATAATCCCAAGTTGAAAATTTACTTGTATCCGCATACAGTGCAGACAAAGCAGCGTCATTCATTCCTGAATAATCTGCACCTGAAGCGGCTACAGTATCAAAATCACCGTTCAAATATTTGTATTTCAATCTTTCCGTTGTTCTCATATAATCAAAACCAACAACCGTTTTGTTTTTCATTCCGTTGGAGAAATCATAATTGAAGTTGAAGTTTTGTTGAACTTGAAACCAAGATTTTTTACTGTCGTTTGTAGATTGGTCTGCTCTGTTAACCAAATATTGTCCTCCTGTGTAAGAAATCGAAAAATACGGATTATAACCGTCGGAATAAGAATCAGAATTATTGATATAAGTATTCGAGGTAATGTTATCGTTGATTTTCCATTTTACGTTTCCGAAAACATTAGAATTTCTTGCCGTCATGTATAAATCTTTTCCCGTGTAAGATTCTTTATAATCTAAACCTGCCACTTTTTCCAAATCCTTCATATTATCAATTCCGTTCAAAGTTTTCGGTGAAAGATAGAAGAAATAAGGATTTGCTGTTACTCGGTTGCTGAACAATTCATAATCTACATTTAGCTGAACTTTGTCGGAAACATTCCAAGTCAGACTTGGTGCGAATGTTGTATATTGGTTTTTAGCATCGGGTTTCGTGAAGTTTCCTTCATTTGTATAAGCCGTATTGATACGGAAAAGCAAGTCTTTTGTAATCGGAGCATTAATATCCGCAGTTGCTCTGTAAGTATTGTAACTTCCCGCAGAAGCTGAAACTGCACCAAAGAAGTTTTGCTGAGGCTTTTTAGTGACTCTATTGATAAGACCACCATAAGAAGCTACATTACTTCCGTAAAGTGTTCCAACAGGACCTTTTAGAAATTCCAATGTTTCCACATTTATTGCATCAATTGTAGAAGTAACGGGAGCAACCACACCATTTCTTGTAGAAGCTTGTGACGGGAAACCTCTCAAAACAAAGAATGAACCACCATCTCCGGCTCTTCCTGTAGGATTCCACATTTTCTGCAATCCTGTTACATTTCTGTAAGCATCATCAACAGTAAAAATGTTTTCATTTTCCAAAATCCCTTTGTCGATAGAAGAATAAACTTGTGGATTTTCTATGAACTTCACCGGCATTTTATTGGAGGATTCAGTATCAAGTTTTTTCACCATTTTATTGATGATAACTTCTTCTATACTTTTAGTATTTGCAGAATCTTTTTTCTCTTGCGCAAACGTTAGCATAGAGCCCAACAATGAGGCGCAGATCAGTACATTTTTCATGAAAGTCAAAATTTCTGCAAATATATTGTTTTTAATTATTCTAAATTAGAAATAGAATTGATATTTATCATATAATTGTTATACACTAAATAACAAAAACCCGCAACAATGTGTATTGATGCGGGTTTTATATTATGAATTAATTATTTTCTTAGGCAGGAATTTCTCCTTTGTACAAGAATGAAATAATTTCTTTGTTTAATTTATCGATCATTTCACTGAATAAGTGGAAAGATTCCTGTTTGTAAATTACCAACGGATCTTTTTGTTCGTAAACAGCTCCCTGAGAAGATCTTCTTAAATCATCCATTTCACGAAGGTGAAGTTTCCAGTTTTCATCGATGATGGATAAAGTAATATTCTTTTCAAAATCATTGATTAAACTTTCACATTGTGTATCGTAAGCCTCTTTAAGATCTGCAACGATTGTCATTGTTTTGTGACCGTCCGTGAAAGGAACCTGAATCATTTTAAACATCGAACCTTGATTTTGATATACATTCTCAATAATCGGGAATGATTTCTCTTTCAATAAGTTCAGTTTCATTTGATAGTCTTCCTGAGCCGCTTTAAATAAAATATCCGTTAATTCCGGAACTTGCTTGTTACCAAAATCACTTTCAGAAACAGGAGAACCCATTGTGAAATGTTTGATAATTTCAAATTCGAAATCTTTATAACTTCCGTTAGCTTTTCCTTTCGCAACGATAGAATTAGCAACATCGAAAATCATATTTGTGATGTCATATTTCAAGTGATCTCCGAACAATGCATTCTTTCTTCTCTTGTAGATTACGTCACGTTGTTTGTTCATTACGTCATCATATTCAAGAAGTCTCTTTCTTGTTCCGAAGTTGTTTTCTTCTACTTTTTTCTGTGCTCTTTCGATAGATTTAGAGATCATAGAATGCTGAATAACTTCACCTTCTTTATGACCCATTCTGTCCATCATTTTAGCGATTCTTTCAGAACCGAAAAGACGCATCAAATTATCTTCCAAAGATACATAGAACTGAGAACTTCCAGGATCTCCTTGTCTTCCCGCTCTACCTCTCAACTGTCTGTCAACACGTCTTGAATCATGTCTTTCTGTTCCGATAATTGCTAAACCTCCTGCTTCTTTTACTTCTTTAGTCAGCTTAATATCGGTACCACGACCCGCCATGTTTGTTGCAATTGTCACAACTCCAGGCTGTCCTGCTCCTGCAACGATTTCTGCTTCCTTCTTGTGAAGTTTCGCGTTCAATACCTGGTGCTGGATTTTTCTTAACTGTAATGCTTTTGAAAGCAACTGAGAAATTTCAACAGAAGTAGTACCAACCAATACAGGTCTTCCAGCTGCCGTTAATTTTTCGATTTCTTCAATTACAGCGTTATATTTTTCTCTGTTAGTTTTGAAAACTAAATCTTGTCTGTCGTCTCTTAAAATTACACGGTTGGTAGGAATTACCACAACGTCTAATTTATAAATTTCCCAAAGCTCACCCGCTTCCGTTTCAGCAGTACCAGTCATCCCCGCAAGCTTATTATACATACGGAAATAGTTCTGTAAAGTAACGGTTGCAAAAGTTTGCGTTGCAGCTTCGATTTTTACGTTTTCTTTAGCTTCAATTGCCTGGTGAAGACCGTCAGAATAACGTCTTCCTTCCATGATACGACCTGTCTGCTCGTCAACGATTTTTACTTCACCATCAATTACCACATATTCATCATCTTTTTCAAATAATGTATATGCTTTAAGCAATTGGCTCATCGTGTGAACTCTTTCAGATTTTTCAGCAAATTCTGCGAAAAGTCTTTCTTTAGCTTCGAATTCTTCTTCTTTGGATAAATTTTTAGCCTCAACTTCAGCGATTTCAGTTCCGATATCCGGAAGAACGAAGAAATTGTTGTCCGAGTTTCCTTGAGACATGTATTCAACACCTTTGTCCGTCAAATCAACCTGATTGTTCTTTTCTTCAATAACGAAGTAAAGATCTTTATCTACAATCGGCATGTCACGGTTGTTGTCCTGCATATATTGAGCTTCAACTTTTTGAAGCAATGCACGATTTCCGCTTTCCGATAAAAATTTAATTAATTGTCTGTTTTTAGGAAGACCTCTGTAAGCCTGAAGCAATTTAAATCCTCCTTCTTTTGTGTTTCCTGCAGCGATTAATTTTTTAGCCTCATTAAAAATTGTGGAAACAGTTTTTTTCTGAACATCAACAATTCTGTCGATTGAAGGTTTTAGAACATCAAATTCCTGTCTGTCACCTTGTGGAACAGGACCGGAAATAATCAAAGGTGTTCTTGCATCATCTACCAAAACTGAGTCAACCTCATCCACTATTGCAAAGTTCAATTCTCTTTGTACCAATTCTGAAGGCGAAGTTACCATGTTATCTCTCAAATAATCGAAACCGAATTCGTTATTTGTTCCATAAGTGATATCTGAATTGTATGCTTTTCTTCTTCCGTCTGAGTTAGGTTGGTGATTATCGATACAGTCGATGCTCATTCCATGGAATTGGTACAATGGTCCCATCCACGCCGAGTCTCTTTTTGCAAGGTAATCATTCACTGTTACAACGTGAACTCCTCTTCCCGGAAGTGCATTTAAGAAAATTGGAAGTGTACCTACCAAAGTTTTACCTTCACCGGTTGCCATTTCGGCAATTTTACCGCTGTGAAGAATAACCCCTCCGATAAACTGAACATCGTAATGTACCATATCCCAGTTTACAGGCGTTCCGGCAGCATCCCATGAGTTTTTCCAAACAGCTTGATCTCCCTGAATTTCTACGAAATCTTTTCCTGCGGCAGCCAATTGTCTGTCCCAATCGGATGCTGTGATACGGATTTCGCCATTCTGTGCCCATCTTCTTGCTGTTTCTTTCACTAATGAAAATACTTCAGGAAGAATTTGTAGAAGAACTTTTTCTTCGATTTCGTATGATTCTTTTTTTAGAGTCTCGATTTTTGAGAAAAGAGCCTCTTTTTCGTCAACGTTTTTCGAATTTTTTATCTGCTCTTGTGTCTGTTCTATCTGAGCTGTGATTTTGCTGGTTGCAGATTTAATATTTTCTTTAAACTCAGCAGTTTTCTCTCTCAAACCATCATCAGACAATTGCTGAATACTTGGTTCAACAGCTTTGATTTTTGTTACAACTTTTTTTACTTCTTTTAGGTCCTGCGCTTTTTTGTCTCCCAAAAACCCTTTTAGAACTTTGTTTAAAAAACTCATAAATTTTTTGCTTTATGCCTAAAGGATATCCTTTAAGCGTTTTTAATAACACTTATCGTGTAAAAATTGATATTTAAAAAAGGGCAAAAAAGCTCTAAGCAAGGCCTAAAGCTTAATGCTTCTAATTAATATTCGTCTTCGTTCCAAAGATAATCTTCGTCCGTAGGATAGTCGCTCCAGATCTCGTCGATTGCATCATAGATTTCTCCTTCATCTTCGATTGCCTGAAGATTTTCTACCACTTCCATAGGTGCACCAGTTCTGATTGCGTAGTCGATAAGTTCAGACTTAGTCATTGGCCAAGGTGCGTCACTTAAATATGAAGCTAATTCTAATGTCCAGTACATAATTTTCTAATTTTTTGCAAAAGTATAAAAATAGCTTATATTATATGCTTTTTTATACCTGATTTTCAATTCTTTTTATTAAATTTTGTTCATCGTATGCCAAAAGAAAGTATTAGAGCGACTTTCTAGGGCTTACTTGAGGTCATTTTCTCAAAAACCATTCCACAAATTTTTTTATGCCATTTTGGAAGTTTGTGTCAGGTTTGTAGCCAATTAATGTCTTGGCTTTTGTAATATCTGCATTGGTTTTCATGACATCTCCGGGCTGCATTGGCAGATTTTTTCGGATGGCAGATTTTCCTAATGTACTTTCTATGGTGGAAAGCATTTCATTTAAATTAATAACTTCACTTTCGCCAAGATTGATAATTTCGTACACATCGGAATTATTTTCCAGATATTGAATAGATTTTAAAATTCCATCAATAATATCATCAATAAAAGTATAATCTCTGGCCGTTGTTCCATCTCCGTAAAAAGGGATTTCCTGATTTTCTGAAATCAATTTTGTGAATTTATGAATGGCAAGATCAGGTCTTTGTCTTGGTCCATAAACCGTGAAAAACCTTAATTGAATCATATCAATTTTATATAAATCATGATAAACATGACCTAAAATTTCTCCACATTTTTTTGTTGCAGCATAAGGAGAGATTGGGTTGTCTACATTGTCAGTTTCAGAAAAAGGAATTTTTTCGTTATTTCCATAAACGCTTGAAGATGATGCGCAAACAAATTTATTAATATTAAAATCTTTACACAATTCCCAAAGATTCATTGTTCCGCGTATGTTGACTTCTTCGTATTCCAAAGGTCTTTCGATCGAAGGACGGACTCCGGCAAGTGCGGCAAGATGAATAATTAAATCAATTTTATGATTTTTAAAGATTTCCTCCAGTCCTTTTTTATCGCGAATATCCTGATAATATAATGTGTAATTATTTGATTTTGAGAGAAGAATTAATTTTTGGATATCATTCTCCTTATCAGAAAAATCAAAAGTGGAATTTTCACCAATTGACTCTAATGTGTTTGCAATTTTTATCTGATAGTTGTAGAAATCATCAAAATTGTCAACGTTTATGACAGAATGTCCTTTTTTTAATAATTGCTCGACCAAGTGGGAACCAATAAAACCGCTTCCGCCAGTTACAAGATAATTCATCCGTATGTTTTTCTTACCACAAAAATATAAATTTACTTTGTGAAAAATATAATTGTTAAATTTACTTAAAAAAGTAACATAAAATTAATATATGCAGTTTCAAGGGCAAATTTTAAAGATGACGAGCTTCAATGATGAGCCGATTCAATATTATCTTAATCTTTCGGGAGATCTTATTCACATGAATGAACTGTTCGGAAAAGAATTAACAATAAAACATACAGGTTTTCAATGTGTGAACTGTCAGTTGAATAAGCCAATCTACAGAATGGGATTTTGTAAAAGCTGCTTTTTTGAAAGTCCTTATGCAAGTGATACAATTATTCGTCCGGAACTTTCTACAGCACATTTGGGAATTGCGGAACGGGATTTGAATATAGAAAAAGAAATTCAGTTACAACCACACACAGTTTATTTGGCTTACACGGGAGAAGTGAAGGTAGGAGTGACGAGAAATACGCAGATTCCTACAAGATGGATCGATCAGGGAGCGACTTTTGCGCTTCCGATTGCAAGAACCGAAAACCGTTATGAAGCAGGAATGATAGAAGTTGCATTAAAACAGCATGTTGCAGATAAAACAAGCTGGAAAAAAATGCTTCAGGATGATTTTGAGGGAGAAATTGATCTTGTTGATTTTCAGCAAAAGATTAAAGAATATTTTCCGGATGATTTTCAGAAATTCTACAGTAAAGGAGAAAATCTTTGGAAATTTGATTATCCTTTTGAAAAACCTGAAAAAGTTACCTCTTTCACTTTAGATAAAAAACCGGAATTTACAGGAAAATTGACGGGAATTAAAGGTCAGTATCTTGGTTTTGATGGAGGAAATTTTATGAATGTAAGAGGACATGAAGGCTATGTGATTGAATTGAGTATAAAAAATCAGCTTTATTTTAAAATGAATTAAATCAAATCACAAATATGAAAAAATGGGTTAAAAAGTTAATGATTAGTCTTGGAATTTTGTTGGTAATCATTTTACTGGCAAATTTTGCACTTAATATTTGGCTTAAAACCCAACTTCCGAATTACATCAAAAACAATACAGATTACAAAGTTTCCTACAAATTGTTGGAAGTTGATCTGATGTCCGGAAATATTCTTTCGACAGGAATTACGGTTAACAGTAAAAATCCTCAAAATGTTAATGTTATCGGTCTTCAGGGAACGATTGATACTTTGAAGATCAGTCGTTTTGGCATTTATGATGCGATTTTCAATAAACAAATAAGTTCATCGGATTTATTATTATCAAAACCACATTTAAATATTATTCTCGCAAAACCTGTCGATACAAAAACAGGCAAAAAAAGAAATCCTGTCAAATTTGAAAATATCAGAATTAATGAAGGAAATATCAGCATTTTCAGGCATACAAAACAGAAGTTTTTTTCTGTTCAGGATCTGAATTTATATGTTGAAAATCTTCAGATGACGGAAGAGTCTGTTGAAGATAAGCTTCCTGTTGTTTTTGATAAATATGATATTAAAGGAAAGAATTTTTTTGTTCAGCCGGATAATGTTTATGCATTGAAAATAAGTGCGATACAAACATCGAACGGAAGAATGTCGATTGATAATTTTCAGTTGATTCCTTTAATGAGTTTTGATCAGTTTAAAAAATACTATCCTAAAAAAAATAAACTTTTCCAATTCAATATTCAGAAAATGGAATTCACGGATATTGTTTTGAAAAAGAATAAAGTCTCTCTTGCCAATGCTAATTTCTACAATTCTGATCTTTTAGTTTATACTACAAATGCGGTTCCGATAAAGGCTAAAAAACCTCTTAATTTTCAACTCAATCTTGAGGATGTAAAATTAAATAACGCAACGGTACAGGTGATGAAACCCGACGGAAAAAAGCTTTTGTATGCTGAGAAACTTAATTTAAATATCAATGAATTAAGGTTTGACAAGGAAACGCGGGAAGAAATGATTCCTGTAGGTTACAAAAATTTTCAGTTTTCCGGGCAAAATATTTTGTATTCCAATCATCAGGATTTTAACATTGGAAGTTTAACATTAAATCCTAAAAAGGGAGAACTGAGAAATATTTCCGCTGTTCCAAATGGTTCTTCAAAAGGTAAAACTTCGATGGATCTTACAACAAATTATATTGGTTTTAATATTAATAAATGGGAATTTATTGATAAAAAGCTGAATCTTGATGTAAAAGATGTTTTTGTAGATAATGTAAAAGGAACGATAAAAGCGGGTGAAGTTAAAGACAATAAAAAACCAAACCTTGCCGGAATTCAGTTTCCAATTTTAATAAGAAAAGTTACGCTGAAAAATTCTAATATTACATACGATAAAGGAAATCAGCTGTTGATTTTTAATGATCTTAATGCAACAATTAATGATATTCAGCTTACTTCGAAACCTGACAATTCGGGAATGGCTGTCAATGTGAAAGATTATTTTGTAACGACTAAAAACTTCGCTTACAAAACCCAGTTTTACAATATGACGGTCGGATTCTTGAAGTTGAATAAAAATAATATTCAGATTTCTCAATTTGCAATGAAACCCCTCGTTTCGAGAGCTCAGTTTATCAAAATGATACCTGTTGAAAGAGATTTGTATGATATTAAAGCAAATCAAATTACCGCTGATGGAAATTGGGACTTATTTTCTCAAAATAAATCGATCAATGCATCGAATGTGACAATTCAATCTGCAGATGCCAATATTTTCAGAAGTAAAATTCCGAATGATGATCCGAAAGAAAAACTGTTGTATTCTGCGTTGCTCCGATCTATAAAAATCCCAATGAATATCAGCAATCTGAATCTGAAAAATTCAATATTGGTTTATGAAGAAGATACGCCCGAAAGTGCAGGTCCCGGAAAACTTACATTCAGTAATTTTAATATGAATGTTAAAAATCTGAACTCGGCAAAAGCAAAAGGAAAGCCTACGAGAGTTGATATTAAAATCAATTGTTCTTTCATGAATTTGGCTCCGCTTTCTGTCAACTGGAATTTTGATGTGGCAGACCGACGTGATATTTTTAATATTTCAGGAAGAGCAACGAATCTTCCTGCGCAGGGAATTAATCCGTTTATTCGTCCGTATTTGCATGTAACGGCAACAGGAACGATTCAGGAAATGCTTTTCAATTTTAAAGGAAATCCAAGAGGATTGAATGGCAGTTTTAATCTTCGACACAAAGATTTAAAGATTGCGATTTTAGATAAAAACAATCAGGAAAAGAAAGGCTTCTTAACGGCTGTTGCGAATTTACTGGTAAAAACAGATTCGGGTAAACTTCCTGAAGATGTACAGGTTGAAGATGTGGAAAGAGATCCTACGAAGTCGTTTTTTAATCTTTTCTGGAAAGGAATTGAGCAAGGCTTAAAGAAAACTTTAATCGGAATTAATATTGATAAAGCCAAAAAGACTGTTGATAATGCCAAAACTACCGTAAAAGAGGTGAAAAAAGATGTGAAAGGTATGAAACAGTCTGTAAAAGAAATTGGCAAGGAAATTAAGAAAACTTCAAACGAAACCAATAAAGAACAGCCTAAAGAAGGAAAAGAGAAAAAGGGATTCCTGAAAGGGATTTTCAATAAAAAAGAAAAGTCCGAAACTGAATAATTTCGGACTTTTTATATATTTAATAATTATAATCTTCAATTTCCTCAACAGGAATATCTCTTAAGAATTTATCAAAATCCTGACCTGGATAATTACTGTCTGCGCCGTAAGAATCAATAATCATTCCCATATTTCCTGAAGTATCTTTTACGAGATAAAGAACTGCGCTGTCATCCGGATTACTGTCTCCTTCGAAACGGTAAGTTTTTAATATCGTTAAATCGGCAGGTTTATAATTTTTATCTGAATTTTCGAATTTCATCTCACAGTTTTCATTCATTCTGAACTCTCTGTGAATGCCTCTTTCTTTAAGTCTTTCCATGACCTGACTTAGTGTTGTCATATTTTCTGAATTTTCCATAATAATATTTTCTTTTAAAAATACAATAATTAAACCATTGAAAGTAAAAAAGTGGTATTTTAAGGAATTATATTTAAGCAGGAAAACGAGGCAATGTTAACAAAATTTATAATGATATAAAATCGGTTGGGTACACTTTTTGCAATAATGAAATAAATAAATCAGACAAAATATGAAAAAAGAAGTCGGCGTTTTACTGGCGGGAGGAGTTGGTCTTTTGGCAGTATTAAGCATCATAGGAATTAAGAAGATATTAAATAAAAAAGATAAAAAATATAGTGATACCTATTCGGATTATCACAGACACTTTGACGGAAAAAACCACGAGGATGATTATCACGGGGTTGAATTTTATGCACTGAAGTAGTTAAAAAATATATCCAATCATGTAAAATCCAACACTGTCACGGTGTTGGATTTTTTTGTGGAAAACTTTAATGTTAAAACTCATTATTTTATAAAATTTCCGTTCTAATTTTACATCAGAAATGCAGAACGAAAATATCATAAAAGGTCAGGGAGCTCAGAGAAATGTTATCAATCGTTTCGACAGATATACCTATGAACCAGAAGATGAAGATTTTGAAACGGTAAAAACGTCTTTTACTGAAGTGTTTCCTAAAACCATTGTTAATCAGGTAAAAAGCGAAGATCTGCCAATGGAATATTCCATGAATCCTTACCAAGGTTGTGAACATGGATGTTCTTATTGTTTCGCAAGACCCACTCACGAATATTGGGGATACAGCGCAGGAATTGATTTCGAAAGGAAGATTATGGTTAAGAAAAATGCGCCGGAATTATTAGAGAAATTTTTTCAAAAAAGAGGCTACAAACCAGCGTCGATTTTACTTTCAGGAAATACAGATTGTTATCAGCCTGCAGAACGACAATTCGAAATTACACGAAAAATATTACAGGTTTGTCTGGATTACAGACATCCTGTCAATGTTCTGACAAAAAATGCTTTGGTGTTGCGGGACATTGATATTTTAAAACCAATGGCTGAACAGAATCTTGTCTCAGTTTCTTTAAGTATTCCTACAATTAATGAAGATTTGCGAAGAAAAATGGAGCCCAGAACAAGCTCTGCAAAAAATAAATTAAAAGCCATAGAAGTTCTTTCTGAAAATAAAATTCCTGTAAATGTGATGGTGGCGCCAATTATTCCGGGACTAAACAGCGATGAACCTTTAACTATTTTAAAAGCAATTTCAGAAGCGGGAGCTCAGAGTTTCGGATATACTTTGGTGAGATTAAATGATACTGTAGAACCTGTTTTTATCAATTGGATTGAAAATGCTTTTCCAGATCGCGCACAAAAAGTCTTAAATTTAATTCGTTCGATGCGAGGAGGAAAACTGGGCGACAAAAGATATTTTGACCGGCAAAAAGCGGAAGGAAATATCGCGGAAATGATTCACAATACTTTTAAAATCGGAAGAAAAAAGTTTTTTGACGGCAAAGAATTTCCAAAACTTTCTACGAAAAATTTTACAGGAGCAAAAGATCAGCAATTGCGGTTGTTTGATTGATTTGAAATTTTAAATACTTATAATAAAACCGCTCTAAAAAGGAGCGGTTTTTTATAAATTGTAGATAATAATCTTACATTGTATCATCAGGACATTTGAAATCATCACTACAGGTTGCGCAAACTATCGTACCGTTTGGACATGCATACATGCAGAATTCAGGCTCTGGAAGCGTTTTGATTCCTCCAGCTCCAGTAATGCTTTTTAATTGACCTTTGCTTAGTTTTTTTAGATTTTTCATATTGTTTTAGTTAAAAATTTGATACTAATGTAAAGATAATCAAAAAATTAATAAATCAATCAACTGTGGTATATTTTTGAAATTATTTTTTAGTAAGGATGAAAATTTATTTACAAATTTCATATCTTAGTGAATAATACTCGATAAATATCTGATTATTAAATTGAAAAAATAATTAAAAATAAAGCGGTATCCGAAAAGCGGATAGAGTAGGAAACATCAAAACCAAAAACTATGAAAAATTTAAAAAAACTTTCAAGAGAAGACAAAAAGCAAATTTCTGCAGGTGCTCCTCCTGCACTCTGTTTTGAAGGAGAAGGACCTGGATCGGGCGGTTGTGGATCAACTGAAATCTGTTCAGGTGGAAAATGTGTACCTTATACTGGTTCAGGAGGAGGTGGAACTCCGGGAAATCCTGGTGGGGGAGACGTTTATACATGTATTTGTCCTTGGGGAACTTTTACACAATCGACTCCTTGTCCGGAATTTTACTGTATCACCGGATAAATTGCGGATTGATCTGTTTTATATTCAATTCAGATTAGTTACTGGGCTTATATTTTAATTTAAAATAAATAATGGTTTGTTCAGACATTACGAAAGTATAAATCAAAGAAGGAGGGTATTGATTATCCTCCTATTTTCATGTTTTTATTCGGCTCAAAATATAACGATCGATAATAAAAATAACTTCCCTGTAGAAGTTACCTATTCACATAAGACAATAGAAATTGGAGTTAATCAAAAGAAAATAATTAATGAAACAAACAGAATAAAAACAATTTCCATCTCTTCTAAAAATGGTGGAAAACTCAAGAGAGGTATTTCATTGTTTTTAAACCCTAAAGAATCTTTAAGCATAAACCTTAAACAGGATACCGTTAAATTTAAAGGGGATAAAGATGGGCTCCATGATTATGTTAATCATCATACCTTTGAAGGTTATCTTGCTTATAAGATTACTGAATACCAAAAGTATAATCAAAATAACGATGCAAAAGGATTTATTCGTACTTCAGAAATGTATTTGGCGGATGTGCTCAAAAAAATTGAAAAATTAAATAATTCGCCATTGGGAAGAGAAGATTTTTATTACAAAGAAATTGAAAAGCTTGCCAAAGAACAATGGCTTTTTACTGTTTTTGTAAGCTTTAACGGTAATAAATTAGATAATACAGGAAAAGAATTGATGCTTTATTACTTTGAAAAATATTTTAAAAAAGATATTGAGACTTTTTCATGTAATTCGTGGGTGGATTATGATATTATCCATAAATATTCTTTGAATAATAAATTGCTCAATCTAAAGCTTCCAAAATACGAAATTGTAGAACATACTGATGACGATGATATCAATCAATACATGTCTGCGAAATGTCAGGAATATTATTTCAGCAGTTCTTATAAATTTTTAGTGAACAAAAAAGATCTGGTTAGAGCAGAAAGATATAAGAAGATTTTAATAGAAAAGTTTCACGTGAAACTATAAAAATAAAAAACCGGGCAAAATACCCGGTTCCATTATTATTTTTTGATCAATCCTAGTTCGATCAGTCTTTCATGTAGAAATTCACCTGCTGTTGTATCTTCATACAATTTAGGATTATTTTCATCAACACAGTTTTCCAATGCATTTAAAGACATTGAACTTACTGGATGCATGAAGAAAGGAATTGAATATCTTGAAGTTCCCCACAATTCTCTTGGCGGATTTACCACTCTGTGAATCGTAGATTTCAATTTGTTGTTGGTATGTCTTGATAACATGTCTCCAACGTTGATCATCAATTCGTCCGGTTCAGCAATGGCATCGATCCAGTCTCCGTTATGATTCTGAACCTGAAGACCTTTCCCTTGAGAACCCATTAAAAGAGTAATCAGATTAATGTCTCCGTGTGCTGCAGCTCTCACTGCATCGTTCGGTTCTTCTGTGATTGGCGGATAATGAATTGGTCTTAAAATAGAATTTCCTTCTGCGATTTTGTCGTCAAAATAAAATTCATCCAAACCAAGATAAATTGCTAAAGCTCTTAAAACATACTGTCCTGTTTTCTCAAGCATTTGATAGGCTTCTTTACCTACCTCATTGAACTTTGGAAGTTCTTCAACGATTACATTGTCAGGATATTCACTTTTGTATTTTGAATCATCAGACACGTATTGTCCGAAGTGCCAAAATTCTTTCAAATCTCCTTTTTTGAAGCCTTTTGCAGTTTCTTTTCCGAATCCTACATAGCCTCTTTGCCCACCAATTCCCGGAATTTCGTACTTCTGTTTCGTTTCCGTTGGTAATTCAAAAAAGTTTTTTACCTCTCCATACAATTCACTCACTAGCTTGTCATCCAGAAAGTGCCCTTTTAAGGCTACAAATCCGATTTCTTCATAAGCTTTTCCGATTTCATTTACAAATTTCTGTTTGCGTTCCGGGTCACCCGAAAGGAAATCACGCAGGTCTACACTAGGTATTTTATCCATTTATAGCGAAATTTTACGTAAGGCTAAATTACATATTTTAAATTAAATTTTTTTCGTGTTAAGTATATATAAATTAAATTTGTATTATGAAAAAATATTCTTCCAAAAGAAGTATTCAGATACTTGCACATCTTCTTCAGCAATACGGAATTTCAGATATTATTATTTCTCCCGGATCAAGAAATGCTCCTTTGGCGATTCATTTTTCGGAAATAGACAGCTTCAACTGTTTCAGTATTGTGGACGAAAGAAGTGCTGCTTTTGTAGGAATGGGGATGGGAATGAGTGAGAAAAAACCTGTTGCGATTACATGCACAAGTGGTTCCGCATCAGTAAATTACTATCCTGCTATTACAGAAGCCTTTTATTCGAATATTCCGATGTTGATCTTAACAGCCGACAGACCAACAGATTATGTAGATATTTTTGACGGGCAAACCATCAGACAGAATAATCTTTTTCATCAGCATTCTTACGGAGATTTCCAGCTTTTGGAAGACAGTAAAGAACATGCAGAAGATATTAATTTTGATATCATAAAAAAAGCAATTGAACTTTGTATTGAAAAGCAAGGTCCCGTTCATATCAATATTCCTCTAGAAGAGCCTTTATATGAATTGGTTTCGGAGCTTCCGACTTTTCCGACAGTTGAAAAGACAATTAAGCATAAAGAATATGAAATTCCTTCAAATCTTGTAGCAGACTGGAATACTTCACAAAGAATTTTAATTCTTGTAGGAACAAAAGAGCACAGCCCTGAATTGGAAAATCAATTAACACAATTGGTTAAAAATCATTCGGTTGTAGTTTTAAGTGAAGCGAATTCAAATTTATATCACGAAAAATTCTTCAGACATATCGACCGCTATGTTTTCAACTTTACAGAGGAAGATTATAAGACTTATGCTCCTGATTTACTGATTACTGTAGGGCAAAATGTAGTTTCTAAAAAAGTAAAACAATTTTTAAGAAGTGCGCGTCCGAAACAACATTGGCATCTGGATGAAGTTTGGCAGCCGGATACTTATTTTGCATTAACAGAAAAAATTGAAGTTAAGCCTGAACTTTTCTTTTCTAAATTGTTGAAATTCGTTAGTTTAGAGCCAAAGCCATACTTCAACCTTTGGGATGTTTTAAGAGATAAAAAAGATGCAAAACACGAAAAGTTTTTAAACACGGTTGAGTTTTCAGACTTTTATTTCTTCAATAAAACGTCACACACCATTCCTGAAAATTATAATATTCATTTCAGCAACAGTTCGGCGATTAGATATGCTCAGTTGTTTGATTATGGCAAAAGAAAAATCTATTGCAACAGAGGAACGAGCGGAATCGACGGTTCAACTTCTACAGCAATGGGATTTGCTATTAAAAATGCGAATCCGACTTTGCTGATTACAGGAGATTTGAGTTTTTTCTACGATATTAATGGTCTTTGGAATCAATACATCCCGCCGTTTGTAAGAATTATGATCTTTAATAATGGTGAAGGAAATATTTTCAAAATTATTCCGGGACCTGGAAATGCCAATCCAAATACGTTGGATGAATTTATTGCAACAAAGCATCATAAAAATGCAGAACATTTAGCAAAACACTTCGGATTCTCTTATACCAAGGTTGATGAAGAAGCTACTTTAGACAGGGTGTTGGAAAATTTCTTCAAGCCGGATGCTCAACCTAAAATATTGGAAGTCAATACACACGGAATGAGCAATGCTGAAGTACAGAAAGCTTATTTTAACTTTTTAAAAGAAAGCTAAAGGTCTAAATATTCTTCATTTCCCGGCAGATTGGTAATTCTGTCAAGCGGATAAATAAAATTTTCGTCAAAATCATTTAAAGCATTAATAAGTTGAAAATGAGAAAATTGCTTTATGTTCTGTAAGGTAATCTCTGTTTCTTTCACTTTTTTATGTTTTAAAAGATTTTGTCGCTGTACACCATTCAAAAGATATGTTGCAGGTGTAAACCAGTCTTTACCTTTCAGAAATAAAAGATTAGAGAATGATGTATCTGTAATGTGATTGTTCTTAACAATAATGATCTCTTCAGCCTTAGATTTCATCTTCATTCTTTCCAGTTCCTTTCTGTCTTCAAATTTGAAAGAATAGTCGAAGCTGTTATTCTCAACCAACTGAAAATCTTCAATTTCGGGAATCGCATAAGGAATCATCTGAGTACGGACTTTTTTATCAAGATCGTAAACGATTCTTAATTTAAAAAGACCATCTTCATCATGTTCAAGATGTTTATAAATTTTTAAAATATCAATAGAGCCTTCTTTCCCAAAATGGGCGAAAGTCTGATTCACGCGTTTTTGATGGAAATCCAATAAGAAAATTTCCTGATCTTCTACCTTAATACTTTCAATAAATTGGGACATAGATTTTATTTTTCATTTCTTGATATTCGTCTTCTGACTTGCTCATGTGAGTAATTCCGCCTCCGCTTTTGAAATAAAGTTCATCACCTTGTTTTTCGATAAAACGAATCATTACACAGCTGTCAACGTTTTCTCCGTCAAACCAGCCGCAAACTCCTGTATAATAACCTCTTTCGTAACCTTCTGCATTCAGAATAATTTCTAATGTTTTTGGTTTCGGAGCTCCTAAAATAGAACCTGCGGGAAGTAATTTTTTCATAATACTTCCCAGTTTTCCATCAAATTCGGGCTTTAAGTTTCCTGAAATCTCAGAGCTCATGGCATACAGATCCATTTGCTGTGTTTTGATGAAATCAATGTGCTGGAATTTATCTACCTTCACATCATCTGCAACCATACTGAGATCATTTCGAAGCAAATCGACCACGGTATAATGTTCCGCTTTTTCCTTTTTATCGTTCTTCAGAACTTCCGCCGCGTTATCCAATGATGCATCAATAGTACCTTTCATAGGATAAGTCAGGATTTTTCCGTCAATGATCTTCACAAAAGTTTCAGGAGAAAAAAATACAAAAAAATCTTTATAATAAACTTTATATTTTGCACTTGAATGATAAAAAATTTCTTCAAGCGTTAAATTGGTTTCGATTTTGGTTTTTCGGGTATAATTTACAAGATATGAATTCCCGAAGCGAATATTTTTCTGAACCTCATCAAAGCCTTTTTTGAAGCTTTCTAATGTCTCGGGAAATGATTTCCACTCAGTTTTTTTGTTTAATTCATGCTTGCTTTTCGTGTTTGAAAAGTTTTGAAAATCAATTAGTAAGCCTGATTTTTCAATTTCATTTTCTTTAAAGATCTCAACGTTTTCCGCAAGGAAGTCGATAATGAAAAAAAAGGGAATCTTCTGGATCGAAAGTTCGTCCATTTCCATAAATTTTTGATGATTCACTGAAAACATTCCGCAAAAGTAATTATTGATGTTTACTTTTGCACAAAATTTTTTT
This sequence comes from Chryseobacterium ginsengisoli, assembly GCF_039542325.1. Taxonomy (NCBI): domain Bacteria; kingdom Pseudomonadati; phylum Bacteroidota; class Flavobacteriia; order Flavobacteriales; family Weeksellaceae; genus Chryseobacterium; species Chryseobacterium ginsengisoli. Next base: position 309,818 of record NZ_BAABHX010000003.1, read on the forward strand.
AATGGAAAACAAATATCCACAGAAACCGGGATTAGATTTTATACTGAAGCAGGCATTTTTCTATTGGAATAAAACATTGGTTTTCCAACTGATGTTTTCAATAATTTATTTTGCGATATTTTTTACATCGATGTTTTTCTTTGCATCAAGATTCGGAATCTTTGATCAGCAACAGGAATTGATTGATGCTTACAAAATAAGCATGGATGCATACATTGCAAAGGCAGCAGAACTTGGAAAAACAGAGAATTCCCGATATTTCAGCTATGCTTTATTAGCAACATTAATTTTCTTATATCCTTTAAACCTTGGCTTTTTTCAGATTTTCAGAAAGCTTGATTTAAAGGAGAATATTGAGATCGGAGATTTGTTTACCGGATATAACGGAACTAATTTTTTCAGATACATATCTTATGCGTTATTTTGGTTTGTAATTTACGGAGTTACGATTAATACACTTATTTTACCTTTTGTTTGGGTTTGTATTACAATTTTTGTTGCACCAATCATGTTTTTTATGAATAAAACAATCTTCGAATCTATTTCTTTAAATTTTAAAGCATTGAAAATGTATTTTCTGGAAATAGTTGTCTGTGTGATGGTTGCAGTTATTTTTAAATACATCGGTTTTGCTTTATTCTTTGTGGGGGCATTATTTACTTTTCCATTTTGGAATGCGATGATTTACTCTTTATACAAGACAATCTTCTCGGAAAAAGAATAAATTTCATTGATTTTTAATGTTTTAAAAGCCAAAAAAAGTTAAATTTGGTAAAATCAACATTAAAATATAAACACCATGTCAGAATTTAATGAATTTGACCAACAAGGATCGGTTCCGGAAAGGAATACGGGATCGATTATTTCTCATGCTTTCGAAATGTACAAAGGCGTTTTTCTTTATGCAATCGTAGCAATGATCATTTACAGTATTTTGGGAGCTATTATTCAATCACTTGTAGGAGTTGATTCTTCAGCAATGATTGAAGAGATGAAGGAAACAGGCAATTATAACAGTTTTTCTGCCTTTAGCGCACCCGGAATGCCTTTATATTTAACATTATCAGGAGTTTTAGGACTTTTACTTTCTCCTTTGTATGTTGGATTAATTTACATGATTAATAAATACAACACGAAAAATCCAATTGAATTTTCTGATCTTTTCATAGGATACAAACAAAATTTTGCTAATATTTTGATTTATGCGTTATTAGCAGGTGTAATTTCTACTATTGCACTTTCGCTTTGTGTGTTCCCGATAATTTTCGTGTATCCGTTTTTAATGCTTGGATATCCTATTTTATTATTCGAAAATGCTTCTGCAACAGAGGCTTTGGGGAAATCTTATAATATCGTAAAAGATAACTACGGCATTTTTCTTGGCGTAACATTTGTAGGTTTTCTTTTATCAATGGCTGGAATAGTTCTTTGTATTATCGGAATTATTTTGACAGCGCCATTCATCTTTGCAGTGATGTATTCTCTGTATTGCGCTTATTTAGGAAAACCAAGACAAATAATATTAAACAAATAAATGAATAAAGATCAACAAATTAGCAGTGTTAAAATAAAGCAGGTTTCTTTACTTGTTATTATTTTGGTGTTAGCGGGTTTAATCTGTTTTAATCTTGCACTTTTTATACCTTCCGTTTTAGGAGCGATTACTATTTATGTAGTTTGCCGAAAGTATAATTTTTATCTGCAGGAGGAAAAAAAATGGAAACCCTGGCTTTCATCATTGGTTTTAATGCTTGCAAGTTTGATCGTTCTTATTCTTCCGATTTATTTTATCGGAGATCTTTTAATCGATAAATTAGGAAATGCACAGGCTTATATGGCTAAATTTAATGTATTTCTGGAAAAAATACATACCTATATTTATTCAAAAACAGGTTTTGATATATTAAGCAATGAAAATACTGCTAAACTGAGAAATTCAGTAGGACAGTTTTCGACAAAGGCTCTTAGCGGGACATTTAATACCTTGACAGTTGTAATGTCAATGTATTTTATTCTTTATTTTATGTTGGAAAGACCGCGTTTTTTTGAAAGAATTTTATCATCATCTGCACCTTTAAAAAGAGCGAATGTTTCTTTGATTGGAGAAAAGATGAGAAAACTGATTATGGCAAATGCTATTGGGATTCCGGTCGTTGCTCTTGGGCAAGGAATTGTTGCTTTAATCGGATATTTTATTTTTGGTGCGCCAAGTGCTGTTTTGCTTTTTGCTTTAACAGCAGCGGCATCGATGGTTCCGGTTGTAGGAGCGGCGATTATTTATATTCCGGTTTGTATTTATATGATTGCTGAAGGAAATACAGGAATGGGACTAGGATTGGCAGCTTACTGTTTGGTTGTTGTTGGTTTAACGGATAATGTCCTGCGATTTACCCTTTTGAAAAAGTTGGAAGATATTCATCCTTTAAATACTGTTTTCGGAATTATTATGGGAATGAATTTATTTGGCTTTATGGGGCTTATTTTTGGCCCGATTTTGATTTCTCTTACTCTGTTGCTGATTCAGGTATACAGAAACGAGTTTTCCGACGATGATACGCCTGATCTGAAACTTCCCAACAGTAATGATGATTTGGATAATAAAATTGATTTAATAATATAAAATGGAGGACGGAATAAACCCGGAAATATTAAAAGAAATCTGTGTCATGAAAATGCCTTTCGGAAAATATGAAGGTACGGTTTTGGCAGACTTACCAATAAGTTATCTCGAATGGTTTTACCGAAAAGGAATGCCAAAAGGTAAACTAGGAATGCAGTTATCGACAATTTATGAAATAAAATTGAATGGTTTAATGGATCTACTGACTCCGATTCGTGGAGGAGCTGTAAATTATGAAAAACCTAAAACAAAGATTTATAAGTTTTAATATAAAGTTTCGGCGACATCAAAGATGTCGCCGAAACTTTTTTTATAAGAATTTTAGGTCAATTTAAATTTACATCGGTTCCCAAAGCTCAACGTTATTTCCTTCAAGATCAAGGATGTGAATGAATTTTCCGAAATCATATACTGCAATTTCGTCCAAAATTTCAACATTTTCTTTTTTCAGTTCTTCAACCAAAGCTTCCAGATTATCAACCGTATAATTGATCATAAATTCTCTTGTTGAAGGCTCGAAATACTTTGTCGTTTCAGGAGAAGGGCTCCATGTTAAAGATCCTTTTGGATTGGATTCGGCAATGTCTTTCCATTCGAAAGTGGCTCCATATTCATTTACATCTACTCCAAGATGTGTTTTATACCATTCTTTCAAAGCTTTCGGATCTTTGCACTTGAAAAATATTCCGCCAATGCCTGTTACTTTTTTCATTGTTGTTATCTTTAGTTTTAATTGGGTTTTATGCTTTCAAAGCGGCAATTTCGTCTCTTAATTTAGCCGCTTTTATAAAATCAAGATTTTTTGCAGCCGCTTCCATTTCTTTTTGCTTTTGTTCGATTACTTTTTCCATATCTTCACTCGTATAGGTTGCTTTTGCTTCAGCAACTTTCTGGAGGATTTCTTTCTGAGTATATTTTTCGTCAGGGAAATCTTTACTTCTTCCCACCAGATTTTCAGAAATCTTTTTATTTAAAGCAACAGGAACTTTGCCATGCTCTTCGTTATATTGTATTTGTTTTGCCCGACGATATTCGGTCTCATCAAGAGTTGCCTGCATCGATTTTGTAATCTTATCGGCGTACATGATAGCTCTTCCGTTAATATTTCTTGCAGCACGACCAACTGTCTGAATCATTGATCTTCTGCTTCTTAGCATTCCTTCTTTATCTGCGTCGAGAATGGCGACCAAAGAAACTTCGGGTAAATCCAAACCTTCTCTCAATAAATTGACACCAATTAATACATCAAAAAGCCCTAAACGAAGATCCTGCATGATTTGGATACGTTCCAGTGTTTCAACATCGGAGTGAATGTATCGTGTCCTGATTCCGAATTTGACGAAGTATTTCGTTAATTCTTCCGCCATTTTTTTAGTTAAGGTTGTCACTAGAACTCTTTCATCGGCATCGGCTCTTTTTTGAATTTCTTCCATTAAATCATCGATCTGATTCAATGTTGGACGTATTTCAATAATAGGATCTAACAATCCTGTCGGACGAATAATTTGTTCAATATAAGCTCCTCCGGTTTTTTCCAGTTCATAATCTGCAGGAGTTGCGGAAACATAAATAACCTGATTCTGAATATCCTCAAATTCATTAAATTTTAAAGGTCGGTTATCCATCGCAGCAGGAAGCCTGAAACCATATTCAACTAAAGATTCTTTTCGGCTTCGGTCACCTCCGTACATCGCGTGAACCTGCGGAACTGTCACGTGACTTTCATCAATTACCATTAAGAAATCTTTCGGAAAATAATCCAACAGACAAAAAGGTCTTGTTCCTGGTAATCTTCCATCTAGGTATCTCGAATAATTTTCAATTCCTGAACAGTAGCCTAATTCTTTGATCATTTCCAAATCAAGTTCTGTTCTTTCCTGTAATCTTTTGGCTTCTAAGGGTTTTTCAATCGAATTAAAGAAATCCACCTGTTTCACCATATCATCCTGAATTTCTCTGATCGCGCCGTTCAATGTTTCCTTTGATGTTACAAAAAGATTTGCGGGATAAATTTGTATTTGCTCAAAAGCTCCGGTTACATTTCCTGAAACGGGATCAAAACTTTGGATCTTTTCAATTTCATCGCCAAAGAATTGAATTCGGATCGCATTATCTGCATAAGCCGGAAATACATCAATCACATCTCCTTTTACACGGAATGTACCTCTTTGGAATTCATTTAATGTTCTTGAATATAAGGCGCTTACCAAAGCGTGAAGAAGTGCGGTTCTGGTTACTTTTTCACCAATTGCGATAGAAATTAGTGATTTATGAAATTCTGTCGGGTTTCCGATACCGTAAATGCATGAAACTGAGGCAACAATCAAAACGTCTCTTCTTCCGGAAAGTAAGCTTGCCGTTGCAGAAAGTCGTAATTTTTCGACTTCTTCGTTGATGCTCAAGTCTTTTTCAATATAAGTTCCGGTTGTAGCGATATAAGCTTCCGGTTGATAATAGTCGTAATAACTTACAAAATATTCAACAGCATTTTCAGGAAAGAATTCTTTAAATTCCATGAAAAGCTGTGCTGCTAAAGTCTTGTTGTGGGCTAAAACTAAGGTAGGTTTCTGAACATTGTTTACAACATTCGCTACCGTAAAAGTTTTCCCCGATCCGGTAACTCCCAATAAAGTCTGATATTTTTCCCCGATTTCTATGCCTTCGGTTAATTTTTCAATGGCTTTGGGTTGGTCTCCAGTTGGTTTATATTCTGATTGAAGTTTGAAATTCATAGAAAAAAGTGATCTTATACAACAAAAATACGAAAGAAATTTTTGACATTAGATGTATTTGATACCTCAATTTTCTGTTTTTCAGACAAATCATAAAAAATAAAAAAAGCACTCTGTTTGAGTGCTTGCATGTTTATTCGAAAGACATGGTTAATGGAATTCTCATTCTGTAACGAGCGGGTTTCCCATCTTTTTCTGCGGGTTTCCAGGTTATATTTTCATTTGCTCTTTTGAAAGATGCTATAGTTTCAGCATTAAAAAGCTCATTATTTCCGGCAGCTTTTATGTCTGCCACGGATCCATTTTCTGTAATGGTATACGTAAGATCGGTTTGGTACATTTCTTTTGTCTTACTCGAGTTAATTTTCGATCCGTCAAATGATTTTGAGATTTTAGTTCTCAATTCATTAATGCCTCCCGGATATTGCGGAAGCAATGTCACATCGTCCTTTGTTACATTTTCATTCGTAGTTTGTTGTGCAGTTGTCTGGTTCTGATTTGTGTTTTTACCTTCTTTTGGACGAATGGTGTCTGAAACTTTTTTCTCTTTAAGTACTGTTGTTAAAGGCTCTTTTTCTGTTGTAATTTCCTCAATTGACTTAGATTCTTGAGTCACTTCAGCAATGGCTTCCAGAACAGATTTTTTTTCAGGTTCAGAGATTTTCTCCTTTGTTCCTTTAATAACTTTTTCTATCGTATTAGCATACGTTTTTTGTACAAATAGTCCGAAAGCAAGCATTAAAATTGGGATACTGATCACTTTTTTTAGATTCGTCATCTTAGACTTTTTGGCGTTCATCATAATAAATCGTTTTTTAGTGTTCTTGAAATTGAATGTATGTGTAAGATTGTAGTTTTGGCTCGAAATAATTTCCTGAAGAATAAGGTTTTGATAATCTTTTACATTAAAATCATTTTTTAAGACAAATTCATCCGCCAGAAATTCATGATTGGTAACGATCGCTTTTTTATAAAAATAAATTGAAGGATTGAACCATGTGAAAATTTTTAAGGCTTCAATAAATAAAAGATCAATACTGTGTTTTTGCTCCAAATGGCTCTTTTCGTGAAGAAAAATCCTCGAATCTATTTTATTGTTGACCAAATAGCTTTTTCCTAAATAAATGGTTTTCCAAAAACTAAAGGGAGACACATTTTCTTTTATAATTAAAATATTTTGATTTTGGTAAATGATTTTCTCTCCTTTTAAGCTTTTTATTTTTAAAACTGACAGAATTGCTTTCAGTAAAAATAGTAAGGTCACAATTCCGTAAATGATCCAAATAAGATTTTGCCAGTTAAAACTTTGATGATTGGGAGTAAGGTCTAGAACCTGTTGTGTTGCTTCGATCGTTGTTTGTAAACGGTTTGCCGGTTTGGGAGTTTCTGTTTTAATGGAGATGAATGGAGCAGAATAAGAAAATATTAATGAAAAAATTAAATAAAATCTGTTAAACTGATGCATTTTTTCCTTTTGCAGAAACAAATTGTACAATGCAAATAATAATGAAGAACACAAAATAATTTTTAAAAGAATAATCATTTTTCGTCAATTTGCTGATCAATAATTTCACGGAGTTCTTTCAACTGCTTTTGTGACAGTTTTGCGTTTGAAGTAAAAAATGAGGCAAATTGCGTCACGGAACTGTTGAAAAAACGGTCAATCATAGAAGACATTTCTTCCTTGAAATATTCCCCTTTTGCTATCTTTGGAAAGTACTCGCGGGAATTTCCATACAATTTGTATCCGACAAAATCCTTATTCTGCATTCTTTTCAGAAGTGTAGCGATTGTTGTAGTTGCCGGTTTCGGTTCCGGATAAGATTCCAGAATGTCCTTCATGAAAACTTTTTCTTTTTCCCAAAGAATTTCCATAAGGTCTTTTTCGGAATCGGTAAGTTTTATTTCTTTCATATTCTACGAATTGATAATTTGTTCTACAAATGTAGAGTAAAAATTTAAACTACCAAATTTTATGGCATTATTTTTCCATTCATCGTATCACCATTTAATCCTAATCCTATGAAATTCAATAAATTTTATATTTCAGCAGTTAGTTTATTATTAATTTTTTCTTCTTGTAAAGAAAATAAAGTCAATGCACAGCAACTCGGAAAAGACGGAAGCGTGGAAACCGAAAAACCAAATTCTCCGGATTATAAACCAGCTTTTGCCGGTCAAACAAGAATAAAAGCGGTAAAAACAGCAACACCTTACAAAGTTGAAATCTTAACGAAAAATCTGGGACGACCTTGGGGAATTATCAATTTACCGGACGGAAGATTTTTAATTACCGATAAGAATGGTCATATGAACGTTGTTTCTACTGATGGGAAACAGATTTCAAAAATTGAAGGCTTTCCCAAAGTCGATTCAAAAGGGCAGGGCGGAATGTTAGATGTTGCTCTTGATCCTGATTTTAAAGCAAACAACATTATTTATTTCAGTTTTTCAGAACCTTATGAAAAAGGAAATCATACTGCCGTTGGAAAAGGAAAACTCTCTCAGGATTTAAAAAATATTTCAGAAGTAAAAGTAATTTTTCATGCGATTCCAACTTATGACGGTGATAAACATTACGGAAGCAGACTGGTTTTTGATAAAGGCGGAAATTTATTTGTGAGTACAGGCGAAAGATCAGATAAGCAAACAAGAGTATATGCTCAAAGAACGGATAATTATTTAGGTAAAATTTTAAAAATAACTAAAGACGGACAACCTGCATCCGGAAATCCTTTCATAGGAAAAGCCGGATTTAAGCCCGAAATTTATGCTTATGGAGTCAGAAATCCTCAAGGTTTAGCTATCGATCCAAACGGAAATCTTTGGGATGTCGAAATGGGACCGAGAGGAGGCGATGAAATTAATTTAATCAAGCCCGGAAAAAATTATGGTTGGGGAGATGTGACCTATGGAATCGAATATTCAGGAGATAAAATCAACAATGGAACAACCCAAAAAGCTGGAACAGAACAACCTGTTTATTATTGGGATCCAGTAATTTCTCCAAGCGGAGTTACATTTTATACCGGAAATATTGATGAATGGAAAGGGAACTTAATGATTGGCTGTTTAAGTGGTGAACATATTAACAGAATCGTCATGAAAGATAATAAAATTGTCGGTGAGGAACGTCTTTTAGTAGATCAGAAAGAAAGATTCCGCGATGTTTTGAATGGTAGTGACGGGAATTTGTATGCTGTTACGGATAGTGGAAAATTGTATAAAATTTCGAAAAAATAAAAAGTGTTGAAGAGATGATTTATAGGATGCAATCCTGTCAGAAAAATAAAACAATAAATAAGTTTCGGGCAAAATCGAAGATTTTGCCCGAAACTTATTTAAAAACTATTAATAATTCTATTCAAACCTTCAGTCAGAATTTCCTGTGAAGTAGAAAAACAGATTCTTACGTGTCCTTCAGCGCCTTTTCCAAACCATCTTTCCGAGCCGGGAACGATTGCTACTTTTCCGTCTTTCAAAACATGTTGAGCAAATTCGTCACTCGACATTCCGTTGTTTATTTTAGGGAAAATAACGAATGTAGCTTCCGGAAGATTTGGCGTTAAAATTCCTGAATTACTAAGCATACTATGAGCTAAATCCCTATTATGCTGTAAGTGAGTCAGAAAATCATTAAACCAAGTTTTTGCTTTGTCAATTGCAACACTTGCGGCGATTTGCGATAGAGTAGAGACGCCTTCAATCGTAGAATTGAATTGAGATTTTTCTGTAAAATCATCCAGTAATTCCTGATCATTACATAAAACGGCACCAATTCTCAATCCTGCAATTCCAAAAGATTTTGAGAACCCGAAAACCGTAAAACTTTTCTTTTTTGCATGTTCAGAAACAGAAGAATAGGTGTTGAATTCCTTTTTATCATAAACAATATCACTCCAGATTTCATCACTCATTACCCAAAGATCGTGAGCTGCGGCGATTTCTGCAATTTTTTGTAAAATTTCTTTAGAATAAACTCTTCCAACCGGATTGTGAGGATTGCAAACGCTGATCAGTTTTGTTTTTGGCCCGATCAAAGAAACTAGCATTTCAAAATCTATATCTCCTGTTTTTGAATCAACAGCGCATAATTTGATATTTCCACCAACTGCATCCACTGTTTTTTTGAACAGGAAATCAACTGGATCGAAAATAATTGCTTCATCTCCAGGATTCAAAACGTATTTTGCAACCATAAACATTCCCATTGCGGCACTGTTTACAGCTAATACATTTTCAGGAGTAAAACTTCCGTTTTTTCCTGTGTTAAAATGCTCTGCAACACTTTTCTTGAATTCAGGAAGTCCTGAAAAAGGACCGTAACTTAAATAACCATCCTTAATATATTCAATAATTCCGTTTTCGATTTCCGTTGACATTCTGAAGTCGGGATCTGCCGCTGTTAAAGGGATTATTCCATCTTCCAGAGTTGCCCATCTTCCGTTGTAAGCTTTTCTTTTTAAGGCTTCGAAATTGATATCTTTATTTGTAAACATTTTTATTTATATGAAATTGGTAATGTGTTTTTCGGTTGTTCGCTTAGTGGTAAAAGGAATTGCTCTAGCAAAGCTCTTCCATTTTTGATGTGAATATCGATTTCAGGTCTTCTTTCTTCTTCATATTTTCTGAAAGTTTCCTGAATAGAATTTCCTTCGACTAAAAGATTCGTTAAAGTAAAAGAATCTTTCATAGCAGAAGTTACTCCCTGACTTGTAAAAGGAATCAGCGGATGTGCTGCGTCGCCGATGAAAACTACATTTTCATGATGAAAAGGATTTAATTTTTCCAATTCGTAGACTCTCCAAATGTGTGCGTTTTCATAACTTGAACCTTCAATAATAGACGAAATCAAAGGATTCCAGTCTCCGAAATTGTCTAACATAAATTGTTTGATACAATCCGGAGTATAATCCTCATTAATGAAAAATTTAGTGATGTCAAACTGGCAATACCAAAGGATTTTTGATGGTGAAAGTTTTAATACGCCAAAAGTTAAACCTCCGTTTTCATGATGAAATTTAAGGAAATTGCTTTCAATTTGGCTTGCTAACTCTTCGTTTTCGATGATATTTACCACTTCATTTTCTAGAACTGCTTTCATGATTTCATCCTGAAAAATTGTTCTTCTGATTCGGCTTCTTGATCCGTCTGAAGCTACAACAATATCTGCGTCAAGCGGTGTATTTCCATCAAGAACAATATCTGCTTTTCCGTTTGAAAATCCATTTAAAGCTACTGTAGAATTGTAAGAAATCTTGTCTGTGGGAACTCCTTTAGCTAAAATTTCAATTAAAGCGCTTCTGGAAACCACAAAAACATCTTCAAGATCCTTTTCAGAGATAATTTTTCCGGCTTGATTATAATGATAGTACTTTTTCAGGAAGCTTCCTTTTGCGTAAAGATCATTAATATCAATAATGCTTGAAAGATGCTCGATTCCTTCTTTCGGAAGGATAAATCCGTGTCCTTTCAGATCATTTTGAGTTCTTCTTTCGTAGAGGTGATAGTCAATATTATTTTTTTCTAAATAATTTGCCATACTCAAGCCGGAAACTCCGGCTCCTATGATTGCAACTTTGCCCATCTTTTATTCGTTGTTAGTTTTATTTGTTTTTAATCTGTAATTTTTTCATTAAAATTGAATAAACTGCGAAAAATATTTTTTAAATCAACGGATTATTCTCTTAATGAAATGCAAAATGTGTTTTCTCTAACCGAAATATTGTAAAATCAAATTGAGAAAAATATGAAAGATAATATCTTAAGTTTGATATTATTTTAAAGTAAAAAGAAAGGCTATTCCGGTGCCTTGAAAATGTTATCATCAGAATGGAATCCTGCAACACCGCCACTTACCGCAAATTTCATTGCAGAAGCAGCTGTCATACCTACAACAGGTTTGATGTTTTTTTCTTCCGTCACGATTACCCAACCGGAAATCGCATAAGAATGGGGAAGATATACGGCGACATAATTGTGTTTTTCAACGTCTGCCATTTCCTTTTGAGTTAAAAATCCGATTCTCCAGATTTCCGGATTTTCATTGGTCTTTACCCAAACAGGATCATTGAATTTTTTCTTGTCTCCAACAAATGAGGACATTACGTCTTTTGTCGGAGTGTAAATATGTTTTACACCCGGAGTTTTTTCCAGTAAACGATCCATGGAGTCGAAAAAGAATTTCCCAACCACAAATTTGTTTCCTAAAAATCCTAAAAGTGCTGTAATTAAGATAGTTGAAATAAAAACCAACCCCGGAATTTCTTTGGCAACCGAAGGAATGATATTGTCAATTGACGTCACAACATACCAAATAACGAAAATCGTCAATCCGATAGGACCGATGATGACTAATCCCTGAAAAAAGTTTTTCAGGAAAAAATTGGCAATATTTTCAGACGTCAGTTTTTTCAACGCAAATTATTTTTTATCCGTGAATAGTTTCACCTTTTCCGTAAGACTGAATGATTTTTGCTTCATATTCAAGCCATTCTTCCCAACGTTTGTTTACTTTTTCTTCATCTCCAAGCTGTCTCGCGAAACCGATGAAAGTTGTATAATGATTGGCTTCGGAGATCATTAATTCTCTGTAAAAAGTTTTAAGCTCTTCATCTTTAATGTTTTCAGTCAAAACTTTAAATCTTTCGCAGCTTCTTGCTTCGATCATAGCGGCGAAAAGCATTTTATCAACAATCAGATCATCTCTGTTGCCGCCTTTTTGGATGAAATTTACCAATTCGTTTACATAATCATCTTTTCTGGTACGCCCGAAAGTGTATCCTCTTTTTTTGATGATTTCATGAACCTGATTAAAATGATCCAGTTCTTCCTGCGCGATCGCAAGAAGTTCAGTCACGATTTCCGGATATTCAGGAAGCATCGTAATAAGCCCGATAGCGTTTGTAGCGGCTTTCTGCTCACACCATGCGTGATCTGTCAAAATTTCTTGAATGTTTTCTTCAGCAATATTTGCCCACCTTGGATCGGTAGGAAGTTTCAACTTAAACATGTTTTAAAATTTTGTGTAAAATTAAAATAATTTGCGATATGATTGAAGTTTTATTTTTGGATTAAGGTTTTAAACTTAAAGTTCCTGATTTCATTTAAATAAATAAAATTATTGGTATTTGTTTTGTTAATAATTAATTATCACTAAAATATTAATTATGAAAACAATTACAAATTTTAAAAGTAGAGTGAATGCTTTATTATTATTAATGTTCACTGTCTTTATGTCTGTTTTTACCTTTGCTCAGGACACAACCGGAGTTGTTACCAAAGAAAACAAAACAACGACTACAACCACAACAGAATGGTACACCGATCCGATGTATCTTATAGGTGGGGCAATTCTTTTAATAATTATTATTGCTTTAATTGCAAGAAGCGGAAGACGTAGAGATTAAATTTAAGAAGCTGTTTTTTTCCTTAAAAACTCTAAAGTTTTCCAACCAAGATCATCAATTTTTTTCAAGCCAGCTGAAATGATGAAAGCTAAAATGATATTAATAACATAAATTAAGATCATTAACCCCCACCAAGGCATATTTTCTTTCAATGAAACGACTAAAAAGTACACTAAAGAAGAACTAAGCCCTTGTGCGAAGTAGAAAAATATAGCATTTTTTCCGACGTATGTTACAAAATTTTCTTTTGTGATCTTCAATCTGTTGTAAAAAACGAATAAAGTAACCAAAGAAAATAATGACCAGATAATATAAGGTGTCTGTGGCGGAAATTTATTTTTATTGATTTTAAAGAATATTTCGCTTCCATAATACCAAAACATCCAGATTAACGCTGTAGCAACAATTCCATACAAAACAGGAATTATTTTTGTCGGGATTTTTTTGCCTCTCATTTTATTGGCAACTAAGAAAATTGCCATGTAAAACGCAACGTAACCAACCTGTCCTGAAGGATAAATTGCCGGGAAAAGATTAAATATCAAGGTTAAAGAAATACAAAGTCCGATAAACCAATTAATGTGTTTTGGAAAAAATCTTAAGATGAGAACTCCGAAAACCGTTAAAATATAATAGACTTTCAAATACCAGAAACTTCCCATCACTACGGGAAAAGTATCGGCATTGGTATATTGATGAAGATACCAATTGCCCAAATTTTCCCATTGTGGAATTGTTGAGATATTTGTTGTAGCGTATTTTGATCCGAATGTTGAATAAAAACTTTGTAGCCACTCCAAAGAAAAAAATGTTAAGCCGAAAACTTTAAAAAAGTAATCTAAAAAGAACAGAAAAGTAACAAAGATCATATAGATGATCTGTAATTTTAATAATCTGTAAAATGTTTTTTCAATATTTGAGCCTGAAGTAATTCCGCTTAAAGCATAAAATAAAGCAACATCAAAAACTAAAGAAAATACTCTTACTTCTGCCGGAATATAAAATTGTCCCGACCAAAAAGCAGTGTGGATAAATATAATGGAAAGCGTTGCCAATCCTTTTGCGAAATCAATATAAAGGTCTCTGTTCATTTTTTAGATATGATATTTCAAAAGTAAATAAACTTTTTCTAATATTCAGATAAAGAAAAAGAGGCAGGACAAATGCCCTACCTCTTGAGAATGATATGTCAAAAATGATGATTACTTTAAATCTTTAAATTCTTCGGCAGAAATTTCTCCATTCTGAATTTTTTTCAACTCATCCAAATATTGAGTCATATAAGCATCAAGCTCAGGATATTGAGTGTTTTTTGCCATTTTGTAGGTTCCGTTCAAAACTCCTTGATAATAATAGAAGAAATTATAATCGAAAGCTGAAGCCGAAAGATCATATTGACCCAATAAGAATCCTAAACGAACAGCGGATCTTCTCTGTGGCGGAGTTCCATGATGTCCGGAACTTGTTGTCTGATAATCTCCAATGCTTTGCGCAAACTCGTAAGCTGCTGCAATCTGTGCAAAACTTGTCTGATTGTATCCGTTTGGTCTTCTTAAATAATATCCGGCAAAACCATCTGCTTCCAGTTCGTTTGGTCTTGCAGTAGATTCACTCACAGAAGGCAACCCGAAAATGTATTGCAGTTGATGACCATATTCGTGAGCCAAGATCATTGCGTTGACGATATTTCCGCCCTTGTTCTTTGCATCTGCATAAATTGCATAACCGTAATAGATTTTCCCTGTTGAATAAGAAATCGCATTATACGTTGAATTAGGATTTGACGGATCATTTACAAATCTCAAAGTCGGAGCAGTTCTTCCCCACATACTTGCAATATTAGTCATTTGAGAATTCATAAAATTGGTGTCAGTGGAATTAGACAGTGTGGTTGTAAGAACTGCAGATGAACTCCAATATTGATCTACATAATAACATACTTTTTCAAGTTCGTTTGGCTGGTCAATCTTTAGATTGTCTGTCTGTTGTTCCTGCTGAACAGGAGTTTCCAGTGTGTCGTCGTTACATGCTGATAATGAAAGTACAGCAATTGCTCCCAATACAATTGGGAAATGGAATTTTATTTTCATATATATAAATATTTTGGTGTAAACGAAGTTATTAATTTAAACGAAATATATTATCACTTTATTGTGAAAAATTATTCAGAACATAGTTGAAAAAAATCTTTAAAAAAGATTGGGTTGAATTTGAGTTGATTAGAAAATAATTCATATATTTGCACCTCGAAATAACTAAAAATTTATAAACAATGTTTGCAATTGTAGAAATAGCAGGGCTTCAATACAAAGTTGAGCAAGACCAGAAGTTGTTTGTAAACCGTTTAAAAGGAGACAAAGGAGGAAAAGTATCTTTCGATAAAGTACTTCTTACTGTAAACGGTTCAATCACTGTAGGCGCCCCAGCTGTAAGCGGAATCACTGTAGAAGCAGAGATCCTAGACCACGTAAAAGCTGATAAAGTAATCGTTTTCAAAAAGAAAAGAAGAAAAGGTTACCAAGTAAAAAATGGTCACAGACAATCTTTAACTCAAATTCAGATTACTGGTATTACAGGATTTGAAGGAGCTAAAAAAGCAGAAAAACCTGCTAAAAAGACAACTAAAAAAGCTGACGCTGAAGCAGCAGAAAGCGCAGAATAATTTTAAACCAAAAAACCTTAAAATAAAATGGCACATAAGAAAGGAGTTGGTAGTTCCAAAAACGGTAGAGAATCTCACTCTAAAAGATTAGGTGTGAAGATTTTCGGAGGACAGGACGCTATTGCTGGAAACATTATTGTTAGACAAAGAGGTACTCAGCACCACCCAGGTGAAAACGTGGGGATCGGTAAAGATCACACTTTGTTTGCATTAGTAGACGGTAAAGTAGTTTTCAGAAAGAAAGCAAATAACAGATCTTTCGTATCTGTAGAAGTAAACGCATAATTTTAGCGTTTCATAAAATTAAACCTCAGCAATTTTGCTGAGGTTTTTTTTGTGTGTTTAAATTTTCATTTAAAAAGTTAAAGTTTTTATAATTATTCTATTTAATGTGAATTATTTATATATTTGGAAAAAATCAAATAACAAATAAATTGCGGAAGCCGAAAAGCAAAGAGAGTAGGCGGCAAATTAAAACAAAATCTATTATGAAAAACTTAAAAAAATTAACGAAAAAAGAGTTGAAAACAATTGGTGGTGGATCTGAAAGATGTCCTGTACCTGCTTCTTGGTGTACAGAGTGGTGTACTTGGACAGCTTGGCAAAAGCAATTTTGTCTTAATGCAGTTCTTGATGTAATGCCTTGTGACTGCTAAACATTTTCATTACTCATTATATCTCAGCCTCATTTTTATGGGGCTTTTTTCATGAAATGCTATTTGAAATATTATTCTTACATTTATCAGACATCAAATTAAAAATCAATTAACATGAAAAATTTAAAGAAAATTAACAGAAACGAATTGAAAAACGTAATGGGAGGAGCATTGCCTCCAAAAAATTGCCCTCCTTGCGAAATCTATTGTAGTCTTCCGGAAGGGGATAGACCTTCTTGTTTTGAAATCAATATTGTAGCACATTGCAACAGCTGCAAAGATTATCCAGAAGCATCTTAATTTTTGAAAGCCAAAAAAAATCTCCTTCGATTTGAAGGAGATTTATATTTTAAAATCCAACCTGGAATCCGGCTTTTACTCCGAAGGTTGAAATATCAGGTCGATCCAGATAATTTCCTCGCCAGTTGAAATCTACCCTGAAAATTCTAAGGTTTCCAAAACCAATGTTTTCAATTCCGAAACCGTATTCATAGTAAATATGTTCACTTGGTGCAGAATATTTAAGACCTTCTACATTAATTGCTTTAGAAGCATCACTTAAAGTTCCGTAAGCTCCTCTTATAAATGCAATTTCTCTTAATTTTAATTTCTTAATCAAAGGAATGTAAGAAAGGATTTTTCCGTTAAAATGATGCTCCAAATGAAGTGTTGTGTAAGTATCTGCAACAAATTCATAATAATTAAGCTGTGCAAAAGTATTCTGTGCTAAACTGTAAGACTGGTTTCCAGGAATCACATTCTGTAAAGCTAGTGGAACCGTATCAAAGTTTTTTCCTGCTTCAAAATTAATTAAAGTTTTTCCCCAACTGCCAATCAAAACGGGTTTGTAGAACATGAATTGTAACTTGTTATAATTAAAATCCGAACCGAATAATCCTTCAACTCCTCTTGTATATTTTAATACGATTGTAGGAGCTAATGTTCCGTGTTCGTATCTGTCGATTCCTGTTTGAGAGAATTTTGCACCCGGTCTTGCGATTAAGCTTAATGTAAAGTGAGAATCATTTGTTGTTTTTCTCAAGTCACCATTTTTGTAGTACATTAAATTGAATCCTTCAGGATTAGCAGATTTTATACTTTGCATTGTTCCGTCCAATCTTATCTGGAAGTTTTTCCATGGCTCGATTGATGTGAAAACGTTGGTTTGGTTTACTGAACTTAAAGACGCGTTTTCACCTCTCGCAAAAAGCGTCGATGAAGCAAATGTTCTTGCCATAATTCCGTCATCATTCGTTAATTGAACTCCCAATTGCAAAATGTCTCTTCTCGTTCCTGCTCCAACCGTAAAACGGTTAACTCTGTTAAACATAAATCTTCCTTCTGCACCATATTTTACCTGCTGATCTTTGAAACCATATGCAGTGTAAAACTGGACTCTCCAAGGATCATTTCTTGTGAAATATGTTCTCGCTCCCAATCGAATTCTGTCTCCTTCGATTTCATTTTTACCGTAAATTGAAAAAATAGGACCTAAATCAATACCTAATTTCTTAACGTTATAATATCCTGAACCCAAAGTTTCATACAATTTTACAATTCTATTGAATTTTGGTGTTTGTTGAAGCTTATCAAGCATATCATAAATTCCCTGTTCGCTCTTTGATAATGAATCGGGTCTGGCTTTTAACCAATAGGCATCGTCTTTATCGACAAATTTATCGCTGTATTCCTCTTCTGTTCTCTTGAAAATTTTATCCTCAAGAGGTTTATTAAATTGATATTCCGAATAATCTACAGATCTTTTAGCAATAATGCTTTTTGAAGTTTTCTTTTTCGAAAAGGGTGTCATTTCAATTTCCGTGACGAATTTTCTTGGTAAGAAAGTATTTTCATCAGGATTGTCATATTCCAGTTCTGTTGAAATTCCATTAATGAAATTAATATTGATCTTTTGTGTAGATTTTAAAGTTGCTCCTAAAACCGCATAACTGTCGGTGTCAATATAAAGATACCCCTGAAATGCTAAAACCTCGGTTCTTTTTGGCTGGTAACGTATTTTAAAGGCATTTTCTCCACGCATGGAAATCGTATCCACTAAGTTGTAATCGTATGTACTGAACCCTGTTTCTCCAACCGGGCTCGGAAATCCGATATCGAAATAATTTAGTGTATTATCATAAATATTAATATCACGGTAAAGGTTTTTTGCCGTTAATGTAATGATCTGATTATCCTGAAAACCTGAAGTCTTTTGAGCAACTAAAAGTCTTTTTGATCTTTTTGAAGGTTTATTTTCACCATAATTTTCATAAACCGCTTCGTTTAAGAAAACTGGAAGCCCGATTTTTCCACTAGCAGTAGAATCTTTATAATCAAAAATAAATTCAAGTTTATTAAAGATTTTTTTCTTCATGAATGCGCTGTCCAGATTATTCGCATCAAACTGAATTTTTTCGTATTCTTTGTAAGTATAAGTATCGAATTTATCTAAACCGTTGTTTCTTTTTCTTTCCCAAACTTTCTGCATGATTGCATAGGCGGGATTTTCTTTTTTGTTTTTGTACTTCGGTTTTTCGTTGTGAATGACAACTTCCTGAATATTACTTACTTTGTCCTGAGAAAGCCTTACGAAAATATTTGTGGCATTTTCCGGAGTGACATCCACACTTTCTAAAGAATAATTTTTGCGTAAAAATTTTAATTTATAAATAATACTGTCGGACTGAACCATAAAGTTTCCCGAAGTCGTCGTTAAAACAGGTTTATCACTTTCATTGATAAATATATCTACACCACTGATTTCTTTATTTGTTTTTGCATCTACGATCTTTCCGTTGGCTGTATTTTGTGCGTAGACAGACTCTATGAAAAAAAGCAGAAAAAAAAGAGGGTAGTATTTAGAATTATTAATTAACATTTGTTGTTTCTTCAAGCTATTGCATAAACAAAAAGTATGCAGTTTTATTATAAAATATAAATAATATTTAAATTTTTAAGAATTTAAATACAAAACTGCAAATTTAATAAAATAACACCATCGTTTTGATAGTGTTATAGTTATTGTTTTGTTAAAATATAAGGGTCTTTGGATAAATTGTTGATGGGAAATTAGTCCTTAATATTAAAGAAGAAAATTAATGAGAACTTCCCAAGGCTTTTCGTTGTTTATTTACATTTTCCAATGATTGTATCTGGGTGATAAAAATTTCCATATTTATCATTATAATATCTTAATTCTCCAACTAATTTTGTCGTATCATTTTTACATTTGCTAAGCATAAATACTGCTATTTGTGCATCAGTATAAAATTCTAGTTCCTCTCCAGAAGATCTTCTTCATGATCTATAAAATATTCAGTTCGCCATGTATATTCATAGAAGTAAGTATCTGCTTTAGGAGAGTTTTTTAATAAAAAATTTCTTATCATTTTTTTTGCTGAGAGACTATCTAATGGAAGATTCTTTAACAAAAACATATTTGGTATTGCTTTAGACTGAACAAATTCTGTTTTTTCTTTTCTTGTAGAAAAGAAAACAAGCAAAATGAATATTCCTATTATTTTTTTCATAAGATTAAAATTTGGGTCCACTCATTATTTCTCTCATTCTCTCTGCTTTTTCTCTGTCTTCTTTTCTGTCACGGCAAATATTATTTACATTTATAAATAATTGTATCTATTTCTTTTTGTCCATCATTTGATCCTTTTAAACCATAAAAATGAAAACGACCAACTTTTTTAAGTGTATCATTTTTACATTTAGAAATTATAAATGCGGCTAATTCATCTTCTGGATAGTAATCTAAATATTCTCTAAAATAACCTCCTGGTCTTTCTTCTTCTATGAAGTCTTCTGTATTTGATGTATAATTATAGAAATCCAAATGTCCTATTTTTTCTGGCGAATATTCTTGAGGATTTTTTATTAAAAAAAGATTTCCTACTGCTTTTGACTATATAAATTCTGTTTTTTCTTTTTCACAAGAAAAGAAAATAAGTAAAAGGAATATTCCTATTATTTTTTTCATAAAATTAAAATTTAGGTCCACTCATTATTTCTCGTATTCTTTCTGCTTTTTCTCTATCCTCTTTCTGTTCAGTTTCAATTCTTTGCTTTCTTTCAGGATTTTCGATTGCTTTATTTTTATTAAGATTACCTTTAAATTCCTGTGTAAATGTCATTTTAGTTAAAAAGGGTTTAAATCCTTTGATGTGTTGTAATACAAACCAGCATATTAAAGACTTCTTCAACACTTGGAAAATTAAGAATAGTCTAAACCGAAATGATAATTTTGTTAATTGCATTTATAAATTAAAGTATCGATTTCACCCAAATCATTTTTAATTCCAGCATTTCCGTAAAAATGAAGTCTGCCAACAAATTTTGTTGTATCATTTCTACATTTTAGTACCGTAAAAATAGCTAAGTTATCATCTTCATTTTTAGATAAAATTTTAGCTCCAAAACCATCGTAGTTTGCGTTATTTAAAAAATAACTTGTCCCCGAAGTGTATTTATAAAAAGATAATCCGTTATCTTCTTTTTTTAATTTTTTTTTCTTATGTTTAATAAAATTGATTATTTCCTTTTTTAAAATTAAATCATTCTCTAATGGATTTTTAATTAAAACTAAAGTAGAATCTATTTTGGACTGTATAAATTCTGTTTTTTCTTTTTCACAAGAAAAGAAAATAAGTAAAAGGAATATTCCTATTATTTTTTTCATAAGAATATTTTATTTACACTTATAAATTAAAGTATCTATTTCTTTTTGCCCATCATCAGATCCTTTTAAGCCGTAATAAAATAATTCTCCTACTAACTTTGTAGAATCTTTTTCACATTTTGAAATAATAAAAGCACCTAAAAGATCATCATTATGAGTAGATAATACTTTAGCACCGAATCCATCATACTCTTCATTTTCTATAAAATAACCCATATCCAAAGTATATTTATAAAATTCTATGTTATTATAATTATTATTCTGTTTATAATTGTATAAGTAAGAATTCTTTATTAAAAAAAGTTTAATATCTCTTTTTAATAAAGAATCTTCTTCTGGAAAATTTTTTATTAAAAAAAGAGACGGAATAGCTTTTGACTGTATAAATTCTGTTTTTCCTTTTTCACAAGAAAAGAAAATAAGCAAAAGGAATATTCCTATTATTTTTTTCATAAGAATATTTTATTTACACTTATAAATTAAAGTATCTATTTCTTTTTGCCCATCATCAGATCCTTTTAAGCCATAAAAATAAAGTCTTCCTAAAAGCTTTGTAGAATCTATTTCACATTGTTCTATCGTAAAAGTTGCAAATTGATCCTCACGATAATGATCTAAATATTCCCGAAAATAACCTCCTGGTCTCTCATTTTCTATAAAATCCTTAGTATTTGATGAATATTTATAAAACATTTTATATTCATTCTTATTTTTTGAATGATTTTTTATTAAAAAAAGAGAAATTTCTTTCTTCAATAAAAAATCATTTTCAGGAGGATTCTTTATTAAAAAGAGACTTTTAGTTACTTTTGATTGTACAAATTCTATCTTTTTCTTTTTATCTGTACAAGAAAAAAAAAGCAATAAAATAACTATTAATATAACTTGCTTCATAATATCAAAATTTAGGTCCACTCATTATCTCTCTCATTATTTTTGCTTTTTCTCGGTCTTCTTTTCTGTCAAGGCAAATATTATTTACATTTATAAATAATTGTATCTATTTCTTTTTGTCCATCATTAGATCCTTTTAAACCATAAAAATGAAAACGACCAACTTTTTTAAGTGTATCATTTTTACATTTAGAAATTATAAATGCGGCTAATTCATCTTCTGGATAGTAATCTAAATATTCTCTAAAATAACCTCCTGGTCTTTCTTCTTCTATGAAGTCTTTTGTATTTGATGTATAATTATAGAAATCCAAATGTCCTATTTTTTCTGGCGAATATTCTTGAGGATTTTTTATTAAAAAATCTTTTATAATATTTTTTAATAATGAATCACTTTTTGGGGGATTTTTTATTAAAAAAAGATTTCCTACTGCTTTTGACTGTATAAATTCTGTTTTTTCTTTTTCACAAGAAAAGAAAATAAGTAAAAGGAATATTCCTATTATTTTTTTCATAAAATTAAAATTTAGGTCCACTCATTATTTCTCGTATTCTTTCCGCTTTTTCTCTATCCTCTTTCTGTTCAGTTTCAATTCTTTGCTTTCTTTCAGGATTTTCGATTGCTTTATTTTTATTAAGATTACCTTTAAACTCCTGTGTAAATGTCATTTTAGTTAAAAAGGGTTTAAATCCTTTGATGTGCTGAAGAATAAACCAAGCTCTAAAACCATTTTCAAAATAATAAGGTTTTGTAAGTTTTGGATCTTGTACATCTGGAATATCTAATCCGAAATGATCCCATAAAAACACTTCATATTTAGCTAAATAATCATCTCCTGTGAATTTAACTTCCTTTAAATAAATTTCTGTTGACCAAATATCATTTAGAGCTAATGTTTTTCCTGAAAATAAGTTCCCTGCTAAGTTTTTTTTATCCCAATAAGTGTAAGATGGATTTTTAAATTCCTTTCCTACATCTTTTCTATCCCCCTTTAGATTATTAAAATATATTCTTTCTTTACCAACAAGTTTCTCAAAATACGGTTCAGTATCTTCAACTTCTTCTAGTTTTGCAAATTTTGTGTTTAGTTGCCCAGCAATATAGTCTTCTACTTTTTGTAAATATTCGTCAGTATTTACACTTTCTTTTATAGCTTTGGTAAGAGTGGGACTTTCATAGATACCTCCCTCATTTCTCTGGAACTTGTCTATCATTTCATCTAAAACAGGAGATAATTCACCCCAAGCTAATATTGCTTTAAGAGTTCTTAAATTAAACCAAAGTCTAAAATCAGTTTCCATAGAAAATTTCATCATGTTCCCCAGATTTTCTATCTCTTCCTTAGAATAGATTGCTTTTACATTTTTGTTTCTTACCCGAATCTGTAAATTAATCTTGTCTATAGGATCTATCGGGTCTTTGGCTATTGTAGCATTATCTATAGGAATTTTGTATATCTCTTTTATAGGATCTTTCGGCGTTTCGGGCTCTTTTTCCATAAGTGGCTCATACAAAATATCATCTGCAGCATCTGCAAATAAGGCATGCTTAGTCATATCAAAACCAAAGGTTTTATATTCTTCTTTATATTTTGATACCCTGTCTGCGGAATATATCAGCTTTTTATGAGGATGTCCTGTTCCATAGGTCATGTCATCTGCAATATCCGATCCGTCAGGTTTCAATCCCGGCATTTTATAACGGTCTATTACCAAAGTTCCCAATTGCAGATAATCGTGAAAATTATAAGGAAGTTCCACATGCTCGGTTCCTCCTTTGTTTACATAAGAACACCGGAAGTACAGTTCAAAAATTTTGTCCTGATCTAGTTTACTCGTCCATTGCTCCAGATTATCGGTAGTGGAAAATTCAATAATTACTTTATTCTCACTATTTACTTTTTC
The DNA here is from genome assembly GCF_039542325.1 of Chryseobacterium ginsengisoli. Classification (NCBI taxonomy): domain Bacteria; kingdom Pseudomonadati; phylum Bacteroidota; class Flavobacteriia; order Flavobacteriales; family Weeksellaceae; genus Chryseobacterium; species Chryseobacterium ginsengisoli. Next base: position 333,383 of record NZ_BAABHX010000003.1, read on the forward strand.
GTAAGTGTATGGTTTGTGACTGCCGTCTTTATGCTCCAAACCAATAGGGTCATCTGCTTTTACGACATCGTTTCCAAATGACCGCATATCACTGTCAAACATCTCAAAGTAAACAATATCCCCCGGTTTAGCATAGGTTTTATCCATCTCTATGTGAAATCGCAGAAACTGACCATAAACTGCTCTTTTTATAGGCTGATTTTTATGATTAGTCCACCATCCTTTCACAAAATATTTCCCTGCTTTGGGCTCTTTTTCAGGCTTTCCATGGTTGGTGGTTTTTGCTTTAAAAGCATTATTATCACCTGCGGTCATAGATAATTTTCGGTAAAATCCTTTAAAATCACCTTCGACGTCTGTTGTAGATTTTTGAAGAACTACTCTTGTAATTTTTCCGCCTGCCATACTTACTTAATGAGATTTAGAGTTTTGTCCACTATTGTTATTAAATTCTCCTTGTGTGTGCCAGTTATTATTTCCCTGCACCGAAACTTCCTTATTCTCTGCGCTCTCATTCATTTCTTTCGCTTTGGAGTTTCTTTCTCCCTGTGCCACTTCCATAATATTAGCAGCCATTAAAGAATAATCAGCAATAGCATTCTGCATCATCATGGCTCCTGCAAAACTACTGTGATTCAAACCTGCAGTCTCGGAAATATTTGCTCCTGCCGAGGCTGTAATGTTCATGCCCGCAGTTATTGTTACATTCTTCCCCGCCGTAAAATTCATATCATTGGGCGCATTGACATTAATATTCCCCTGTCCATCCATAAGATACGTATTCCCACTCGGATCCTCAATAAAAACAGAACCCTCCGCATCATTCAGAATAATCTTCGTTCCTGATCTCGTATGAATCACCTTCTTATCATTTCCACTTGTGTGATAAGAACTCGTCTCACTTCCGTTGTAATGCGTTCCCATCACAAAAGGCTTTTCTGCATTTCCGCTTTCATGTCCCACTAAAACCTCTTCACCAATTTCAGGGATAAAATGAAACCCTTTTCCGGCTCCCGAATGAGGCTGTATCAGTCTGATCCACGGCGTTGTCTGATTCTTGTCCTCCTGCCACGGAAACTGAACCTTTATTCTTCCGCCTCCTGTCGGATCATTATTATCCATAACTCTTGCAGGCTGTTCTTCGCCTTTCGGGACAGCTTCAGTGTCAATATACGGCGCTGCATTGAACAGATCCGGAACTCCCACAAACTCGTTGTAATAGTCACCCGGCTCGTAAACATGCCTGATTTCTATAATTCTATAGGTTTCCATCGCCTTGCCGTTGATATCGGAAAGCTCTGCTCTTCCGCCTATTTTCAGTTCAGGAGTTTTGCTTCTGCCTTTTACCTGCATCAGATTCTCGCGTTTTTCTTTCTCCAAACGAACGGCTTCTGCCAATTGACCTTCTGATCGGTCTTGGATTCCCGTATGGTTGAAGTGCATTTTGGGCTTCTTTCTGAAAATATTTTTGGAAGCATTTACCGCAATACTCTGAAACGGATTTTCCTTGAACTCGGATTTTTCGCTTCCGCTGTCTCTTTCTATTTTCGAACCGCTTTGTGTATCGTAACCTGTGAATACAAATTCCTGAGCCTGCATCCACATTTCAAATTCCACATCGATAAGATCTATATTTTCTCCTAATTTCAAAATAGGCTGTACCGCATTTCCGAAAATGAGCTTTTCTCCGTTGTAATAGAAAAACTCTCCGTGACGAATGGCGAGTCTCTTTAGAAATTCATAATCGGATTCTTTGTATTGAACCGTATAAGGTAGAGGATTTTTATTGTAGGCATTCAGATAGTTAGATGATATTTCTACTTTGGCTTCCTGCGGATAATCTTCGGTAACCTGTTTTACAATCTGCTCCAGTGTTTTTTCTTCAAAACTCTGACAGTCTTTACCATTTTCCAGTAAAATACTGGGAGCGTATCCTGTAATGTGCAAATCTCCGTAACCTCCGCCTTCATCTTTTCTGTTTCTGATTTTCCCTATGATTCCTTTGAAATAGTGCTGAGTTTTACCAAAACGCCAATAAGTGATCTCGATCTCTTTCCCTAAAAGATTTTTGGAGTTTTCCATGACGTATCCTTCAAAACTGTCCAGAGAATCATCAGGAACGGTAATGCTGAAACTGTCATGATTGAGAGTTTTCTGATGAAGTTCTACCGTGTAGCTGTTTTTTGCCAGAAATTTTTTCCCGTCCAGGGTTAGCAGGCAATATACCAAAGGATTGGTTTTGTCATGAAGCCAATCTTCAAATCCGCGTGAAGTTCCGAATATAGAAGAGTCAAAGTGTACGTTTTCCATTTTTTTGTGATGTTATGAATGAGGATTTACGATTGATGAGGTGAAAACAAGCAGTAATGTATTTTTTAGAATAAACTGTTATTATCAATAATTAATTATTCATTAATAGTACCAGTTATTCCAACCACTGTTTTTCGTGAGTTGCCCCATTGATATTGAATTTCTTGGCGATCAGACGCATTTCTATCTGCAGAGGCTGACTGTCGAGCCCATTGAAACATTCGGAAAACTCGATACAATACGCTTTCTCGAAAATCAATTCCTGAAGCTTGCTCATCGCATCTCTTCTGTAGAAGATGATCTTTCCGTTCTTTACCTGATTGTGATCCAGCATCCATCCTAAAAGTTCAGGGTTTCCTGTACTTTCAATTTTAATGATGATATCTCCGCCTTTAGGCATTCCTTTTGGTTTTCCGGTTCCGTCAACAGGTTGAATGAAATTATATTTACACTCCAAAATATTGTAGGTATTGCCGTCTAATTCTAGTTTTGATAAAAAGGACATATTTTTTATTTGTTAATTGATGGTTATCGGTTGATCGGTATAAACTGAATGTTGTTTTTAATCTGTGCATTTTGTGAAAGCAAAGCAGAATCATTCAGACAAAAGCAAAAAAATGGGCAATAACTATTACCCATTTTTTAGCGATGATTTATACCCATTCATTAGTATAGTCACCTTCTCCCATTGAGATGGTTTTTGCCGAAATGGTAAAGGTTTCGGTAAGCGGATTGTCTCCCGATGCATCAAATTTTTCTTTGTGCTTTACCAGGTACGCTTCTGTAAATTTCAGCTCTTTCAAAGTAGCTTCACTGTCTCTTTTGTAGAAAACGACACTTCCGTCTTTTCTTTCAAACGAATTGGTCATCCATTCGAAAAGATCGGTCTCTCCGGTACTTTCTACCGTAACGTCTATTTTACCGCCTCGGGTAATGGTGGAAGGTCTTCCTGTAGCATCAGTTTCCTGAAACAAACCGTAATTAAGGTTTAATACGTTATAATTTTTTCCTGATACTTTTAATATGGATTTAAATGACATAATTGTAAAATTTTAATTGTTATGAATAGATTTGTGTTTTTAAATTTCTTCAAACCTCTGAACCTGTTAAAAACGACAAGGATATTGCTAGAATAAATTAATTTTAATCCCTACCTAAATAAATAAGATAAAATCAGTCCAAAGGAAAAAGAAATTTAATTGGATGTGTGGAATAAAAAATTATACCCACTCATTTCGATGGGAAGCATTCCCCATTCCTATTTCTTTTGCTGAAAGCACAAAAGTTTCGGTTAGCGGGTTTTCTCCTGATGCATCGAAGTTTTCGTTGTATTTTACAATATAGGCCTCTGTGAATTTCAGTTCTTTCAATGTAGCATCACTGTCTCTTTTGATAAATCTGATCACTCCGTCCTTTCTCTCGAATGAATTGGTCATCCACTCAAAAAGATCGGTTTCACCGGTACCTTCTACTGTTAAATGAATTTTACCGCCACGGGTAACGGAAGAGGGTCTTCCTGTTTTGTCGGTCTCCTGTAGCATACCGAACTCTACTGACAATACGTTACGCTTTTTTCCTGCGTACTCTAAAATGGTTTTGAATGACATAATAAATATATTTTAAGGTTTAAAATTTAATAATACCAATAATGGAATATATTTTTTGACAAATATACAGCTGTTCAATAATCAATGTTCCAATATGGATGTATTCTGTTTCAAATCTATAAATAATTTTGGCTCGTGCAATTATTATTTTTTTATGTTAAATAGCAAAAAGACAATTTGTTGCAGGAGATTATTACAAAATATTTTACGAAAACCAGACTTGTTTTTTCATTTTAATAGAAATGTGTGATTATTATTAATTAATAAAACATTACCATTGATTTATTCGTAAATTTTAAAACATGGTATTCAATACGATTTGTAGAAAAATATCTACAGATTTCTTCTGAATGAGGATTTTGTCCCTTGAAATACTTCTGATTTTAAATGTTGGGGTAAAAGAGGAGAAGAGGGATTAGAAAATTGTATAAAAAAAGACCTACATTTTTGTAAGTCTTTTTGCTCCTCCTGCTGGGCTCGAACCAGCGACCCTCTGATTAACAGTCAGATGCTCTAACCAACTGAGCTAAGGAGGAATTTCCTATTGTTTTAGTGGTGCAAATATAATATGAATATTAATATTATGCAAATTTTTATTTTAAAAATATTTAAATTTTTCCTTTGTTGATGGGTGTTTAGGGCTTATTTTGTTGTTTGTCAGATAATTAATCGTAGAATTTTTAAGTGTTTAGAGAGGTTTTTTTGTGATTGTATAAGTAGCAAAAACGATTGGATTTAAAAATTTTGATAATTGCCTTTTATGTTTAAAAAAATTAAATTTGAATAAAAACTAAGTTTATGAAAGAACAGAAACACGAAAGTCTTGATGAAGAAACAGAACGATTATTACGGGAAATTGGAGAATCACAAAAAGAGTTTGAAGAAACATTTTCGGAAATTGATAAAACAATGGCATCATTAGAAAAGAAGGCTTATGATGGTGTTCGTGATGTTTTTAAATATTTTGATAGGATCAATGATAAGCTTTTTACTTTTAATAATATTTTAATTGCTGGATTTTTTGCAATAGGTAAACTTAAGGATGATGTTCCGATGTGGATGATTATTTTTCCAATAGTAAATTTAGGAGTCTTTATTTTTATTGAATATATGATTATGGAGAAAAGTAGAATGGAAGCTTATATATTGGAAAATTTTAATGAAGAGAGATATCGAAAAAACATCAATAAAACAAATTTATATTCATTAGTAACAATTTTTACAACTTCAATAGTTACAATTGTGTTTTTATATAATCTCCTAAAATAAAAAAAGACCTACATTTCTGTAAGTCTTTTTGCTCCTCCTGCTGGGCTCGAACCAGCGACCCTCTGATTAACAGTCAGATGCTCTAACCAACTGAGCTAAGGAGGAATGTCCTTTGTTTTAAGTGGTGCAAATATAGGACGAATATTTATACCGTACAAATATTTTTATTAAAAAATTCAAAAATATTATAACTTACCTGCAAAGATCTTGAAGATGTCGCTTCCGAAAATTACTAACATCAAGCCTAACAGAAAGATAACTCCAACCATCTGTGCATTTTCCAAGATCTTTTGAGGAACAGGTTTTCCAACAATCATTTCATATAATGTGAAAATTACGTGTCCGCCATCCAATCCTGGGATAGGAATTAAGTTCAAAAATGCTAACCAAACGGAGAACATTGCTGTAAATCCCCAAAACCAAGTCCAGTCAATAGATAAACTTCCGTCCTGAGCTTTATTAACCTGCATATTTTTAATAATAGCAATCGGACCGCCAACATTTTTATATCCTTGAATTTTAGAATTAAACATAATTTTAAACTGTTTAACCTGCATTGTTAAAGCCTCAATAGATCTTTCAAAGCCTCTTGGAATTGCTTCTCCGAAAGAATATTTTTTATTCGTTGTTACGGATTTTACGATGTCTTTTGTTGCGATTTTTACTCCGAATTTCCCATCTTTATCTACAGAAACAGTTGGTAATGTTTGTACAGTACCATTTCTTTCAACGTCTACAGAAATCGTTTTTCCTTTGTTTTGACCTAAAATAGTATTTACTTCATCAAAATAAGCAGCCTTTTGTCCATTGATTCCAACTATTTTATCACCCACAGCAAATCCTGAAGCCTTTGAAGCAGGGGATGCCAAAGAATCAATAACCATAGAAACTCTTGGACTTAGATATAATTTTGCTTCTTTTTGTTTTAAAACCTCCGCAACTCCATCGGTATTTACAGGGAAAGTTACTTCCTGTCCGTTTCTAAGAACCGTTACGTTATCTCCTAAAAGAATGTTAATAGCCGTGTTTTCTAATCTTTCAGCCGGTTTTCCGTCAACTTTTACAATTTTATCACCGTTTTGGAAGCCCATTTTCTTTCCGGCAGAAGTTACTTCGATACCGTTTGTGAATTTATTCAAATCTGTATAGGTCTCACCGTTGAAAAGTGAAAGACAGCTATAAATTAACCAAGCTAAGAAAAAGTTTACTGTAACTCCGCCCAACATGATGATCAATCTTTGCCAAGCCGGTTTTGCTCTGAATTCCCAAGGTTGAGCCGGTTGTTTCAATTGTTCGGTATCCATGCTTTCATCTACCATTCCGGCGATTTTTACATATCCTCCGAAAGGAAGCCAGCCGATTCCGTATTCCGTTTCACCGATCTTTTTCTTTGCAATAGAAAACCAAGGATCGAAGAAGAGATAGAATTTTTCAACTTTGGTTTTAAAGTATTTTGCTGGTAAGAAATGCCCCAGTTCATGAAGGATTACTAAGATAGAAATGCTCAATATAAATTGAAACAGTTTGATTGCTATTTCCATTAATGCTTTTTATGTTTAATTTGCAAAGGTAACAATTATCAAAACTATGCCAAATAAAAAAGCTCCCCGAAACGAGAAGCTTTGTCATATAATATGATGATTTATTATAAATTAATAGAAATTCCGAGACTGCCATTGTTGCCGACTTCTGCGAAAACTCCAATTTTATCAGTGAAAAAGTATCTTGCACCGATGTGAGCGCCCAATCCAAAGTTTTTTCCTACAACTCCAACGTCGGCTCCCGGATAAATGTCCAGTTTTTCTGGCAGTTGTAAGGCATCTTTTAAATGAAAATTAATTCTTCCAAAAGCAAAAACACGGTTTTTATCGTCGTTATCTTTATAATTATCGAAATAAACATTCAGACCAGCTCCGACTGATATTAATTTATTTAAACCGTAATCATAAGTTCCTGTAATTCCTGTTCCGTATCCCCAAGCGCTTAATCCCGCGTTGATTTTCTGATCTCCTTTTCCTGTCCATGCTTGTGCATTTGCGGTTGCTCCTGCAAAAATGAGCATAAACATAAAAACCAATTTCTTCATAAATTTTACTCTTTTACTAATTATTAAAATAATTTAAAATTTTCTTTTAAAGTTGGTTAATCGCAAAGGCGCAAAGATTTTATCATCAATAAAATTTAATACTGTAAAACTTACTGGAAATCTTTGATTTTCTTGCGTCTTAAGCATCATGATGGTCAAAACCTTGCGTCTTTGCGATTAACCAACCAAAAAAAATATCCTCAACAAAAATAGAACCGAAATCATTGAAAAATCGTATTTTTATTGAAGTTTTTTAACAAAGTTTATGAAGATCGCAGGATTGAATCTAGATATTATCTGGAAAAATAAAACAGAAAATTTTCAATTAATTGAAAGGGAATTGCAGAATCAGCAAGCTGATCTTTTCCTTTTGCCGGAAATGTTTTCGACCGGTTTTTGTATGGACGCTTCCGAGGTTTCAGACAGGAATCACGAATCTTTGGAATTTTTAAAAAAAATGTCGAAAGAAAAAAATGCGGCATTTTGCGGAAGTGTTCCAGTTGAAGAGAATGGCAGTTTTTATAATAGAATGTATTTTGTACAGCCAGATTCTACAGTTAATTTTTATGATAAAAGACATTTGTTTTCGTTTTCAGGAGAAGATAAAGTTTATACTCCCGGAAAAGAAAGAGTAATTGTTAATTACAACGGCTTCAGGATTTTACTGCAGGTTTGTTATGATCTTCGTTTTCCTGTTTTTGCAAGAAATAATGATGATTATGATGCAATTTTATACGTTGCAAATTGGCCTGAAAAAAGAGTAGGAGCTTGGGAACATTTACTGAAAGCCAGAGCAATTGAGAATTTATCTTTTGTTTTTGGGCTAAACAGAATCGGAACAGATGGAAATAATCTGTTTTATCAGGAAAGTTCGCATTGTTTTTTTGCGGATGGAAAAGAAATTTCTAAGAAAAACGGTAATCTCGTAACTACAGAATTAGACATAGAAGAATTGAAAGATTTCAGAAATCATTTTCAATTTTTAAATGACAGAGATTCTTTTTCGATTGAATTTTAAAATAAAAATTAAGGCTAAAGTTTTCTTAACTTTAGCCTTAATCTTAATATTTAAACATATTGTTGTAAAAGTTGTGTAAGTGTATTCACGTCATGAACACCACTTTCTTTCCAAAGCATTTCTCCTTTTTTGAAGATCGCTAAAGTTGGAACTCCTCGCACTCCATATTGATTGGCAAGAGCAGGATATTGATCTACATCTACTTTGATGATTCTTGCGTTTTCGCCAATTTTTTCTTTTACTGTTGTTAAAACCGAAGACTGTACTTTGCACGGTTGACACCAGGTTGCAAAAAAATCGATTAAGACTGGTCTTTCGGAGTCTATGATTTCCTGAAATTTTTGTGACATAGTTTGGCTTTATTAAAAACACTTTAGTTTAGAAAGTTGTAAAGCTAAAATTTAAAATCACTTAAAAGAATAATCGAAGGGTATCGAAGCTTTGTGTCTTTAAAAAATGCTTTTACTCAGTAAACTAAAGTGCGATGATTTGTTACATTAAAATTATTGCAATAATAATTCCAAAGATTATTAAACTGTTTTCGATTGGCAGACAAAATCTGAAGTCGGGAATTTTTCCGTTTTCTTGATTCCGTTGAAACCTCCGTCGATTTCTGTAAAGTTTCTGATTCCGTGAGAATTTAGAATGCTTGCTGCAATCATACTTCTGTATCCTCCTGCGCAATGAAGAAAGAAATGTTCCGAATCATCAATTGTATGTACCCAATCGCTGATTGTGTCTAAAGGTTTGTTGTATGCGTTGTCAATATGTTCTGCAGAATATTCTGTCAGTTTTCTTACATCGATTACTTTTGAAGTTTCTGTGAATTGTTCTGCAAATTCTGCCGGAGAAATTCTTTTCACCTCATCAGTTTCTTTTCCTGCGTTTTTCCATGCTTGAAAGCCTCCCTGTAAATATCCTACAACGTTGTCGAAACCCACACGGCTTAATCTTGTGATAGCTTCTTCTTCGATTCCTTCATCAACAATTAATAATAGAGGATGTTTTACATCAACGATTAATGTTCCTACCCAAGGTGCAAAATCGCCTTTTAGACCGATATTTACAGAGTTTGGAACAAATCCTTTTGAAAATTCGCTGGGACTTCTTGTGTCCAAGATCAAAGCTCCGGTTTCTTCTGCATAGGCTTCAAAATCCTCAACGGAAATTGGTGTAAGTCCTTTATCCATTACAATGTCAAGACTTTCGTAACCGCCTTTATTCATGGCTACATTCATACCGAAATATTTAGGTGGAGCTGTTAATCCGTCTAAAACTTCTTTAATGAAAGATTCTTTATCCGGTTGATTAAGAGCATAATTTGTTCTTTTTTGATTGCCTAAAATATCCACTGTTTCTTTCTGCATATTTTTTCCACAAGCAGAACCTGCGCCATGAGCCGGATAAACTGTAATGCTGTCATCCAAAGGCAAGATTTTGCTGTGCAGACTGTCGTATAAAATACCGGCAAGATCTTCTTGGGTAAGAGCACCCGCCTTTTGTGCAAGATCCGGTCTTCCGACATCTCCTAAAAATAGAGTGTCTCCGGTGAAAATAGCTGTTTCTACTTCGTTTTCGTCAATCAAAAGATACGTTGTGCTTTCTAATGTATGACCGGGTGTGTGAAGAACTTTTATTTTTACTTTTCCAATTTCGAAAATCTGGTTGTCTTCCGCGATTGTCGCTTCAAATTGTGGCTGTGCGGTTGGTCCGTAAACAATTGGAGCACCTGTTTTTTTGCTTAAATCTAAATGTCCCGAGACGAAATCTGCATGGAAGTGGGTTTCAAAAATATATTTTAAAGTTACATTGTCTTTTTCCAAACGATCCAAGTAGGGTTTTACTTCTCTGAGAGGATCGATAATCGCTGCTTCATTTTCAGATACGATATAATACGCACCCTGAGCCAGACATCCTGTGTATATTTGCTCGACTTTCATTATGTGATTGTAACCGTTTTAATGTTTTAATTGAAATACAAAAATCGTGTTTATTTTTTTAAAATAAGCTAAAATAAAGAATCTATGCCAATAGAATAAATCTATAAAGTGCAAATTATTCCAGCTTATAGAAGATTTTATAGAAAATTTCGTTCGTGTCTTCGGAAATATTTTTATCAATTTTAAACTGAACGTAATCCTCTTTTCTGGATTCACCTTCTGGATAATCAATCAAACCATGATATTTTTCGTAGATATGATCTTTTAATCTTCCGTTTTCTGCAATTCTCATTATTTCATCAAAATATTTTTTGGTATCAGGATTTATTTTCCAGTCTTTTTCGTGTCTTTTATAATAATCGATCATTTTTTCATCTGAATAAATTTCAGAATCGATCTTCATATCATGGAAACCTGTTAAAACTTCTTTTTTCTCTAAATGTTGCGATAAATACACAATTTTGGCTTGTGCGGCTTCCGAAACTGCATGTATCATCATAGAATCTCTTTTCACGGAAGCTGACAAAATAATGTCAGGAACTTTGTTGATAGGTAAATTTTTAACAGAAGCTACATTTAAAATACCAAAATAATTTTCAACTTTATTTTTTAATTCCTTTAGCTGATCTTTAGTCATGTCATCGCTTGATACTCTTGTTTTAAAAGTCCATCCACCACATTCATAAATTGAAAGTAGAGAATTTTTATCAACATATTTTACTCCTTTGAAAAAATCGGGCTTTCCCATCGCATTATTGAAAACAGAATAAATATAGCTTATCTTCAAATTATCGTCAGAAAGATTTCCGAAAGATGGCTTTACGTCAACATTGCTGTTGGAGTTTTGATTTAAAGCATAACCGTAAGAATAAAATTCATCCCTCAGAATCTGATTGTCTATGTATTTTTTAGGATAAAGATAAATGGTAAGAACCGTTTTGTTTTTCTTTGAAGTCTCTTGTACATAGCTTACGCCAATGTGTGAGTTTTTTATATCATAAGAAATCACAGCTTCTCTTTGAAAACCCGACCAAAGCTCCGGAAAATTTGTTTTTGTTGTAAGATGAGTATAGTCTCCCTTTATTTTTAAATCAACGGGCTGTTTCCTATTTTGAGAAAAAAATGTCGCGAAAATGAAACAAAATAGCAATAATAAATTTTTCTTCATGATGTTGGCTTCGATGTTAATGATATTGTGACAAAAATATCTATAAAAATTAATAACAAAAGCGTATTAATATTATTTCTTTGATGAATGAATATTTTACAAAAACTTTTATATTTATCAGTTAAAAAAATCAAATGGCAGACAAAAAACAATTCATTGAAGAATTAAATGCAAGATACACTCCAAAAGGAGATCATATTATATTAGGAAAAGGGATGTTGGATGGCGAAGTTGTTCCTGAAGTAAATGTAACCATTCCTTTGAAAACCATCAACCGTCACGGGCTGATTGCAGGAGCAACAGGAACGGGGAAAACCAAGACTTTACAAGTTTTTGCAGAACAGCTTTCTCATCAGGGAATTCCTTCTTTGGTTTTGGATATTAAAGGAGATTTTTCAGGAATTGCAGAAGCAGGAACAGAAAATCCGGCGATTCAGGAAAGATATGCGAAAACACAGCTTCCTTATGATCCGCAGGCTTTTCCAGTGGAATTAATGACGATTTCTGGGGAAAGAGGGGTAAAGCTGAGAGCTACAGTTACAGAATTTGGTCCTGTTTTATTAAGTAAAATTTTAGAATTGAATGATACTCAACAAAGTATTATGTCAATTGTTTTTAAATATTGTGATGATAAAGGGTTGCCTTTAATTGATTTGAACGACCTTAAAAAAGTTCTTCAATATGTCACAGAAAATCCACAAGGAAAAGCTGAACTTTCTTCTAATTACGGTTCGATTGCTTTGGCTTCGTTGGGTGCGATTTTAAGATCAATTGTTGCTTTAGAACAGCAAGGTGCTTCAACTTTTTTCGGGGAATTAAGTTTTGATGTTCATGATTTACTGGAAACAAGAGATGGAAAAGGAGTTGTAAATATTTTGCGAGTTGCTGATATACAAAGCAAACCTCAATTATTTTCTACATTTATGCTTTCTCTTTTTGCTGAAATTTACATGACTTTTCCTGAAGAAGGAGACAGCGGAAAGCCAAAACTGGTTCTTTTTATTGATGAAGCTCATTTAATTTTTGATGAATCTTCAAAAGCATTGGTTTCGCAGATAGAAACAATGGTAAAACTGATCCGCTCAAAAGGAGTTGGGATTTATTTCATAACACAAATTCCAGGTGACGTTCCTGAAGCGGTACTTTCTCAATTAGGGTTAAAAATTCAGCATGCGTTGAGAGGTTTTACCGCAAAAGATAAAAAAGAAATTTCAAAAGCAGTAGAAAATTATCCGACAACAGAATTTTATGACGCTTCAACCTTAATTCAGAATTTAGGAATCGGGGAAGCATTTATAACGGCATTGGATGAAAAAGGAATTCCGACGCCATTGGTTCACACATATTTAATTTCTCCAGAATCCAGAATGGATGTTCTGAACGATGCAGAAATTTCAGATTTAACTAATAGATCAGCTTTAGTTGCTAAATATGAGAAAGTTGTGGATAATGAATCTGCCTATGAAATTCTTGTCAACAGGATGGAACAGGCAGCACAAAATGCAGCGCCCAATCAAAAAACAAAACCTGTAAAAGAAGAGCCCGGAATGTTGCAGCAGGTTTTAGAAAGTAAAGCAGGACGTACTTTTACAAGCACACTGATGCGGGAGGGTGCAAAAGCAATTTTGGGAATGTTGGGATTAGGCGGAAGAAGAAGGTAAAAATTATATAAATTTTATTATTTTAGCAGGATTGCCTTTATAAATCAATAAAAGAGAATTCTGGCTATTGATTTTATGGTATTCAATTTGTTGATATTCATTACAACTTTGAAAGCAACAATTAATATTAATCTAAAAAAGAAGTTGTATAAAAATTTAAATGTATTCAATAATTGACATAGAAAGTAATGGTGCAGGTTATAGAAAAGAATGCATTATTGATGTTGCTGTTTACAGGTATGATGGTCAGAAAATTGTCGACCAGTTCATTTCGCTTGTAAACCCGGAAAGTGATATCACGCCTTTTGTGCAGAAACTGACGAACATTACACCAAAAATGGTGAAAACCGCACCGAAATTTCATGAAATAGCTAAAAGAATCGTTGAAATTACTGCCAATACAACATTGGTTGGTCATAATATCGATTTCGATTACAGAATGCTTCGTCAATCATTTCAAAGGCTTGGTTATGAATTTAAAATCAATACTTTAGATACAATTCCTTTAGCGAAAAAACTAATTCCGGATGAAGCAAGCTATTCTCTTGGAAAATTGGTGAAATCTCTAGGAATTCCTTTGACAAATCATCACAGAGCGGAAGGAGATGCGCGTGCAACATTAGAATTATTTAAGCTTTTGGTTTCAAAAGATACTGAAAACGAGATTATTCAGAAACAGCACGACGAAACCAATGCAAAATCTTACATCAACAAAATCAAAGAGTTAACGCAGGATCTTCCAAATGAGAAAGGCTTTGTTTATTTTCAGGATGGAGCAGGGAAGATCATTTGTTCGGATCATGTTCAGGATATCAACAAATTTTCTAAAAAAGTTTTTAATTCTAAATCTAAAAAATGGGAAACCATTCAAAAAAATGTAGAGCAGATTAATTATGAACTTACAGGAACGGATATTATTGCTAAATTAATTCTGAATTCAAAAGGAATTAAAAAAAGAGAAACACTTGCTTTCGGGCTTTATCACAGGAATAATAAATATCTTGTTGAAAAAAATAAGCTGAATAAAGTAGAAAAGCCAATTCTAAAATTCAGGTCTTTCACGCAAGGTTCAAAAGCGGTTCAGTTTATTGGAAATTTGGAAGAGTATAATGAGATTGAAGTGTTTAAAAAGAAAATTGAATTTAGAAAGCGTAGCGAACTTTGGCTCGGTCAGGGTCGTAAATTAGGAGAAAAATTATTTATAATTATTGAAAACGGGAAAGTGATGTCTTACGGTTTTTACGAACTTTTTACGCAAATTCAGACATTAAGCAAAATTTCCAAATTAAAAATTGATTTGCAGTTTCAATCAACGGATTTGGTTAATGAATTACAGCTGGCTCTGTTGCGCGGTGATTTTGAAACCTTGCCGTTGCCAAAATAGTAGATAATTATTGCGTATAAAATAAAATGACAGATAATTTTAACAAAGAGCCATCTCCGTGGAAATTTGGATTTTTCTATTACAATAAGAAAGACAGAAGGCTATTTCCACCTAAAAGATTTGGGCTGGGTTGGACAATTAACTTTGCAAATCCTCTTTCTGTTATTGTATTTTTGCTAATTTTGATCTTTATTTTTTTAATTGGGCATTATTTAAATAGATAAAATAAAACACTTTTTAAAGCGATTTAAAAAGTGTTTTATTCTTTAAAATTTAAAATTAAAGAATAATCTTCTATGTGATTGATTTTAAATTATAAACAATTTCTCACTACCTTTGCACTTTCTTAATCAAAAAAAGAAGTTTTACTTATTTATTATGAATTCAAAAGAATTATTAAAGATTGCCAATGAGTTTGGCACACCGGTGTATGTTTATGACGCAGAGTCTATTAAAATTCAATACGAAAAACTTACATCTTCTTTTTTAAAACACACAAAGTTCTTCTATGCTGCAAAAGCGTTGACAAACATCAACATCCTGAAGTACGTCAAGAACTTGGGTGCCTCTTTGGATTGTGTATCTATTAATGAAGTGAAACTTGGTCTTAAAGCAGGATTCCCAAAAGAAAAAATATTATTCACTCCCAACTGTGTGGATTTAGCTGAAATCGAAGAAGCAATGACGTTTGGGGTGCATATTAATATCGATAATATCTCTATTCTTGAGCAATTCGGGAATAAATATGGAAATACTTATCCGATCTTGGTAAGAATCAATCCGCATATTTTTGCTGGAGGAAATTATAAAATTTCAACAGGACATATTGATAGCAAATTTGGTATTTCCATTCATCAGGTTCGTCATATCGAAAGAGTGATGAAGTCTACAAACCTGAATGTAGAAGGTCTTCACATGCACACAGGAAGCGAAATCAAAGATCCTGAAGTTTTCTTGCAGGCACTGGATATTATGCTTGAACTTTCCGAACATTTTCCAAACCTGAAATATCTTGATATGGGAAGTGGTTTTAAAATTCCTTATCAAGACAGCGAAGAAGAAACTGATGTGAAAACATTAGGTAAAAAAGTTGAGAAAGTGATTTCTGAATTTTCGAAGTCTACCGGAAAGAAATTTGAACTTTGGTTTGAACCGGGGAAATTCCTTGTTGGAAAAAGCGGATATTTATTAGTAAAAGCTAATGTGATCAAGCAAACGACAGCGACAGTTTTTGTAGGTGTAAATTCAGGATTTAATCATTTGATTCGTCCGATGTTCTACGATTCTTATCATCAAATTGAAAACTTATCTAATCCGAAAGGAGCAGAGAGAATTTATACAGTAGTTGGAAATATTTGTGAGACAGATACTTTCGCTTGGGACAGAAAGTTGAATGAAGTAAGAGAAGGTGATGTTTTAGCGTTCCATAATGCAGGAGCATATGGTTTTGAGATGAGTTCAAACTTTAATTCAAGATTGAAACCAGCTGAAGTTCTTTTCTTAGATGGAAAAGCTCTTTTGATCAGAAAAAGAGATGAATTTGAAGATCTTTTGAGAAATCAGATTGAAGTATTGTAGATTTTACAAGAAGAAAGTATCTTTAATGAACCAAATATCAGGTTTTATGAAAAAAACACTTTCCATCATCGCGATCTCAATTTTTGCCTTGTCGTTTTCTCAGCGGAACACGAATGTAGAAATTAAGGTTGATAAAGATCAAATCGAAAAAGTATATCCAAAAGGTCTTGATAAATTTAAACAGGACTTGGCGGGAAACTTACAATACACTGCTAATGAATATCAGGTTTTGGGTAATTTTAAATTGAATTTTAATGTTGAAAAAAACGGAAAAATTTCAGCGATAAAAATTTCTCCCGAAGTTTTTGATGTATCTTTTGAGAGACAGATGAGAAGAGATTTTTCAAGAATGGCAAAACATTTTGCTTCCGGTCAGAAAGAAAATATTTCTGTTGATCTGAGTTTTTCAAGAAGATACAATTCTTTTGATGAAAGAGCTAGATTTACGGCGTCTAACCAGTAATTAAATTTTTAAAAATAATAAAAGACTTTGCATTCCGGCAGAGTCTTTTTTTGGATTATAATTGAATTTTAATCTACATAAATCTTTAAAACATTTATTATTCCTTAAATTTGATAGAGATTAAAGTCTTTGTAAAGAGATTTAGCTCGATCCTATTCCAAAATTCCAATACAAACAACCAACAAAAAATATTAATTATGGCTAAAAACATAGCTGAGCAGATCGTTGAAATGCTGGAAAATGCAAATGTGAAAAGAATTTATGCAGTAACGGGCGACAGCCTTAATCATTTAAACATTGCCGTTAAAAAAAGTAGCATCGAATGGATTCATGTAAGACATGAAGAAGTCGGAGCATACGCTGCTGCTGCTGAAGCTGAACTTGATGGTTTTGCGGTATGTGCAGGAAGTTGCGGACCTGGACACGTTCACCTGATTAACGGAGTTTACGAAGCGCATCGTTCTCACGTTCCGATGTTGGTGATTGCTTCCACTATTCCGAGTGAAGAAATGGGAATGGATTATTTTCAGGAAACCAATACGATAAAATTATTTGACGATTGCAGCCATTATAACCAAATGATTACAAGACCGGAACAGGTTCAGAGGACTTTACAGACAGCGATTCAGCATGCTATTTCTAAAAAAGGAGTCGCGGTAATCGGTCTTCCGGGCGATGTTTCAGAATTGGACGCCGAAGAAGCGACAACTTTCAATAAAATATTTAAAACCAATCCGGTTATTCGACCTTCTGACGAAGAATTGAATCAATTGGCAACTTTAATTAACGAAAGTGAAAAAGTGACCATCTACTGCGGAATTGGTGCAGAAAAAGCCAATGCAGAAGTGGTGCAGCTTTCAAAATTTTTAAAATCTCCTGTAGGATATTCTTTCCGTGGAAAAATGGCGATTCAGCCAAATAATCCGAATGAAGTCGGTTTAACAGGACTTTTAGGACTTCCTTCCGCATATCACGCCATGCATGAAGCTGATCTGTTGATTCTTTTGGGAACGGATTTTCCTTATCAGAAATTTATGCCTGTTAAAAATAAAATCGTTCAGATCGATGAAAGTCCTGAAAGATTAGGCAGAAGAGCCAAATTAGAATTAGGATTAACAGGCGATGTGAAAGAAACGATCAAAGCTTTATTGCCTTTATTAAAAGAAAAAACAGAAGTCCATTTCCTGAATCAGCAATTGGAATTTTATGGAAAGGTAAAAGAAACGCAATTGACTTATGTGAAAGATTTTGGAAAAGAAAATGCTATTCAGCCGGAATTTGTAGCGCATACTTTAGATAAATTGGCTAAAAAAGATGCGATTTTTACTGTAGATACAGGAATGTGCTGTGTGTGGGGTGCAAGATATATTACCGGAACTGGTGAACGAAAAATG
This sequence comes from Chryseobacterium ginsengisoli, assembly GCF_039542325.1. Taxonomy (NCBI): domain Bacteria; kingdom Pseudomonadati; phylum Bacteroidota; class Flavobacteriia; order Flavobacteriales; family Weeksellaceae; genus Chryseobacterium; species Chryseobacterium ginsengisoli. Next base: position 351,261 of record NZ_BAABHX010000003.1, read on the forward strand.
TTAGGTTCATTCAACCACGGTTCGATGGCGAATGCAATGCCGATGGCGATTGGCGCTTCTCTGGCTCATCCCGACAGACAAGTGATTGCAATGTGTGGAGACGGCGGTTTATCCATGTTATTAGGAGATATGGCAACGATTTTTCAGTATAAATTGCCTGTAAAATTGATTGTTTTTAATAATCGAGCTTTAGGAATGGTAAAATTGGAAATGGAAGTCGGCGGAATGCCCGATAACGAAACAGACATGATCAACCCGGATTTTGGAATGATCGCTCAAGCAATGGGGTATCCTGGAAAAAATGTTCATCAACCAGAAGAAGTTGAAGCAGCAATCAAAGAATGTTTTGAGCATAACGGACCTTATTTATTAAATATTTTCACTAATCCAAATGCGCTGGCTTTACCTCCAAAAATTGAATTTGACCAAGTGATAGGAATGACAAAATCCATGGCACAACTAATGCTTGGAGGAAAAATGGAAGAAGCTTTAGATACCGTAAAAACAAACTATAAACATATTAAAGGATTGCTATAATGAGTGCATCTTTGAAGAAATTTATTTTGGATTGCTGGAATTATTCTAGCAATTTTTGTTTCATTACTATTGAAAGAAACAGGAAGTAAGGCTCAGTCTAAAATTTAATTTTCAAGATAAAAATTTATAAGAAACTTCGCTTTTCAGTGAAGTTTCTTTGTTTTTTGGTTGTAATTTTGCTGTGTCAATTTCAAATAATTAAGCATATGAAAACATTAGCACTGTTTATAGGACTTCTGGCATCAACTTTTGCATTAGCACAAAATAATGATGTAGAAGAAAGAGAGGATAATTTTATGACAGAAAACAATAAAAGTATTCTTAAAATAGACATCAAAGAACCTTTGCTTCAGGTTGCTGTTAAAAATTGTAAGGATTTCAAGACGGCGAGTTTTGAAGGTGGAATTCCTGCTTATAAAGAAACGTTGAGAAAATATATGTATGATTATCTTAATACAGATTTCTATGTTCTGAACGGAGATTTTACATTTACTCTTACCATAGATGAAAAAGGAAAAGTTACGAATATCGAAGGTTCTCCAAAAGTAGCGAACAGTCAGGTATTCTTTGATGACATGAAATATGTGGTAAGAAGAATCAAAAAAGGCTGGTCTCCTGCAATGTGTAACGGACAACCTGTAACATCACAGGTGAAAATCAAAATTAACCTTTCATCGATCGCAACAGACGTATAAAAACTGTTTTTTAATAACCATGAAAAAATATCTTTTAATTCTACCTTTATTGCTTTTGAGCGGTAAAGGATTCTCGCAGGAAACTGCAATTCAAATTAAACTCCCATCAGAAAATTATAAGAAAGCTGAATTTCCGGGTGGCGATGAAGCGTTCCGAAAAGAATTTATGAATATGGTTCATGCCTATATAGATTTTGCTTTATATGCTTTGGAAGGAAAAATCACTTTTATTTTTAATATTGATACAAAAGGGAAAATCAATAAAATTGATGTGCTTCCGATATTCAAAGACAATGAAATGTTTATTGATGATATAAAATATGCCACAAAAAAGGTGAAAGGGAAATGGAAACCTGCCACTAAAAATGGAGCTCCAGTGGATTCTAGGTTTATCATGAAAGTTAATTTTAGTTCTAATACTTATGATGCAGGGTAAGAAATTATTATTTTGTTTTCCTCTAATTGCTTTTTCTTTGTTTCAATCGCAAGTTTTGGATGAATATCCTAAGAATCAAGATTTTTATGAAGGTGGCTTGGTTAATTTTATAAGGAAGCTCACGATTATTTAATTAAAAATAATAGTAAGGAGTGTGATTCTAAAGAAATTTATCAACCAAGATTTATTGTTACAAGAGATTCATCAATTAAACTTATAAAAGATTCTGATACAGCAAATATTTCAAAAAATAAGTGCGCTTATGATCTTTCGTTAGAATTATTGAAAAATCTTAAAAACTGGAAACCTGCAGAAGTAAAAGGTGGAAAAATTGGTGCACTTGCAGAATTTATCCTTTATCCAAAAGATGTAATGAGTAATTACAAATTAGGATATAATGCAGAAAACTTTGTGGTTTTTGCTCAATATCCGAAAGGTTATGAAGCATTCAGGAAAGATTTCCATAATGAGTTTATGAGCCTTTTTCAGGATTATCATATTAATGGAGATGTAAATTTAGAGTTTTATATAGATCAAAATGGAATAATTTCTCACCCAAGAATTTATCCCGAAATTAGGGATCACAAATTTAATGTAGATTTTTTGAGAACACTTTCAAGGCTAAAAAAAACTTGGAAGCCTTCATTATATGGAAGTATCCCGATTAAACAAAAGATTCTTTATCCGATGAATTTTTCTACAAATTTCTACGAAAGATAATCCTGACATTCTGTCACAATATTTTGTATCTTTGCAAATTCAACAAGTTCAAAATTTAATTCAGGGTTATAAAACTTTGAATTAAATTTTGAACCTTAAATAGATTATCGTGCAAGAAAAATATATAGACGAAACAAAACAGGGTGAGGCTTTTGCAATTGCAGAAAAAGACGGTAACTCAAAGAAATTATTTTTGGAGAGTTATGGTTGTCAGATGAATTTCTCTGATTCTGAAATTGTTGCATCTATTCTTAACGAGCAAGGTTATAATACCACTTTGAAAGTGGAAGAAGCCGATCTTATTCTTTTAAATACATGCTCAATTCGTGAAAAAGCTGAGCAAACAGTAAGAATGCGTCTTTCTCAGTTCAAAAATCTTAAAAAAGAGCGTCCAAACATGACAGTTGGAGTTCTAGGCTGCATGGCTGAAAGACTGAAAACTAAATTCTTAGAAGAAGAACAATTGGTAGATCTTGTTGTTGGTCCCGATGCATACAGAGATTTACCAAACCTTTTAAAAGAAACGGAAGACGGAAGAGATGCTATCAACGTAATCCTTTCAAAAGAAGAAACTTATGCAGATATCAATCCTGTTCGTTTAGGCGGAAATGGAGTTACAGCTTTCGTTACCATTACGAGAGGTTGTGATAATATGTGTACATTTTGCGTAGTTCCGTTTACAAGAGGTAGAGAAAGAAGCCGTGATCCGCATTCAATTTTGGATGAGTGTAAAAACCTTTGGGAAAGCGGTTATAAAGAAATTACCTTATTAGGTCAAAATGTAGACTCTTATCTTTGGTACGGAGGAGGACCGAAAAAAGATTTCGCAAAAGCATCAGAAATGCAGAAAGCAACAGCTGTAAATTTCGCTCAATTGCTTGATTTAGTAGCCAAAGCTATTCCTGAAATGAGAATCAGATTCTCGACTTCAAATCCACAGGATATGAGTCTGGATGTATTCAAAATGATGGCAAAGCACGACAATATCTGTAAATATGTTCACCTTCCTGTTCAAAGCGGAAGCAACAATATGTTGGAAGCGATGAACAGACAACATACGCGTGAGGAATATTTGGATTTAATTAAAAAAGCTAAAGAAATTATTCCTGACATTTCTTTTTCTCAAGATATGATTATTGGTTTCTGCAACGAAACAGAAGAAGATCACCAAGATACATTAAGCTTAATGAGAGAAGTAGAATATGACTACGGTTATATGTTTGCTTACTCAGAAAGACCCGGAACTCCGGCTCACAAAAAAATGGAAGACAATATTCCTGCAGACGTAAAACAAAGACGTTTAGCAGAAGTAATTGCTTTGCAGGGCGAATTATCAAGAAATCGTATGAAATCTTACGTTGGAAAGACTCACAAAATTTTAATTGAGGGAATTTCCAAAAAGAATAAAAACCAATGGAAAGGAAGAAATTCTCAAAATGCAGTTTGCGTTTTTGATATGCTGGAAGGACAGAAAGTTGGTGACATTGTGGACGTTTTTGTGTTTGACAATACGCAGGGCACACTTTTAGGGGAAACAGTATAGAATTTAAAGTTTTAAGTTCTTCAGATAATGAATAATCTACAATCACAACAACTGCTACAGAATATTTCTGCATTATTGGATAATGCCAGAAAGAGAGTTGTGGTGGCTGTAAATCAGACGATGGTTCTCACTTATTATGAGATCGGAAGGATGATTGTAGCGGATGAACAACATGGTGAAAGTCGAGCAGAATATGGAAAGGCTGTCCTTAAAGACCTCTCTTTACACCTTACAGAAAAATTTGGCAAAGGGTTTTCTCAACGAAATTTAGAACAGATGAGACAATTCTATTTGTCTTACTCAATTTCGCAGACAGTGTCTGCGGAATCTGAAAATGAAGATCATCAAAAAAGACAGACACTGTCTGTCCTTTTTGAAACAAGAGAATCTTTACCTGCGAAATTCAATCTTTCATGGTCTCATTATCTTAAATTGATGAGGATAAAAGTGAAGCATTGGTTCAATATACTTTGCCAGAAGATAACGAACAGATTTTTGCAAGTAAATATTTTACAGTATTACCAAGCAAAGAAGATTTTATTAACATTTTAAACTCAGACAATGGAAAAATTTCATAAATATTGCCTTAGTGTATTGTTGGTAATAATCTGCAGTAATATTTCCGCGCAGATCAACAATGGAAATATTGAAAGTGAAGATTGTAAACAATTATATGAACTTTATAACCAGATTCTAAATCATGGTTACGACGCTTCACAGGAAATTTGTTTAAAAGAAAGCGCGAGACATAATTTTGCCATTAATCAAAAGCAAAATGCAATTGATCTGATTGGAAAAATTTTCTCAGTAAAACAACAGAATAATTTTTATCATAATAAAGCAGGAACAGATTTTTCTGAAAAAGAAAAACATGATCAACTCCTGAAAAACTTCGAAAAAATCAGTAAAGAAAATCTCTTTGCTGAAATTTTATATTTTAAAACTAAAGTTTCAAAAGTCAGAAACAAAGATTATTTAAATGTAATTTGTTAATTAATTAAAAATAAAATTCAAAATCAATTTTAACAAATTAACTAAGCTTTTACAGTGAAAATACAGGCTGTAAAAAAAATAATCTAAAAAATTACTTATGAGCAACGAGCTACAAAATATAAAAAACCGTTTCGGAATTATCGGAAACTTTCCGGCTTTAAACCGAGCTTTAGAAAAATCTATTCAAGTTGCGCCAACAGATATTTCAGTCCTTGTAATTGGGGAAAGTGGTGTTGGTAAGGAGTTTATTCCTAAAATCATTCACTCAGAATCTAAAAGAAAACATCAACCTTATATTGTTGTAAACTGTGGAGCAATTCCGGAAGGAACGATCGATTCCGAGCTTTTCGGACACGAAAAAGGTGCTTTTACAGGAGCTACGGCAACAAGAAAAGGATATTTTGAAGTTGCCGATGGTGGAACAATTTTCCTTGATGAGGTTGGGGAATTACCTTTACAGACACAGGTTCGTTTGCTAAGAGTGTTGGAGAGTGGTGAATTCATGAAAGTAGGTTCTTCACAGGTTCAGAAAACAAACGTGAGAATTGTAGCCGCAACAAACGTAAATATGATGAAGGCAATTCACGACGGAAGATTCCGTGAAGATTTGTTTTATCGTCTGAATACGGTACAGATCGATATGCCTGCTTTGAGAGAAAGAAAAGGTGATATTCATTTGCTATTCAGGAAGTTTGCAATTGATTTTGCTGAAAAATACAGAATGCCGGAATTGGAATTGGAACCAAGCGCAATTCATTATGTGGAAAATTATACTTTTCCCGGAAATGTGCGCCAGTTGAGAAATCTGGTTGAGCAAATGACGGTTGTTGAAAGAAACAGACATGTAACGGTAGAAAAATTAGCAGAGTACATTCCGATGGAAACACATCTTCCGATGGTGGTAAATACTCCGAGTTCTCAAAAACAAAACGACTTTGGAAGCGAAAGAGAGATCATGTACAAAATTCTCTTTGACATGCGAAACGATATTAATGATTTAAAATCCTTAACTTCGGAATTGATAAAAAATCGCGGAAATTCTGATCTTAGCAATCAGGAGAAAAATTTAATTAACAGAATTTATACTCCTGAACCACAACAGAATGTAGCTCCGAATTCTTTATTGTATTTTGAGAATGATAATAATCCCGTTGTTCAGACTCCGACAATTATTTCAAGTCAGGAAGATGATTATGAGGATTTTGAAGATATAGAAATTGAGGAAAACAGACCAGAATCTTTATCGCTTCAGAATAATGAAAAAGATTTGATAATCAAAGCATTGGAAAAGCATAAAGGAAGGAGGAATAAAGCTGCCGATGAATTAGGAATCTCACAAAGAACATTATACAGAAAAATAAAACAATATAACTTAGAAGAATAATAAACTTTACAAAAATTAAATTATGATGAAAATTAATGCAAAACCGGTCAATTTTAAACTTGGCGAATACATTAGCAACGGATATGAGTTTCTTAAAGGGAATTTTGGAAATTTATTTGGAGCGTTTTTGCTTACGATGGTAATGTCAATTATTCCCTTTTGTGGTTTTTTGGCTATTGGAAATTTTTACAGATATTGTAGAGATTTAAGAGCTGGAAGACAGGTAAGTGCAGGAGATATTTTCAATTTTGACAATTTTATGCCTTATTTTATCATGCAGTTAATTTTAATCGGTGGAATTATGTTAATCTACATCCCGATGCTTTTTATGTTACCAAGTATGGCAGATAGAGATCCTTCTGCGGGGATTCCGGGATTGTTTATAGCTTATATATTTGTTATTTATATTGCTATTTTCATAGTTTGCCTAAAAGGTTTTTATATGCCTGCGTTAATTTCTCTGGGAGGAGTTACAGATGTGAAAACAGCTTGGAATATGTCTCTTACAATGGGAAAAGGAAACCTTTGGTCAATCTTTTTATATTCATTTGTAGTTGGGATTTTGGGACAATTAGGAATTATAGCTTGTTTTATTGGTCTTATTTTTACTTTACCTCTAGTATATGTATCTCACTATTTTGCTTATGAAGATGCTATGAAACAGGTTACGTATGACGAAATACAAGAAATCGGAATTAAAAATGAATTTTAAGATTAAAAATATCAACATCAAACAGCCAAAATTTTGGCTTTTATTGCTATGTTTGGGAGTTTTGAACTCTTGTTACAGTTTTACAGGTTCGTCTCTTACAGATGAAAAAACAATTCAGATCAATGAATTTCCAAACAATGCTGCTTTGGTAAATCCTACTTTAGCACAGCAGTTTTCTACAGATATTCAGAATAGGTTTTTGCAGAGAACGACTTTGAAAGGAACCAAGGAAAATCCTGATATTTTAGTGGAAGGTGAGATCACGGATTATTCGATCACGCCAACAACCATCAGCTCTAATACTGTTACAAATCAAAGTACAGGTGGAGTGGTTCAGGAATCTCAGAATAAACTGACAATCACGGTGAAAGTGCATTATGAAAACAAACTTCATCCGGATGTAAGTTTTGACAGATCATATAGTGATGAGGCTGTCTTCAACAGTAATCTTTCGCAGTCTGAGATAGAATCTTCTCAGGTGAAAATTGCGACGGATAGAATTATAAACAAGATATTTAACGATATTGTAGCGAATTGGTAAGATGAATCATAGAGTTTTAGAATTATTAAAGACCCCAAAAAATATTCAGTCAGAGGATCTCAATCTTCTGAAAGAAGAGATTAATTCTTTTCCCTATGTTCAGAATATCAGAGCTTTATATTTATATGGAGTGCATCTTTATGATAAAGAAAATTATCAAAGGGCGCTTTCTACAACAGCAGCTTATACAACTGATAAAAAGATTTTGTATCAGCTGATTAACGGTAAAATTCAACAACGACCGAAGCCCGAAATAAAAGCTGAAATCGCAACGGAAAAGATAATTCCTAAAGAAAATCCGCTAAAAATTTTATATCAGACAAAAGCCTCAAATTTCCCGATAAAACGAGAAGAACCTCCAATTGTTGAAGCCAAACCTGAAATAATTGAAGAACCAAAAGATGAAACTGTTGATATAAAAGAGGAGGCAAGAATACTTCCCACTCCGAGAGAAGAGATCAAGCATCTTTATGTAAATGGAGAGCGCAACCGAATTTTGTTTGATGGTGAAGATGATTTTCTTGATGATAATAATGTAGATAGAATTGATCTTGAATCTACACTAGAATCTGGTTCTATCGTTACTCAAAAAGCTGAAAAGATAGAAGAACCGATTAGTATTGAGGAAAACAGTAATGTTGAAGAAGTTTCTCCTGAAAACGGAGAAATAGATGCAACTGAAGAGAATCAAGAGTTGTCTCCCGAAATTGTTATTGAAGAGGAAAAAATAACTTCCGAACCTGAAAAAGAAGAAATTTCAGATGAACCGGAATTAAATCTACAGGAAACTGAAACTGCGGATAATCAAATTGAAACTAGTCAATCTGAAGAAGTAACAGAATCCGAAACAAAGGAAAATAAACCGGAAGAAATTGCAGATTTTACTCCCGAAACCATTATTGAAGAAGAAAATATAGCTTCAGAATCTGAAAAAGAAGAAATTTTAAATGAATCCGATTTAAATTTCCATGAAACAGAATCTTTTGATACTCAGATTAAAAATAATGATGTTCAAGAAGAAGTAAAAGAACCTGAAACTATTGATAATAAGTCTGAAAATTCAGATGTAGATAAAGCAGAAGAAACGGCGGAATTTACTCCTGAAAAAATCATTAATGAAGATAAAATTTCTTCGGAAAAAGAAGAAAAAACTGTTCAGGACGAATCGGAACTAAGTTTCCACGGCATGGAATCTTTCTTACCGGAAGTAAAAATTCAGGCAAATAATGCTGAAGAAATCATAACTGAAATTCCTCAATCCAACATCAACAAACATGAAGACGAAATGCGTCGTCTGATTGAAGAGGTTGAGAAAAAAATGAAAGAAAAAGCTGCTTCTGAGGAAAAAGAAAATAAAAAAGAAGAAGAACCTGAAAATATTGGTCACGATATAAGTTTTGCGGAAACTCAAAGTTTTGAAGTGAAACCATCTGAACCGAAAACTGAAGAAAAAAATAAAGAAAATTCAACAGCTGAAGTTCAGTCTGAAATAGTTGAAGAATCCAAAGAGCAAGTTGCTGAAGAAAAACAGGAATCTACTGTAGAAGAACCTGCAGCAGTAGAATCGGCTTGGAAACCCATGTCTTTTGAATCAAATCTTCCGGATTCTTTACTTCATAAATCTGCTGAAATTGCTCAGCTTAAAGTTGAAACAGAAGCTCCGAAAGTTGAAGTTATTAAGGAAGGAATTGAAAAAGAACAAATTCCTGAATTAGTCGAAGATCAATCTGAAGAATTTGGAGAATCAACAGACATACTTCAAATTGATGAAGAAGCTTCAAAAACAGACGAAGAAACACCTGTGATGAATGTTTCTTTCTTTGGTTCAGGTTGGACAATTGCAGAGCCTGAAAAAGATAAAAAAGAGGAATCTAAAGAAGAAATTCAGAAAGAAAAAGTTGAAGAGATTCCAGTTGAAACTCCTAAGGTCAATCTTCTGGACAGTAATGTTCCTGGATTTATCAACACATGGCAGAGTTGGCTGAAAATCGACAGAGCAGAGGAAGAGGTTGAGGAAGTTGAAGAGGTTCAACAGGAAAAGGTAGAATTGAAAAATAAAGTTATTGAAACCTTTATTGAAACCAATCCTAGAATCAGCCAGCTTAAAGATGAAGTTTCCTTTGTTGTAAAAGAGAAAAATGATGATATTTCGCACTTAATGACGGAAACGTTGGCTAATCTTTACTTTGAGCAGAAATTATATACTAAAGCCATTAAAGCTTTCGAAACTCTGATTAAAAAAATACCCGAAAAGAAAGAATATTTTGAAGGTAAAATTCAGGAAATCAAAGACTTCAGAACTAAAGGATAAAACTTTATTAACAATGAATGTATTATCGATTTCACCTTTTCAAATACTGTTTGCTGGAATTGCTGTAATTGTCTTGTACATTTCTGCAATTGCAATTTTGGTTAAAACTAAATCAGATATTTTACCTTAATATTGCATTAATTCTTTTTCCGATACTTGGTCCTTTAGGAATTGTTTTTGGAAACTATACGAAGAAAATAAAATAAAAAAACGGCGGAAATTTTTTCGCCGTTTCTATTTAAGTATGATTATCGATTACCTCTTTATTTTTTCTGAATTTTCGCCATATTTTCCGACCAAAAAATATCATTAGAATGATAGTGCCAATAGCGCAAATTGCAGCGATAATAGGAGCCACCATCGCTAAAATAGCCATAACTCCAGCTCCGGCTGTTTCTGCTGTTCCAACTACGGAGTTTCCCAATCCGCCTGTCGTTGCCGTAGAAGCTGCCCGAATTCCCGCAAAGCCAGAACTTATCGTTGCTGCAGTTCCACCTCCCGCAATCAAAGCTAAAGCCCATTGTGGAAACGTTCCTAAATCTGCAAACTGACTCGCAAATAAGACCGATCCCGCAACTGTTGCCATAGGAACCGAGATTGTATCTAGTAAATGATCTACAAAAGGAATATAGTAGGCTAAAATTTCAACGATCATAGCAATTCCGGTGATGATAAGGGTTGGAAGTCCGGCAAGCCATTCAAACTGTTCCGTCATAGGAATCCAGTGAAAATATGAAGCAAGACTCACCGCAAACATCGGAAGAAATACTCTGAAACCGGTTGCTGCAGCCAATCCTATTCCGATAAATGCACTTAGGATATAGGAAAGATAGGGAATATTATCTAACATATTAATTTTCAGATTTATTGTTTTGCCTAAAGTTACAAAAAATTATATTCCAAAAATATTCTCAATCATCTGTGAAGATTTGTGAAAATCTGTGGTTAATTTTTTCTCCCACAGATTGCACGGATTTGCACAGATGTTTGCGTCTTATTTTAAAGAATGATAAATTAAAGAAAGAAAATTAAGACTTCTTCTGAGCCTGACAAAGCTTCACAAACTGTGCTTCAACATCTTGAAATTTCTGAGGCATTTCAGGAGAAGCCCAAAACATCATAGCCATTGTTTTGTCTCCGAAAGCTTCTTTAAAAAGATCTTTATTTAAACGGTAACATTCTCTCAAAAGCCTTTTGATACGATTTCTGTGAACCGCTTTTTTGAAAAATTTTTTAGAAACAGAAACCGCAAACTTTGTGCTTTCAACTGGAATTGTCGGCTTGTTTTTTAGGATGATAATTCTCAAATTCCCATTCGTTCTCCATTTACCTTTTTCGAAAAGTAAAGAGATTTCTGTATTTGTTTTGAGTTTTTCGGCTCTGGGATATTTGAAGTTTGTCATTTACGGAGTGTAAATATAGTGGAATTTTTCTTGTTTTTAATCTTAAATAAAGATGCCTCGACAAGTTCAGTATAACATTGCTGAAAAATATTTAGTATTAGAAATGTTATGCTGAGCTTATCAAAGCATCTCCGAATATTATTGCGAAATTTATTCTTTATCCAATAAATAATTAATTACTTCCGCGGCTGTATACAACCCGAAAATTGCAGGCATATAGCTTATTGTTCCGTAAAAAGATCTTTTATAATTGGTTCCGTCAGTCATTTTTAAGCTGTCTTCATCCTGAATGTCATTAGCGAAAACACAACGAACGCCTTTGTCGATTTTTACTTTTCTCAACCTTTTTCTTATCTGTCTTGCAAGATGGCAATGTTCAGTTTTGCTGATATCTCTTACCAATACTTTACTTGGATCAGTTTTTCCGCCGGCTCCCATTGAACTTACGATTTTTATCCTTCTTCTTTTGGCAGCAATAATTAAGCTCAATTTTGGTGTAACGCTGTCGATGCAGTCCAAAACAAAATCAAATTTTTCAGAATCCAATACTTCCTCCATTCTTTCAGGATTTAGAAACTCGTTGATTTTAGTCAACTTAAGCTTTGGATTAATATCTAAAAGTCTTTCCGCAACAACTTCCACTTTATGTTTCCCGATGGTTGAGTGTAAAGCAGGTAACTGTCTGTTAATGTTCGTGATATCAACAGTGTCTCCGTCTACGATGGTCATGCTTCCGATTCCGGATCTTGCAAGGAACTCGGCTGCAAAAGAACCAACTCCACCTAACCCAACAACTAAAACAGTAGCCTTATTCAATTTTTCCAAACCTTCTTCCTTGATGAGAAGTTCCGTTCTTTCCAACCAGTTTTTATCCATTTTTTATCGTGTCTAAATTTTCTACAATTTGTTTATTTAAATGCTCTAAAGAAATTTCCTTGAGTTCAGAAACCTTAAGGTACAATTCTTCGATATTGAAATCTTCATTGTCGGTTTCCAAAAATATTTTGTCTAAAGGAGTAATTTTCAAAGTATTTTGCAAAGATAAATTATACAAAACCGCTTTTCCAAAACTCAGATAAAAATTATTTTTAAGAAGATCTCTTGCAATGCTTTCTTTTTTATTAAAACCATGAATAATCATGGGCTGTTCAGCATATTTTTTGAAAGAGATCACTTCGTAGAATTTTCGGACACAATGAATAATTATTGGTTTTTTAATTTCATTAGCGAATTGAATCTGTCTTAAAAAAACTTCCTCCTGAATTTTCTGATCCGTTTCTACGAAAGAATCCAAACCGCATTCTCCGATTGCAAAACAATTCTGAAAAATCATAGATTTCATCCACTGGAACTGACTATCAATATTGTTTATGTCAATGTCTTTCGGGTGAATTCCTATTGAGTACGGAAAATCGGGCGGAATTTTTTCAATATCTAAATTATAAATCCCGTATCTGATATTTTTTTTATGGTGATGAAAATCAAAAAAATCCATTTTCAAAAATACTATTAATTTATATTTAACGTAAATTTCTTAAACGAACGTTTATAAATCTGTTAAAAATTTCTTAACTTTACTCAAAGTCACTACATGAAGAAAAAATTTACGGAAAAACAAATCCACATTTTAGACATTGCCGAAGAGCTGATTGCAAAAAAAGGTTACGAAGGCACATCGGTAAGAGACATCTGTTCCAAGGCTAATATTAATGTCGCGATGATCTCTTATTATTTTGGTTCCAAAGAAAAAATGATGTCGTATCTCTATCAATACAGAGTGTTGAAAACCCGGGAGAATTTTTCTGAATTTGCTGATACGATTAAGGATGGTAAACCTGAAATGCAGTTGAAAGAAATCATTAAATATATTGTTGCTCAATTGTTTAAATATAATTATTTCCACGGATTTGTTACTCAGGAACTTCGCCACACAGAAAATCTGAAAGATGAATTGCTGGATTTTTATCAGTTATTCGTTAAAAAACTTGATGATGTTATCAAAAAAGGAGTAGCTTCCGGTGTTTTTACTTTTACTCCAAAACCTGAAGATATTTTAACAACAATTATTGGTTCTACTTTATTTGTGATCCGCAACAGAAATTTTTACGAATTGTATGTTCCGAATAAAAACGAGGAAACCTATTCCAAAGAAGCGGAGAAAAAGGTAAGAATGAATCTTTTAATGAGCGTTTTTGCAATTTTGGGATACGCTGCAGACTAAAATTACGTTAAATAATCATAAAAAAAAATCTATTGACAAAAAAGTTATATTTTTGCAAATTAGTAAATCGGCTGTACAATCCGAAAACTGTTGAATTTTTTATATGAAAAAATATATTTTAGGTATTTTTGCTGTAGCAGTAGTGACGTCGTGTGTAAGTAAGCAGGAAAGAGCAATGAAAAGTGCAGATAAGAATCTTATCTTAAAAACTGCCAATGAAAACTTTGCTAAAAAGAAGTGGAAAAATGCTTTGGCGCTTTACGACAGGCTTCCGAATCTTGTTGCAGGAACAGATGATGCTCCGAATGTGGTTTTCAATTCTGCTTATGCGAATTATTATGACAAAAATTTTAGATTAGCCGGAAACCAGTTTAAAAATTTTTCAATAAGTTTCCCTCAGGATAGCAGAAAAGAAGAAGCGGCTTATATGTCGGCTTTATGTTATTATGAAGGATCAATGGATTATAATCTAGATCAGTCTACAACACAGTCGGCAATCAACGAACTTCAGGATTTCCTGAATAACTATCCGAATTCGGAAAGATCTAAAAATATTAATACTTTAGTTGATGAATTGTCTTATAAGCTGGAATTCAAGGCTTATGAAAATGCAAGACAATACTTCAAAATGGGAGAGTACAAAGCTGCAAATGTAGCCTTGGAAAATGTATTGGAAGATTTTCCAAGTACAAAACTTCGTCCACAGATCTATGATTATATTGTAAAATCTCGTTACGAATTGGCTCAAAAATCTGTTTATGATCTTAAGGACGAGCGTATTGAAAGCGCTTTGTCTTTCACAAGACAGATCGAAAAAGAGATGCCGAATACAGATGTTGCAAAAACAGCTTTGGATATCAGAGAAAAACTTGAAAAAGAAAAGAAAGATTTCGTAGTTGTTAAAAAACAAACTGAAGCAAGAATTGCAGCTTTAACGGAAAGACAAAAAAAGTTTGAAGCACAGAACGCACAGAAGGCAAAAACAGTGCAGCAGGAGAAAGATCAGATAGATGCTGAGAAGAAAGCAATGCAGATCCAGAGGGATAGTGCGGCACTTAGCACACCTCCTCCGGCGGCGACTTTCAAAATTCAAAGATAATTCGTAAATTTGCGAACTTAAATAAAATTAATATTCTCAAAATGAGTGTAAAAGATACAAAAGCAGAAGTAAATACCATTACTTACGATAAGGATAAGATTGAAGACAAAGTAGGTTCAATCTACGAAGCGATTGTTATCATGGGGAAAAGAGCAGAGCAGATCAACGCTGAAATTCGTACAGAATTACACAACAAGCTTGATGAATTCGCTGTTCACAATTCTACATTAGAAGAAGTTTTCGAAAACAGAGAGCAAATTGAAATCTCTAAACATTACGAAAAACTTCCAAAGCCAACTTCTATTGCGATCGAAGAATGGTTAAACGGAGACGTATACTTCAGAAAAACTGAAGAAAGAAAGTAAAAACGATTGTGTTTTTTATATATGAGGGTCATAAGGGAAATCTTTTCTTTTATGACCTTTGTTGTTTAAACGGTTTGTGAGAAAAAATAAGTAATTTAGTATTCTTAAAAAATTAAAACTAAATGAGTCTTTCCGGTAAAAAAATTCTCATCGCGATTTCCGGAGGAATTGCAGCTTACAAGATACATTTTCTGATCAGGGATTTCGTAAAAAAAGGAGTGGAAGTTCAGGTAATTATGACTCCCGATGCGGAAAATTTTGTAACAAAACTGAGTATTTCTACTTTGTCTAAAAAACCTGTTTATACAGATTTTTATGGCGATAACGGAACCTGGAACAGTCATGTTGAAATGGCTTTGTGGGCAGATGTAATGGTTGTTGCGCCTTGTACTGCAAATACATTGTCCAAAATGGTTCTCGGAATGTGTGATAACTTGGTCATTGCAACCTATATGTCTGCAAAATGTCCTGTTTTTATCGCGCCTGCAATGGATTTGGATATGTATGTGCATCCTTCTACGAAGAGAAATTTAGAATTGGCGGAAAGCTTCGGACATATTATTATTCCTGCCGAAAACGGAGAATTGGCAAGCGGATTGATCGGACAGGGAAGAATGGCGGAACCTGAAACGATTGCCAAAACAATTGAAGATTTTTTCGATTCAAATATTGAAAAAACATTGGAAGGAAAAACGGTTTTAATTACAGCCGGACCAACATATGAAGCAATTGATCCTGTGAGATTTATCGGGAACCATTCTTCGGGAAAGATGGGGTTTTCTTTGGCGGAAGAAGCGTCAAAAAGAGGAGCAAAAGTTATTTTAATTTCAGGACCGAGTTCTCAGAAAATCAATGATAAAAATGTTACATTGCATAAAGTGACCTCAGCAAAAGAGATGTTATCAAAGGTTTTTGAATTTTATGATAAAATAGACATCGGGATTGCAAGTGCGGCTGTAGCAGATTACGCTCCAAAAGAAGTAGCAAAGGAAAAGATCAAAAAGAATGACGATAATTTAACAATCGAATTAATTAAAAATCCCGACATTCTTAAAACAATGGGAGAAAAGAAAACGCACCAGTTTTTAGTAGGTTTTGCGTTGGAAACTCAGAATGAAGAAGAAAATGCAAAAGGCAAATTAGAAAAGAAAAATCTGGATATGATTGTTTTAAACTCGCTTCGTGATGAAGGTGCAGGTTTTAAAAATGATACCAACAAAATAAGAATATTTACCAAAACGGAAAAGAAAGAATTTGACCTGAAATCTAAGGATGATGTCGCAAAAGATATTTTGGATTTCGTTGAGTCTCAACTTTTAAAATAATTTTAATAAATTTCCGTTCTCAATCTTTAATAGAAAATGAAAAAAATTTTAAGCATATTTTTACTGCTGTTTTTATTTAATCTAAGTTTTTCTCAGGAATTATTAGCAACAGTTCAGGTGAATTCCCAGCAATTGGGAGGAAGTAACCAATCGGCGTATAAAGCGTTGGAGAAAAGTCTTAGAGATTTCATTAATAACACAAGCTGGACAGGAAAAAGACTTCAGAATTTCGAAAAAATAAAATCGAATTTTGCCATCGTTATTGCTTCAAGAGAAGGGAATCGATTCTCTGGAAGTATAGTCATTCAGGCAGTTCGTCCGGTTTTTAATACAACTTACGAATCTCCGCTGATCAATCTTCAGGATCAGAGGTTTTCTTTTGATTATGTTGAAAATGAGAATCTTATCTTTAATGAAAGACAGTTTTCAGGAAAAAACTTAATTGATGTAATCAGTTTTTATGTATACGTAATTTTGGGAATGGATGCAGACAGTTTTCAGTCAATGGCGGGAACTCAATGGTTTCAGAAAGCTCAGCAAATTGCCCAGAATGGAGAATCTCAGACTACTTATGATGGCTGGAAACAGATTAATGAACCAAGAAGCCGTTCAATTTTAATCAAAGAAATCATGAGTCCGAACTGGAGCCAGCTGCGTTCAACGATTTATTCTTATCACAGAGCAGGATTGGATAATTTGTTTAATCAGGATCAGGCTGCGGCGAAAAAAGTGATTTTTGATGCTTTAATGCAGCTAAAACAATACGAAAACTCTTTTCAACAGGCTTATTTCTTTAATCTTTTTATGGATTCTAAAGCTGATGAGATCTATAATATTTTCAACTCAGGAACCAACGCAGGAATTGTATTGGGAGATCTTAAAAATGAAATGATGATTCTGTCTCCGAAAAATACGGATGCAAGATGGAACAAATGGAAACAGTAAGTTAACTTGAATTCTGCAATCTAAAGTTCTATATTTGCAATAGCCAAATAATCACTGTTATCAAATGCTTTCGAGAATTTACATTAAAAACTTTGCCCTGATTGATACACTTGAAGTATCACTGCACAATGGTTTACAGGTAATAACCGGAGAAACCGGTGCGGGAAAATCTATTATTTTAGGGGCTTTACGACTGATCTTGGGAGAAAGAGCAGATGTGAAATCGATCTCAAAAGCGGAGGAAAAAAGTATTGTGGAAACAGAATTTTCTTTGAATAATCAGTTCAAGAAATTCTTTATCGAAAATGATCTTGATTACGAGCATCAGACAATTATCCGCAGAGAAATCTTGCCTTCCGGAAAATCGAGGGCTTTTATCAACGATGTTCCGGTGACGCTGGATATTTTGAAAGAATTATCTTCTCAACTGATTGATATTCATTCACAGTTTGAAACTTCGAATCTTTTTACTTCAGAATATCAGTTTAAAATTATTGATGGACTTTCCGAAAATAAACAGCTCATTCATGATTATCAAAATGAATTTTCAGATTTTCAAAGTCTGAAAACTCAACTTAAAAAACTTCAGACACAGCTTTCGGAAAACAGAAAAGAAAGCGATTACAAAGAATTTTTATTAAACGAATTGGAAGAACTTCATTTGGATGATGTAGATTATGAAGAACTTCAGGATCAATTGTCTGTTCAGGAAAATGCTGAAATGATCTCCGATAATTTGGCTCAGGTTTTATCAAGGTTTCATCAGGAAGAAGTTGGGATTTTGTCTTTCTTTAATGAAGCTAAAAATAAACTGTCAAAAATTGCAGAAGTGTCCAACAGTTTTGCAGAGCTTGATGAAAGGCTGGAAACTTCTTTTGTTGAATTAAAAGACATCATTTCCGAGCTGGAAGATGAAGCTGAGAAAATTGAAATTAATCCTGAAAATTTAGTTTTATTAATTGAATTAAATAGCAGAATAAATAATCTGTTTGTGAAGCACAACGTTTCTGATATTACTGAATTAAAGGAAATCAGAGATCAATTGTCAGGCGAACAGAAAGGCGCTTCCGAACTGGAATCCCAAATCGAAGAGATTGAAGAAAATATTGCTAAAAAGGAAAAAACACTTCAAAATTTAGCCGAAAAACTTTCGAAAAACAGAAAGAAAAGTGTTCCTGTTTTCATTAAAAAAGCAGAAGCATTGCTTAAAAAATTAGGTCTTGAAAAAGCTAAAGTTGATATCGAATTGCAGGATTCTGCAGATTTCAATTCATTCGGAAAAGAAAACATTCAGCTTTTGTTTCAGGCGAATTCAGGTTTTCCTTTAAAACCTATTCAGATGGCAATTTCAGGCGGGGAAAGATCAAGAGTGATGTTGGCGGTGAAGAAAATCATTGCAGAAAGTGACGAACTTCCAACATTAATTTTGGACGAAATCGATACTGGAGTTTCAGGAAAAGTTGCTGAAGAAATAGGAAATCTGATGCGCGAAATGTCAACAGATATGCAACTTATCGTGATTTCTCACTTAGCGCAGGTTGCGGCAAAAGGAAATAACAATTATAAAGTTCTAAAACAAGATATTGCAGGGAAAACTCAATCGACCATTGTTCCTTTAAGTGATGAAGAAAAGCTGAACGAAATTGCCCAATTGCTTTCGGGGAGTAAAATTACTGAAGCGGCTTTGGCACAGGCGAAAGAATTGATTGGATAATTTTAACGAATGTAAAAATATAAGACTTCTGGATTTTCGAGGTCTTTTTTTATATTTGACCTTATCTATATCCATGAGACGTTTATTAATTATCATTTTTTCTTGCTTTCTACATTTAATCTACAGTCAAAACTGTGGCTGTTCAAAAAAACCGGAATTAAAAAATCTGATTTCCTGCCGACCGACCATATTTAAAAACAAAGCAAAAATCTTTTGGGAATACAACTGTAATTCTTCATGGATCACATTTCAAAAAGGAAAATATCAGCATAAAATATATTCGCTGGATAAGGCAACAATGGAATTTAGTACCAGATTAGGATATATCAACTGGACTGAATATAAAAATTCTTTTTTAATCGAAAATAGCATGGCTTCAGGATGCTGTGATCCTCATGAATATATTCTCTACAGTAAAGAAACAGGAGTAAAGATTGCTAATTTAGGGACAGCTATTTTTAAGAATGATTCAGATAAAGATCCTTATGTGCTAACAATGTCGGGAAATGATGAAGTATTATTCACTAATCTCAATGATAACAAGTCTTGCAGAATAAAAATTCCTCAAAAAAAAATTGAAAATACTCTGAAAAATTCAGATAAGTTTTATGCCGAAGAATTGTTTGAAAATTTTCAGCTTAAAAAAGGAATATTATCAATGCAATTAAAGTATAAAGATTCCAGAAATTCTAAATGGAAGAAAGAAGCAATCATCTTGAATACAGCTAAATCCTGTAATTAACAATAAATGCTATTAAGATAAAAGAAATGAAGTCAATTCATTCTGTTGAAAAAAATCTGTAACATTTTTATCATTATATTCACTAATATAAAAAAAATAATTATGTTTTTGAAATTCCTGAGATTAGAGATCAAAAGTTTTTTTCGTGGAACTTCTCTAGGCGTGAATCTTGTGATGAAAATCCTGAGATTTATTATGATTCTTTATTTCATGGCTTGTTTGGCAGGAGGCGCATTTGCAGCCTTTTACTATGTTCGGGAAGAAATGCATCAGGATCCTTTAAAAATTGTTTCAAGATTTCTAATTGCAGCTTGGGCGATTGATCTTATCCTCAAATATATGTGGCAGGAATTGCCGACACAGAACATCAAACCTTTTTTAACGCTGAATATTCCGAAAAAAACTTTGGTCAATTATATGTTGAGCAAGACATTTTTGTCCGCTTTTAGTTGGCTGAATTCATTGTTTTTAATCACGTTTTCAATCATTGCGATATTCAACGGATATGATGTTTTGAATGTTTTTACATGGTTGATCGGAGTTTCGTTATTGTTCTATTTAAATAATTTTATCAATATTCTTTTTAATGATAAAGAAACTGTTGCGATTGTTGTAGGATGTCTTTTTGCAGGAGTTGCAGGTTTAGCGTATTACAATATTGTTCCCATACTTTCTTATTCCGAAAAATTTTTCTATAATTTTTATGAAAGACCTTATTTCGTGGTAATTTCAATCATGTTATTTTCAGGTTTGTGGAAAATTTGCTTTAATCATATCCGAAAAGTATTTTATTTGGATGAAGGTTTGGAAGCTAAGAAAGAGATCGGGAAAACGGAAAATATTGCTTTCCTGAATAAATACGGAGCGATCGGAACTTTTATCAATAATGATATTAAAATGCTCAGAAGAAATAAAATTACGAAAGGAATTTTGTTAGGAAGTCTGATATTTCTTTTTTATGGATTATTAATGTTTTCTTCGCCGGTTTATAAAACGCCTGCAATGATGATGTTTATGGGGTTGTTTGTAACGGGAGGTTTTCAGTTTTTATTTGGGCAGAGAGTTCCGGCTTTCGATAGTTCTTATTTTCCTTTAATGATGACTTTGAATGTTCCTTACAAAGAATATTTAAAGGCAAAATGGTGGCTGATGAATATTGTGACGGCTGCATCGATGATCTTGGCGATTTGTTACGCTTATTTCGGTTGGAATATGTACTTGACTTTTTTCGCGGCAGGAATTTATAATATCGGGGTTAATTCTCAATTCACGCTTTGGTCGGGAGCTTTCAACAAAATGCAGATCGATCTTAATGCAAAACAAAAACGTTTTGGTCAGAAAAACAGCTTTAATATGAAGTCGATGTTGCTGATGATTCCCAAAATGATTTTACCGATGGCGGTTTTTGGTTTGATGCAATATTTTTTCAATATTACGGCAGGAGTTATAAGCATAGCGATTTTAGGTTTGATCGGGTTTTTATTAAGAGAAAAAATCTTCGATATTATCGTAAAACATTACAAAGTAGAGAAATACAGTACATTAGACGCATTCAAAAACAAAGATTAATATGATCACAATTAATAATTTATCAAAAACATACGGTACAGCAACCGTTTTAAATATAGAAAACCTTGAAATTCCAAATGGCGAAACTTTTGGCTTGGTCGGAAATAACGGGGCGGGAAAA
Source organism: Chryseobacterium ginsengisoli (assembly GCF_039542325.1). Taxonomy (NCBI): domain Bacteria; kingdom Pseudomonadati; phylum Bacteroidota; class Flavobacteriia; order Flavobacteriales; family Weeksellaceae; genus Chryseobacterium; species Chryseobacterium ginsengisoli. The sequence goes on from NZ_BAABHX010000003.1 coordinate 372,637, forward strand.
ACTACGCTTTTTAGCTTGATGCTTGATTTAATTCAGGCTACAACAGGTTTTGTAAGCATCGATGGAATTAAAGTAAACGAATCAGAAGCATGGAAAAACAAAGTTTCCGCTTTCGTAGACGATTCTTTTCTGATCGGATATTTGACTCCCGAAGAATATTTTTATTTCATCGGAGAATTGAGAGGACAGAATAAAGCTTCTGTTGATGAGTTTTTAAAACAGTTTCATGATCTTTTTAACGGTGAAATTTTAAATTCTGGGAAATATGTTCGTGATCTTTCAAAAGGAAATCAGAAAAAAGTTGGAATTATCGGTGCAATCATCGGAAATCCCGAAATTATTATTTTGGATGAACCTTTCGCAAATCTCGATCCTTCAACGCAGATTAAATTGAAAAATTTAATTAAAGAATTATCAAAGCAAGACGGTGTAACTTTCCTTATTTCGAGTCACGATCTTTCGCATACGACAGAAGTCTGCAACAGAATTGTGGTGGTAAATAAAGGTCAATTGGTAAAAGATATTCAGACCAATCCTGAAACGCTGAAAGATCTGGAACAATATTTTGCAGATCAGGTTTCTCAGCCGACTGAAGCTCTTTAATTCAAATAAAAAACTAATAATGATGAATATTGAATCTCAAAATGTCACTGATTATCCTAACAGCAATACGATTTTCATGGTTTGGAGGTTGGTCGATGATCCGAAACTGAAAGAAAATTTTCAGGAATTATGTGCTTTGGTTTTAAATTTAAATAATTCTGTTTTCAACAGATTTCCTGACAGCAGGGCGAGTTGCGTAATGGGAATCGGCTATAATGCATGGAATATTTTGGATCTTCCAACTCCGCTTCCGAAAGAATTGGTGAATTTTGAAGAAATTAAAGGTGAAAAACATACGGCAGTTTCTACGCCGGGAGATTTGCATTTTCATTTGAGAGCCGATAATCAAAGTATTATTTTTGATATGGCGATTGAGATTTCAAAATTATTGACGCCTGTCGCAGAAGGAATTTTGGAAATTCATGGATTCAAATATTGGGATGATCGTTCGATTCTCGGGTTTGTAGACGGAACGGAAAATCCACACAATGAAGACAGAGATTTTTTCGCTAAAATAGGCGATGAAGATCTGCAATATAAAGGTGGAAGCTATCTTTTTACTCAGAAATATCTTCACAATATGAATGCGTGGAGAAGTCTTTCAACGGAAGATCAGGAAAAAGTCATTGGAAGGTCAAAAGAAAACGATATCGAAATGTCGGATGATGTAAAGCCTGCAAATTCTCACATCGCTTTGGCAAATATTGGTGATGATCTGAAAATCGTAAGAGATAATATGCCTTTCGGAAATCCTTCTATGGGAGAATTTGGGACTTATTTTATTTCTTATGCGAACAGTTTTTCTACCACTAAAAAAATGCTGACAAATATGTTTGTCGGTGATCCTATAGGAAATTATGATAGAATTTTAGATTTCAGTACGGCTGTTACGGGAACGCTTTTCTTTGTCCCTACGAGAAATATGTTGGATGACTTTTCAGGATAATATTAAGGTTTACTATGGATAATAGATATTAACAATAAGTCAAATTTAAAAATCAGTGTCTGATATTTCTATAACATCTATTAATTTTGTTCGGTCAAAATTTAATTTATGGAATTAATTGAAAAACTGAACTGGAGATTTGCTACCAAAGCAATGAACGGTCAAAAAGTACCACAGGAAAAAGTGGATAAAATATTAGAGGCGGCAAGATTAGCACCTACTTCAAGCGGTCTTCAGCCTTTCGAAATCATCGTGATTACGAATCAGGAAATTAAAGAACAGATCAAACCTCACGCTTGGAATCAGCCACAGATTACAGATTGTTCGCACCTTTTGGTTTTTGCAGCTTGGGATAATTATACGGAAGAAAGAATCAACAATATGTTTGATCTTACGAATGATATCAGAGGCTTCAAAAACGAGGGCTGGGAAAATTACAGACAGATGTTGTTAGGAATGTACCCTCAAAGATCTGCAGAGGAAAATTTCACACACGCAGCAAAACAGGCTTATATTTCTTTTGGAGCGGCAATTATTGCGGCAGCCTTTGAAGAAGTAGATTCTACGCCAATGGAAGGATTTGTTCCCGAAGAAGTTGATCAAATTTTAAATTTAAAAGAAAAAGGTCTGAAAAGTGTTCTATTGTTGCCAATCGGTTACAGAGATTCTTCAAACGACTGGTTGGTAAACCTTACGAAAGTGAGAAAACCGAAAGAGGATTTCATTACTGAAGTCAACTAATTATTACATTAATTTACTCATAAAAATAGCCTTTCAAAAACTGAAAGGCTATTTTATTTTTCTCTATCTATCTTTTCTGGATTTTGTCTTGTGTCAAAAACGTCAGCAATTTTGATGTAATGATTTTCTTCGTCAATAGAATAAATAATTTTATAATTTGATTCTACGATATAATGATATTCAACTTCACGTTCTTCTAATAGAAATTCTCTTTGACCAATTTTAGGATTATAAATTAATTTATCAGGAGCTAAAAGAATTTTTGTTACAATTTTTAATGCAATTTGATAACTTTTAGAAGTCTGTTCATAATAATTAAAAATATCATCAATTTGCTTTTCAGAAAATTCAGACCAAACAACTTTGTATTCCACTTTTAATATTTTGAAAGTAATTCGGAAGTTGCTTTGAATTTTTTATTTTTGAAATCTTCTTCAGACTTTGAAATTCTCTCATTCATTTCCTCAGTAGTGAATGGCTCAAATTTATTTTCAACGTCAATATTTTTGGTGTTCTTCAGTAGTTTTTCAAACTGAGCGATGACTTCCTCACTTTGAAGTTTGAGGAAAGCTTGTATAAACTCTAGTTTTCTAGTTTGAATATCCATTTTTAGAAATATTTGATAATCAAATGTATAAAAATTATTTTAAAATTAAAAATCCCTTCCAGCGATTGAAAGGGATTTTGTTTTTTTTACTTAAAACAATTAATTATTCGGTTTCCAATCCACCACCGCTCTAATAAACGCTTCCGCATTTTCCACAGGAATATTAGGTAAAATTCCGTGTCCTAAATTGGCGATATATCTGTCTTTTCCAAAACGGTTAATCATTTCAGTCACCATTTTCTTGATCGTTTCAGGTGTCGAATGCAATCTTGCAGGATCAAAATTACCCTGAAGAGTCATCGTATGATTCGTTAAAGTTCTTGCAAACTCTGGCTTGATTGTCCAGTCAACTCCTAAAGCAGAAACAGGTGATTGAACCATATCTTCCAGTGCAAACCAACATCCTTTTCCAAAAACCACAACATGCGTCAACGGACTTAAAGCCTCAACAATTTGATTAATATATTTCCAGGAGAATTCCTGATAATCTACCGGAGAAAGCATTCCTCCCCAAGAATCGAAAACCTGAACTGCAGAAACGCCTTTTTCAACTTTTCTTTTCAGATAAGCAATCGTAGTATCTGTAATTTTCTGAAGTAACAAATGAGCAGCTTCCGGTTGTTGGAAACAGAAAGATTTAGCAATATCAAAAGCTTTGCTTCCTTTTCCTTCCACGCAATAACAAAGAATCGTCCAAGGCGAACCTGCAAAACCGATCAATGGAATTTCATTGTCTAATTTGATTAAAGTCAGTTCAATCGCATCAAAAACGTATCCTAAAGTATCATTCACATCCGGAACGATCACATTTTGCACATCCTCCATCGTTCTGATCGGATTATCCAACCACGGACCGACATTCTCCTTCATCTTAAAATCAATTCCCATCGCTTGCGGAACTACCAAAATGTCTGAAAATAAAATCGCTGCATCCAGCGGAAATCTTCTGATCGGCTGTACGGTGATTTCAGAAGCCAATTCCGGAGTCTGACATCTTGTGAAGAAATCATATTTGTCACGTAATGCAATGAATTCCGGCAAATATCTTCCGGCCTGTCTCATCATCCAAACTGGCGGTCTTTCTACGGTTTCTCCGCGAAGTGCTTTTAAATATAGGTCGTTTTTAATCATAATCTATTAGACTAATATTGCCACGAATGACAATTAAAATATATCAATTTTTGTTTACAATTTCCTTTTTTATTAACCTCAAAACAGAGATCAGATTGTTTCCTTCCGAAGTTAAGATCGGTTTTGAAACATATTTTCTCAATTCATTGGCGGTTGTTTCACCAATGGAAACGAGTGTCATACCATCAAAAGAATTTTGCTTTGCAAAACTACGAACTCCACTCGGACTAAAAAATACACCCGCATGATATTTTTCAGTTATCAAAGGATTAATTTCTTCTGTTTTGTAGATCGTAACTTTTTTATACTTAATATTTTGCAAAGGAAGTTCATTGTCGAGAACACTTATGGCTAAATTTCCGCAAAAGTGTAAAAAACTTTCATGCTGACAATGATTGGTGATGAATTTTGAAAGCGTTTCGGCATTTTTTAAAACCTTAAAAGTTCCGAAACCGTGTTTTCTTAATTCTTTTTTTGTTTTTTCGCCGACGCAATAGATTTTGTTATAATTCTTTGCTGTAAAATCTTCACTTGGCTTAAAACCGTTTTTAAAAAAAGAACTTACTCCATTCACACTTGTGAAGATCAGTGAAAAATTTTTCAGATCAAAAGGAGTTGTTTTTATAGGATTTGTTTTTATTACCTCAACAAAATCAACCGAAATATCCTCTCCTAATTCTTTGGATATAATCGTTGGATCAATGTTTTTGGTAAATAAAATTTTCATTAAGGTTTATCTTTTAGATGTAAATCGGCAACTTGAAGCCTTACTTTGTTCATGAAATCTTTTCCCGGATCTTCTTTTCCTGTGAAATAATTCGGATCAGATTCTTTCCAAATCTTTGAATTTCTGAAAATTCCGTATTCTGAATGTCCGATGAGGTATTCTATTTTATATTTCTGGGTTAAATATCTTACCAACTGCGCATTGGCTGCAACTTGTTTTTCAGTAAGCGGTTCTTTTTTGCTTCCGATATTTTCAATTCCGATGGCACAATAATTCAATCCGATCGTGTGTCTTGCAAATTGAGTCGGCTCCATTAATTGATAAATCGTTCCGTCTCTATCAATAATAAATTGTGAAGAAACATTCAAAGTGCTTTGTTTTTTTAAAGTACTTCTTCCGCTTTCAAGATTGGTTTTATTAAAATATTTAAAATTGCTTTCTACATTTCCACCCGCTGTGTAATGAAGAACAATCATTTTAGGAACAATCGTCGGTGTTTTCTGAACCAAACCGTGATGTTCTTTTAAATATTCTAGACTCAAACGAATTCTTTCCTCAGAATAACTGATAGGTTTATTAATGATCTTCGGCTCGTTTTTCTGTCCTGCAACAAAACCTATCACCAATACAAACAAAAAGCAAATAATATTCTTCATCTTTTACTTTTGATATTGATAATGCCCTGTAATGGTAAATTTAAAAAGACAGTCTTCAAGAACCTGTCCTCCTCCGATATTATGTACAATTAAATATCTTTTTCCGTCCGTAGATTTTTTATTAACAACAATTCCGATGTGCGTTAAATTTCCAGGCAGAAGCCAAGTCACAATATCTCCGGGAAGGTACAATTCAGGCTTCGTTTCAATTGATTTTGATTTTCCGAATTTGGCGAAGAAAACTCTCAAATTTGGAACTCTTCTATGATCAATATTGGTGTCAGGCTTTTTTAAACCCCAGGTTTTAGGATATTTTGAAAAATTTTTCGCCATATCTTCATGAACTTCTTTCTGAAGATCGATTCCCAATTTTCTGTAGGCTCTAATGACAACATCAGTACAAACTCCTTTGTCAGCCGGAACATCTCCGTTCGGATATTTTAATGTAAAATAAGCAGGATCATAAGTTACCTTGTCTTTTGTTAAGCTTAAGGCAGCATCAGATAATTTCTGTGCAAATTGGTTTTGTGCTTTTGCAATAAAAACACAACATACAATAATAAGGATAGTGAAATACTTTTTCATTGAAGTGAAATTAGAATCAAATTAGATTTGGCTCTTAATTTCTGCCATCAGTTCTTTTCCTCCGTTTTCAAGAACAGCTTTTGCAAACTTTTCCCCGAAATTTTCTTCTTCATTATATATAAAACTTTCGTCTGTCGCAATGCAATTTTTACCGTCCAATGAACAAAGTGCCGCTTTGAAACGGATCTGGTCTTCAAAAATTTCAGCAAAAGCCCCGATTGGTGCTGTACATCCACCTTCTAAAGTGCCCAGGAAATTTCTTTCCATTTCTACGCAGATCTGTGTTTTCGAATGATTGGTAAGTTGTTTTAGAATTTCGTTGATCTCAGTTTTTTCAGAATGTCCGGCAATGGCAATTACGCCTTGTGACGGAGCTGGAATTAAAAATGGCAACATTTCATAGTCAATGTCCATTTTCATTCTTTTGATTCCGGCTAAAGATAAAATCGTAGCATCAAAATCTCCTTCTTCCAATTTTTGAAGACGGGTCTGAATATTTCCACGGATATCTGAAAATTCTGCATTCGGATAATTTTTTAACCAAAATGCTCTTCTTCTCAAACTGCTTGTTGCCAATTTCAGTTCGTGAAGTTCTTTATTTTTTGCAGATTCTTTTCGGATTAACACATCTTGAGGAAAATCTCTTTCCATATAAGAAATGATCTCCAGATTTTCCGGAAGTTTTGTCGGAACATCTTTTAAAGAATGTACTGCGATATCGATCTCGTCATTTAATAATGCAACATCAAGATCTCTTGTGAAAACTCCTGTGATTCCCAAAGCATAAAGTGGTTGAGTAAGATTTTTATCGCCCGAAGATACAATAGGAACGATTTCCGTTAAATAATTGTTGTTCTGAAGATGCCTCGCAACTTCTCTCGCCTGCCAAAGTGCTAATGCAGAATTTCTGGTTCCGATTCTAATGCTTTTCATTGAATTCGTTGTTTGGTTGTTCAACTAATATTTCGTGCATTAATTTACTAATTTCTTCGGCTTTTAAAGGATTATCGATGATATATTTTGCAAAACGGTTGGTGATTTTCTGAATCATTTTATCGGAAAGTTCCATATCCGTGATGTTTATGTATTTATTTTTTCTGTAAAAATTGTGCATTTCGTTGCGTTCCATGTTCTTTAAAACCGCTTTGAAATGGTGAATATTTGGAGCCAGTTTTCTCTTTTTCTCCCATTCAAGGAAGTCTTTCGTCATTTCCTTGATGATTTTTTCAGCTTTCGGGATTTCTTTTTCTCTTTGCTGAATCGTTTCCTGAATCTGTTTTGAAAGTTCATCAACATCGATTAACGTTACATTTTCATTTTCCATAACATCTTTATCAACGTTATTTGGAATTGAAAGGTCGATAACCAACGTTTCCTTTCCGTTCGGGAAATGAGATTTATTCACGATTGGCTGTCTTGCTCCGGTTGCAACGATCAAAATATCTGTTTCGCTTAATTCTTTATCAAAATCAGCGTAATCAATGTGAGGAATATTGTATTTCTCGGAAATTTTTGCGGCTGTTTCCTGAGTTCTGTTGGCAATTTTAATTTTTGGCTGATAAACATGTTTTACCAGATTTTCAACTGTATTTTGTCCGATTTCACCAACTCCCAACAAAAGAATGTTTTTTTCGGTAATTCTTTTTTGATTGTTTAAAATATAATGAACTGCAGCGTAAGAAACGGAAGCTGCACCGTTGGAAATACCCGTTTCATTTTTAATTCTTTTCGAAATCTGAATTGCAGAATTAATTGATCTTTCCAGATAAGGATTAGAATTCTGTCTTTCCTTTTTGAAACGTGCGTATGCTTTTTTTATCTGTCCGATAATTTCAAAATCTCCGATGATCTGGCTTTCCAATCCTGCCGCCACTCTGAATAAATGGATCAGGGCTTCTTCCTTTGTCAAAATATTGGCAAACTGAAGAAAATCCATAAGATTTACTCCAATTGTTTTGCAATATTCTTCGGCAACCAGAAGATAATTGGGAGAAGTGGTATAAATTTCCGTTCTGTTACAGGTAGAAACCACAAAAGCATCTCCTAAATCTTCATTATGAATTCGGGTAACAAAGTTTTTGATGTTTTCATCAAAGAAAGCAAATTTCCCCCTAGTTTCTACGTCTGCCTTTTCAAAGCTTATAGAAAGTACGGCGAAATTCGACGTTTGATGTATATTGGAATACTGTAACATAAGCGGGGCAAATTTACGTTTTTTTTCAGTAATGATTTTGAGAAACTGTATATGATAATTATCGTGAAAAACTATTTTGGGATGGTTCTAAATAAACTTTTAATCTTTATGAAATGTTAAAATTATTATCAAATTTTTAACGCTTTAGGCTTATCATTTAATTTACAGATTCGGTCTTTTTTATGAATGAAAACTTCTGTCATCCTTCGTTGCGCTTCCAGCCTGAGAAAACCTTAAATCTGGTTTAAATTAAAGTCTGTAAATGCTTAAAGTAAAAGTTAATAACTAATTACAAATTTTAATAAAATTTTAACCAAATTATATGCTCGCGAAATTTCTTTAGACGCCTTAAATTTATATCTTTGTAACTCTTTAAAAAATCAGAAGAAAAATAGTATGAGTTTATTCAATATGTTTACGCAAGAGATTGCGATAGACCTTGGTACTGCCAACACGCTTATCATCCATAATAATAAAATTGTTATAGATCAGCCGTCAATTGTCGCGATTGAACGTTCTACGGGCAGACCGATTGCTGTAGGCGAGCAGGCAAAACATATGCAGGGTAAAACTCACGAGGATATCAAAACAATCCGTCCGTTGAAAGATGGGGTTATTGCAGATTTCCACGCTTCTGAACACATGATTAAAGAATTTATTAAATTAATTCCTGGAATTAAAGGTAAATTCATTCAACCGGCATTAAGAATTGTGATCTGTATTCCTTCCGGAATTACAGAGGTTGAAAAGAGAGCAGTAAGAGATTCTGCTCAGAAAGTAAACGCGAAAGAGGTTCGATTGATTTACGAACCAATGGCTGCTGCAATCGGGGTTGGAATCGACGTACAAAAACCTGAAGGTAACATGATCATCGATATAGGTGGTGGTACTACGGAAATTGCTGTAGTTGCTTTGGGAGGTATTGTTTGTGATAAATCTGTGAAAATTGCAGGTGATGTATTTACAAACGATATTGCATATTTCTTAAGAACTCACCATAATTTATATATTGGAGAAAGAACGGCTGAGAGAATTAAAATTGAAGTTGGTTCTGCGGTTGAAGATCTTGATGTTGATATTGAAGATATTCCGGTACAGGGTAGAGACCTTATTACAGGTAAGCCAAAAGAAATCATGGTGGGATATAAAGAGATTGCAAGAGCATTAGACAAATCTATCATCAGAATTGAAGATGCTGTAATGGAAACTCTTTCCCTTACTCCGCCGGAATTGGCAGCTGATATTTACAAAACTGGTATTTATCTTGCTGGTGGTGGTGCTTTATTGAGAGGTCTTGCGGACAGATTACACAAGAAAACCGGTCTTCCTGTATTTGTTGCAGAAGATCCTTTGAGAGCTGTAGTTCGTGGAACAGGTATCGCACTTAAGAATATGGATAAATTCAATTTCTTAATTAAATAATTTTAACTTTTTACGACTTTATATCTGAATGGGATTTTTGCTGAGATTATTTTCGAAGAACGCACTTTTTGTCTTCTTTATATTCCTGCAAATTATTGCTCTGGTTCTGATATTCTCTAAAAATGCCATGCAGAAATCCTGGATTGCGGGTCAGTCGGCTGCGCTGAATTCATGGGTTTCCGGATATATTGATGAAGGAGTTTCTTACCTTAAATTAAAGCAGACCAATGAAGATCTTGTTGCTCAAAACAAAGCTTTGATGGTTGAGCTTTATGGAAAGCAAGGTGCGGCAAATCCTAAATTTCGAAAAGTTCATGATACTTTAGGAGGCGGACAAATATATACATTCGTAGATGGGGAGATCGTTTTCAACAGTATTAACAGAAGAAATAATTATTTTACAATAAACAGAGGTAGAAGAGATGGTGTATTTCCGCAAATGGGCGTTATGGCTCCGAAAGGTATTGCAGGAATCGTAATCAATTCTACAGATAGTTATGCGTTGGTTCAGTCGGTTTTAAGTGTAAACAGAATCAGAATCAATGCAGCTCTTAAAAATTCGGGATATTTCGGAACCTTAACTTGGAACGGAGATAATTCGAGAGTGATGCACTTAGCAGATATTCCTAAATATGTTGCGTTGAAAATTGGCGATACTGTTGTTACAGACGGGAAGTCAGCTATTTTCCCTAAAGGTGTTCAGATTGGTACAATTGCGGGTTATTCCGTAGATAATAAAACAGGATTCTGGGATATTTCGGTTGAATTAAGTGAAAAAATGGGAGCTTTAAGTAAAGTTTATGTTGTTAAAAATCTTAAAAAAGCTGAAGTTCAAAAAATCCAGGATACAATGCAGGCTGTAATAAAAAAGGAAAATGATTAGCAGGACTTTATTTACGGACATTTTGATCATGATTTTCTTGGTTGCATTACAAATTTTTGTATTGAACAGGATTACCATTTTAGGTAAGTTCACTCCGGTGCTTTATCCTGTGTTTGTCATGTTTTATCCTTTTTTTAGAAATAAATTTCAGTTTTTAGCTTTAAGTTTTCTGATCGGCTTATCGGTTGACGCGTTCCTCTATTCATGGGGAATCAATGCATTTGCAACAACTTTGATCGCCTATTTCAGGACCTTGATTTTCAGAACATCTACAGATACTTCTACAGATTTTTTCTCTTTTCAATCCCTTCAATGGGCGCAGTTTTTGCTGTTTTTGTTTTCAAGTATCTTTTTACATCAGCTTTTAGTACAATATATAGAGTTCTTTAAGTTTAGTAGATTTTTTGAAATATTAATTAATGTATTGGTAACTAGTGTAATTTCATTTATATTTATAGTTATTTACGCATTAATATTTAAAATCAAACAAAAAGTTTGAACACACGTTATTTAAAAATTTTTTCCGTTCTCCTGGTCATCGCATCAATTTTTGTTGCGAGACTTGCTTATTTACAGCTTTTCACAGACCGTTATGCGCTGAACGCCGCAAATACTTCCATTAAAATCGAATATGTCATTCCGCAAAGAGGAGTGGTTTTCGATAGGAATGGTAAAATTATGGTAGGTAACCAGCCTGCCTACGAAATTTCTTTTACTCAGGCTTTGATGCGACCTGATTTTGATACTTTAGCATTCTGTAACCTGATGAAAATCAATAAAAATGATTTTATCAGAACAATTAACAATATTAAAAAAGAGAAATATTATTCTAAGCTGACTCCGATGACTTTCATCAAAAATCTCAGCCGCGAAGATATTGCCAGAGTTCAGGAAATTATATTTAAATATCCTGCATTCAGCATTGTTTCAAGACCTCAGCGTCAATATGAAGTTTCAACTTCAGGAAACCTTTTGGGCTATACAAGTGAGGTAAATGAAAGGGAAATTAAAAAAGATTCAACGTATTATCTGCCTGGAGATTTCATCGGAAAAACGGGAATTGAAAAAGCTTACGAAAAAGAACTTCGTGGAGTAAAAGGAATGAAATACATCCAAAAAGATATCAAACTCCGAAATGTAGGTTCTTACAAAAACGGAACTTTAGATAAAGATGTTATTACTGGAAAAGATATTACCTTAACCATCGATTATGATCTTCAGAGAATGGCTGAAGAAATGATGGTGAATAAGCATGGTGCCATTGTGGCTTTAGACCCGAATAACGGAGAGGTTTTAGTCGCTGCAACCGGACCGGATATTGATCCGAATCTTTTCACCGGACCAAATAAGTCTAAAAATTTATACGCTTTATCAAAAGATACTATTTACGAAAATAAACCAACTTTCGACCGTTCTTTACAGGCGGCTTATCCTCCCGGATCGACTTTTAAATTGCTTACGGCTTTGTCCGCAATGCAAATGGGCGTGATGGATGAAAATACGGTTTTCCCTTGTGGTGGTGGATTTAATTACAGAGGGTTGAGAATTAAAGGTCACGGTGGAGCAGATCCATTGATTCCGGCGATTCAGGTTTCGAGTAACTGTTATTTTTCTTATGCTTATTTGGCAATCGTTAATAAATATCCCGGAAATCCTTCAAAAGGTGTTGATGAATGGAAAGCGATCATGAGTAGCTTTGGGGTAGGAGAATTTTTAAATAATGACTTCGCCGTTGGTGCAAGAGGTAGAATTCCTTCAGGTGAATTTTATGAAAAAAGAATGAAGGGTATTTATAAAGCCAGTGGTTCAAAAAAAGATCCTAAAAATTGGGATCCATTGGCTACAGGAGCGGTTTTTAATGGAATGGGACAGGGTGATGTCATGGTTACACCTCTTCAACTGGCAAATTATGTCGGAGCAATAGCTAATAAAGGATGGTATTATACTCCTCATATAGTAAAAGCTATCGACGGAAAACCAAATCCGGATAAAAGATTTAAAGTAAAACATAAAACCTTAGTAGATCCAAAACATTTTGAACCTGTATTAAAAGGTATGGAAGCCGTGGTTTTAAGAGGTACAGCGCACAGTTTAAAGTCAAATGATTTTACTATGTTGGCAAAAACAGGTACGGCACAGGTTCCTCAAGGAAAAGATAACTCGATCTTTGTATTGATTGCGCCTGCTGATAAACCGAAAATTGTTGTTGTTGCTGTAATGGAGCATGCCGGATTTGGTGCAACTTGGGCAGGTCCTGCTTCTACTGTAATTGCCGAAAAATATATTACAGGAGATCTTAAGCGTGAAAATCTTTACAAAAAAATGACTGGCGCGAGCTTTATGCCTGAATATAAAAGACAATGGATCGCAGATCTGAAACGTAAAGGACTTTATAAAGATCCGTCCTTAGATTCTGTAAAACAAAAAAGAATTCTGGATAGTCTTAATTTTATTAAAGAGCAAAAAGCAAAATTGCAGAAACAGATAGATATCGAAACTAAAAATAATAAAAACACAAAATCTGTAAAACAATGAAGTGGGCAGAAGGAATAGATAAGTTAGGTCTTGGCTTGTATTTCTTGCTTTGCCTTTTTGCAATTGCAAATATCTACAGTGTTGATCAGAAATTGGGAGAAAAACAATTGGTTTTCTTCTGTATATCCTTGTTTGTGGGGTTGATAATTTTCGTGGGAAGAAGCAAATTCTTCGAAAATATGTCGGGAATTATTTACATTGGCGGTGTTTTACTTTTGGTCGGGCTTTTCCCTTTTGGTAAGGAAATTCTCGGACAGAAAAACTGGTACAAGTTCGGAAGTTTTACGATGCAGCCGGTAGAATTTGCAAAAATCGGAACAGCTTTGATGCTTTCCAATTATGTTTCCGGTCCTGAATTTAATTTGAAAAACAGAAAATCTCTTCTTACAACACTGGCAATTATAGGAATTCCTGCGGCTGTCGTTTTGGCAATTCCTGATGTGGGGTCTATGTTGGTTTTTATTGCATTTTTCATAGCTTTATATCGTGAAGGAATGAGCGGAACGTTATTCGGAATCGGCTTTCTTTTTGCGGGAGTTTTCCTTGTTTCATTAGCAATAAATCCTATGTATGTTGCAGGTGCAATCGTCCTGATTATCGGAGGTTGGATTGCGATGAACTATTACAAAATGTCCTGGAATGTTATTTCGATATCAAGTATAGTAGGTTCGGTGGTTATTTTATGCGGATTGGCATTCGGGTCGCCTTATATTTTAGAAAAATTGCCAAAGCACCAGAGAGAAAGAATTGAGGTTCTTTTTAAAGGTGAAAAAGCATTCAGAGATACTTCGGGTTACAACTTATTATATTCAAAAACGGCAATCGGTTCTGGCGGACTTTTAGGAAAAGGGTATCGCGAAGGTTCAGTTACACAGGGGAAATTCGTTCCTGAGCAGGAAACCGATTATATTTTCTGTACAGTGGGTGAAGAATGGGGTTTTGTTGGAAGTGCCGTTTTAATTCTTGCCTATATGGTTTTCATCGGAAGAATTTATTATCTTGCAGAACAGCAGAAATCTGGTTTTAATCGCGTTTTCGGATATTGTTTTGCTTCGATTCTTTTGATGCACTTTACAATAAATTTAGGAATGGTTATGGGGCTTTTCCCTACGGTTGGTATTCCTTTGCCGTATTTTAGTTATGGAGGAAGTTCGTTGCTTGCCTTTTCAATCATGACCTTTATTTTCTTTAAATTAAATTATTCAGATAAAAATAGTTTAGTTTAAAAGCTTCAAATTAAAATCTGCATAATCTTCGCGAAACATAAATCATCATAAAATCTATGAAACAATCATACTTCTCAGACGAAAATTTCGAGAACACAGATTTCGGGCAGCAACCTTTGGAGAAAGGAGAATATGAAAATTGTACATTCAGAAATTGTAATTTTGAGTATTCTAATCTTTCTGGATTTAATTTTAATGATTGTGAATTTATAGGTTGTAATTTAAGTATGGCTAAACTTGTTTCAGCAGCTTTTCGAGACGTTATTTTTAAAGAGTGTAAAATGTTTGGCTTACAGTTTAATGAATGCAACGAATTTGGTCTGTCATTTAAATTTGAAAACTGTTTGTTGAATAATTCTATTTTTTATAAAACATCCATCAAGAAAACGATATTTAAAAACTCAAAATTAACAGAAGTCGATTTTTCAGAATGTGATCTTTCTAATGCGGTCTTTAGTGGAAGTGATTTGTCCGGTACGGTTTTCGATCGTACAAACCTCGAAAAAGTAGATTTCAGGACTGCGTTCAATTATTCGATTAATCCTTCTTTAAATAAGCTTAAAAAGGCTAAATTCTCACTTTCCGAAGTTCATGGTCTTCTTCGTAAATTCGATATTGAGATTGATAAGAACTCTTAGTTTTAAAAGTTTAATATGAGACAAATAAAAAAAGCCATCAAAAATTTTGATGGCTTCATTATTTAAATCAATTATTTAAAATTAAAAACTTGTTCCGTTTGATACAGGAGTTGTTGTAGCAAGGTTGTTATAAGCTTCTCCATTTTCGTTGATCACTCTTTTTCCGAATCTGTATTTAGGTCCCCAATAAGAGTCATTAAGCGAAGAAATCATTACACCTTTCGACGTGGCTGCATGAATGAATTTTACTTCACCTTCTTCAGTTACACTTTCTACAATTCCTACGTGAGAAATTCTTCTTCCATGAGAAAAGAAAATCAAATCTCCTTTCTGAAGGTTTTCTTTTTCGATTCTTTCTCCTCCTTCTTCAGACTGAGAAGCTGCTACTCTTGGTAAGCTAAGACCCGCTGCAGCACCGAACACTGAAAGAACAAAAGCTGAACAGTCGATCCCGTTTCTTGTCATTCCTCCATATCTGTAAGGAGTTCCAAGATAAGTTTCTGCTTCAGTAAGAATTCCGTCGATAGTTTTATTATGTCTGATTGACTTTGCAATCTCAGAATTTTTGATTGAATTTTTTGCATTTACTAAAGTAGCTGCCTTTTCAGCAAGAAATGAGTTGATTAATTTCTGCTTATCCTGCTCCATTTTGTTTGTTTCAAGTGAAGCTAGTTTGGCATCTGTTTTGTATTCTTTAGCATAAGTTGCTGGTTTTGAAACTACGTAGTTTGTAACACACGATTGTAACGATACTGTAGACACAAAAGCAACTAAATAAAACAAAACTCTTTTCTTCATATATATTTGATTATCGTGTTAAATAGGATAGTATATTTTTCAAAAGCATTACAAAAATATAGAATCCGAATAAAAGAGCCCCGATATGATAATTGTCAGGTTCTTTATTTAACATATTTTAACATATTATTCATGTATGTTAAAAAAAAACAAACCGCAGCCCCCTATTTTAGGCGAGTGTGCGGTTTTTTTTATTAAGATTCTTTAACATAATTATTATAGATTATTCCTATCAAAGGATTGTTTTAAATTTTTGCTAAAGAAAATGAGTTGTAAATTTTGTTAATAAAATGATGATAATGAGTCTATTTAAGCAGTTTAACTCTAATATTCTGCCCATCTCTTATTTCTTCTGATGCATTCTTAACAATTACATCATTCGTAGAAATATTCCCAATGATTGTTGTGACTTCACCATTGGCAATTTCTGCCGTTATAGGAATCCAATGTGCAATATTTTTTTCAACTTTAATAACGAATATTCCCAAAGTAGAATTTAACACTGCAGTAGAAGGCACGGACAATGATTTATTATTTTCGCTTAATGGTAAAATCACATTCGCAACCATTCCCGGCAACAATCTTTTGTCTTTGTTGTAAACATCCATTTCTACCCATTGAGAACGTAATTTGCTATCCAAAGCTCCTGCAAATCTCGCCACTTTTGCCGTAAAAGTTTCTCCAGGAATAGATTGAATAGAGAATTTTATATCTCCGTTTTTGTTCAATAATCCTGTGTAAGATTCCGGAACATTTACCACCAAACGCAGTCTGTCCTGCTGAACCAAACTGAACATTGGCAAATCCGAACCTTTTCCTGAAGGTCCGACATAAGCTCCTGCACTCACATTTCTCATTGCAATATTTCCACTAAACGGTGCTCTGATCTGTAAATAATTTTTAACATCAGCAACTTCACGATAAGACGCTTTTGCAGCTTCCAATTGTGCTAAATCAGATCTTTGTGCCGCTAAAGCCTGCTCCAGATCAAGAGCCGAAATCGTTCCCGGCGTTTTGCTGGTTTCTTTTAACCGGTCATATTTTGCTTTGCTCGCAATGTACAATGCCTCTTTTGATTTTAAAGCTGATGAAGCCGCACTTTGCTGAGAATTGATTTCAGGAGCTTCCAGTGTTGCCAGTAATTGCCCCGCTTTTACTTCATTTCCGACATCTACATAAAGTTTTTTGACAAAACTGCTCACTTTTGCATATACATCAACTTTTTGATAGGGTTGTAATTCTCCCGGAATTGCTGTTGATGATGAAAAATCTGCTTGAGAAGGACTCACTGCTTCTATGTCTGGTGAAGATGGTTCTGCTGATTTTTTTGCTTCCTTTTTTTCCTCGTGTCCGCAACTTTGTAAGCTGAAAACCAGTATTGTCGGAATTAAATATTTATATAATCGATTCATATTTTATCATTAATAGTTTAGGTTATTTATTTTACAATTTCAGGCATAAAGTGAATGCTTTCCTCATCTTCAGGATCAAGAGAAACACTTTGAGTCGTCGCTTTTCCTTGTCCCCACGCAAACGCAAGCGGAAGAATGAAAAGGGCTGCAAAAGTAGAAGCAACCAAACCTCCTATCACGGCTCTTCCCAACGGTGAAACCTGATCGCCGGCTTCTCCCAATCCGAGTGCCATCGGAATCATTCCCACAACCATAGCCAAAGCGGTCATTACAATCGGTCTCAACCTCAGCGCTGCAGCTTCTCTTGCAGAAAGTAAGGCGTTTCCGTTGTGTTTTCTTAATTGTTCTGCGTTGGTAATTAATAATACGGCATTCGAAATCGAAACTCCGACCGACATGATGATTCCCATGTAAGATTGCAGGTTAAGTGTTGATCCTGTGATGATTAATAAAGCTAATGATCCAACCAAAACCGCAGGCGCTGTTGCCAATACAACGGCAGAAACTTTAAAAGACTGGAAATTGGCAGCTAACATTAGGAAAATCACTACAATCGCAATAATCAAACTGCTTTGTAAACTGCTTAACGTCTCATTTAAAGTCTGACTTAAACCAATCATTTGAATATTTAAACCTCTTGGAAGTTCGCCGATATTATCAATTACTTTTTGTACGTCTCTTGAAGCGGTTCCCAAATCGGTATGATTAAGATTTGCGGTCACTGTCAAAGTTGGCATTGCTCCCAAGTTGTCGGTTTCTCCGTAAGTGAAGCTATTTTTGATGGTTGCGACATCGCCCAAATTCGGTCTGTTTGAATTTTTCTGCAACGGAATTTCGGCAATTTCTTCTTTGCTGTTCATTTTATTTTCAGGAATCTGAACCTGAACGTTGTAGCTGTAACCTCCTTTTTCATCCGTCCAGATATTTTTTTCTGTAAATCTTGATGATGAAGTTGAAGCCACCAACGAACGCGAAACATCCGACATATCAACTCCCAATTGAGCAGCACGAACACGATCGACATTAATATCCAATGCAGGATATTTGATAGATTGACCAATCTGAACGTCTCTCAAATAAGGAATCTTCTTTAGTTCTTCCACTATTTTTTTAGCATAAGCTTCATTCACACTTTTATCTCTTCCCGATAATCTCACTTCAATTGGAGTCGGAGAACCTTGACTAAGAATTTTTTCCGTTAATTCAATCGGCTCGAAAGATAATTTCATATCAGGATTAATGCTTTTCGCTTTCTCTCTGATTTTATCTTTTAAATCATCCATATTGGTATGATAATCTTCATTTAAACCAACCTGTAAAACGGTTTCGTGAGAACCCGCCATCCAAAGGTAAATCGGACTTACCGAGAAAAGCGTCGGATGCGTTCCTATATAGGCGGATGTGATGGAAACATTGTCTTTTCCGACAATTTCTTTAATTCCGTCTAATAATTTTAAAGTTTGAAGTTCATTCTTTTCAATTCTTGTTCCGTCCGGAATTCGCGTTCTTACCTGAAACTGATTTCCGTTCACTTGTGGTAAAACGTCTCGTCCAATAGAATTTAAAAACAAAGCAACCATTCCCATCATCAATAAAATATAAGCTGAAACTACTATTTTTCGATACGGCATGATTCGGTCTAAAAACTTCAGATAACGGAATCTTATTTTTTCAAATAAACTTACTTTTCCGTCGCGGTTGCTGTCTTCGTTTTTAAGCAAAATTTCTTTCTGACTCCATGTATCATTTTCATCACTCAATCCTGCTGCTTTTAATTCTTCAGAATCTGTTAAAGTATGCCCGTCCTTTGCTTTGTGATGTTTTACTTTCATGATCCAGTTTGCCATTACCGGAACGAAAGTCTGCGCAAGGAAATAAGAAACAATCATACTGAAACCAATTGCCAAAGCCAACGGTAAGAACAATGATCCCGGAATACCTCCCATTGTAAAAGCAGGTGCAAAAACTGCTAGAATACAAAACAGAATCAATAATTTAGGAAAGGCGATTTCTTTACAGGCATCCCAGACGGCGAGAGATTTGGGTTTTCCCATATCCAAATGCTGGTGAATATTTTCTATGGTAACGGTACTTTCGTCGACGAGAATCCCGATGGCGAGAGCAAGTCCACTCAATGTCATGATATTGATGGTCTGTCCGAAAAGATTTAAAAATAAAACTGCAGAAATAATGGAAGTCGGAATCGTGAGAATTACAATCAACGCTCCTCTGATATCGCCGAGAAATAGAATTACCATCAATCCGGTGAGAATGGCTCCGATTGTTCCTTCGCTTAATAAACTTTTAACTGAATTAATTACATAAGTTGACTGATCAAATTCAAAACTTACTTTCACATCGTCCGGAAGATTGGATTGAATCTGCGGTAATTGTTTTTTCAAATTCTGAACTACGTCCCAAGTTGAGGCATCGGCACTTTTAGCAATACTCAAATAAACCGAACGACGACCGTTGACCAAAGCATATCCGGAAGTCATATCCGCTCCGTCGGTCACTGTTGCAACATCTCTCAAATAAAGATTCTGAACACTGCCTTTAAACAAAGGAATATTTTCGAAATCTTTTACATTTTTAATCATCGTATTGGTCGGAGTGATGTAATATTTATCTCCAATTCTTACGTTTCCGGAAGGTGCAGTTTGGTTGTTCAAACGTAAAGCTTCCACGAGCTGATCGGGTGTCATATTATGTTGACGGAGTAAATCCGGATTGGCATTAATAACGACCGTACGAATATTTCCCCCAAAAGGCGGAGATGAAACGATCCCCGGAATCGATGTAAAAGTCGAACGTACATACACATTCGCGAGGTCGAGCAATTCATTGTTGGATCTTTTATCACTGCTTAAAACCAATTGTCCGACCGGAAGGGTAGAGGCATCAAAACGAATGATAAAAGGAGGGTTGGAACCTGGTGGAAATGCAGCCTGAATTCTGGTTGAAAACGAGTTCAGTTCTGCGGCGGCTTGTGCCATGTTGGTTCCGGGATAGAAATTAATTTTCATTAAAGTCAGTCCCTGAATATTTTTGGTTTCAATACTTTTAATTCCGTTTACGAAAAGGAAAATATTGATGTATTGTTTGGCAAAAAATGCTTCCATCTGTTGCGGTGTATATCCGCTGTAGGGGTGAGAAACATAGATTACCGGTAAATCCAGTTTTGGGAAAATATCGACTTTAATAGAGTTCATAGACCGTATTCCGAAGAAAAACAGCCCTGCAACAAGTACTAAAATCGTAATGGGTTTTCTTAATGCAAATCTTATTAAGTTCATTGAGATAATGTTGATTATAGTTTATACTAATCTTACAATTCGTTTTCAAAAACAGTGAAATCACCTGTTGCTGCAGCTTTCAACAATAAAGCATTCCAAACATTGCTGATCGCGATGTCTCTGTCCGTTTCGGCTCTTACCAACGCATAAATTGCTTGGGATAAATCCACCAAATCCGTCAAACCATTTTTATATAAAACCGATCGTTGAATGTAAGCGTCATTGGCAGATTTCAGCTGAATCGGAACTTGATCGTACACCGTAATAGCATTTTTCCATTTGTTTTCGGATAAATCCAATTGAGCTTTTAATTGTTGTTCAGCCAAATCATATTCGTGTTTTAAACCTTGACTTACATAATCCTGAGCACTGATTTCTTTTGATAATCGATAAGTTTGAGTGAAATTCCACGAAACGCCAAGTCCAAGCAAATAATTGCTTCTTGTTGGATGAATTCCATCCCAGTAAGACGTTGAAAAATCACTTTGGTTTTGAGCATAACCATTTCCAAATCCGGAACCTCTCGTCTGGAAAACTCCAACCATCGAAAAGGATGGATAATATTGTGTTTTCAGAAACTGTTTTTCCTGTTCGCTTACATTGATTCTGCTTTTATATAAAGCTAATAAAGGATGATTTTCCAAAGAAGAATTGGCTTCGATCGGAAAATCGGTCGGAATTCTTTTTAATAAAGTACTGTCCAACACAAATTCCTGAGATGGAATTCCCAACAACTGAGCCAGTTTGTTTTCCTGTTCCTGTTCGTTGTCTTTTGATTTGGTGTACGTGATCATTGCATTGGCGTAATCGGCTTTTGCAAGGGATAAATCAACTCCGGGAACGATTCCGTTTTTTTCTTTTACCTCGACAATTCTTCTGATGGTATCGGTTCTTACGAGATTTCTGGCGTAGGAAAGTTTTAATTTTTTAGCCGCTAAAACATTAAGATAAGCTGCAGCAACTTTCACTTTATGCTGGAAAATTTCATCCGACAAATCTTTGGTATCTCTCAGATTTTTGAATTCAGCAACTTTTACCCTTTGTTTGGCCTTTCCGAAAGAGAAAAATTCCCAGTTGACATTAGCTAAATATAGAGCTCCGAAAGAAGCATTCCAATTCTGATCGGGAAGAGGAAGTCCTGAAGAAGCCACACCGTAACCGCCGAAACCGTACAAAGGACCGTTTTGTCCGTTCACTGTTCCGTAATCCTGTTGCAGACTGATATTGAGGTTGGGCAGATATTGCCGTTTTGCCAGTTCTATCGATTCCTGTGACGATAATCGGTAAGATTCTTTGGCTTTAATAGATCCGTAATTTTGAACAGCAGTTTCCAGCGCAGATTGTAGCGTGAGAACTTCCTGTGCTTTCGCTGTGTTGACAAAAAAAATGGATGATAAGGCGAGAATAAAAATTCTTGAAAGCATCTAACGTATTTTTCTTTTTTCAAAGTAAAAAATACATTTTGAAGCAAATTTGAAGTTGAAAATAA
Source organism: Chryseobacterium ginsengisoli (assembly GCF_039542325.1). Taxonomy (NCBI): domain Bacteria; kingdom Pseudomonadati; phylum Bacteroidota; class Flavobacteriia; order Flavobacteriales; family Weeksellaceae; genus Chryseobacterium; species Chryseobacterium ginsengisoli. Next base: position 394,526 of record NZ_BAABHX010000003.1, read on the forward strand.
TAATGTAATTTGCTTTTAATCAGCAAAATTTACCATTTGTTCAACGCTTTCGAATTCTAAATTATTTTCAGTTAAAATTTTATCGGAAATTGACGGTTCGTGAACCTCAGCTTTATCAAAATAGATGGTAATACTGTGCCATCCATCAACAAAATCATAATGAACAGAAAATTCGTTCACCTCGCAGATTTGTTTCACTATTGAAAGTCCAAGTCCTATACTTTCGTTCGATTGATTGCTTTTTTTGAATCTTTTAAACAATTCATTCGTCGGAACATCGGGCGGTAATCCCGTGTTGCTGATCTGGAAATAGTTTTTGTTTAAATTAATTTCTATTTTTCCGCCTTCCAGATTGTGTCTAATCGCGTTTGAAAGTAGATTGCTCAGCAAAATTTCTGCTAAAGTCGGGTGAATTTTAACAAAAACATTCTTTTCGCAACTTCTATTTAAAGTAATATTTTTTAAAGCTAAATGATCGGAATACATGCATAAAGCTTCCTTTTCAACGGTGCAGAATTTCAATTCTTTATTGGTTAAAAATTCGTTGTTATTTAATTTAGTTAAAAGAATTAATGAACGATTGATTCGGCTTAATTTATCAATGGAATTTTGAATGTCTGTCAATAAAATTGCTTGATTTTCATTGATTTCCGTTTCTGCCAACAATTCAATCTTACTTTGAATTATTGCTAAAGGAGTTTGAACTTCATGGGAAGCATTTTCGGAAAATTCTTTGACAGAAGCATAATCTTCCAGTGCTTTATCAGTCATTTTCTTCAGAAATTCATTCAATTTTTCGAATTCTTTTGTGCTTGTTGGTAAAAGCTGTAATTTTTCCTTTTTCTGAATGCTGAAATTTTGAAGCCCGTCGATCGCATGGTTAAAGGGTTTTAATATGAATTTAGATAAAATCCTTGCCGTAATAAAAACAATGGCTGTGATTAATAATAATTTCCAGAAAAGAGCGATCAGCATTCCGCCCATAATTTCTTTCGTAGCAGTAATATATGTATAAGATGAAATTTTGTAAATTTTGTTGTCGACGTTTGCAAAAGAATTGATCTGAATTTTACATTCGTTTTTGGAAATACCATTATCTTCAAGACAGGTGTGAATAATTTCCGGTTCTGCAGGAAGATTTTTTCCATTTAAAACATTAATGGAAATAGGAAGACCCTGCGTAGAACTTGCCGGAGTTTCGCCTTTTTTTATCTGATTAATAACGTAATTGTTGACGTTTTTAAGTCTTTCAATTTCCACATTATCCAGCCTTTTTTTGATGCTTGTGTACGAAATATACATGCTCACAGGCGTTACCAGCAAGACAATGGCGATAAACCAGACTGATATTTTATTCAATAAATTCATGAAGCATTATATTTTAATGCATTAAACTTGTAGCCCAATCCGTAGATCGTTTCGATGTAGTCGTTTCCCTGTGCAGCGCCGATTTTTTTTCTGAGATTTTTTACGTGCTGATAAACAAAATCAAAATTAGCTAAATTATCGGTATAATCACCCCAAAGATGGTTTGCAATAGATTGTTTCGATAATACGCGGTTTTTATTGACGAGAAAATAAAGCAATAATTCAAATTCTTTTTGAGTAACTTCCAGTCTTGTTTCGTGGATCACAACTTCGAAAGTATCCGTATTTAAAATAATTTCATTGAACTTCACTTCGCTGTATCCGTCCATTTTTTTCCTTCTGTAAACAGCTCTTAATCTGGCGTGTAATTCCGGTAAATGGAAAGGTTTTGTAATGTAATCGTCGGCTCCTTTTTCCAGCCCGTTGATTTTGTCATCTAAGGCATTTTTAGCAGAAATAATAAGAATTCCGCTGTTGATTTTTTCGGTTTTAATGTAATTTAAAATATTCAATCCGTTTCCGTCGGGCAACATAATATCCAGTAAGATACAATCGTAAGAATTGAACGTCAGACGTTCCAGCGCTTCATTATAATTGTAAGCACATTCACAGATATAGTTTTCGCCTTCAAGGTAAAATTCCATACTTTGAGCGAGTTCTTTGTTGTCTTCTATGATCAGGATTTTCATAATTGGGGCAAAATTATAATTAAATTTTGTATGAATCTTGAAGTTGTGGAAGTCTTTGTCTATTAGTGTTTTAAATTAAAAGTAAAAATGCTGATATATCTATTTAGTTTCTTTAAATAGAACGTCTTTTTTTTCAATATAGAAATTGCATAGAACGAATTTTTCTTTCGGAGGAGGAAGTAAAAGCCCAATATTTATAATTTCTTTTTTGGGATCCTTTGGTATTCCGTAAAATAAATATGTATCATTACTATATAAAAGTTTGGCTTTAGGATATTTCTTAGCAACATCAACATTATGTTTTTCTATATTTATTATATCATCGGCTTGTTGATGATCAGATATTATTACAAACAAACCATAAAAACATGAGATGAATAAAAATCTTTTTTTACTAACATTTCCAATATTATAAACTAAACCAAATAAAACACCTACAGATATAATAAATAAATTTTGAAAGATTAAATGAGCCATTGGATTGTCCGCAGGAAATATTGTTAGAGTTAAAAAAAATAAAGTACAAATAGAAGATGTAATAATAGAAATTGTACGAAGAATTTGAGATGTAAATAAATATGTTATAATTCCAATCGATATAGCCAATAAAAAAATAATGCTTTTTATCAGAATGCTAATACCGTCTATTAATACTTGAGAGAAAGAAAAGTATTGAAGAAGAGAAGGAGAATAAAAACATAAAGTAATAAATTGTTTTACTCCCCCTAGAAATGAGGCCATTAAAAGTAAAAATGATGCATAATCTTTTATGAGATTAATCGTTTTGTCCATGTTGAGTTTTTCTAAAATTTTTTTCATTTTGATATTGATTTTATACAAAATTGCAATTTTAATGTATTAAAAATTCACAACAATACGGTTTCCAGTATTGCTCTTAAACAAAACAAAAAACTCCCCGATAAAATCGAGGAGTTTCACTAATATGGAACTTTACAAAATGTTACTTTGTAAATAACATTTCTCTGTATTTCGTCAATGGCCAAAGTTCATCATCAACCATCATTTCCAGATCATCAGAAGCATCTCTGATAGCGTCAAATAATGGGATTACTTTGGTGCAGTAGTCTTCTGCCTGCGTCTGACTTTCTGTTACTGCTTTTGCAGCTTCTCTCGCTTTAATTAATTCTTCAACGCCTAATTTAATGATAGAAACATTCTCAGAAATATTAGTAATCAAACTCATTTGCTCTTTCGCTAATGTTTTGAATTCTTTATCTCCGAAGATTTCTTTAAGACCTTTTACGTTTTCGATCAATCTGTTCTGATACTTTAATGCAGAAGGAATAATGTGGTTTCTTGCGATGTCACTTAAAACTCTTGCTTCAATATCAATTACAGTAGAATATTTCTCTAGTTTGATTTCATTTCTGGCTTCAACTTCTCTGTGATTGAAAATTCCCATCTCTTCGTAAAGGTCAACGAATTTTTGATCCATTTCCTGCTTAAGAGCTTCAGGAGTAGTTTTTAAGTTATTTAAACCTCTTTTTTCAGCTTCTAAAGCCCAATCTTCAGAGTATCCGTCACCTTCAAACATAATGTTTTTACACTGCTTGATGTATTCTCTCAACACATTGAAGATCGCTTCGTCTTTCTTAAGACCAGTTTCAATTAAAGCATCAACTTCTTTTTTGAAATCGTTTAATTGTTTTGCAGCGATTGTATTCATTACCGTCATAGATTCTGCGCAGTTTGCAGAAGAACCTACCGCTCTGATCTCGAATTTATTTCCTGTAAATGCAAATGGGGAAGTTCTGTTTCTGTCAGTGTTATCCAACAAGATTTCAGGAATTTTCCCAACTACATTTAATTTTAAATCTGTTTTTTCGTCCGGAGAAAGTTTCCCTTCTGTTACTTTTTCAAGCTCTTCCAACACTCTGAACAATTGGCTTCCGATAAATACAGAAATAATCGCAGGTGGAGCTTCGTTTGCGCCCAATCTGTGATCGTTGCTTGCAGAAGCTATACTTGCTCTTAAAAGGTCAGCATATTCGTGAACAGCTTTAATTGTATTAACGAAGAACGTTAAGAATTGTAAGTTTTTCTTCGGATTTTTCCCCGGGCTTAAAAGGTTTTCACCTGTATCAGTTGCCAAAGACCAGTTGTTGTGTTTTCCGCTTCCGTTTACTCCTGCGAATGGTTTTTCGTGGAATAAAATGTGGAAATGGTGTCTGTGAGCAATTCTCGCCATTACGTCCATCAACAAAGAGTTGTGATCAACGGCAACGTTTACTTCTTCAAACATTGGAGCTAGCTCGAATTGGTTTGGAGCAACTTCATTGTGTCTTGTTGTTACAGGAATACCCAATTTCATACATTCGATTTCCAACTCTTTCATGAAGTTCATTACTCTTGTAGGAATTGAACCGAAATAGTGATCATCCAATTGCTGTCCTTTTGCCGGAGAATGTCCTAATAAAGTTTTACCTGTTAAAACCAAGTCAGGACGAGATTGATACAATGCTGAATCAACCAGGAAGTATTCTTGTTCCCAACCTAAAGTTGGAGTTACTTTTGTTACGTTTTTGTCAAAATACTGCATTACGTTTGTTGCAGCTTCATCTACAGCGTTCAAAGCTCTTAAAAGAGGTGCTTTATAATCTAAAGTTTCTCCTGTATAAGAGATGAAAATCGAAGGAATACATAATGTAGTTCCCATGATGAATGCCGGAGATGTAGGATCCCAAGCTGTATAACCTCTCGCTTCGAAAGTGTTTCTGATACCACCGTTCGGGAAAGAAGATGCATCCGGTTCCTGCTGAATCAATAAGTTTCCGCTGAATCTTTCGATCGCTCTACCTCCTTCGATTGGCGTGAAGAAAGAATCGTGCTTTTCTGCAGTTGTACCTGTCAAAGGCTGAAACCAGTGAGTATAGTGAGTTACTCCTTTGCTCATTGCCCAGTCTTTCATCGCTACAGCTACCTGATCTGCAATGTGTCTCTGGATCTTAGTTCCTTTTTTCATTGCATCCAAAATAGATTGGAAAGCTTCTTTAGTTAAATATTCTCTCATTGTTTCTTCCGAGAAAACATTTTGACAGAACAATTCTGATAATTTTACAGGAACTTCAACCGAGTTATCTCTTCTAAAGTCCTTAAATGGTAAAGTTTCTAACGCTTTGAATCTTAAAGTTGACATATAGGTTAATTTTTACGGGGCAAATTTACGAAAAAAATGAATTGAAAATATTTTTACCCTAAAAATTTAAGGGGTAATTTGAAAATTAACTAAAATTTAAATGGGTATTTAACTTTTTTGGAGCTATATATTTAATATGCATATAGTTTTTTTTGATTAATCAAAAGGTAAGTCGATGAAAACAATAAAAAAAATGACCCTAATATATAAGGAAGAAGTAAAAATTAAAAAAGAACATATTTAAATGTTGTTTCTAATATGAAGAAAACTTATTCTAAATTTCTTTTTAAATATTAGCATAAATAGTAATTTTAAAACGATTTAAATATTAATTATTTGGTTTTTAGATGTTTAAATCATTAAAAATATTTTTCGTAACTTAGCAGACTTTTTATAAAAATTTTAATATATGACAAATTCTAGAGCAAGAGAAACTACCGAGGCAATTGAAAGACTATACATATCTATGAGACACCTGTTTTATAGAGGTTTTTTCAAGCCAGGCGGAGTTTCGGGAGAAAGCATTAGAAGTTTGTTGAAGACGATCAATCCGGAAATTTACGGTACCATGAGTATTCCAAGCAAGCTGGAACTTGATGGTTTGATGTATGTTTTAGACAGACTTCCAGAAGGTATTGAAGAATGTGCCTTTATTCATCTTACATCAGACGAAGGTTTTGATAAGGGAAGTTTTGAGCCGATCGTTCCTAAAAAAAGAAGAAGAAACTGTTATAGAATCGACGAACACCAAATGAACATTGAAGTTCTTTTAGGACGTTCTGAAATTTATGATATTCTTACTCACCTTACATTTTTATTTATAGAAGCCGATAAAATCAGAAATCTGGCTTTCATCCAAGATGAGAACTGGAAACCAACACGTGCTTTTAAAATTATCGAAGAAGTAGTAAAAGGTGAGAAAAAATTCAGCCGAAAAGAAAAAGAAGTGGCTTTGATTCATTTGTCTTCTTTAATAGGAAGAACTTTTGAGGAAACATTGAATGCCTACAATACTTTCGGAGATGATAGCAATCCTGATCGTTTATTTAAAATCATCTATAACTTGGCAAAAGTGAGTCTGGAAGATGCGAAACAGACAAGGGAAAGAGAAATTCATTTCAGTGCCATATTAAAGGAAAGAGTAGGGCATCATTATTTTGGTGAAAAATGGGCAAACAAAGTGAAAGAAGTTTTATTTGAAAACAATCTTCACATGAGACCGCTTCATATTATTTCAGCCAATATGCATTCTGTGAAAAATATGCTGTATGCAAATGATGCGCTAAAGAAAAAAGATCCGAAAGAAGTTGATTACAAATTATACGGAGATATTTCTGATAAAAAAGAACTTCGCGACAAGGTTTCGAAATATGCCCTAGAAGAAGGGTTGATTTATATTAATGATAAGAGCGGAAGTAACATCGATGTTCAGATCATTGATTTAAGCAAAACCAATCTTAAAAATACACCTTTTGCACATTTGAAATATGACGGAGACGATGTGATCATGGTCTTTGATTATGCTTTCGGTGAACAGGCTTTCGAGGTAATGGATGAATTGCTAAGACCTTTCGAACAAAAAGGAGAAGTTTATATGATGAAAGTAAAATCTGTTTCTATCATGGGTAAAGCCGGGATTCTTGCAGGAGGAAAAGGAGATATTATGATTCCGACTTCTCATATTTTTGAAGGAACTGCGGATAACTATCCTTTTGAAAATGCTTTAAAATTAGAAGATTTTCATGATGATGAATTGAAGGCTTTCGAAGGACCGATGATTACTGTTTTAGGAACTTCGCTTCAAAATAGAGATATTCTTTCTTATTTTATGAATACTTCATGGAAAGCAATTGGGCTGGAAATGGAGGGAGCTCATTATCAAAAAGCAATTCAGGTGGCGTCTAAAATCAGACACCATATTTCACCGGACTTATTTGTAATGTATGCTTATTACGCTTCGGATAATCCTCTGGAAACGGGAAGTACACTTTCTTCAGGAGGTTTAGGATTGACGGGTGTAAAACCAACATATCTTATTACTTTAAGAATCTTAGAAAAGATTTTACAAAGCGGAAAGAAAGAAATTTCTACAAAAAAATAATTTGAGATTAAAAAATCATTTTATCAAGATGCTATTTTGTTTTGGTGAAAATAAAAAAGCCCCTTAATGGGGCTTTTTATTTATTCGGTAGGACAATTATCTTTAATTTTTTTTAAAAACTTTTTTGCTAATTTTGCAAAGTCTTGACTTACATCATAATCATGGTATCTTGCATTGTAAGAATTGTCTTTTAGCCATCTATATTCTGTGATTACAGACGGTAATGCTGTTTCAACTAATGTTTCCGTGATTTTATGCTTTGTTTCACTTTTAAGATTCATTGCTCTTGCAAATTCATCCAAAGTGCTACATTGGGTACCATTGTATTGATTAGGAAGTGCGTAGTGTTGTATAAATTTTATTGCAGAATAAAATGTTGTTGTGATGCACCAATCGAAAAATTCACCTTCATCATATAGTTTGTGTGATAATTTTTCATTTCTTTCAGCATGTAATCTTTTACTCACCACTTCCTGAAATTTTTAAATAACCATCAATAAATAATTCATCTTCATTTATATTGTTATTTGAGATAAAACTAATATGCATATTCGAATTAGTCTCTTCTTTAAATTTTTTTTCTATTTTGAAGACATTATTATAGAATTTATTAATAAAATCTTCATTAACAGTATTTTCAGGTAAAGTAACAACAATAAACTTGAATCTGAATGGGTCTACATATGCGCCACCAACTTCATATCCATCTTTTCGAATATCATTAACAAATTTTGTTGAATATAAAAACATTTGAGTTGAATCTCTTAATAGCTTTTGCCTAATATGCTCTACAACTTCATCCCGTCCATTTTTTTCGCCTCTGTTAAAAGCTTCGATAACGTCATCTATATGATAATATCCATCCAGTGGTACTTTACTGGATTTCTCTTCAATATCAGAAATATATTTTAATAAATCTGTTGAAATTGCTTGTGACATATTATCTGAGGGTGTTTTTGATTTCGCTTTATGAGACAAATATATGCAATTTTTACATCTGTACAATGAAAAAGTTTGCAAAAGTAAGAATGTTGTTTTTAAATTCCAAATTTTCATATATTTTTTTATTAACAAATATCAAATCAAGAGACGTCAAATATTGACGTATTTTAATTTATTTACGAATTATAAAAAACTCCACATTTGAGGCTTTTATTTTAATTACTTATCTTTAAAAAAAATAAAATTTTAAATGAAAAAATCGGCTGCAATCCTATTTGCGTTTATAATTTCACAATTTCATGCTCAACAGGGAGCTTATTATCAGCAAAGTGCGAAGTACAAGATGGATATTGATGTAAATGCTGAAAAATTTACTTATCAGGGAAATCAGACCTTAGAATACACCAATAATTCACCTGACGAACTAAACGTGGTTTACTTCCATTTGTATTGGAATGCCTTTAAGCCAAATTCTATGATGGATCAGAGAGTTGCAGGACAAGGGAAAAATGGTGATTCGAGATTGCAGAAAGACGGGATTTCAAGATTGGCTTCGATTCCGAAAGATGAAGAAGGCGCACAAAATATTCACTGGATCAAACAGAACGGAAAAACTTTGAAGTTTGAAGTTCAGGAAACGGTGATGAAAGTATATCTTGCCGAACCAATTAAACCGAATTCAACCACAACTTTCACAATGGATTGGGATGCTGTAATTCCTCAGCAGATCAGAAGAAGCGGAAGAAACAACAGGGAAGGAGTTGATATGACGATGACACAATGGTATCCGAAAATCGCGGAATATGATTACGACGGTTGGGCGACTTTTGATTATATAGGAAGAGAATTTCATGCACCATTCTCAGATTTTGATGTGACAATTAAAATTAATAAAGATTATGTGATCGGAGCTGGTGGAATTCTTGAAAATCCAATGGAAGTAAAGGGATATGATGCCAACGCAAAAATTAATTCAGATAAAAATAAAAAATCAACTTGGAGATGGACAGCGAAAAATATGCTGGATTTTGCTTGGGCAGCCGACAGAGATTATATTGTAAAAAGCTTTGATGTTCCGGAAGGTCCAAAAGTTTTCTTGGTCTATCAGAATAACGATAAAACAAAAGTTTGGGAGCAGGCTCAACCTTACCTTACGAAATATTATCAGCTGATGAACGCTCATTTCGGAAAGTATGTTTATCCTAGTTATGCTTTTATTCAAGGTGGTGATGGCGGAATGGAATACGGAATGTGTACTATGATTTTGGGAGAAGCTACTAGCATTGAAGGATTGATGGGATTAATGGCTCATGAAGGAGCTCATTCTTGGTATCAGCAAATGCTGGCAACAAACGAACCGATGCGTCCGTGGATGGATGAAGGTTTTACAAGCTATGCGGAAGGATATGTGATGAATCAGCTGTTTCCTCCGGCAAAAGAACTTCCGAATCCGTTTGCAAATTCTTTAAATGCTTACAGAAATTTCGTTAAAAAAGGAATTGAAGAACCTGCAATCTGGTTAGGCGATCACCACGATAACGGGACTTCTTACACGTATGCTTCTTACGTGAAAGGAGAATTGTATCTGGTAGAATTAGGCTATATCATGGGAGAGCAGAATTTAGCGGAAACACTGAAACAATATTACGATCAATGGAGTATGAAGCATCCGTCTGACAGAGATTTTCTTCACATTGCTCAGAAAGTTTCAGGGATGGATCTGAAGTGGTTCCAGAATTATTGGATCAATACAACAAAAACCATCGACTACGGAATTAAAGATGTAAAATACGATGCAAAATCTACAACAATCACTTTGGTAAATAATGGACAGGTTCCGATGCCGATTGATTTCAGTGTAATTACTAAGGATAAGAAAATTGTGAATTATCAGATTCCGATGAACATGACACATACCTGGAAAGTAAAAGATTCGTATGGTGATTTCAAAACAATGCCTTACTGGCCTTGGACGCAGAAAGAATATTCGATTACGGTTCCTTATAACAAAGACCAATTGACAGGATTAGGAATAGATCTGAGCCAAAGAATGGCAGATGTAAATCTGGCTGATAATTTTGTTGAAGTAAAATAACTTTCGAAAAACAATATTAAAATCCCTGAAGAATTTTCTTTGGGGATTTTTGTTTTATTAAAATTAAAAATAGATTTTATTAATTTGATAACAGTATGACTGTTTTTAATTAAATAATTCATTGTTTTGTTTCGCGCAATATGTTTTAAACAAAACAACTTCGCATTTGGTTTAAAACAATAGTGATTCTAACCTCTGTACATTGCATTTTATTAAAAACAATATTGTTTTAGTCTTCCTGCATTTGCATTTTATTTAAAATAACCTTGTTTGTAACCTCCGTAGTTCTTATTTTGTTACAAACAGGCTTGTTTTGAATAACGGAGAAAAACTATAAAGTATTAATGACTAAAAATAAAATCACCCATCAATTTGACGGGTGAATTTTTTTTTATGTAAGCCGAAATTATATAAAACAATATCTTTTAACAGAAGCTGGGCAACCTGGAATAGATGTATAAGTTAAATCTGGTCCGGGGTTTAGTTGACATCCCATTGCATACATATTATCTACACATTCTTGTGTATAGCCTCCTTTTACTGTTTTAAGATTTTCTCTTGAAAGTTTTTTAAGATTTTTCATAAAATAATTAATAGTTTGTTTGTAATTCCTACTCTTTGTAAAGCTTTTCGGATACCGCTTAAATTTTTCCTAAAATAGTGAATTTTATTTATTGGGCAATAATTTTTTTAAATCTGTAATTCGATTAGAATAATTTTAATTAAATCGTTTCCAATGATTCATATTTTTTATTGATCTATCTAAAGGTTTTTCCATATTCAACCGTGAAAATTTTACACAAAAGGGTAATTGATAGCTAGGAAAAGACGCTATACATTTGGTTTCTACAATATTTCATAAAAAATTATTAAACTAAAAACATCATTACATCATGGAAAAAATTTCAACTATACCACAAATGGGAGACAGAGGATTTCATGTGGAAGCTCTTCAGTTAAAATTAATTGCTCTTGGATATACAGCTCTTGGAACTGCCGATGGAATTTTCGGAGGCAGAACTAAAGAAGCAATCCGTAGTTTTCAAAATTCAAGAGGAATAGCGGCTACAGGAACCTTAGATAATGCAACATTGAATGCTTTGGAGCTGGAAATTGAAACAGATTTTGATAATTCTGAAAAAGCAATAACAAGTATTGTTGATAAATCAGGGATCTCAAAGACCTACTGGGAAAACAGAGGATATGCTCCTTATGGATATTATTACGGCATGGCTCTCATGTTTGCAAAATTATATAAGAGACTAAAGCAAGGGGATGAAATTGCAAAAGAAATTGCAAAACCGCTAAACTTCAGTCAGCCGGATTCTCTATTCAGATTTGATGATGTGTTTGCAGATTTAGGAATGAATAATTCAGCTTCCGAAGCAAACAGGCTAAGAAATACAATTACATTAATGATGGGGCTTGGTTTAATGGAAAGCTCAGGAAGACATTGCTGCGGTTGGGACAAAGGTAAATTAACAGGTTGGGGAAAACCTTCAAGAGCGATAGAACCGAGTTCAAACAATTCCGAAGCAGGACTATTTCAGACAAGCTATGACATCATAAACTCCGTGAATTCTTCTGTAAAATCTAAATTGCTTGCCGTGATTGCAAATTATGAGAATAATTCTGAAGGATTTTTAGATTATTTTTCCAAAGGAGTCCGATGCGGTGAATCAGATGCGGAAAATTACGGAGAAGGAGACGGTCTGAAATTTCAGAAAATGTCTAAAGATATTCCTGGTTTTGCGGTCGAATTTACAGCCGTTGCATTGCGCAATGTAACCGGACATTGGAATCCTGTTATTAAAATTGGCGATTCGAAACACGGATTACAAATAAAAAAAGAGTGTGATGAAATGCTTAAGAAAGTGCAGGACTATATTGATGGAAGCGGTGTTGAAATGCTGAAAAAAGTACAGGATTATGTTGTTGAAAATGGTTTTAAAGGCATTGTAGTGACAGCCGCAATTACAGAACCTACCTATGATGACAAAAAAGAAGCAATCTTAAATATAGCGGAAACATTAGGACAACATGGTGCTCTTAAAAGACTTTTTGATTTTGCTCCTGAAAGTCAGGCAAACCATTGGGCGGTAGTTGATTTTAATAAGCCGAGTTCAGAGGAAAGATTTTTTATATTTAATTTAAATGAGCAAAGTGTTAAAAAATATCTTGTCGCACATGGGAAAAAATCAGGCGAACTTTATGCAACCGACTTCTCAAATGTAAATGGATCTAACAAGAGTAGCTTAGGAATTTATAAAACCAAATATGTTTTTCAGAGTGGAAGTCATGGAAAAGCTCTCGGTTTAAAAGGTTTAGAAGATTCAAATTCAAATGCGGAGCTAAGAGAAATTATCATTCATAAAGCGGATTATGTAGCATCTGATTACAGAGGAGCTGGAGGATCGGGAAGATCTTTGGGTTGTTTTGCGGTAAAGCCTGAAGTTTTAAATGAAGTTGTTGAAGCATTAAGAGACGGATCATATATAAATGCTTGGCATAGCTGATAATTACCTTTAATAAACAAAGCTCCTGCAATTAGTAGGAGCTTTTTTATAATGAGTCACGGGAAAAATATTCTATTAATATTCTTTTTGGTAAGTTTTCTTTTCCGACAAATATTCTGTTTTGCTTCCATCTCCTGTTCTGAACAGTGTTTTTATGGTCTTTCTTTGTTTCGGACCTGTAGGATCTGGAAGATAACAAACAAAATGAAGATGAGGTCCGTTTGTCCAGCCTGTATTTCCACTTAGACCGATAACGTCTCCTTTTTTTACTATGTCGCCAATTTTCACTTTCACGCCATTTTGTTTTAAATGAAAATACTGTGCAATTGTTCCGTCAGAATGTAAAATGGTAATGTAATTTGCCTGATTGGCACAGTTTATTGATGGACATCCGGAATTATTGGTTTGAACTGCATCAATTACTTTACCTTCTCTTGTAGCGGTAATTTCTGTTCCTTCCGGCATAGTGAAATCCAGCGAGTTTTCATTTTGATGGGAAAATATTCCGTTGTATCCTTGATGAACCGTGAACGACTTTCCTTTTTGAAAAGGTAAATCATATTTATAATCAGCATCGTAGCTTTTTATCGTTGCGTCTCCGGCTAATGTGTAATAATTTGGCATTTTCTTTATCTTCCAGCCTTTTTTATTATCGTTAACCATGAAAACTGCAACCTTGTTTTTAGTTGATTGAGGAGGCAATACCTGAATCATTTTGAATTGTCCCGGAATTCTTAAATTTTCAAGTTCAGGCTGTCCGCTGAAAGTGATCGAAATGGGATATATCTCAACATTATCTGCGTAATAAATTACACTGTCTTTTTTCACTTCGGGATACATTTTAGCACTTTTCTGTGAAAATGCTGTGAAAGACTGAATAATTAAAGCTAAAATAATTAAATTTTTCATCGTTAGGTTTTTACTTGATCTCAAATTGTTTTACCATCCAGTGATTGGGATGATTTTTTATTAAATCATTTTTTATCGCTGCATCTTTTGTGCTTAGATAGCTGTAAACTTTTAGAGGAACAGAATCAGGATATTCTTTCAATCCCTGAATTGCAACAGCTTTTGCTTCATCTTTTTTATTGGCATTGTCTAATGCTTCATATTTATAAATATAGATGATCGCAGGAGTTTTTCCATAAACGCTTTTTGTTTCATCTTCCAATAACCTCATCGTTTCGATCTGGAAATCCGAATTCGGCTTTTTGCCTGCTGTCGCAGTTTGGCTGATGTGTTGCTGATACATTAAAAAGAGCAACAGAATATGAAGGTTTTTAGTAGAAGAATCTGAAGCCAGTCTCTGAATTTTCTCTATTGTTTCAGGAGTCATTTCATCATTTTCTGCCTGTAAGTTTTTATCATAAAATTCATCAAGGATATTATAGATGGTTTTGTCACTTCCATCGATCTTTGATTCTTTTTTTATTTTTTCAAATACTTCTTTTGCAGCAGCTGCAGTTTGTGAGAAAGCATTGATTCCCAGGAGAAAGAAGAATGCTAAGATCAGTTTTTTCATGAAAAGTTGAGTTTGAAGTGATTTTCGATTTTAAATATAATTAATTGTTTTAGAAACAGCAAAGTAATTTATACTCTATAATAAGATTATTTTTATTAAAATCATTAATTTTAAAACCTTAAAAATTAACAGAAGATTAAATCTTTTTTGAAAATCAAATAAATGAATTCAATCGTAATAAATATAGGGAACAGCAATATCCGGTTTGGACTTTTTGATGATGATAATTGTGATATTTCGTGGGTGATCAATACAAAACCATACAGAACACCTGATGAATTGTATGTTCAGATGTCGATGTTGTATCAAACCTATAAAATCGAGCCGAAAGAAATCAGCAAAGTGATTATTGGTTCCGTCGTGCCTCAGCTTACAAAAGTGATGAACGCAGCGATTAAAAAAATTCATGATCTGGATCCTGTGATTGTCGACAGAACTACGCCATCAGGAGTTGTGGCAAAATCTAAACAGATGGGAACTGATATTTACGCGAATCTTGTTGCAGCTCACAATATGTATCCGAACAGAAAAAAGATTGTTTTAGATTTCGGAACAGCACTTACAGCAAGTTGTGTTGCAGAAGATGGTGAAACATTGGGTGTGATTATCGCTCCGGGAATTGTAACCGCTTTGAATTCTCTGATTGCGCAGACTGCTCAACTTCCGAGTATTGAATTGGTAAAGCCGAAAACAGTTTTAGGATTAGATACAGTGAGTTGTATGCAGAGCGGAATGGTCTATGGATTTTTAGGGATGGTAGAAGGCTTTATCGACAGGATAAATGAAGAAGTAAATGATGATTGTTTTGTCATCGCAACAGGAGGCGTTTCTCATGTGTATAAACCATTGACAAACAAGATTCATTTAATGGATAGGCTTCACACTTTGAAAGGATTATACTTTTTGGGAAAAGATAAATAAATTAATATTTAATGATGTTTCAATTTTCCATTAATATCTAATGAGTAAAGTTGAAACATCAATTATATAAAATTATCTTTTAGATTTAAAGAATTCTTTCACGATCGAAGAACATTCATTTTCCATAATTCCGGTTACGATTTCCGTTTTCGGATGAAGTGAAAGATGTTTATTAATAAAGCCTCTTTGTTCGTCTCGGGCGCCAATCACAACTTTTGAAATCTGTGCCCAAGAAAGCGCTCCTGAACACATCACACAAGGCTCTAACGTTACATAAAGTGTACAGTCTTTTAAATATTTTCCCCCAAGAAAGTTCGCCGCAGAAGTTATTGCCTGCATTTCTGCATGAGCGGTTACATCATTTAATGTTTCGGTAAGATTGTGAGCTCTTGCAATGACACGATTGTTGGAAACCACGACACAGCCAATAGGAACCTCATCTTTTTCCATTGCAATTTCGGCTTCATTAAGAGCCATTTTCATGAAATATTCGTCAGTAAACATTTATTATTCTAAATTCATAGTTAAAGGAAGTCTGAATCGATATCTTACCGGGTCTCCATTAATGATTGCCGGGGAAAACTTTTGTGAAACAGAATACAGTGCAATTTGAGCCTGTCTGTTAAAGGTAAAATTATCACCATCGGCTTCAACATTACTTATGCTTCCATCTTTTTCCACAATAAAAGCAACATTAGCTTTTACAGTTTTTATATCAGAATAAACGCCTCCAAGATAAAAAAGGTCTGCCACTTCTCTTCGAAGTTCATTGATTCCGCCGGGATAATCTGCGACTTTATCGATAACGGGAGAAGGAGAAATGGTGGCTTCAGCGGGTGAATTCTTTTTTAATAAATTTAATTTGCCAAGATCTTCAAGATTCTTGGTTTTTAATAAAGCTCCGGTCAAAGCAACATTTTCTATGCTGTCCATTTTTCTCATGAAAAGAAGATAATCAAGCTTAATGGACGCTTTGTGAAAATTATCTTTTTCTGCATCAAACTTTTTCTTAAATTCTTTACTGAGCATTGACCGATGCTGATTGTAATAATTTTTAATAAGCTTAAATTCTTCCGTCTGCTGCGAAAAACAAAGAGAAGAAACAAAGCAAAAAAGACAAAGAAAAAGAGATTTCACTTTTGATATATTTATGTAAATGTACTCAAAAAAATCTTAAATATTTTGATAATTTATCAGCTTTCCAGATACTTATTCAACGATTCCTGCAAGTGATTGCGAATGTCTTCAACTAAACCTTTCGGTTCTAAAACCTGTACTTCTTTTCCATAAGAAAGAATTTCCTGCATAAAGTCGTAAGTCGGATGAAGGAAGAATTCAAAAAATATATCGGTCGGGGTTTCTTTGGTTTCTTTCTGTGACTGATGAAGAGGGAAGCTTTTAATATATTCACCTTGGTGACGGGTGCATTTCAGAACGATTTTCTGAGGATTTTGCTCTGTAAGATTCATAACGCCGAAAGCATTTTTAAAATGTTCCCTGAAATTATATTTATAATTTTCCCTGAATTGATTTTTTGAGACATCCAAATAATTGATTCTATCCAAACCGAAGGATTTCAACATTTTATCTTTTGTATCGATAGAGATAAGATACCATCTGTCTTTTGATTCTTTCAAAGCTAAAGGATGAACTTTTCTTGAAGTCATCAGTTTATTTTTGTAATTATAATGTTCAAAAGAAACTATTCTTTTATTACGGATTGCAAAGAAAAGGTCATAAAAATTTTCAACTCCCGTTGGTTTTCTGCTTTCAAAAAAGATGAAGTTTGAAAAATCAGGATGAAGATTCAGCGCATTACTTACCTGAAAAGATTCCAATAGTTTTTGATTGTATTCATCCACTTCCATGATCGGGCGACTTTCGATATAATAACGATTGTCCCCTTTCTTTTTATTGTGAATGGAAAGATTAAAAAGATCGGAAATTTCCCGAATATCTCTTTGCAAAGTACGGATAGAGTAGCTCTTGATCTCCGCATCCTGAAATTCGAAAGAATTGAGCAGATACTCTTCCAGCTGCGAATAGGTAGCCGGAGAACTTTCCAATCTTTTTATAATTAAGGCATATCTTGTAAGGTAAAAATCTTTTTTCATAATTAAAAGTTTCTACCACAAATATATGGGCTTAATGCGACAAAAGGTGTCGTGTTTTATTTTTTTGTAAGGTGTTTGTTTTATTTAATTAAAATTTTAATCTAACTCCTTTTTGAATAATTGTGGGTTTATTATAATCAAAAGGATTGTGGGTTGAAACAACTGTTGCATAAAAATATCCGGAAGTCCAGAATGATTCTGGATGCATTGATTTTGATATGGTAATAGTGAAAGGAAGAATCATTTGCGAAACATTAGCTGTTCCTTCTCCGGTTGTATAAGAGAAATTGCTGAGATACCAACTGTCTCTGTCTGCTGAGATATCTGAAATTTGTTTATTATCAACAAATACTTTTAAATTTGAACCTATACCTGCGTTTCCACCAACCCCGTCTTTCATACATAAATATGCTGTACCTTTAATATAATAATTGTTGTCGTCCTGAGTATAGGTTAGCTCGCTCATGTAGGACAATCTTCTTAGATCATCATTATTTTTATCTTCCCACCCAAACGTTCCATCTGGTTTTGCTACAATATTTTTAGTAAACTCAGTGCTTCCTTGAGCATTTGGCATATATTGAGAAGGAATTGTTAACGGAGCATTAATAAGTAGCTTATTATTAGGTAATTCTCCATAAATAATGGCTTCACTGGCATAAATTCTGCGCGATTTGTTTAGACCAATTGCAAGAGAGTCTATCTGATTCGGCAAATTAATACAGTTACCAATGATAATTGAATTGTTCATACTGGAGTTTGCTGATCGCAAATGATTTCCTGCTCCAATGACAATATTATTGAAGTTTCTATATAACATATTGCTTAGTGTGGAAGCCCCAATAATAGTCGACATTGCTGACCTGGTAGGAGAATTTGGATATGAATTAATACATGCTCCGACAAATGTATTTAGAGAAGTATTGAAAGAAGTTCCGTTATATCCAGATAAAGAAGAAAGTTCTTTCATGTATTCTGCAGCAGCTGGAGATGTATTGGCTAAATCCGTTTCACTTATTTCTGTTTTCAGATTAAAACCAGCATATTGCCCGACAAATACATTTGATGAAGATCTGTTTAATTGATATCCTGTTGCATATCCTAATGTTGTATTGTAACCGCCTTCCGTAACAGCGGAAAGACTATAGTTTCCTATTGCAGTATTGTATGCTCCAGTAGTTAATTTATTTAATGTATTAAAGCCCATTGCTACATTATGAGATCCTGTATGCGCAGGATTCATATCTCCAAAATAGTATCCATAAGTAGTTTCGTTGAAGCCTAATGTAGCAGCTCTGCCTTTTGCTGATGCAAGAATAATTTCGTTCTTTGTGGTTGAATTTCCTCTATTAGCTATAATATCAAAAGTATCATTGCTTTCAATAGATTGTTTTGAAATAATACCTTCACTGTCTGTTACAAAACGTTCATGTGAACCACCTTTTTTTGGAACTAAGTATATGTTTAATGGCTCAAAAGTTTTAATTTCATCCTGACTATTGATATAGTTACTTTCTTCAAGATTTATACTTTTTACGATAATTTCCCTAAATTTCATAATTATTATTTTGTATTATACCGGAAAATTCCAGATCCCGCCTTCGTCTTCTCCAATTTTTTCATCTACATAAACTACGGTCGCCAATCCTGAAGTATCAATCATTTCTGGTAGGGCTTCTGCAGATATTTTTTCCTCCTTATGCCAATAAGAATCCATCCATTCCCAAAACTGTTCTTGTGTTGGTTTGTCTCCTTCTTCGAAATAAAGCTTTAATTTTTCTTTTGTTATCATTGTTTTTAATTTTAGACTGTAGCATTTGTCCCTCCTCTATATGTGATCACTGCGGTTGAAGGAATTCCTGCAGTACTAAGATCTAATCCGGCAGGTGCTGAAACAGTTTGAAGTGCCGGAATAGCAAAAGCATTTTGCCCTACTGATTTTACGGAGTCAGGAATGTATAAGTTTGATAAACTGGAACTTCCAGGTAAATTGAATGCGGAAGCACCAATAGTTTCCAAGCTTTCTCCCAAAATAAGCTCTGAAATATTGATTGAACCACTATTAAATGCCCCTGCCTCAATGACTTTACAGTTATTGGGAATTTTTATACTTCCTGATAAGTGTTGTAAGGAGAAAGCATTGGATTTTATCTTTTCTAAAGAATTAGGAAATACAACTTTAGTAATATAGTTTTTAAAGATAGCAACGTAATTAAACGAATTCGACCCAATAACTTTTATTCCTTCTGGAAAAACAATTGTTTTGGCTATTCCTAACAGTTCAGTATTGTCTGTTGGAGAGTACATAAAGTGCTCTTTTGTTAAAAGATCGAGAGAATCCTGTGAGATTTTTTCCTCTTTATGCCAATAAGAATCCATCCATTCCCAAAATTCGTCTTGTGTTGGTTTGTCTCCTTGTTCAAAATAGAGTTTTAGTTTTTCTTTTGTTGTCATAATAAAAATTTTTATACTGTACCATTTGTTCCTCCTCTATATGTAATTACTGCGGTTGAAGGAATTCCCGCAGTGCTAAGATCTAATCCAGCAGGCGCTGAAACAGTTTGGAGTGATGGAATAAGAAAACCATTTTGTCCTATTGATTTTATAGAATTTGGAATATATAAGTCTTTTAAATCAGAACTGCCTTGTAGTGAGAAGGCTCCATAACCAATGTCTTCTATGCCTTCTTCTAGTATCAATTCGGTTATTCGACTTGACATCCCATTGAATGCATAAATTTCTATTACTTTACATGATCCAGGAATTTTTAAAGTACCAGTAAGATATTGATTGTTAAAAGCTGATGATTTTATTTTTTCCAAAGTATTTGGAAAGATAATTTTAGTAATATAGTTTCTAATAATTGCATTGAAAGCGAAGCCACTTGAAGTAATCACTTTTACCCCTTTCGGAATAGTAATTGTTTTAGCTACTCCCAATAGTTCAGTACTGTCCGTTGGGGAATACATTAAATGTTGCTCTGTTGCCAAAAGGTCGACAGAATCTTGTGAGATTTTTTCCTCTTTATGCCAATAAGAATCCATCCATTCCCAAAATTCGTCTTGTGTTGGTTTGTCTCCTTGTTCAAAATAGAGTTTCAGTTTTTCTTTTGTTGTCATAATAAAATTTTTGTTATTTAATTAATAGTCCTTTCAAAGTTCTTTTATGAAAATCTTAATTCATTTAATTCTTTCAAGTGATTTTCATGATAAAACTTTCTATTTTAGTATTCCTATATTATTGTTTTTAAACACAATTCTGGCTGTCCAACATTTTGTGAATGGAGAATTCAAAGGATAAGAAAGTAAAAAAGGATTTTTTGGGTATTATGGCGTTGAAAAGAGCCAGAATTTTATGTGTTTAAAATTTAGTTAGTATACAATATTTTTTAATGATGACATTCTCAAAATCTTGTCGGAAAAAGTCTTCAATGTCATCAGATAGTTGTCGTAATCTATCTCTGTGTTTTCAATATCGCTCCATTCAATAGTGTAGAAGTCTTTATCGAAGATTGCAGTTTGATTGTAATTTAGTGTTTCCATTTTGATATATGATATTTGGTGTTAATTTTTGAACATTTTTCTAGCTATCCAGCATTTGTAAATGTTGAATTCAAAAGTTATTTTTAAGCTTAATAATGATTCTTTTTTGTGTTTTGTTTTATGCTTCAAATGTAAGAGAGGGGAACGTCAAAACTTGACGTGTTTTAATTATTTTAGAAAAAATTAAAACTTTCTTTTTAAGTATTTTCTAATTAGTATGAAAAATAAAATAGAAAGAAGAAATGAAATAATTCCTGAGTTAAAAACATTTCCGATAGGCATATATTTGTATCCGTCTTTTGTAATGGGAGGATTCAGGCAATCAAATGAAAAATATAAAATGATATAACCAAGAATGAAAAATATAATGCTCATAAAAAGTGATGCGAAGTTTGCTTTCATTTTGCCAATCATTTTGAAATTAAATATAATTAAAAAAGCTTATATTAATTAATTATAAGGTCATAAGCTTATAATTTGTTTTTAATTAATTTTTGAACAATTTGATTTAAGGTTTCTCTGTTATCATCAATATAATTTAATCCAGCCTGAATCAGATTTTCAATATTAGACCTTTTTACATTATCCATCGCAGGAGAAGCGTTTTTCAATGAAGGATTTACGCGATAATAATTTTTCTGGTTTCTTAATCCTAAAGTCTGAAACATTTGTCCCAATTGATAATCAACCGTTTCTGCATTTGCTGACATTAAAATATCAATGATAGGATTTACCCAGCCTATTTTTCCAGCTTTCTCCATTTTTTTGAAAGAATAAGGTCTTGCCTCAATTCCTGTTCCGATTGAAACGATAATCATATCATTAACAGTCGGATTATTAGCTTTTTGATGATTTTTCAAAACCTCTGCAAAAGGAATTTTTCTTGCTTCTGCATAAGCGCAAAGAGCCGGATTATTGGCAAACATTCCGCCATCGATTAAGCTGAAAATCTGCCCATACATTGATTTGATCTGAACCGGGCTGAAATATGTCGGCGCCGCGGAAGTCGCTCTGCAAACATCTTTTACATAAAAATTATCTGTACTCAAATTCGCCTTCCAGGAATTAAATAATTTTGCTCTTCTGTTTTCTATATCATAACTTGTTATTAAACAGGGTTTTATTAATTCTTTTAATTCTAAATTTCCAAAAAAATCATTCAGGTTATTTTCAAGTTCATCCTGAGAGATTTTTTCGTTCAATAATCCAAACGGATTTACCAAGCGTTCCCAAAAAGAAACCTGAAATATGTCACCACCTCTTTCAGCATATAATTCTAATCCTTTCTGGATCGAATACTTTGCTTTTCGGTGTTCATCGGGGCATAAAATGATGGAAGCAATCAGCCCGCCTGTGCTGCTTCCCGCAACAAAGTCAAAATAATCGCCAAGTTTTGCATTTGGTTTATCATAAAATTGCAGTTGCTCTTCTATGTAGCGCAGAATAATGCAGGTGATAATTCCTCTGATCCCGCCTCCGTCTAATGAAAGAATAGTTGTCTTTTTCATGTTATTTTTTACTTTATTTTTAAGATACATTTGGCAACTTTAGACAAGTAAAACCAATAGCTTTTATAAAATGACTATTGGTTTTAGCTCTTATCGTGGTTGTGTGTAGTGTTTTCTTATAAGGCAAAGATAGATCGGGGTAGCGACAAAAGTCGTCGTATTAAAATTTATTTTCAAATAAGAGAGAATTAAAATACAATGTAGTTTTCCTTGTCTCTCAACATCTTAGACAGTATTCTCCAAGCTGTTTTTACTAAGCCTTTTTTAGTTTGAATGCTCTTTTTTTCAAAATGCGGAAGGTCTTTAAACGTTTTCCAGTTTCCGCCCCAATCCCAACCGTATTTTGCGAAAATTTTTACACATTCGTACCAATCGGCTACTTTGTCGTTGTCCCAATCTTTTGCTGTGTCCCAACTTGCCGTTTTTCCGTCAATCATTAAACAGATGTCAACAGCGAGTCCGTAATTATGAATACTTTGTCCGGCTTTTGCATTGGTCACTTTTTTTCCTGAAGTGATTCTTCCGATTGCATATAGTTTTTCCTGTTCTTCAAAACTTCTCAAACCTTGTGTAATTCTCACCTTTGCTCTCCCGGTTAATGCTTCGTCGCATTCCTTAATAATTTGCGTCACTTCCTCTCTTACTACAGGGTGAAGTTTTTCGATTCTTTGTAAAGTTACTTTATCCATATTGTCAATATTTTAGTGTTTTGAAAAGCAAAATTATAAGTAGTTAACGACAAAACTTGACGTATTTTAAATAAATTAAATGCCTTAAAATCAATCGTTTATATTTAATGTTAAAATTGACATTTAACATAACTATCCGCTATAAAAGTTATAATTTTGTGTATCAAAATGTCCCGTTTTAATCATGTATGCTTTAGTAGATTGCAATAATTTTTTTGTTTCCTGTGAGAGAACGCTCGATCCGGAACTTGAAAACAAACCCGTTGTAGTGCTTTCCAACAACGACGGATGTGTTGTGTCACGAAGTAAAGAAGCGAAAGATTTAGGAATTCCGATGGCGGCTCCGGCTTTTAAATATAAAGAGCTTTTTAAAGAACATGATGTAAAATGCTTCTCTGCAAAATTTGAATTATATAATTTTAAAAGTCAGCAAGTTATTCGTATTGCCAGTTCTTACGTTTTAGAGTTTGAGACATACAGTATCGATGAATTGTTTTTGAATCTTACTGGTTTTAAATACATTAATATGTATGACTATTGTCTTGAAATTAAAAATAAAATTAAAGACAATGCAAATATTCCTGTAAGTATAGGAATTGCATCCACAAAAACGCTTTGTAAAGTTGCCAACAGAATTGTGAAAGAATTTCCTGAAAAGTTTAATGGGGTTTATATTTTAGACACTCCCGAAAAAATCGAAAAAGCTTTAAAATGGTTAAATATTGGCGATGTTTGGGGAATCGGACGAAAACTTGCTGTAACAATGCAGGATAACGGAGTTTTTAAAGCATGGGATTTATTGCAAAAACCTGAAATGTGGGTTCGAAAAGTTATGGGAATTCATGGGATAAGAATGATCAATGAGTTGAAGGGAATCCGTCAATTGGAACTGGACTCTCCTTCTCCCAAAAAATCAATCGCAGTAACGAGAAGTTTCATGGAAATGCTGACTGAAAAAGAAGATGTTCGCGAACGTGTGGAAACTTTCGGAATGTATTGTTCCGAAAGGCTGAGAAAACAGAATACATGCTGTAAAATGGTAACGGTTTTTGTACAGACCAACCGATTCAGAAAGGATTTGCCTGAATATAGAAAGGCGATAACTCAAATTCTTCCAAATCCTACAAATTCATCAATTTTAATTGGCAGAGTTGTGAACGAATTGTTTGAAACCATTTTCAAAGAAGGTTTTCATTATAAAAAAGCGGGAGTCATTGTGAATGATTTTGTTCCCGAAGATCAGCGATTGATCAATCTGTTTGAGAAAGATGCTCAAAATCAACATTTACCGGTAATGAAGGCAATGGATGCAATGAATAAAAAGTTTGGAAAAGATAAAGTACGTCTCGGAAGTATGAGCGGAGAAAATACCTTCGGACGAAAACAATTATCCCCCGAATATGAAGCATTCTTAAAAAATAATATACTTCCAGAAGCCAATTTCAGGTTCCACTAAGATTTTAGTTTAATAAAAATCTATTTCCTCTCATATTTCTAATTCCATGTTTTTTCCGATTTTAAAAAGTTTAAAAATCAATTATTTCCTGAGAAAAACTTAACCGTCTCATTAACCAGGAATTTTATCTGATCTGGTCTTCCTCTGTCATTTTTAGGGAGATTATTATAGCTTCCGGTTCTTACAATAACCATATTATGTTCAGGAACCATGATGATATATTGTCCTTGCAAACCTAAAAAATAATAATGCTTAATGGGATTGTCGTTATTGATCCAGAATCCCATTCCGTAAATTTCTTTAGATTTTTCTGTAGGATTTCTCATTTGATTAATGAAATCATGACCTAAAATTTGTTTGTCGCCTACTTTCCCGTTATCTAAAAATAACTGTCCTAATTTTGCAAAATCTCTTGCATTGGAATGAATGCAGCAATATGTTTTTTCCATTCCGCTTTCGTCGGTGCTCCATTCTGCGTTTTGCTCCATTCCAAGCGGAATCCAGAATTTTTCGGATAAATAACTTGCTAAAGATTGCCCTATAGCTTTTTTCACTGCAAAACCCAACAATTGTGTTGAGCCACTTTGATATTCAAATCTTTCGCCCGGATTTTCTTTAAATTTCCTTGAAAAAGTAGCTTTAATCAAACTTCTTCCGTAGTACGCTTTAGCATTGGGCAGAAAAGGATTTTTGTAATTTTCGTCCCAATCCAGTCCGGATTCCATTTGAGCTAAATTTTTTAAAGTTAAGCTTCCTGCAAATCCTTTATTTTTAAATTCCTGAAAATAATCTGAAAATTTATCATCAATACTGTTGATTTTACCTTCTTCCAAAGCTTTTCCCAAAAGCATTACAGTAACAGCTTTTGCCATTGAAAAAGAATTGGTCTTTGATAATTGATTATAACCGTTCCAATATTGTTCGTGAAGTAATTTTCCATCTTTTATCACAATAAAAGAAGCTGTTTCAGAATGAATTAAATCTTCAACTATGTTTTTCGGTAGTTCAGATTTGTTGTATTCGGGTGCTTCTTCCCAGAGTTTTGGTGATTCTGTATGGATGAGATTACTAGAGAAAAACTTTCCGTCATCAATATTAGCACTGGTTTTTCCCTTTAAATAGGTCTTTGAAATTCCGCTAAAAATATAACTGTATCCAAAAACATAAAAAAGTAATGCAGCGATGATGATAAATGTCACAAAATAAATAAGAATTGTCATAACGATCGATCTTGAAACAAATTTAAAATAAATTTGAAAACAAATTAAAAAAGAATCCGTCTCACAAATAGTGAAAACTGATTCTTGACCTTGCAATAATTTTTATTGTTTTGTAGTATATAGTGTTATTTCATTTTCCTCAAAATTAGCTTTATAAGTTCCTATGTAAGGAGTTAATTCATTATTTGCATCTTTTAGGTAAGCCCCATTAGGAATGGTTGAAAAGGCTGTATTAAGGGATAAATTTTGAGCCTTACAAGACATTAAAGTCATAATTAACATTAATGTCAGAAATATTTTTGATTGCATTCTACTCATATTATCATTTGAAAAAGCCTCCGAAGAGGCTTATATTATTGCTTTGTGAAAATTACATCTTTCTCTGTCGGTATATTAACTGTAAGATCTGTATCTTTTGGACAGCCTCCCCAAATACCACATATCCCATTATAGCTCCATATAAAATGATTAGAATCTATCATTTTTAAATTAATACTTCCAGAACCGACTCCACAATTTGCTCCGGAGTAATAAAATGATGCTGATTTTAGACCCTTATTGTATGTATTAGAAATTATTTTATAAACATCTAAATTTTTTGAAAAATAGTCTTCAATTATGTTTCCTTTCTTATCCATAATTACATGTTGTATGATAAGAGCATCTTTAAAGTACTTTCTTTCATTTTTTCCAAATCCTTCTTTGAAAACCTTTTTTGGTACTTTTATAATTCTAAGCATTATTAATTTATCATCATAATTAGCTTTCCAATTACTTATGAAAGGTTTAAAATCATTATCTAAATCTTTAAGATAATCATCTGCTTGTATACTATCTGAATTTGTTTTATTTAATGGTAGCATTCTTTGCTGTGCTCTGCAAAAAAATACATTCAAAATTCCTAAAAGCAGTAATATTCTTTTCATTATTGCTTTGTGAAAATTAAATCTTTTGTCTCAGGCAAATAAATGGTAGTATCTAAAGTTGGAGGACATTTAGCTGCTGTTGTAGTAATATCATCAGGACGATATTCCCAAGAAATTTGTGTAGAGTTGATTTTTTTTAAGAAAACATCACCCCAACCTACGCTACAGTTTGTTCCACTATATATTAAATGTACAGCATTTTTAGCAGGTCTTATTTTTGTACTATATAATTTGATGTCATATAAATTATTATTTTGGGTATCTTGTAAAATAACTCCTGCAGAATTTTTCACAATATATTTTACCATTAAAACATCGACATAATAGCTTTTTTGACCGGTATTTTCTAATTTATTTTCCTGTTTAGTAATGAATAATGTAATTTCATTGCCATTAAAAATGGTTTTGTAAATTCCCACGTAAGGATTTAATTCACTATTCGTATCTTTTATATATGCACCATTAGGAATGCTTAAAAAAGGAGTACTAAGTGGTAAATTTTGAGCCTTACAAGACATTAAGTTTAAAATCATCATTAATGTCAGAAATATTTTTGATTGCATTCTAATCATATTATCATTTGAAAAAGCCTCCGAAAAGGCTAATTTTATTGCTTTGTAAAAATTAGATCTTTTGTTTCTGGAATGTAAATAGTTGTATCCAAAGTTGGAGGACATTTAGCTGCTGTTGTAACGATATCATTTGGTTTGTATTCCCATGAGAGTTGAGTAGCATTAATTTTTTTTAGATTAATATTTCCAAAGCCTACGCTACAATTAGTTCCACTGTAGATTAATTCTGCCTTAGTCCCATTCTCAGAAACCCATAAGCTATAAATAGCATGTGATAGATCATCTTGCTGTAATGTCATATTTTTAGTATCTTGTAGAATGGCTCCAGAAGAATTTTTTACAATATACTTTATTGATATCACATCTCTATAAATTTGTTGATCTCCGTAATTAAAAAATCTATCATTTTCTCTCGTAATATAAAGAGTGGTTTGATTTCCATTGTATGTTGAAACATATGTTCCTACAAAAGATTGGAGTTCATTATTAGTATCTTTTATATGAGACATATTTGGGATATTATCCAAAGAGGTCAATAATGGATAAACTTGCTGAGCTTTACAAGACATTAAATTTATAATTAATGCTAATGATATCAATATTTTTGATTGCGTTTTATTCATATTATTTCTATTTAAAATTTATTAATTATGGACAAGGTGTTCCGATAGGTATACCATTACTATCTAAAGTTACATTATTTACAATACCGTTTTCTATTCGTTGTAAATTTACTTTTCCATTCAAATTCATATTCTTCAATGTCTCAAAAAATAATTTTTCCAGTCCTTTTTCATTCAAGTCTCCTGCGTTATTTTTAATATATGTGTTTCCATTTAGTGAGGTGTTAGTTAATTCTCTTACTTTGATAAGGTATTTATTTTCAAACTGTTTCATTTGTGCAGCTGTAAAATTATAATTACCTCCTATTCCTAAATCTGATGCTGCACCAGTGTATTGAATGACATAATGCAAAAATTGCTTATTACTAGGTGGGCAATTACACCATTCTGCAGCAATCATTCCAAAATAGGCATCGCTTACATTATTTTGTGCAGCAGCAAATCCCAAAAGAGTATCGCCAATATCTTGTGGTGAAAACATATGTGTGCCTTGCGCAGTATGATTATGATAACCTCCAATAGCATCTGTAACATCATTATATATCACCTTATGTGCAGAATTTATATCTGCAGGAGCTATTGTTCCGTCTTTCTTTTCTTTAAAGCCAATCTCTCCTGTATTTATATTACTAAGGGTTTGTAAGGCTTGCGCTTTTACATCTGTTATTCCCTGCTGTACATTGGGTCTGGTCAGCATATTCTTTGTTTTCTCGCAGGGATCATCAATATCTATACCTGTATCATCATGTTCAATGCATTGCTGAGAAATCCTGTAAAACGTAGATCCACTCAACGTACACGGATCTTTCGGAGGTTGTGGTCCGGGAGCTCCTCCTCCGCCATCTCCTCCTCCCGATGTATTGGGAATAGGAAAAGAAGCATCACCATCCGGAACACTGATTACCAGATCATAACATATATTCACATGGCACTTTGCCATACAATTATCGCATTTTCCTTCTCCATGATGAGAACATTGCCAATAGACGCCACAGGATTGGAGCCATATCATCTTTCCATTCTGCTGAGCGGTAGCCGTGGAAGTTGTTAAATTTTTTATTCGTATTCTTCCATATTCATTATTATACTTTTTACCGACAAAAAGATCTTTCGGGATATTGGTGAAATCTTCATTCCCGAAAGTTTTATTATCCATATACATAAAAGTATAAAACATCTGCTCCCGAAAATCCTTATCTATTTTTTCACTGTAGACAATGTTTTCTAATAGTTTATTGTCATAATCTTTCACTCCGATTATCGAATTTTCATCATCCAGTGTGGCAAAAAGTACAGAACTCATCGTTTCATTATCATCTGAAAGGGGGATCATCAATCCCGTTGAAGTTTCTGTGTCTACTACCTGCATTTTGTCCCAGACCGGCATTCCTTTCTGGTCGGGCATGGTAGACAGGAAATCTTTTTCACGGTTGTAAGCTTCCAGAATACTCACATAATCTACGCCTGATTTTGCAGTAACAGAAGTTGCGTATTTAAAGAAATTGGTATTGTTTCTTTGAGGTTCAGCTTCGCCTTTGGCAAAGTCTTCATTGTGGCAGGACCATAGTAAGGTCAGCAAGACTGTCAGTATAGACAGCCACGAAATCATTTTTTTCGTCATGGTCATTTTGTTTTTTTAAGTTAACAATTATAGTCGTTTTATATATAGATGCATTTTTTTCTCTTTTGGTTGGAAAGGATGTAAAAAAAATTTCGATCTATATATGAACAGGGACAAAACTAAAATAAAATTTCTTTCCATATCATCGATATTTTGTTATTTTTGATCTAAATATCGATATTATGAGCATAGGTACTAAAGTAAAAAGATTCAGAGAAGCAAAAGGGATTTCCCAAGACGATCTGGCGTTACGCCTAGATGTTGCACAGAGCACCATTTCCAGTATAGAATCTGATAAAAATATTCCCAATTCTTTATTATTAAGTAATATTGCAAAGGAACTGGATATAAATATGAATGATCTATTTGATGATGAACGAACCATTAATAATGTTTATGATAACAATGATAAAGTTGCGATAGGCTTTGGTAACAATAATACATTTACTGTAGGTGGGTTGTCTGAAAAATTAGTTGAATTATATGAAGAGAGAGTAAAAGAATTAAAAGAACAAGTACAGGAACTTAAAGAAGAAATAAAAATTTTAAAAAATAAATAGAACCTGTTCAGGATAACATCATCTCAGGTTGAGATATTGCTATCCCCAATAAGTTCTCACCGTCTCAAGCTGAGAAAGTCTAAACCTAAAAGAAGGGATCTTGTCTCACAGTGAGAAACCTTCAACCGAAACACATTCTGCTTGTCTCATCTGGAGAAACTTTCAAACCAACTTGGTTTGCACAAATATTAAATACAAACGTTAAAAAATTATTTATGGAAAAACACAAATTAGTTTCCCTACACCTCATTCGTCTGCATCATGCAGAGTTCGGGCAGTTTATCGTCCGTTTCTTCGAAGATTTTTCCCGGACTTCTTTAGATGCCAATACAGATGCAGATTTTAAAAGAATGTTTGATGCTCTACAAACTCAGATTCCAAACTACAACAGTGCATTAGATCAGGTACGAGCCAGCGAAGAATCTGCAAAAATTGCAGAGGCAGATAAGGCAAGAGATATAGATGTACAAGCTCTTAAGGATTCTGTAAAACCTTATAGAAATGCAAAAGTACAAACCGAAAAAGATGCTTATATTTCTATTAAGATATTGCTGGATCAGTATAAAGGGGTAGAAGATACATCTTATGAAGAAGAAACCAATAAGCTGAATTTGTTGGTTGCCAAACTTCAATCTCCTGAGTATAGTTCTCATGTAGCCACATTGGGGATTGTAAAATTTGTGAATCATTTATCAGATTCCAATATCGCTTTTAATGATCTGTTTTCGCATCGTTCTTATCAGGTTTCACAAAAGCAGACCTATGATGTGAAAGCATTACGAAAAATCTTAACAGACGATTACAGCCAAATGGCTAATTATATAGCAATGCTTGCTAATATAAAATCGGATGTTTTCTATAAAGATGTTTTAGCGGTTATTAATAACGGAAGAAAATATTTTTCGGATCTTCTGGCGAGGAGAAACGGAAATTCTTCACCTAAAACAGAAAGCAATAATTGATAAAAATAAAAGCCCTGATTTCTCAAGGCTTTTAATTTATATTTTAGAAAGTAAATTTCTGAAGTTCGTTTTCTCATCAATAATTCGTCTCAGTTCAGAAACCGGAACTCTTTCTTGCTCCATTGTGTCTCTGTCTCGGATTGTCACGGTGTGATCTGTCAATGAATCGTGATCGATGGTGATACAGTAAGGAGTACCAATTGCATCCTGTCTTCTGTAACGTTTTCCGATCGCATCTTTTTCTTCGTAGAATAGGTTAAAATCGTATTTCAAATCATTGAAAATCTGTTCCGCATATTCTGACAAACCATCTTTTTTCATTAATGGAAGAATAGCCGCTTTAATTGGCGCTAAAGCCGGAGGTAAAGATAAAACTGTTCTTTCTGAACCATCTTCCAATACTTCGTCTCTTAAGCAATGAGAGAAAATAGAAAGGAATAATCTGTCTAAACCTACAGAAGTTTCCACAACATAAGGAACATAGTTTTCGTTTCTTTCAGGATCGAAGAACTGAAGTTTTCTTCCTGAGAATTCTTCGTGCGCTTTTAAATCGAAATCCGTTCTTGAGTGAATACCTTCCAATTCTTTAAATCCGAATGGGAAATTAAATTCAATATCAGCAGCAGCATTGGCGTAGTGAGCCAGTTTCTCATGATCATGGAATCTGTAATTGTCGTTTCCTAGACCTAAAGCTAAATGCCAGTTAAGACGTTTTTGCTTCCACTGTTCGTAGAATTCAAGTTCTGTTCCCGGAGCGACGAAGAACTGCATTTCCATTTGTTCGAATTCACGCATTCTGAAAATAAACTGTCTCGCAACAATCTCATTTCTAAATGCTTTTCCGATTTGAGCGATACCGAAAGGAAGTCTGTGACGTGAAGTTTTCTGTACGTTTAAGAAATTCACAAAAATACCTTGAGCCGTTTCAGGTCTTAAATAAAGATCCATCGCAGAATCTGCAGAAGCACCTAATTTAGTTCCGAACATTAGGTTGAATTGTCTTACTTCCGTCCAGTTTTTAGAACCAGTATCCGGATCAGCAATTTCCAATTCTTCAATTAAAGATTTTACATCAGCCAAATCTTCATTTTCAAGAGATTTTGCTAATCTTGAAAGAATCGCTTCTCTTTTTGCTCTGTATTCTAATACTTTTGGATTCGTTGCAACAAACTGATCTTTATCGAAAGACTCACCGAATCTTTTTGCCGCTTTTTCGATTTCCTTATTTTCTTTATCTTCAATTTTAGCACAATAATCTTCCACCAAAACGTCTGCTCTGAAACGTTTTTTAGAATCCTTATTGTCAATTAATGGATCGTTGAAAGCGTCTACGTGTCCTGAAGCTTTCCATGTTGTTGGATGCATCAAAATCGCCGAATCTATACCTACAATATTTTCGTTAAGCTGTACCATCGCTTTCCACCAATATTGTTTGATATTATTTTTTAGTTCGGCACCGTTTTGTCCATAATCATAAACAGCGGATAAACCATCGTAGATCTCACTCGAAGGGAAAATAAAACCATATTCTTTAGCGTGAGAAATCACTTTCTTGAAAACATCTTCTTGCTTTGCCATAATTTTTTTACGTCTGAAGTGCAAAAATACAGATTTTACAACAAATTTTTGGTATTCATTTATTTAATCCATTGAGAGAATTACTCTTCAAAGCTTTTTTCCAGTTTTTCTAATGAACTGATAACGACTGATATTTTTTCTTTTTGTTTTTTAATTTGTCTTGGTCTGATGAAAAACCAGCTGACAGCAAACCATATAAAGGTAAGCCCGTAAGTTAATACAGCACCAAACCAACTCATTTTCGAAGCAAATTCATAAAAATAAAAAACAAAACCTATTGAAATTATAAGATAATATATGCCGATTCCTTTGGTTTGCATATATACCTGTTGTTGCTGTAGTTTTTTCAGTGAAGCAAGATATTCCTGAATGTTGATTGAAGGATTAATTTTACGAATCACATTGAAATTTTGCGAAAATAAACCGATATAAAGCCCTAAAGCAACAAGAAGCAGAATAATTCCCAGACGAGTTGTAAACATTTTAAAGTCTATGGTATTCCAAATGATTATCATCACAATTGCTGTAACTGTAAGGCTTAGTAATCGGCGAATGGTAATAAGCAGTTCCTTTTTTCTGTATTGATCTGCTTTGCTTTTTATCTCATCGATGTTGGGAACTTCCGTTTTTTTACTGTTCCAGATTTCCTGAAAATTATAATTGGTTTCCATACTTTGTAAATTTCTCGGTTAATTTTTCTTTGATTCTGTGTACTTTGACTCTCACATTGGCGGGAGAGATTCCCACAACTTCGGCAATGTCTTTCTGTTTCATTTCTTCCAATTCCAGAGAAATGATGATCCTTTCAAGCTCGGGCAATTCTGAAATACATTGATACAGAAAATCGGTCATCTTTTCCTGTTCGAGCTTATTTTCTTTTTCTGAAATATCTTTGATTTGATAGGGAAGTTCATTTTTAGGCATTCTTTTTTCGACATGAATCTGTCTCAGGCAAATATTGGTGGCGATTCTGTAAATCCAGGTTCCAATGTTCGCTTCCTGACGAAATTTGGGCAACTGCTGAAAAACAGCGACAAAAGTTTCCTGACACAGATCTTTTGCCATTTCATCGTCATTTACATAACCCATGCAGAGTCGAAAAATCTTCTTCCAATAAGTATGATAAATTTCGTCGAAGTTTAAATTATGCATTGATCCTTTTTAGAATTTAGAGAACATACAACTGAAAATGTTACAATAATTAGTGAAGATAGAGAATCTTTTTATTGTCATTGTAATCTGAGCTATATCGTTCGAAAATTTCTACTTTTGTCCCATGTTAGAAATTCTTTATCAAGACGAACATCTTATTGCGATCAATAAGCCAAGCGGATTATTGGTTCATAAATCTTTTTATGCAGGAGAAGCAGATACTTATGCTATTCAGGAATTGAAAAAGCAGATTGGACAAAAGGTTTATCCGGTGCACCGTCTTGATAGAAAAACTTCGGGAGTTTTATTGTTCACTTTGGATAAAGAAACTTTGAGAATGATGAGCGAACAGTTTGCATCACGAGAAGTTGAAAAGAGATATATAGCTATTCTTCGTGGTTGGGCAAAGGAAGAAGAAACCATCGACTATGATTTGATTAATGAGAACGAAGTTACACAAAATGCAATCACTTATTATCGTCGTTTACAGACTTCGGAAATAGATTTGCCTTTTTTAAAACATCCAACCTCAAGATATTGTTTAGTAGAAGCAATTCCTGAAACGGGAAGATTTCATCAGTTGAGAAAACATTTTAAACATATTTTACATCCGATTTTAGGTTGTCGTAAACACGGTTGCAATAAGCAGAATAAATTGTGGCTGGAAACTTTTGCGATCAATAAAATGACACTTCACGCCCATCAATTGATTTTTAATCATCCTATTTCTAACGAAAGAATTACGGTAAATGCCATTATAGATGATGAATTCAAAAGAGTAGGGGATATTTTGAAGCTGGATTTGAGTGCATATTTATAGTCTTTTATATTTTCTATTACCATAAAGTTGTCATCCTGGAAGGATTTAAGCGTAGTATTAGAAATCATATAAAATATTTTAGGCGTGAGATTCCTACGGAATTCAAATGTTATGCTTATATGCAAATATAGACAATGTTAATAATACATTTTCTCATAAAATATCATACATTAACGAAACATTAATTTTAAAATGAGTATTTTTGTAAAACTTTTTTTCAATGTACAAATCGCTCATTCGTCCGATTCTTTTTAAATTTGATCCCGAAGAAGTTCATCATTTTACTTTTTCGATGCTTAAAAATTTCGGATTTCTTACAAAATTATTTTTTCCAAAACCTGTTGAAGACAAACGTCTGGAAAGAGAAGTTTTCGGATTAAAATTTAAAAATCCTGTAGGATTGGCTGCCGGTTTCGATAAAAATGCGGTGTTGTTTAATGAATTAGGAGATTTAGGTTTCGGATTTGTGGAAATCGGAACCGTAACTCCAAGAGCTCAAGCGGGAAATCCTAAGAAAAGACTTTTCCGATTGATAGAAGATGGCGGAATCATCAACAGAATGGGTTTCAACAACGAAGGTCTTCAAGCTGCCATTGAAAAACTGAAAGGCAATAAAGGAAAAATCATCATCGGTGGAAACATCGGAAAAAATACAGACACAAGTCCCGAAAATTATACACAGGATTATTTGGATTGTTTCGAAGGTCTTCATCCTCACGTAGATTATTTCGTACTGAATGTAAGCTGTCCAAATGTAGGAAGTCACGCCAAATTGGAAGATGTAGAATATTTACGTGAATTAATTACAGAAGTTAAAAAAATCAATCAGTCAAAATCTGTACAAAAACCAATTTTATTGAAAATTGCTCCAGATTTGAATAACCAGCAATTGGACGAAATTATTGATTTGATTGCAGAAACAAAAATCGACGGTATCGTAGTTTCAAATACTTCCGTGAACAGAGAAGGTTTGAAAACTTCACCTGAAGTTTTGGCAGAAATCGGAAACGGTGGATTAAGCGGAAAACCGATTCGTGAGAGAAGTACAAAAATGATCAAATATCTTTCTGATAAAAGTAATCGAGCTTTCCCAATCATCGGAGTTGGTGGAATTCATTCTGCAAAAGATGCCGTTGAAAAGCTGGATGCAGGAGCGACTTTGATTCAGTTGTACACAGGTTTTATCTACGAAGGTCCAGAATTGATTAATGATATCAATAAGGAAATTTTAAAAAGAGCAAGTCGTTTACCAAGATAATTTTCACAAATGAATATTATAATTTTAGTTCTTTTAACAATCTTTCTTATCCCATTGTTAAAATTTTTATTTCCGGTGACTAAAGAAATGAAAATCGGAACGGAAGATTTTTATCCTAATCTTTTCAGAAAAATATTCAGAAAAAAATAAAATTAAAAGAGAGTTCAATGAGCTCTCTTTTTTGTTATCTGGATTTTGTAACAGAAGCATTTTTTATATCAACAGTCAGAATATAAGCCGGCGAACTTGATGTTTTTTTAATATTAAATTTAATAACTTTTGATTCTTTTGCTCTTGTTGAGGTTGTATCATAAATATTTTCAATACAGCTTTCGATCATGAAATCGTCATAATTTTTAAAATTCCAGTCGTTGGTAAAATAAAGAACTCTGTATCCTTT
Organism: Chryseobacterium ginsengisoli; assembly: GCF_039542325.1. Lineage (NCBI taxonomy): Bacteria > Pseudomonadati > Bacteroidota > Flavobacteriia > Flavobacteriales > Weeksellaceae > Chryseobacterium > Chryseobacterium ginsengisoli. The sequence continues at coordinate 430,838 of NZ_BAABHX010000003.1, forward strand.
TTCGCCGTCACTTGCGCCGCACATTCCACAGAAATTGAAATTAGAAACTTCTTCAAAGTATAATAAAACACGATTTCCGGATTTATCAGAAGTATAAGAAATCAATTTGTTTCCGCCAATAGGATTAATAAAATCATAAGTATTAATTTTTTTGTTGTTTGGCAAAATAAGATAATTATTGAAACGATAAATCCTGCTGTCTTTGGTATATAATTTTGAAGAATAATTTTTATCTCCTATAACGATATTCCCCACAACTTCTTTTGTTTTTGAATAATCTCCCTTAAAAATTAAAGTTTCTTTTGGCTTTAAGGGTGTCATGAGACTATCAATCTTTTCTAATGATTGAAGGCTTGTAATTTTTTTATGTAATATTTTTGAGTTTTTATCTTGTTGATTGCCAAAATTATAAAGATGTAAATTCGCCAAATCATAAATTCCTATCAACGGAATTTTCTTTTTGTATTTATCATAATAATACCAACCTTTTACAAAATGCTGATATTGATTACAATCGATAATTCCATCAAAACTCAATTGTATTGTTATTGGATTTCCAGCAATTTCTCCTTTGAAAAGCTGTGATGAATCCGTTACTTTCTTTAGTTCAACTTTCTGACAGAGAAAATAGGTGAAACTTAAAGAAAATAATAAAAGAAAGATTTTTTTCATGGTTTAGTTATAGTTTGCTGTAAGCTTTCAGAGAAAGAAATGAGAAATCGTATAAATAATCAACCCGACTAATCCGCCGACCAAAGTTCCGTTGACTCTAATGAATTGAAGGTCTTTTCCAACTTCCAATTCCAGCTTTTCACTTAATTCTTTTCCCTGCCAGTTTCCGACTGTAGAACTGATGAGGTTTCCGAATTGATGCGTGTTTTTTAAAATATATTTGTAAGCTGTCACACGAACCCAATGATCAATTTTATTTTGAAAATTCTCGTCGGTTTTTAAATTTTGCGAAAACTCGTTCAGGTTTTTAGATAAATAATTTTTTAATGAAGATTGATCTTCCTGCAATTCTTTTTTTAACGTATTTTTAATGGAAATCCAGATGTCGTTGGAATATTCTTCCAGTTTATCACCTTTCAAAAGATCATTTTTAATGGTTTTAAATTCATCTTCCCATTTCGGATCTTCTTTTAAATCAACTGAAAATTCATGGATTTTTTGTGTGATTAAATGTCTGAGTTCGTGATTTTGATCCTCCTCTATTTCTTTGAAAAAATCTGAAAGTCCGCTTGCAATTTTAACAGCAATTTTTTTATCTACAAAAGCCGGAATAAAAGTGTAGCTACCTTTTTTTACACGATCTTTGATCATTTCATCGTTTTCGGTAATATAATTTTTAATCTGTGCCGAAAGATTTGTAATAATTCTCTGATGATCATTTTTTTCTAAAATATAGCCGATTCCGTTTCCGACAATTTTATTAAGCTTAATATTATCAGTCATTTCAGAGACTTTTTTGCTGATAAAATTACTTACCTCAGAATCATCAAGCTTATTTAAAATATCCAGAACAATATCCGAGAGATTTTTAATTAAAACTTCCTGATTTTTCTCTTTTCCCAGCCATTCCCCAACAAAACCCGAAATTTTCAGCTTTTGAATATAAGGTCGGATATTTTGTGGCGAAAGGAAATTACTGACCACAAAACTTCCCAGATTATCACCTAATTTTTGTTTACTATTTTCAATTAAGTTTGTATGAGGAATTGGCAAACCAAGCGGATGACGGAAAAGTGCTGTAACAGCAAACCAATCTGCCAAAGCTCCGACCATCGCAGCTTCAGAAAAAGCACGGACATAACCGATCCAATGAGAATCGTTGTTTTTTTGCAAGATTGTCGTAATAATGAAAACCGCCGCCATTAAAAGGAATAATCCCGTGGCGAAAGCTTTATATTTTCTTAACTGTTTTCTTTTTGCTTCATCATTCATATTCTCAAATTTAGTAAATTTGGTATGATATTTATCTTTATTAAAAATCCTAATTACAAAGACGTATAAGTAATTTAAACACTTTAAATTAAGGTAATTAAACTTAAAAATAATAAAGTGCCGAAAACTTTTACGATTTAATTTAAATATTTAAAATAATTCTATGGAAAACGAAGCAAAAAACAATCCATACTATTCCAGAACAGATACTGCAAAACTTGATGTTTCCAATGAGGAGTGGAAAAAAATCTTAGCGCCCGATTTATATGCTATTTCAAGGGAAGCAGCAACGGAAAGAGCTTTCACAGGAAAGTATAATGAATTTGACGAAATAGGAGAATATTATTGTGCGGTTTGCGGGAATCATTTGTTCCGTTCGACATCCAAATTTTCCAGCAGCTGCGGTTGGCCGAGCTTTTTTGAAGCGGATAAAGAAGGTGTTTATTATAAAAGAGATACGGCATATGGAATGGAAAGAGTAGAAGTTCTTTGCAAAAGATGCGATTCTCATTTGGGGCACGTTTTCGATGATGGTCCGAAACCTACTGGATTACGCTATTGCATGAATTCTGTGAGCTTGGAATTTGTCCCGGATTCACAAAAATAATGTGTTTTTATTCACAGAATCAGGAAGTTAAATTTTCTTAAATTGAGTTAAACTTTTTAGAGTTATTCCTTGAAATAATTATGTTTTTATACATTTGCTGACTCAATTGGATTTAACATAATATTGAATGAAAGGATTTTATAGCTTATTAGGTATTGTTTACATGGTAACTACTTCATTCTATTTGTCTCCAAAAAAGGCAATTGTAAAGAATGAAATCAGTACAAAAAAAATTGAAAGATTAGCCGACACGAAATCTGAAAAGACTACATCTACTGTATCTTCGTCAGAAGCATTGTACAAATCAATTACATTTGAAGAAGGGCACGAACTTAACGAAGAAGTTTTCTTTAAAGCCTTAACAGGTTTTGAAAATTTGAAGAAAGCTGGTTTGCTTAATCATAGCGCTCATTTATTGACTGTATGCGATTTTTCTATGTCTTCCAACACGAAAAGACTTTGGGTAATCGACACAGAAGAAAAAAAAGTATTGTTCAATTCGCTTGTAGCGCATGGAAAAAATACGGGTGAAGAATTTGCGACCAACTTTTCGAATACAAACAGTTCTCTTCAGAGCAGCTTAGGATTTTATATCACGGATGCTACTTATAACGGAGACAACGGGTATTCTTTAAGATTACTGGGAATGGATAAAGGTTTTAATGATGCCGCTTACAAAAGAGCAATCGTCGTGCACGGTGCAGATTATGTAAGTGAAGATTTTGCAGCAGTGCACAAAAGAATCGGAAGAAGTTGGGGATGTCCCGCAGTTCCGAGGGATCTTACACAGCCGATCATTAATACTATAAAAGGTAGAAATTGCCTTTTTATTTATTATCCTGATCAGAATTACCTTTCCAAGTCGGAATGGTTGAAAACATCAGTTTAAAATGAATGATAATTCGGAATTTATTTTTGCGGTAAGATTATTTAATGAAGAAGATGGTTCAAGTAGTTTTGAAAAAGGAAAACTTCCTGTTTTAAAAAAACTGAATACCACAACTTTTTGGATCAGCAATAAAACTGAAGAATGGGAAAAGGTAGATCATCCCGCTCCGAGAAGGCAATATGTTGTGACTTTAAAAGGAAAGATCAGATTTAAGGTAAGTGATGGTTCTACATTTCTTATTGAGCCAGGAATTATTCTTTTAGCTGAAGATGTTGAAGGAAAAGGTCATAGCTGGGAAATAGAAGAAGGAGAAAGGTGGGAAAGGCTTTATATTCCTATTGCCGAAAATGCCGAAAGTTTTTTTATTGCCGATTCGATGTAGAAAATGATTCCGAATTTAATTATTTAATTGATATTTAATAAAAAAGCAGTCAAATTTTGACTGCTTTTTTATTTGTATTAAGTTTTTGATTAAAGATCTTCCAACATGTTTGTCATTCTGACGAAGGAAGAATCTAAGCTATATTTTTAGAGTTAAAATTTAAGAAAACTTCTTAAAAATCAAAGTCGCATTATGCCCTCCAAAACCAAAAGCGTTGCTTAAGGCATAATTAATACTCTTTTCCTTAGCTTCACCAAAAACAATATTAAGATCTTTCGGAATGGTCTCATCAATCTTATGAAGGTTAATCGTCGGTGGAATAATTCCATTTTCAATCGCTTTAATAGAAAGAATCGCTTCTGCCGCTCCGGCTGCACCCAACAAGTGACCAGTCATTGATTTCGTTGCGCTAATGTCCAGACTTTTGTTTCCTTTAAATAATTTATTGATACCATTCAATTCCACTAAATCTCCCATCGGAGTAGAAGTTGCGTGAGGATTAATATAATCAATATCATCTACATTAATTTCTGCTTCTTTTAAAGCCAATTCCATTGCTTTAATAGCTCCAACTCCATCAGGATGAGGTGCTGTCATGTGATACGCATCGGCTGTCATTGCTGCTCCGACTAATTCTGCATAGATTTTTGCGCCTCTTGCTTTTGCGTGTTCGTATTCTTCTAAAATTAATGCTCCTGCACCTTCTCCCATTACAAAACCGTCTCTGTCTGCATCATAAGGACGACTTGCAGTTGCGAAATCATCATTTCTGGTGGACATCGCTTTCATAACCGAGAAACCTCCAATAGAAGCCGGAGAAATGGCCGCTTCAGAACCACCACTCACAATTACTTTTGCTTTTCCTAAACGAATATAATTGAAAGCGTCCATTATCGCAGTATTTCCAGTAGCACAAGCTGAAATGGTTGTATAATTGATTCCCTGAAGACCAAACTTCATAGAAATCATTCCCGAAGCCATATTCGCAATAAATTTAGGAACGAAAAACGGATTGAATCGTGGTGTTCCGTCTCCAGCAGCGAAATTCATCACTTCGCTTTCGAAAGTCCACATTCCGCCTTGTCCAGTTCCCCAGATTACTCCGGTGTCGAACGGATCCATATTTTCCAATTCAAGTCCGGAATCTTTCAAAGCTTCGGCTGTAGAATACATTGCATATTGTGAAAAAAGATCACTTCTTTTGATTTCGTTATGTGTTAAATGAACTTTTGGATCAAAATTTTTAACCTCACAAGCGAAATGTACTTTAAATTTTTCTGTATCGAAATGCGTGATCGTATTTGCCCCGCTTACTCCATTGATGCTGTTTTTCCAGAATTCTTCAACATTATTTCCCAAAGGCGTCACTGCGCCAAGACCTGTAATGACAACTCTTTTCATACTTAATTATTGATTTTGAATAAATTAGAGGTTCCCCTTGCAATTAAGCGTGTTTTGCCTGCGTTCCATATTTCGCATTCCGCGTTTACAAATTGCTTTCCTCTTTTAATGATTTTAGTTTCAGCTACAATATTATCATTTTCTTTTGCAGTTGAAAAATAATCAATGCTATTATTTATGGTTACGATGAATGTTTTTTCATTTAAAGAAAACATGGTTGCTCCAATTACATCGTCAAAAATCGCAGCGGTAACTCCACCATGCAGATTTCCCATCGGATTCAGCCATTCTGGTCTTACCGTATATTGAAATTCCAATTGTCCTTCTTCTACAGATAAAACGATCGGATTCAACCATTTCATAAATGGCGATGGTGACTGATCGAATTCCTTTCCGATAAATTGTTTTAATTGTGCTAATCTATCCATATTTTCAATTTTATTTTTCTAAAATCATCGTTACACCTTGTCCACGAGCGGCACAAATCGAAATAAATCCTTTTCCGCTTCCTTTTTCATTTAAAATTTTCGCTAAAGTTCCAATGATTCTTCCTCCCGTTGCTGCAAAAGGGTGAGCTACTGCGAGACTTCCGCCTTTTATATTTAATTTATTTCTGTCGATTTTTCCTAATGTTTTTTCCAGTCCGAATTTTTTAGCCAGATCATCATTTTCCCAGATTTTTAATGTTGCTAAAACCTGTGCCGCAAATGCTTCATGAATTTCATAATAATCAAAATCTTCCAAATTCATTTCTGCCTTTTTCAACATTCTTTCGGCTGCAAAAACAGGAGCAAGAAGTAGATTTTGTTTATTTTCAACATATTCAATTCCTGCAATTTCAGAGAAAGTGATATATGCTAAAATAGGTAAATCATTTGCTTTTGCCCATTCTTCACTTGCCAATAAAACCGCAGAAGCTCCATCGGTAAACGGTGTTGAATTTCCGGCTGTTAAAGTTCCGTTTTGCTTATCAAAAGCAGGTTTTAAAGTCGCTAATTTCTCTAAACTTGTATCGCGACGAAGATTATTGTCTTTATCTAAACCATAAACCGGAGTAATCATATCATTGAAAAATCCTTCATCATACGCTTTTGCCATATTTTGGTGACTTCTAAATGCTAGTTCATCTTGGTCTTCACGGGAAATTTCGTAATATTTTGCTGTAATTTCTGTATGACCGCCCATTACCAAACCTGTTTTCGGTTCCTGACCTTTGTATGGAATCGGCATCCAGTCTTTCAATTTTGGACTCAATAATTGCTTTATTTTTCCAAACGCAGATTTCTCTTTATTGGCTTTTAACAAAGCTTTTCTCAATCTTGGCGAAGATTCAAAAGGAATATTACTCATGGCTTCTACACCGCAGGCAATTCCGCTTTCAATTTGACCTAAAGCAATTTTATTTCCGATATAAACGGCTGCTTCAATTCCTGTATCACAAGCTTGTTGTAGATCACAAGCAGGGGTTGCAGGATCGAGAGAAGTGTTCATCACGGTTTCTCGGATGAGGTTGCTTTCAGAAATATGTTTGATTGTCGCACCTCCGGCAACTTCGCCAAGAAGTTTTCCTTTGAGGTGGTAACGGTCGATTAAACCATTCAGAGCTGGAAGGAGTAAATCCTGATTTCCTTTGTCTGTATAAGCTGTATTCATTCTGGCAAACGGAATTCTGTTGTATCCTACAATTGCCACTTTTTTTGTTTCCATAGCGTGAAGTTTATGATGGAAGTATGTTTAATTCATTGTCAATCATGTGGGTGATTCTGTCCAAAGCAAGGTTTAAAAATTTCTCATCTCCCGTTGTTTTGGATAATAAAATTCCGCCCTCGAGAAGCATGATGAAAATTGAAGCATATTCCTCTGCATTAGCTTTTTCATTTAAATCTCCATTTTTCTGACCTTGAATAATCACCGAAGAAATTTTTCCTGACCAGTCTTCAAAAGATTTTTTAACCTGATTTTTAAGACTCGGAAAAATATCGTCGGATTCTGTTGCAGCATTCATCAGCGGGCAACCGCCGTTTGAAAAAACTGAACGCCAGTTCTTTCTATAAAAATCTACAAAAGCATGAAGTTTATCCATTGTTGTAGGAAATTCATCTCCAAAAGACCGTGACATGCTTTTACTCAACATTCCTGAATTGTATTTGTAAACCTCAATTGCCAGTTCATCTTTATTGGCGAAGTTTCCGTAAATGCTTCCTTTTGTAAGATTGGTTGCCTGTGCAATGTCTGATAAAGTCGTGGAAAGATAACCTTTGGTATTAAACAAAGATGCCGTTTTCTCGATAATGAATTGTTTTGTCTTTTCTGCTTTTGACATTTTCAACTGATTATGATGCAAATATACAAAAATATACCGATTGGTATATTTTATTTTGCAATTAACGATTATCTGTTTGGTCTATTGAATTTAACCATTAAGATTTAAATTAAGAAGTTTAGATTTCTTAAGTTTTGGCTAAAGCCGATGTGATAGTTTTGAATGAAAAACGGGCTAAAGCCCGTTCCTATTAATGATTGCTTCATCATTATTTTATCCATTTAGTTTGCCATTCAGTAAGAAACTCAGCAAAAATTTTTATAATTATATCTTTAATAATTTCGTCGAGATTCCTACGGAATGACAAACTTTATGTTTTAAACTTTTAGTTAGCCAAAGTAGCTTCCAAAGTAATTTCAAAGTTGAAAGCTGCACTTACAGGACAACCTTCCTCAGCGATTTTCGCATATTTCTGGAATTCTTCTTCTGAAATTCCCGGAACTTTTGCTGTTAAAGTCAATTCAGATTTTGTGATTTTCCCGATGTTTGGGTCTAAAGTGATCACAGATTTTGTCGTCAATTCTTCAGGAGTATAACCTGCCTGAGAAAGTTCTGCGCTCAATTTCATTGTGAAACATCCTGCGTGAGCCGCTGCCAATAATTCTTCCGGGTTTGTTCCAACTCCGTCAGCAAAACGGCTGTTGAAAGAATATTGAGTTTGGTTTAATGTAGTACTTTGAGTAGTGATGTGTCCGTTTCCTTCTTTGATGTTGCCGTTCCAAACGGCTGTTGCGTTACGTCTCATAATAATTGTTTTTTGTTGTTTTAAATATTGTTGTTTTTTGATGTTACAAAGGTATGTCGGAAATTACTCCGGATAAATACACAAATTGACTTAAATATTGTACTTTTTTCCCGAAGTATAATTTTTCTTGAAATTTGTTGGCGTACTTCCTATTTTATTGGTGAAAAGACGGTTGAAATAAGCCGGATCTTCATAGCCTAAATCATAAGCAATTTCTTTCACAGGCTTATCGGTATAAAATAAAAGTCTTTTGGCTTCCAGTAGAATTCTGTTAATGATAAACTGATTCGGAGATTCAAGATTTAAATTTTTGAATTTGTGAGTCAATGTTTTTGGAGCGATGTGAAGCAAGTCTGCATAATCTGCAACGTTATGCTTTTCCCTGAAATGAATTTCCAAATGTCTGCTGAAATCACGAAAAACATCCAATTCGTTGCTAGGGATTTTTATTTCGTCGTTATCGAGATTTTGCTTTTTCCATTTTCGGGTGGCGCGGATGATGATTTGTTTTACATAAGTTCTGATCATTTCCTCGGCGGAAGAATCTTTCCATTCCAATTCGTCTTTGATGCTTTGAAATAAACTTTTAATGATAAACTTTTCATTCTCATCAAGTTCTACAAAAGGAATTTCAAAAACATTATGGAAAAGAAGTCCGTCACAAGCTACTTCCTTATCATGAATTTGGATACAATAAAAATCGCGGTTGTAATATAAAAGAGTTGCATCTTCTTTTCCTTTTTCAACTTTTAAATGCTGATTTGTTAGGAAAAATAGGGTAGGTTTTGTTGTTGTAAAATAATTAAAATCTATAGAAAGCTCATAACCTGCCGGAATATAAAATACTTTAATATTGTAATGAAACTTACTTCCATTAATTATTTCCAGATTTTCGTCTGAAAAATTTTCTAAGCCTAGTTTTTTGTAATTATCTTCAAAAATAAGCGTCTTCGACATAGATTTACTTTAGTTTAAAGATACAAAAAAGCATGGTTTGTTAATTATTAAATTATTGAAACCATACTTATATTTTTAATTGAAAGTTTAAAAATGATTTAAATTAATCATCACCCAAACTCTACAACTCTCAGATTCTTAAACCTAGAATGTCACATCAAGCCCAACATAGATATTCGCCTTCATAATCGGAGCATAAACCATTCCGCCATCAAAATAATTTCCGAAAGGATTTTTAAAATCGACAATCGCATTTTTCTGATAATAAGAAGTCAGGTTTTCACCACCTAAATACGCTCTGATTTTTTTATTGAAATTCCTTGAAATCTGCGCATTTAAGATTGAATAAGATTCAGAATAAGTTGGCAACTGAAATTCTTCGGGATTTGATGAAGTGTTCGGAAGTCTTTGTTTTCCGACTAAATTTAAAGTTGTATCAAAACTCCAGAAACCACCTTTGTTATTTTTATTGGTTGAATAGGCCAGATTCACAAAACCTCTGTGTTTCGCCATGAACGGAACTTCACGTCTTCCATCCAGATAATCTGCCTGAACATCGTAATATTTGTAAGCCAATCTTATATCAAAATTTTTAAAAGGTGTAAAATCCCATTGCGTTTGGAAAGAATTGGCGAAAGATTTTCCATCAAGATTGTAAAATGTCAATTGCTGAGGTGAGCGGTCTAAATCTACCATCACCTGATCTTGGAAATCTGTTCTGAAAAAGTCGGCAACAATCGTAGATTTTCTTCCGAAAATTTTAAATTCCTGCTGTAAACTTGCTCCGTAATTCCAAGCTATTTCTGGTTTTAAACCGTAAATATTTCCGCCATTTTGTAAAATCTGAACACTTCTGTTTGATGCAAAATATTGCTGACTTTCCGCAAAAACATTAGCCGTTCTGAAACCTCTTCCTGCAGAAAGTCTCAAAATAGTTTGTGGCGTGAAATCATATTTAAAATTCAATCTTGGCGTAAACTGAGTTCCTGCCAGATTATGGAAATCAACCCTTGCTCCTGCAACCAAAGTATATTTTAAACCTGTCAAAGTATATTCTGCAAAAGCTCCGGGAACGATTTCGTTTCTTTTAAAGTTGTCCGTTAAATACGTTTCATCGTAGCCATCATACATAAAACTTGCTCCGGCTTTGTATTTGTGATTGGTATTTCCTAAAATACTTTCGAAAATTAAATTTGAATAATACGTTTGCTGTTTTCCGGAATAATTTCTCAATCCAAAAAAGCTATCTTGTTGATGATAAGTATATTGGTTCATCCAGCCCAAACTTTGGTAAGGCTTTCCTTTAAAAACATAACCCGTTTTATTCCAAACCTGAAATCTTGAAATATCAATTCCAACACCATAAAGCGATTGTTTATCTTGTAAAATTTTTTTATCAAAACCGATTTGTCCAGAAGTTCTTTGATCTTTAATGAAATTAATTCCAAAATGCGAACCTAAACCAGAATTTTCCAAATCGTTGTAATTCAATAAATAAGCTGTGTTTAGTTGAGTGCCTTTTGGTCTGTCTAGAAATTCGTCATCGTTCATGTCGGTATCTCCGAAAGTTCCGTTTCCGTGAAGCAAAAATGTCTGTGACCATTTATCGTTGATTGGCGAAACGCTTGTGATATTCGCTTCGGCTCTTCCGTTAAAATCAGAAAATAAATTTAATGAAGTCTCTGGTTTTTCAGCATTTTTCAATAATTCTGTGTTGATTTGTCCCGTAATGCTTTCGTAACCATTTGTCACCGTGCTTCCGCCTTTTGTTAATTGAATACTTTCAATCCATCTTCCGGGAATGAAATTCAATCCGTAAGCTGATGCCAAACCTCGAATTTCTGGCAATAATTCTTTTGTTAGGCTCGTATATTTTTGATCTAAACCTAACATTTTCAGTTGCTTTGTTCCCGTCACCGCGTTGCTGAAAGAGACGTCAACGGTTGCATTGGTTTCAAAACTTTCGGATAAATTACAACAAGCAGCTTTTAATAATTCTTTTCTATCAATATTAAAAACCAATCCGGCTTCTTTTTTATTTAAGGAAGTTTCTGCTTTAGAACCTATTACGGTAACGCCTTCAATGTTTTTTTCGTGGTTCTCGTGATTTTTGGTTATATTATGATCGTTGTGATCTCCATGTTCAGAAGTTGTTCCTTCTTCGTCATGAACCTTTGGATTAGCTTCTCCGAAAGGAATTTCTCTGTCGTAAAGACAACAAGAAGGCAGTTTTTTATAAGTTTTATCATTGGATTTATACTTTTCGTTGTCATGACCAACGTCTGCAATTTTCTTTAAAATTTTATCTGAAGAAGTCTTTTTTGGATCAAAATTTAAAGTTACCATTTGCTTTTCTGCATTCCATTCTGCAGAATCCGCTCCTGCATCTTTAGCGGCTTTTTCAATTCTGGCTTTGCAAGATTCACAGTTTCCTTTTACATAAAACTCATTCTCTTTTTTTGATTGATGTTCATGATTTTCAGCTGTTTGTGTCTTGGAATCTCTGTCGTAATGACAACATTCAGGCAGATTATTATAATTTTCATTTAAAGCCTTGAATTTTTCATTGTCATGACCAGCTTCAGCGATTTTTTTCAATATTTCATCTGTGGAAATATTGGAGTCTGTTTCTAAGGTTAATGTTTGTAAATCAATCGAATAGGTTGCTGTTTTTGCCCCTGCTTTTTTAGCTGTATTTTCGATTCTTTCTTTACACATTTCGCAGTTTCCTTTTACTTTGAACTGGTTTTTAGAAAGATTTTGAGCCAATATAAATTGTGCAGATAATAAGAATATACCAAGAATAATCCTGGAAATATATAATTTCATTTTGTTTAAAATTTAGAATAATTAAAATTTAATGTAACAATCTAGAAATTTAATAATGTAATAATCATTGGTAAACTAGCAAATTGATACATCATTACATTTTTTAATTAGCCTATTTTCGGCGGTTGCCAAATCTCTTTTAAACGATCTGAAATATAAGGATCGGAATATTGAAATTGTAAATTTTTGTTGGATTTATAATAAGAAATCTCCAATTGAAGACTCTTCGAAAAAGGAGTTTCTATGAAGGTATAACAAGCCACACATGTCGAGCAGCAATCGTCGTTGCAAGAAGATTTTTCCTCTTTTTTGTTGTGATTGTCTTTAAAATGCTCTTTGTGGTCGTTTTTACAACAATCCATTCCGGATTCTGATTTGCAGCACGTTTCCTGCATATTCTGAGCATAGAAATTATCTTTAGGAACTAAAAAAATTCCCAAACAAAAGACAATTGATATGATCTGAAACAGTTTCACGACTGCAAAAGTACGAAATTATGGTAATGCTTCTCCTACTTTTACGCCACAATTATGCCAAGGTTCTCCATGAGGTGGGTTCAATGCAGGTTTTGGACCCGTCGGTGCAGGAGTTGGAGCCGGTGTATTTTGGGCTACAGTTTGTACCTGTTGTGGAGCTGGAGCAGGCTTGCTGTTCAAAGGCTGTCCTACCGGAATATCACATCTGTGTCCCGGTTCACCGTGTGGCGGATTCATTCCTTTTGCTGTTTTTATAGTTTTGGGTTTTCCGTTGTTATCAACTTGGAATTTCCCTGTCTGCAAAGCGTTCGGATCAATCTGAACAGTTTGTCCTTGTTGAGCATTTACAGCTACATTTTGAGTTCCTTGCTGAGGTTGAGCCGGAGCCGAGTTCAGCGGTTGTCCTACAGGAATATCGCATCTATGACCTGGTTGTCCATGAGGAGGATTCATTCCTTGAGCGGTTGTCGTTGCTGCGATTGGAGCTGCATTTTGATTCGATTGAATTCCTGCTTGATCCAAAAGGGAAGGTTTTGGCGCATTATTCATAGCCACAGGTTGCGTAACGCCTGCTTCTTCAGTTAAATAAGTCGCCCTTTCATCTTTTTTACAAGAAATCATCAATATAGAAACAGCTATAAAGCTTAAAAATGTATTCTTCATATCCTTTTGATATAAAACAAAATTAGCAAAACATTTTTAATTGCTTTGCTAATTTTATATTTATAATGATATTTCAGAATTAATTTTTAACTAAAAGTCTGAATCCTTCTCCATGTACATTGATAATTTCTAATCCTTCGTCGTCTTTTAATAATTTACGAAGTTTTGCGATATAAACATCCATACTTCTTGCGGTGAAGTAGTTTTCTTTCTTCCAGATTTTTCTTAATGCTAAGTCTCTCGGCATGAAATCGTTTCTGTGAATGCAAAGAAGTTTCAATAGTTCGTTTTCCTTTGGAGAAAGCTTGTATTCGTTATCTCCAACTCTCAATTGTCTCAACATAGAATCAAAGAAAATATTGCTGATCTTGAATTGCTCCTGCTCTTCATTTTCCAATGTAGAACTTCTCTGAAGAATTGCTTTTATTTTATATAGAAGTAATTCAGTATCAAATGGTTTAGTGATATAGTCATCCGCTCCCAACTGATATCCTTTCAAAATATCTTCTCTCATGTTTCTTGCAGTCAGGAAAATGATCGGCGTATTTTTATCAATCTTTTTAACGTCTTCAGCCAAAGAAAATCCGTCTTTTTTCGGCATCATCACGTCGAAAATACAAATGTCGAATTCGTTTTCTGTAAATTCCTTTAATCCTTGTTCACCATCTGTGGCAAGAGTAACTTCGAAATTATTTATCGTTAAATAATCCTTCAACACTGCCCCGAAACTCTGGTCGTCTTCTACTAATAATATTCTGTTGCTCATAGTTTTAACTAATTAAAATTAATAATTAAGAATGAACCTTCGTCACTCTTTCCTTCCTATATTTTGTTTTTTTGGTTTACTATTTTATATTTAATTGATAAGCGGTTAATGATAATTTGTTTTAGCATTGAACTTAAATTTATTTAAACATTAAGTATAAAATCATTTATCACTTATCATCGATTCTTTTAATACATTGGTAGTTTTATCGTAAACGTACTTCCTTTTCCTTTATTTGAATCTACGATAATCTGTCCTTTATGAAGTTCCACGATCTTTTTAACGTAAGAAAGTCCCAAACCTTGCCCTTTCACATTATGAATATTTCCAGTTTCTTCCCTAAAGAATTTTTCGAAAATCTTCGTTTTATTCTGCGTTTCCATTCCCATTCCTTTATCAGCAACTTCTATGATGTACCACTGTCCTTCATTTTTAGTTTTAATGCTGATTTCAGGGGCTTCCGGTGAATATTTATTCGCATTGTCCAATAAGTTTACCAACATATTAGAAATGTGAAATTCATCTATTTTAAAGGTGAAATTCGTTGCATTGAATTCCTGTGTAAGTATTCCGTTTCTTTGCTGAACGATCAGATTGAAAGATTCTGTTGTTCTTCGGATCAGTTCTCTTACGTTGGTTTCCTTTAGAAATAAATTAACTTCATTTCTTTCAAGTTTAGACATATTCAGTACGTTTTCCACTTGCTTTTTCATCCTCAGGTTTTCCTGTTTGATAAGGTTTGAGTAATATTTAACCTTATCGGGATTGGTTGCAATTTTATCATTTGCCAAAGAATCTGTAGCTACGGAAATTGTTGCTAAAGGCGTTTTAAACTCATGAGACATATTGTTGATAAAATCCGTTTTCACCTCCGCTAATTTTTTCTGCCTCATCATATAATTAATGGAAATGATATAAATTCCTAAAATTGTAAGCAATGAAAGAAAAGTTCCCAATAACATCGGCCAATTGTTCATCGCCAAAGAATAATCTTTTTTAGGAAAAACCAAAGCCAGACTGTATAAGGTCCGTTCTTTTTTATCTGTAAAAAGCGGATAACTATAGGTATTATTGTCCTTTTTCTCTTTATAATCTTTGCTTACAACACTGGTAACAATATTATTTTTGTCAATAATACCATAACCGAATTTGGCGGAAATCCCTCTTATTCTCAATTCTTTTGCAATGACGGAATCTAAAACTTTAGGATTTACCCTTTTCGTGATCGGTAAATTGTTTCCAACGATTTTAGCATATTCTTTCATCGCATAATCACCATTTTCCAAGTCCTGATTAATGTCTGCTGTAAGAATTTCACGGTTCGTAGTGTCCCGTTTTATTTTCAGTGCTGCTTCATCTGTGTATAACTTGGTCAGCTTAATAGAATCTCCCTTTTGAGAAATTGGAAGCTGGCTTTTTTCAATAATATTTTTTGAAAAGATGATCTGTCTCTGTTTTCCGGAATCTTCTACCTGTTGAATTGTCGTTAATGTAGGTTGATCGCTGTTTGCAAGGATATTATTTCTAAAATCCTTATTGTCGATATTTAAATATTTATCAAGCTCGATCTCTCCGATGCTTTTTGATGTTCCTTCCAAAGCCGAATATACTTTGTTGGAAAAATCCTGTTCCAGAGTTCCGTAATAACGTTTCAGCCAATAAAACTGGAGCGTGACGAAGACAATCAGTGAGATCGTCATAAACACCGAAATTATTGGGATGAATTTATTATTCATTTACTTTATTTTATGAGTTTTTTTTAAAAACGAATGTTAAAATTAAATATTTTATGACTTGATAAACAAAAAACGAGCCAAAAAATTGTGTTATTTTTCTTAAAAAGGTGTTTTTTAACATTTATTTATAAATTTTAGAATACTTGTCATAGGAAAAGAGCTATCAAAGAATAAAGAATTAGCTTTGTTAAAACAAAATATTAATTATGGAATCTAATATCACTTTTAACAAAGATTTTGGCTCAAATAGTGTTTATGTCATGAAAATTTATGACGCTGATGTACCAAAAGTCTGGGATTACTTCACAAAATCCGAATTGCTGGATGAATGGTGGGCTCCAAAACCATGGAAATGCGAAACTAAAAGCCAGGATTTCAAAGCAGGCGGCATTTGGTTGTATTCAATGGTTGGTCCGGAAGGAGAAAGACATTATGCTCAGGTAAAATATGGTGAAATTATGGAACACAGAAGTTTTGATGGAACTGATACGTTCTGTGATGAAAACGGAAATGTAAATCCTGATTTTCCTGAAGCAAAATGGCTGTTTGGTTTTACAGGAGTGGAAGAAGGAACGAAAGTAACAGTGAATATTCATTTTCCTACGGAAGATTCTTTGAAGCGATTGCTGGAAATGGGATTTGAAGAAGGTTTCAAAATGGGACTCAACCAATTGGAGGAAATTTTGAAATGATTTTCTAAACACAAATTTCACGAATGTTTTCACAAATACACACAGTGTTTTATTAATTTAGCCAAAACATAAAAATTATAAACAAAAATGGAAAGTAAAATATACTTTCCATTTTTTATTTTTAAATTAATTCTTCATCCTGAAAATACTGAATAATTGCTTTTTTCATAAGAATTTGCTGTTCATTCGGTTTTAGTTCCGGAAGTTTTTCAAGTTCCTCAAAATGTGGATATCCATCGTCGTCGTAATGCGAAAATTTATAATATCCAAAAGGCTCCAATAATCTGCAAACTGCAATATGAATTAAATTTACCTTATCGTCTTTAGTATATTTCTGCTGACCGCTTCCCAATTCCTGAAGACCGATTAAAAATAAATATGTTTCAATAGGAGCGTCTTTTTCAGTATCAAAATTTTCAATGAAGAACTTTTGTACTCTCTGCCAATATTCTGCGTCGTTAATCATAATTAATTATAAATGATAATTGATAGTTGATCAATGATTAAAAGGTTAGTCTTTTAACATTTTTCTGTAAGAAGAAGTTGTTTTGAGAACTTCCTCAGTTTTAATTTTTAAATCTAATAATATTTCTTGCTGAACATAATTTAACTCTTCTAACATTTCGAGCCAGAATAATGTTTCATCGGTTTCTTCAATAACGATGGACAGTTTTGAGAATCTTTCCGCTTTTGATCTTGCTCTACACATAGCTCTATAATTTGCCGCCATTGATGTAGAGGATCTGTATAGTTGTTTTCTGATCACCTAAAATGCTTCATTGTAAGGAAGTTTTAAGAACTCCTTAATAATTGTTATTGCCAAGAACTTTGTTTTTGAAGCGAAAATTTATTATAATCGGCGTTATCCATCATTTATCAATTATGATTTATCATCTATCATTAAAAGGAATGCATATTCCAATGCGTCTTCCTTCAATGACTCAAATCTTCCGCTTGCACCGCCGTGTCCTGCGCTCATATCTGTTTTGAAAACCAAAATATTATTATCTGTTTTCAATTCTCTCAATTTTGCCGTCCATTTTGCCGGTTCCCAATATTGAACCTGAGAATCGTGTAATCCGGTTGTAATCAATAAATTCGGATAATCTTTTGCTTCTACATTATCATAGGGCGAATAAGATTTCATATAATGATAATATTCTTCGTCGTTTGGATTTCCCCATTCGTCATATTCTCCAGTTGTTAAAGGGATTGTTTCATCCAGCATTGTAGAAACAACATCCACAAAAGGAACTTGCGCTACAATCCCGTTGAATAAAGCCGGTTCATAGTTCATTACCGCTCCAACCAACAATCCTCCCGCACTTCCGCCCATTGCGTAAAGATGTTTTGAGGAAGTATAATTTTCTTTAATCAAATGTTTTCCTGCATCAATAAAATCGAAGAATGTATTTTTCTTAAACAACATTTTTCCGTCTTCATACCATTCTCTTCCTAAATATTCACCTCCACGAATATGTGCAATTGCATAAATGAAACCTCTATCCAAAATTGAAAGTCTCACATTCGAAAAACTTGCATCAACAGTATGTCCGTAACTTCCATAACCGTATAAAAGAACAGGTGTATCTGCCGATTTTTTCGTGTCTTTATGATAAACCAAAGAGATCGGGACTTTTTCTTCACCATCTCTCGAATCTGCCCAAATTCTTTCAGAAATATAATTTTCAGGCAAGAATTTTCCGCCCAAAACTTCCTGTTGCTTCAACAATTTGGTGGTTTTTTCCTTCATATCATATTCGTAAGTCGAACTTGGCTGAGTTAATGAAGTATAACCATAACGTAAAACTTCTGTATCAAATTCAAGATTTACCCCGATGTAAGCGGTATAAGTCGGATCTGAAAATGGCAAATAATATGATTCCTGCGTTGTTTCATCGATGATTTTTATTTGTAACAAACCTTCTTCTCTTTCTTCAAGAACCAGATAATGTTTAAAAATTTCAAAACCTTCCAGCAAAACTTCAGGGCGGTGAGGAATTACATCTACCCAGTTTTCCATTCCGCAATTGTCGATTTTTGCTTTTACAATTTTAAAATTGAAGGCCTCATCCGCATTAGTAATAATGTAGAATTCATCTTCATAATGTTCAACAGAATATTCTAAATCATCAATTCTTGGCTGAATGATTATCCAATCTGCAAATACATTGTTTGAAGGAATAAATCTGTGTTCATCGGAAATCGTGCTCGAGCTTGCAATGAAAATATATTCTAAAGATTTTGTCTTAAAAACATTCACATCGAAAGTCTCATCCTTTTCGTGGAAAATTAAAATATCTTCAGAAGGATCGGTTCCCAATTTATGTCTGTAAACCTGAAAAGCTCTTAAGCTGTCGTCTTTTCTGATGTAGAAAACATGCTCGTTATCATTTGCCCAAACTGCTTTTCCTGTTGTGTTTTCAATTTTATCAGGAAGAATTTCTCCCGTTATTAAATTTTTAAAATTAATGGTATAAATTCTACGGCTTACATTGTCACTTGAAAATGATGCTAATTCATTATTTGGCGCAACAGCAACGCTTCCTACTTCAAAATATTCTTGTCCTTCTGCCAAAACATTTACATCAAGAATGATTTTTTCTTCGTTGTCTAAACTTTTATGTTTTCTGCAGAAAATAGGATATTCTTTTCCGTCTTCGTAGCGAACGATATACCAATATTCATTAAAAAAGTAGGGAAGAGACTCATCATCTTTTTTGTAACGGGCTTTCATTTCTTCAAAAAGTTCTCCTTGAAGATGTTCTGTGTCTTTCATCACAAATTCTTCGTAAGCATTCTCTTCTTCAAGATATTTTATGACTTCAGGATTTTCTCTTTCATTGAGCCAGAAATAGTTGTCTATCCTTTTGTCTCCGTGTATTTCAAGTATTTTTTCTATTTTTTTTGCCTGTGGAGCTTTCATCCGAATATTTTAATTTTTTTATTTGATCGGATGGAACGTCTTTCTACATTTTCTCTTTTTGAAGAGCTTGTAGATGGACGTTTCATTCAATGTTAATTCTTGTTCAAATTTAATTAAAAAAAAACCATCTTTCCTTTATGAAAAGACGGTTAGTTTATATTTAGTACAAAATTCTACTTGTGTAAAGTTTTAATATACTTTTCCAATGCCATTGTCATAGATGGAGTTTCCTTTGTAGGAGCCATTAAATCTACTTTTAATCCTGCTTCTTCTGCTGCAGCTGAAGTTGTTGTTCCAAAAACACCAATTTTAGTTTCTTCTTGCTTGAATTCAGGGAAATTCTGTTGTAATGACTTAATTCCTTGCGGGCTGAAGAAAATCAACATATCGTAATCCTTAATGTTAATATCTGTCAGATCACTGCAAACCGTTCTGTACATGATGGCTCTTTTCCAATCTACATTCGATGCTTCCATTGTTTTCACAATATCCGGACTCAAAACGTCTGAAGATGGCAACAAATATTTTTCAGTAGGAAATTTTTTGAAAAGAGGAGCCAGATCTGCGAAATTCTTTTCCCCAAAACTGATCTTTCTTTTTCTGTAAACAATATGCTTTTGAAGATAATTCGCAATCGCTTCAGACTGACAGATGTATCTCATCGTATCAGGAACTGCAAAACGAAGTTCTTCAGCTAGCCTAAAGTAATGATCAATAGCGTTCTTACTCGTGAAAATAATCCCCGTGTATTGTGTAAGATCAATCTTTTGTGTTCTTAATTCTTTATTGTCAACCCCTTCGACATGGATAAAAGGACGGAAATCTATCTTAATCTTTTCCTTCTTCGCAATTTCAAGGTATGGAGACGATTCGCTAGGCGCTGGCTGTGATACCAATATAGACTTTATTCTCATCATTGACTTTTATTAAAAAAATAATAATTTCCAAAGCAACAAAATAGGTGCGATTTGGAGGGTGCAAATATACAAAAATTTATAATACCATTTTTCAGGTAAGATGTTGTTCTTGTGAAATAAATAGAAAAAAACTTTGAAAATGAATACTATAGCGAAAAACAATAAATAGTATAAAAATAATTTATTTCTGTCAACAGGGAAATAGTAGTGGGTTACACATAAAATTATTAACAAAAATGACAGAATAAAATAAAATTTGGTAGAGGTAAAATAAAAAATTGTCCATTTTTTTCCATCACCGATACTTTGATAAAATAAAAATCCTAAACCTGATTTTATTAAATAAAAAAGTACCACAGCAATTAAACAAAAACCAAATTTGTTCAGTTGATAGCCCAAAATCTGTAAATCTGCAATATATTTCGGAACAGTCGGAATGTATTGAGAGATTAAAACCGATAAAGTAAGAGCAATCACACAGGACGTGATCACCCAACTTGGCAGGTTATTACTCGCGTCAAAATATTTTTGAAGCAGAAAGTCTTTCAGGTTGGCTTCTCTTTCTACAATATTCATCATAAAAAGGTATAAAAATATGCAGCCCAACAATATAAAGATGACCCAATCGTTGTTCTCAGGTATTCTTATATGATTTGTAATGTTTTGTGATAACAGCAACAGAATGTTTTTTGCAAAATTATAGATTATTTTGTATAAAAAAAAGCCTGAATAATTCAGGCTTCAATTGCAATTTTTTATTTATTTTTTCCTTAAACTGTCTCCCAATATAATTCCAATAGGACCTATAACTGGAAAAAAAATTAAGCTTAAATATGGTAAAATTCCTGCTTTATTCTTGAATAATAGACTTATTGCGTATACATAAAGCACTACTAAAACAAGTAATAAAAATATGATATTAAAAAAATTAATTGATAAAATACGCATAATATTATTTTTAATTACAACAATAAGTTCTAAAGATAACAATAATGTATTAACAATTTAATTTTTCAACCTAAAAATTAAATTGTTAATATGAATATAAAATGATTCTATGAGATTATTATCCTGTAATTTTATATTTGTTTAAAAATTTTACATAAAATGGTAAAGGATAAACTAATCAGAATACCCACAAATTATGCTCAAGAAAATAATATTCCCGAATTAATGCTAAAAAGTATGGAAGAATATCTGGATATTCTTAAAAAAGAAAATCAAGAGTTGAAAGATGAGAATATTAAATTAAAACAACAAATTAACACACCTTTATGATTTAAAATTGTCTTTAATAATTATCTTTGCAGACAATTTTTGAAATGAAAAAACTGGTCATAATTCCGACTTACAACGAAAAGGAAAATATTGAAAATATTATTTCCGCGGTTTTTGCATTGGAAGATGACTTTCATATTTTGGTAGTGGATGACTCGTCTCCCGATGGAACGGCGGAAGTGGTGAAGGATTTACAAAAGAAATTTCCGCACTATTTACATCTGTCTATCAGGAAGGTGAAAGATGGTTTGGGGAAAGCTTATATTCATGGTTTCAAATGGGCGATCGAAAATAAATACGATTACATTTTTGAAATGGATGCCGACTTTTCTCACAACCCGAATGATTTGCCGAAACTTTTTGAAGCGTGTAAAAATGCAGACATGGCAATCGGTTCCCGTTACTCTAAAGGAGTAAATGTGGTAAATTGGCCAATGGGAAGAGTTTTACTTTCTTATTTTGCTTCTAAATATGTGAGATTTGTTTTAGGACTTTCAATTCATGATACGACTGCAGGTTTTGTCTGTTTTTCGAGAAAAGTATTGGAAGAGATTGGTTTGGATAATGTAAGACTAAAAGGTTATGGATTTCAGATTGAAATGAAATTCAGAGCTTTTAAAAAAGGATTCAAAATTGTAGAAGTTCCTATTATTTTTACAAACAGAATCTTGGGAGAAAGCAAAATGAATGGAG
The DNA here is from genome assembly GCF_039542325.1 of Chryseobacterium ginsengisoli. Taxonomy (NCBI): domain Bacteria; kingdom Pseudomonadati; phylum Bacteroidota; class Flavobacteriia; order Flavobacteriales; family Weeksellaceae; genus Chryseobacterium; species Chryseobacterium ginsengisoli. The sequence goes on from NZ_BAABHX010000003.1 coordinate 453,062, forward strand.
GAATCATTCATGAAGCGGTTTTTGGAGTTTTAAATTTAAAATGGAAATCAATAATCAACAGATTATGAAAAAGCTGATCTTCATTTTCGTCCTGATGTGTATGTTTTCGTGTGAAGACTACATCGATAAACCTAAAAATCTGATTCCGAAAGATCAGATGGCAGAGATTATGGCTGATTTGGCAATCAATGATCAGGCAACTTTCATGTATCCGAATTCTAATCTGGAAGCCGGAACAAGATACATTTTGAAAACACATAATGTAAAATCCAACGATTTTGTTGAAAGTTTTAAATATTATGTCGTAAAAGACAAAATGAACGGAATTGCAGAAGATGCCCAAAAAATATTATTAGAGAAAGATCCGAAAGCGGATAAATATGTAAAAGATAAATTGAAGAAGAATGCGGGAACTTTGCCCAATACTATTCCGAATTTATCAAAATAATGAGAGATGCAAAAGTTTTTTAATATAGAAAAAACCTCAGAGGGAAAGGCTAGAGCGGGAGAGCTTACTACAGATCACGGTAAAATCCAGACGCCGATTTTTATGCCTGTAGGAACTGTAGCAAGTGTAAAAACAGTTCACCAAAGAGAATTAAAAGAAGACATAAAAGCCCAGATTATTTTGGGTAATACATATCATTTATACCTTCGTCCGGGAATGGAAACGATGGAAGCAGCAGGAGGTTTGCACAAATTCATGAACTGGGATCTTCCTATTCTGACGGATTCGGGAGGTTTTCAGGTGTTTTCATTGGCGAGCAGCAGAAAAATGTCGGAAGAAGGAGCGAGATTCAAATCACATATCGACGGAAGTTATCACATGTTTTCTCCGGAAAAATCTATGGAGATCCAAAGACAGATCGGAGCTGATATTTTTATGGCTTTTGATGAATGTGTAGCGTATCCTTGTGAATACAATCAGGCAAAAACATCAATGGAGCTGACTCACCGTTGGTTAAAAAGATGTATTGAATGGACTGAAAATAATCCTGAATTATACGGTCATAAGCAAAGACTTTTCCCTATTGTTCAGGGATCTACTTTTTCCGATTTAAGAAAAATTTCTGCAGAGGTAATTGCAGAAGCCGGCGCTGAAGGAAATGCAATCGGCGGACTTTCTGTGGGTGAACCAGAAGAAGAAATGTACCGAATTACCGATGAGGTAACTGATATTTTGCCAAAAGAAAAACCAAGATATTTGATGGGAGTCGGAACTCCGTGGAATATTCTCGAGTCAATCGGTTTGGGAATCGATATGATGGATTGCGTAATGCCGACAAGAAATGCAAGAAACGCAATGCTTTTCACTTGGCAAGGCGTGATGAACATGAAAAATGAAAAGTGGAAAAAAGACTTTTCGCCGTTGGATGAATTTGGTACAAGTTTCGTAGATAGAGAATATTCGAAAGCATATCTGAGACATTTATTTGTTTCTAAAGAATATTTGGCAAAACAAATCGCTTCAATTCATAATCTGGCGTTTTATTTAGATTTGGTAAAAGTAGCAAGAGAACATATTTTGGCAGGAGATTTCTACGAATGGAAAAATTCTGTGGTTCCTGTTCTTCGTCAAAGACTTTAACAGTAAAAAAGATAAAATAATGCTAAAAATTATAGACAAATATATCGTTAAAAAATACCTTGGAACTTTCAGTTTCATGTTGATATTGCTGTCTATAGTTGTTTTGGTAATCGACGTTCAGCAAAAAATTCCTAGAATTGAAAATGCAACGGCAATCGATTCAAAGCTGAATGTGACTTATTTTTTGATTCACTTCTATCCGTTTTGGATCGTCAATCTGGTGATGACTTTCCTGTCCATTCTAGTATTTATTTCAGTGATTTTTTTCACGTCGAGAATGGCTAATAATACAGAAATTGTTGCCATAATCAGTAGTGGAGCAAGTTTTCACAGATTTGCAAGACCCTATTTACTGACATCTTTGTTTATCGCACTTTTGTCTTTGGGAATCAATCATTTTATTCTTCCTTGGGCGAATATTCAGAAAAACCAATTGGAAGCTTATACTTATAATGCCGCCAATAAGGAAAAAGTAATGGGAACAGCTCCAGTTTCCGCGCAATTGAGTAAAACAGAGTATATTTTCATCAATTCCTGGAATAAAAGAGAAAAAAGGGGATCAGGATTCGTTTATCAGAAGTTTGATAAAAACAGAAAAATGACCTACGAATTGAAAGCCTCCGACGTTTTCTGGGATAAAGATAAAAAACAGTTTGTCTTAAATTCCTACATGGAAAAGACAATCAATAAAAACGATACGGAAAAATTATCGAGTGGTTTTGATTTGAAGAAAAGTTATGGTCACGATCCGGAAGAACTTTTCCCGAACGAACTTTTAGGTCAGAATAAAACAACTCCCGAGCTTTTAAAATTCATTAAAAGAGAAACTGAAAAAGGAAACAGCAACCTCAATACACACTTAAATGAACTCCATCAGCGAACTTCAATGCCTGTTTCTATTGTGATTTTAACATTTTTGGCACTTTCATTGTCTTCGCAAAAAAAACGTGGAGGATTGGGAATCAACTTAGCGTTGGGAATTTCTTTAGCGTTTGTTTTTGTATTCTCATTTGAGGCTTTAAAAGTTGTTTCGGAGAACAAAAGTATGTCTCCGGCTTTGGCAATGTGGTTTCCCAATATCGTATTTTTCCCACTTGCAGCTTATCTTTATATTAAAAGAGCAAATCAGTAAAGAAGTTTTATTTCTTTGTGATAAAAGGATTGTAAGCCGTCATTTTCAAGATCAATCACGATTTCGCCATTTTCATCAGCATTTTTTATGATGCCATTTTGTCGCTTTTTATCTAATTCGAAAACGGAAACTTCATCTTTTCGGAATAAGCTTGCATTAAACTGATTCATAATTTCCTTTTTAGACGGAATGTTTTTCAATTTTTCAACTAAGAATTTGTTTAAATTTAACGTAAATTCTTCAAGATCAAAAAGCTTTCCGGTTAAGCTTAAAAGTGATCCTGCGTTAGAAATTTGATCAAATTTTTCCTGAAGAATATTAAATCCGGCTCCGATAATGAAATAATTATTTTGATTAATCTTTTTCTTTTCGATTAGAATCCCGACTATTTTTTTATTTTTAAGGATAATATCATTCGGCCACTTTATTTTCACGGTATTTTCAGTCAAATTGGCAAGGAAATCCCTAATAACAATTGCGGTATAATAATTGAACATAAAATCCGAGACTGTAGAGTTTTCAGCCTTTACAGCAAGAGTATAAGCCAAATTTTTTTCAGCCGTTGAAGACCATGTATTTCCGTATTGTCCGCGACCTTTGGTTTGATTGAATGTATAAACTGTAATAAAATCCGAATTCCCGTAAAGTAAAAACTTTTCAATTTCGTCATTAGTAGAAGAACATTCTTTCAGGTAAAATAGTTGGCTCATTTAAGAAAACTTTAAGACTTTAAAAGGCTAAAAGTAAGGCTAAAGTAAAAGAAAAACAATAAATTTGCAGATTATAGTATTTTTTAATGAATAAAACAGCAGAAAAACAAGCACTAATAGATAAAATTGTAGAGGCTATCCAAGATGTAAAAGGTGAGGATATCATGATTTTTGATCTTTCGAACATCGAAAACTCTGTAGCAGAGACTTTTATAATTTGCAGCGGGAACTCGAATACACAGGTTTCAGCTTTGGCAGGTAGTGTAGAGAAAAAAGTAAGAAACGATCTTAAAGACAGACCTTGGCATGTAGAAGGTACCGAAAACTCGATGTGGGTTTTGGTAGATTATGTGACGGTTGTAGTTCACATTTTTCAAAAAGAAACTCGTGAGTATTATGATATCGAGGAACTTTGGGGAGATGCGAAAATTACAAAAATTGAAAGTGAATATTAAATTTTAAAAAGTATAAATGAACAATAAAGGATTTAACTGGTTTTTTCCGATTGCGATCATAGCTCTTTTGTTATTCTTTATCCCTAATTTTTTTGGTGATAGCAGTGCAAAATCTATTGACGAAGATGCTTTCTTTATAGAAATGCAGACGGGAAAAGTTCAGAACATTATAATTTACAAAGATACTGAGAAGGTTGACGTGTTCCTTACAAAGGCCGCGAAAACTACGATGGTAAAGACAAAGGACAATGATCCGCTTTCCGCATTCTCAATGTCTCCAAAAGCAGATTTTTCTGTTAAATACGGAGATCTTCAGCTTTTCCTTCAAAAATTTGATCAGGTAAAAGCGACGAATCCGGCAATTAAAACAACAAAAGATTACGGTGCGGGTAAAAGCCCGATTACAGACATCTTAGTTTCTGCATTGATCTGGGTTGCAATTTTAGGATTATTCTATTTCCTTCTTTTCAGAAAGATGGGAGGTGGAGGTGGTCCCGGTGGACAAATTTTCTCTATCGGAAAATCTAAAGCAAAACTTTTCGACGAAAAAGAAAGAATTCAGGTGACATTTAAAGATGTTGCAGGTTTGGAAGGTGCTAAAGAAGAGGTTCAGGAAGTAGTAGATTTCTTGAAAAACTCGGAAAAATATACAAAACTTGGAGGTAAAATTCCTAAAGGTGTTCTGTTGGTAGGACCTCCGGGAACTGGTAAAACGTTATTGGCGAAAGCTGTTGCGGGTGAAGCTAAAGTTCCTTTCTTCTCACTTTCAGGATCAGATTTCGTGGAAATGTTTGTGGGAGTAGGTGCTTCAAGAGTAAGAGATCTTTTTGCTCAGGCTAAAGCTAAATCTCCTGCAATTATCTTTATTGATGAGATCGACGCAATCGGACGTGCAAGAGGAAAAAATAATTTCTCTGGTGGAAATGACGAAAGAGAAAATACATTGAACCAGCTTCTTACGGAGATGGATGGTTTTGGAACAGATACGAATGTAATCGTAATGGCTGCAACCAACAGAGCAGATATCTTGGATAAAGCTTTAATGAGAGCAGGACGTTTTGACCGTTCAATCTATGTAGACCTTCCGGAATTGCACGAAAGAAGACAGATTCTTGATGTTCACTTAAAGAAAATCAAGCTTGATGATAATGTAGATAGAGATTTCTTAGCAAAACAGACACCTGGTTTCAGTGGAGCAGATATTGCTAATTTATGTAATGAAGCGGCATTAATTGCAGCAAGAAATAACCACGCTTCGGTAACGAAACAGGATTTCCTTGATGCAGTAGACAGAATTATCGGTGGTCTTGAAAAGAAAAATAAGGCAATCAAACCTTCTGAAAAGAAAAGAGTAGCATATCATGAAGCAGGACACGCAACAATTTCTTGGTTGGTAGAACATGCTTCTCCGCTTTTAAAAGTAACAATCGTTCCGAGAGGACGTTCTTTAGGAGCAGCTTGGTATTTACCGGAAGAAAGACAGTTGACAACTACAGAACAAATGTTGGACGAGTTATGTGCAACATTAGGAGGTAGAGCTGCAGAACAGGTTATTTTTAACAATATTTCTACAGGAGCACTTTCAGATTTGGAGAGTGTAACGAAAAGAGCTCAGGCGATGGTTACAATCTACGGTTTGAGTCCTAATATTGGTAACATTTCTTATTATGACAGTTCTGGACAATCTGAATATTCTTTTGGAAAACCTTATTCTGAGGAAACGGCAAAGAAAATCGATGCTGAAATCAAAGGAATTATAGAAAACCAATATGACAGAGCGATTCAGATCTTAACTGAAAATAAAGATAAGCTTGATGCTTTGGCTAATAAATTATTGGAAAAAGAAGTTATTTTCCGTGAAGATTTAGAGGAAGTTTTTGGTAAAAGAGCTTGGGATCCGGAATTAACAGAAAAGCCTGTTACGAATACAATTCCTGATGCTAAAGAGCCTACAGAAGAAATCATTATTAAAGAAAAGGAAAACGAAAGTGAAATTCAGGCTCCTGAAAGCCCGACACAACTTTAAAATTTCTTGAAATTTAAATAGAACAAAACCTGACAGTTGCAAAATTGTCAGGTTTTTTCATATTTATCGGCACGTTTTTGGAGTTCTATCTAATTAATTTTATATTTTTGTATAAACTTGCCTCAAAATAGATCAAATTGAATTTATTCAAGAAACTTGTAAACAAACTTACCAACCAGCCGGAAGACGACGAAAAGCAAAGTCTGGAGAAGCTAGGAGATTCGCTGAAAAATGCAGATCTCGACTATAAGTTTGCCCAATTGTTTACGCATTCGGGAGGATTTTTCAATTACTGTGCAGATGAAGCAGAAGCACTGCAAACTTTACATCAAATCATCAAAATAGAAGGAATCAGCAATATTTTCTGTTGGGATAAAGATCTTCAGAATTTTTTAAATGTTGTGAAAACTCCTTACTCTTCTGAGTTACAAAGTAATAATGATGCAAGTTTCATTACCTGCGAATATCTTATTGCTTATGACGGAAGGATCATGCTTTCTCACAACAATATTCTTCATTATCATTCTTCAAGGTTGCCAAACAAAATTATCATCATGGCAAATGTTTCACAGATCGTGAACAATCTGAATGACGCGATGGGAAAAATAAAGAGAAACGGAAATATTAAAAATCTTACTTCTATCAGCGGAGGACAATCAAAACTGGATCCGTCTTCCAATACCAATACGAAGCTGTTTTTATTGCTGCTTGAAGATTAAGCATCAACTTATAAAATTAAAACCTTGGACAAAAATCTCATTCAAAGAACCTTATCAGGAATTGTTTACGTAGCAATCATTATTCTTTGTACAACTCCGCTTGGAGCTCAACTGATTAACGGAGTTTCTCCGGGACTTGTAAAGCAGGAATACTTGTATTATGGTTTGATTACACTTTTGATGGGTGTCGGTTCTTGGGAATGTTTTAAAATAATGAAATTTGGAAATGGCTACGAAAGATTTGTCGTATTTCCTTTAGTTATTTTTATTTTTTATATTTTTTCTAAAAGATATTTTCACTTCGATTTCTTTTTTGATTTTAGAATAAGTGAAATTTTAGCAATACTCCTTATTCTTATCGCTTCGGTTACTTTATTTAAATATCCTAATGAATTGTACTTTGACAGTGGGAAATTGATTTTTACGGTCATTTACGTGGCTCTACCATTCAGTTTTGCATTAGGTTTACCAAAGTTTTCAAGTTTTAATGACAGCTTCTCTCTTGAAGTTCTTTTTCTGTTCATTTTGATTTGGAGTAGCGATACTTTTGCATATTTGACGGGCAAATTCTTTGGAAAACATAAAATGGCTCCCAAAATTTCTCCTAAAAAAACATGGGAAGGATATATCGGTGGAGTAGTTCTTACTTTAATTTTATCTTATTTTATTGAACACTATCATTCTGATCTTCGAGGAAACTGGATGGTTGTCGGCTTTTTAGTTGCTGCATTTGCTCCTGTAGGTGATTTGGTGGAAAGTCAGCTGAAAAGAAATTTTGCAGTAAAAGACAGCGGAAACATCATTCCGGGACATGGTGGAGTATTAGATCGTCTTGATAGTTTTATTATCTGCGTTCCTGTCGTATATTTGTACTTTATTTTAGAAAAATTCATTTAATCTCATGAAACTACACAAAGAATCAAAAGGAACAATTACCGTTGCAACCATCTTGTTTGTCATTTTGGGAGCGTTGGCTATTTATTTTCTTAAAATGTGGTCTTTACTGATCATTCTGCCATTATTGGTAATTTACAGCTTAGTATTTTGGTTCTTCCGGGTTCCGAATCGTGAAATTTTAGATCACAAAGAAAACGTGATCGCTCCGGTTGACGGAAAAGTGGTGATGATAAAAGAAGTGGATGAAGACGAATTCATCAAAGGAAAAGCAATTCAGGTTTCTATTTTTATGTCTCCGCTGAATGTTCACATTTGCAGATATCCAGTTTCAGGAAAAGTGATTTATAAAAAATATCATCCCGGAAAATATTTAGTAGCTTGGCATGAAAAATCTTCTACGGAAAACGAAAGAACAACTGTTGCTGTTGAAAGCTTAACAAATCATAAAGTTGTTTTCAGACAGATTGCGGGTTATGTTGCGAGAAGAATTGTTTTCTATTGTAATGAAGGTGATGCAGCGAAAGCCGGACATGAATTCGGATTCATCAAATTTGGTTCAAGAATGGATGTTTTCTTGCCTTTGGATACAGAAATTGTATGTAAGATCGGTGACATCACAAAAGGAGGTTTGGATGTTATTGCGAGAATGAAAGACAACTAAAACTTAATTTTATATAAAAATTCAAAGGGAAAATCTTTAAAGGTTTTCTCTTTTTTTTGTTATTAAATTTTACATAATTCTTCATTGCCAGATTTCTTATTGAGTTTTACTACTCGTGCGTAAGATTGAGTATTTTTATTATTATACACATTCATTGGTTTGATTTAATTTTACAAAGCAAAACGCAACAATTCATAAGTTTAAGTCGTTGTCCATTTTTATGGACGACGACTTTTTATAAGTTTATTTTAAAGTAAAAATTTATGGTATTTTTATTTTCTGCATAATATTTTTCTGAGAATAAGTTTTTGTGGTATATTGTATTAATTATATTTGTAAATATTAATGAATTTTTTACATAAGAGAAGATTGTGCAAAATTCATATCATAATTAAAAAAACACTTAAATCATATTTTTATTGACAACAGCTTTGCGAACAGATTTTAATCTGTTTTGCAGTTTTAATTGTGCTTATAAGATATTGGTTCTTATGCTTTAATGAGTACAAATAGCTATTTGAACTATATTTAAAAAACATAAAAGATAAGATGATTTATAAATTTTTCTTTAAAATGATCAATAATGAGGCGGAAAAAATAGATGATGATTTTGAAAGTAACTATTTGAATCTTATTAACAGATATTTGCTTTTTCTCTTCTTTATATTTCTTTTTTATTCCATTTTTATTATAATTTTTTTTGGTGACGCAATTATTTCTACATTTCTTACTGTCATCACTCTTTTTTGGGTGCTATTGATCTCCATAAAAGGCAAAACCAAGAGGTTTAGAAATATGCTGAAGTTCGTTATTGCTTTTGTTATCGTATTGCTCACTTTTATGGTAAGTTTTTTTCATATTTACACCTCAAAAAATGCGGGTGTGGAGTATTTTTATTTCAGTCTTCTTTTTGCAATACCTTTTTTCTTAAATTATAAGAATGATAGAGCAATTATATTTTTTCTGGCTTTTATAATCAGTATTAATTTTATTGCCTGCCTCTGTTTTGATTTTGATTTTTTGCCGAAAAGTAAATTTTTTGAAAAGCAGGATTACAGAACTGTGAAAATGCTGAATATTTTATTTTCTATAGCTTCTTTTTTAATGGATATTGTATTTATTGCTCAAAAAGACGAGTTGATAAATGGATTGATTAGAAACACGAAAATTAAAGATTCGACGATTGAAGATCTTGTGAAAACCAATACAGAATTAATGAAGCAACAAATGCTGATCCATCATCTTACGGAAGAAAATATTCAGGAAATATTCAGTTTAGCGGAAAATAATTCTGCAATGTTTTTTGAGAAGTTTCAAGTCTTTTTCCCAAATTTCATTCCGGATATTTTAAAAATCAATTCTAATCTTATTCATTCAGAACTATATTTTTGTGCATTAATGAAGCTTGATTTTGATACAAAAAAGATTGCTTAATGTACAAATAACAGTATAAGAGCTGTGGAAAGCAAAAAATACAGAATACGAAAAAAACTTAATATTTCTTCTGAAATAAATATCAACAGCTTTCTTCTTAAAATATAAATCAATATTTTGATTTTTAATACTCACGCGTAGCATTGCGAAGTCGTTAAAAGTGATATTTTGTGGCAATGTGAATATTTTTACTTGTCAAATATTATTATGCTATGAATCTTAAAAATATTCACATTGGTAGTCTGATTCAGTGTAAAGTCGAGGAACTCAATATTCCTGTTGAAAGAATGTTAAAGTTTTTGGATTGCGAAGAAGAAGATATAAAAGAAATATATCAGCAAAAGCAAATTAATACAGATATTTTGTTGAGATGGTGCAAGCTTTTGGAATTTGATTTTTTTAGGGTTTATACGGGGCATCTTATACTTTATTCTCCGCCTTCTAAAGTAAATAAAACGTTGAGGAAGAAAGAGAATATGCTTGTATTTAGGAAAAATATTTATACAGAAGGAATTAAAAATTTTATAATCAGAAAAGTAATTACAGAGCAAATGACGGCAAATGAAGTGATTTCCAGATATAAGATTCCTAAAACAACTTTATTTAAATGGTTAAAAAAAGTATAAATGTGTCCCGATTACAAACAAATCTATTTGGATATTCTGCAGGAAAAATACCCTGAAAAGCTAGAAAATCAATTGATAAAAAATAAGTTGAATTCACTGCATTCGGCTGTTGATATTTTGAAATTTGATGAACTTATTTTCGGAAAATCTTCAGGTTCTGCCGAATTTAAAAATCAAAGACTTCGATCTTATGATGAGGAATCTGTCTTAGAAATTTTAAGATATCAGAAAAAAAATAAAATGACAAATAGTGATATTGCTAATCATTTTAAAATAAGCCGGAATACGATTGCAAAATGGAAAACAATTTACAAAATTTAGATTATGTTCTAGACTTGCGGATAGTTGTTTTTAATATAAATGAATTATTGATTCTATATTTGTTTTTATAATTAAAATATGTTTTTATTTTGTAAAATATAATGCATTATTTTGGATTTATTTCAAATAATAGTAAGATAACTCAACTTTTCTTTTATTCTTTTCAGATTGTATAAAGCGTTAATATTCTGTGAGTTTTACTACGCGTGAGTAGTATTGCGTATTCGGATTTTATACTGTAAGTGTTTGTTAATGATAATTTTGCTCCAATTCAGTGATTTGAGTTAAAAATTTTAATCAATTAGGAAATAAACATTTATAATTTAAAAAAAATGATGAAGACAAAATCTACAACATCCAAAATCGGAATTTTGCTCATTGCATTACTTTTGACTTTTGGAAAATTCTATTCACAAGCTAATAATGGCGCAGTCGGCATTAATACTTCTTCTCCAAATTCAAATTCTGTTTTGGATGTAGTTTCGGGAAATAATAACAAGGGAATACTTATCCCGAGACTAACTGAAACACAGAGAAATGCTATCGTAATCAATAAACCGAAAGACGATGGATTGACAATTTACAATACAACGGAAGATTGTTTCAACTACTGGAGCTTTATGGATGATGAATGGAAAAGCGTTTGCGGACAGCTTGGAAAGTCGGTTTTCACGGTGGATTGTTCTACTTCGAAAGCAATGGGAGCTTATGTGAAAGGAAAAGAACTTACAAATTCTAATTATCTTAGCATTTCCGTAAATGTAGCTAAAGTCGGGAACTATACTATTTCAGGAACGACATCAAACGGATATAATTTTTACGGAACAGGTGTCTTTCTAAACACTGGAACTCAAACGGTTCAGGTTTTAGGACAGGGAATTCCTCAAAATATTCAGACGGATAATGTAACGATTGCAGCGAACGGAACTGGCGTTACTTGTACGCCGCCAATTTCTATTACGGTCTTGAGTCCTTCAGGAGCCTATACAATGAGTTGTGGAAGTGCAATAGTGAATGGAGTTTACAAAGTAGGGACAGCTCTTACGGCTTCAAATACAGTTACTTTGCCTGTGAATGTTTCGGCATTGGGAAGTTATACAGTCACAACAAATACAGTTGATGGAATTTCTTTTAGTGGTTCAGGGACTTTTACGGCAACAGGAAATCAGAATATTACACTAAGCGGAACGGGAACACCTGCTTCCACAAGTGTAAAAACTATTACGATAACTTCTGATAGCCAAGGTGGAGTTTCAACAACTTGTAGTGTAAATGTGATCGTCGTAATTCCAAAGAAAACGGTATTGCATATTGGTTATGAAACGGCTTACGGATATAGTGCTTATACGGGACCTTCAAGAAGTTTAATGGATTCTCCTTCTAATTTTGGAACAACAGCTTCAAGTATTGTAAAGTATGAAGGTTTTAATCATATTTCATTGGGGAATTCACCCTCGTCTGCAGCTCTCTTAACCGCTCTAAATAACAAACCGGATATTGTGATAATTGGCTATAACTATACTCCAAATACTACTGATGCAGGATATATTGCAAATTATTTAAATAAAAAAGGTATTGTGATCGCTTTAACGGATGATACAGGTTCTGCACAGAATTTATTAAGAGGAATATTTTCGGATCCTACCATTTCAGCTTCTTATGGAGGAGGTGCAGGTTCGGTTTATGCATTATCAAATAATGACGATCCTATTCTAAACGGTCCTTTTGGAGATGTAAGAGGTAAAAACTGGGGAGAAGATGCTTCAACTACGGTTAATATTTCCGGATTAACGAGTGGATTTGTTCCCTACAGCTATGCACAACCTATTAACAGTGCAACTGCAAGAACCGGAGTTTCCGCAATCAGAAATAGCAGCTTGAATTTTATCTGGTTTGGTGACGGAGGGTTTTTAAGTAACGAAAACGCAAACGGTAGCCAATATTCAAGTAATACAATTGAACCTTTTGTTGCTCCGAGTTCGGGAGGTTATTTTCCTGTTCAAAAATCTATTTATGGAAGTGCCGGAAATGGATATGCAGCCGGAAGTATGCAGGTTCAGAATTCAATTTTATTTGCAAATATGGTAGCTTGGGCAATCAAGCAAGCCGAATTCAGCGGAATTAATACACAGTAATATAAATAATTCGTTTTATGGGGGAGCTTCGGCGCGACAAAGTCGCGCCGAAGTCTTTTATTTAATATAAGCTTTAACTTCCTGAATCAACTTCAAAATCAATTCTAAAGGCAAATCCTTTTCCATATCAATCAACAGAATTTTAAACTTCTTTCTGCGTTCCTGAAGCAATTCCAGATGATCGAGTCTATCTCCGTGGTAGAAACTTACATAATGTTGTTTGTATTTTTTACTGAAATAAAAATAACACAGCATTTTCTTTTTATACTTAAAAAATGGCAATCCAAAACTCAATGTCTCGGTAATATTTTCCTTGTCAGATTCCAGAATTTTTTTCCGCAAAAAAAGAAGAGTACTTCTATCAGGCTCTTCAATTCTGTAGAAATACTCTTGTATTGGATTCATTTTAAATTAAAATTTAAAAATACTTTTAATCGAAATTCTGTAGCTCAACAAGTTTGTTATACATTCCTTTTTTGGCAATAAGATCGTGGTGAGTTCCCTGTTCCACAATATCTCCTTTTTCCATAACAACAATCCAGTCAGCTTTTTGAATAGTTGAAAGTCTGTGGGCAATTACCAGAGAAGTTCTGTTTTCCATCATTTTTTCCAAAGCATCCTGAACGAATCTTTCGGATTCCGTATCCAAAGCGGAAGTTGCTTCATCCAAAATCATAATCGGTGGATTTTTCAATACGGCTCTTGCAATAGAAACCCTTTGTTTTTGACCTCCGGAAAGTTTTCCGCCATCATCCCCAATATTTGAATCATAACCATTAGGAAGATTGGTGATAAAGGAGTCTGCATTGGCAATTTTCGCAGCAGCTGTCACTTCTTCTCTCGTAGCATCAGGTTTACCCATCAAAATATTATTGTAAACAGAATCATTGAATAAAACAGATTCCTGAGTTACCATTCCTAAAAGTTTACGGTAATCCTTTAATTTTAAGTGCTTAATATTAGTTCCGTCAATTAAAATATCTCCTTCGGAAACATCATAAAATCTGGCTAAGAGATTGGCAATCGTTGTTTTACCGCTACCACTTTGCCCTACAAGAGCCACTGTTTTCCCTTTTGGAATACTCAGTGAGAAGTTTTTAAGAATCGTATGATCTTTATCGTAATAAAAACCAATATTGTTAAACTCAATTGCGTTATTTAATGTAGAAATTGAAACAGGGTTTGCAACTTCGTCAATTTTCACGTCTGCATCAAGGATTTCTAAAACTCTTTCAAGAGAAGCTTCCCCTTTCTGAACGTTGGAAATAGACTGAGATAAACTTTTAACAGGAGGTAAAATCTGGAAGAAAATACCCAAGAAAACAAGGAAATCTGCAGGTGAAATGCTTTGTTCCACGATAATTTGCTTTCCACCATACCAAGCGATAATTAAAAAGGTAACCGAACCTAAAAATTCGCTCATTGGAGAAGCCAATTCCTTTTTTCTGCCTAATCTTATGGAACTGTTGATCCAATTTTGCATAGACTGCATGAATCTGTTGTCCATTATTTTTTCTGCACTGAAAATCTTAATCACTTTTGTAGACTTCAATGTTTCGTCTACAATCGAGAAGATATTTCCCATTTCGTTTTGAGCTTCATGGGAGTCTTTTTTCAGACTTTTTCCAATCAATGCGATCATAGTTCCCATTACAGGCAATACCAAAAGTGAGAAAAGTGTCATTTCTGTACTCAGGAAGAAAAGTGTTACCAATGTACTGATTAACATAAATGGTGCGTTGATCAATTCAACCAAGCTTCCTAAAATATTTCCTTCTACTTCACCTACGTCATTCGACATACGGGACATCAAATCCCCTTTTCTGCTTTCCGTAAAAAAAGAAACAGGCAAAGAAAGTATTTTTCTGTACATTGCTCCACGAAGGTCTTTGGTAACACCTACACGATAATTGATCAATAAAAATGAGCCTAAATATCTGAAAAGGTTTCTCAGTAAAAACATGAAAGCGGTTATTATGCACAACCAAGCCAATACCTTAAGTGCGCCATGTTCTGTAACTAAACTTTGAACATAATAATTGGCATATTCTTTTGTATAAGAGAAAAAATCTAAGATTTCTCCCGAATAAACCGGAGCAGTTTTGTATTTTTTAGCTTCAATGGTTCCGAAAAGCATTCCCAAAACCGGCAAAATCGTTCCTAAAGAAGCAATCTGAAAAACAGAATACATAAGGTTAAAAAATAAACTTCCGTAGATGTATTTTTGGTGTGGTTTCGCGAACTTTAGTATTTTAATATATTGATTCATTCAATGAAAAATTGGATAGCAAAATTACGTAAAATTAAAAGATTAGACGTTTCTAACTTGGTTTTACTTTAGTAATAAGTTTGAATAAGATCTTATTTGTTACAAAATTCTTTACCTTAAAACAAAAAACCACCAAAAATGGTGGCGCTATTCGTCATTAAAATTTTATTAAAATCTTACTTTATCATTATATTTTGGTGCAAAGTTCTTCGTGGTTAGTTTTTCCAGTGTTTTTCCGAAGTTATTGATAATCTGTGTTAAATTGTCAAAATCAACAACATTAATATCATCGTTTTCGTGGTGATAATGAGTTGCTTTTGTCATATCAACCGTAGAAAAAGAATGTGCGATAATTTTCTTTTTAACGAAATTTACGTTGTCAGATCTGTAAAATAATTGTTCTGAAGCATATGGATCAGGATTTATTTTTAAACCGTTTGCCGCATTTTTATTGAATAATTCATCCAGATCAGAAAATTCATCACCCGTCATGAATAAAGCATTTTTTCCGAACGCAGATTCTGTTGCTACCATTTCAAAATTGAAAAGAGCCGTAAGATTGTTATAAATTTTATCTAAATTCTGATCTTTAGAAATAGCTTTTGAGCCCAACATTCCTTTTTCTTCACCATTAAATGCCATGAAAACCATTGAGAAATCCGGCTTTTTATTTTTAAAATAATCTGCAATTCCTACCAACGTTGTGATTCCGCTTGCGTCATCATCGGCTCCGTTGTAAATATTGTCTTTTGGATTATTACTTGTTCCGATATGATCGAAGTGTCCTGAAAAACCTAAAAATTTATCTGTTTTTCCTTTTTTTAATCCACAAACATTGTAAACGGTTTTTCCTTTATAATCGAATGGAACTAAGTAAGAATTTCCTGTACAGTATTCTAAATCATTTTCTTTGAAAAGTTTTGCAATATAATTTGCGGCATTTTCATTTTCCTGAGTTCCGATTTCACGACCTTTCATTTCATCTGAAGCCAAGGTAGAAATCACAGTCTTGATTCTTTCTTGGGAAACTTCCTGTGCAAAAGAAAATATTGATAAAAGTGAAAAGGTAAGATAGGTTAGTTTTTTCATTTTAGATAAAATTTATGAATAATCTGTCGCAGTTTAAACGGAAATGTTGCATTTTGTAGTATAAATTTTTTCTCCCACAGATTTTGCAGATGTTTATGTGTTATTTTTTTAATTCAGATGAAAATGTTCGCAATCATCTGTGAAAATCCGCGAAATCTGTGGGAGAAAAAAATCAAAAGGAATAAACAAAAAAACAGCTTCCATAAAGAAAGCTGTTATACTCAAAAAATCATTGTAAGGTTATCGAAGTCTGTCTACAGATTTTACGAGCCTTTCATCTTTCTTGATATAAACGTTTGCTATTAACAAACAAATAATCGCAATCAATGAAAAAACCGGCTCAATACCCTTCTCAGGAATCTGAATTCCTCCGGATAATTTTAGTAACCAGTAAATCAATACACCAATCAACAAAGCGTTTATAATGATGCTGATGTTATTCAGCAAAATTTGTCTTTTTCTGTTTTTAAAGCTGAATACACTCAGTAATCCAACCAAAACAAGTACGATACAACCAATATTTATAACAGGAATGCTATCGGAAATGATAACATCCTGTCCTGTAACGAACAGAAACACAGCAGCCAAAACTGCCAAAAAGGTCCATATAGTCTGTATTCTTTGTAACATTGAATATTAAATTCCAGGCAAAAGTACTATAAATTTTGCACAATTCAAAAATAAGTGTAGATTTGCATTATACGAATGCACTTGAAAACAAAAGTCACCCGACTTACTTTTCTTATTCACAATTAATTACATTTTTTACATTAAATATGTTTAACATTGAAACGTTAAGGTCAAAATCCGTAACGGAGTTGACTAAAATCTTAAAAGATTTGAGCGTTAAAGTTGCAAGAAACAGCACCGAAAATGACAAAATCTTTGCAATTCTTGACTTTCAGGCTTCAAATCCCAAAGTGGCAAAAGATTATTTCAACACCACCGAAGCAAGCACAAATACTGAGGAAACACCTACAGAAAAACCTGCGAAGGCTCCTGTTAAAAAAGCTGCACCGAAAAAACCTGCAGCCAAGCCCAAAGCAGAAGTAAAGACTCCGGCAGAAACACAGCCAAAAACTGAAGAGAAACCAGAAGCAAAAGTTGAAGAAACTGTTTCTGAAGCACCGAAGCCAGAAGAGCCAAAAGCTGAATCAGCGGCAGTAACAGAAGAGAAAACGCAGACAACACAAGCGCAAGCTAAGCAGAAAAGGAAGCGAGTTTTACCTACCAATACAGGAAATACAGAAAATCCTCAGGAAAAAACAGAAGCTCCAAAAAATACAGAATCTCAGGAATCTGCTCCAGCAGAAGAAAAGCCGAATCACCCTCAACATCAGGCTAGACCACAAAAAGGTCAACACAATAATAATAATAATAATAATAATAATAATAATAATAATAATAATTCGCACAACAGCGGAAACCAGCATAGAAATCAAAATCAAAATTCGAATCAGAACCAAAATCCTAATGCTAACCCTAACCAGAATAGACAGCAACAGCAGCATTCTGAAAGACAGGAGGAACAACAGCATCATGAACCTAAAAAAGAGTTCAGTTTCGATGGAATGGTGAGTATTGAAGGGGTTTTAGAGATTTTACCGGATAACTATGGTTTTTTACGTTCGTCGGATTTCAGTTATATTTCTTCACCGGATGATGTTTACGTTTCGACAGCTCAAATCAGAAATTACAGTTTAAAGACCGGAGATACGGTAAGAGGAATTGTAAGACTTCCGAAAGAAGGTGAAAAATATTTTTCTTTATTAAGACCAACAGAAGTTAATGGACGTGATTTAGCTTTTATTAAAGATCGTGTTGCTTTTGAATATCTTACACCACTTTTCCCTGAGGAGAAATTTAACTTGGCAGGAAATAATTCTACAATGTCTACAAGAATTGTTGATTTGATCGCGCCAATCGGAAAAGGACAAAGAGCAATGATTGTTGCCCAGCCAAAAACTGGTAAAACAATGTTGCTGAAAGATATTGCTAATTCTATCGCAGCCAATCACCCTGAAGTTTATATGATGGTACTTCTAATTGACGAACGTCCGGAAGAGGTTACCGATATGGAAAGAAGTGTAAATGCAGAAGTTATTGCATCTACATTTGATGAAGCGGCAGATAAACATGTGAAAGTTGCCAACCTTGTTTTAGCAAAAGCTCAAAGAATGGTGGAATGCGGACATGATGTTGTGATTTTATTAGACTCAATTACAAGATTAGCAAGAGCTTACAATACAGTGACTCCTGCATCTGGAAAAGTTTTATCAGGAGGTGTTGATGCGAATGCTCTTCACAAACCGAAAAGATTCTTCGGAGCTGCAAGAAAAATTGAAGGTGGTGGTTCATTAACAATCATTGCAACAGCTCTTATTGATACAGGTTCTAAAATGGATGAAGTTATTTTTGAGGAATTCAAAGGAACTGGTAACATGGAACTTCAATTGGATAGAAAAATTGCTAACAGAAGAATTTATCCTGCAATTGATTTGGTAGGATCAAGCACTCGTAGAGATGATCTTCTTTTGGATGAGGTTACTTCTCAGAGAATGTGGATTTTACGAAAATATCTTGCTGAGATGAATCCTATAGAAGCAATGGAATTTGTAAGTAAAAACATCAAAGGAACTCGTAATAACGAAGAATTCCTGATGTCTATGAATAAATAATTAATTTAATTTTGTTAAATGGAAAGCACGAATCTTTAGGTTCGTGCTTTTTTATTGCTGAAAGTTGAAGTTTTAATGATAATAGTGTTTTGAATGAATTGCTCTTCATAATATTAATTTTAAAGCCTCTAATTTTGCTTTTTAAAAATTAAACTTATTCTAAATCAATATATCAATGTTAAAGATTTATTAAAGTAATCCTCATTTTTTGAAGATAGGTTAAATTATGGCTAAATTTGAGTAATAACATTAAAAATAAAACTTATGTCATTTGAATTACCACAACTAGGATATGCTTACGATGCTTTAGAGCCTACTATTGATGCGAAAACTATGGAAATCCACCATACAAAGCACCACCAAGCATATATCGACAATTTAAATAATGCAATTAAAGGAACTGATCTGGAAGGAAAAACTATAGAAGAGATTTGCCAAACAGGAACTGATAAACCTGCAGTAAGAAATAATGGAGGAGGTCACTTCAATCACTCTCTATTTTGGGAAATTTTAACTCCTGGCGGAAGCAATGAACCTGTAGGAAATGTAAAAGCTGCTATCGAAGCTTACGGAGGTCTTGAAAAATTCAAAACAGATTTTTCTGATGCTGCTAAAACAAGATTCGGTTCTGGATGGGCTTGGTTGGTGAAAAATGCTGATGGTTCTGTTTCTGTATCCTCAACTCCAAATCAAGATAACCCTTTAATGCCTGTTGCAGACGTAAAAGGAACTCCGGTTTTAGGACTTGACGTTTGGGAGCACGCTTATTATTTAAACTACCAAAACAGAAGACCTGACTATGTTGCAGCATTTTTCTCTGTTGTAAACTGGGATAAAGTAGAAGAATTATTCAATAAATAATTTTAAAACTATTATAAAAGAAAAGGTTCAGAGTTATTCTGAACCTTTTTTAATATCTTGTAGTGTCACTTCCGGAAAGTCCGTTCATTTTTAATCCATACTTCCAGTTAACATACGCAAAAACCTGATACAATTTGTATTCAAATTTCAATCCGTAATTTTCTTTTGGATCATAATCAATCGAAGATTCTATTACATTTCGGTATCTTCCTGAAGAATAATATGAATTCCATTCGCTTACTAAAAGTGTATTTCTATTTTTTAAATAAGATTCGGAATACTGACTGATCGGTTTTGCAACTGCATTCAAAAAATAATCAAATTGAGTATCAATTACGGTAAGATCCCATTCTCCGTCATCGTTTTTTGAAGGTTTCATCTCTGATTTCTCTTTTTCATCTTTCGTATTTGTTTGTGACGAACAATTGAAAGAAAAAAGAATCATGAATAATATTAAAACTAATTTTTTCATGATATTAAGTTACAAAAAAAAGACACTCAATTGAGTGTCTTATATTTTTATGGTTCTTTCTGGAGAACTACAAATGCTGGGAAGTGGTCACTGTAACCACCTGTAAACTGGTCTCCGTTCCACGATCGGAAAGGATAACCTTTGTAATTTCCTTCTTTATTAACTAAATAAGCCGGAGCAAAAATCTCTGCCTTGAATACTGAATAATCTTTTGTCACCTGATCTGTGATTAAGTTTTTAGAAACAATAATCTGATCAAATAAATTCGGAGCATCCTGATAAGCCAATGAAGCTACACCTTTCTTATATAAAGGATACATTAAATTAAGATAAGGATTTGTATCACTTAAATCTTTCGGACTTGGCTGGGCTTTCAGATAATTCTTTAAACTTGAGCTTACAGGATCATCATTAAAGTCACCCATTGCAAAAAGTTTCGTTGAAGGATCTGCAGCTCTTACACTGTCCATTTGTTGTTTCAATAAAGCAGCAGCTGCATTTCTTTTTGGTAAAGAAATCGCTTCACCACCTCTTCTTGAAGGCCAGTGATTCATAAAGAATGCTACTTTTTCGTTATCTAAGAAACCTGTTACCACCAAAATATCTCTTGTGTATTCTCTTTTTCCATCATCACCGAAAACTTTCAATTCTTTCTTTAATGAATTGGTAGGAGTGAATCTTCGTTTCTGATAAATTAATGCAACATCAATTCCTCTGTAATCATAAGAATTGTAATGAATGATTCCATAATCATACTTTTTCAACGCCGGTTCATTTACAAGATCCTGAATAACCTGTCTGTTTTCAACCTCAATTAAACCTACAACTGCAGGAGCAGTTTTCGTGTACTGAGCTCCCATTTCAGAAATTACCTTTGCTTCGTTGGCAAGTTTAGCCTTGTAAACTTTAGTCCCGTAGTTTTTACCGCTTTTTGGCGTAAATTCGTCAGCACCACTTTGATATCTTACTACTTTTTTGCCTATTAAAGCACCATCGCTCCATACTCCGTCGTATTTTTCAGCTTCTAAAAATTTAATAGAATCCAAAGGAATACTTCTGTGGAAAGCCGGATTCTTAATGTCTTTAGTTCCGTCGATATAATCTGCTGAGCGAATGGTGTCCCAAAGGTTTTCTACGTTCAAAAAACCTACTGTGGCAACTTTTCTCAGTTTTCCCTGTTGTTGTGAGAATGCCATGATCGAAAAAATGATGGCAAATAAACTCGAAAATTTCTTCATCTTCTTAGAGTTATCATTAATATTATTTAATCTGCAAATTTACTTTTTTTTAATTCACTTCATTTTAAATATTTGTAAATTTAAAATGTGGTATTTGAGTTATTTTATATAATCATTCTTAAAAGTTTGCAATGTTAAGAAAAAATAACGTTAAAAAAGTTGTAAATTATAAATTTTGACTAAATTTGCGTCCCCAACTTTTAAACTGTTGAGAATTAACAAGAAAAGTATTTAAAAAATAAATATACTCATGATTAAAAAACTATCATTAGTCTCTTTATTTACTTTACTTCCAGCTTCATACTATTTTGCACAGACTACAGTCTCTGCATATCTAAAGGATGCTGACGGAAAGCCTATCGAAAGGGCAGAAGTAGATATGAAAGGGAAAGACAATGATGTAACG
The DNA here is from genome assembly GCF_039542325.1 of Chryseobacterium ginsengisoli. Taxonomy (NCBI): domain Bacteria; kingdom Pseudomonadati; phylum Bacteroidota; class Flavobacteriia; order Flavobacteriales; family Weeksellaceae; genus Chryseobacterium; species Chryseobacterium ginsengisoli. Next base: position 474,779 of record NZ_BAABHX010000003.1, read on the forward strand.
GCAGACAAAATTGGATACTTCCAATTTGTAGACTTGATGCCGGGACATTATCAAATTGTGATTACGAAACCGAATTACGAAACAAAAGTAATGGAGTTTGACGTGATGGACAGTGAGAAGAAAAAGGATTTAGGAGTAATCACCCTATATTCTGCACTTACAAACGCGGATCAAGGTTTAGCAATTATTGACAATAGCGGTAGTGATGACGAAGACAGCAGCAGTGGACAGGCTTCCACGGTTGGTCTGTTACAATCTTCTCAGGATGTTTTCAACAGAATCGCTAGTTTTGATCTGGGAGCTTATTGGTTCCGACCAAGAGGTATTGACGGAAGAACTTCCGAAAATATGATGAATGGTGTTTCCATGGTGAAGTCTGACAATGGAAATGTTGATTTTTCTAACTGGGGTGGTCTTAACGAAATTGTAAGATATCCGGAAATCTCTTCCAACCATTCACCTTCTGAATATGCTTTTGGTGGAGCAAGCGGTGTTATTTATAAAAATACTAAAGCAAGCGAATACAGAAAAGGATTTCAAGCAACTTATTCTATTACCAACAGAAATTATCGTCAAAGAGTTTCTTTGAGATATACATCGGGAATGAGCAAAAAAGGTTGGGCATTTACTGTAATGGGAGCAAAAAGATGGGCTGAAGAAGGTATTCAGGAAGGAACTTTCTATGATGCTTATGGTACTTACTTAGGTGTTGAAAAGAAAATCAATGACAATCATACGATTACTTTCAATGCATTTGCATCTCCTTACAGAAGATCTACCGCAAGTCCAAGTACTCAGGAAGTTTATGATTACAGAGGTGTACATTATAATTCTTACTGGGGATGGCAAGATGGAGAAAAAAGAAGTGAGAGAGTAAGAAAAGGTTTTCAGCCGATTTTCCAATTACAGGATTTCCTGAAAATCAATAAAAAATCTAATTTATGGACTACTGTTTCTTACCAATTCGGAAAGGATAAAGGTTCGAGATTAGATTGGCAGAATGCACAGAATCCTTCTCCTACTTATTATAAAAAATTACCTAGTTATTATTTAAACAGTATTATTTATAGCCAATATCATAATAACACACCTGCTGCTAATTATGACATGTTAATGCAAGGATATCAAGCGGCTAATGAAAACTGGGCAAATAATAATACAGATGTTACTCAGATCAACTGGAATGCATTATATAACGCAAACCGTGCAACAGATGTTGTTGATCAGGCTGAAATGTCTACAAGATTTGGTCTTACAGGTAAAAGAGCTAAATATTTCCTTGTAAATGATGTTAGCGATGATAAGATCTTCAATGCAGCAACGCATTATACTTATAACTTTAACGATAAGACAAGATTCTTATTAAATGTTTCTTATCAGAATTTCAAATCAGAATATTACAGAGAAGTTAATGATTTATTAGGTGCAGATTATGCATTAAATGTTGACCCTTATGCTGATTCTAACAAAGCAGGATCTTCAGGTTTGTATAACATGAATGATTCTCAGTTAGCAAAACACGTTGGAGATAAGATCAATTATGATTATATCCTTAGAAGACAGGAAGTAAAAGTAAATCCGGGACTTAAATTATCTACAGGACAATTTGATATTTTCGTAAGTGGTTTATTCGGATATTCTACGTCTAACAGAGAAGGTTTATTCAAAAATTATTTGTACCAAAACAGTTCTTTTGGGGAGAGTAAAGACTATAATTATTTGAATTATGGTTTGAAAGGGCAGGTTATCTATAGACTTAACGGTAGGAATTTCTTCATTTATAATGGAGCATATTTCTCTCAGGCGCCTTTCTTAGAAGATATCTTTATCAATCCTAGAGGTAATAATTATGCAGTTCCGAATATCAAGAATGCAGTTGTAAGTGCAAACGACCTTAGTTATGTAATGTCTACTCCATTCTTAAAAGTAAGAGCAACAGCATATATTGTGAATACACAGAATGATACAAATGTTCAGAGATTCTTCGCAGATGGATTAACACTTAGTGTTGATAATTCTGACACTGGAGGTACTGAAGATAAAACGGCAAGTGCATTTGTTACTCAGACAATGTCAAACGTTAGCAAAAGAAACATGGGAGCTGAATTGGGGGTAGATGTTAAAATCTTACCAACGCTTTCATTACAGGGTGTTGCGAGCTGGGGAGAATATAAATATACAAACAACCCGAATGTATATATTTCTTCAGACGTAATGGCTGCTCCTTATGCTAATTTAGGTACAGCTTATATCAAAGATTTTAAAGTTGGAGGAACTGCTCAGAAAGCTTTCTCTGCAGGATTCAGATACAACTCACCAAAATACTGGTGGTTTGGAGCAAGCTGGAACTATCTTGATGATAACAACCTAGATCCTTCTGCAATTCTTAGAACGGATGATTTTATCCAAAATAATAACAGCAGTACACCTTTCGTAAATCTTGATGATCCGAAAGTTGAGCGTTACATGCAACAGGTAAAACTTCCTTCATCATTCTTTGTAAATGCAAACGTTGGAAAATCTTGGATCATTGGTAAATATTATGTATTGATTTCAGGATCGGTAAATAATATACTTGATAACAGAAGATATATTACAGGAGGCTTTGAACAGATTAGAAGTGCCAATGGTAATGTAGATTTTGAAAATGACTACAATAGCAGATATCCTAACTTTGCACCAAAATACTGGTACACTCAAGGACGTTCTTATTTTGTAAACCTACAAGTTAGATTCTAATAAAAAATAACCCATAGAAATAAAAAAAAATGAATATAAAGAATTTCTTAAAAATTAGTTTGGGTGTAGCTGTATTAGGTGCTACCCAGCTTTCGTGTATCCACGATGATAAATGGGATGCACCGGAGATTGTATGTAATAATAAATTTAGTGCTCCTACAATGACAATGGCACAGTTTGTAGCATTGTCTCCTGCTACGGGAGTATATACAGTGCCTGCACAGGATGCTACAAACCCGGAGGTTATTTTCGACGGATATGTTGTTTCTTCTGATGCTAACGGAAACTTCTACAAAACAATTTCTTTTCAGGATAAGCCTGAAAACCCAACTGTAGGATTGGTAGTAGGTATCAATAAGTCTTTGAACTATGCTGATTTCCCTGTGGGAGCTCACATCAGAATCAGAGCAAACGGAATGGTTATCGGTAAATCTGCAGGAGTTATCACTTTAGGTGTTAAAGATCCGGATTTTGCAATTGGTAGAATTCCTGAATCTATTATCAGCAGATATATTGCAGGTGTTTGTAACGGAACTGGATTGGATATTGCAAACATGGTTCCTCAGGAATTAGGTCTTGCTGATATCAAGAATGATAAATATATCAATACATTGGTAAAAGTTAAAAATGTACAGTTTGTTGATGCAGAAGTTGGATTGAATCTAATGAATGTAGACGCTTCTGGTGCTGCAGTTGATACAGACAGACATATTGTTGATGTTTATGGAACACAGGCAACGATCAGAACTGATGGATTCTTTAAGCCAACATATGCAATTCCAAATACAAGTGGAGACATAACATTTGTAGCAAGTAAGTATAATAGTGCATACCAAAATGTAATCAGAGGAATTAGTGATATTAACTTTAAAAATCCTAGATTAACAGCTGCTACATTGGTATTAAATGAGCCATTTACGAACTTAACAGCAAACGGTTGGACTGCTTATAACGTTGCCGGAACACAGGTTTGGGGAACGACTACATTTGGTAATCCTGCTCCTTCAGCTTACATCAGTGGTTTAGGTGCTGTGAATGAAGACTGGTTGATTTCAAAATCACTTTCTTTATCCGGAGCTACTGCTGCAAAACTTTATTTTGAAAGTGATGTAAGATTTGCTGGAAATCCATTGCAAGTGCTGATTACAACTGATACATATTCAGGTGGAAATCCTAATACTTTGAACTGGACACCTTTAAATGCCTTTGTAGATACAGATATTGCTGCATTCGGAGGATTTGTAGGTTCAGGATTAGTAGATCTTGCTCCTTATCTTAACCAAAATATAAGAATTGCGTTTAAGTATACAAACCCATCAACTACTGTTGCAAGTGCTGTAGAGATTGATAACGTAAAAGTTTTCAAAACTCCGTAAAGTTCTTATTTAAATAAAATAAAAAAGACTGTCTTTTATTAGACAGTCTTTTTTTCTATGTATATGTTTCACTTTGCATCAGATTTTTTTATTCATTAATACATCTAGATGTCATTCCCATAGGATCTACAGTATGACTGAGATGGTAATCTTGATAATTAGCAATTCTATTTAAAATATTCTTATCAGTAATATTTGTATTTGCTTTTACAAAATTTAAGACCTCTTCAATATCATTAATTTTTTTAGAACAGTTTAAACCTTCAAAAAAATGAAACTTTCCTTTCGATAAAATTAAAATGATAGAAACTTTATAAGTTGATCTCAAAGCCGCAATATGATATATATGGTCATCAGTAAATTCAATGCAATTACCTTCCTTATCAGGAGTTTTATTTGAAGTATCAACAAGATCGTATATGAAAAAATTATAAAAATTTTCCTTAGTCACAGAAAACTTTCTAGGCATTTCTATTTGATAAAATTCATTCAATTTATTTAATCTTTTATTAATACTATCAAGTATTTGCAGGCGATTATATTTTGTATCAGAATTTACATTACATTTTCTGTTATCTTGACTAAAGCAAAATATATTTGACAAGAACATTATCACAAAAAGTATGTATTTCATATGAAGGTTTTATTTTTAATGTTTAATATAAAAAAACCACCGCGATTTGCAGTGGTTTTATAACTAAATAATTTTTTTCTAAAAGTCAACTTCATTCACTTCTTTTCCGCGTTGGAAATTCATTACTTTTTGATTTCCTTTATAAGCAACAGTAACGATGTTAAATTGCTTTGGAAAAGCGCTCAGAAGTATTGTATTCTTAATTTTTAAGGTGTTGATGTCCGATACTCCTCCGGTTTCAAAATACACCCATACAGTTTCTCCGCTTACCTGACTTCCCGTGAATGTTATTGTTTTCGGTGAGCCATTGACATACACATCAAAATTATTATTTACATATTTTTTTACTTCTGCCTCAAATCCAGCCGTGTTAGGGTTGATTTTTATGGCGTCCGAAATATGGTTCGTATTCATTTTTGTGGTGAACTTCAATGTTTTACTTCCATCGATATAATCCACTTTTGTCATTGAAGAGAAAAAGTCTACATACGTGAAACTCATTAACATAAAAAATGTTAAAATTCCTGTTATATATAAAAGTTTTTTCATCTTAATTAATAGATTTACAATCATGCTTGTCTGGTTTAAGTCACAAATAATATGCCAATTAAAAGTTAACGTTCACAGAATATTTATCATAAAATGCTTTAATGTGTGCCACTGCTTCGTCAGCTGTGTCTACCACACGATAAAGATCAAGATCTTCCTCATGAATCATTTTTTCTTTAAGTAAAGTTTCTTTGAACCAATCCAATAATCCGCTCCAAAATTCCGAACCTACCAAAACAATCGGGAATTTTCCAATTTTATTGGTTTGAATTAAAGTTAAAGCTTCTGTCAGTTCATCCAGCGTTCCGAAACCTCCCGGCATAACGACGAACCCCTGCGAATATTTCACAAACATTACCTTTCTCACGAAAAAGTAATCAAAATTCATGGAATATGACTTATTGATGTATGGATTAAAATGCTGTTCAAAAGGAAGATCGATATTTAAGCCGATCGATTTTCCCTGTGCATTGAAAGCTCCTTTATTTCCTGCCTCCATAATTCCGGGACCACCACCTGTGATGATTCCGAAACCGATCTTTGTAATTTTCTCAGCAATTTCTACAGCCATTTTGTAGTATTTGCTTTGAGGTTTTAGCCTTGCAGACCCGAAAATAGAAACACACGGACCAATTTTAGCCAGTTTTTCATAGCCGTCTACAAATTCTGCCATCACTTTGAAAACCATCCAGCTGTCCTTGGTAATGGTTTCGTCCCAGGCTTTTTGTCTCAAGCTGTTATGTAGTTTTGTTTCATTAACATCAAGTTCAGGATTTACCAAACTTTCGTCTCTTCCATCAATTTCCATTGCAAAAATTATTTAAAATGTTTTTCGGCTTCTATTACAGATTCTGGTCTTCCGACATCTATGAGAATACTGTCATGTACAAAACCGTGAATTTTTTCAGTCTGCATCAAGTCAAGATATTCTTCCATAACAGAGAATTTGCCCGTTCTTTTAATTTTATCAAAGATAACAGGATTGATACAGTGAACGCCGCTAAAAGCTAATGCTTTGAATCCTTTATTGAATTCCGCAAGTCTCTGTTCCCCGGTCTGTACATTAAGCCAGCCTCTTAAAACCAAATCATCATTGAAAAGTAACTTCCTCGAGCTCTCTCTGTCCGAAACAGCTAATGTAGCAAAATCTTTTATCTTTTTGTGGTATTCCACAAAGTCTGTGATGTTTATGTTCGTTAAGATATCGGCGTTCATGATCAGAAAATCTTCCCCATGATCAAGAAATCTTTTAGCAAAAATCAAGCCGCCTCCGGTTTCCAGAAGTTCTTCCGATTCGTCGGAGATTTCTATTTTACAGCCAAAATTGTCATTTTGCTTTAAAAAATCAACTATTTGATTTCCAAAGTGGTGAATATTTATGACAAAATCGTTTATTCCGAAATTTTTTAAATATTTAATATTTCTTTCCAAAAGCGGAACATCATTCACTTTTGCCAATGCTTTCGGATGATGATCTGTAAAAGGTTTCAACCTTGTTCCTTTTCCTGCAGCGAAAATTAAAGCCTTCATTATTTATAATTGATAAGTGATGAATGATGATTGATAAATATAAACAGTTTTAAATAATCATTTATAAATTATCGATTATCATTTATGAATTAAGTTGGTGTTGTTCGTCGTGGTGAAGGCTGATTTCAACTTTATCACCATATTTTTCCTCAATAAAATGTGCAATTTTAATTGCAGAATAAACCGATCTGTGTTGTCCTCCAGTACATCCGAAATTGATCTGAAGGTTTTCAAAACCTCTTTCCAGATAGTTATCAATATTAATTGAAACTAAGCTTTTGATTAATTCTAAAAACTTTGGCATTTCAGTTTTTGTTTCTAAATATTCCTGAACGCCGATGTCATTTCCAGTCTGGATTTTATATTCTTCCACTCTTCCCGGATTCAGAATTCCACGGCAGTCGAAGGTAAATCCTCCTCCGTTTCCTGTGTCATCTTTCGGAATTCCTCCTTTTTTGTACGAAAAACTGTGTATGTCGATGTGTAGCATTTTCTTGTTTTATTTTCTAATTATAATTTTTTCAATCCCTTTTTGTCATTCCGTAGGAATCTAAGTTCTGTTTTTGAAAGATCCTTCGACTGCTTCGCGCTCAGGATGACATTTCGCTAATACTAAACTTTTTCTTTATTACTATATTCAAATAAAGTGTAATTCAATCAGTGTCAGTCTGAGCTTGTCGAAGACTTTAGCTATTTAAAATCTCTTCAATTTTCAATTTCGTTTTCTCCAAACTCAATTGTGCGATTACTTTTTCCAGCTCAGGATAATCTTTCATATTTTCCCAGGTCTGTGCAAATTCTGTAATGTTTTCAATTCCTTTTTCTATGCTTGCAATAAAATGTTGCTTTCTCTGAATCAGCCCTCTGAATCCGTAAGCTCCCAAAACCTGTAAAAATCTCATCAGTTGAATCGGTTTCACCGAAGCTTTTAGTTGATTTTTAATTTCCTGATCTTCAAATTGATTACTATAAAAATCAAGCATTTCATTTTTAAGATCTTCAGGAAAATTGGCTTTTGCCTGAAACAGAAAAGATATGACATCATACATCAAAGGTCCTTTCATCGCAGACTGATAATCGATAAATGAAACTTCATTTTTTTCGTTCACCATAATGTTTCTTGCCTGAAAATCGCGGATCATTAATCCTTTCGGTTCAAGATTTTCGATGAGGTTGACGATTTTTTTGAATTCCTTCAAAAGAGTAGACTTATTATATTCGAGTTCGAGAACATCTGCCACGAAATTTTTGAAATAATATAAATCGTGCGTTACCGGAAGTTCATCATAACTTTCGTATTCAAAAGTTCTGGTGAAATCAATTTTATCTTGCGTTGAAATTTGTAATTGATACAGTTTTTCCAGCGTTTGCTTTACCAAAGATCTTACATTGTCGGATAAACCTTCTTTTGCAATAACTTCAGAAAGAGTGTTTCCTCCCAAAAATTCCTGAATATACATTTTTCTGTCATCGGAAATTTTTAGAATTTTAGGAGTATTAAGGTCTAGATCAGAGAAAATTTCAGAGTAATATAAAAAACTTTCGTTCTCCTGAACATTTTCATTGTACGTAATAATATACTTCTCATTTCCGGTTTTAGCCAAAAAATTTACTCTCGCGGAACCGCTTTGAGCTAAAATAATAAACTCAGAATGTTTTTTACCGGTATAATTTTCAAGAAACCGTTGTGCGTTTTCAGAATTCATAGATGAAACAAATATAGTAATTTACAGTCTAATTTCTATCTTTGTAATATGCTAAAGGATTTTAAACCTGTTTTAGGAATTTTGCTGCGCTTCATCATCATTTATCTGGTGTTGCTTTTTGCGTATCAGTTTTTTCTGAACAGTTTTGAAAAAGAAGGTTTGGATCCATTCTCACGATTGATTGCAGAACAGGTGAGGCACATTCAGAATTCTATCGGTTATCCTACCCAACTTTATAATGATGTAAAAGGAGAACAGGTTTATTTTTATGTTAAAAATGAATATCCGACCAGAATGGTGGAAGGCTGTAATGCGGTTTCTGTAATGATTCTTTTCGTCGCTTTTGTTTTTGCTTTTTATAAAGGGAAAAAGACATTTGTTTTTGTATTGATAGGTCTTGTCTTACTTTATATTATGAATGTATTGAGAATTGTAGGACTGAATCTTGTCGTTCTGGATTACAAAGAATACAGTAAAATGACTCACGATTATATTTTTCCAGCCGTAATCTATGGAACTGTAGTGATTCTTTGGCTGATCTGGATTAAATTTTTTGCTTTAAAACATGAAAATTCTTAATTTGTATTTGATTATCATCGGAGTTTGTGGATTGATGGGTGTGAGAGTGCTCGAAGACAAACTTTTCTATGATCCTTTCCTTAATTATTTTCATGAGGCTAATAAAAATCTTCCGTTTCCGCCTTTCGAGTGGGGGAAATTAATCTTAGGTTATCTTTTCAGGTTTATTTTGAACTTAATTTTTTCATGTCTGGTTATTCATTTTTGGTTTAAAAATAAAGAATGGACGATTCAGGGTGCGATTTTAATTACCATAATTTTTTTCATCACTTTCCCGATTTATCTGTATTGTATCTATGACAGATTCGAAATTGGCTATCTTTTTTCTTTTTATATGAGGCGTTTTGTAATTCAGCCTTTGATTTTACTTTTGATTATTCCGATGTTTTATTACAGGAAACAAGTCGGCAAGTTAAAATAACATCATTATAACTTCTTCTGATATGCTCTAAATATATTTTTATATGCATAAGGCATGTTTTTAAATGTATTATGCTTATGTGGATATGTTTTTTACATTTATTTCTTAACTTAAAGCATCATTAAATATGCATAGAGAATATGGCTATATGCTTTATGCTTTATGCATATAATAGTATGTATTGTGCTTTTAATTAGTATATTTAGATATATAAATTATAATGATGAGTATCAAGAAAAAACAAAAGAAAAACATGTCTTCTTTTCCTCACATAGGGGAGTGGGTAAAGAAAATAATAGCTGATAAAAAACTGACGCAGGCTGAAGTAGCCAGAAAAATGCAGATAACTCCAACATCTTTGGCTAACTATTTTAAGCAGCCTTCATTGCAGTTTAGGATTCTTTGGGATCTTGGTTTAGCGTTAGAATATGATTTTCTTACTGAACTTATCAATTATTATCCACCATCATTTGCTCTTAACGAAAACTCTGAAATTGTTAGAGAGCTTAAAGAAAAAACGCAGCTGCTTTTGGATCTTCAAAAGGAAATGGAAATCTACAAAGCCGCTTTGGGAGTAAAAAAGTAAAGTTTTTTTTTCGTTAAAATCTTATTTGAATTATAAAAATTTCATCTAAAAGAGAAATAAGTGTAATGATTTGAATGGTAATTGTTTGTTTTGGTTAAATGTTGGAAAAGCATGATAAATTTTGTTGTGTTTGTATTACAGAACTTCTGAAATTTATATTTTAGTTTTGTCCCTGTTCATATATAGATTAAAATTTTTTTAAATCTTTTCCAACCAAAAAGGAAAATAATGCATCTCTATATATGTAAAGATTTTTTTAACTAAAGAAACAAACAAATGACCATGACGAAAAAAATGATTTCGTGGCTGTCTATACTGACAGTCTTTCTGACCTTATTTGGGTCCTGCCACAATGAAGATTTTGCCAACAGCGAAACCAATCCTCAAAGAAACAATGCCAATTTCTTTAAACACATCAATAAAGGAGGTATAAATGCTAAATCGGGTGTAGATTACATTAGTATTCTTGAAGCTTATAATAGGGAAAAAGATTTCCTGTCTACTATCCCTGACCAAAAAGGAATGCCGATCTGGGACAAGATGCAGGTTGTGGATGCGGAGAATGCAACAGGTTTGATGATTCCGCTTTCGGATGATAATGAAACGATGAGCTCTGTGCTTTTTGCTACACTAGATGATGAAAATTCGATAATCGGAGTGAGAGATTATGACAATAAATTGTTGGAAAATATTGTCTACAGTGAAAAAATAGATAAAGATTTTCGGGAGCAAATGTTTTATACTTTTATGTATATGGATAACAAGACTTTCGGGAATGAAGATTTCACCAATATCCCGAAAGATCTTTTTGTCGGCAAAAAGTATAATAATGAATACGGAAGAATGCGAATAAAAAATTTAACTACTTCTACGGCTACCATACAGCAAAATGGAAAAATGATATGGCTTCAATCCTGTGGTGTGTATTGGCAGTGTTCTCATCATGGAGAAGGAAAGTGCGATAATTGTATGGCAAAGTGTCATGTGAATATATGCTATGATGTGGTAATCAGTGTTCCAGATGGTGATGCAACGCCACAGATTCCTAACACCTCGGGAGGCGGTGATGGCGGAGGTGGAACTCCCGGACCACAACCTCCGAAAGATCCTTGTACACAAAGTGGAACTGCATTTTACAGAATATCACAACAGTGTAGTGAGAATGATGATACGGGTATTGTTATTGATGAAACTCCTTGTCAAAAAATAATTACTGAAAACACAAAAGCAAAAAATCTTTTAGATCAGGCAGTAATTGCTGCACAAAATACCATAATGAAAATTGGAATTTCTACATCTACAATAGAAAAAGGATTTATATTTGGGAAAGACGCTTCAGGGAATTATAAAACTTCAAATATTATATTAGGCGATTCTTCGGGAGCTCAAGTCGATCTACCTCCGACACATACTGATTTTACTGCCGAAGGAGGAATTCATGATCATACCATTAAAACTTATGAAGTGCCTTCAACTGGTGATATTTATTGGTTTATGCAAAATAATTATCAAAACCCAAACTTTGATTATTATCTTATAAATGGAGCTGAAGGAACTACTTATGCATGTGTAGTCACAAATCAATCAGATTTTGACAATTTCCCTTTAACTCATCCTCCATCCCAGTATTTTAGCTCAGAAGATAATGCATGGAATCCAACAAAAGATATTGGTAAAGATTTTGATTTATCGGAAAAATATTTTAAAGATATCGGTAAATCAGATGAAGAAGCAAAAGAGTTAGCTATGGCTTTTGTGATAGGAAAATACAATACAGGAATGGGATTAAGTAAAAAAGACAGCAATGGAAATTTTCAACCTATATTTGTAAAAGAAATTGAAATACAAGTTCCTACAGGAAATACAGCTTTCCCGTTCATAGTAGTAACAACGTATGAAAAAATAACAGATTGTAATCTTAAATAAACACTCAAATGAAAAACATTTTTAAAACATTCATCATATTATTGTTTTTTTGCTTTACAAAAAGTTTTGGGCAATTAGATACTTTAAATTATCTTAAACAATTTGAAATAAATAAAGCAAATTATATTGGTCAGCCTTTTTCTAAACTCCTTAATGACATGATGCAAATTCATCCTAAAACAGCTTGGAGTTTCACCCCTTTTAATAATAAAAATATCGTTACGAGAACATCTTTTAATTTTTGTGAAAAAGAATATTCTTTTCATAATGTAATTAATTTAGCAATTTTTTGGGAAACACCTATTCCTAGATCAACTACAAAATCTTATGAGCAATTAAATGCTTTCTTTTTTACTAATGATGAAAAGAATTTCTACGGAGGTAAAATAGTAAAAGATATTAAGGTGTATAGATGATGAAATTGCTATATAAAATATTTCTATTTTGTGCTTTGCTTTTTATAATTAAAAGTAAAGCACAATTAGATACTTTGAATTATTTAAAACAATTTGAAGTGAAGAAGGCAAACTATATTGGAAAACCATTTTCTAAATTATTAAGTAAGCTAAAATATAAAATATTAATATCGAGCTTAGATAATAATGGTTGTTATTATGCGTCAAGCTTTGGTTTTTCAAAAAATAAGAAGACCTTTATGAGTATGAATATAAAGTGGGGAAATTCTATTATTACTAATCCTTCGTTTTTTCCAGGTAAAAAATGGCTAGAAGTTTCAGATTTTACAGAAGAAGAGAAATTGTTTTTAGAAAAGATTATAATTAAAGATATTTCTGTTCAAAATCGAGCGGTATCATTTGGTTTTTTACATTGCGGACCTAAAAAGTTTTCAGATAATTTTGCCAAATATTTATTCGACAATAAAAAGAATTATATCGGAGGGAGATTTGAAGATTTTTTATGTAATCTTCATCCGGTATTTTTTGATTTCTACAAACATGAGTTTAATAAATCAGGAAAAATATATAAGACTACCTTTGTTCTAAATTATGAAAAAGTTTTTGATAAAAGTTCCCGGAATAAAGATTCGATTCAAATTATATGGAAAAAACCATTGAATAAGAGGTTATCGTTTGCTAGAAAACCTTTAGAGATCAAAGATATTTTACAATTAAAAGATAAAATAATAGGCGATATTTCTCTATAGAATTTTGTCAATTGCAAATAGTGATGATATATAGGATTAAATATCTAAAAATAAACCCCACCAAACATTTTGGTGGGGTTTATTTTATATGTAAAAGAATTACTTTTTTAGATTGTTAATCAATTCTTCAATTTGTAAACTCAATTTTTCTGCGATTTTTTTATCAGAGAGGTTAAAGACAATTACACCTGCTGAATCATTGAAAGTATTATTTGAAATATGAAAAGTCTTTTCTTCTTCGAACAAATCTTTAATTTCGACCTCAAAAATATCGGCAAGTTTAGGAATATATTGAGACTTTATATCAAACGTTTCATTTTCCCAGTTGGCATAAGTTACTCTGTCGATATTCAATTGATCTGCAATATCCTGTTGAGAAAATTTTGTTTTCGTTCTTAGTCTTTTAAGATTGGTTCCCACTCCCATATTTATATTTTTAACAAATGTAATATTTTTTTGTTATTCTGCTGTATGCTTATCCACGCAAGTGACATTTTCCGGAGTCCAGATCACTCTTTTTACAAAATCTTTTTCACGGACGGGGCAGTCTTTAATCTGACAGACAGGGCATGAAATAGGTTTGCAGTCGTCCATGTGAAAATTAAATTCTATACTTCTGTTAATGTTTTCGGCTAAAAGAATGATCATCTTTTCCATTTCGTTATGAGCGTCACGAAGGCTGTAATACCAAGGCAAAGTGATGTGTGCATCAATATGTAGATTGGCTCCGAACTGCTGGATTTTCATATTGTGTACATCGATCCATTCCGTGCGTCTGTTGTCTTCTAAAACTTTAATGATTTGATTTAATAATTCAGGATCCTGTTCATCCATAATTCCACTTAAAGATTTACGAACGATCTTGTAGCTGACAACAATAATATATCCACCAAAAATCAATGCTACAGCAGAATCTATCCAGTAAATTTTAGTGAAATAAACAATAACTAAACTGATCACCACACCAAGCGTTGTAATCGTGTCGGATTGCAAATGTTTCCCGGAAGCCACTAAAACCAAAGAGTTTTCCTCTTGTCCTTTTTTAATGGAAATATAGCCAAGAAAATAATTGACAATAGCTGTTGCAGCAATGATCCAGATTCCCCAATCAAGTTTATTTAAAGTTTTTCCGACTACCAAGCTGTTTACACCTTCATAAATGATCATGATTCCGGCAATGGCTATCAAAGCACCTTCAATTCCGGAAGTAACGAATTCTACTTTTCCGTGACCGTAAGGATGATCTTCGTCTTTGGGTTTTGCAGCAAGATGCAAGGAATACAATCCCATAAATGCACTGATTACATTGACGATACTTTCCATAGCATCAGAAAATACAGCATCAGAATTTGTGAGCTTCCATGCAACGATTTTTCCGATAAACAGGATAACTCCAGAAGCAGCAATCCACTTTTGAAAGGCTAATTTATCTTTATTATGAGTCTTTTGTACGTTCATAGGTTTGATAAAAAAAAGAATCTCAATTTTGAGACTCTTTTTATTTTTGTTAGTTTACACTAAGTTATTTGATACTAAGTATTCTGCGATCTGTACTGCGTTCGTTGCAGCTCCTTTTCGCAGATTGTCTGCCACGATCCAGAGATTCAGAGTCTTTGGCTGTGATAAATCCCGTCTTATCCTTCCGACGAAAACTTCGTCTTTTCCTTCCGAGTAAAGCGGCATCGGATATTCGTTGTTTTTCACATTATCCATTACCACAACTCCCGGAGTTTCAGATAAGATTTTTCTTACTTCATCAAGTTCGAATTCGTTTTCAAACTCGATGTTTACACTTTCTGAGTGACCTCCCTGTACAGGAACTCTCACTGCAGTTGCGGTTAAATTAAATGTGTCATCCCCTAAAATTTTCTTAGGTTCTTTCATTAATTTAATCTCTTCTTTCGTGTAATCGTCATCTGCAAAAACATCGCAATGTGGCAATGCATTTTTGAAGATCTGATAAGGATATACTTTTGCAACAGAATCGTCTCCGCTGATTTCACCGTTTAATTGATCAACAGCTGCTTTACCCGTTCCTGTTACAGACTGGTAAGTTGAAACGATTACTCTTTTTAAATCATATTTTTTGTTCAAAGGTCCTAAAACCATTACTAACTGAATAGTAGAACAGTTCGGATTTGCAATGATTTTATCTTCTTTTGTCAATACATCTGCATTGATTTCAGGAACTACCAATTTTTTAGAAGGATCCATTCTCCAGGCTGAAGAATTGTCGATCACGGTTGTTCCTACTTCAGCGAAAAGTGGCGCGAATTCAAGAGAAGTATCACCGCCGGCTGAGAAGATTGCAATATCCGGTTTGGCAGCTATAGCGTCTTTCATGCTTACAATTGTAAATTCTTCCTGTTTATACTTCACCTTCTTACCAATAGATCTTTCCGATGCAACCGGAATTAATTCGGTGATAGGGAAGTTTCTTTCTTCCAGAACTTTAAGCATAACTTGTCCAACCATTCCTGTTGAACCGACTACAGCTACTTTCATTGATTTAATTAAAAATTTTTATGTTAATATATTTATGCCCCAAAGACTCTTGCCCAAGGGAACGCGAATGCAAATAAACCTGCTGCAATTAATCCCATAATCACAATTCCTAAAGAAATAGTAGGATTTACTTTCACTTTTTTGTTAACGATTGTCATCAAAACAGCAGCAACCAACATCGAAAACGGATGCTCTACAAATTGAAATCTTGAATATGGATCTTTCATTAATGTTCCCGCATCTAAAGCAGCCTTAAAGCCTGGAGAGAATATGAATAATAAACATATCCCGACTAAAAACTGAACATGGAAGAAGATCATTGTGAAAAGTGTAGTTTTCTTTAAAAATTTGTTCACTTTTCCACTGTACCCAAACATGGTAATTAATAAGGCAATAACAAATAATGCAACTAAAACCAATTCTAAATACCCGAAACCTTTATGGGCACTGAGAAATACTTTGTAAAAATCCATAATCCTATTTTTTTCTTTTTTCTAGGAGCAAATATAGCAAAAATCCCGGCGAAAAGCCGGGATTGGTATTTATAAAATCTAATGTTTTTAGATTATTAGAATCTGTAAGAAAGAGATGCAGCCCAAGTTCTTCCGAATCCGAAATAAACGTTGTTGCTAACATCTAAACCTTTGTAGAAGTTTTTAGCATTTGCATTGTAAGCATCTAACAATGTTTGTGCCTGTGCATCCGTATTTGAAGAAGTTTTGAAATCTGAGAATGTTTTCTTAACTGATGATCTCAAATCTGAAATGTATGTGGTATCAAATAAGTTATAGATATTCGCTGTAACAATTAGTCTGTTACCATTTTTCAAATTAAATGTATAAGAAGCTCCAACATCTGTAAGATTATAAGAAGGCGCTTTTAAAGATCCTTTTTCTGCTCTGGCAGCCGGTACAACTCCATCTTTAATAATATAGCTATTGTTGATGCTAAATGTTCCGTACAAGTTATCAATATATCTCCATGTTCCGAAAACATCAAGATTTTTAATAGGTCTTACAGTTGCTCCTAATGCAGCTGTTGTTTGCGCGGCATCCCCAACTTTCAGTCCATCCAAAGCTAAAGTAACTTCGTCTTTTCCGTTTGTTGTAATTGGATCACCGTTTACGTCAGATACTCTTCCTGTTGGGTTGTTTTTGTACTTCCAGTTTCCTATAGAAAGCATTCCGTTGAACTCTAACCAGTTTAGAGGCTTATAGAATGTTTCTAGTTCTACTCCCATGTGCACTTCACGTACGCCTGTTAAACTTGCAGTACCGTTTGTTCCAGCACTCCCATCTGCATTAGTATAAGCAATACCTGTAACACGAACGAATCTGTCTTTCCAATCTGTGTAGTATGCATTTACGTTTGCTCTGAATTTTCCGCTTTTGAATCCATAACCAACTTCAGCAGAAGAAACTTTTTCGTTTCTTAGATCTTTGTTTTCAATCTGTTGATACAAAGAACCGAAAGTTTTTGTTGGCAATGAATAAGGGAAAATAGCATTTTGATTCGGCTGTTTAGAATAAATACCAATATTTACGAAAACATTGTGTTGTTCGTTAATATTATAGTTCACACCAGCTTTTGCGTTATATCCAAATCTGAATTTTTGATCTGTTTTTTGGTTTACCACTTGTCCTTGCTGTGTAGTAGATATTCCGGTAGGAACGGCAGACGTTCCATCCCAAACCCACTTATCAATTCTTTGGTTGCTCTGCTCAGATGCAGAACCTTGTACGAAAGCTGAAATTTTATCATTCGTATATTCTAACTGTCCGAAAACACCACCCCAAAGAACTTTACCATCATAATTTCTGTATACAATCTGTGATTTGTCTTTTACTGCAGCTGCAAAAGGGTTTGCAGGAGGTGCTGCGTTATATGATTGTGTAACAGTGTAATATGGGAATTGGTTGTAGTTTCCAGCTTCGCGGTATTCTCTGTTTCCTAAGAAATCAGTAACAAGACCTGGGTGATAACCATAATAGTATCTTGCATCTATACCTGCGGAGAAATTCCAGTTTTCGTTAATCTTATGTTGAAAATTGGATAGAATTCCGTACCAGTCATGTGAATTTACACTAGCTCTTCTGGTAATACCATTGGATGTTGTACCAATAAAAGGAGTTGCATTTACTTTGTTAATACCGGTTCCTGCTGCTACATTTGGATTCCAAGTAACTGCTTGTCCTGTGTTCCATGCGTAGATATCATCAAAACGAATTAAACCGTCTGCTGTTTTAGGTAATGAGTTGATAGAAGTACCATTGATAGAACCTAAAATTCCGGTTCCACCACCTCTACCCCAAGAAGCATATCCTACTGTAGATAATTTTGATTTTTCAGAAATATTCCAATCCCAGTTGATAGAGGCAACAGGCTTGCTATAATAATTTACAGTTTGAGAATATTGCTCACCATTTAAATATCCCCAGTTAGAGTTATATTTTCTATTTGGTTTATCAGACAAAACACCGTCTAATCTTCCGTCGCCCATATCCAAATCGGTTGCGATGGTGTTATTGAAGGTTTGGTTATGCCATTGTGGAGCTCCTGTAAAAGTAAATTGGAAATCGTGCTTTTTATTTGGTTGGAAACCTAATGCAAAATAGTAGTTATATGCTTCAAAATCTGAACCGTCAATATACATTGCTCCAGCTGTTCTACTCATTAAGAATGAAGTAGACCATCCTTTTGCAGATTTTCCTGTATTATAAGAAAATAAAGTTTTTAGATAACCATCATTACCAACTCCCAAAGTTACATTACCCTCTTTCTTTTTATCTGCAGCTCTTGTAATAATGTTAACTGTACCTCCAACAGAAGCGATTGCTAATTTTGAAGATCCTAAACCTCTTTGTATCTGCATTGCAGACGTTACATCAGAAAGCCCAGCCCAGTTAGACCAATATACGGTACCTCCTTCCATATCATTAACGGGAACTCCATTAATCATTACTGCGGTATTAGAAGTATCAAAACCTCTTACGTTCATACGTCCGTCTCCAAAACCACCACCACCTTTTGTAGCATAGATAGAAGGAGTTGTTGCTAAAATCTCAGGGAATTCTTGGTTACCCAATCTTTGTACGATTTGTGCTTCTTTGATTGTTGAAACTGCTACCGGAGTTTTTCTTTCTTTAGCGATATCCGCAACTCCTGTTAGTACAACTTGTTCAATGTCTTTGGATCTTGTATCTTTTACAGTATCCTGAACTTGTTGAGCGTAATAAACACTAGCCGTAGATAATGTAATTATCGCAGTTAGCATTGATTTGTTGATTAATTTCATAATCGTTAGTAATAGTTAGATTTAAATTTTATGCAAA
Source organism: Chryseobacterium ginsengisoli (assembly GCF_039542325.1). Classification (NCBI taxonomy): domain Bacteria; kingdom Pseudomonadati; phylum Bacteroidota; class Flavobacteriia; order Flavobacteriales; family Weeksellaceae; genus Chryseobacterium; species Chryseobacterium ginsengisoli. The sequence continues at coordinate 493,827 of NZ_BAABHX010000003.1, forward strand.
AATCGGCAAATAAATTTTAACTAATATTAACTGTATGTTAATTTTTAATTGTTCTAAAAAAGGGTTAAATTATTGATTTTTAGAATATTAAATAATTATTAACATTTTGCATGAAAAAAATCACATTATTGAATTTTTAACAAATTGCGGTCATTTTTGTTAAAAACTCAATGCTATTTCACGGCTTTGAGACTCAAATCCATATTGTCTGCGGAGTGTGTTAATGCGCCTGCAGAGATATATGTTACACCTGTAGAAGCGATTTCTTTTAACTGTTCACGAGTAATTCCGCCTGATGCTTCGGTCTCGCAAGATCCATTAATTAGCTTAACTGCTTCTTTCATAGTTTTTACATCCATGTTGTCAAGCATGATTCTGTCAACTTTTGCATTAATGGCTTCCTGAACTTCTTCAAGGTTTCTAGTTTCAACCTCAATTTTCAACTTCTTTTTATTTTTTTTGATATAATCTTTAGCCATTTTTACGGCATTCGTAATGCTTCCATTGTAATCAATGTGATTATCTTTCAACATGATCATATCATAAAGTCCATATCGGTGATTGGTTCCGCCGCCAATTGCGACTGCCCACTTTTCACAAACTCTGAAATTAGGAGTTGTTTTTCTTGTATCTAAAAGTTTTGTTTTTGTCCCAATTAATCTGGAATCCCAATCATGAGTAAGTGTCGCGATTCCGCTCATTCTTTGCATGCAGTTTAGAACGAGTCTCTCTGTAGAAAGAATTGATCTTGCACTTCCTGTTACGATAAAAGCAACATCGCCAACTTTTACAGCATCACCATCTTTTACGAAAGTTTCAACTTTTAAGTTTTTATCGAAAGTTTTAAAAATAATTTCAGCCAATTCAACTCCGGCGAGAATACAGTCCTGTTTTACCAAAAGTTTTGCACTTTGCTCCAAATCTTTCGGAATTGTTGAAAGAGTAGAATGGTCACCATCCTGAATGTCTTCCTCTAAAGCATTTTTGATGAATTGTTTTAAAACTTTATCTGTAACGTAAGTTGGTCTTTTCATGAGTCTAATTTTTTTAATTCATTTTCTACGTCTTCAATTGATGGAAGGTGAGATTTGAAATTTTCGGGTAATATTTTTTTGAGTTCGTAGGACGAAATTCCTAATGGTTTATGAAGATCTGTGAGGGAATATTCTGCAATAATTTCGTTTTTGTCTTTACAAATAATCATTCCTACAGTTGCGTTGTCGTTCTCATCTCTTAGCGTTTTATCGACAGCGGTTACATAAAAATTTAACTTGCCGGCAAACTCCGGTTCAAAATGTCCTGTTTTCAATTCTATTACAATATACCTTTTTAATTTAATATGATAAAAAAGCAAATCTATAAAGAAAGACTGATTGCCAACAGAAATTTCAACTTGTTTTCCAACAAAAGCGAAGCCGCTTCCCAATTCTATTAAGAATTTTGAAATATTTTCTGTCAAAGCATTTTCCAGCTCTCTCTCTTTATGATGTTCTGTAATGTTTATAAAATCGAAAATATAAGGATCTTTAAATGTTTCACGTACCAATTCACTGTCGTAATCAGGAAGTGTTTTTGAAAAATTATTAATTGTTTTTCCTTGGCTTTCAAATAATTTTCCGGAAATCATATTAAGTAGAATAGCACGACTCCAACCATTCTCTATTGTCTTTTCGATATAAAAATGGGCTTCTTCCTGAGTTTTACATTTTGCTATTAGAGCAATATGATGTCCCCAAGGAATGAGAAAAAGATGAGGTCTCAAATCGTCAACAACTTGTTGACGATTTTTATCACTTTGATTATAAAACAGATAAAATCTTTTACAGTATTTTAAATTGCTTTCAGAAAGTCCTTTTATTTCAGGGAATTCTGTACGTAAATCTTTACTTAATTGTAAAAAAAAGCCGGAACCATAAGTGTTTTCAAAATTCCGTTCAGAGATTTCTTTTCCCAAATCCCAATACATTTCTATCAAAGCAGAATTCACCTGAATGGTTGCTTTGATCTGGCTTTGCTGAATTTTTTGTTTTAAATCTAAAATCCAGCCAATATATTGTTCATTGTTTTTGTTTAGCATATTCAGAAAAATATAACTTATGCCTAAGCTAAATCTTTATTATAAAACGCTCCTTTATTCTCAGTCATTTCCATAGATTGGGTAATGATGAGGTGAGCAACGGTTGTTAAATTCCTTAATTCCGATAACTGTGGCGAAAGAATAGAGTAGTGGTAAATTTCATTTACGGCAGCAGAAATTTCCTGATGTTTTTGTAAAGCCATATTTAGACGACGGTTACTTCTTACAATTCCTACAAGATCGCTCATCATTTCCTGAAGCTGTTTTCTTAAGTAAGAAACGATGACCATTTCGTCCATGATTTTCATGCCTTCTTCATTCCATTCCGGAACGGCTTTTAAATCATCAAAGTTGAAATTATTTTCATTTAAGAGATCAACGGTTTTCATTGCAGCATTGTGTCCGAAAACCAAACCTTCCAGTAACGAATTTGAAGCTAATCTGTTCGCTCCATGAAGTCCGGAATTTGTGCATTCTCCCACAGCGAAAAGATTTCTTATGGAAGATTGTCCGTCTCTGTCTACCTCAATTCCGCCCATTAGATAATGACAGGCAGGAACCACAGGAATTAATTGTGTGAAAGGATCAATTCCTTCGTCTTTACATTTTTTATAAATATTAGGAAAATGTTCTAAGAATTTTTCATGATTCATTTCTTTACAATCCAAACCAACATATTCGTCTCCTGTGATTTTCATTTCGGCATCAATGGCTCTTGCAACGATGTCTCTTGAAGCCAATTCTTCACGCTCATCATATTTATGCATGAATTTTTCACCTCTTTTTGTTCTTAATTTTGCGCCATCTCCACGAACAGCTTCAGAAATTAAAAACAACATTCCATCCATTTTGCTGTATAAAGCGGTCGGGTGAAACTGATAGTACTGCATATTGGAAACATTTCCTTTTGCTCTTGCTACAAAAGCGATTCCGTCTCCTGTTGCGATCGTCGGATTGGTGGTGTTTTTATAAACATGACCTGCACCGCCGGTTGCAACCAATGTTATTTTTGAAGTAATTTTTTTGATGGATTTAGACTTTTCATCCAAAATATAGGCTCCGTAACAATGAATGTCGCCTTCATTCAATTCTTTTCCCGGAACATGATGCTGAGTAATAATATCAATCACATAATGATGATCCAGAATTTCGATGTTCGGGCTGCTTTTTGCGGTTTGCAATAAAGCTCTTTCAATCTCAAAACCCGTGATGTCTTTATGATGAACAATTCTGTTTTCGGTATGACCGCCTTCTCTTCCTAAAGCAAATTCGCCATTTTTCATGTCGAAATTCGCACCCCATTCTACAATTTCCTTGAATCTTTTGGGAGCTTCTGTGACAACCATTTCTACGACGTCGCGTTTGTTTTCTCCGTCTCCGGCACGCATCGTATCTTCGATATGTTTTTGGAAATTATCATTTTTAGAATCTGTAACTACCGCAAGACCGCCTTGAGCGTATTTTGTATTACTTTCGTCTTCGTCAGACTTTGTTACGATGATTATTTTGGCATCAGGAAGCTGCTCAGAAACTTTTATGGCGTAGGAAAGTCCCGAAATACCGGAACCGATTACTAATACATCCGCTTTTATCATATCCTTAGTTTAAGACAATCGTCTAAATATTAAATAAATTTAAACAATTTTTCGTTTGGTTTTCTTACTTTTTTCATGTGCTGGAAATGATCTTCCTCCGAACGGTAGCCTAATGCAAGAGTGACGGTTACTTTTTCGGTTTCAGGATTTACTTCTAAAATTTCTTCAATAAGTTCCTGACGGAAGCCTTCCATAGGACAGGTGTCTATATTTTCGATAGCCGCAGCGTACATTAAATTTGCCAGAACTATATAAGATTGCTTTTCTGCCCAGTTGAAAATTTCATCTTGAGTTTTTTGATTAATATGTTGATTGATACTATTTTTAAAGGGATCCAGGTTTTCCATAGGAGTTTCTCTTACCTTTGAAATGTGTCTGAAATATCCGGTGATATAATTGTCGTCTACAATTTTTTTTGAAATGATAACAATTAAATGAGAACATGTAGAAATTTGCGATGGATTGTAAAAAGCAGGAATTAATTTTTGTTTCATTTCCTCGCTTTCCACTACAAGAATTTCGTAAGGCTGAAGACCAAGAGAGCTTGCCGATAGTTTTCCTGATTCAAGAATATTATGTAATGTTTCCTGAGGAATAATCTCGTTATTAAATTTTTTTACAGAGTATCTTCTGCTTAAAGCCTCCAAGTAATTCATATGTCAAATTTAAGAATTGAATACGAATTAAGTAAGCTTAAAACGAAATATTTCGTTCTAAATTATACTAAAAAAAGATCACTCCAAAAATTTGAAGTGATCTTTCCTTTTTATGTGGAATGGTTATTAAGATTAATCTCTGTTTTTCACAAGTATCCAACCTGAATATTTGATCGGAGTGCTTTTCTTATCATTTTCATTCCATGAAACAGAATACCAGTAACTTCCTGTAGGAACCTTTCTTCCTCCTACTGTTCCGTCCCATTTGTATCTGTTTGATTTGTCAGCCTGATGGATTTTAGCTCCATATCTGTCAAATATATTAAAGACAAGGTTTTGTTTTCCTGCAAGCGCTGAATAATCAATGAAATCATTAACTCCGTCACCGTTTGGCGTAATAACATTGATCAGATTCGGAACAACAATTGTGATTGTAATCGGATCACAATCATAAGCATCTTTTACATAAATCTGACTGTCACCTCTCGGCATATTTTTAAATTCATTAGAATCCTGCCAGTGAATTCCATCCAAAGAATATTTGTAAGGTGCAGTTCCTCCATTTACATATACCGTTACTGTTGTACTAGAAATATCAACACTCGTAATTACAGGTTGTGCGGAAGGATAAACTTTTACAGTTTGTCTTACTGTACAATCGCCCGTTTTAAGATCTACCCAATATGTTCCAACAGCTACATTGCTGATTGCCTGAGTCGTTGCTCCTGTACTCCATTTATAAGATGTAAATCCTGAACCTGCATCTAATGTTGTAGTGTCTTCAATACAAATGATTTTGTCATCTAAAGTATTCGAAAACACTTGAGGAATTACAATTAATGTAACTTTAGCAATCGAATAACATCCATTTCCATTAGTTACTTTAATATATACTACTCCGTTTGGCGAAATATATGCAGACGGTGTTGAAATTTGGTTAGTTCCGTTTAATGCATCAGCTAAAGATGGATAGTATGTTTTTGTCCCTGTTACAGTCGTTACGGGAGCAGTTGTAAGATCGAACGATCCTGTGGAAGGGTTTGTATTAAGGGCGCAAGTTCTTAAAGTTGCATCCTGAACTACCACTACCGGATATAAAGCTAATGTAATTTCAGCAACATCCGTACAACCTTGCGGAGTCGTTACCTGAGCATAAATTGTCGCAGCAGGAGAAAGAAACGCTGAAGGGTTTGTAATAGGATTAATATGATTATTAAGATCATACATTGTATTATAAAATACAGATGTACTTCCCGGAACCGATGATAATGCTGCAGTAGTAAGGTTAAAAACAGCACCTCCTGCATTGTTATTATTACAGCCTGTTAATGTTAAGTCGTTAGCAGCAAAAGGTGTCGGTGTTAAAACAATTTTTCCGTCACCATTATCACACAATGTAGAAGACGGATCTTTTACGACAACGGTAATTGTTGTGGTTCCCGTTGAATATTGATAATTAGTTGGGTTTGTAATTACCGCACCTGCTGAATTAAGATATGTAAAAGTATAGTTAGCCGGATTCGTTACAAACTGGTTCTGGAAAGATGTTAGATCCACTGAACCATTTCCTGTAGCTGGATTTACACAGACAAAAGGTGTAATTGTATTTGTAAGAATTGGAACTTTATCAATATAAATTTTAGCATTTTTAATGGAATGTCTTGCACTTGCACCTCCTGTTGCTGCAGAGAATCCGAAATATCCTGTCGTCATACCAATTGCACCACCTGAAGCGGTAAATGCTTGATCTACAAGAAGAACTCCATCTAATTGAATTTTAATATGCCAGATATTTGTATTAACCGGATCCATCTCGCCGTTTACGATAACGTGTTTGTAGTTTGCTCCTACAAATGGCTGTGTCGGATTAAGGTCGGCAGTGTGAAAAGTACTTCCTGCAGTGTTGTTGTATTCAATATTGTTGTTTCCTACAGGTAAATTGTTTGTTCCGTACAGAACATGAATTTTACTCATCTGTCCTTCAGTCGTATTGTTGAAGATGTCGAAGCCTACCATTAATCCGTTTGCATTTGCCGGAATACCAAGACCTCCACCACTTGTAAATCCTGTTGGCGGATTGCTTAGATACCAGAATGTGAAACCGTCACCTCTTCCATACTGTGTAGTTCCGTTTCCGTCGATTCTGAAATCGAATTCCACTTTCCATTTGTCACAATATTTAAGGTTAATTGGGGTTGATAATTTGATAACTCCAAATTGTCCACCGACATCCGGAGTAAGCTGTACAAAATCTCCACTTACAGATGCATTAGAGACAAGATCCCATCCTGTAGTATTTACAGGGGTTCCGGTAAGCTGATAGGTTTGTGCGGAAAATCTTCCGGTAAGACAAATGAAAATGATAAAAAAATAATAAAGTAATGCTTTTTTCATTTGAGCGAGTTGGTTAAGTTTATTAATATTAAATTTTGATTTTCAGGTAATTAATTTAATTCTGATCAATTTTCTTTTAGATAAAAACTGAAAAGTTAAATAGCCGATAAATTCTAATGAGTAATCGATTGAATTTATCTTTTAAGAATTAAAAAAAGACCACTCACAATCGGAGTGATCTTTTTAATATAAATTATTATTCTATATTTTTTACCAATACCCAGCCGTTGTATTTTGTCTGAGTATGGTTTTTATCGCTTTCTGTCCAAGAAATTGTGTACCAGTACGTTCCTGTAACGATTTTTTTACCACCAGAAGTTCCGTCCCAAGTATAATTTCTGATTTTATCAGCTTTATAAAGCATATTTCCATATCTGTCATAAACAGTGAAAACCAAATCTTTTTTATAAGCCAAAGCTGAATAATCAATGAAATCATTTTTGTTATCTCCGTTTGGCGTGATTGCATTAAGAAGATTTGGCACAGTGATCTGAACATGAATTGGCGTACAGTTGTAAGAGTCTTTTACATATACTACAACTTCACCTCTTGCAAGACCCGAGAATACATTAGAATCCTGCCAAGTAGTTCCGTTTAAAGAATACTGATAAGGTCCTTTTCCACCTGTTACATTCACTGTGATTGTATTATTTGTAATATCAATACTTGCAATTACAGGTTGAGGAGCAGGATTGATTCTTACTAACTGCATCGTTGTACATCTTCCTGTTTTCAGCTGAACCCAATAAAGTCCGGGACTCATATTCAGAATAGATTGAGTTGTTGCTCCTGTGCTCCACAGATAAGAGTCGAATCCAGGACCTGCATCCAGGTTTGTTTTGGCATCAATACAGATTGTTTTATCTTTTAAAATAGAAGAATAAACAGGAGGTAAAACCTTCAATGTTATTTTAACAATTGTCCAACAGTTTGCAACATTTGTAATTCTTACATAAACTGTTGATGATGTTGCAATATAAGCTATTGCAGGTGAAATTTCATTAATTCCGGCTATTGCATCAGCCTGAGTTTTGAAGTATCTCTTAGTGATGCCCGGTGCTGAAGTTACATTAACCTGAGTTAAATCAAAAGATGCTGTATTGGGAGCGCTTTCAATGAAACAAGATTCCACAGTAGCATCATTTGCTACAATTTGTGGGAAGAAAGCTAATGTAATCGGTGCAGAACCTGTACATCCAAGAGGGGTTGTTACTTTTACATAAACTGTTCCTGGAGCCGAAAGATAAGTGCTGAAGTTTATAATTTCATTAGTTCCGGCATTCAGATCAGCCATTGTCTTGTAATACTTTCTTGTAGAACCCGGCGGTTCATTTACATTTGCCAAGGTAAGGTTGAAAGTTGCGGTTCCAGCATTATTGTTATTACATTCTGTAAGTGTTGCTGGAGTTGCTGTAAACGGTGAAAGATTCAATTGTATTTTTCCATCAGGATTATCACAAAGTAGCCCTGAATTATCTTTAATTAAAACTGAAACCGAAGTATTTGCACTAAACTGATAGTTCGTAGGATTCGTAATCACAGTTCCTCCGACGCTGTATGAGAACGTGTAATTGGCTGGAGTTGTTACGAATTGATTTTGATAAGATGTTAAATTAACAGTTCCTTGTCCGGTTGTAGGATTCGGGCAGAAAGTATCAGTTATTGTCGTTTGGTTTAGAGCAACTTTATCTACATAAACTTTTACGTTTTTAATAGAGTGTCTCGATCTGTTCCCACCTGTAGATGCTGAAAATCCGAAATATCCAACTGTCATTGTAGCTGCCGCACCTGATGGAGCGAATGCCTGATTACAGATCTGAGTACCGTCGATTGTAATTTTTATCATCCAGTTTTGAGTTCCTGGAACTACTTGTGAGGTAACTTCAACATGTTTATACGTCGCTCCCTGAAAAGGCAGTGTTGTATTCATGTCCGGCGAGTGGAAAGAACTTCCTGCAACGTTGAAAAATTCTACGTTGTTGCTGTCGGTTGTATTGGCAATCTGCCCGTAACCAACATGTACTTTACTCATTACCGCCGTAGTAGTGTTATTGTAAGTATCAAATCCTACAACAAGACCAACTGCATTTTGAGAAACTCCAAGACCTGAACCTAATACACTTGCTACTGGTGGATTTTGCAGATACCAAAAGGCAATACCGTCACCATTTGCAGTTTGGTTAGAATCCATCCTAAAATCGAATTCCACTCTCCATTTATCACAATACTTTAGGTTGATCGGGTCGTTTAATCTGATAGATCCGGATTGGTTATTCGTATCGGGAGTTAATTGTATGAAATCATTTCCTGCTCCGACTATCGTAGGAGAGACCATCGTCCAGCCTGTAGTGGAGATAGGATTTCCTGTAAGTTGATATGTTTGAGAAGTGAGGTGTTGTGAGAAGCACAGCAAAAAACTTACAAACAAAAAAAGGTAGTTTTTTCTATTCATTTATTGGTACACTTAAATTAGACGAGTCAAAGATATTAAATCCCAATCAATAAATATATATTTAATGTTAATTTTGCCGAAATTGATGGTTATTTGGTAAAAAATGATAAGTTAAAAGGGGAAATGCTGAAAAGTTTTAATCTGAATTTAGTTTGAATATAAATTAAAACAAAGAATTGTTTTCAAGATTCTCGAAATAAGTGTCGGTGTCTAAACTGTCTGATGCAGCGGCAGTTACGGCTAATTTGTCACACAGTTCATTTTCGAAATGTCCTGCATGTCCCTTGATCCAGTGCATTTTAGGCTTGTGTAAATTGTATAATACTACGAATTTCTGCCAGAGGTCAGGATTTTTTACATTTTTCCAGCCACGCTTGATCCATCCGGCTAACCAATTTTGATTGATAGCATCCGAAACATACTTACTGTCAGTATAAATATGAATATCGTTATCAGGTGATTTCAGTTTTTCCAACGCTGTGATGACAGCCAGAAGTTCCATTCTGTTGTTTGTCGTTTTTCTGAAACCTTTCGAAAACGTTTTCTGATAATTTTTTTCAGGAACGCGCATGAGAATTCCATATCCGCCTTTTCCGGGATTTCCGCTGCAAGCTCCGTCAGTGTATATTTCTATTCTCATTGTAAATTAGGACTGAAATTTAATTTAAGGTTAATTATTATTTTAGGTTAAATTTTAATCTTAGCTAAATCTTAGTCTTAAATTTAAAAAGTAAAATCATCGTCATCATCATTCATTGATAATGTATTCTGTTTGATACCAAATGCGGATTCTAAATCAATAGTTGTTTTTATTTTATTAAATCCATTTGGACTATGGTAATGGCTAAATCCATTTAAATTTTCAAATTTTGCAATATCCATAAAATAAGACAGTCTTACAGTACCGGTAGCTCCATTTCTATTTTTTGCAATAATTAATTCAGCTTGGTTCTCTGTTGAGGTCTCCATACCATCTTCATCATTATCCCAAACTGTAATTTTATAACTTTTTGGAACATAAATCAGAAAAATTAAATCGGCAATATCTTCAATTTGTGTATAACTATAAAAATCTAGTAGTTTTGGTCTTTTATCAAGTCTTTTGTTTGCATCATTAATATCCGAACCGAATATAATTGTTATATCTAATTCTTTTGAAATTGATTTTAATTCTCGAATTGTTTGATCGATTAAAATACTGCTATCATTATTATGCAATAAATTATGCAATGTTTGTATATTATCAAAAATAAAGATTCTCGAACTATTTTGTTGAATTGAATTTATGATCTTAGCCTTAAGTTCTTTAATATTTAAATCACTAAAATTTTGTTCAAAAACAATTGGGGAATCTTTTAAAATATTTTCCTTACTGAAAATTTTATGCAATTCATCATCGCTAAAATTCTTAGTTAAAAATTTTTTGAGTGGAATTTCAGTAATATTTGATATAAAGCGATTAAACAATAAATTATTGTTAGATTGAAAATTAAAATATGTTGTTGGAATGTTATTATCAATACTTAAATTCTTTATTAATGAAGTTAAAAATGATACTATATCGCCTGATGGAATCCCACCAACAACAATTAATGCTGGAATTTCTAACCAATTAATTTTTTTATCAATTTCAATAAAACCAGTTGTGATCATAAATTAATTTTTAAAAAGGAAAATCATCTTCATCATCAAAATCATTCATTGAAGATCCGGAAAGTTTAGAGCTATCCGGAAGATCGAATGCAGCTCCCGGCTGAATTGTTGTTTTAATTTTGTCAAAACCACTCTGCTCTTTGGATCCGAAGTTTGACGGATAACCACTATCCATTCCTCCATTTAAAGCCGCTTCAACATCTCCGAATTTTGCAAAGTGTTTCAAGAAAGATAAACGCACATCTGCGGTTGCACCGTTTCTGTGTTTAGCAATAATTAATTCTGCCTGGTTTTCTGTTGAGGTTTCCTGTCCTTCTTCATCATTATCCCAAACAGTAATTTTATAATACTCAGGACGGAAAATGAAAGACACGATATCCGCATCCTGCTCGATCGCTCCGGATTCCCTCAAATCTGAAAGTTGAGGTCTTTTTCCTGGACGCGTTTCCACACTACGTGAAAGCTGTGAAAGTGCAATTACCGGAACGTTCAATTCTTTTGCAATCGCCTTTAATGAACGCGAAATCATGGAAATCTCCTGTTCACGGTTTCCAACTCCTTTTCCGCTTCCTCCACCAGCTGTCATTAGCTGAAGGTAATCGACCATGATTATTCTTACCCCGTGTTGCATAACCAATCTTCGGCATTTTGCACGAAAATCGAAAATCGAAAGGGAAGGAGTTTCGTCAATATATAAAGGAGCATTTTCTAATTCTGATACATTGGAAAATAGTCTTTGCCATTCTTCATCATCCAAAGTTCCTTTTCTTAATTTTTCTGATGAAATTCTTGTTTCGGAAGCAATCATTCTGGTGATCAACTGTACCGAAGCCATCTCGAGCGAGAATAAAGCCATCGGAATTTTGTGACCAACTGCAATATTTCTTGCCATAGAAAGTAGAAATGCCGTTTTTCCCATCGCGGGACGAGCTGCAATAATGATAAGGTCAGAATTTTGCCAACCTCCGGTTTCTTTATCCACATCTCGAAATCCTGAAGGAACTCCCGAAAGTCCTTCTTTATCTTTTAAAGATTTAATGGTTTCGATGGCTTGTTTTACTAATGAATTCGCAGTGTCGAATCCTTTTTTAATTGTTCCGTTGGTGATTTCGAAAAATGACTGTTCGGCTTTATCCAATAATTCAAAAACGTCTGTAGATTCTTTATATGAAGCATCAATTACGTTTGCAGAAACATTAATTAAACTTCTTAAAATATATTTTTCAAGAATGACACGAACGTGATATTCGATGTGAGCGGATGAACTTACCCCCATCGTTAAATCAATGATATAATGATCTCCACCTGCCTGATTCAGTTTTTCTTCCTTTTTCAGAGACTGAATAATAGTCATTAAATCGACAGGCTGGTTGCCTTCGTATAATTTTAAAATGGCAGAAAAAATCACATTGTGTCTGGGATCATAGAAAACTTCCGGAGTAAGCAAATCGATAGAATGGTCTAGTCCTTTTTTATCAATTAAAAATGTACCAATAACCAATCTCTCGAACTCCAGTGCATTTGGAGGCAATTTTCCGTCAGCAATGGAGAGTTCTTTTGCAAAGTTTCCGTTCGTCAATGAAGATAGTGTTTCTTTCTGCGCCATAATTCTGCAAAGATAGTTTTTTTGAAAAGTAAATGAAATGGAGTAGCTAACAATTTACTGTGGATAAGTTTTAAACATTAATATTAAAAGGCTTTGCTTTGGTGCATAAAAAAATCACCCCAAAATGAGGTGATTTAAGTGTCTGAAAATTAAAAGATTTAATTATTCTATATTTTTTACCAATACCCAGCCGTTGTATTTTGTCTGAGTATGATTTTTATCGCTTTCTGTCCAGGAAATTGTATACCAGTATGTCCCTGTAACGATTTTTTTACCGCCAGAAGTTCCGTCCCAAGTATAATTTCTCATCTTGTCTGCCTGATAAAGCATATTTCCATATCTGTCATAAACAGTGAAAACCAGATCTTTCTTATATGCTAAAGCTGAATAATCAATGAAATCATTTTTGTTGTCCCCGTTTGGAGTGATCGCATTAAGAAGATTCGGTACTGTTACCTGAACACTAATAGGGTTACAGTCGTAAGAGTCTTTTACATATACTTTGTTTTCACCTCTTGGAAGACCTGTGAAGACATTTGAATCTTGCCAAGTAATTCCGTCCAATGAATATTGATAAGGCGCTTTTCCTCCGTTAACAATTACTGTGAATGAATCATTGGTGATCTCCATGTTTGTAATTACCGGTTGTACAGAAGCATTAACATGTACTTCCTGTAAAGTCCAACATTTTCCAGTTTTTAATTTTACCCAGTAGTTTCCAGCTGATACATTTGAAATGGATTGAGTCGTTGCTCCAGTGCTCCATTCATAACCGCCAAATCCAGGTCCTGCATCTAAAGTTGTAGTATCTTCAATACAGATGATTTTATCTTTAAGTACATTCGATTTTACCGGAGGCAAAACTTTCAAATTAATTTTAGCTATTGCATAACAATTGTACTCATTAATTACTTTCACATAAACAATAGTTGTTGCAGTAATATAAGTTGCAGGATTCAATATTTCATTTGTTCCGGCTACAGCATCAGTTTGAGTTTTGTAATACTTTTTAGTAACTCCGGTTTGAGATGTTACGTTTGCTAATGTTAAATTAAATGAACCTGTAATAATATTCGACTCAATGTAGCATTCTTCAATAGAAGCATCATTTACTATAACTGATGGATTGAATTGTAGTGTAATTATATTAGAACCTGTACATCCTTCCGGTGTAATTACTTTTATATAAATTACTTTCGGAGCCGATGTGTAAGCTGCAGGATTTGTAATTTCATTTACTCCTGCGTTCATATCTGCAGACGTAAGATAATATTTCTTAACAACATTTGTAGATGTCGGATAAACATTGGCAGATGTAAGATCAAATAGACCAGTTCCTGCATTGTTGTTGTTACAAGCTAATAAATTAACCGCATTTACAGGCAATGGAGGTAGGAAATTTAACGTTATTTGTGCGTTACCCATACATCCTTCACTTGTCGTTACTTTTACAAATACTGTTTTAGGCGCAGTAGAAGAATAACTTGCAGGGCTTGTTATTTCGTTTGTTCCTGCATTCAGATCTGCTAAAGTAGGATAATACTTTTTAGTAATGCTTGGTGATGTAGGATAAACATTTGCAGATGTTAAATCAAAATTACCGATACCTGTATTGTTGTTGTTACAAGCTAAAACTGTTGCACTCTGCACGACAATATTTCCCGATTTAAATTTGAACTTCCCAACCTGAAAACACCCGTTAATTGGGTTAGTCGGGTTTGTAGGATCTGTGTATTTCAATCGATAATAATAGATCGTTGTTGCGTCAACCATTATTGGTGTCGTAATAGGAGCATTTCCTGTAATAGCATCATTACTATTTAAGTGGTAAGATACTGTAAAGTTTGAATTACCGTTAATAATTCCAGTTGATAAAGTACTGAAATCAAACATAGTTGGTAAAGCACATTTTAAAATTTCATTTGGATCAGCTGGGTTTGCCGCAGGTGTTCCGGGAGCAATAAATGGATTGGGTGTTAATGCAGGATCTGTAAATGCAGAAGTTAAACTAGCTGTTCCTCCCCAAGTTAATGAAAAAGGCATTGATGCATTTGCACCAGACCAGTTATCTACAATAAGATAATAAGTTTCTCCGGCTACAACGTCCAATGCAGGACTCCATGCACCAGAATTCCCTGTAAGACCAGTCTGTAATCCTGTTTGATTTGGAGCGGGTTGTGCACCTGCATAATTGCATCGTATTGGGGCGCCTTTGGTACCACAAGTTACATTAGGTCCATATACAGCAAAATCATAGTCAGCTGTAAAAGGAGCTTGAGGAGAAATTACAAAAGTTAAAGTTCCGGATGTTGCAACTGTGAACTGATACCATACTGAATAATGTTCGTTCGCACTTAAACAGCTTCCATTAGCATTCACTTGATCATCCACGAGTCCTGAACCTGTAGGGAAATAAGAGATATCTGAATTTCCACATATCGGAATTGCAGAAGCACAATCCGATTGTGAAAAGAACATTTGTGACAGAAATAAAACAGTCAGTAGTAATAATTTCTTCATTAGAACTGATTTTTAATATTAGACTTTATTATTATATTATGTGAAAAAAACCGCTTGAAAAAAGCGGTTTTCTTTGTTTTTTTATTCTCTATTTTTTACCATTACCCACCCTGAGAATTTGAATGGTGTACTCTTTTTATCGTTTTCTTTCCATTCTACAGAATACCAGTATGTTCCTGTCGGTACTTTTTTGCCACCTATAGTTCCATCCCATTTGTATCCGTTAGATTTATCAGCTTGCGCAACTTTTACTCCATATCTGTCGTAGATATTTAATATTAAGCCTTGTTTGCCTGCCAATGCAGAATAATCTATAACATCATTTACTCCGTCTCCGTTTGGAGTGATTACATTCACTAAATTTGGAACAACTACAGTTACTGTAAGTGGATCACAATCGTAACCATCTTTTACATAAATCGTATTGTCTCCCCTAGCGACGTTATTGAAAACGTTAGAATCTTGCCAGTTAATTCCGTCGATTGAATATTTATATGGTGCAGTTCCACCAATCACATTTACTGTAACCGTATTGTTAGTAATATCAATATTTGAAATTACCGGTTGCTCTGATGGATAAACTTTTACTTTTTGTCTGGTAACACAATTTCCTGTTTTAAGATCTACCCAATAATCTCCAACTGTTACATTAGTGATCGTTTGCGTAGTTGCTCCTGTGCTCCATTTGTAAGCTGTAAATCCAGGTCCTGCATTCAATGTTGTAGTGTCTTCCATACAGATAATCTTATCTTCCAGTACACTTGAATATACAGGAGGAAGAACGATTAATGTCACTTTTGCAACTGCATAACATCCATTTCCATCTTTTACTTTAACAAATATCACTCCGTTTGGAGAAATATAGTTAATAGGATCAGCGATTGCATTTGTATCAGCAATAGCATCGGCCAATGAAGGATAATAACTCTTGGTTCCTGTCTGCGTTGTTACAGGAGCTGTTGTAAGATTAAATACAGCCGTTGAAGGGTTTGTTTCAAGGAAACAAGATCTTAATGTGGCATCTGTTACTACAACAACAGGGAAGAAGTTTAATGTAATTTTTGCAATATCAGAACATCCTAAATTGGTTGTTATTTTTGCATATACCTCTCCGGTAGCAGAAGTATAACTATACGGATTTAAAATTTCATTAGTTCCATTATTGGCATCCGCAACAGTTGGATAATACTTCGTAACATAGGTGTATGCCGGGTTTGGTGTGTATAATGTTGTCGTAGTAAGATTATATACCGCAACCCCGTTATTATTGTTATTACACGCCGTTAAACTGGCATTTGTTGCTTTAAAGGTGACGTCTTTAAACTTAAATGCATTGACGTTGAAGCATTTATTAGTCGGGTTATTAGGATTAGTAGGATCTAAATAACGAATTGTATAGTAATATGTATTTGTAGTATTTACAACAATTGGCGATGTGATTGCGTTTGTATCAGCTAAAGCATCGTTGGATGATGGATAGTACTTTACATAGAAATTCGGATTACCATTAATAATATTGGTGCTATTGATCTGGAAATTGTACGGAGCTGCAAAGTTACATAGCTCTATGATTCTAGGATCTGATGCTGTAGCTCCGGGAACTCCAATAGGATTAAACGGATTAGGCTGAATTCCAGGATCATTAAATGGTGAAGTTAATGTAGCAGTACCTCCCCAAGTCATTGAAAAAGCCATTGCAGCATTTGCACCAGACCAGTTATCTACAATAAGATAATAACTTTCTCCTGCTACAACATTCATTGCGGGACTCCAAGCACCAGAATTAGCCGTTAAACCAATTTGTAATCCTGTTTGATTGGGAGCAGCTTGTGCGCCTGCATAATTGCATCGTATTGGTGCACCTTTGGTACCACAAGTTTTGTTAGGCCCATATACAGCAAAATCATAATCAGCTGTAAAAGGAGCTTGAGGAGAAATTACAAAAGTTAAAGTTCCTGATGTTGCAATTGTGAACTCATACCATACTGAATAATGTTCGTTTGCACTTAAACAGCTTCCATTTGCATTTACTTGATCGTCTATGACTCCCGGACCTGTAGGGAAATAAGAAACATCTGAGTTTCCGCATACACGTATTGCAGTAGCGCAATCAGACTGTGCAAAAAATATTTGTGAAAGGATGAGTAGTAATATAAGGTAGATTTTTTTCATAATATTAGAGTTTATCTTGATTATGATACATTATTTAAGAATTGAAAGATAATAGTTTGCATCCTCTTTCCCCCAGCTTGGATCAAGATTGGATTTTTTACTATACGTTTTAAATTTAGCTAAAGCTGAATTGAAATATGTTTTTGCCAATTCTTTATCTCCTCCGTTTTTTACTGGAGAATTTAATGCAATTTCACCTTTAATAACATCAATTCTTGGGTTGTTTTTGTCTTGTAATGCTGCTTTAGCCAAATATTCGTTTGCTTTAGCTAAATCTGATTTTAATAAATAAATTTGTGATAAAAGAATATTAGCTTCTGCATTATTAGGGTTTTTCACAAAGATTCCAGCAATATATTTTTCTGCTAAAGCTGAAGTTTCATCAATGTTCTGCGCGTTGCCATTTTGCTGAGAGCTCATCTCACCTCTGATTATTGATAAAGCTGAGTAATAATAAGCTCTCCAATCTTCTTTTTTAGTTTCAGTACCTCTGGAGAGACTATTAACATATGTAGTAAAATAATCCTTGGACATCTGAAAGTCCTCAGATTTTTTTGCAGACTCTAATTTAGCAATTTGAGTCGGTAAACTTTTCTCATAAGATGATTGGGCAAAGCTATATGCCCCCACCACTAATGTAAAGGAAATAAATAGTTTTTTTAACATAATAGAAAATATTTTATAAACAAAGATAAAAAATTATTAATCTTAATTTAAAGTTTTTAAGATTAATTTAATAAAAATGTCTATATTGTCTTAATATTGCATTTTTCTTAATTTCGGATTTGTACTTCCTACAACCAGTGCAATAAGTACTGTCATCGTTCCGCCAAATACCACAGAGCGCACTACGCCGAGTAATTTTGCAGACAACCCACTTTCAAATTGTCCCATTTCATTACTTGACATAATAAAGATTGAATTCACACTCAAAACTCTGCCTCTGATATTATCCGGAGTCTTCAACTGAACAATCGTTCCTCTGATCACTACCGAAATTCCATCCAGCATTCCGCTTAAAACTAAGAACATGAATGAAAGCCAGTACCAATTCGACAATCCGAATCCGATAATACAAAGTCCAAATCCTGTAACCACACCAAGTAAAATCTTGCCTTGGTTTTTTCTTAATGGAATTATTGATAAAATTGTGATGATACACATTGAGCCAATATCTGAAGCCGCATTCAATAAACCAAAACCTTCTGCACCTACCTTCAAAATGTCTGTTGCATACACCGGGATCATTGCAACAGCACCGCCGAAAAGGACAGCAAACATATCCAAACACAACGCTCCCAAAATTTCTTTTGTTCTGAAAATATAAGAAATTCCTTCACGCATACTGTCTATAACGTTAATATTCTCTTTTTTGTATTCGGAATATTGTTTTTTTAATTGAAAAAAGAATAATGAAGCTAAAAATATTAATGAAATAATAACAACTAATGTCCATTTAACTCCAAAATAGCCGATTAAAAATCCGCCGATTGCATGTCCGCAAACAGAAGAGATAAGAAAAGTTGCCTGATTTAAAGTAACTGCATTCGGAAGATTCTCTTTTTGTACAATTTTGGGGATCATCACAGGAATAATAGGTCCGATAAAAGCTCTTGCAATTCCTGTAAAGAAAATTACTCCGTAGATAAAATAAGTGATCTGATGTCCCGTAAAATGCATTTCAACATTAAGAAAAGCCGGAATCAACAATAATCCGATTAAGAAGATATAAACGAAATTACAAATTAATAATAATTTTTTCTTTTCGTTCATGTCGATTACGTGACCTGCATATAAAGCACAACTTACTGCCGGAATTACTTCCGAAAGCCCGATCAACCCGATTGAAAAAGGATCTTTTGTTAATTGATACACCCACCATCCGAGTAAAGTAGCGAGCATTCTGAAAGCTAAGACAATAAAAAATCTTCCCGTAAGAAGGTTTCTGAATTCGACATTTTGTAATGTCTTTAACGGGGTAAAAGAAATCATCCGACAAAAATAGCCTCAAATAATGACTTGAGGCTATTAATATGATAATTTTTTAAATGAAAAATTAAATGAGACTTAAAAGATAAAATCTATTTTAGTCTGCTCTTGATGCACTGAAAACCAAAGCTGCAACACCTGCCGCTCCTATTATCGTAGCTCCTGTTGCAATTCTTGCTTTTCTGCTGTCTCTTACAGCCGCAACGTTAGCTTTAGGAATGGTAACAACTGTACTGTCTTTTTTGCCTGCAGTTCCGATAAGATTATCTCCTTCCACATTACGGAATAACATTTTTTGATTTTTCGAACCATCTCTCATCATTACAGTATACATTTTTCCTGCTTCAAGATTAGAATAATCATTTTTGGCAGTATCCATAGTATATTTTGTAGTTGCACAAGATGAAATTACAAATAACGATGTCAATAAAGATGATTTTAAAAGTACAGATGCTTTCATTATTATTTTTTAGTTTTCCAAATTTATAATTTTTTTCGAATATACGTTTCCGGAATTGAAAAAATGTGATTAAAGTTTATAAATTTCCAATAAATCTGCGATCTTTCTGTCATTCGCAAGTCTTGGAGTTTTATTTTGACCTCCCAGTTTCCCCTGAGATTTTGCATATTCATGGAATGCAGTTTTCTTTAAAGCTGAAATATGAAGTTTCTGCAAAATATTTCCGGAGATCAGATCATCATAATAAGTATTACGTTTTCTAAGCTGATCATCTAGCTCATTTTTAAATAAATCTAAATTTTCAGGTTCTTTTTCAAACTCAATAAACCATTCATGATAAGGCAATCCATCTGTCGGATTTACTTGTGGAGCAAGATGAAATTCCGTGATTTGGGCAGGATATTTTTCTACCGTTGCTTTGATTGCTTCTTCAACTTCAAATGCAATCACATGTTCTCCAAAAGCTGAAGTGAAATGTTTTGTTCTTCCACTCACCAGAATTCTATGAGGCTTTTTATCAATGAATCTTACAACATCGCCAATCGAATATGCCCAAAGTCCTGAATTTGTCGTTAAAATTAAAGCATAATCTTTATTAAGCTCAACATCTTTTAAAGTTAATCTTCTCGCCTCTGGTTTTCCATATTCTTCCAATGGAATAAATTCATAGAAAATTCCATGATTGGTTAAAAGTAATAATCCTTCTTTCGTATAATCATCCTGAAATGCAAAAAATCCTTCCGAAGCCGGAAATGTCTGAACAATATCCACCTTTCCTCCTAAAAGTTCTTCCATTTTGTCACGGTAAGGTTCGTAATTTACCCCTCCTGTAACGATTAACTGAAGATTTGGGAAGATTTGCTTAATTTTTTTACCGTGTTTGTCAATTAATTTTTCAAAATACATGATCAGCCAAGGTGGAATTCCTGAAATTAAGGTCATATTTTCCTTTTCCGTTTCCTCGACGATTTTATCAACTTTTGCTTCCCAGTCTTCCATCATGTTGGTTTCCAAGCTCGGAAGTCTGTTTTTCTGCAAATAGTTTGGAATGTGATGTGCTACAATTCCTGACAGGCGACCGATTTTTATCCCGAAGTTTTCTTCCAATTCAGGGCTTCCCTGTAAAAAGATCATTTTTCCTTTTACAAAATCGGCGTTATTTTTTTTAGCAATATAATGGAAAAGTGCACTTTGAGCTCCTTTGATTTGAAAAGGCATTCCTTCCCTAGAAATCGGAATATATTTGGAACCGGAAGTAGTTCCTGAAGTTTTTGCAAAATATTCCGGAGTTTCTGTCCAGAGAATATTTGCCTGTCCTTTTTTTACTCTTTCAATATAAGGTTTCAGGTCTTCGTAGTCGGCAATTTTTACATGTGCCTGAAAATCTTGAATAGTCTTGATATTTTCAAAATCATGTTCTCTTCCAAAAAGAGTTTTCTTTGCCGTATCTATTAATGATAATAACAATTCTTCTTGATCTTTCTCTGAATTTTTCTTGAATTCTTCTGCTTTCTGGACGTGTTTTTTCGCCCAAACCAATGCCGCATTTTTCTTTAGGAAGTTTAACATGGTTCAAATTTATAAATAACTGAAGAATTGGCGATCATTTTTAAAAAATATGCAACAAAAAAACCGATGAATGAGTGTACATCGGTTCTTCGAAATTTGATTATGAAAATAACAACTATAATGTTGAGTTTTTATTTGTTCACTTTGTACCTTTTATCAGGTGTACCATCCTTTTTAAGTTTTTGGTTTTCTTTATATCTTTTGTCGGGAGTCCCGTCTTTCTTCATTTTTACAGCCGGTGCAGCTGTGCTTGCCGGTTTTGCTGTTGTAGCAGTAGTGGCAGGTTTTGTAGCTTTTACCGTTTTTACAGTTTGATGAGTAGTTGTTGAAGTCGCGGGAGCAGTCTGTTGAGCAGTTGCAAGTCCAAGTCCTAACATGATAGACATTGCAGATAATAATTTTTTCATAAGAATTAATTTGCTTGTTTTCTTGATTCAAAGTTATACAAAAATCGGACTGAAAATTTCACTTTCGGAAACTTAACTAAAGTTTATTACAGATTAAAAAAAGATTAAATGAGATTGTAATAAAGATAAATATTGAAGATATATGATTCTTAATAAAAAACCTGCCTCCCCTAAAAAGAGAAGGCAGATCCTAACATATGTATGAAAAGTTGGTTAACGCGTACAATTGGCCGTCCACGTTTTGCCATCTTTGATGTATAGAATTTTCAACTCATTGTTGTCAATTCTAATGTATGATGTGGCTGTAGAGCCTACCATAATTAAAGTGTGATCTCCTTGTTGGTTAAACTCAACGCCATTCAGATCAGGAATTCCGTTTGAGAAAGCGAAATTATATTTTGTTCCGCTCGCAATTTTTGTTACAAATACACTTCCGTCATTGGAGTTGATGTCGTTATCACTATCGTGATAAGAAATTGTTCCTTTGTAAGTTCCCGCAAAAAAATCATTATTCGTTGGATCATCATCACGACTGCATGATGAAATGGTCGTGACAACAAAAATCATCGTCAGGAATAATCCCAACAGTCTCATTGCTTTTTTCATAATATTATTTCTTTAATGGTTTGGTGTAGTTAGAAATTTTCAAACATTATGCCATGAGGTAAATAAAGAATTATTTTAACTTTAAATTAAAAATTTTAGTAAAATATTAAGATTTATGTGTTTTTTAGAGATTATTTTAAATTCTGAATAATCTGTAATCATCTTTTTAAAAGAAAAAATAATCCTTACCTTTGTGTAAATCAAACGGTTTCGGAAACTCCCGAAATCGCTTTTGGCGTTTATATCTTTACTATATGCAGTTAAAAACCATCAACGAAAAATTCCTTCCGGATCTGCTTCAAAAAGAATTTGGAAAAGAGATTTTTATTCAATTGGAAAACAATCAACATATTTCTGTAAAAGGAAGTGCAGGATCTTCGGTTTCTATTTTTGTGGCTGAGCTTTTCCTTACACAGAAAAAACATATCCTTTATATTGTAGATGATAAAGAAGATGCGTTGTATGCAAATACGGAAATAGAAGATTTATTGGGAAAAGAAAAAGTCTTGTATTTTCCGGCGACACATCTTGAACCTTATCAGGTGGAAAGAACGCAGAATGCCAATTTGGTTTTAAGAACAGATGTTATCAATAAAATTACTTCCAGCAAATCTCCGAAAGTAATTGTTGCTTACGCGGGAGCTTTGTCTGAAAAGGTTTTGAAGAAAGAAGATTTCAAAGCCATTTCTCATCATATTAAAGTCGGCGACCAGCTTGATTTTGATTTTGTTGATGAATTATTGAACCATTATAATTTTCAACAGGCAGATTTCGTTTCCGAGCCGGGAGAATTTTCCGTGAGAGGAGGAATTGTTGATGTTTTTTCTTTCTCAAATGAAAAGCCATATCGTATCACGTTTTTCGGAAATGAGGTGGAAAATATCAAAACTTTTGATATCGAAACCCAGCTTTCGGTGGAAAAAGTGACGGATTTTCAATTGGTTTCCAATATGAATTTTACGGTCACCGGAAGCAGAGTTTCATTGCTTCAATTGCTGCCAAAAGAAAGTTTCGTTATTTCTAAAAACGGAATTGTCGGAATGCAGAGACTAAAATCATTCTATGAGAAGTCACTGGAAAAATTTGAGACATTAAGCAAAGACATCGCACACAGATCTCCGCAGGAATTATTTATTTCTGATCAGGAATTTCTATTTGATTATAAAAAATTCAGAACTGTTGATTTTGGAAGTGTTCCCATTGAAGGATTGATTGAATTATCAGAAATGAAGATCGATCAGATTCCTCAACCAACTTTTCATAAAAACTTTGAATTATTAATTGAAAATTTAGAAGAAAAACAAAACGAAGGTTTCGATACTTGGATCTCTTTTTCATCTGAAAAACAAAAGGAAAGATTAGAATCCATTTTTGAAGAACTGGAACATAAGCTTCCTTTCAAAAGTTTTAAATCTGAACTTCACGAAGGTTTTGTAGATAGTGACCATAAGATTTTAGTCTATACCGATCACCAGATTTTTGACCGTTATCAAAGATATAAAGCAAAAAATACTTTCGCAAAATCCGAGCAGTTGACTTTGAAAGATTTGATGTCTTTAAAAATTGGAGATTACATTGCTCACATCGATCATGGAATCGGAAAATTCATGGGATTGGTGAAGGTTAATAATGATGGAAAGATCCAAGAGTGTTTTAAATTAACTTATAAAAACGGAGACTTATTATATGTAAGTATTCATTCTCTTCATAAAATTTCTAAATACAACGGTCCCGACGGAAAAGAAATTGTGTTGAGTAAGCTAGGTTCACCAACCTGGAAATCTTTAAAACAAAAGACAAAAGCGAGAGTAAAACAATTGGCTTTCGACTTAATAAAATTATACGCGCAGAGAAAATCTGCAAAAGGTTTCGCGTATACTCCCGATTCTTATTTACAAAATGAACTGGAAGCTAGTTTCCTTTACGAAGACACTCCGGATCAGGAAAAAGCAACCATTGATGTGAAAAAAGATATGGAAGCAGATACTGTAATGGATCGTTTGGTTTGCGGAGATGTAGGTTTCGGGAAAACGGAAGTTGCGATTCGTGCGGCATTCAAAGCGGCGACAGATGGAAAACAGGTCGCGATTTTGGTTCCGACAACGATTCTGGCTTTTCAGCATTACAGAAGTTTTAAAGAAAGACTAAAAGATTTTCCGGTAAATGTTGGTTATGTGAATCGTTTCAGAACAGCAAAACAGAAATCTGAAACATTGGCACAACTAAAAGACGGAAAACTTGATATTATCATAGGAACTCATCAATTAGCGAGTAGTTCTGTTAAATTTAAAGATCTGGGATTATTAATTATTGATGAAGAACACAAATTCGGAGTTTCTGTAAAAGATAAATTAAAAACGTTAAAAGCTGATGTTGATACTTTAACACTGACAGCAACACCGATTCCGAGAACCCTACAGTTTTCTTTAATGGCTGCACGAGATTTATCGGTAATCAAAACGCCACCACCAAACAGACAGCCCGTCGATACCCAATTAATTGGTTTTAATGAAGAAATCATTCGTGATGCGGTATCTTATGAACTTCAGCGTGACGGGCAGGTTTATTTTATCAACAACAGAGTTGAAAATTTGAAAGATATTGCAGGATTAATTCAGAGATTGGTTCCCGATGCAAGAGTGATTACCGGTCACGGACAAATGGAAGGAAAACAATTGGAAAAGAACGTTCTGGATTTCATGGAAGGGAAATACGACGTTTTGGTTTCTACAACCATTGTAGAAAGTGGAGTAGATGTTCCGAATGCAAATACGATTTTCATTAATGATGCACAGCGTTTCGGAATGGCAGATCTTCACCAGATGAGAGGTCGTGTCGGTCGAAGCAATAGAAAAGCCTTTTGTTATCTTATCACGCCACCTTATGATATGATCACTGCCGATGCTAGAAAACGTTTGGAAGCAATCGAACAGTTTTCAGATTTGGGAAGCGGTTTCCAGATTGCGATGAAAGATTTGGAGATTCGTGGTGCAGGAGATCTTTTGGGTGCTGAACAGAGTGGTTTTATTAATGAAATGGGCTTTGAAACATATCAAAAACTAATGCAGGAAGCTTTGGAAGAATTGAAAGATGATGAGGAATTCGAAAACTTATTCGAAAATGAAGAAGACAGAAATAAACTTTTTAAATCTACAAAAGATGTCAATATCGATACAGACCTGGAATTGATGTTGCCGGATTGGTATATATCAAACACAGAAGAAAGATTATTACTTTATCAAAAGTTAGCTGAGGTAGATAATGAAGAGAATTTATTGAAGTTTGAATCTGAATTAATAGACCGTTTTGGGAATTTGCCAAAAGAAGCCATCAATTTATTAAAAAGTGTAAGCTTAAAATGGCTTGCTGCAGATATAGGATTCGAAAAAATTGTAATGAAAAACGGAGTGTTTTTGGGATACTTTCCAGGTAACCCTCAAGATAAATTCTATCAGACAAGTAAGTTTAGAAACATCATTAACTACTTAACTAAAAACCCTGCAGAAGCCCAACTAAAGGAAAAAATCGGTAAAGACGGAAATCACCTGATGATGAGAAAAGACAAGGTAATAAATGTCGATGAGGTGAACTATCTGCTTAAAGCAATTTTAAAAACTGAAGATTAATTTCGTTTAAAAAGAACAATCTAATAGTATAAATACGATATATTTTTAATACTCCAGATAGAATTCGGTGTATTCAGGCTTCTTTATGCCCAAAAATGGATAATTTTCACTAAAATCGATATCTCACTAATAAATTTTCTATGATATTTATCAATTGATGAAAAATAAATATTAAAATTTCATTAAAAAAATATATCAAAAACCATTGAAAATTAAAACTTTGTCTCGAAAAAATTGTACCCATATATTTGTTGTTTTAAAATTGTTATAATGCTTATTTTCTGATATTTTATCACACAATATAGAGTAATAATAAAGTGTTATTTTTATCTAAACTCATTATAAATTGTATTTAAAACGCGAATTCTTTAAACATAAAAATCACTTTTTAATGATTAAACATGATATGATAAGTTACTTTTATGTGAATTATTTATTAATTTTTAGTTTAAAAAACCATACAACCTAACAACTGTTCGTAGTAATAATTCTACTTTTTAAAGAATTTTTACTATGTTGTAAATGGTTAATTTCTATGGGTTTAGGTTTCGTAACTCTACTTTTTGAGATTTTTTTTACTTAACTTTGCAGTCCCTTATTATGAAAAAAACTGTGTATTGCTGCGTGGCTGGATTGTTAATATCAATCCAGACCTACGCTCAGGTGGGAATTGGCACGACTGCCCCCAATTCTACTCTCGATGTAAACGGGAAAACCACCTTAAGAAAAGAACTTAGAGTAGGCGGTACTTCGACTACAGCTGGTAATCCCGGCTTAAACGGTCAAGTGTTGGTTTCCCAAGGAGAAAACTTACCTCCTGTCTGGAAATCATTGAATGTTACCTTTATCGATGAAGGTCAGTACAGATTGGTGAACTCGTATTTATCAACAGATCAGGTTGGAATTTCAACTCTTTCTAACAGCGCTACAGCTGATGGTATTTACAAAAACAGTATCGGAGACGATATTACAGATACCAGCAAAGGAACTTGGGTGAAAATTGATGGTCTTAAAAACGAATTCGTTGTAAAAGACGCCAGAAACAAACTTACTTATCAATTCCAATCAGGGGTTGAAATGAAGGCTCCTGCATCCGGAACTTCACAGAATGTAAGCTTTGCTTGCGGGGTTTTCAGAAACAGTAAGCTTGTAGCTGTACGACCGGATAAGATATCTTCCAACAATAATACCGAAAAATCCGGCATCCAGGATTATATTTTTACATTGAATTATACTGAGCAGAATGTCCCGGCAGGAAATCAGAAAATAGAAGTTGCGTGTAGGAAAATCAATTCATCCAATTCAAACTCTCAATTCACGATTGGACGAAACGTTTCGAATACAAACACCGTATCTAATGCATTTACTCTCGAGTCTATGATGAAAGTAGATATCATAGAATATGTAAGCTACAACTAAACTTTAAGAAAAAATTCATGAAAAATATATTTTCTATCCTATTCATCGGAGTAGGGCTATCACTTTCTGCGCAAATCGGAATCAAGACAGAATCACCAAAAGCGTGGTTAGACGTTAACGGAGACGTGAATTTAAGAGGAAAATTGGCTGTTTCAAACGCAACAGACAATACTCTTTCTGAAGGAGCAGATACTCAAATTTTGGTTTCTCAGGGATCGGGTTATGCGCCAATTTGGAAAACGCTTAGAATTCCTGAATATGAAGCGAATAAATTTTATTTGATCTTTAATAATTCTTTTTCGGACGAGACTGGAGTTTCCTTTACGTCTGCTGAAGAATCTACAATTACTTCAAGATCATCAACTTTTACTAAAAATAATACTTATACAAATTTCACCAAATTCAAAAAAATTCCGGGACTTACTCAGACAATCAATGTTTACAGTACGGTAAGTAAAGCTTATTTCCAGTTTGAAACGGTTGTTCAGGCTACTTACGGGGCTATAGGAACTACAGATTCCTCAATTGATTATGCTTGCGGGATTTTCGTGGATGATAAACTGGTGAATTTAAGACAGGCAAATTTAAAAGCAAGTAGTGCTAATAATCCTTTCCTTACACACAACCAGATCGGTCTTATTGAAAACCTATCAAAAGGAGCACACTCTGTAAGTGTTGCATGTTCAAGGCTTGATTCTTACAACGTTGCAGACGGAACGGTTTTAGGTATCGGAAAAGCGGTTGCTTCTAATATCGACTCTTTCATTGCTGAGTCTTCTCTTAAAGTGGATGTTTATGAAGTTCCACAGGTATTTAACCCAGTTACAAATTAATACAGATGAAAAAAATATTGCTAATAACGAATTTGCTTGTAGCATTTTTATATAACGCTCAAGTCGGAATTAATACAACTACTCCGGTAAACATGCTTGATGTCAACGGTGACCTAAATGCAAGAAAGGAATTAAGAACAGGAGGTACAAACACCGTAAAAGGTTCTGCAGGCGCAGCAGGGACAATTTTTCATAATAGTTCCAGTCTTACAGTAAACGACTGGAAAAGTATTAAGGTTGCAGACGGATTGACAAGTATGTCTTTATTTTCCATGAATACACTGGAAGATAAGACCGGAGTATCTTTTTCCGGAAATGATGGAGCTACGACACCCTATGGTGAAGGTTCGGCGATTACAAGTTCTTGGTCGGTTTTGACGGGGACTTCATCAACTTTTTCTATTACGAATGCTACTAATAAGGTAACGTTCAATTTCCAGACAACAGCTCAGAAAACAGGAAACGGAGATGCATCGACCAGTTTTGCATGCGGAATCTTCGTTGATGATAAACTGCGAGCGGTAAGAACAGATGTAATTATCGGTGGTGCAGGAACCAACAAGATCTTTAATCTTAATGCAACGCTAACAAATCTTCCCCAAAAAAATAATTATACCGTAAAAGCTGCTTGTATTAAAAGAAATATCAATTCCAATACTTTGGGAATCGGTAGAGCAGTAGATACAAATTTTCTGAACGGTGATATGTCTAAATCTGTATTAACATTATCAGTTTTACAGCCGTACTAAATTTTTATAACACAGATGAACATCATAAAATCTAAAAGCGTAAGTTTTTAGATTTTTTTGCTTTATTATATTATTTATTTGAGAATTTTAACTCATTTGTTAGAGAAAATCAATTATATTTGACGGCATTAAAAAATTAATAATTAATATGACAAAAAAATACCTTCTCTCATCTTTTGCGGCATTAGCGCTTGGTTTTGTGATTTCTTGTGATAATACAACAGATGATCCGCCAAATCAGAACAAAACGACTACAGGAGGAACAACAATTACAGGTCCGAGAATTTTAAGCAAAATAAATAACGGAACTAAGGATCTTGAAGAATATATTACAAACGGAGGAGCTCTTTCTCAGGCTTTCACAAGAGATGCAGCTTCTAATAATACAACGACTTCTACTGTAACATATTCCGGAGATAAGATCACTCAGATTAAAATTCAGGATAACGTAAGTCCTCACGTTACAGACAACACGTATGCACTTACATATACAAGCGGAAAATTAACAGGATTTACTATGGATCAGACAATATTGGGATCTGTTAATCACAGTGATTTTACGGTTTATTATGATGCAAACGGACAGTTATACAGAGTTGTAGAAAAGAAAAAATTAGGGGGAAGCACTTCATATTCTCATTATTATGAAACCAAATACACTTTTTCTGCAAGTAATATTGTGAAAACAGATTATACGGGAATGCTTATGAGTGGAGGAAATCCAGATCCTTCATCATCGTCTACTACAACTTATTTCTATGATAATTATGACTCTAAAATAAACCCTTATACTACACTGCCGAAAGAATATCTGATAGTTTCCCTTATGGCAACCACTCAGCTTAATTCTTATTTGCTTTCGTCGAATAATGTAGGAAAAGTAACAATTCAAAGTCCTGTAGGACCTTCAATTTCTTATCCGAAGCTGTATTCGTATGATTCTCAAAACTATCCGGTAACAGATCAGGGTGCTTTGAAATATATATACAAACCGTTATAAGTTAGAATTATCTTTTAATAGTTTTGTTATAATATGAATAAAAACATGTTTTTTATTCAAAAAAAAATTATATTTGTGAAAAAATAAATAATCCCCTTTTGGAATGAAACGACTTTTTTATTTTATTTTGCTTTTAGTAGGTATTTCTACAATCCATTCTTGTAAAGATTTGGCTGACGAAGATGGAAATCCTCTAGTGGATATCAACGACAATACAGGGCTTAATGGTCCCAGAGCTTTATATAGAGAAATTACCAATTCAGATACTTTGGCAACATATTATTATAATGGGTTGCAGATGAATAGGGTAGTTACTCCAGGGGTGAAATATAAATACAAATCTAACACTGATGTAGCATGGAGTGGCGATAAAATCAGCAGAATTGATTTTAAAGGGCACTTGGATGAAGATAATAATGGTGTTTTTGATCAGGATAGCGTTACCTATACTCAGCAATTTACTTATGATAATTTTGGTAATGTAGATGTTATTTCAGAGAATCGTTCTGTTTTTAAACGTGGGACACCTACTCCACCAGCAACAGTTGGACCTTATGCTTTGTTGAGAAAAACAAAGACTCTTTATAAACTGAAATATAGTTCTTCAACGGCTAAACTGGCATCTATTACAATGACAACCGGAGAAGATGTTTCGACAGCACCTTTCAGCTATACTAAATATTCTGAAACAGCATATCAATATGTAGGTGATAATGTATCTAAAGTTACAAGGAATTATGGTCCTATAGGTACTGGAGGTACATTTGGAGCAGCTGTAACAAAATACGGTTATGAATATTCAAGTTATGATGCTAAAATCAATCCGTTTACTTTATTGCCTTTTGCCTATAAGGTTTCAAGACTTTTAAGAACGGAAGTGAATGATGTAGAAAGCTGGATTCTATCTCCAAATAGTCCGACAAGATACACTGTTACAGATCTTGTACCACCTGTTCCTGTTCCTGTTTTCTTCTCTACAAATTACAACTATGATCCTCAGACGTACATGCAGAAAGGATACGGTGTAAACTATATCTACAAACCATTGTAAGAAATAATTTTAACAATATTTAAACTCAATCTTTCCGAAGGTTGAGTTTTTTATTTTTAATGACTTAATTTTGCAAAAAATTTCTCGATGAAATATTTAATAGTGGGTCTTGGAAATAAAGGCGCAGAGTACGAAAATACACGTCACAATATAGGATTTAAAGTTGCGGATAAATTAGCTGAAACAATGGGAGTATCTTTCAATACAACCAATTTCGGCTGGATGGCAGATGGAAAATATAAAGGAAGAAGGGTATTGGTTCTAAAACCAGATACTTATATGAATTTATCAGGGAACGCTGTAAGATACTGGATGCAGAAAGAAAATATTCCTTTAGAGAATGTTCTGATTGTGACAGATGATTTAGCCTTGCCTTACGGAACATTGAGAATGAAAGGAAAAGGTTCTGATGCAGGACACAATGGTTTAAAGAATATTAATGAAGTTCTGCAGACACAAAATTATGCACGTTTACGTTTCGGAATTTCGGCAGATTTTTCTGAAGGAAGACAAGTAGATTATGTTTTGGGAACGTGGAATGAGGAAGAAAACAAAACCCTTTCTGAAAGAATCGAAAAATTTTCTAAAGCATGTTTATCATTTGTTTTTGCAGGAATTAATAATACAATGTCTGCTTTTAATGGAAAATAAATTTATAAATAAGCTTCAAAAATAAAAACCTCCATTTCAGGAGGTTTTACTGTTTATAAACAACTATATCTTTTATGATTTTCTTCTCAAAAAAGTTTCTCTCGCTTACCGTAAAACGATAGTTGTGCTCCTGTTCTGAGAACTCGATTGGAGTTGTTGGTGTGCTATCTGTTTTCCATTTAACGACTAAAGTTACTTCATTTCCCGAATTGATATCTTTATCCGAAAACGTAAACAATGTACTTGGTAAAGGATTATTAGGATCATCTTTGATGTCGGATTTCGATTTTTTCGGTTGCAGTTGAGTCATATCTTTTAAAAGCAGTGAAAACTTCCTTCCGATATATTTTTCTTTGTTGGTCTCAAATTTTTTGATGTAAGCTAAAGTATCACTTACATTTTTCTGAGCCATCAAAGATCCACTGCAAAATAATAAAAGACCGATCAGAAATATATTGAATTGTATTTTCATAAGAAATAGAATTATTAAAGATCAAAAGTAAGATTTTATCAACTTTTTAAAACATAAATTTCGCAAATGTTTTCATAAATAAATCAAAACAAAAAACCACCGAAAAATCGATGGTCTTTGTTTGATGTACTTTTAAAAATTAATTTCCAATCTATCTAACTATAACATATTTTATTTTAAATAGCTTATTTGCAAAAACAAGTTACAACCAAGTTACAACGCCTGTTTCAACGTCATAATTTGCTCCTACTATTTTGATTTTGCCTTCTTCTTCGAGTCTTTTTAAAGTAGAACTTTGCTTACGGATATCTTCAATCGCATTTTTTACATTATGTTGATTCAGTCTTTCAAGAAGCGCTGCATTGGCAGAAGAACGATCTTCACCTTCTTCAATGATTTCATTAATAATCGGATCGAAATGATTGATCAGATGATTAAGATTATCCATTCCCAATCCTTCGATCTTAGCTGCGTCCAATCCTCCTTTCAGAGCTCCGCATTTTGTGTGCCCTAAAACTACAACAAGTTTTGAACCTGCAACGTTGCAGCCAAATTCCATTGAACCTAAAATATCCTGATTTACAAAATTACCTGCAATTCTGATGCTGAAAACATCTCCCAATCCCTGATCAAAGATAAGTTCAGCAGAAGTACGGCTGTCGATACAGCTTAAAACTACCGCAAAAGGCCATTGTCCTTCACGGGTAGCATTTACCTGCTCCAAAAGGTCTCTGTTTGCCTTTAAGTTATTTACAAATCTTTGGTTTCCTTCTTTCAAAAAGTTTAATGCTTTTTCAGGAGTAATCGTAGATTGAGTTTCTGATGTGTGTGCTTTCATATTGATGATTTATTTTCTTTTAAAGTTAAAAAATTTATTGTGATGAGCTTACATTGCTCTTCTGTGTGTGACCAGAATGTGAGAATCTTCGTCTCTTTCATAGTCTCTGTATGAGGTTTTAAAGCCTAAAAGTTCTACCGTGATATCTTCTTCTTTTGCCCGAATATTGGCAAAATCCTGAATCATTTCCAAAACATCGGTTGCAATATAGGAAGTTCCTCTTGCATCGATCGTTACAGTAGAATTTGCTTTAATGTTTTTTAATGTTTTTTTGATGGCTGCTTTATTTAAAAATGAAACTTCCTCAGCAAGCTTAATAGTAATTCCGTCTGCATCGTCCAGTTTTTCTTTGCTTAAATAATAAGCTCTCTTCATATTTCCCTGAAGAATATAGAAAATGGAGATTGCAAGACCGATTCCTACACCTTTTAATAGGTCTGTCGCAACAACAGCAACCACTGTTGCCACGAACGGAATAAACTGAAATTTTCCCAAATGCCAGAAATGCTTAAATGTCGCTGGTTTTGCCAATTTGTAGCCGACTAAAATTAATACTGCCGCCAAAGTTGCCAACGGAATTAAATTTAAAACAACAGGAATCGACAATACACAAATTAATAATAAAATCCCATGAATAATGGTTGAAGATTTTGAAGTAGCTCCTGCATTTGCATTGGCAGAACTTCTCACAACAACAGAAGTCATTGGAAGTCCGCCGATGAATGAGCTGATAAGATTTCCAATTCCCTGAGCTTTTAATTCAAGATTCGTATCCGTAATTCTTCTCTGAACATCCAGTCTGTCTGATGCTTCAATACAAAGTAACGTCTCAATAGAAGCTACAATAGCAATCGTTGCTCCGACAATCCATACTTTTGGATTTGTGAATCCTGTAAAGTCCGGTAATGTCACCAAGTTTTTGAAATCATCAAGAGACTGCGGAACCGGCAAAGAAACCAAATGTTGAGGCTGAATTGCCAATGAGCTACCTGTCATTTTAAAAATCTGATTTAAAACAATTCCTGTAACTACGGCAACTAAAGCTCCCGGAAGCATTTTTATTCTTTTTAAAGTGTGAACTTTATCCCAGGTAATTAAGATGCCAACAGAAACCAATGTGATGATAATTGCACCCGGTTGAACCGCCCCGAATAATTCCGTGAAGTATCCGAAGTTTAATCCATTGTCAAAAATCGATTCATGACCTTCATAATCTTTATCAAATCCCAAAGCGTGAGGAATTTGTTTTAAAATAATAATGATCCCGATTGCAGCAAGCATTCCTTCAATGACGTTATTCGGGAAATAATTCGAAATGCTTCCGGCTCTTACAAAGCCTAAAATCAATTGAATTAACCCTGCAATAATTCCTGCACAAAGAAAAAGTTCGAATGCGCCAAGATCTGTAATTGCCGTTAAAACAATTGCCGTTAAACCTGCAGCCGGTCCGGAAACCGATATATTTGAATTACTAAGTGTTCCTACGACTAAACCACCCACAATTCCTGCGATAACGCCCGACAATGGTGGTGCTCCCGAAGCCAAAGCAATTCCTAAACATAAAGGAAGTGCAACTAAGAATACAACGAGTCCTGAAGGGAAATTCTCCTTTATTCCTCCTATTAATGATGTTTTTTTCATGATGTTAAGCTGTGAAGTAACCGACTTATTTTTCTGTAAATAAATCAATTAAAAAAAAGATTGGAAATTTAATTTTTAAAGCGCATGTGTATTCAATATCAAAACGATATAGAATAAGTATCAAAAAATCTAACTATAAAAATTAAGCTTCCGGAGGCGGAGAAAATATGGTAAGTAAAGGTGACAGATGAAAGGAATCGTCTATCAGTATAAAAGATTTGTCTTCTACAGAAGGTTCAAAAAACTTCAGGTAATCGAATACGTCTAAAGTTTTTGGAAGTGTTTTTTCGTAAACAGTAAATGTTGTTGCGTGAGAATGTGGCTCTTCTTCATTCACTATCACATTCGTTCTTGTAAGATCCCAACCAAAAACCGCAGCAATACTTGGTAAAGCTGTGAAGTTAAGAAAGAACAGTAATGTAATAATACTCCAAAGTTTCATTTCACTCTTTTTTAGAAAGAATTATTTCTTTCGGCTCATAACCCAGTCTGAACTTGTAAGGTTGTAGATCTTTTGAATGTCTTTCAGAATTTTTTCGAAATCAATTTCAAGATCAATGATTTTACCTGTTCTAAGGTCAAAAACCCACCCGTGAACAACAGGATATTCTTCTAAAATATACCTTTCCTGTACACAAGCCATTTTTATAACGTTGATGCATTGCTCCTGAACATTTAATTCAACAAGCCTGTCATAACGTTTTCCTTCATCATCAATAGAATCCAATTCAGCTTGGTGTAATCTGTAAACATCGCGAATATTTCTCAGCCATGGATTTAATAATCCTAAATCCTGAGGTGTCATCGCTGCTTTTACACCACCGCAGTTATAGTGTCCGCAAACAATGATGTGTTTTACTTTCAGATGTTCTACTGCGTACTGAATAACAGCTGTAGAGCTCATATCCAAAGTATTCACCACATTGGCAATATTTCTGTGAACAAAAACTTCGCCCGGTTTTGCACCCATCAATTCTTCCGCTGTAGCTCTACTGTCTGAACATCCGATATACAAATAATCAGGATGTTGAGTTTTTGCTAAGTCATGAAAGAAATCAGGATTGTCTGCGATTTTAGACTCTACCCATTTTCTGTTGTTTTCGAAAATAACTTCGTACGATTGAGACATAATTTAAAATTTTAAAGATTTATAATTATTTATTTCGTTTAAATTATTTTCAAATTTAATAGATTAAATCAATAACAATGCAAAAATATAATTTTTGATTATAAAAGTAAATGTTTTTAACAAAATTTTAATATTAAATTTGAAAATATAGGGATTAAGCAAGTCAGAATATAAATTTGTATTCAGAATTACTATCTAAAAAAGCTATTTGATTATCAAATAGCTTTTTGAAATTTTATAAATCGTTATGATAATTTATCATTCTTAAGAAATAAAATTAATGGGAATAACCATTTTTAAGGATATTATTCCCATTATTGTTTCAAATTTTATTCTTTAATAATTTTTACTACGGTTTCGGAATTATTAATTCTAATTAGATATATACCTTGTATTAAAGAAGAAAGATCTGTTTTTTTGTTTTCAAATTTTCCTTCTCTTACTAACTGACCTGATACATTATAAATCTGATAAAAATATTCTTTATCATCTGAATTAATATAAAGCATATTTTTTACAGGGTTAGGATAAAAAACTAATGTTTTGTCTTTCTGAATTTCTTCAATTTGTTTTTTAGCAAAAGTATTTACTGCTTTTCCCGTCACATTTTTAGGTACAGCAATTACAAATGGTTCATATCTGGTGATTTCTTTACCATTTGCATCATAGTTGATTTTTGCGCAGCGACATGACATTGCGGCTTGAGGTCGGAATGTATAATTTGGACTAAAATAGAATAAATCTGTTGGATTAACTGCACTATTCACTTCAGTGAAAAAGTACATACCCAATGCTGAATCTCCGTTTGAAGCAGATGTCCATATCCCAGATATTGTAAAGTTTTCATTAACACCCATTGTATCTTTAAATAATAGTTTATTTCCATTATTTAATCCTCTTATACCATTATTAGGGAAATTACCAATGTTATAAGCTGAATTGTTGAAAATAAATCCATATCTAACATTTGCTCTTCCTGATCCTGTGGATCTTACATAACCTCCCAAATAGTTAATTCTATTGATATTGTAACTTTCGTTACGCACGGGATAAAGAGAGGAATTATAAGCAGGATCTAAACCATAATATTTATAGAGCTTTGTAATTCCGTTTACAGTTTTAGTTTCCTCAAATAGGGCATTATAGAACCAAGGATTATTACCTTTTGCATAAGA
The DNA here is from genome assembly GCF_039542325.1 of Chryseobacterium ginsengisoli. Taxonomy (NCBI): domain Bacteria; kingdom Pseudomonadati; phylum Bacteroidota; class Flavobacteriia; order Flavobacteriales; family Weeksellaceae; genus Chryseobacterium; species Chryseobacterium ginsengisoli. Next base: position 530,567 of record NZ_BAABHX010000003.1, read on the forward strand.
TAAATAGCCATCAAAAATATTACCGCCTGCAACTGTAGCACCTTGCACGTCTGGAATTCTCCAACCTTCAGGGCAAGGATCATAAGGTGATTTTTCGGTTGCGTGTCCCCATCTTTCTGTAGCTAGCCCATTTTGATCTGATATCCAGTCTTTACTTGTTGAGTTGTTTTGATACATGAATACCGACGGATTGTTTACCGAATATTTTAGGACTTTTTTAAGTTTATCATATTGAGAATCACTTGCAGATATTCCACCAGAATAGGTAAGGTATTCTTTTGATTGATTGGTAAGATAATTATTTTCATCTATTGCTGTAGAATATTCAATACCATTGTTTTCGCTTGTCTGTCTATATATTGTATATTTTCTAAACAGATCTCGGGTTGTTCCGTTGCCTTGTGCAGAATGCTCATAAAATCCTCCTGCATAATAAAATACAGGTAAAGGATCTTTTCTTCCCCATTGAAAGTGCATACCTCCACTATCCTTAATTGTTTCAATGAGCGCATTTCCGGAATAACTTGGACTGCTTGCATTATAATAAAATGTACCAAAATTACCTGCTGCTTCAAGGTGCTGATTTAGGAATGTTCCCATTGCTCCCAAATCTCTATCCATTAAAGTTGTAGTTAAAGGAACTCCATAATAGCTTTTCACAGGATTTACAAATTGCCCGCTATCATCCTGAATGGTTCCGCCATTCGCAGCTTTTTCTGTTGTATATTCTGTCGCTGCCTGTATGACAGATTTCGGAGCCCAAATATGCCAGCTCCAAATAATTGGATCTACATTATTTCCATTTACCCATTGATTACCTGTGGAATTTCCTAAATGAAAAGCGATAACTGCATTGCCATATTTAGAATCATTAAGGGTTATTCTTATTTTTGCATTTTCTATTGGTCCGTTCCCATCAATAAGCTGAATGCTTGAAATTAAATCTTTATTTGTAGTCCAAACAACAGATGTAGATTTTTTATCTCCTAAAGGCATATCATTCGTTTCTGAAAGATACAACTTATACATTGCATATGCTTTTCTCAATGGAATATCAATTATTCTATCTTTGTCTGCCGGATTAGCAGTAGTAAAGGCTGAATTGGTATATTCAATATAACTGTTTGGCTCTTTACTCCAGGTTTTAAGGGTTTCTGTTGTATACATAGCTGAAGGAGATGAAACATATTCGGTTTCAAATTCTACAGGCATAAAAGAATTATTAGGATCTTTTATACAACGTACTCCTCTTGATTCGTAAGTGTTCAGTTCCTTATAAAGATTACTTGCAATCCTTTGGAAACCTACACTTGAATGATTAGGTACATTAGCAGCATCTGAAATAAGCAATAAACCTCTGGTTCCTGTAACTGGAGTAGTTGTTGGGTTACTCAAATCTATTGAAGAAAAGAATGTGGATGTATGTAGCCCTCCATCGCTGTGCTGATCCTGAAAACCAATAGTAGGTGTTTTATACAGTTTATTTGCATCTCTTAAATTATTTATTGCAGTAGCATCATGAGATACAGACATCGGTTGAGGATAATATTCATAATTACCGTTAATAGGAATCATTCCAAAATTTCTCTCTGACTGATTTGAGAATTCAAATCCATAACCGGGATATATTTTGATATTTGGATAATCAGAACTGGCTGTAAGATTTTGGAAAATCGTTGAGGTATTTGTTCCTAATTTACCCCAAGGACTTGTATTAGCTTCTGCCGATACAGATGAATATGCAGAAGGTACCCTCCATTGACAAGGACATGGATCATAAGGAGATTTCATCGCATATCTTTTACTTTCTTTAGAAACTAAGGGGTCTTGTGTATTAACATTACTCCATTTTCCATTTCGTGTATCCCCCCATAAATCCCAAGTAATATTATCAAGATGAGAAGTTGTACTTAAGTTTTTGTAGCTATTTTTTGAAAACCATGTGGTATTTTCTTTTCTATCCCAGCTTGCGCCATCGGGTGTTGTTATTTCTTGTAAGTAATTCTCACCGTTATTTACAGGTGTTTCACCTAGTTTATAAAGATAAATCGGTGGAATAATATAATTAACAGGGTTATTAATAGAGTATCTGATATTTCCGTTTGGAGAATCGAAACCAGTATTATTAGCTGCAGAGTACAGATTTCCTCTATATTTTGTTGGAATTGATCCTGTAAGGTTTCCAACTTCTCCTCTAATATTGTAAACTGTAAAATCTTTATAATTCGAAGGAAAAGGATCTTTTCTACCCCATTGGTATTGTAATCCTCCAGACTTGTGAAAGTTGCTTCCTGTAAACTTGTTAGTTGTAGCTCCTAAGTTTCTATCCATCCATTTCCAGTCTGAAACGACAGTTCCGTTTTTATCCTGTTCAAAACCTTGGTGATAGGTACTGCCATTTGTCGGGTCATCTGTTACCCAAATATGCCAAGTCCAATAAACTATATCATTTACCCTATAAGATACTACAGCATTTCCTTTTTTAATTTTATTAATAAGTACTTTAATCTTTGCATTATCTTGGCTTCCTTCTAATGAAACGGATTTTATTAAGCCAACTTCATCCTCCCAATATAATCCCGCTTTTTCTGTTCCGGTAGGTATCTTGGTATAATTACCTTGGTCGTTTTTCATCAATTCACCTCCCTTTTCCCACATCTCATAAGCTTTTTTTACGGGGATATAAAGACCGTCTACGTCTACTTCCTGACCATTTTTATTCTTTGTTTTTCCTGTAAAAATATAGCTGTTTGGTGCTAATGTCCAGTCTACAACTTTGTAGTCTGAAGATGCACCCGAATTTAAAGTATAACAGTTTGTTTTATACTCGGTATTATCGTCGTATGCCGTTGAACTTTGAAAAATTCCTGTATATTTTATAAACTTCGATATTTCTTTTTCAATATCAGATAATGTTCTTATTGTCTGATAATTCTGAGCTTTCACACTATTTCTTAAGGTTCCTACACCATAAAGTGTCATTTCCGGTGTATTTGAAATAGTTAAATGTTCTGAACCTGGACCTCTTCTAGCTCCTCCCTGATCGTTACCATAACCAAAAAGCATAGCTGGATAATTACTGTAACCAGTTAAAGATCTATAAGTTCCGTCACTTTTATATATTCTAAATCCTGTAGCGGCACTCGATACCATTACGACGGGTTCCTGATCATTAATAACATCTGCTAGTTTTTCAGTAATCGTATTAAAAAGATTAAAATATCTACTTTGTAATTGATTTGGGTTTTTGAAATTATGATAGCCAACACCATCTGCATCACCTTCCCATTGACTAAAATCTATCATGAAACCATTTGTAGAGAATTTACCCGCAAAAATATATACAGGGTCATCATAGCTATATAAATAAGGTGTAGGATGTCCTGCTTGACTATTATAGATAAATTGTGGAGTAGACCCTAGAGTAATATTGGTACCTCCCTGATTATCCATTTTAATAGATTTTATGCCATTTGTATCATTATTTAATGCAGCTGGAATAGTAGGAGAAAATACAACATCATTTTTTTTATTATCCATAATGATGTTTCCAAGCTTGTTCCAATAGTGAGCTGAAGTTACTCTGTCTTTAACTCCTGTAACTTTACCAGTCGCATCAGTAGTTAATGTTCCTTCTTTTCTAGGTGTTAAAAGCATTGTGTATTCATTCTCGTCCAAGTCACAGAAACTGTTTGCATAATCCGAAGCCTTGTAATGACTTATAGATTTGTCCCAGGTAATACTGCTAAAATTGTTGAGATTAGAAGTAGAACTTAATTCAATTTTAACATTGTAAGAACTTAATGCTGAAGCAGGTAACTCAAGCATTGCAGTGAGATTTTCATTGTATTGATTATAAGAATACAAAAGCTTAGTCCAGCCAACAACCCAGTTTCCTTGAGCGTCTTTGTATTTGATAGTAAGTTTTACATCATCTGATGTGAAAGGTTTTTTTAATTTACCATCAATAATAACCAATCCTTTTTGATTTACAGTTTGTTGGATTACAAAACCTGGATCAAGGTCATAGCTGTACGGAGGTAAAATTGTCTCCGTACCTTTGTTCATTACTGCTTTTCCATAGTCGTGGATGACGAGTGTCTTGGAAGCAGCATGAACAGAAACGACACAAAGTGCCGCCGTAAAAATCTTTGAAATCGATTTTTTTCTCATACTTGTATAATTTAAACGTGTTTTTATTTGAAAAAGAAAGCGGAATTAAATAGTTATGCCAGTAAATATCATTATTCACATAAGCAAACAATCAATGTATAGACAAAAACGAATGTCTTCTAGTTAATTTCTGTTGAATTATTTTCTGAAAAAGAAAATATTTGTGCCGATGTATGCAATCTGGAAAATTGCAAAATGCAGGAAAGATTTTTTTTCATGGTTGTGTTTGTTGTTAAAAATTTGTGTTTGTTTTTTCTTTATCAAGAATAAGGAAATATTTTATCTCATATTCGTGATAGTATGTTTTGCAAATATGAAATAAAAAAATAAATTTCACAATAGATTGAGAAAAATAATCGCCTTATTTAATTGAAAATAAGTATTTTGTATTTATTTTTTTAATGTAAAAACGAAAATTATAAAATATTTTTAATTAATAATGACAAATAGGGATTTAAATTTTATTATTAATATATCCTTCCGTTGCATTTTCAGTAGAATAAATTTTTCCGGGATTTCCCATTACTACGGAATTTGCGGGAACATCAAAATTCACATAAGCATTCGGAGCAATAAGAACGTTGCTTCCGATGGTAATTCCTCCGACGATCACGGCATTCGTTCCAATCCATACTTCATCGCTGATGATTGGGAATCCTTCGTTTTTTCCGCGATTTTGCTGCCCAAGTGTCACTCCTTGAGCAATATTGCAGTTTTTCCCGATTTTTACTTTCGGATTGATGACCAAACTTCCCCAATGTCCCAGATAAAAACCTTCTCCAATTTCTGTTTCAGGATATATTTGAAAGCCGTATTTGATCTGATAATGTCTCAGAATAAACTTCCAGATAATATTTAGAACCGGAGTTTTTCTGTATTTCTGAGCTTTTCTTAAAATGTAAATAAAATGAAGATTCGGATTGATACATTTTGCCCAAATTTGAAATGTGGAAAGCCATTTTCCACTTTCCCGGTAAAAATCTTTTTGAAGAATAGAGTGTTGATCTGCCATAAACAATGTAGAAAATCTACGTTTTTAGAATGATTAATTTAATTACAATTCGTCTAAAATAGAACTGATTTTATTTACTGAATTTTCAAGATTAAAAGGCATTTCGTAATCTTTCAGTTTTTCGGAATATGTTTCAAAACTTTCAGGCTGAGTTAAGGCTTTTTTCATTCCGTTATAAATTCCTTCTTCAGAATTTTCCACAATTAAACCTAATTCACCATTGTTTAACATTTCAGCTGAACCGGAAACTTCTGTGGAAATAATTTTCTTTTTTAACGTAATCGCTTCAAACAAGACAGTCGGAAAACCTTCATATCTCGAACTTAAAATATAAAAATCTGCCTTTTTGAAATAAGGATAAGGATTATCTGTAAAACCCAACATTGTTGCCGTTTCATCAATGCCAAGATCAGACTTTAATTTTTTAATATTTTCAAAATCGTATCCGTCACCAACGATTAAAACTTTATGTTGAAAACCTTCATCCAAAAGCTTTTTGTGCACTTTTAATAATCTGTCAAAACCTTTTTGTGGAAAAACCGTCCCAACAGAAATAAATGTGGGAACATTTTCATCAAATTTATAATTTAAAACAGGCTGATCAGCTTTTGAAATAAATTCTTCCGTGTCTAAAGGATTATAAATTTTTACAATTTTCTGCTTTTCAGCTTCATCTTTTGCCAAACTAAAGAAAAGCTGTTCAATTTTTTCAGAAATTACCATGATTTTATCAAAACCGAAAAACTTACGGATCTCATCATTGGTATAACCTTTTACTTGTGAAAGATCATTGTGAATCCAGACGATTTTTTTTGAAGATTGTAACGGTGAACCTAGAATTTCATCACGCATTCCATGAATGGCGGCGAATTCGATGTCATATTTTTTATTTTTTAATTTTCTCTTATAAAGAAGATTCGGAAATTTTTTTAATATTTTTTCATGAATTACTCTTGCCGCTTTTCTTGGAATTTCATGAGGGCGATTGGTTGTGATCATTTCTCCTTTATGCAGATGTAGAATATTAATCCAATCGGGAACTTCGGATAAATATTTTCCGGAATAAAGGTTTAATAATAAATCAATTTCGTATTTATCTTTCGGAAGATTCTTTAAAAAAGTGACCAAAACTTTTTCTGCGCCACCATGACGAAGCGAACCAATACGGATAAGAATTTTCTTTTTTGGCACTATCTTGCAGTTTTGAATTTTTCAGGTAAATTCTGGATCAACCACTGATTTAATTTTTTTCTGTCTTTTTCAAGGTCAATTGGGTAGTCTACTGTTGTTTTTTTCAAGACATCAGCATAATCTTCAATTTCGCAGACATATTTTGCAGGATTTCCGGCATAAACAGTATGTTCCGGCATCGATTCAGATAATACGGAGTTGGCTCCCAACACACAGTTATCTCCAATTTCTACATCCTGCAAGATCACAGAATTACTTCCGATAGCGCAGTTTTTCCCAACCTTTATTTTTCCGAAGTTTCTTACATTTTCGTATCCTTCAAGCTTTCTGATATTGATGGTAGCTCCTGAATGAGTTACAAAAGTTACTCCGGAAGCAATTCGGGTTTCATCCCCGATTTCTACTAAAAAAGGTTCGGAACCAAAGGAAACATTATTTCTCACCACTGCATTTTTTCCTAGCTTCAAACCATTATTAATGCACACTTTCAGGTAAATGGAATGTTGAATATCCTGAATGGTGGTGGAGATTTTATTTAAAATTTTATAAATCATCATAGTAAAGCAAAAATAGAAATTATTTTATAAATTTGCTCGTTCTAATATATTAACATAATTATAAACACAATGAAGATCGAGCAATTTTGTGACCTGCTGAAACAAGAATTAAACGAAACGACCAACATTACATCTGAAACCAACTTCAAAGAATTGGAAAGTTACGGTTCGTTATCTGCTGTTTTGGTAATGCAGCTGGTTGAAAATCAGTTTAATGTAAAGTTAAATCCTAGAGGTTTCAGAAGCGTAAATACAATTAATGATCTTGTAGAAGCTATCGGAACCGAAAAATTCGATTAATTTCCTAAATTTTTACACAATAAAGTTTTCTGAATACAAGGATAAATCTTGTTTTCAGGATTGTCTATGCTGAATGTTTCTGTAGGTTTAAAATCAAACTTAGCATAGAATTTAAACAAGAAAGGGCTGCTTTCCAAAACATCTAGATAAAGTTCTCTGTTTGTCTGCTGTGCTTCAGTCGCCAAATGATTGATCAACTCATCAGCAACACCTTTTCCTCTGAATTTATCATCCACAAAAAGATATTCAAGAAATTTTTTATTTTCCTGATGATTTCGGATGCTCGGTAAAAGCTTTGCGTTTTCAATAAACGAATTCAAATGTTCACTTTTTAAATGAATTGGGAATAATTCTCCTTTATTTTGATAATAATTTGAATCTGTGAAAATAAGGGCACACATTCCTGCATGTTCTCCATCAACTTCTGCGATTGTATAGCTGTTTAGTGAAAATTCAGTGTCGAAATTTTCTTCATCCAAAAAAAACTGTTCCAGATAATTATATGTTGTCTGATTATCAGTTTCAAACATATTGCTGAATGTATTGGTTTCTCCTGTGTTTTCAATGGCAAAAATACCTTTGATAATAAAATAAATATCTTCTCGGGTTGCTTTTCTTATAATCATACAAGAGATTTTTTTAATTCGTTTCTGTCTATTTTTCCGGAAGTGTTGGTTGGAAAATTTTTTACTTTGATGATTTTTGAAGGAATGCAATAATCAGGTAAATTATTTTTTAAATGATCATTAATTTCTTCGTCATTAGAATTCATATCATTAATAAAAAGAATCAGATTATCATTATCATTTTGGTCTTTGTGAATAACAGCAACACTGATTGCATTTTCTAATTTTTGATTTGCAAAATATTCTATCTCCGCTAATTCTACACGGAAACCATTGATTTTAGCCTGAAAATCTATTCTATTGACATAAAAATAATCTCCGTCTTCATCTTTTAAGCACCAATCCCCGGTTTTGTAGTATGTTTTTCCGTCTTTTTGAATAAATGCTTCGTTGGTTTTTTCTTCATTTTTCCAGTAAAACTGGGTTAAAAACTTTCCGGATAATAAAAGTTCGCCTTCGTTGGCATTTTCATCAATGAAACTCATATTGCTATTTTCCATTGATTTTCCAATACTTATAATGCCTTTTTTTTCTTTTATAGGAGTTTCAACTTTATAATTGGTACAGAAAATGGTGTTTTCTGTAGGTCCGTAAACATTATGAATTGAGGCATTTGGAATGAAATTTTTCCAGCCTTCGATTTGTTTTACCAACAAGGCTTCACCACAGAAAAGGTTTAAACGTAAACTTTCGTTTTGAATAGAAGGGTCAAGATATGGAATAATTAAATTCAAAATACTTGGAACCATGAGAGCAACTGTAATTTCGTTTGCTTCCAATAAATCTAATATCTGTAAGAATTTTGTTTCTTTTTTATGAAGACCAATAACTTTCGCTCCATTTAAAAAAGGAATTAAATAACTCATTACAGAAAGATCGAAAGTCAATTCAAACATCTGTAAGACGTTATCTTCAGATGTGAGTTTTCCAAAAGTTGAATGGAAAGATTCCGAAAAATAATATAAGTTTGAAAACTGAATAGGGACACCTTTTGGATTTCCTGTACTTCCGGATGTGAAAAGAATATAGGCATTATTTGTTAAAGTCGAATCTTTCGGAGGAAGTACCTCAGTTTCAAATGTTTTTTGAGTATCAATAATATGAATGTCAAAATTATCTTTTGTTTCAACTGAACTTAAAATCGTATCGATATCCGCTTGTTGAATTACACTTAAATTTTTAGTTAAAGGAAAATCAGGATGAATGGGAACATACGTTCTTCCTTCAAACCAAACCGCTAAAATTGATGCATACATATAAACATCATCTGTAAGGTAAATCCCTATATTCTGTGAATTTACATTTTGAAGCTGATGTCTTATCTGGTTTGATCTATTTAAAACGTCTTCGTAAGAAAAATTTTTATCTTCAATTTGGAGGCAGTCGTTTGTTTTGTGTTGTAAAAACGATTGGTATAAATTTTCTATAAAGGGATTCATCGATGAATATTTGTGTGCTGTTACATTTTTATATCAAATTTATGAAAAAGCAATTGATAAGGGAGTTTATTTTTTTAGAACAGTTTCAATAATTTCTTCGACAGCGTCAAAGATTTTTTTGTTGTCGAAACGGTCTTCAATATTTTTTAAATTCTCCTGAATATTTTCAACGATATTTTTATTGGTTAAAAATTCTTTTATACCGTTGTACAAACCTTCTTCAGAATATTCTGTAAGATAGCCTGTAATATTATGGTCGATCATTTCAGGGATTCCGCCGACGTTTGTTGCTAAAATCGGTTTTTGAAGAATCAGGGTTTCTGCAATAATTAACGGCCATCCTTCACTTTCTGACGGCATAATATAAAAATCCGCATTTTTTACATAAGGATAAGGATTCATTTGTGTCCCTAAAAGTTTGAACGAATTCTGAACTCCCAATTCTTCGATTCTTTTGCTAAGAATTTCATAATCTTCACCATCACCAATGATATCAATATGGTGAATAAATCCATCATCCAACAGCTTTTTATGGGTTTCCAGAAGCGTTCTGTAGCCTTTTCTGAAATGTAATCGTCCTACTGAAATAAAAGTCGGGATATCGCCGGATTCAAGAGTGAACGCTTTTGCTTTAACTTTTAATTCTTCGATCGGAATTGCATTTAAAACAACTTTTCCGGGAGGAAATTTTTCATTCGGAAACTTTTCGTCCAAAGCATCTTTACATTGCTGAGATCCATAAATAATATAATCAAACTGTTTCATATTATTAAAGATCTCTTCACGATAAGCATCAAACCCGGGAAGGGTAAGATCGGAGTGGAGCCATGCAATTTTTTTTGAATTTTTGTTGGTTGAATTTAATACAGACTTATAAATTGAATAGGTTGTTGCAATTTCTACATCATATTTTTCATTCAACAGTTTGTCTGCAATTCTTGGGTCTTTTTCAGCTTTATTGAGTTTTAATTTCCTTTTTGCCAACTGGAGTTTTTGGATAAGAGGATTTTTAGAAAAATCTTCCTTGCCTTCAGTAAGAAAAACTTTCCTGATATGTTTTGGAAATTCGTTTCTAAGCTCTCCCTGATTTATATTTAAACAAATCGTAAAATCAAACTTTTCTCTGCTGAGGTGATTAAGCATGCTTAAAACTACCTTTTCTACACCTCCCATTTCCATAGAACGATGTCTGAAAAGGACTTTTATTTTTTTGTTATCTGACATTAACTGAAAAGTTTTTGTAAAATAATAATTAATTTTTTCTTGATACGGAAAGAAATTTTGTTTTGATACTCCAACAGTTCGTAAATATCCTTTGAAGTGGTGTATTCCTTTGGGATTGGTTTTCCATTTATTAATTTTAATTTCCGGCGTTGCATTGCATTGAAAATTACTTTTGCAAAATATTCGCGGGACTTTGGTCTGTTATCATTCTGAGAGATTCCTCCTGAATGAAGTCTGTACAAATAATTTGTTTCATTAATAAACTGGACTTTTCCTTTTTCATACATTTTCAGATATAGATCCTGATCCTCAGCAATTTTCATTACTGTATTCATTTTCTCTGTCTTATTGTAAACTTCTTTTCTGAAAGATACAAAATGAACAATATTTACAGGACAATTAAAAAAATATAAATTGTTATTAATAACCTGTTGAGCAATTTTAGGAACTTCGACAGGCTTAAGGTTTTCATCGCACTTTGCAAATTTAGTGTACGTAAGAATTACATCTTTTTTCTTCTCAAAAACTTTAATACTGGAAGAAAGAGCATTGGGCGTAATGGCGTCATCAGGATCTACAAAACCACAGATATCTCCGTCTGCAAGTTCGATAAGTTTGCTCTTTGTAATGCCGACTCCGCTATTTTCAGAGTTTTCAAAAAACCTGAAACGTGCATCTTCTCCAATTATTTTTTTGATGACTTCTACAGAATCATCCGTGGAAGCATCATCTAAAATTACGGCTTCCCAATTTTTGTAATCCTGTGCAAGAATCGAGTTATAGCATTCCTTAAAGAATTTTCCATTATTGTAGTTGGCAATTAAAACAGAAAATTTCATCCTTTTTGTGTTAATAAATTTTTACAAAGATAATTATATCCTAAAGATAACAGAAAAATCTTTATTTTTGTGTCCTAAATTTAACACAGTGAGCGAAATTTCAAGAGTTCTCAAAACATTTATAGCTTATCTTAAAAGACCAGATCTTTATCCCGAGTTAGGAAGGAAAATTGTCAAGAATACTGTAAACAGGGGAAATGCCTTTAAAGGAAAGGAAAAAACGAATTCTTGGGCGGCTTCTAAAGCGGTTTCTCAAAAAGAAGCGGTTTCCAAACTTTTCGGTATTAATATTGATTCTTTCAGAAACGATTATTCTGAAATTTTAAAAAATTCTGAGCAAAAAGAAAAAGCCTGCCCAATTAAAATGGGAGGAGCAGGAGCTTTGGAACTAATCTATTATGCATGTGAGTTTACAAATGCAACACATGTGATCGAAACAGGAGTAGCTTATGGATGGTCTTCTTTAGCAGCACTTTTGTCATTAGGAAAAAGAAAAGGGACATTGTACAGTTCTGATATGCCTTACCTTGCACAAGACGGCGATCAATATGTAGGATATGTGGTTCCTGAAAATCTTAAACAATATTGGAAATTATTCCGTTTTGCTGACAAAGAATCTCTGCCAAAAATTTTTGCAGAAAATTCGACTTTTGATGTTCTTCATTACGATTCTGATAAGGCATATAATGGCAGATTATGGGCTTATAATGAGGTTTACAAAAGATTGAAAAAAGGAGGCGTTTTTATTAGTGATGATATTGGCGATAATTCTTCATATCAGGATTTCTGTGAAAAAAATAATATTGAAACTACGGTAGTCGAGTACGAAGGAAAATATATTGGTGTTTTCATAAAGTAACCTTTTCAATAAAAAATAAAATAACTTCTGTGCTTTAAGTATAGAAGTTATTTTTTTATAAGTTTAAAGTTAAGGTGATTATCAGAGATCTTTTTAGCAAAAAAAATTAGATGCTCCCAGATTGATTTTTTTTACAATAAATAATCTCTAAAATTGATATTGTAAATACCGGAACGTATGCTTTTATAATCTGTGAAAAGGTATTTTGTGATCATCCCCCATTTTTTTAAAGCCGGAGCAAGGGCAATTTCGTAGCTTCTGTGCATTCTTTTGATATGAAGCTTTACATCTTCAGGAATTGTATTTTCATTCTGTGCCCAATCGTGAATTTCCTTCCAAAGCAAAACTCTGGTTTTCGCAGGATTTACTTTTTTTGAATCAACAGCTGTAATTCTGTTGCTTTCATGAACTCCTCTTACGGCAACGGCTTTGTCTAAAATGCCAGGATAAAGATCAAGATAATAAGAAAGTCTGAACAAAAATTCCGTATCCTGATGAAGCCTTAAATGCGTTTTAAATAAAGGTTTTAGTTTCTTTACCATCGAATCTCTCCTGATCGTTAAACAATCAATGCTGAAAAGCCCAAAACTTCCTTTCATATTAAGCTGACCGGGAAAAACATCTTTAGGATCGTGTCTCTTGTAAACTGTCGTTAAATTATCGCCAAAAAGCTTATAATATTGCTCTTTCGCTTTCTCAGAATAATAATGAACGCCTAAAGCTCCATAAACTCCTTCCACTTTCGGATCTTTGAAAAGTTCTTTTTCTGCATCAAAACGATTGGGAAGAAAATAATCATCAGCATCCAAAAATGCTATAAAATCTCCAGTTGCTTTTTCCAAGGCTAAGTTTCTTGTCGGTCCTGCTCCGTGATTTTCTTTATCTGGGTGTTGGAAAAGTTTTACCCTGTCATATTTTTCGGCTAATTGTTGACAAACTTCCAAAGCATTGTCTGGTGATTTATCCTCAACTAAAATGACTTCATATACTTCATCAAACTGAAGAGCAGATTCTACAGCTTGTGTTACGTATTTTTCGGCGTTGTAAACAGGAGTGATTACGGAGATTTTCATTTTGTATTGTGTTTAAACGAGTTTTTAAATTTTTTGTATTTCAGATTTTATCTTACGAAGTTTACGCTTCTGTGTTCAGCTTGTAAATAGATCATTTTTTTTTCTGCAATACTTTTATTGATATGTCTTACCAAAGAATCGGGTGTAAGATATTCATTATAATATTCTAAAACATTATTTTTCATTATTGAAATTTCGTGTTCCGAATAGGTAAATATTTCGTTTTGAAGAATTTGCTTCAAATGGTTCAGATCATCGAATATAATTGCGTTTACTTTATGTTCGAGATTAGGATACATCACTTCTGCGTATTCTTTCTGAATTAAAGGAATTGTTCCAACCGACATTGCTTCAATTACATTATGGCACAAAGGCATTACAACACCGGGACAACACAAATAAAAATTGAAATATGAAAGAAGTTCGCGTATATCTTCCATTTTAATGGCGTAATTTTCCTTTATAGCAAAAACATATTTTTTATCGAATGAGGCATTTGCTGAGACGATATCTTCTTTACCATGAATAGATCCAAAATTTTCTTTTTTCTGAAAAAAATCTAAAAGAGCAACTCTTGTTTCAACCGTAAATTCGGTTCTTTTTATATCTAAATAAGCTTTAGCATCAAAATTTCCATAACAGAAAATAGAATTGAATCTTTTTCTGTCTGTATCAATCTTATTATCCCAAATTCCCTGATTATACATGAATGGATGGAAACTCATCGGAACATGAAAAGCATTTTTATCAATATTATTATGCTCAAAATAAGTCGAAAAGTAATCAGGACTGAACATATCATCTTTTATTTCAATGACATTTTCAGGAAGATTTTTTTTATTGATGCTTAAAAAGTTTTTTTCACGAACGATTAAACCTAAATAACGGTCTTTATTTCTAAGATTTCTGAATTTTGCAAAATCCATCGGATAGCGAATATTATATCCTGAAAGCTGGTAGAATTTTACCAGTAAATAAAAAAAACGGTGATATAGATTCGGATTTTCAAAATTGATCAACAGAACTTTTTGATTCTCAGGCTGTGAATAAGATTTTAATTTAAAAAACGCCAAAGAATCACTGATAAGTCTCTTGATCTGATTGATTTTTTTATTAATCATTTGGATTATTTAAAGCATGAAACCTATACCTTGTTTTTACAAATTCAGGATATTGCAACGATGTTACAAGAAATGAAAACCACTTTTTCAATCCTTTCTGATTGGCTATTTTAAAGCTTAAATATTCAAGCTTGATTTTTTTAGAATAGTCTTTGTTTAAATCAACAGATTTGCTCCAAGCATAAACCGATTCGTTATATAAAAGACTGTTTTTATAGAATTTCGCAGAATACGGTTTTATTTTAGTGATACGGTTATCATCGTGAATCCCTCTTATTGCAACAGCTTTATCAATGATCCCGGATTTCAAATGACAGTGATAAGCAAGCTTAAGATTAAAATCCGAATCCTGATGCACACGAAGATTAACATTAAATCTAAGTTTGGTTCTTTCTAAAGCTGATTTTCTAATTGTAAGAGCATTTAGATGGAAAAAAGTGCCGAAAGTTTTTGTAGTTAAACCCAATAATCCTTTGAAAACCTCTTCTCCTTCTGCAGGATAATTTACTGTTGTGAGTGGAGTATCTTTAAATTTTGTCTGATATTCCTGTTTACCTTTTTCAGTTATATATTCAACGCCGATTGCCCCGAAAACACCATCTATTTTTGTGTCGTTAAATATTTCTTTTTCCGCATCAAATCGATTGGAAAGATAATAATCATCGGCATCTAAAAATGAAATAAAATCACCTGTAGCTTTCTCTATTCCCAGATTTCTTGTTGCTCCGGCTCCATGATTTCCTTTGTCCGGATGTTGAAATAATTTAACTTTGGAATTTTCTGAAGCTAATTTTTTGCAAATTTCCAATGAATTGTCTGTAGAGCAATCTTCAATCAATACAATTTCCTTTACTTCATCGAATTGCAAGACAGAGTCAACCGATTTCCTGAGAAATTGGGAAGCATTATAAACTGGAATTATAACAGATATATTCAGATTCATTCTTTTATTTCTAAAATAATACTTTGTTGATAAGGTTTTGAAAATTCTTCAGGAATGTCGAAAGATTTCTGAGTTTCCGCCTCATTTACGTGTCGTCCTTCAATCGCAATTTTTTCTGTAGCTTTTCTTAAAAACCAAATATATTCAATGTCGATATGACCGATGTCTATTGTCCAATAATTAATTTTAGCCAGGTCATGCGCCAAAATCGTTGCAGAAGGTCCTAAAGCGGCAAGGATCAATTTATCTTTTCCAAACTCTTTAGCTGCCTCATAAATTTTATCATAACATCTGAAAGCATTTTTTTCGGGACAGATAATTCTTTGAACTGAAGCTGCATTGTCAAACAGATCATTTCCTACACCAAGTCTGGAATATTTTCCTTCAATAATCAATATGTCTTTTTTATCCCATATTTTTTTCAAAGCCTGAATAATATCCAAATTCCTTTTTTCGGATTTGTCTTCATAACCAAGATAAAATCTGGTGATGAAAGAGTTTCCGTATGTCTTGTTTTTCTTTAAAAATGGAGAAATTCTTGAGCCATAATTATTGATGAATTTTTTCCACCAATATTTGGTAATGACATCAAAAGAACGAACAGAAACAAGGGGCTCAGGAAGACAAACCAAATGATTTTCCAGATCAGAGCCGATTACTTCGCGCATTTTTTCTCTGATTGTGTCACTGTTTTCCTGAAATTCCAATTGATATTCCGGAAGCATCAGTCTGAATTCTCCATCTCCGAATCGGCTTACGGAACGTTTATTTTTAATAATATTATCGATGGTATCTTTAATACTCAAAATATGATAAGATGGAAAATCCGCACGAAGTTTTCGGGTATTAAAAAGCCATTGATAATAATAGAATTGTGATGTTATTCTTTTCTTCAGACTCATGGTTACAAATATTTTTCATTGTTTTGAGCCCAAAGAGCAAGCTGTAAAAGACACCAATGTTTGTAATCTTTAGTCAGTAAATTTTGAGTTGCTTTAAAATCAATATAATTAAAGATTTTCTGATTAGGATTTTTTAACAGATCATTAGATAAATTCATCAGATTTTCTTCTCCAAACCAGGTTTTTACATTCATTCCGAATCCTTGTTTGTGACGTTTTCTGATGGTTTCTGTCCAATAAGAACCCATTGCTTCACGAAGAATGATCTTGTCATTATCATTGGAAATTTTAAGCTGCTCAGGAAGCTGGATACAGAATTCCGCAAAATCCAGATCAAGAAAAGGTGTTCTTACTTCCAAAGAATTTGCCATCGCCATTCTGTCTGATTTTACCATCATATTCGAAGGAACAAAATCTTCGAGATCGAGTCTCATAATATCATTCAGAGAATCAGGATTTGGCGTAAAGCTGTAAGGTTGCTCATAGTTTGAAGTAACTCCTAAGGCAATTCTTTCTTCCTGACTAAAAGCTCTTCTCACATAGTTTCTATGAAAATCAAGAATACTGTCATTTTCAATATTTTGCTGGGTAATGAAAGAGACAGGTCTGAATTTCTGATATAATTTTAAACCAAATTTAGCAATGATATTATTGTAGCTGAAATGATTTCTTAATTTATTTTCAATGGTATAAAAATTATAACCTCCGAATAATTCGTCACCGACATCTCCGGAAAGAACTACGGTAAGATTCTTTCTCGCATTTCTGCAAATTTCAAAATGCGGGATTGAAGAATAATCGGCAAAAGGTTCGTCAAAAAACGGAGAAGTTCTTAAAAGAGAAGCTACTAAGTCATCTTTTTTCTCATGAACTTCTATGTGATTGGTGTTATATTTGTCTGCTATTTCTTTAGCGTATTTTAATTCGCTTGCTTCATGATCATAGCCAAAACTAATGGTTGTCTGTTTAGGTAAAAACTCGGCAACTAAAGCAACAATAGAGGAGGAGTCCAAACCACCACTCAAGAAACTTCCAACTTCCACATCGGCTACAAGCTGTTTTTTTACTGCATTTTTTAGAAGATAGGTAAATTCTTCTTTCGCATCAGATAAGCTTAAAACTCTGTCTTTTTTTGGTAAGCTGTAATATCTTGAAACAGAAACTTTTCCATCTTTCCATATCAATTGATGAGCGGGAGGTAAAGAATGAATATTTTCATAAATACTTTGATAAGTACTTATATAACCATGTTGAAGATAATGCGAAAGCGCTTCGTTGCTTACTTTCGGACGAATCAATCCTGAAGCTAAAATTGCTTTGATTTCAGAGGCGAAAATAAATTCATTATTGTTTCCGATTGCGTAATAGAAAGGTTTTTCTCCGAAACGGTCTCTTGCACAGAATAATTCCTGTTTTCCGTTGTCCCAAATCGCAAAAGCAAACATTCCCGGAAGATCATGGATAAGGTTTTCTTTTTTCCTCTGATACATCGCAAGAATAACTTCTGTGTCGGAACTTCCGTGATAAGGGTATTCAGGATATTGTGCTTTGATGTCGAGATAACCGTAGATTTCGCCATTCAGAACGATACATTCGTTTTTTGTGCTGGAAAGCATCGGCTGTTTTCCGTTTTCGGAAAGATCAATAATAGAAAGTCTGCGATGACCTAAAGCTGCATTCTCGTAAAATTCAAAATGCGAAGAATCAGGACCGCGATGCGCGATGGCATCTGTCATTTTCTTCAGCTCTTCCTGATAATTTCTGGCATTATTTGCTATAATTCCGGCTATTCCGCACATACATTTTGTTTTTTAGATCTTATTATTTTTCGCAGTAGAAAATATCTTCATCCGGATTAAGACCAAATTTTTTATATTTCTCGGAAATATTTACTCTTTTTACTTTGAAACCTACACTTTCAAGTCTTGTCACGTAATCCTGACCATAGATTCTTACGTGATCGAACTGACCAAATAATTCTTCTCTTTTATTGCGGTCTTCAATGGTAAAATCTTCGTGTGTATGTTGATTGTTTTTAGATATCGGAACCTGCAAAATAGCATGACCACCAGGTTTTAAAACTCTGTGAAGTTCTTTCATTGCTTTTGTATCTTCAGGAATATGTTCCAGAACATGGTTACAAATCGCAAGATCAAAATGGTCATCTTCATACGGAATATCCATTACATTCATGTTTTTTACATGACTTGGGTAATCGTATCCTTTTGTAAATAAATCTCCGCAGATATATTCTTTTAAATTTGATTTTAAAAAGATATTCGAAAGTTTCGGTTCAGGAGCAATATGTAGAATACTAAAATCTTTATTGCTGGTAACTTTTAATTCTTCAATAATAAAAGCGTACAATAATCTTTCCCTGTCTCTGGAATGGCATTTATAACATCCTGCAGCGCGTCTTCCTCCACCGATCACCTGCTTGTCTCTTAAAACCTTAAGATCATGTCCTACAACTTCAAGATCTTTAGAATCATATCCGCAATATGGGCAGTGATAGTTTGATCCTGCGTGGGAAAGTAGTTTTATTTTAGTGGCAATTTTATTTATCATTCCTTAGTATTTTTTAATATTTAATATGTGTTTATAGATTCAGAAACGAGGGAGCTTCTTTTTCTACGGTATTTCTTATTTCTGTTAATTTTTTTTCTTCGCCTACGATCTTTTTATATTTTGCCGATAGCTTTTGGTAATTGCTTTTCTTTCCGGTCAGCATGTTTTTCATCATGCTTTGTTTGAGTGCTTTTTTCTCCGATTGAAAAGAGTTTGAAAGATTCGGATTCATGATGTTGGTTTCAACTCTTAAATCTTCATATTTCGTATAATCGACCTTTGATAAAGACTGTTTACCATCATGAACTACTTTGCTTCCAGGAACAAGTAATGTTTTCTTTTTGTGAAATACAATACGATTTACATACTCTAAATCTTCGCCGTAATGGAAGAAATACGGATTGAAGCCTCCCACAGTTTCAATCGTTTCTTTAGGCAGAAACCAATGTGCGGCGTTGATAAAACTCACTTCATAAAAAGGCTTAAGACTTTGAAAATAAAGATCAGAAATCAATCTGGTTTCAAAGTTATGGGCGATATATTTATCAAGAAAAATATCTAGTTTTTTTTCCGTTCCATCAATATGCATCGGACTTAGAATGCCAATTTCTTTCTTTGAAGGATAAGAATTATAGACTTCTAAAAGTTTTTCAAGACTGTTTTCATAAATCCAAGCGTCCTGATTCATCAGATAGAAGAAATCTGCACCTTCTTTGTATGCCTTTTCTATTCCAATATTATTGGCTTTACCAAAACCTAAATTCTTTTCAGACTGAATAAAATCTACCTCTGAAAAGTTAGATGTAATGTATTGCTGAGTACCGTCTGTAGAGCCATTGTCGACGACAATACAATGAATGGGAACAGAAGACTGCCTTAAACTTGAAAAGCATCTTTCTGCCCATTTCATGGCATTATAGGTAACAATAATAAAATAAATTTTAGGCATTTGTGTTTTAATTTAAATATATTTTTCAGCTAAAATTTTTAAATATTCATCAGGTTTTATTCCTGTAAAGAATTCATTTGTAGTCTCGTCAAAATCTACCTTGTAAAAATCTCCTTCATCAGATTCAGTATAATTGGCATTTTTTTGAATCTGGTTTTGAATTGCATTTATAATTCCCTTTAAATCATAGTAAAAAGGATAAGCAAAATTAATTGTTGTATTTTTTATATCAAGACAATTTGTGCTTAGAAATGTTGGAATATCATCAATGTCAAGCAATAATCTTCTGGCTTTGCTGTGTACTTTAAATTCGCTGCCATTGGTAATCTGATTTTTAAGAAAATTAAAAAGGGTATTGGGATTTCCTCCTTTACCAACAATATTTCCAATTCTTAGAATAAGATAATTACTGCAATTGTTTTTTATGAAATCTTCAATTTCCAGTTTGTGCAAAACGTAAGGACTATTTCGTTTGGAAAGGTCATTCACACTTAAAGTAGAAAAATAAAAAAGTTTATTATTGGGATATTTTTCGACGCTGTTTTTTAGAAGTGAAAATTCTCTTTCAAATTCTGAACTTCTTATTTCGAGGGAATTAGATACTCCTGAAGCAAAGAATATATTTTCTTCAGAGTCAATATTTATTAATGAATTTGCAATAAGCCCGTTTCCTATAATCATACGCTTGATAAGCCTTTGGTTAAATAAATTTTAATTCTTTGTGTGTTATTTTTTTTTATTGATATTTCCGGAATACCTTATATATTGATAATATTTTTTTGTGATTTCCAAATGATCTTTAAAATTAAGTTTTTTAGGATAAAATTTTAGAGTAAATAATATATTTTTTCGATTTACAGGATAATATCTGAAGTAATTATACAAAAAACTTTTGAATACATTTTTTTCTACTTTTAAATCTTTCTGTTTGTTAAAATCTGAACCCAGCTTTTCTCTGACTTTTATATTGGCATCAAACCATACTTTATCCAAATTTCCGTTTGAAAAATGCTGTATCAAAATATCATCTACTACATAATTTTGAAACTTTTCAGAAACTCTTAAGCTGAAATCAAGATCGTAGCCGTGAAATGCTTTTAAGTTTTCATCAAACCTGAAATGATTATAGGTTGCTTTTTTTATCGCTAAGAAAACACCATCTACGGCAAGTACAGGTGTAAGATTTTCTTTTGTAGACCGAATATGAGTATATTCTTTATTTTGCTTATTACCCTGTAAAATATTTGCAAACATATATTCTTCCGAAACCGTCCAGCTGCATGGTGCTGTTGTCACATATGACGAACCTGCAATCCCAATAATTCCCGTGCTTTCTTGACGTAAATGATTCAATAAAATTTCTCCCCAATTCTGGGTATGAAAAATGATGTCTTCATGAAGAAACAGAAGGTTCTCAAACTTAGATTTTTCTGCGCCGGAATTGTAAGCTTTTGTAATACTCATCAAATTAGGATTCCAAATCTGGATAATTTCATACTGAAATCCGTCCCCGATTGTCTCGCTAATATTTTTAACGAGCTGATCGAAGTAGTATTTCTGATATGATGAAATGATGATGGAGAGCATTACCTTCTAAATTTTCTTATTATTTTTTTTAAAATGGATTCGTTCACGGTTTCCGTTAGTTTTTGATTATCTTCCTGAAGCTTCTTATTTTGTTTCACAAGATCAAAAAAGTTTCCGTAAATTTTGTAATATTCTTTTTGATGTTTGTTGAAAATATAATTGAATGCTTCTTCTTTTTGCTGTAGATTTTTATTGATATTTACATCTCTTGAAGAATCTTTTCTGCGATAATAAAATCCTAAATAATCCAGACGGATTACTTTCTTTTCGGAATTTTTTAAAAGCTCAATCCAGAAATCCCAATCTTCAAATCCATGAATGAGATTTTCATCGTATCGATTTGTTTTATTCCATGCCTCTTTTCTAAAAAAGCCGGAACAAAAAATAAGGTTTTTTAACAGCAAATCCTCATAAGAAAAATCATCCAATATAAAATCTCCTTCAATATTTCCAAAAAAAGACGCTTTACAATAAACAACATCCGGATTTTTATTAAACTCTTTTGAAGCAAACTCCAAATATTTCGGAGCTATTTTGTCATCGCCATCTAATGGCAAAATCCATTCTGCAGTCGCATTTTCTATTCCTAAATTTCTGGTTGAAGATACTCCACCGTTGGTTTTTGCAAGATATTTAAATCTTGAATCTTTCAGTGTCCAATCTTTAGCAATATCTTTTGTATTATCTGTAGATCCGTCATCAATAATAATGCATTCCCAATCTGTGTAGGTTTGATCTGACACAGACTGTAAACATTCATCAAGGTATTCGGCCTGATTATATGCAGGAACAACTATTGAAATTTTAGGATACATGTTTTTTTCTTATGTAATATATTTTTTTTAAAGCTTTTAAGAATTTTAAAGCTTTTAATTTTCTTAAATAATAAAAGGTAATTTTAGGTTCTAAATTATAATTTTTAGAATAACAATTGTAAAGATAGCTTTCTATGACCGAATCAATAAAATAATAATTAAAATGAGAAGCATATTTTGTAATTATGATTTTCTTTAATTCGTGATCGGCTTTTAATTTTTCATCCAAATTGCTTTCAGATCCTGAAATGCTTGCTTCTGAAATTCTTACTTTTACTTTCGCAGTATTTATATAAAGTATTTTTTTGAAATCTGAGAATGAAAGTATAGCAAGATCGTCGCTTCCCCAAGCTAAAGGTAGCTTTTCAAATTTATATTGTAAATAAAAAGACCTTTTGAAAATATTTTCTGATAAGCTGCTCCTAATTTCGTTGTTGTATTTTTTAATAAAAAAATCTGTAGAATTTATTTCTTTAAAAGGATAATCAAAATCTTCAATCACATAGTTTTTGTCATTTATCCATTGATGGGAAAATTTTATTAAGCTGATGTCTTTTGATTCAGCGATTAAGAGATTTTTATAAAATTCTTCTACAAAATTTTCAGATATTAAATCATCATCACCCAGAATCTGAACCCAGTTTTCTTTTACGTTGTCCAAAATCCTTTCCCATTGTAAGGCCAGATTTTTGCCACCTAAATTCTCTTTGTAATCAAAATAATCATATTCTGAAGATTTAAAATATTTTTCAATTAGCTGAACAGGATCATCGAGACTTGCATCATTTCCGATATATAATGTAAAATTTTTATCGCTTTGCGATGCAACAGACCTTA
Source organism: Chryseobacterium ginsengisoli (assembly GCF_039542325.1). NCBI lineage: Bacteria > Pseudomonadati > Bacteroidota > Flavobacteriia > Flavobacteriales > Weeksellaceae > Chryseobacterium > Chryseobacterium ginsengisoli. The sequence continues at coordinate 553,582 of NZ_BAABHX010000003.1, forward strand.
GAGTTTCTTCAAGGAAATCTATTTTATAGTAGGGGATAACTATTGCAAGCTGATTCATAATGCTATTGTATTCGATTTTCAGAACTTCTTATGATAATTAAAGTTTATCATACTAAATATTTTCAAGTATATCAATTATAACAGGTCCGCTATTCTCAATCGTAAACTCTTTGAAACTTTCTCGATTAATGTCTGAATCTTTTTTTATCTGATCTCTATTGTGGTAATAAAAAACGATTTTTTCTACGATAGCTTCTATGTCAAGATAAGGTACAATGAAGCCTCCTCCTTTATTTTTAGTAATAATTTCATTGATACCTGTCGCTTTGTCAAAAGTAATTAATGGTAAACCATAAGCACCTGCTTCTATCGCAACCAAAGGAAAAGGATCTTCACGAGACGTAAGAAGTAATATATTCATTTTTGTGAAAAACTCTCTATAATCTACACTTGAATTGTTGTATTGGATATAATCTGAAGTAAGACCGGCTTTACGGATGTCATTTTTTATTATTTCTTTTTCAAAAAAAGGCTGTGTACCCATCCATTCAAATTTTATATTCAATTCAGGATATTTCTTTTTTAAATGAATCGCGCTTAGTAGAAACAGATCATTTCCTTTCCTCCAGTTCATTGCGCCCATTGCTCCAATTACAAATGTTGAATCAGCATTTTTATCTTTATAAGGAGGAAGTAATGTTAAATCCGTAAAATCATAGACAACTTTGATTTTATCAGAAGGAATATGATAATCTTTCACAAGAGTGTCTGCTACCAATTCTGACCCCGCTATAAACAGGTCTACTTCCTGTGCTATTTCTTTAAAATTCTGAACTGTAGTATCTATAACAGTAGGCAATTCATGAACATTGCAAATAAGTTTAGGAACTGTCGTAAAGTTGTTCTTCAGAAGAATAGCCATGGGTAAACTCACAACGGTATTAGCATAAATTACGTCATATTTCTGTTCTTTATACTTATTGTAAAACTTTTCTTTGTAATGGTTTTCAAAATTAAAGTTGTTGTGTAATAAACGCTTTATATAATATTGGCTTTTGGAAATGTAGCGCTCATAATAATAATTAAAATTGTGTGACGCTTCTTTAAGTTCCTGATCTAAAGGTCCCTTTTCGAGAGTTAAAACGTCAATTTTCCAGTCTGTACGTTTGTTTTTTAACCATTTAAGAAGATAGAGTAGAAGCATGGGAGCTCCACTCCTGGAAGAATCGTGTGTAATAAATAATATCTTTTTCAAACTCATTTGTATTTTAATAATAAGTTTCTTATAATGAATAGTTAAAAATTGTACCTTATTTTTCTTAATAAAATTATAATCAATTTTTTGAAGGGAAGATTATATGCTGCTTTTTCAGGGTCTTGAATAGGAATAATATCTACTTCTTTTATATGCAGAACAAGTCTGTTCAATTGATCATTAAAATTTTTAATTGCTATTTGGCTTAATTTGAGATTAACCATCATCAGTTTGATTACGAATATTGTATTAATAAACTGAATTTGTTTTGCCTGAGAGCTCCAAATACCCTGCCCAATTCTATATGCAGCCATTTTCTGTGGAAAGTATTTAATAAATCCATAGGAAGCATTGATCATATGAATAGGATAATCTCCTGCCGGAGAATTGAAAACCCACGCTGGAATTTCATTAAAATTTCTCCTAAAGACTACTGCTGCTGTATGTATGAAATTACCATTGGCAAGATCTTCTATAGTATACGTTTTTTCTACAGTTTCAGATACTACAAGCCGATTCTCTAAAGGTTTTCCAGAGGAGTCTACTTCTTCCACATTATGAAAACAGCTACTATATTCCGGATTATTTTCAAGAAAATCTACTTGTTTCTGTAGTTTAAAAGGATCTGTCCAATAATCATCACCTTCTATCAAAGCAATATAGTCTGCATTGCTTCCGAATGAAAGATTAAACGTATTTTTTGCATTAAGAGAAGCTCCCAAATTAGATTCATTAAGAGCCAAGTGAATTTTATCCGGATATTTTTCTTTTAGTTGTATACAGATTTCTCTTGTTCTGTCTGTAGAGCAATCTTCTCCTATGAATAATTTATAATTAAAATTTGTCTTTTGATTGACAACAGATTCTACCGACTGTTCTATAAAATTTTCCTGGTTATAGGTAATCATATAGACGGCAACCGTTAGTTTATTTTTATCTGACAGCATACCCGAATCCATCTTTTCCGAAACCATTACCATTATAAATCATGTATTCAAAACCTTTATGCTCGAAGACATGGCAATATTCCATCATATTACTATCCCAACCTTCTTCTGATAGCGAAATGCCTGTTTCTTCATATAGCTTATTCCATGATTTGCCGTCTTCAGATTCTGCATATCCTATTTTATAGCCTGCATTTTTAGAAGTTCTGTACTCATCGGTATTTCTGTAAGAAAAGAACATTTCAAACTTGTTATTTCTCTTATATACACATGGTCTTCCTAAAGCTTTTGCTACATCATCATAGTCTAAACAGATAATTCCTTCTCGCTTCCAGGTAATTCCATCTTGAGATTCAGCATATTTTATATGATATGCCGGCTCCGGATAATCATTTATAATTTTCCATTCTGTACATGATATATACCACATTTTCCAGAGATTATTATCCTGTATAACATAAGGAGCTGTATTAAAGTATGGTTCTTCCATACTTCTGTCACAAATAGGACCTTCGGAATATCTGCTAAAGGTAACTCCATTATCATGGCTTACAGCCAATCCTATAGATAGGCGGTAAGAAACCGTGACTTGAGGATTCCAGCCGATATAATACATGAAAATTTTATTGTCTGTTTTAATTAGCGAAGATGGCATTATTCCGGAATCATCAAAACTGCCTAATTTTCCTAATTGAAGAATTGGACCAACAGCTTCTCCTACAAGATCAATAATACCATTATCAATTTTACAATCAATATAATATGGTAATGACTTACCTTGTTCATTTCTTGAGCTGAAATAAATACGAAACAAATCATCGCTCATATGAAGAGCGAATGGGATTGATGCATGACTTTTAATAGAATCATTAATGTGATTTTCTACTTCAAAAAGAAGTCCTTTTTTTTTCCACATATTACAAATCTTTTGAAGATTTTTCAGCTTTTACCGCAGGATTTCCTTTATAAAATCCCCAGGGATCTGTGTTTTTTATGATACTTGCAGCCATAGCAACAAACGTTCCTTCACCAATCGTAACTCCATCTCTTATAGTAGCATTGACTCCTATTGTGCTGTAGCTTTTAACGGTGCAGTGTCCGGATAGAACAACTTGCGATGTGAACATAACATGATCTTCTATTACACTATGATGTCCAATATGATTACCACTCCACAACACAACATTATTTCCTATTTTAACAAACGGTTGAATGGTATTATCCTCTAAAATAAAACAGTTGTCACCAATTTCGTTATCAAATAGAGTTGCTTTAGAACTTATATATGAGATAAGTGTGTAACCTTTCTCTTTAATTGCCAGGTAAACTTTCTCTCTTACCTGATTCATTTTCTGAGGCGCCATCGGTGCAAAAAAATGATAATCACTGATAGGATAATGATTCTCTATATCCTCAAATGCAACAACCGGTAATCCTCTAAATAGTTTTTCTTCCGGAAGATATTCTCTGTTTACACAAAATGCCACAACGGTATGTTGCGTATCTTTTTCTAAATAATAATGAGCTAATTCTGCAAAATCCTGCAGACCAAATATGATAACATTTGCCATAAATAATTATTTGTATAAATAAACAGTATATTCGTATAGTCCGTAATCATTTCTTATGATGAAATGACGTGATAAGTTTTTGCATAAAAATTTTGTCAATTCATCAAGTGAAACATGAAACAGGTCATCTCTTTCCCAGTCAACATTTTTTGACATTACATTAAAAGCAATTCCTTTTTTGCATTTTTCGAAAACTTTCGTGATCATTTCAGAAAAATAACTCCACATTTCATCTTGAGTAAGATTTCTTTTTTCTGTAAAGACTCCGTTCAGAATTATATAATCAAATAATGGGAGGTCATTGCCATCATCCAGAATATCAGTCTGATAAAATATGGTTTCAGGAAATTTTTCAGATGCTTTTTGTACAAACAATGGAGAAATGTCAAGACCTGAATATTCAATAGTATTAATTTTGTTTTCTAAAATATATTCTAGAAGATGAGCAGTACCACATCCGAAATCCAAGACTGAATTATGAACATTAATATCCCGAACAACACCAAGCATTACTTGATATCTTTTCATTGCATCTTCTTTATTTGGCCAATCTACACCTAAATGGCTGTCTCCATGCTGAAGAAGACAATTTTCATAGTGATCAACAATTTCTGTATAATTTTTTTTCATATCAATGTATATTCATTTAACAGGTTATGGATTTCTTGTTTTGAGTTGAACATCAGAATATCTATTATAGATAACCAAGGTACAAATTCCTGATTGAATTGCTTGTAGGGAACAAGATTGGATTTTAAAAAATGCAGATTAATTTTTTCTGTTTCAAAAGATTCTTTTGAGTAAAGATCTACCCCTCCAATAGGATTGAAATAGTCGGTAGCTTTTAAAATCTTGCATATATCTAAAATTTTATCACTTCCTTTAAGCAAATTATCTTTATCTAATTCAGAAGATATAATGAAGACAGTATTCAGTTCCAGATATTTTGAAATAGCTGTCAACGTATGATAAATATATTTTGCTACATTATATTCGTCTTTTTTTATGATTTCTTCTATCAATGCAAAAGTATCATTAAAATATGGAGCTTTTTTGTAACAGTGAATAATGGTTTTTAAAAATTGATCTTTCCATTCCGATTCTTCATTAATGTAAGTCTCATTGATCAATTTGTTTTGACTGACATTTTTTAAAGGAACAGTAAAACGTTGAATATCATTATTTGAAAGGATATTATTTCTATTAATCCATCCTTTTTTAATAAAATTTACATCGTCATATATTACGAATTGATCAACTACATTAATTAATTGAAAATAACCAATGTAAGGAAAAATATAAGGTTGCATGATAGCGACTTTCATACATCAGTTGTTTTGAATTCTTAAAATGACTCTTGCAATATATTCTACCTCTTCATGCGTTAAATCATAATAAAACGGTAAGCATAAAACTCTCTTAGAAATATTCTCTGTAACAGGAAGTTCTAATTTTGGCAGATAAGGTAATGCTGAAGCTAGGCTAGGATAAAAATATCTTCTTGTGAAAATTTGCTGTTTATCCAACTCGGTTTTCAGCTTTATTAATAGCTCTTCACTTTCAACAATCACTGGATAATAGGCATAATTTTCATTAGAACCAGAATGCCATACCGGTTTTATGGCTTTTAATGTAGACAATCTTTGATCATAAAGTTCAGCCAATGATTTTCGTTTGTTATGAATTTGATCAATATAAGGTAGATTTGCCAATCCCATAGCTGCATGGAATTCGGAGTTTTTTCCGTTGATTCCCAAATATGAAAATGTATCAAAACTTGCAATCCCAAAATTTCTTATTGAAGCTATTTTTTTTAAAAGATCCGGATCTTTGGTAATAATCAAGCCACCTTCGATGGAGTGATAAAGTTTTGTAGCATGTAGAGAACATGTAGAAATGTCTCCATATTCAAAAATAGATTTACCGTTTACTTCTACTCCAAAAGCGTGTGCGGCATCATAAATAACTTTTAGATTGTGTTTTTTGGCTATAGCATCAATTGCTTCTACATCACATGGATTTCCATAAACGTGTGTTGCAAGAATAGCAGTTGTATTTTCTGTAATAACTTCTTCAATTTTAGCAGGATCAATATTCAGAGACTTTGGATCAATATCGGCAAATACAGGCGTACAGTTTTCCCAGACGATAGAACTTGTAGTCGCTACGAAAGAAAAGGGTGTTGTAATAATTTCACCTTTTATATCCAGAGCTTTTATAGCCATCTGTATAGCAACAGTACCGTTCGTTACAAATAGCAAATGATTTACTTTAAGATGATCTTTAAGTTCCATTTCAAGCTGGCTGGCTAAAGGTCCCATATTGGTAAGCCAGTTTCTTTTCCAAATGCCGTCTAAATATTTTTCATATTCTTCCTGAGGTGGAAGAAAGGGTTGTGTTACGGGAATCATAATAAATTTTAATGTAAAGTTATGATATTTTCGCTATCCAGTTCAAAAGGTATCCATTGTTCCTTTTCTCCACCTACCGTAAATTCAAGAACGTTATTAATGCGAAGATATGGTGATTCTGTAGAGGGATCATATGATCCTATATCCAGAATATATTTTCCTAAGGTAAAAAGAGGATTTTTGACAGTCGTTTTATAGATGATTTTAGAACCTGTCTTTATACCTTCTTTGTGTTCTTTAACAAAAATTCCTGCAATCGGTTTCTGTTCTTTATCTTTAAATTCAAGATATAATACAGGCAATTCTTCAATAGGTCTGTTTATTTTGAATTCAAGAATAAGATTGAAATCCTGATGACGATGAATTTCATTATTCAGAAGATCTGTTTGTACAGAAATCAATTCTAATATTTGGTTGTCGTATACTGTATTTTTGCTGTTGTTTGAAAATTTATTGTAATAAAGCTGAATGCCTTTTCCTATATCTCTTCCTTGATATTCCACTTTTCCATGATCCATTAATATGATTTCGTTGCATATTCTGGATATCATTGGCATGCTGTGAGAAACAAAGATAACAGCAGTGTGGGGAAGTAATTCATCAATTTTACTAAAGCATTTTAAAATAAAACCTAAATCTCCAACAGCCAATACTTCATCAATAATCAATATATCCGGCTCAAGATGTGCTGCGACAGCAAATCCTAATCGCACTTTCATTCCTGAAGAATAGTTTTGTACGGGTGTATCTATAAAATCTCTTATTTCAGAAAAATCGATTATAGATTCTATTTTTTCTTCAACTTCTTTTTTTGTAAATCCTAAAATGGAAGCGTTGTTATAGATATTTTCCCGACCTGTAAGGATTGGATTGAATCCTGCACCCAATTCTATTAAGGCGCCAATTTTACCTTTCATCACAATCTGTCCTTTATCGGGGGCATATAATCCGTTCAAAACTTTTAGAAGGGTAGATTTTCCTGCTCCATTGTGACCGATTAATCCAATACATTCTCCACGTCGAAGCTCAAAACTTATATCATCCACGGCCCAAAATTCTTGAGGTCGTAATTTCTTATCTATTGATAAACCCAATGTACTGCGGATAATATCTGAAGCTCCATATTTAAGTGAGCTTTTCAAGCTTTTACTGAATTTCTTAGATACATTCTGTGCCGATACTAATACTTCTTTGTCTTTCATTATCCTGCAATTTTTTCAATTACTATTGGCATCGATTTTCTGAAAATAACCAAGCCTATCAATAAAACAATAACACTTATCGCTGTTAAAACGAGTGTAAATACCAAAGAATTTGTCTCTACACCTACTAAAGTATTTCTAGTATCATTAATGATATAAGTTAATGGATTCAAACTGAACAGAATTTTGAAAATTCCAGCTCGAGGCATTGCGTATACAACAGGTGTAACATACATTAAAAAAGGAATACCTGTAATAAGTACTTTGCTGATATCAGTGTAAATTAATCCTAAAGGTGTAATAATTAATCCTATCGTAAAAGCAAAAAGTATCAAAGCTATAATATAAAAGGGAAAAAGAAGTAAGCTCCAGGAAGGAGTAATCTGATAAACTATTAAAATACCAATAATAGGAATCATTTTTATCACTAAATTGAAAAAAGTCGTGTAAAGTCCTTTCATCAATAGTGCTTCCTTTGGAAAATTAATTTTAGAAATAATTGATTTTCCCGAATTGACAGAATTTATCGGACTTTGAACTGCTTCAGAGAATATATTCCAAATTGTGGTGCCTAAAATAACAAAAACCGGATAAGGTATTCCTTCGGGTGTGTTTACATTTACTACTCCTGAACCATTTAAAAATAACCAAATTAATGAATTGATAATTACTGGTGCCAATATCCAGAAAAAACCTAATAAAGATTGTCTATGTTGAGACTGTATGTCTCTTTTAGTCATTTGATAAGCTAAAAAATTAGATGACTTAATATCTCGGTAAATCGATTTGAGCTCTTGGAAAAAGTGTGTTTTTTTATCAGATGTGTATACTACGGTTTTCAAAGTAGATTTTTTTTCAAATTTATAATAATTATATTGATTCCGAATTTCATGATTATGAATTATTATTCACATAAAATGAGAAAACAACAACTAATATATTAATATTTGTTGTTGTGAGCAAAAAACTATCAGCCATAAAGCTAATAGTTTTAAAATTTATCAATGTGACTGATTATTTGTTGACCAATTGTTTCAAATATTCTCCGTAACCGCTTTTTCCGTATTTGATAGCGGTTTCCAGTAATTTTTCTTCATTAATGAATTTATTTCTGAAAGCAATCTCCTCGATACATCCAATTTTGAAGCCTTGTCTTTTTTCAATTACTCTTACAAACTCGGAAGCATCGTTCAGGGAGTCAAATGTTCCGGTATCCAGCCAGGCTGTTCCTCTGTCTAAAACGCCTACTTCAAGTTTTCCTTTTTGAAGATAAACATTATTTACATCAGTAATTTCAAGTTCTCCTCTGTGAGAAGGTTTAATGTTTTTTGCAATTTCTACCACATCATTGTCATAGAAATATAATCCTGGAACGGCATAATTTGATTTTGGTGTTAAAGGTTTTTCTTCAATCGAAACAGCTTTAAAATCATCATCAAATTCTACAACACCATATCTCTCAGGGTCTGAAACATGATATGCAAAAACAACACCTCCTTCCGGATTTGTTTTGTTTTTAAGCAAAGTTCCCATTTCTGAGCCGTAGAAAATATTATCACCTAAAACCAATGCTGCTGCATCATCTCCAATGAATTTATCTCCTAAAATAAATGCCTGTGCTAATCCGTCTGGACTTGGCTGAACTACATATTCGATATTACAGCCAATTTGCGAACCGTCTCCTAAAAGTTTAACGAATCCAGCTTGATCATGCGGCGTAGTGATAATTAAAATGTCTTTAATTCCTGCTAACAATAACGTAGACAGCGGATAATAGATCATCGGTTTATCGTAAACAGGCATTAGTTGCTTGCTTACTGCAATTGTAAGAGGGTAAAGTCGGGTTCCGGAACCTCCGGCTAAAATTATTCCTTTCATTTGTTTTTCTTTTTAATATATTTTATATATATCAGAATATTCTCATTGAGGAGCTTACTATAATAATAATCGGTTAAAAACATAGATTTTTCTTTGTCAAAACCTCCGTCAATGGATTTGTAAAAATCAATAAGCTTAGATATTTTATCATTATCAACATAGTTAAATGAAGAATAAATACAATATCCGGCAAAATCTTTATAATTGAATTTTTCTTTTATTTGCTCTTTTTGAGAATCAGTAAGTTTAAGCTCTTCGGAATGCAGCCACAAATAATCTGAAACATAGTTTTTTACAGACTGTTCATAATTACTTGTAATTATGAGCTGGTCCATAAGAGCTATTTTAGCCTCATCTCTGTTTATAGAAATAGGAGGCATCTGTAGTTCTTGCCCAAAAACGGATGAAACTAATAATAAAAATATGAAACTAATAAAAGATTTCATATTTATGAATACTGATTTTCATAATATTTCTGATAATCTCCACTTGTTACATTCTCTAGCCATTCTTTGTTTTCAAGATACCAGTCGATGGTTTTTCCTAAACCTTCCTCAAAAGTTACAGATGGTTTCCATCCAAGCTCTGAATTTAATTTAGTAGCATCAATGGCATAACGCTTATCGTGACCGGGTCTGTCTTTTACGAAGGTGATCAGTTTTTCAGAATAGCCGTCAGGTTTTCCAAGTTTGGCATCCATTTGTTTGATCAGTTCTTTCACCAAATCAATATTCTGCCATTCGTTGAAACCTCCGATGTTGTAAGTTTCACCAGTTTTAGCGTTATTAAATATCTGATGAATTCCTTTTGCATGGTCAATTACAAATAACCAGTCTCTTGTATATTTTCCGTCACCGTAAATTGGTAAAGGTCTTTCATTAAGGATATTCGAAATGCAAAGAGGGATCAATTTCTCAGGAAAATGATTCGGTCCGTAATTATTGGAGCAATTTGAAATGATAAAAGGCATTCCATACGTGTTTCCATAAGCTCTCACCAAATGATCAGAAGCGGCTTTGGAAGCTGAATATGGTGATTGCGGATCGTAAGCTGTTGTTTCTAAAAAGAATCCTGTTTCTCCTAAACTCCCATAAACTTCGTCTGTAGAAACATGATAGAAAAGGTTGGTTCTTTTTTCATCCGGAAATCTCCCGTGTGTATGATCAGGATTTAATGTCCAGAATTCTTTACATAGGTTTAAAAGATTTGCAGTTCCGTTTACATTAGTGTTGATAAATGCCATCGGATCTGTGATGCTTCTGTCTACATGACTTTCTGCAGCTAAATGCACAACTGCATCAGGATTATATTTTTCGAATACTTTTCGTAATTCTTCAGGTTTTGTGATATCTGCTTTTTCGAAAACATAATTAGGTTCATTTTCGATGTCCTTTAAGTTTTCAAGATTTCCTGCATAAGTAAGAGCGTCAAGATTAATGATCGTTGAATCCGGATTGTTTTTTACAAACTCTCTTACAACGTGAGAACCAATAAAGCCGGCTCCTCCTGTGATAATTATATTTTTCATCTTTTAATTCAAAATTGTTTTACGACCGATACTTTTATAATAGAAACCGTTCTGTTCAGGAATTTCCAAGGGATAAATGTTTCTTCCGTCGAAAATTACCTTACCATTCATTTTTTGAGCCATTAATTCAAAATTAGGATTTTTGAATTCCGACCATTCTGTTGCGATAAATAATGCGTCTGCGTTTTCCAGTGCCTCATACATATTTTTTGCATACTGGATTTTATCTCCAAGAAGCTTTTGAACATTGCTTTCTGCAACAGCGTCGTATGCTACAATTTTTGCTCCTTTTTCTAGAAGTAAAGCAATATTGTCTAAAGAAGAGGCTTCACGAATGTCATCTGTATTTGCTTTGAAAGCCAATCCCCAGAAAGCAATAGTTTTTCCTTCAATGTTCCCTCCGAAATATTTTTCAATTTCTGAGACAAGGATTACTTTTTGGGCAATATTTACATTTTCTGTAGCTTCTAATATCTGGAAATTAAAATCTTCCTGTTTTCCTGATTTTATTAATGCTTTTACATCTTTCGGGAAACAGCTTCCTCCATATCCGATTCCTGGGAATAAAAATCTTTGCCCGATTCTGTCGTCACTTCCCATCCCAAGTCTTACTTTATCAACGTCTGCACCTACTTTTTCGCAATAATTTGCAATTTCATTCATAAAAGTAATTTTTACAGCTAAGAATGAATTTGCGGCATATTTTGTAAGTTCAGAAGATTTTTCATCCATAAAAATAATAGGAATTCCTGTATTGGTAAATGGCTGATAAATTTTAGCCATAATATCCTGAGCTTTTTCAGAGCTGGCTCCTACAACCACTCTTGCAGGATTCATAGAATCTTCAACGGCAAAACCTTCCCTTAGAAATTCAGGGTTGGAAACCACGTCGAAAGGAATTTGGGTTTTTGAAGAGATTACTTCTCTTACTTTGTCGGCTGTACCAACGGGAACCGTGCTTTTATTGACAACAACTTTATATTCTGTCATCATTTCGCCAATATCATTCGCAACTTTTATTACGTAAGAAAGATCTGCAGAACCGTCTTCTCCCGGTGGAGTTGGTAAAGCTAAATATATAACTTCGCTTTTGTCTAAAGCTTCCTTTAAATTGGTAGTGAAAAATAATCTCTCGGCTTGTATGTTTCTAAGGAACATTTCTTCAAGATTCGGCTCATAGATGGGAACTACGCCGTTTTTCATACCTTCTACTTTTTTCTCATCAATATCTACACAGTATACTGAATTGCCAAGTTCTGCAAGGGTAGTTCCTGTAACTAATCCTACATAACCCGTTCCTACAATAGTAATATTCAAAATGTATGTTTTTAAAAAATTCAATGACAAAAGTAATAAAAATACTTTCACGAAGGCGCTTAATTTAGTGTAAATAAAATTTAACATATTCACTTGATAATAAGATGATTTTGCTTTTTTAATAAAAACTTCGTATATTTGCATTGGATTAACGGAAAAACATGGGAAGGCCTTCGGAAGAAAGCCTTTTTTCGTACTGTTAAATGAAGATTTTAAATAACGTATGGAGTTTAGAAAAAGAATTGAAGAACTATTAAATGAATTCCTTGAAACCAGAAAAGATTTATTTCTTATCGATTTAAAATTTTCTGCGGGGGATGACATCACAGTGATTTTAGATGGTGACAACGGAGTTTCTTTGCAGGATTGCCTTGATGCAAGCCGAGCAATAGAATTCAATATGGATCGTGAGGAGCATGATTTCAGCTTACAGGTAATGTCCGCTGGATTGAGTGAACCTCTTGCAACTCCGAGACAGTTTGCTAAGAATTTAGGAAGAGAAATTGAAGTTTTATTAAATGACTCTGAAAAAATTGAAGGTGAGTTAGCAAAAGTAGATGAAGAAAAGATTACGCTTATTCTGCGTTACCGTAAACCGAAAGAGGTAGGTAAAGGTAAAGTAGATGTGGAGGAGGAAAAAGAAATTTTGTACTCTGAGATTAAGAAAGCATTAGTAACAATTAAATTTTAAAAGAAAAAAGAATAAATGGACAATATAGCGTTGATTGAATCCTTTGGTGATTTTAAAGACGAAAAAGGGATCAGTAAGATTGATCTTATGGCAATTATTGAGGATTCACTGAAGACACTTTTGAGAAAAAGATACGATTCGGATGATCATTTTGATGTGATCGTAAACCCTGATAAAGGAGATTTTCAAATATTTTTAAATAAAACGATCGTAGACGACGAAATGTCGGAAGACGATGATTTGGAAATCGAAATCTCGGAAGCTAAGAAAATTGATCCTACTTTTGAAGTTGGGGAAGATTTTACAATGGAAATTCCTGTTGCACAGTTAGGAAGAAGAAATATCCTTACTTTGAAACAGATTTTGGCTACTAAATTGCAGGAGCACAACAACGCAATGTTGTACGAGCAGTTTAAAGATAGAATCGGGGAGATTGTAGTAGGGGAAATTCACCATATCCGTCACAAGCACGTGATTTTGTTGGACGATGAAGGGAACGAATTCATTTTGCCTAAAGAAAATCAGATTCCATCGGATTTCTTTAAAAAGGGTGAGAATATCAGAGCTATTGTGGAAACAGTAGATTTCAAAGGTTCAAAACCACAGATTATTATTTCCAGAACTGCACCTAAATTCCTAGAGAAATTATTAGAGCTGGAAATCCCTGAAATTCAGGATGGTACTATTATGCTGAAAAAAGTAGTAAGAATACCTGGTGAAAAGGCGAAGATCGCAGTAGATGCTTATGATGACAGAATTGATCCTGTAGGAGCTTGTGTGGGTGTGAAAGGTTCAAGAATTCACGGAGTTGTAAGAGAGTTGAGAAATGAGAACATCGATGTTATTCAGTGGTCGAAAAACCCTGAGATTTTGGTGAAGAGAGCTTTAGGAAATGTTACAATTAATAAAATTGATATCAACGAGAACGGAACTTATGCATTGGTATATACTCCGGTTGAAGAGATCTCTAAAGTGATTGGAAAACAAGGTCAGAATATCAGACTTGCTTCTTGGTTGACAGGTTATGAGATTGATGTACATAGAGAATCCAGCGAAGACGATGATGTTGAATTGAGAGAATTCAATGATGATATCGAGCAATGGATTTTGGATGAATTTAAGAAAGTAGGTCTTACTACTGCAAAATCAGTTTTGGATAAAGAAACTGAAAGCTTATTGAATATGGTTGACCTTGAAGAGGAAACTATTGAAGAAGTAAAACGTATTCTGAGAGAAGAATTTGAAGATTAAGATTTTTAAGTAAATTTTAATAAACAGTAAAAAAGAAATACTTTAATTTTAAGAATTAAAAAACAGTAAATAATATAGATGCCAAAAATTAGATTAAATAAAGCGGTTAAGGAATTCAATATTTCGATGTCCAGATTAGTAGAATTTTTACAAGCTAAGGGTATCGAGGTTGAAAGCAATCCTAACGCTCAATTGGAAGAAGCGGCATATTCTGCATTGGAGGCTGAGTTTGCCAAAGACGGCGAGCAACGTAAAGCTTCCCATGAGGTGGTGATCACTAAAGTTCCGGAAGAAAAGCTGGAAATTGAAGAAAAGAAAACCCCTGAAGTAATAAGAGCTAAAGCAAATAAACCGGAAACTAAAATTTTAGGTAAAATAGACTTAGAGCCTAAAAAACCTGAAGTTGAAGAAGTTCCTGCTCCAAAACCGGAACCTGTGGTGGAAGAGAAAAAAGAAGAAGTTGCTCCTGCTCCTGAAGTAAAAGCAACTCCTGAGAAACAGGAATTCAAAGTTCTGGATAAAATAGATTTGTCTCAAATCGAGTCTAGAAACAGACCTGTAAAAAAAGACAAACCAAAAATGGAGGAGAAAAAAGAAGAGGAAAAACCTGTAGAAAAAGTAGCTGAAAAAACAGTGGAACCAGTGAAAGAAACTCCAAAACCTGTAGCTGAAAAACCTGTTCAGACTCCTACTAAACCTGCTGAGGTAAAACCAGTTGAACCAGTGAAAACTGATGATGAGCCTCAGGAACCTCAAAAAATTGAAACCGTTTATCAAAAACTTGACGGTCCCAAAATTGTTGGTGAAAAAATCGACTTAACTCAATTTGCCCCTAAACAAGGAGCCGGAGCTAAGAAGAAAAGAAAGAGAATTGAAAAACCAGGAGGTGGTAACAACCAACAAGGTGGAAACAATAATCAGCAAGGCGGAAATAATAACAATAACCAAGGCGGACAAGGAAACCGTCCTCAAGGTCAAGGCGGACAAGGAAATAATCGTCCTCAAGGTCAGGGTCAAGGACAAGGTGGAAACCGTTTTGGAAATAATAACCAAGGAGGCGGACAAGGAAACCGTCCACCTGGACAAGGTGGTCAAGGCGGCGGAAATCGTTTTGGAAACAACCAAGGCGGAAATCGTCCTCCAGGTCAAGGCGGACAAGGAAACCGTCCACCTGGACAAGGTGGTGGAAACCGTTTTGGAAACAACAACAGACCTGGTCAAAGAACTATGCCTGTTGAATTAACAGACGAACAGGTTAAAAATCAGATCAAGGAAACCCTTGAAAAATTAACAAATAAAGGAGGTAAGTCTAAGTCTGCTAAACACAGAAAAGATAAGAGAAACTTCCGTAGAGAGCAGGACGAACGTCAGCAGGAAATTGATGCTGCAGACAGAACATTAAAAGTAACCGAATTCATCACAGTAGGTGAATTGGCGAGTTTGATGAATGTTTCTCCTACAGAAGTAATTTCTGCTTGTTTCTCTTTAGGTGTAATGGTTACCATGAACCAAAGATTAGAAGCTGATACCTTATTGTTAGTAGCTGATGAATTTGGATACAAAATCGAATTCTCTGATGCGGATCTTGAAGAAAGTGATGCAGAAGACGAAATCGACAATGAAGAAGATCTATTACCAAGAGCTCCGATTGTTACTGTAATGGGACACGTTGACCATGGTAAGACTTCATTGTTGGATTATGTTAGAAAAACTAACGTAATTGCCGGAGAATCTGGAGGTATTACACAGCACATTGGTGCTTATAACGTGAAATTGGAAAACGGTCAGAGAATTACATTCTTAGATACACCGGGTCACGAAGCTTTTACAGCGATGAGAGCGAGAGGAGCACAGGTTACGGATATTGCAATTATCGTAATTGCTGCTGATGACGATGTGATGCCTCAAACGAAGGAAGCGATTTCTCACGCTCAGGCTGCAGGAGTACCAATGATTATTGCAATCAACAAGGTTGATAAGCCAAATGCAAACCCTGATAACATCCGTCAGCAACTTTCTGGAATGAATATTTTGGTAGAAGAATGGGGTGGAAATGTACAGGCTCAGGAAATTTCAGCTAAAATGGGTAATAATATGGATCTCCTATTAGAGAAAGTATTATTGCAAGCAGAAATGCTTGAATTAAAAGCTAATCCTAACAGAGTTGCAAACGGTGTTGTAATCGAAGCATCTTTAGATAAAGGTAGAGGTTATGTGGCAACAATGTTGGTGCAAACTGGAACTTTAAAAGTTGGAGATTATGTGGTGGCAGGTAAAAATCATGGTAAAGTAAAAGCTTTGCTTGATGAAAGAGGTAAAAACCTTACTGAAGCAGGCCCATCAATTCCTGCAACAATTTTAGGCCTAGACGGAGCACCTACAGCTGGTGATAAATTCCGTGTTTACGCTGATGAAAGTGAAGGTAAGGCAATTGCTAATAAGAGAGAACAACTTCAAAGAGAACTTTCGATCAGAACTAAAAAGCATACGACGCTTGAAGAATTGGGTAGACGTATTGCTTTAGGAGAATTCAAAGAATTAAACATTATCCTTAAAGGTGACGTGGATGGTTCGGTAGAAGCTCTTTCTGATCAGTTACAAAGATTATCAACAGAAGAAATTAGTGTGAAAATTCTTCACTCAGGTGTTGGACAGATCACAGAATCTGATATTAACTTAGCGGCTGCTTCTGATGCTATTATCATCGGATTCAATGTAAGAGCTGGTGCAAATGCTAAAGATCTTGCAGATCGTGAAGAAATTGAAATCAGAACTTACTCTGTAATCTACAAAGCAATCGATGAGGTAAAAGAAGCGATGGAAGGCATGCTTTCTCCTGAAATTCAGGAGCAGGTTATCGGTAATGTTGAAATCCGTGAGGTGTTCAAAATTTCTAAAGTTGGAACGATTGCAGGTTGTATGGTTCTTACCGGAAAAGTAACGAGACAGTCAAAAGTAAGATTGCTTAGAGATGGTATTGTGAAATTTGATGGAGAACTTGAAAGTTTGAAACGTTTCAAAGATGATGTAAAAGAAGTTACAAAAGGCTATGAATGTGGATTGAACTTGAAAGGTTATAATGATATTGAGCAAGGTGATATTCTTGAAGTTTATGAAGAAGTTGCTGTTAAGAAGAAGTTAAAATAACCTTTATTTTCTATATAAGAATTGAAGCCACTCTGAAAAGAGTGGCTTTTTTATTACGTTCATATTGAATTTATAATGGTTCTAAATAAATTTTATGGTATTAAAAAAAAAATGTTAAACACAAAATTATTAGTAAAACTTTTTAACTGACTTTATAAATAGGGAAAATTATACTTAAATATACTGCGTGGCACATAATGAGTATAGTGTAACTATTTTAGATGATAATATTTTAAAAAAGTTAAAAAATTGGATATGTTAAAATTTATTAACATATTTGTTTTTCTTAAATATTAAAATTTGTTAATATGAATGTGAAATTAAGTGTATTAACGGCTGGAGTTTTGTTTTTTACAGGACAGGTCGTATTTGCCCAGACGGGTAAAAGAGATACTGCAGCAAAAGAGCAGCAGATTGAAGAGGTAATAATGGTCGGGTTTGGGCAAAAGAAAACTGTACAGGAGATTACAGGTGCTACAAGCACAATGACAGCGAAATCTATTGAAGATGTTCCTGTTGCGTCTATTGATAAAATGTTACAGGGTAGAGTTACGGGGGTTCAGACAGGAAGTGCTTCTGGGCAACCTGGAGGGTTTGCAAATGTAAGAGTGAGAGGTGTATCTTCTATTAATGGTGTTACATCTCCAATTTATATTGTTGATGGCGTTAGAGTTGCTAATGGAAGTTTGGGAACTGCAAATGGAACATCAGCTCTTACTAATATTTTAGCGAATTTAAGTCCTGATGATGTAGAAAGTATTACAGTATTAAAAGATGCTGTCTCTACTGCGGTATATGGCGCTGATGCAGGAGCGGGAGTAATTGTAATTACTACGAAATCAGGAAAAAAAGGAAAGGCAAGGTTTAATTTATCATTTAATAGTGGTTTCAATCAACAGGCTGTTGATATGGCGAGAAACTTTTCTGCTGGTGAATATAAAACTTATCTAAGGGATATGTTTAATAATTCATTGAATTCAAACTATTCTATTGAACAGATTGCTGCAGGGTCATTATCTGGTCAGATTTCGGCAGCTGCAAATGCACAGGCTGTAGCTGTATTTTCTTCTCCATATGATACCAATTGGCTAGATGTTGTAAGGAAAGATGGTTATCAACAAAATGCAGACTTTAGTTTGTCTGGTGGTAATGACAAATTTACTTATTATGCTGCTGCTAATATGTTTGAGCAGAACAGTATTATTAGAAATTCATTTTTCAAGAGATTGTCTTACACAACAAAATTAAGTTATCAAGCTACTGATAAATTAAAAATTAGTACAGATTTCCAAATCTCTCATAGTAAAACCAGAACATTGAGTGATGGAGGTGCTTTCTCTAACCCTATGTTGGCTCAATATTTTAATAGACCTACTGATCAAGCAAAAAATGCTGATGGTAGTTGGTATCTTGGAAATCCTGCAAATAGCAGATTAAGTAATAATCAGTTTAATCCGGGATATTTACTGGATAATAACTATATTCAGGCTGGTACATTCAGAGCATTCGCAAACTTAAATGTAGAGTATAAAATCTTAAAAAATCTAACTTATAGATTTGTATTTTCACCCGAATATTTGAATATAGAAGAGGATACTTATTGGAATCCACTTCATGGAGATGGATATACGTATGGAGGGTATCAGAGAACTTCTGTCAATAGATATTTTAATTTTAACATACAAAATATCTTGGATTATTCTCAGAAGTTTGGTAAGCATAATGTAGGAGCATCTTTAATTCAGGAAGCGTATAAACAAGACAGAAAATTTTTAATGGGTACTGGTATTACAGTTGGTACGCCAACACTTGAAACATTAAGTAATTTTGTAGTACCTTATGGTTATAGTGGAACAAGAGGAACAAGCTCAAGATATGGGTATGCGGTAACAGGACATTATGATTACGATAAATTACTTTTATTAGATGCATCATACCGTAGAGATGTTCTTTCTCAATTTACGCCAGGTAGTAAAGCAGGTAATTTCTGGTCTATTGGTGGAGGTGTAGATTTGGCAAGACTTAATTTTGTTAAGGATATGGAATTAATATCAATGGCTAAATTTAGGGCATCTTATGGTAAGTTAGGGAATCAGGTAAATGCAAACCCATATGCACTATACTTGTATGATATCAACTATAATGATACTTCAGGAGCCAGATATTATAATATTTATAACCCAAATTTGTCTTGGGAAACTGTTAATCCTTTAAATATAGGAATTGATTTAGGATTCTTAAAAAATAGAATTACAGTTACGGCTGAATATTATAATAAGAAAACAAATGATCTTATTTATAATTCACCATTATCTCCATCCCAAGGTGGAATTACAAATGACAATGGAACGTTAAGATATGGTGTAATGCTTGATAACGTAGGAACTCTTGTTAATAAAGGGTTTGAATTTTCTGTAAATGCTGATATTTTCAAAGGAGATAGAAATCAGGTAAATTGGTCTGTTGGTGCAAACTTATCTACACTTAAGAATGAAGTTACAGAATTATATGGTGGAACTGTTAATACAGCATCTACAACTCTTAGGGTAGGGGAAGGTGTTAGAACTTATTATTTAAGAAAATGGGCAGGTGTAGATCCATCAAATGGAGATCCTTTGTGGTATATTAATGGTATTGATGGTGCAACTACTAATGATTATAGCAAAGCACAACAAGCTGTTCAGGGATCATTTTTAAGCAATGTATTCGGAGGAGCTAATACAAGTATTTCATATAAAGGATTTGCGTTAGATCTTCAATTCACTTACGGATTTGGAGGGAAAATTTACGATAACTGGGCTAACTATACTTACAGTGATGGACAGTATTCACTAAATTATCCAGGATATGCTGATGTAATGGGTGATTACTGGACACCACAAAATACAGGGGCTTCTAATCCAAAACCATTATATGGAGGTAATAAGCTTTCTAACTCTGCTTCAACAAGGTATCTTTATGATGCTGACTATATCAGATTAAGTAATGCAAGATTCGGATATACTTTTACTGGTGATATGTTGAAGGGATCGGGATTAAATTCAGTACAAGTTTATGTGATGGCTAATAATGCTTGGACTCATAATTTTGATGATAGATTAAAATTCGATCCAGAGACTAATATTTCAGGAACTACAAACTTAAGTTTACCTGTATTGAAGTCTTATTTGTTTGGTGTTAATGTTAGTTTCTAAAAAAAAAAAATGAATAAAATAATAAAAATAGGATTATTGTCAATCGGTGTAATTGCTACAAGCATATCTTGTTCCGATGACTTTGTAGATAGAGAGTTTTTCCAAGAGGTACAACAAGCTCCTTTAAAAACAGAGAACGAAATGCAAGCTTTTGTGAGAGGTGGATATGATTGTTTACGTTCATCTAATTATTATGGAGCAGACTTTTTGGCATATGGAGAGGTTAGATCTGATGAAATGATCAGTAATTTGGCAGGAGGGTATTATCAGAATGTTATGAACTATACCATGCTCTCTAATGATGCTTATGCAGTGAACACATATAATAAAATCTATGAATTAGTTGCTAAAGCTAATATTGTGATTAATACTGATATTGCTGGAATTGAAGGTACTGATGCTAATCGTACCAATGCTAAATATGCACAAGGCCAGGCTTATGCACTTAGAGCAATCGCTTTTTTTGATGCACTAAGATTGTATGGACAAAAGTATATTTCTGGAGGTGAATCTTTAGGAATTGTAATGCCCTTAAAATATGATCCAACTGCTAAAATGCCCAGAGCAAGTATTGCTCAAACAGAGGCTCAGATTGATGCAGATTATACGAAAGCTATAGAATTAATGACTGCTAATGGTAATCCTGCAAGTACAGTTAAAACTGAACTTACAGTATATTCTGTAAAAGGTATGATGTCAAGATTTTATCTTTATAAAGGAGATTATGCAAAAGTAAGGTCTTTAACAAATGATTTGTATGGCAAATTTAGTGTAGTACCTGCTGGATTGCTTCAAGAGTCATTTAGATTTACTCTAAACGGAGCCGCTCCTAACTCTATGTTTGAACTGGCAGTAGGAATCAACGCATCATTGTCTACAGCTTCTTACAGACAAAGACTTAATCCTAACGGATATGGTAATATTGTAGTAAACACAAGTACGTATAATGCATATAATGCTGCTGATGAAAGAAGAAAGTTCATTACATTAAGTGGAGGGCAAAGATTCTTATCTTTTAGCTCAAATAATAATGGTATAGGTAAATATACTCAGGGAGTTGGAGCTGATAATATTAAGATGCTTCGTTATGAAGAAATTTTATTAAATGGAGTAGAAGCAGAATTAAATGGTGGTAGTGCAACACAGGCTCTTACTTACTATAATTTAGTTGTTGCTAATAGAGGATTACCTGCTGCTACATCAGTTAATATGACATTGTTGAAAGCTGAAAGAATGAAAGAACTTTTAGGAGAAGGACTTAGACAATGGGATTTAAGAAGATGGGGAGATGCGGTTCCTAGACCTACAGGAGCTAGTACTAATGCGGATCTTAATGCATTCCCGATTCCAAGAGCGGAAACTGATTTAGCTGGTACTCTAGTTAAATCAAACCCAGGGTATGATAATTAATTATTAGAATTATTAAATATATGAGCCACTTCTTTATGAAGTGGCTTTTATTTTGTTACTTTTGTTTAAAGAATTAGAATGAAAAGAGCATTTTTAATTTTATTTGGTCTATCAATGTCAATAACTAATGGGCAGGTTGGAAACGAAAATATTTCATATTCTTCTGGGAATTTTTTTATGAGAGCGAATAGACCTACCACAAAAGAATACACAATTGACGGAACTCCATATATAAACGGAAATAGCTTTTCTAAAGTAATAATCAAAGACTACAGTAAAAACGTCCAAGATCTTCGATACAACGCCTACGAAGATGAAATGGAATTTAAAAATGGTGAAGAATTGTTTTATGCAAACAAAGAGAATAATCTTAAAATACAATTTCCGACATTAAATAAAACCTACAAATGTTTTAATTATTCTTATGATGGAAAGTCTAAATTAGGATATTTGGTGGTTTTAGTTGAAGATCCAAAATTTTCTCTTTATAAAAGAGAAAGAGTAGAATTACTGAATGGTGAAAAAAGTACTAATGCTTACACAAAAGATGCCAATGATTATTATGCTAAAGAAAAAGATTTGTATTTAGTCTCATCAACTAGTCAACTCTCAAAATTTCCTAAAAATGTAGGCGATGCAGCAGATTTTTTTTCAATAGATAAAAAAGAACTTGAAATTTTCTTCAAGACAAATAAAATTAATATTAGCAGAGAAGCGGATATGATAAAGCTTGTTGAGTTTATAAATCAGCACTAGTTATTAAAAAAACATATGTATTTTTGTAGTTCAAAATTTTATAATGAAATACATATTTCTTATCATACTCTTCCTCAGTCTCACAGCCCAAGCTCAGGTTGTAAACAAAACAGACTCAAACCAGCTTCCGAAAAAGGGAGAGGATACTTTGGTAATTGATTCGGGGAAAAAGGATTCCTTAAAAATATTTAAACCAACTATTAATGACTATCTGTATCAGAAGCAATTTTCAGAAAAAAAAGTGTTTGATACGGTGATGACTTTTGATAAAACCTATATTTTCTCTCAATATAATAACAAAGATAATTTTGGTAAATCTCAGTTTGCTAATATTGGAGCAGGTTTTAATCCCTTGTCTTATGAAGTAAATTCTGAACAAAATTTGGCTTTGTTGCCTACAAACAAATCTTATGGAATCTTAGGAGTTGATGACATTCATTATTATGATGTTAAAACCCCGACCGCAACTTTTATTTATCATAATGCAATGAAAAACGGAGCGGCTTTGAGATCTTCTTATACTCAAAATATAGGAAAGAGATTTAATTTTGCTTTAGAATACAGCGGATTGCGTTCTCAGGGGATGTATAGAAATTCCCTGGCTTCAAATAACAATACATTATTTTCCGGACATTATGTTTCAAAAAGTGGAAACTATGAATTGTTCGCACATTATTTACACCAAAACGTAAACAATCAGGAAAATGGAGGAATTGCAGTTGATAGTCTTTTTCAAAATGGTGACAGCAATTCTAGAAACAGACAAAATATGCAGGTGAATTTATCTTCTTCAAGTTCACAGTTTTCTTACAGAAGATATTATTTGACGCATCAGTTTGCACCTTTCAATTCGGAGAAAATTCCTTTCAAGATCAGACATACGATTTCTCATCAGGGAAATAAATATTATTATACTCAAGGTTCAGCGGAAGCTTATTGGTACGATGCTCCACAGCAGCTTGTCACAAATGGCCCTCTTACTTCAAAAAAATATTCAGATAATTTCAGTAATACGGTGAGTTTGGTTTGGGATAATGAAAAGTTCAAATTAGACGCAGGACTTCGTTACCAGATGCTGAATTTCGGAGGAAGTGAAATTACTTTGCCGCTTCTGGAAATTCCGACAGAAATTAAAGAAAGTCGAATCGGAGCCGTTGGAAATTTACAGATTAAACTTTTTGATAAAATTCAGTTAAATTCATTTCTGGAGTTTTCAAACGGAACTCAGTTTGGAACTTACATGAAAACAACGAATAATTTAAAATTTGAACCAATAAAAGATTATTTTGTTAATGCTAAAGTGAATTTCCAAAGCGCTTACCCATCATTTAATTATTTATTGAATACTTCGATTTATAATAATTACAATTATTATCTTCAGAATGCTCAAAACCAAGCTGTCACCGAAATTGGTGGAAGCATTGGCTTGAAGTGGTTCAAGACAGAATTATTTGCCAACTATTATAGAATTGATAATTACACATATTTCGATATGGCGGCAATGCCCCAACAAAGTGCAAGTTCGTTGAATATTTCTCAGATTGGAGGTGATGCAACTTTTAGCTACGGAAGTTTTCATTTAAATACAAGATTGCAGTTTCAGAATGCTTTAACGAATAAAGATCTATTGCCAATGCCAAGTTTCATAGGTCGTGCAAACTTTTTCTATCAGTCAAAAGCATTTAAAAAAGCAGCAGAAATTCAGGCAGGAATCAAGGTGTATTATTTCTCGAAATTTGCATCTAGGGAATATTTTCCGATTCTTAACGAATATATTTTGCCAAATTCCAATTCATATTCAATTGGAGGACAGCCGATCGCCGATGTTTATTTTAATATGAAAGTTAAAAGAATGTTCTTTTTTATTGAAGGGCAACAGGTCGGAACTTTTCTTTCACACAACAAAGCTTATGCATTTCCAGGTTATCCGATTTACGATTTTAGGTTAAATCTTGGGATTGTGTGGTATTTGTTCAACTAAAATTTAATCAAAGTTGAAAACTATAAATAAAATATCATTTCAGGATATAGAAAGCATTCCTCAGTTGATAAAGGATTTTCTGAATCACAAAATTGAGGGTTTCGAGGAAAGCACATTTTCTTTCGATAATTTTAAAAAACAAATTCACCTTAAACAAAATTCTTTCACTTCAAGTCAAAGAAATGTTTTATCGAGTACTTTGGAAAGACAACTTTCAGGTCTTAAACTTTCGTCGAAACAAAATGAAAATTTAGAAAATTTAAGACTTCCAAATACATTTACAATCACAACCGGTCATCAGTTGAATCTTTTTTCCGGACCTGTTTTTTTTGTGTATAAAATTTTACAGACCATTAAAACCTGTACTTATTTAAAAGAAAACTTCCCGGATTTCAATTTTGTTCCGCTGTATTGGATGGCTTCTGAAGATCATGATTTTGCTGAAATCAACCATTTTAAAACGGAAAATAATTATTACGAAATCAATGAAAAATCAGGTGGAGCGGTTGGAAGAATCAAAATCAGCGATACATTTTTCATTTCGGAATTCGAGAAAGAATTTAAAGATTTTGTTTTCGGAACTGAATTGATTTTAATGTTAAAAGAAGCTTACAAAGTAGGAAATACTTTAACGGAAGCTATTCAGATTTTAGTTAATAGATTGTTTTCAGAATTTGGATTGTTAATTATTGATGGTGATTCTAAGGAATTAAAAAGTCAGATTAAAGAAACTTTTAAGGATGAACTTCTTAATTTTAGTTTAATCAAAAATTCAAAAGAAAAAGTAGATTTTCTAACGAAAAAATACGGAAAAGTTCAGGTAAATCCGCGCGAAATTAATCTTTTCTATTTATCTGAAACCAGGGACAGAATTGATTTTGACGGTCAGAAATACATTATTGTTGATAAAAATATTCAGTTCACGGAAGAAGAAATTGTAAATGAATTGGAACATTATCCTGAAAAATTCAGCCCGAATGCTTTGATGCGTCCGGTTTATCAGGAGTCAGTTTTGCCGAATTTGGCTTATATCGGCGGAAATGCCGAAATTATGTATTGGCTGGAACTGAAGGATTATTTCACAAAAATCAATATTCCTTTTCCGGTTTTGATTCCAAGAAATTCAATGCTGTTTTTAAAGGAAAAAACGATCGGTAAAATTGAAAAACTGGATCTGAAGATTGAAGACTTTTTCCAAAACTTTACTACAATTACCAATGCGAAGGTTTTAGATAATAATGAAATTCTGAAATTGCTTGAAGACAAAGAAAATCTTTTATTAAATCAGTTCTCTGAATTAAAAACAATCGCCGAAACTACAGAAAAATCTTTTGGGAATATGGTAAAAGCGGAAGAAACAAGGCAGATAAAATCATTCAAAAGAATGAAAAAACGTCTTCTTCACGCAGAAAAAATAAAAAAAAGTGAATTGTTGGAAAGACTGGAAAATCTGTTTTTAGATGTAAATCCTTCTAGGAATTGGCAGGAAAGGGTTTATAATTTTAGCATATTTTTTGCAGATTATGGATATTCATGGCTTGCAACTTGTTTAGAAGAAATGCAAATTGAGGAGTCAAAACTAATAATAGTTGCCATTTAATTTTAAAGAAGTATTTTTGCAATATAATCACAGAAAATGATAAAGAGGTTTTTTATTCTATCCAGTTTATGTATGATTTTGGGTGTGTCGGCTCAGAAATCGCACACCGTTGTAAAGGGAGATACTCCTTATAATGTTGCCAAAAAATACGGACTGACTGTAGATGAATTGCTGAAACTGAATCCCAAAGTGAAAGACGGAAAGTTAGCACTTGGAGATATTTTAACGGTAAAAAATGATAAAACTGTTGCTTCAGCACCGAAAGCTGTTGTATCTACAAAACCTGCAGATAATTCTAAGGTTGGGAAGATCATTCTTCAGCCAAAACAAACGGTTTACGGAATTACAAAACAATACAGAATTTCAGAAACTGATCTCAGAAAACTGAATCCTGAACTGGATTCTCACATGAAGATCGGAGACGAAATTATTCTACCTCTTGAAAGTATCAAAAAATATGGCGGAAATGAGCAGCAAGCTGTAGCCACAACTTTACCTGCAACAAAGCCTGTAGAAAATACGGTTACGCCCGTTGCAACGGTTTCAACAGACGGATATATTGTTCAACCAAAAGATAATTATTACCGAATTTCAAAACAGTTCAATATTACTAAAGATGAGCTTTTTGCTTTAAATCCGGGATTGGAAGAAAAAGGATTAAAACCTGGTGAATCTATTAAAGTAAAAAGATCAACCGGAGGAACAAACTCAGGAGCCGATGTCTTTGAAGAAAAAACAAATTCGAAAACAAAAGTAGATTCCGGAAACGAAAGATCTTCAAATACAAATACTGTTGTTGCAGATGATTATGTAACTTATACAGTTCAGCAAGGTGACACAGTTTTCTCAATTGTCAATAAATTCGGAATTACAATTGATGAATTGATAGCTTTAAATCCGGATTTATCTCACGGCTTAAAATCGGGAATGGTTTTAAAAATTAAAAAACTTGATCCTGCATATGTAAAGAAAAACGGTGATGCATTAAGCGTTGTTATGATGCTGCCTTTTGGATATAGCACAGGCGAAACTCAATACAGAACAATGGCAATGGATTTCTTAATAGGTGCAAAACTTGCGATTGAAAGAAATGCCAGAAACGGACAAAAATTAGATATTAAAATTGTGGATTCAGGAAATGAAGCATCTTTCCGAAATTCATTAACACAAATAAATCCAGATAATACAGATTTGATTATCGGACCATTCTTTAAGTCGAATGTTGTTGACGTTTTAGACTTTACAAAGAATCAGAAAATTCCGATTGTTGCACCTTTTGCAAACTCTCCGGAACTGTACAATTACAGCAATTTGATTATTATTGAAACTAGTGATAATACCTATGCTGATAAAATTGTAGAAGAGGTAAAAGCTGCATTCTCTGATCAGAAAATATATATTGTTGCAGATGCTAAAAAAGAAAATGCAAACTACATCAAGGCAGGTCTTGAAAAAACTTTGAAAAGCCCGAATGTTGTGATTGTAAATTCACCGGCAGATATTCAGCTTGACCAGAATATGATGACAGGTCAGTCGGCTCCGGTAATTGCGATTTTAGCAAGTGACAATGATGCAACAGGTGAAGCTTTTGCCAATAAAGTAATTGCTTTGTCTAAAGAAGTTCAGGGCGTGAAAGCATTCAGTATGCATTATGTTCCTGTCTTTGAAAAGAAAGTGGATGATCTTAGTCAGGCAAATCTTGTTTATCTGATGGACAGAAAAATTAATACAGAAGGAAGTTTCGAAAAAGAAATTTTAGCTGCTTATAAAAATAAATATTGTAAAACTCCTCCAAGATATGCTATCGTAGGATTCGATGTGGTAAATGATATGTTGACCAGAGAGAATAAAAAAGGCGAGATCTTCAAGCAAATGAATAAGGTACAGACTCAATTAGCTACAAAATTTGAGTTTGTAAAATCTAAGGCAAACGGTGCTTATGTAAATACAGGTTATCGTGTAATTAGATTAGTTCCATAAATGATTTGAGTCAGTTTAAAGAATATTGTTAACATTATATTTATATTTGCGTAATATTTTAAATTAATACATGAAAGCACTTGTATTTCCTGGGCAGGGTTCTCAGTTCATCGGAATGGGAAAAGAATTGTATGATTCTAGAAAAGACATTAAGGACTTGATGGAATCTGCCAACGAAATTTTAGGGTTCGATATCCTTTCTATTATGTTTAACGGAACGGATGAAGACCTTAAAAAAACGGAGGTTACCCAACCTTCAATTTTTATACACTCGGTTGCTGCACTGAAAGCAGTAAACGGTCTTGGAGCCGAAATGGTTGCGGGACATTCTTTGGGAGAGTTTTCAGCATTAGTTGCCAACGGAGTTTTATCTTTTGACGACGGTCTGAAACTGGTTTCCGAAAGAGCAAAAGCTATGCAGGCTGCTTGTGATGCAAATCCAAGCTCTATGGCTGCAATTTTAGGATTGGAAGATGCTAAAGTTGAAGAAATCTGTGCGACAATCGGCGGAATCGTAGTTCCGGCAAATTACAATTGTCCCGGACAATTGGTAATTTCAGGTGAAACAGCTGCGGTTGAAGAAGCTTGCGTGAAATTAAAAGAAGCTGGAGCAAAAAGAGCTTTATTATTGCCTGTAAACGGAGCATTTCACTCTCCATTGATGCAGCCTGCACAGGAAAGATTAGCTGCTGCGATCGAAAAAACGAAATTCAGAAATGCAATGATTCCTGTTTATCAGAATATCACGACAACAGCAGTGACAAATCCTGACGAAATCAAACAAAACTTAATTGCACAATTGACAGGTCCTGTAAAATGGACACAATCAGTTCAGAATATGATTAAAGATGGGGCAAATAACTTTATTGAAGTTGGTCCTGGAAAAACGTTACAAGGATTAATCAAGAAAATTGATTCTTCTGTAGACGTTGCTTCTGCAATCTAATTTAATACAGAAATCATGGGCGAGATATTTTCACCGGGAAAGCTGATGCTTACTTCAGAATATTTCGCAATGGACGGAGCTCTTGTCTTAGCGGTACCTACCAAGCTGGGACAAGAGTTTTCTTTTGAAGAAAAAGATGATGAGAGATCCCTGATTTTCTGGGAAGCCTATCATCAAAATAAATTATGGTTAAAAGCTGTCATCGATTACAAAAACTGGCAGATCTTAGAAACTAATATTCTTTCAAATGCTGAATTCATTTTAAAGACTTTAAAAAACGTTCAGTTACTTTCTACAATTAAATTCAAAGACAATTTTACTTATCACTTAAAAACCAACCTTCAGTTTCCTGCGGATTATGGTTTGGGCAGCAGTTCTACTTTAATGACGAATCTTGCAGAATGGTCGGAGATCGATCCTTTCTATTTAAATAAGATAAGTTTGGGTGGAAGTGGTTATGATATCGCGGTAGCAAAAGAGAAATCTGCCGTACTTTATCAGAGTGTTCCTGAGATTAAATATGAAAAGGTAAATTTCGATCCTTCCTTTAAAAACGAATTGATTTTTATTCATTTAAATCAGAAGCAGGATAGTCGTGAAGGAATCAATTTTTACAAGTCAAAAACGAAGTCTCAAAAACTGGTTGATGAATTTTCGGATCTTACAAGAAATATTTTAGTATGTAATGAATTGGAAAAATTTTCTCAACTAATGTTAATTCATGAGCAAAAAATATCAAATTTCCTTGAAATTTCGACAGTTAAGGCTAAATATTTCACAAATTGCCCTGTTTTTGTGAAAAGTTTAGGAGCTTGGGGTGGAGATTTTGTCATGAGCTCAAAATTTGATGGGTTTGAGGACTATTTTTGGGGAAAAGGTTTTCGCACTATTTTTAATTGGAATGAAATAATTAATTGATTTTCAGTCGATTAAAAGCTTTATTTTTTATTTGCCATTCTGACTTATATCATTATATTTATCCACGTTTAACAATTAATTAATATTAATTTTGTTAAGACCCAAAAAAGAAATAGAAAATATAAGTAAAATGAAACACGGTAAAATCATCCAGGATTTAGAAAAATTAGGGATTAATGGAAACTATGAAGTAATTTATAATCCTTCGTATGAAGAATTGTATCAGGCTGAAGTTTCTACTGAAAATCAGGGCTTTGAGAAAGCTGAACTTACGGAATCTGGCGCAGTATCAGTAAAAACAGGAATTTTCACAGGTCGTTCTCCTAAAGATAGATACATTGTTCAGGATGATGTTACTAAAGAAACGATTTTCTGGGATGGTAAAGTAAACTTGCCTACAACTTCGGAAATTTTCCAGTCTTGTAAAGAATTAGTATTGAATCAACTTTCGGATGCTAAAAAAATCTATGTTGTTGATGCTTTCTGCGGAACAAACACTGATACAAGATTAAAAGTAAGATTTATCGTTGAAGTTGCTTGGCAGGCGCATTTCGTTACGAATATGTTCATCCGTCCTTCTCACTATGAGTTAGAAAATTTCGGAGAGCCGGATTTCACAGTAATCAATGGTTCTAAAACGACAAACCCGAACTGGGAAGAACAAGGATTGAATTCTGAAAACTTCGTGATGTTCAACCTTACTGAAAAACTTCAGATCATCGGAGGAACTTGGTACGGTGGAGAAATGAAAAAGGGAATGTTCGCAATGATGAACTATTACCTTCCATTAAAAGGAATGGCTTCAATGCACTGTTCTGCAAATGTAGGTGAGGAAGGAGATGTTGCTCTTTTCTTTGGACTTTCAGGAACAGGAAAAACAACTTTATCAGCTGATCCGAAAAGATATTTGATCGGTGACGACGAACATGGTTGGGACAACAATGGAGTTTTCAACTATGAAGGAGGTTGTTACGCAAAAGTAATCGACCTTTCTGAAGAAAAAGAACCGGATATTTTCAGAGCAATCAAGAGAGACGCGCTTCTTGAAAACGTTGTCGTAAACGACGGGGTTTCTGATTACACAGATGGATCTATCACAGAAAACACAAGAGTTTCTTATCCTATTTATCATATTAATAAAATTGTTTTGCCTTCAAAAGCAGGACACGCAAGCAAGATAGTTTATCTTTCTGCAGATGCTTTCGGAGTATTGCCTCCGGTTTCTGTGTTGGATGAAGATCAGGCACAATATCATTTCCTTTGCGGTTATACATCAAAATTAGCAGGAACTGAAAGAGGAATCACTGAGCCTGAACCGTCTTTCTCTCCGGCATTTGGTGAAGCGTTTTTAACATTACACCCAACAATGTATTCAAAAACATTGATCGGAAAAATGAAAGAGCACGGTGCAAAAGCTTACTTGGTAAACACAGGTTGGAACGGTACAGGAAAGAGAATTTCTTTAAAAGATACAAGAGCAATTATTGATTCAATCATTGATGGATCTATCGAAAATGCTCCAAAAACCAGAATTCCAATCATGAATTTGGAAGTTCCTACGGAATTGCCAAATGTTTCTGAAGGTATTCTAGATCCTAGAAATACTTACAACGACGTTGCTGAGTGGGAAGAAAAAGCAAAAGATCTTGCTGCAAAATATATCAAAAACTTTGATCAGTATTGCAATACGGAAGAAGGTAAAAAGCTTATCGCTTCCGGACCTCAATTACAGGAGCAAACGACAAACTAAAAATATAAAACCTCATCAATTTGATGAGGTTTTTTTATAGTGTTTGAGATGCTTCGAGAGCCTCAGCATGACATCGCTACAAAATAAAGACTAATAAAAAGGTTAGTATTAGAGCAATGTCATGCTGAGCCTGTCGAAGCATCTTTACATAAGATTTATTATTTCAAACTCAAAACAGCCAATCGATATCCATCCATTCCAAAACCGGATAAAACTGCATCTGTATTTGCCGCTGTTACAGACTTTTGACGGAATTCTTCTCTTTTGTAAATATTACTGATGTGAACTTCAACTTTGGGTTTATTGATATTTTTTAAGCAATCTGCAATGGCATAAGAATAATGCGTAAAAGCTCCTGGATTTATAATTAAAGCATCAAATTCATCCTTCTGAAGATGATTAATAATTTCCCCTTCAATATTAGATTGATAATATTCTAATTCAAAAGACGGAAATTCAGATCTTAAAGCATCAAGATAATCTTCCATGGAAACAGTTCCGTAAATTTCCGGTTCTCTTGTTCCTAAAAGATTTAAATTTGGACCGTTGATAATAAGAACTTTCATTAAAAATAATTTAATTCAAAGATAATATTTTTAAATACTGTTTTCGCGGGTATTTTTCAGGTTTCTTTGAAAATATTCGGAAGGTGTTGTTCCTTCGATCTGTTTAAAAACCCTGTTGAATGTCGATTGATTGGAGAATCCGGCTTCAGTATAAACATACATCAGGGTCGTCTTCTGAAAATCAACTTCAGTAAATAATTTTTTTACATAATTAATTCTGTAGGTGTTTAAATAACTATTGAAATTAGGATAACCTTTATATCGGATGGCTTTTGATAAATAACTACTATTGACATCCACTGCAACACTTAATGATGAAAGATTAAATTTAACATCTTTAAACAACATGTTTTCAGACATAGAATTTTCAATTTTTGAGAACAATTTTTCCATACTTTCTACATCAATTTCTGTTTCTTCAGATGTATTTTCCAATTCAGTTTTTTTATCTTTTGGGGTATTGGTTTCTTTATTTGTAAACTGTAACAGTATTTCCTGTTTTCTGATTTTGTCTTTGTAATATATTAATAAAGTGACTACTAAGATATTCGATGCAAAAAGTATGGTGTCTGTAAACATCACTTCTTTTTGGCTGTGTTTTGGAAAATTAAAAGAAAAATTATTTGCAATAATGTATCCGATTACGATAATTGATAAAGTATACAGAGAATAAGCCAAAACCTCTTTTTTCGTAAAGAATATATAAGCTCCCAAGGGAATGGGCAAAAGCCAGCAAAAACTTGCCACCGAATTGTTCCAAAAAGCCAGCATTACATAAAAATCGTATATAGGAGCTGTCATTAAATATAAATGTACAATCGTACTTATCGGAAATCTTTTTCGCATCAGAAAATAGCTGTAGCTTATGAAAACCAATCCGCCAAGTAGATACCAAGGCATTATTTTATCATGAATATAGAATGTAAATATGAGAGCATAGATTACTAAGATAATCAGCATAAGAATTACATAGCTGTCCATCAACTCTTGTTTTAATCTTTCTATTTGTTCATGTTTTGTGTTCATTTTTAATGTCTGAGTCAGTTTGTTTTGAATAAGAACAGTGATTTTCTATAAAATGACTTTGTTAACTGTTTGTATTCTAGTGAAATGTGATTTGTTTAAGTCATTTTCAGGATTATCATTTATTCAGCTCTTTCTTTGATTTATCAACAAAAATAATTTTGCGAAATACTTTTTACTCCTAAATATTTAATGAAAATTTCCTTCTCTTTTGAAAGTGTTTGTGTTTTTTAATATTAAAATAAGAAGAAATCCAAACAGCAAAATTAGAGAAAAAAATACAAAGAGATCTAAAGTTTTTATTATGAAACATATTGATATTAATAAGAATAAAGAAAAATTTATTATAAAAACCAGATAAAAAGAAAAAATCAACAGGCACAAGTTCTAAAAACATTAAAACAAACAGATGATGATTTGAAAGAGATATTCCCCTTAAACCTTGCTTTCATTTAATTCTAAAAAAAACAATTATTTATGAAGAAAATTATTTTACTGATTACCAGTATTTCTTTTATGTCTATGTATTCTCAAGTTGGGATTAATACTTCCAATCCCAGAGGAATTTTTCATGTAGACGGAGCAAAAGATAATGCAACAACAGGAATTCCAACTGCGACGCAACAAGCAAATGATTTTGTTGTAACTTCAAATGGAAGTGTAGGTATTGGAACAAACTTGCCAAATGCATCTGCAATTCTAGACGTCAATGTAGATGGATTGTCATCCGGAAGTAAGAAGGGATTTCTCGGTCCGAAAGCCGCCTTAAGTTCTCAGACAGATCAGGTTACAATACCTTCGCCTGCGACGGGACTGTTAGTTTATAATTTAGGAACTGGAGGTCTTGTTTATAATGGCTATGTATTTTGGAATGGAACAGAGTGGAGAACGTTTAACAACGGCTCACTCGCTCCCGGAACTGTAGGAACTATTACCTGTAACGGAATTACACTTTCTCCGAGTACTTATACTGCAGGAACTCCCTACACCGGAACAATGAATGTACCTTATACAGGAGGAAACGGGGGAATTTATGCAGCACAGACAATAGGTCCTGTAAATGGTCTTACGGCGACTTTATCAGCCGGAAATTTTAATTCAGGTTCGGGAACTTTAAGTTATACGGTTTCAGGTACACCAACGGTTACAAGTCCTATTTCCACAACATTTCCCTTAAACATTGGAGGAAAAACATGTAATGCAGTTATCGGAACCGGGGATGGACTTGCACCAGGAGATTTAGTGTTTTATAGAGCTGGATTTTCTTCAAATGTAGGAGGATGGATGAGTGCTTTTGTAACTGATCTTCCTATCATCGGAGGGAAAGTTAGACTCGATGCATGGTTTAATGGTGCATCAAACGGAGGAAATGGAAGTGTTACCATGTGGCCAAGATTGGTAAATATTTCTTCATCACCAGTAAAACTTTGGTTTAGTGCTTTAACTACTGTTGATAGATTTAATGCCGGGAATTATATACTGGCTCCAAGTACACCCACAGGTTCAGGCGCAACACTTGCTCCCTCTGCTTACATGGAATTAGATAACGGAATTTATTACGGAGTAGGATATAATGATATTTTGGGAACGTCGACACCAAGAGTAACGGGAAGTGGAGAAGGCGGCCATCAGGAAGTATTAACAATGGATCTTGCATTGGATGATAAATGGTACAGAGTATATTATTTCCCGACTGTGGATAATATGAATACGGCAAGTACTACGGATAATACGAGAATAATATATCTGTCTATTCAAAGATTGTATTAAGAATTTTTTCAGGTATTTGAAGATGTGTTTTTTTAAGGGTAGTCTGTTACAGGCTACTCTTTTTTGATATAATTTATTTAAATACTTTTTAATAAGTTTCATTTCCAAAAAAATTCTACCTTTGTCAATATGAACCTTTTAAGATTTATACTTGCATTTTATTTCATGGCACTTTCGCTGATGCCCTGTGAAGATGTGCAGAAACAATCGGGTTCAAATTACAGACAGCAATCTTTTAGTATTGAAGAATCTCATTCAAAAGATAAAGGAGATATCTGTTCTCCGCTATGTGTTTGCAATTGTTGCCAGATAACGGTTGCGGCTTTCAAACTGGATGCTTTAATAGAAGTTCCGACTCAGATTCAGACCTATTTTTCAAAGAAAATTCTTTTCGATAAGAACAATTTCGCTTATCAGGTTTACGATAACATTTGGCAACCGCCTAAGATTTAATTTTATTGATTTTTTAATATCTGAAACTTTGCAATGTTGTTGCAAGGCTCTTCACGATATTTTTGCATCTGTCATTTTTGAATGATAGAATTTAAATATTTCAATAAAATTAATGATTGTCTGACTTTGCATCTTTGTTAAGTAGAACGCCTTTGTAAACTTAAAAACAGTTAGTTGTAAAAAAATTAACGCACTTTGCGTTAAAAATAAGAACAGGCAATCACAAATTAAATCTCAATTTGTGTTAGATAAAATCATAAAATTCAGTATCAAAAACAAGATCGTTATTGGCATAATGACCTTACTTTTGATTATTTGGGGTGTTTGGAGCGCTACCAAATTACCGATTGATGCCGTTCCTGATATTACAAATAATCAGGTTCAAATTATAACAGCTTGTCCGACGCTGGCGGGACAAGAAGTCGAACAATTAGTTACTTTTCCGATCGAACAAAGTATCGCCAATGTTCCCGATATCGAAGAAACCAGAAGTATTTCAAGATTCGGATTGTCAGTGATTACAGTTGTTTTTAAAGAAAATGTAGACATATATTTTGCCCGTCAGTTAATTAATGAAAAATTAAAAGAAGCTTCGGAAGAAATCCCAAAAGGAATCGGAACTCCTGAATTGGCGCCTGTAAGTACGGGTTTAGGCGAAGTGTATCAATATATTCTTCACCCCAAAAAAGGGAATGAGAAAAAATATGATCCTAAAGAACTTCGTACAATGCAGGATTGGATTGTACGAAGACAGCTCAACGGAACTCCCGGAGTTGCTGAAGTCAACAGTTTCGGAGGACAGTTGAAGCAATATGAAGTTGCCATCGATCCCAATCGTCTGAAAGCAATGGGAGTGAGCATTACGGATATTTTTACAGCTTTAGAAAAAAATAACCAAAATACGGGAGGAGCTTATATTGATAAAAAACCGAACGCTTATTTCATTCGTGGAATTGGTGTTGTAACTTCTTTAGATGACGTAAAAAACATTGCCGTAAAAAATGAAACAGGAAGTGTTCCGATTTTTGTAAAAGATGTCGCAGAAGTGCGTTTGGGAAGTGCAGTTCGTTATGGAGCAATGACTTACAACGGAAAAGTAGATGCTGTTGGTGGAGTTGTCATGATGCTGAAAGGTGCAAACAGCAATGAAGTGGTTAATAATATCAAAGCAAAAATTCCAACGATTCAAAAGTCGCTTCCGGATGATATTATCATAGAACCGTTTCTCGACAGAACCGATTTGGTAGACCGAGCGATGAAAACCGTAGAAAAAAACTTAATTGAAGGCGCTTTAATCGTCATTTTTGTTTTGGTTGTTTTTCTTGGAAATCTTCGTGCAGGATTAATTGTAGCTTCCGCAATTCCGCTTTCACTGTTATTTGCGTTGGGAATGATGAATGTTTTCGGAGTTAGCGCCAATTTAATGAGTCTTGGAGCGATCGATTTTGGATTAATTGTCGACGGAGCCGTTATTATTGTTGAAGCCACGCTTCATCATTTAGGGTTAAGAAAGTCTACTCGAATGCTTACTCAAACAGAAATGGATGAAGAAGTTTTCCTTTCTGCTTCAAAAATCAGAAGCAGCGCAGCTTTTGGAGAAATCATTATCCTTATCGTTTACATTCCGATTCTTACATTGGTCGGAGTTGAAGGAAAAATGTTTACCCCGATGGCAAAAACGGTTGGTTTCGCGATTTTGGGAGCATTAATTCTATCATTGACTTATATTCCGATGATGAGCGCTTTGTTTTTATCTAAAAAAATATCCCACAAAGAAACTTTTTCAGATAAAATGATGAATAAACTTCAAAGCATTTATCAACCTTTATTACGGAAAGCGATTAAAATTAAATATATCATTGTTTCAGCGACGGTAGTTGTTTTTATCATGACGATTTTCATTTTTAAAAGTATGGGTGGCGAATTTATTCCTCAGTTGCAGGAAGGAGATTATGCATTTCACTGTATTTTGCCACAAGGAAGTTCATTAAGTCAGAGTATTGAAACATCGATGCAGGCTTCAAGAATTATTAAAAGTTTTGATGAGGTAAAAATGGTTGTCGGAAAAACAGGTTCAGCAGAAGTCCCGACCGATCCGATGCCGCCCGAAGCTTCAGATTTAATTGTTGTCTTAAAACCTCAGAATGAATGGAAAACAAAAAAATCTTACGAAGAACTCGCAGATGAAATTACAGAAAAATTGGAAGTAATTCCGGGAGTGTTTTTTGAAAAAAATCAGCCGATCCAGATGCGTTTTAATGAATTAATGACGGGAATTCGTCAAGATGTTGCCGTGAAAATTTTTGGTGAAAATTTAGATTCATTATCCATTTATGCAGATAAAGTAGGGAAAATAATTCAGTCTGTTGATGGGGCAACTTCTCCACAAATCGAACGTATAAGTGGACTTCCGCAAATCAATGTGGAATATGATAGAATACGTATGGCAAATTACGGTTTGAATATCGAAGATGTAAATAATGCTGTAAGTACAGCTTTTGCAGGGAAAAGTGCAGGTCAGGTTTTTGAAAACGAACGGCGTTTTGATCTCGTTGTCCGTCTCGACAGTCTTCACAGAACGAATATTGATGATGTTAATAATTTAATGATTTCTACTAATTCGGGAGCGCAGATTCCGCTTTCACAGGTGGCAAATATTAGTTATAAATTGGGTCCTGCGCAAATAAGTCGTGACGAAGGAAAACGCAGAATTGTTATCGGGTTTAATGTGAAAAATCGTGATGTAGAAAGCGTAGTAAAAGATATTCAGATAAAATTGGAGAAGGTGAAATTACCATCCGGTTATTATTTTACTTACGGAGGTCAGTTTGAAAATTTGCAGGCTGCAAGCAAACGTTTGATGATTGCTGTTCCTGTTTCTTTATTGTTGATTTTTATGTTGTTGTATTTTACTTTTCATTCGTTTAAACAGGCAGTATTAATTTTTACAGCCATTCCAATGAGTGCAATCGGAGGTATTTTTGCTTTGCTTTTTCGGGATATGCCTTTCAGTATCAGTGCGGGAATTGGTTTTATCGCTCTTTTCGGAGTTGCCGTTCAGAACGGAATTGTTTTGATCGGGACTTTCAATCAATTGGAAAAAGAAGGAGAAAAAGATCTTTTGAAGAGAGTCTTTGAAGGAACAAAAATCAGATTCAGACCGGTTTTAATGACAGCAACAGTCGCATCTTTAGGATTTCTACCGATGGCAATTTCTACGGGAGCAGGAGTGCAGAAACCTTTGGCAACAGTCGTTATCGGAGGTTTAATCACTGCAACTTTCCTTACTTTATTCGTTTTGCCGATGTTGTACATTATTTTTAATTCAAAAATTTCAGGGAAAGATTTTAAAGTAAAACCTGTAACGACAGTTTTAGTGTTGGGATTTTTATTTTTCGGATCAACTTTTAGAGCTCAAACACAACAGCTTTCTATTGAAAATGCAATGGAAATGGCGGTCAACAATAATTTAAGTTTGCAATCAAAAGAGATAAGCATACAATCTGCAGAAGCTTTGAAAGGGACAGCAAATGAACTTCCAAAACTGAATTTTGATGCGCAGTTGGGACAATACAACAGTCCGAAATTCGATCAGTCGTTTTCGATTTCACAAAGCATTCCTTTTCCGACATTATTTAAGGCAAGAAAAGAATTGATTAATGAAAATATTAAAAGCAGACAAATTGATAAAGAAATTAGTGCAAATGAACTGATGAAGCAGGTTCGCACATATTATTATCAAATTGAATATTTGCAGTACAATCAATTAAAATTAAAAAGCCTCGACAGTTTATATCAGGATTTTATAAGAATTGCAACGGTAAGATTTAAAGCTGGAGATATTAAAAAGATTGAAATTAATACGGCAGAAACGCAGAAAGGTGAAATAGATTTACTATTAAAGCAAAATGAAGTGTATTTAATGAATGCTTATAAAAATTTAAAAACACTTTTAAATACTTCCGAAAATTTTGAAATTCCATTAAATATAAAGTATGAGCCTTTAAAAGCAGAAAACGTTTTAGACAGTATAGCAATTGCCAACAATCCTACGGTGAAATCTTTTTACCAGGAAATGGAAATCGCAGAAAAGAATAAAAATGTTGAAAAATCTCAGGGACTTCCGGAGTTTAGTTTGGGTTACACCAATCAATCGTTGATCGGATTTCACACAAGAAACGGACAGGAACAGTTTTATAATGCAGGAAACCGATTCAATTCTGTAACGGTTGGAGTTGCCATTCCATTAACTTTTGGAGCCACGAAAGCAAGAATCCAATCTTTAGAATATCAAAAGCAAGTCGCAGAAACGAATGCCAAACAACAGAAAAAACAACTTTCGGTACAATTGGAAAATGTATTTAATCAATATGAACAGGATGTTCAGCGGTATGATTATTATGTAAATCAGGCAATTCCTAATGCCGAAAAAATTGTAAAAGCAGCACAATTAGGCTATAAAACAGGAGAGATTTCTTATATGGAATATCTTTTTGCATTGCAGACTGCGACCAATATTCAATTAAAATATTTAGAATCTATTCAGCAGGTTAATGAATCTGTAATCACTATCAATTCAATCATTAATAAATAATATGAGACTGAAATACAATATTATATATCTTTTATTCATTGCAATTTTTGCTTTAAGTTGTAATAAAAAAGAGACTTCCTCAGAAAATTCGGAAGAAAAAACGGAACAACCGGAAGAAAATCATGAAGAAGCTCCGCAAACAATTGCTTCACTAACGGAACATCAGATAAAAGCAGTCGGAATTACGTTGGGAACTATTGAAATGAAGGAACTGAATTCCACCATTAAAACCAACGGACTATTAAGAGTTCCGAACAATAATAAAGCGACCATCACTTCTCTTTACGGTGGAATTATTAAAACTTTAAATGTTCAGGTGGGAAGTGTTGTGAAAAAAGGACAGGTCATTGCGACGATTGCCAATCCGGAATTTATCCAATTACAAGAGGATTATTTAACAACAAACAGCAGAATCACTTATGCAGAACAGGAATACAGAAGGCAAAGAGAACTTTTTGACAACGATGCGGGTGCAAAGAAAAATCTGCAAAGTTCGGATGCAGAATTGAAAGCTTTAAGAACGAAAAAGGCATCACTTTTGAGACAGCTTCAAATGATGGGAATCAGTCCTGGAAAAATAAATAACGGAAATATGAGATCAGGTTTGGTGATTACAGCGCCGATCAGCGGAACGATTAGCAGTATTTCTTCACAGATTGGAAGTTATGTAGATGTTTCTTCGCCTGTTGCGGAAATTATTGATAACAATTCGATTCACCTTGATTTACAGGTTTTTGAAAAAGATTTGCCTAAAATGAGAGTGGGACAGATTGTTCATTTTAAACTAACGAATAATCCTGAAACTGAATATGATGCAGCGATTTACAGCATCGGTTCTTCGTTTGAAAACGACAGCAAAACGATTTCCGTTCACGCCAATGTTACAGGAAATAAAACCGGGTTGATCGACGGAATGAATATCACAGGAATCGTAAGTCTCAATAAAACAACAACTCCCGCAATTCCCAACGAAGCCATTGTA
This sequence comes from Chryseobacterium ginsengisoli, assembly GCF_039542325.1. Lineage (NCBI taxonomy): Bacteria > Pseudomonadati > Bacteroidota > Flavobacteriia > Flavobacteriales > Weeksellaceae > Chryseobacterium > Chryseobacterium ginsengisoli. The sequence goes on from NZ_BAABHX010000003.1 coordinate 594,703, forward strand.
GAAGCCGACGGAAAGTTTTATGTCTTTGTAAAAACAGATAAAAAACCTGAAATACATAATGAAGAAAGTCATGAAAAAGAAGCCAAAAATCCTACCGAAACGAAATCAAAAACCATTAACTTTGAGAAAGTAGAGGTCGTAAAAGGTTCGTCAGATATGGGTTACACAGCGATAACTTCTGTGAAAGAAATTTCGTCTGATGCAGAAATTGCCACAAAAGGAGCATTTTTTATTAATGCAAAACTTACGAATTCAGGGGGACATGAACATTAATTCAGAAATATCATGAAAAAAGATATCGAAAATAAATTAATAGATAAAAATACCAAACCTACAAGCATGAGGATTTTGGTGTATGATTTTTTGAGTTCTCAGGAAACGGCTTTATCATTATCTGAAATCGAAAATCATTTTGAAAATGCAGATCGAACGACTATTTATCGAACCTTAAAAACCTTCGAAGAAAAAGGAATTGTTCACGGTATTCAGGAGAATGCAACGACAAAATATAAACTTTGTCACGACGGCTGCGATGAAAGTACTCACAAAGACTGGCATCTTCATTTTTATTGTAAAATCTGCAAACAGACAACGTGTAAAGAAGATATTTCCTTTCCTGAAAATATGAAAATAAATTTCAGGATTGATGAAATAAGACTTTTTGCCAAAGGAATCTGCGAAAATTGTCTTGAAAGTTTGCAATAGTATTGCATTCACTTAAAACCTAATTTTGATTAAAATTATTCAGTTATGGAAGAATGCTGCAGTACAAAACCAAAAAAAGAGCACAATCACAGTCATGAAGGTCACGACCACGACCATTCTCATGATACGGGAGATAAATCGATTTTTCAGATGTTTCTTCCTGCGATCGGGTCTTTTGTTTTATTGTTGATAGGTATCGTTTTAGATCATTATATAAAACCTGATTGGTTTATTGGTTGGATTCATTTAGTATGGTATTTAATTGCCTACATTCCAGTTGGATTACCCGTTTTAAAAGAAGCTTATGAAAGTATTGCAAAAGGCGATGTTTTTTCTGAATTTTTCCTAATGGGAATCGCTACAGTCGGAGCTTTTGCCATCGGAGAATATCCGGAAGGTGTTGCCGTGATGCTTTTCTATTCTGTCGGCGAAGTTTTTCAGGCAATGGCGGTGACGAGAGCAAAAAGCAACATCAAATCTTTACTCGATCAACGTCCCGATGAGGTAACCATTTTAAAAGAAGGTAAACCTCAAACAGTGAAAGCCGAAAAAGTAAATATTGGAGAAATTATTCAGTTAAAATCAGGAGAAAAACTGGGATTGGACGGAGAGTTATTGTCTGAAACCGCATCATTTAATACTTCTGCATTAACGGGAGAAAGTAAACCGGATACCAAAACAAAAGGCGAAACGGTTTTAGCGGGAATGATTAATTTGAATACAGTCAGTCGGGTAAAAGTAACGACAGCTTACAAAGACAGTAAGTTGAGCAAGATTTTGGAAATGGTTCAGAATGCAACCGCTCAAAAAGCGCCGACAGAATTATTCATCAGGAAATTTGCGAAAATTTACACACCGATTGTGGTTTTCCTATCGATTGGAATTACATTTTTACCGTACTTTTTTGTTGAAGATTATATGTTCAGAGATTGGTTATACAGAGCGTTGGTCTTTTTGGTGATTTCCTGTCCTTGTGCGTTGGTAATTTCAATTCCATTAGGATATTTCGGAGGAATCGGAGCAGGAAGCCGAAACGGAATTTTATTCAAAGGAAGTAATTTCTTAGATGTTCTGGCGAATGTTCAAAATGTAGTGATGGATAAAACGGGAACCATGACGGAAGGGGTTTTCAAAGTTCAGGAAGTAGATTTCAACAATGAATTTAATAAAGATGAAATTTTAAAATTCGTCAATGCTTTAGAAAGTAAAAGTTCGCATCCCGTTGCAACCGCGATTCATGAATATGTTGGAGAAATTGATCACTCCATTGAACTGGAAAATGTAGAAGAAATTGCGGGACATGGTTTAAAAACAATTATCAACGGAAAAGAATTGTTAGTCGGAAATTTCAAATTGATGGATAAATTCAGAATCAATTACGACATCAAACTTGAAAATATTATCTATACTTTAATTGCTGTTGCTTACGATAAAAAGTTTGTAGGATATCTTACGATTGCAGATTCAATTAAAGAAGATGCACAATTAACGATCAATAAATTAAAATCACTAAACGTAAAAACCACGATGTTAAGTGGCGATAAAACATCTGTAGTAAAATATGTTGCCGATCAATTGGGAATTCAAAATGCTTATGGAGATTTGCTTCCCGAAGATAAAGTAAATAAAGTCAAAGAATTGAAAGCGCAAAATCAAACCGTAGCTTTTGTAGGTGATGGAGTGAATGACGCTCCGGTTGTCGCTTTAAGCGATGTCGGAATCGCAATGGGCGGACTCGGAAGCGATGCTACGATTGAAACTGCCGATGTCGTAATCCAAGACGATATGCCGAGTAAAATTCCAATGGCAATCAATATCGGAAAACAAACGAAAAAGATCGTTTGGCAGAATATTATTCTTGCATTTTCTATAAAAGCTATTGTTCTCGCTCTTGGAGCAGGAGGTTTGGCAACAATGTGGGAAGCTGTTTTTGCTGATGTTGGAGTAGCTTTACTGGCAATTTTGAATGCAGTGAGAATTCAACGAATGAAGTTTTGATGAGGTTGGAAGATGGATGCTGGAAGTTTAGAATATAAAGTTTAAAAATTTAGATATAATATGAAACGATTTTCAACCATCAATAGAAACGGGCTTTAGCCCGTTTTTTAATGAAATTAATTCAATTAGGCTTTAGCCAAAACTTATTTTACCTCATGCAAATCTGTGTAATCTGTGGGGAAATAAAAAAAATTACGAGGCAAAAATCCTTCAACAATCAACCAAAGCCCATCAACTAAAACTGACTTTCATCATAAATCAATCATAAAAACAAAATTCAGTAGTATATTTGTACTACAGAATTGATAGTTGAAATTTTTCATTTCCATATTCGTTATTTTTACGATTGCATTACGTCCGGTTTTGCCATTGATTAATTATGCCGTTAATTATGATTACATCGTAAAAAACCTTTGCGAAAATAGAAACATTCCCCAATCAACCTGTAAAGGAAAATGCTACGTTGAAAAAGAACTGGCAAAAACAGAAAAGCAATCCAACAACAATCAAAATGTGAAAATTGCAGGATTGGACGTTTTTTTATCGAACGAAATCCTTTCTTTTTCAGTTAAAAATCAGTTTAATATTCCCATAGAAAATCCGAACTCGGATTATATCAATTTTCATACTTCAGAATATTTTTTCCGAATATTCCATCCTCCCCTAGCTTAATTCTTATTTAAACTAATTTTTTAGTTAAATTTAGTGTTGAAATAAATCAGCTATCATTTGCTGAGTGTAACGCCCTTGCAAGCATATAAACATGAAGCTTACGAAAAAACTTTGCGAACCTCGCGTTTAAAATAACAATAATTCAATATTAAGTTTAGTTTAAAAAATCAATCAATTTTCATTCAATACGAGTATTAATTTCAATTTAATTAAAATGAAATCAAAAATTATCATAACGGCATTATTGTCGGTTTCGTTAATGGCTTGTGCCCAGGAAACGCCTAAAGTAAAGCATAAAAAGACTGTTGTAGCATCAAAATCAAATACAAAAAAAGTGAAATTTGCCAACGTAGAAGATCCGATTTGTCACATGCCGACAGAAAGCGATATGAAAGATACAGCAGTCTATAAAAATAAAACGTACGGTTTTTGCAGTGCTTACTGTAGAGACGAGTTCAAAAAAGATCCTGAGAAATATGTCCAAAAATAAGAAGCCAAACAATACAAAGAGTAAAGTAATTATTCCGATTGCAATTATTGCTTTATTGTTTTTAGGTATCGGTGTCGGAATGGGATATTTTAAAAAGAATCTTTACACTGTAATGAAAGTTCCTGATTTTCAGTTGACCGATCAGAATAATAAGAAAATCACCAATAAAGATATGCTTGGAAAAGTATATTTGGTCGAGTTTTTCTTCAGCAGATGTCCGACAATCTGTCCTGTGATGAATACCAATATGAGAGCCATTGAGGATGAAATCAATAATCCTGATTTTGGAATCATTTCCATAAGCATTGATCCGGAAAATGATACTCCAGAATTATTGAAAGAACATGCAGAAAAAATTGGGGCGAAATCTCCAAACTGGCATTTTTTAACAGGAAATAGAGATTACATCGGAAAAGTTGCGGATCAGTTTAATATTTACGTCGGTGACAAAGAAGATGAAAGTGAAAGTCTTAATCACAGCGGAATGATCGCACTTGTTGACAAAGACGGAAATATCCGTTGCAGATACAACAAAGAGAATATGCCGATTTTATATTATTCAGGGTTGAATTATGAAGACAAAGAAGGAAAAACTCCGAAACTGACTGGAAAATATCATCCAGACAGAGAAATATTAATTGAAGATATTAAGAAATTACTACAATAATATTGTTTAACCACTAAAAAACAAAACGTTATGAAGATTATGAAAATTGCTGCTTTGAGTGCAGTATTTGCGGCGCAGTTTGCGTTCGGACAGTTTAAGCAGACAGCTTTACCCTACGCTTACAATGCATTGGAAGGTAATATTGATGCGCAGACAATGGAAATTCACTACACGAAACATGCAGCGGCGTATGTAGCCAACCTGAATAAAGCCATTGCAGGAACACCACAGGAAAAACAAACCTTGTTTCAGATAATGTCGAATGTTTCAAAACTAAGTCCGGCTATCAGAAATAATGCAGGAGGTCATTATAATCACGAATTGTTCTGGACAGTTTTAACACCTGAAAAAAATACACAGCCATCTGCAAAATTAGCAAAAGCTATCAACGAAACTTTCGGAGGCATGGAGGCTTTTAAAGAAAAAATGGCAAAAGCCGGAGCAGATCGTTTCGGTTCGGGATGGGCTTGGTTGTCTGTGGATAAAAACGGAAAATTATTCGTTTCATCGACTCCGAATCAGGATAATCCTTTGATGGATGTTGTAGAAGAAAAAGGAACGCCTATTTTTGGAATTGATGTTTGGGAACATGCTTATTACCTGAAATATCAGAACAAAAGAGCAGATTATCTTACGGCGATCTGGAACGTAACCAACTGGAAAGAAATCAGCAGAAGATACGAAGAAGCGACAAGCAAAAAATAATTTCATGAACCTAATTTGCAGCATATTTCTCACTTTATTTGTGGTATTCAGACCTCTGGTGCCATTGGTGGAGTATGCTGTAAATTATGATTATATTTCCGAAGTTTTGTGTGTTAACAAAAGCAATCCCGAGCTTCACTGTAACGGAAAATGTTACGTAAGTAAGCAAATTGCAAAAACAAACGACACCGATTCTTCACCTTTAAATAAAACAAAAAATTCAGGACAGAAATTACTAGATATTTACATTCTTCCTGACATTACAAAAATTAGAAATACAGAGAAAGTTTCTCTTTTTGATTTCAAGTTCACTTATAAAACAGACTATTTTTTTCTGTTTTTAAAACATATTTTCAGACCACCGGTTTTTTAAGTTAATTTTTTCAAATCTTGTTTTGACTGTAAAAGGCACAAGTTTTTTTAGATATCTAACTTTTGATATTTAATGTGTAGATAGTTTGTCATTCCGTAGGAATCTAGGCAAAGTATTTCATATTATATTTTCTATAACATTGTCTAGATTCCTACGGAATGACAAACATAGTGGAATTTTTGTGGAAATTCTTGTGTGTTTTGCAGTTAAAAAATTGAATATTCACGATTCAATCACTATCTCTATTTAAAAATTTCAACTAAAAAAATCAACAATGAAAATTTATAAATTTTTATCATTATTCTTTATTGCCTTTACTTTTTTCACTTTCATATCTTGTCGAAATAACGATGACGACGATTCATCACCAGAAACAAAAGGAAATCTTCAAATAAAATTCGAAAATGGGTTTAATAATCTTGGAGATATTGTCCTTAATCAAACCACTCAAACTTCATCTCAAGGTCAAAAACATCAGTTTTCCAATATCAAATATGTCATCAGTAACATCAGGTTAATTGATGAAAACGGAAATGAATTCAAATACAACGAAAATAATCCCGATAAAGGTGCTTTCATCATCGATCAAGCCGACGCAGTCGCAGGAATTGTTTATGTAAATCTCAATGAAATTCCCAAAAATAATTATAAAAAAATAAAATTCGGATTAGGAATCAGTCAAAACGCTTATTTGTTAGGACAGGACGGACAAGCGGAATTCTGGAATAAAGCTAAGCAAAAAGGTATGACTTGGTCTTGGGCGGCAGGTTACGTTTTCGTAAAACTTGAAGGGAAATACGGAGCAAATTCTCCCGACACGGAATTTATGAATCATACCGGAAATATGGGGAATGTCGTGGCAAACGGAACTCCCGACCTTTACCGGGAAATTACGTTGAATCTTCCGACAACAGCGAGAGTAACGAGTCAAATTACACCTTCTATTCATATTCTGGCAGATTTTAATCAATATTTGAGTGGTGATACGCCATTAGTTTTAAATTCTGCGAATGATATGATGATGGGATCAAGCCAACATTTAATTGATGTAACGAATAACTTAACGAAAATGTTTAAAGTAGACCACGTTCACAATGATTAAAATATTTAAAATAGGTCTAGTCATTTTCTCTTTGCTAAGTTTTATATCATGTTCCGATGAGGTAATGGAACCTTTGGAAAAAGATGAGGTTTACAATCTTTCCTTTCCGTCATACTTTCCAGAAATGACTTTCGATACTTCTGGAAATCCTGTTACGAAAAACGGAGTAGAGTTGGGGAGAAAATTATTCTATGAAGGAAGGCTTTCACGAAATAATACAATCTCCTGCGGTTTCTGTCATATTCAGGAAAATGCTTTTACCCATCATGGTCATACTGTGAGTCACGGTGTTGATAACAGAATCGGGATCAGAAATGCCCCGCCAATTCAAAATATGGCTTTTCTAAAACGATATATGTGGGACGGAGTGATTCATAATTTAAACGAACAGCCGATTATTCCTATAACCAATGAAAATGAAATGGACAGTTCAATGCCGGAAGTGATTTCTAAATTAAGTTCTGATTCGAAATATAAAAAATTATTCAAATTGGCTTATGGAGATGAAAATATTACGGGCGAAAGAATTTTGAAGGCTTTGTCACAATTTATGGCAACGATGATTTCGGCAGATTCTAAATATGATAGAATGAAGCAAGGAAAAGAATATTTTTCATCAGAAGAGGTAAAGGGGATGAATTTATTTCAGCAGAAGTGTTCTTCCTGTCACAGCGGAGAATTGTTTACCGACGAAAGTTTCAGAAATACGGGAATGTATTACAATACTCAATTTAAAGATGCAGGAAGATATCGCGTAACCCTTGACCAAAACGATTGGATGAAATTTCGTGTGCCAAGTTTGCGGAATATAGAATATACAGCTCCTTACATGCATGACGGGAGATTTTACACATTGGATGCGGTTCTTAATTTCTATTCAGATAATGTAGAAGATAATTCAAACCTTGATCCTCAATTAAGACAAAACGGACATATTGGAATTGTGATGAATGCTCAGGAAAAACAATTCATTATCGCTTTTTTGAAAACGTTGTCTGATAAGAATTTTATCTCTAATCTGAAGTTTGCAGAATAATTTTAACTAAATATGAAGAAAATATTTTTAATCATAAGTTTGATTTTATTAAATTTAAATCAGGCTAAAACCATCACTGATAGTCTTTATATTCCAACCGATTTTCATGCGATAATTTTTGACGATTGCGATGCTTGTGGTTGTGCTGCCGGAAATGGTTCTTCAGGTTTTGAATCTTTATTGAATCCTCAGTTTATCGGAATTAAATATTTTGCTCAACATTATAAAGCGAAAGAAAATTTGTTCGTAAAAGATTTAACGCAGGATCAATATTTTAATACGATTCAGATTTGGGGTAAAATTCCTTTGACTAAGAAACTGAGTGTCTATGCAAGTTTGCCGTTTCATTTTCATGAGAAGAAAACAATGCAGGGAGATATTAAAATCAATGGAATTGGAGATTTAAACTTAATGGGAATTTATCAATTGTTAAATTCAAAAGATAATATTCATCAGCTAAACGGCGGAGTCGGAGTAAAAGCTCCGTTGGGAAAATTTGATGAAAAAGGAATTTCCGGAGTTAATCCAAGTTTTCAGCTAGGAACGGGAAGTTGGGATTATCAGATGGTTTTGAATTATAAATTTCAGAAAAATAAAATCGCCGTTTTATTAAATACAGATTACACCATTAAAACCGAAAACAAAAAATATTACCGTTTCGGAAATCAATGGAATTATGCAGCCACAGGATTTTATCAAATTTTATCAAATGATAGAATAATTTTCTCTGGAAAAGCAGGTCTTCAAGGAGAAGTTTACGATAGAAATAAGCAATTTGATGAGGTTTTACCCAACACAGCCGGAAGTGCTTTGTACGGAAAACTGGGTTTTGAAGCATCTTACAAGAAATTCAGTTTGGGAAGTGAAGTGATGCTTCCTGCCTATTCCAATTTGGCGGGAGGTGATATTGAAGCGAAATCGCGTTTCAGTGTTTTCCTGAATTTTGGAATTTAACATAACATAATCGTTTCGTTAAATTTTTATAGGAATGATTTAAGATATTTATTTGAAAATCATAGAATTAAATTCAATTTTGATTCTATGATTTATTTTCTATCTTTGCCGAAATCTGGTGAGCCATAAAAAGCGCTTAAAAGGGAATCCGGTGAAAATCCGGAACAGACCCGCTGCTGTAAGCTCCACTAAACAAGTTTTTGAAGATTATATCCACTGTTTTTTAATGGGAAGGATTTCAAAAATGGAGTAAGTCAGAAGACCTGCCAGAAGATTTAACGTTTGACGCTTTCGTGGAATAAAGCTTTAGGACATCATTGATTTTGTGCAGTTTACAGCTGCGCTTAGTCGCTGTATTCTTATATCCATTAGCGTCATCATTATTCTAAATGAGCTAATGGTGACAAAATTTTTTACATCTCAACTTCAGAAGGTTGTTTTCACAGTTTTTGTGTTAACGGCTACTTCTATATTTTCACAATCCAGAAAAGACACGATTAAGGAACAAACAATTGTTACCGTAAACGTCAAAAAGAAAAATTTTAAAGAAATCCTTCCCGCTCAGGTTTTATCGGGCGAAGAACTGGAAAGACTCAACAGTCAGTCGGTTGCTGATGCATTGAGGTATTTTTCCGGAATTCAGATCAAAGATTACGGAGGAATTGGAGGTCTGAAAACAATCAATATCCGAAGTATGGGAAGTCAGCACGTCGGTGTTTTTTATGACGGAATCCAGATCGGGAATGCCCAGAATGGAGTAGTGGATCTTGGAAGATATTCATTGGATGATTTGGAAGAAATTTCTCTCTACAACGGACAGAAAAGCGAAATTTTTCAGCCTGCAAAAGACTTTGGCTCATCGGGTTCTATTTATTTACAGCCGAAGGTGCCGAGTTTTAAAGGAAATCGTAAAACAAATTTAGTTGTAAGATTTAAAAACAGTTCTATTGATCTGTTTGATCCTTCTTTTCGTTTGGAACAGAAAATTTCAAAAAATATTTCGGCAAGTTTTAGTTCAGAATTTATTCAGAGTGATGGTATTTACAAATACCGTTACAAGAAAAAATATCCGGACGGAGAGATTGCTTACGATACAATTGCCAAAAGAATGGATTCTGATATTCGGGCAAAACGTTTTGAAACAAGTTTAAACGGAACGCTTAATAACGGAAGTTGGAATATAAGAGGTTACGGTTATATGTCAAATCGTGGAATTCCTGCGGCAATTGTCAACAACCGTTTTGATGGAAGAGGTGAAAGGCAGACCGATGAAAATTTTTTCGTTCAGGGAAGTTTCAAGAAAAAAATATTTCCAAAACTGGAAACTCAGATTAAGACCAAATTCGCGTACGATTACACGCATTATATTGATACAGTTTCGTCCATAAAAATTCAGAATCAGTATATTCAACGGGAACTGTACGTGTCTAGCTCAAATTTATATTCTATTACTGCTGATTGGGATGTCAGTGCGAGTGTAGATTTTCAATATAACAATCTGGACGCGGATTTGGTTAATTTTTCTTACCCAACACGTTACACAACTTTGGCTGCTTTTGCAACCACTTATCAATGGAAGCGTCTGAAATTTCTGGGAAGCGTTTTAGGAACTTTTGTTTCGGAAGATGTGGAAAAAAATACAAAATCACCGGACAAAACGGAATGGACACCTTCAGCTTTTCTGAGTTATCAACCTTTTGCGGGAAAAGATTTTACGGTAAGAGCTTTCTATAAAAGAATTTTTAGGATGCCGACTTTTAATGACCTGTATTATACAATGATCGGAAATACTTCCTTAAAGCCAGAATTTACCAATCAGTATAATCTTGGTTTTAGTTATTCCAAAGGTTTTTCAAACTCAGTTTTACAAAGAATTTCGGCTAAAGTTGATGGTTATTTTAATAAAGTTGAAAATAAAATTATCGCCGCTCCGAACGGAAGTATGTTTAGATGGACCATGCTGAATCTTGGGGAAGTTGAAATTCTCGGAACAGATATCAATCTTCAGGCTGATCTGCTTTTTGGGAATGTTAAAATCCGTCCGTTGGTAAGTTATACTTTTCAGAGAGCAAGAGATTTTTCCGACAGGGAAGAATCGTATTTCGGACATCAGATTCCTTACACGCCTTGGCACAGCGGATCTTTTTCTTTGATGTCTGATTATAAAGACTGGAGCTTCAACTACAGTTTTATCTATGTTGGGGAACGTTACGACGTTAATCAAAACAATATCCAATACAATTACATTCAGCCTTGGTATACACACGATTTATCAATTCAGAGAAAAATAAAATGGAAAGAACATCAGTTCAAAGCCAGTTTTGAGGTCAATAATATTTTCAATCAATATTATGATGTTGTGCTGAATTATCCGATGCCTGGAAGAACTTTTAAACTCATTGTAAGCTTTACATTATGAAAAAACTAAACTTTTATCTTCTGATTTGTGTACTGTTTTCATTGATTTCGTGTAGAACGGATGAATACATTACCCGCGAAGAAACTGAAACGGGACTTGCACAGCCTGAAAATACGCCGATCAAAGGGTTTTATGTTTTGAATGAAGGAAATATGGGAAGTAACAAAGCAACTCTCGATTTCTTTGATTATACGACAGGAACATATCACCGAAATATTTATGCTCAGATCAATCCGAATGTGGTGAAAGAGCTTGGAGACGTTGGAAATGACATTCAGATCTATGGAAATAAATTGTATGCTGTCATCAATGTGTCCAATAAAATTGAAGTTTTGGATGCAAAAACAGCTAAAAGAATTAAAACCATTAATCTTGAAAACTGCCGTTATATCACATTTAAAAATGGAAAAGCTTATGCTTCGAGTTATGCAGGTCCGGTTGCTTTAGATCCAAACGCGCCGTTGGGAAAAGTAGTTGAGATTGATACGACTTCTTTAACGATTCAAAGAACGGCGGTTGTCGGTTATCAGCCTGAAGAAATGGAAATTGTGGGAAATCAGTTATTCGTTGCCAATTCTGGAGGTTATAAATTTCCAAATTATGATAAAACTGTTTCTGTTGTTGATTTAAATTCTTTCACTGAAACTAAAAAAATAGATGTTGCCATCAATCTTCACAGAATTAAAAAAGATAATTACGGTGATTTGTATGTAAGCTCAAGAGGTGATTATTACACAGTTCCTTCAAGTTTATTTTTGGTTGATGCCACAACAGGATTGGTAAAAAAAGACTTTCATATTTCAGTAAGTGAGATGACCATCGTGAATGACAAGCTGTATTATTATGGAAACGAATTCAATTACAATACTCATGCTTACACAAAATCTTTCGGAATTATTGATGTAAAAACCGAACAGATTAGTTCCAATAAAATCATCGATCAGGAATACGTTGATGCCATCAAAACGCCTTACGGAATTGCGATAAATCCTATTACAGAAGATATTTATATGACTGACGCAAGAAATTATGTTTCGACCGGATATGTCTATTGCTTCGATAAAAATGGACATTTCAAATGGAAAACGGAAGGCGGAAATATTCCGGCACACTTCACTTTTTTATATAAATAAATTGAATTAAAAATGAAAAAAAATACAATTAATATTTTAAAAACGGCTTTACTTTCAACAGTTTTGATTGGTTCAATCGGCTGTAAAAGTGATAACGAAGATGAAGATCTCAACTTTAATGGTCTTGAAGAATCTTATACGATCGATCGTTTCAAAGTGTTGAATATCGATACGAAAATGGGAGGGAATTTTACATGGAGCATCAATGACTCTATTATTTCTCAGGATTCTCAGTTGGATTTTATTAGTCCGGTGGTGAAAACATATCCTTTAACTTTAAAAATAGAATCCGGCGGAACGACGAAAACATATAATTCAAAAATTATCGTAAAGCAGGAAACTGGAACTTACAGTAAATATATTTCGAATGTTTTTGATTTTAGACCTGCAGTTGGACAATTCATTAATGAAATTCCTGAGTACGAAAACGGAGATACTTTTACTAAAATGCTTCAGAAAGCTAAAGAATCTTTAGTCGGAGGAAATTCTACAATGCTGACTTTAGGCGGTTTTGGAGGATATGTTGTTTTCGGTTTCGATCACACAATTCCTAATATGAATGGGAGAGATTTTAAAATTCTTGGAAATGCTTTTTGGGGAAATGATGCAAGTCAGCCACGTTCAGGATCTTGCGAACCTGGAATTATCATGGTTGCCTACGACCGAAATAAAAACGGAAAACCCGACGACAACGAATGGTACGAAATCGCAGGAAGTGAATATTTTAAAAATACAACCGTAAAAGATTATAACATAACATATTTCAAACCCAATGAAAATAAGCCTCCCGTTCCGGGAAGTGAATTTTGGCAGACTGATACAGAATATATAAAATGGCAGGATAATCTCGGGAATTTAGGATTTAAAACAAGAAATACCTTCCATGCACAAAGCTACTATCCAATGTGGCTGAGCGATACTTCTTACAGCTTTACCGGAACAAAACTGATGAACAATTATTATGATCAGAGCGGAACGGGATCTTATTGGGTCGGCAAATCGTATGATTTCGGATATGCAGATAATGCTCCTAATAATGATGAAGCATCCAATATTGATATTTCGTGGGCAGTCGACAGAAACGGAAAATATGTGAAACTTCCGGGAATTGATTTTGTGAAAGTTTATACAGGAACCAATCAGGAAGCGGGTTGGTTGGGTGAAGTTTCTACGGAAGTTGCAGGAGCTTATGATTTATATCTTAATTAAAATTCAATAATAAATAGTTAATAATTAAATTAAAAATGAAAAAGTTTTATCTTTTAACAATGCTTTTTTTGTTTGCATTTGTGACGAATGCGCAGATAAAAGTGCAGGGATTTCCCCGAAATGACCTTCAACTGAAATCTTCTCCGAAGAATCAGTCAGCTAAGAATGTTACAACTATCCCCATTAATTTTTCTGACATCCAATATTGGGTGGGAACAGGAACAAACGAAGCTGCTTTTGTAGTTCAATGGAATGACGGAAAGAATCCTGATGCTTTGGTTTGGGGTTTCAGATGGAACGGAACTGCGACTGGTGAAGAGATGTTGAAGGCAATTGCAAGTGCAGATCACAGATTTTACTCTTTGCTTTATCAGGGAACAGGACCTTACGGAACTGCAATCGGAGGATTTGGCTTTGATCTTAACGGTACTGGAACAAATGCTCTTTACAAAAGCGGAAATGTAACGTATCCTTATTATCCTGTAAGCGGAATTGTAAATACAACGTCTTATGATTTTGATGATTACGCTGCTGCAGATACCAACGACCATTGGCAATCCGGATGGATGACGAACGGATATTGGTCGTATTGGGTAAAAGATCCTACAGATCCAGATTTCGGATATTCCGGAGTGGGAGCAACAAGCAGAACTTTGGTAAACGGTTCTTATGATGTCTGGAATTTTTCAGCAGGATTTTCAGATACTCCGATTTCATCAACGATGACTCCGGTTTCTCCTTATGTTGCTTCAACAAATTATGCCAACGGATATTTTATGGTGAATGAAGAATGGTTTGGTCATACCAACGGTTCTGTTAATTTTATTGACTCTAATGGAAACGTAAACTACAGAGTATACAGCAATGCGAATAATAATCATGCTTTCGGAGCTACAACTCAGTACGGAACAATTTACGGGGATAAATTTTATTTTATTTCTAAACAAGCTGCAGACGGAGGTGACACTCAATACACTCCTGGAGGAAGATTAGTGATTGCTAATGCTCAGACTATGCAGAAAATTGCAGGATTTAATAATATCGGTGGAGGAGACGGAAGATCTTTTGTAGGAGTTAATGAACATAAAGGTTATATCGGTGCTTCTAACGGAATTTATACTTTTGATATTGATAATCTACAGGTTGGAACTTTAATTCCTACAACAGGAGGAGGAAGCCAGTACGCTGGACAAATCGGAAATATGATCAGAACTTCTCAATATGTTTTTGCGGTGAAACAATCTACAGGAGTTTTGGTTATTAATCCAAATACAGATACGGTTATCACTACGATTGCGGGATCTTTCCATTCGGTTGTTCAGGCTAAAGACGGAAGTGTTTGGGCAATTCAGGATCAGAAATTAGTTAAAATTAATCCTACAACTTTCGCTACAACAGTTTACAATATTCCTACAACGAAATATATCGGAGCTTGGGGAGCTTGGAACGCAGGAAGTCTTACTGCAAGCAGCCAGAGTAATACATTATACTGGATCAATTCTATTAGTAGCTTTGTTTCAGGAACTCAGATTGTAAAATTTGATGTGACTTCAGGAACTTTTAATGAAACTTTTGCAGCTATTCCGGGACAAACGGGAACTTACAAGCAAATTCCTTACGGTGCAGCTTTAAGAGTAAACCCGATTACCGACGAATTGATTTTAAATACAACAGAAAGCGGTTATGGAGCACATTATCAAAATAACTGGATCCATACTTTCAGCAATACGGGAACTTTAACGAATACAAAGAAATTAAACGACTATTATTGGTTCCCTGCAATAGCTGTTTTTCCGGATAATACTACTCCGGTTGTAAATAATACATTCCCGACGCAAGTAAATGTAAATAATATTACGACAATTGATTTAAAAACCGTAATTTCAGATACAGATAATTTGTCAGCGGCAATTGTGAAAACTGTAAAATCAAACAGTAATTCAGCAGCCGTTTCAGCAACAATTAATTCAAATGATGAATTAATTATTACTCCGCAAGGAAACGGAACGGCGAACATTGTAGTAAGTTTTAACTCAAATGGTAAAGTTGTTGATAAAACATTATCAGTGACAAGTTCAACTTCAGTATTAGGAATGTCTGAAGTGAAAAAATTAGAATTCAGTATTTACCCTAATCCGGTGACTGATATTCTTAACATTCGAACTCAGGAGAAAGTTTTAAACGTTTCTGTGTACGATATGTCCGGTAAAATGGTTAATGCCCAGTTCAGCAATGGACAGGTAAATGTAAGTATGCTTCCGAAAGGAGTGTATATCTTAATTGCAAAAACCGAAAAAGCGGTATATCAACAGAAATTGATTAAAAACTAAATCTTTAGTAGCATATCCAATTTTGTTTTGCCTCCACCTTTTGCCTTTGGTGGAGGCTATTTTTTGTTTTAAATTTAAAAAAAGTACAGACTAAAATAGCTGTACTTTGATAAGGTTTGTATTGATATTTAGTTCAATTTTTTTATAAAAGAGACGGTCTCTAAAGGTTCAGGACGGTAGCGATAATCGGGATCAGCTTGTACACTAAGAATTTTTCCATCCTGTCCGATGATAAATCTTGCAGGAATTGGAAGTTCCCAAGCATTAGATTCGTTTACTTCCTGAATATTATTTTGAAATTTGTTCCAATACAGATCTTTAAGGTCTTGAGGCATTTCATATACCAATCCAAAGGCTTTCCCTGCAGCATTGTCCTGATCTACCAACATATTATATTGCAGGTGAATTTGTTTTGCCTGTTTTTCAGTTCTGGAAAAACTTTGTGGAGAAATCACAACCAAATCGGCTCCGGCATTTTTAATTTTGCTGTAAACGCTGTTTAGAACTTTCACTTCCTCCACACAATAAGGACACCAAGCTCCACGATAAAAACTTACAACTAAAGGTCCGGTTTTTAAAAGCTCAGTAGAGGAAATAATTTCTCCGTTTTGATTTTTAAGATTAAATTCCGGAGCAATATCTCCTTCTTTTAAAATTTTTTCTGTCGCACCGGAATCCTGTAAAAATTTGATATGGTTTTCCATAATCTCGTTTTCTTCCGGAGTTATATTTGTAGCCACCCATTCTCTGATTTTTTGTAAACGTGGTTCAAGTTGGAAGTCTAGGTCTGTTTGATTTTGCATTGTAAATATTTTTATAAATTTTATGTCGTATTGACAATACAAAATTGCTTAAAAGCGTCTCTTTAAAAAATCTACCAGATTAAGAAAAGTGATGAAACTAGATTAACTTTTTCCTTTGTGATTTCTTATTTTAGATAAAAACTGAGTAGTCATTCCTAAATAAGATGCGATAATATATTGAGGGAATCGTTGTAGAAAATGAGGATAACGCTGAATAAATTCTTCATAACGTTCTTCGGCTGTACTGCTTAAAGCCCATCGTAATCTCATTCTTAATGCCAAAGTTCCTTGCTCGACCTGTCGGCGGAAAAAGCGTTCAAATTTTGGAACTAATTCGTATAATTTTTGTTCATCTTCATAATTCAACTGGATGATCGTACTATTTTCTAAAGCTTCCAAAAACATTGTTGCAGGTTGTTGCGTAATATAGCTTTCAAAATCTCCTGCCCACCAATCTTCCACACAAAGACCGACTACATGTTCCTGTCCGTTCCCGTCTAATAAATAAGTCTGAAAGCTTCCCGAAACAATATAACTTCGATTGTGACAAGGAAATCCGGGTTGTACGATGAATTGTTTCTTTTTAACCTTTACAATACGTAAATAAGAAATAAATAGTTGTTTTTCTTCTTCATTAAGGGTAATGAATCGTTCAACATTTTTTATGATGAGATCAAAATCATTCATTGGTACAAATTAAAGTATAGCTAAAAATACAATATTTTAAACAGTATTTCCTCGTTTATCAGATGTTAAAAAAGAGATTCGGTGAAAATGAATCTCTTTTAATATGTGAAAAATTTGTTTCTCTTAAATTATTATCATTTTTTATTTCCTTTAATATTAGGTAAAAATGCGGTGATGATTCCCATTAATGGTAAAAATGCGCAGATTTTAAATACATATTCAATGCTTGTATCATCGGCAACTGCTCCTAATACGGCAGAACCTATTCCACCCATTCCAAACATGAATCCAAAGAATAATCCCGCTACCAATCCTATTTTATTAGGCATAAGATCTGTTGCATACACTAATATCGCGGAAAATGCTGAAGCAATAATTAATCCTATTAAAACGGCAAATACGATTGTCCATAATAAAGAAAGATAAGGAAGACAAAGTGTAAATGGAGCGGCTCCTAAAATAGAGATCCAGATAATTTTTTTCCTTCCGTATTTATCCCCTAATTTTCCACCTAAAATTGTTCCAACAGCAACTGCAGCAAGAAACATAAATAAATACAACTGAGAATCCTTTACAGAAATATGAAATTTATCGATCAGGAAAAATGTAAAATAATTTGTCATGGAAGCCAGATAAATATATTTTGAAAATACCAGAGCTAAAAGAATCGTTATGGAAAATAAAACCTTCTTGCGGGACAACTGTATTGTAATGATATTATCAGGATGTTTAGCAGATTTTTTTAATGATAATCTTTCGGCATACCAGTTTCCTATTCTCCATAATAATATGATTCCGATAAAAGCTGCAATGGCAAAAACTCCAACGTAGCCCTGTCCTAAAGGAAGAACAATTAAGGCTACCAGTAAAGGACCAATTGCACTTCCTGAATTTCCTCCAACCTGAAAAATAGATTGGGCAAGTCCTTTTTGTCCACCGGATGCTAATTGTGCAACTCTTGAAGCTTCAGGATGAAAAACGGATGAGCCCATTCCAATCAATGCAACTGAAATAAGTATCATATAATATTGATGAGCTACTGAAAGCAATAATAGACCCGCCATTGATAATCCCATCCCAATTGCAAGAGATCTTGGATTTGGCTTTTTATCTGTATAAATTCCAACAAATGGTTGTAAAATCGATGCCGTAAGTTGGAATACCAAAGTTATAATTCCTATTTGAGCAAACGATAAGCTGAATTCGCCTTTCAAAATAGGGTATAATGAAGGAATTGTAGATTGAATCAGATCATTCAGAAAGTGTGAAAAACTGATCATGAATAAAATGGGATAAACAATCGTAGTTGTATCAATTGCTTTTGTACTTACATTTTCCATAGAATATTTTTTTTAATTCATCAGGTCATCTGATGAATTATATTAAATTTTTTTATTTTAATAAACTCTGTCAACAATTTGTTGAGCAATTAATGCCGCTTTTTCAACGTTTTTATCTGCAATTGCCTGAAATAATTCTGTATGTATTTTCTGAGAAACTTTAAAAGATTCTGTACTATTGTTATTGCTGATCTCAAAGGATTTTAAAATGCTTTTGCTTGCTACTTTATAGATATCTTTCAGCAGTGTGTTTCCGCAAGCTTCTGCAATAGATACATGAAAATTTATGTCTGCTTCATAGCATTCTAATGCCCTATTTTCTTCAGCTAATTGAGCTCTAAGATCTAAGTATTTCTTAATCGTTTTTAATTCTTCTTCACTGTGATGAATGGCTGCTTTTGCCGCAATTTTAGAATCTAATAAAGATCTTACTTCCTGTACTTCTTCCGTTTCTGCTTTGTTTATTTGAGATTCTAAAGATTCCTGAATATTTTTGGAAACTACAAATGTTCCTACACCTTGATGAACGTTTAAAACTCCTTTAATTGAAAGAATCTTGATTGCTTCACGAATACTGGAACGTCCGACACCATAAATTTTCATCAGTTCTGGTTCGGTAGGAAGCTTTTCACCAATAGAATATTCATCGCTGGATATTCCATCGATCAATCTTTCGGCTACTTCCTCTGCTAATGTTTTTCTTTGAATCTGCATAAGACGTCATGTCATCTGATGAATTGCAAAGGTATGTCTTTTTAATTTTATAACAAATGATTTGTGCGCAAATATGTTTTAAAAAAGAGATTTAAATATATTTTAAATCACGATATAGAGAAATAAAAAAAGAGATTCAAAAAAAATGAATCTCTTTTAAGTAGCCCGTAGGGGAATCGAACCCCTCTTACCAGAATGAAAATCTGAGGTCCTAACCGATAGACGAACGGGCCATCTACCAAACTGCAAAATGAATTACAGGGTTAGTATCTTTTGTTTTTATAAGTTTACAACTCTTAATTTTAATTACTCGGTTAGTAGTAATTAAGTTTTGTAGCCCGTAGGGGAATCGAACCCCTCTTACCAGAATGAAAATCTGAGGTCCTAACCGATAGACGAACGGGCCGACTATACTTATTAAGCTAGTTTATTAACGTGCTTAGTTAATTTACTTTTTAAGTTAGCTGCTTTGTTTTTGTGGATAATATTTTTCTTAGCTAATTTATCCAACAAAGAGATAACTTTTGGCAACTGCTCAGCAGCTGCAGCTTTGTTTTCTTCATTTCTTAATACTTTCAAAGCTGTTCTAGCAGTCTTGTGATAGTATCTGTTACGAACTTTTCTAACTTCGTTTTGTCTGATTCTCTTTAGTGCTGATTTATGATTTGCCATATCGTTCAAATGTGAGTGCAAAAGTATAAACTATTTTTTTATCTACCAAATTTATTTTCAAAAATTTTTAATTTTCTTCAGATAAATATTTTCGTAGTTTATCTATTGCTTGTTCTATTTTAATATTCTCTTCTTCTCTTTCTAATTTGTTGATGGTGCTCGTAAGCATTACCATCGCATTGTTCCATTCTCCAGTGTTATTGGTGAAGGTAAGTCCGTCAATCGTCACTTCAAAAGTCACCCTTTCTCCAGTCCTGTCAAGTCTGAAACTTATTTTATCATCTCTGCCTGTAATCCCGTCTTCATTGATTTTTAAATCATAACTTTTTGGGTTTGAGTGGATTTTCTTAAAAAGCAATTTTGCTTCTTGTATTTTTAAATCCGGCATGATATAAATTTGGTAGTCTATAGGAGAATCGAACTCCTGTTGCAAGGATGAAAACCTTGAGTCCTAACCACTAGACGAATAGACCAAATTTTGAGGTTGCAAAAGTAATGATTAACTTTTAAACTTCAAAATTATTTTTTATTATTTGAAAACTTTTTGAATCACTGTATTCTTAATTCCTTTAGTCTCAAGATCTTTCTGAAGCTTCACTGCATCCTCCAAAGAATACACTTTTCCGTAGGTATAATAGAAAACTCCGTTTTCCTTGTTTCTTTCAACATCTTTCAGGTTCTGAAGAATAAATGAATTTCCGTTCAGCTTATCACCTACATAGACTTCAATTGTGTAATATCCCGTGCTTAATTTTTGGTTAGGCATAAATCCTACAGCATAAGCATTTCGGAATCCTGCATCTTTAGCGGTCTTAATATTAATATCTCTTACCGATGCCAAATTCGTTACACCATAGTAATATTTGTACTGTCCGTTTTCTTTGATAGGTAAAATATAATTTAATCCTTTTAAAGCAGGATTTCCATCATCATATTTTTCAGGTGAACTTAATAATAAAATTCTGAAATCATTCTTTAAAGCTATTTCTGCCAATCTATCCGGTTCAGGTTTCTTTACTACAGCAGGAACTCCCGATTTTCTGTCAATGGCTTTTTTATAATCAATGATCGCCTGATAAATACTTTGTGAAATTTCTTCCTG
Source organism: Chryseobacterium ginsengisoli (assembly GCF_039542325.1). NCBI lineage: Bacteria > Pseudomonadati > Bacteroidota > Flavobacteriia > Flavobacteriales > Weeksellaceae > Chryseobacterium > Chryseobacterium ginsengisoli. The sequence continues at coordinate 615,814 of NZ_BAABHX010000003.1, forward strand.
ACCTTTTTCTGATGCCAAATAATGACTTTCTTCCGGATGGTTGATAAATCCTGTTTCAATAAGAACAGAAGGCATCGCATTCATACGGAGAACGTGTAAATTTTTCTGGAAAACTCCTCTCGAAGATCTTTTGTCTTTATTCACGAAGTTATCTTCAACCAATCCTCCCAAAAGAAGACTCGATTCAAGATATTTACTTTGCTGAAGTTTTAAGGCAATTAAAGATTCCGGCGAACTTGCGTCGTAAGAACCGAAGGTTTGCTTATCCTTTTCATCCAAAAAGATCACATCATTCTCTCTTTTTGCCACTTCAAGGTTGGTGTCGTTCTGATCGGGACCTTGTACATAGGTCTCCGTTCCGTAGGCTGTCGGTTTTTTCGAAGAGTTACAGTGAATAGACACAAAAAGATCGGCTTTACTTCTGTTCGCCAGATTTGTTCTGTCGGAAAGAGAAGGATATTCATCGATCTTTCTTGTATAAATTACTTTAAAATCTTTATTTTTTTCGAGCATTTCGCCTACTTTGAGCGTAATAATGAGAGTAACATCCTTTTCTGCGACCCTTCCGATATCGGAATAAGTTCTGTTTGCTCCATGATCACTTCCTCCGTGTCCAGCGTCTAAAACAACCGTAAATTTCTTCTGCGAAAAAATGAAGTTGTTAACAAGTATAAGGAGAAATGATAAAATTATTTTAAAATTTACTTTGTGCATCTTACAGTTTTAAAAATTATATTAATTTTGAGCCTTAATTGTATACATATAAATATAACAAAAAAAATTGGTCAAAACCGTCTCCAAAAATATATTACAAATTTTAATTATCCTAATTTTTAACAATTTTTTAGCACAACAAACTCCTGAAAAATTGCCTAAAAATGCGGTTAATGATACTATTTCCAAAAAGGATACCATTGTCTTGAAAAAAGAGTCTCTGGAAGATGTTCTTCAAACAAAGGCAGATTTTCAGCGTAGAGATTTCCAGAAAAAGATGGTTTATCTGAATAAAAATGCTCAGGTAAAATATCAGGATATGCAGATCGATGCAGATTATATCTCTATTGATGAGCAAAAAAATCTCATGTATGCGCGTGGAAAACAAGATTCTTTAGGAAGAATTATAGAGCCCGTAATTACAACTCAGGCTGGTAAAAAATATGAAACCACCGAGTTTCAATATAACACGAAAACCAGACAGGCAATTGCTTTTAACGCAAGAACGGAAGAAAGTGAAGGGGTTATTGTTGCAAATAAAACAAAAAAATACAATGATTCTGTCTTTGCAATGAGACATGCAATCTATACAACCGACGATTATTTTATCAAGAAAAAAGATACGGCGGCAGATTATCATTTGCGGGCGTCCAATATTAAATTGGTAAATAAAGCTTCCATTATTTCAGGACCGATTCAAATGTATATTGAGCAGGTTCCGACTCCTCTGATTATGCCTTTTGCGATTTTACCTTTTTCAACTAAAAGATCTGCAGGTATCTTGATCCCGAGTTTTGGGGAAAGACAGGATGTTGGGTTCTTCCTGAATGGTTTGGGATATTATCAACCTATCGGAGAACATTTTGATTTAAAAATTCTTTCAGATATTTATACCAAAGGAAGCTGGAACTTGCGTCCGGAAATGAATTATATCAAAAAATACCGTTATTCGGGGAATTTCTCCGCGGATTTTGGGACAATGGTTCGTGGAATTAAAGGGTTGGATGATTACAGTAAGACCGGGACATACAGAATTGCATGGAGACACACTCAGGATACGAAGGCAAATCCTTTCCTGACTTTCTCCGCATCAGTAGACGTTGTAAGTACAAAGTTTTATAATAATACATTGAATAACAATTATATTTTAAATCAAAATGTATTAAATACTCAACAGAATTCAACGGTAACCATTACGAAAAGATTCCTGAAGTTGCCTGTGACAATTACAGGGACGACTTCTTATTCTCAAAACTTTGCAACTGGATTATCAGATCTTCGTTTGCCACAGATGAATGTTGCGATCAATCAGTTTTATTTATTTAAATCAAAAACTGGAGTAAGAAGTGGTTTATTGGAAAACTTAACGGTAAATACAGGATTCAATTTAACGAATTTCGTTCAGACTAATGAAGGTGAGCTTTTCAAAAAGGAAATGTGGGATAAAATGCAGACCGGACTGAAAAATAATATTGCTTTAGGTACCAATACAACGGTTGCAAAATATTTCACATTTAGTTTAGGAGCTACGATTGATAATGCCTTAACGACAAAAACAGTAGATAAGTTCTACGATCCTTTGCAAAACAAGGTTGTTACAGAAACCAATAAAGGTGTTTCGGGATTCTCTACTTTTTCAACGACAGCAAGTATTCAGACGACTTTATACGGGACACAAAACTTTAAGAAAGGTTCTGCAATCGAAGCGATCAGACATATGATGACACCAAGTATCGGTTTTACATATTCGCCTGATTTCGGTGGTTCCGGTTATGGATATTTTAAGAATTATTATGATGCAAACGGAGCTTTAACGCCTTATTCAATTTTTGAAGGAGGGATTATCGGAAGTCCCACAAGCGGAATGACAGGTGCTTTAGGATTTAATATCGGAAACAATATTGAAATGAAAGTGAAGTCTAAGAGCGATTCCACAGGTGTGAAAAAAGTGAAAATTTTCGAATCTTTAAACCTTTCGGGAAGCTATAACTTTGCTGCCAAAGATCACCCTTTTTCAATCGTTACGATCAATGGGCAGTCTTCATTCTTTAATAATAAATTGAGTGTAAACACAAGTTTATCTTTAGATCCATATAAAATTATTTACATTCCGGGACAGGATACAGGAATAAGAACTGAGGATTTTGGACATTTCAGTGTGCAGGGTTTCAACGTTCAGTTATCTTATCCTTTAAGTAGTGAAATTTTTGGAGAGAAAACAGATTACGGTAAAAAGTATAAATCGAAAGGAGAGGTAAGAAATGAAAACTATTATTTTGATGATGATAATTATGCTCACTTCGATCAGCCGTGGACTTTGAATGTGAATGCAAACTACGCTTATACAAGAAGCTCAGCTTCAAGAACTCCTACAAAATTAGCTTCGGTTGGTTTGGATGGAAGTATTAAGCTGACTCCTTACTGGAATATCAATGGAAGTACGCATTATGATATGGTGACGAGAGAATTGGCATATACGAGAATTGGTTTTGCGAGAGATCAGCGAAGTTTTACGATCAATTTCAACTGGGTTCCGTTTGGTCAATACAAAGTGTATGACTTCTTTATTGGTATCAAAGCCAATATCTTAAGTGATGCTCTTAAATATAAAGACAGAAGTTTCACACAACCAAATGCACCTTTCTAATATCGGATTGATATTTGATTATAGAAATAGAATATAAATTTTATATTTGCACCCAAAATAAATTCTAATGAAAAAAATAATCAACACAGTTAATGCTCCTGCAGCTATCGGACCTTATTCACAAGCTAATATGGCAAATGGTGTTTTATACATCTCTGGTCAGATCCCTGTAGATCCTGCAACTGGTAAATTGGTGGAAGGAATTGAAAAAGAAACGCATCAGGTAATGAAAAACCTTGAAGCTGTTCTTACAGAAGCGGGAATGACATTTAAAAACGTTGTAAAAGCTACAATCTTCTTAAAAAGTATGGATGATTTTGCGGTAATGAACGATATTTATGCTTCTTACTTAGATCCGGAAAGCTATCCGGCTCGTGAAACTGTACAGGTTTCTTGCCTGCCAAAAAATGTTGATATCGAAATTTCTATGATTGCACATCAGGATTAATGAATTTTATAAGAAATACAATTGCGGTTATCATAGGTCTTGGAATCGCTGGACTTATTATTACTCTTGGAATAAGAGCGTTTCCGCAATGGGTAACTTTTGAGGCTTTTGCTCCGTTCGAGCATTGGCAAAGATTTCTTCAGAGTATGAGCAATGATGATGCTTTCTTTGGCTTTCTTTTGGTTGTTTCCGGATTGGGAACTACAATCGGAGGTGTTGCAACCGCAATTATCGTAAAGTATGCTAAAGTAGCTTATGCTATTCTTATCGGCTTCATAATGCTTTTTATAGCGATGCTGGATGTTATTGTTTTTCCTTATCATCCTACATTTTATAAGATCTCTATTTTTCTCACGTTTTTCCCTTTTTCGTGGATCGGAGGAAAAATTGTAGAAGTCATTTATGAACGGAAAAAGAAAAAAAGAATCGCCGAAAAAATGAATAAATCATAAACAAAAAACGCTGCAATTTGCAGCGTTTTTTGTTGATATGAATGTGAAGTTTTAGTTGTTCAATTAAGGCATTGTAAATCCTCTTTGATAACCTCTTCCGTAGTCGTCCATATATTTTACCTGTACGGTTCCGGAAAATTTATTTAAAATACTTTCTATATCCTTTTGTGAATTTACAGGTTTTCCGTTAATCTCAGTAATGATGTAGCCGTCTACAATTCCTGCCTTAGCCATTTCACCGCCTTCTATTACATTTTTGGCAACAACCCCGCTATTTAAACCATAATAAGCCTTCGTTTTGTCATCAATGCTTTGGAAGTCAGCTCCGATTTTTTCAGTTACTGAAAGATCTGCTTTTGTTCTTGTAGCTGTTCCTCCTTTTTGGTCTTTCAATGTTACAGTTGTTGTAGCATCTTTACCATTTCTTTGATAAGTTACCACCACTTTATCTCCAGGACGTTTGCTTCCTACAGACATTGATAAATCTGCGAAATCTGTGATCGGCGTTCCATCGATATTTGTAATGATATCTCCTGTTTTCAAACCTGCATCTTCTGCACCGCTGCTTTCTCCAAATCCTGTTACCAAAATTCCTGAGCCTGCTTTATAATTTGTCTTTTTCTGTTTGTTGTAAGCTGCAACCATTTGGTCATCAGAAAGATCTAAAGAAGTTACACCTAAGAATCCTCTCTGTACAATACCAAATTTCTTAATATCCTCAACAATTTTTCTGGCTAAGTTTGCAGGAACGGCAAATCCATAACCTTGATAATAACCTGTAGTTGACTGAATTGCCGAGTTGATACCGATAAGATCTCCATTCGTGTTTACCAAAGCACCTCCAGAGTTTCCCGGATTAATCGCCGCATCTGTCTGAATAAAACTTTCAATTGGATTGGCAGCTTTCCCCTGAGATCCTAAAATCCCGATTCCTCTGCCTTTTGCAGAAACAATTCCCGCTGTTACTGTAGAATTCAATCCAAGTGGATTTCCTACGGCAAGAACCCATTGTCCAACTTCAATATTATCAGAATTAGCAAAATTTAAATAGGGTAATCCTTTTTCTTCAATTTTAAGTAATGAAATGTCAGTATTTGGATCTGTTCCTATTAAAGTTGCGATATAAGATTTTTTATTGCTTAAAACTACTTCAAGCTTATTGGCTCCTGCAACAACGTGATTATTTGAAATAATATAACCATCCGGCGAAATAATTACACCCGATCCCATTCCTGAAGGCATGTTGTCCGGTGTTTGCTGCTGTTTTTGTCTTTGCTGACCTCCTCGTCCACCAAATGGATCTCCGAAAAAGAAATCAAGCATATCTTGTTCTGAGGCTCTGCTTGTTGTTCGAGACTGATAATTTTTAATGGTTACTACAGCCGGAACTGTGGTCTTGGCTGCTTTTACAAAATCATCTCCTACCGCTGCAGAATTCATTCCTGCAAAGGAAACATTTGAAGCTTTTGTAAAATATGATTGGTCTGCGCTGTTGGAATCGTGATTTAAATATTGTAATCCTCCAACTGTAGTAGCTCCTGAGATAACTCCTACTACTGCAAATGGTAATAGTTTTTTTAAAGTACTCTTCATTGTATATCTTTCTTTATTATTTATTGATGTTTAAACTTTTCGTTTTACTGTAAACAAATTTAATGCTAAATAGGTATGCAATCGGTATGGAATGTTTCAATTTTAACTAAAATTTAACAGCAATTGCAATAATTTATATATTATGCCATAATTCTTAAAATCTCAATTAACGAACCTTAAAAAATTCTTAAAGACAATATGACATATAGATGGCTGTATTGTCATAAAAGTTAAATCTAATTATTGATATACGAAAGAATTATGTTTAAATGTCATAAAAATTGTGTTTTTAAGGATTATCGAAAAATTATTATCTTTGCAAAAATTTTTCTCACTTAAAACGTTTATAGCATGCAACTGTATAACACCTTAAGCGCAGAAGAAAGAGCTCAACTTATTGATGAAGCTGGTAAGGAACGTCTTACATTGTCTTTCTATGCGTATGCCAAAATTGAAGATCCCAAAAAATTTCGCGACGATTTATTTATAGCCTGGAACGCACTTGATGCATTGGGTCGTATTTATGTTGCCCATGAAGGTATTAATGCTCAGATGAGTGTTCCTGCGGATCAATTTGAAGCATTTCGTGATACGCTGGAAGTTTACGATTTCATGAAAGGTATTCGTTTGAACGTAGCCGTTGAGCAAGACAATCATTCTTTTTTAAAATTGACCATAAAAGTAAGACATAAAATCGTTGCAGACGGTTTGAATGATGAAACTTTTGATGTTACCAATAAAGGAATTCACTTAAAAGCTCAGGAATTTAATAACTTGCTTGAAGATCCAAACACGATTGTAGTTGATTTCAGAAATCATTACGAAAGTGAAGTTGGTCATTTTGAAGGTGCAATTACTCCTGATGTAGAAAATTTCAGAGAAAGTTTACCGATCATCAACGAACAATTACAGGATTTTAAGGAAGATAAAAATCTTTTGATGTATTGTACGGGCGGAATTCGTTGTGAAAAAGCGAGTGCTTACTTTAAACATCAAGGTTTTAAAAACGTTTTTCAATTAGAAGGTGGAATTATTGAATATGCACGTCAGGTAAAAGAAGAAGGTGTTGAAAGTAAATTTGTAGGGAAGAATTTTGTATTTGACCACAGATTAGGCGAAAGGATTACAGACGATATCATTGCGCAATGTCACCAATGTGGAAAGCCTTGCGACAATCATACAAACTGCGCAAATGATGCATGTCATCTTTTATTTATCCAATGTGATGAATGTAAAGCTGCAATGGAAAATACATGTTCTACAGAATGTTTGGAAATATTCCATTTGCCTGTAGAAGAGCAGCTTGCGTTAAGAAAAGGATTACAGGTTGGAAATAAGGTTTTCAGAAAAGGAAAATCTGATGCTTTGAAATTTAAAAATTCAGGAGATTTACCAACTCAAACTTTGGCAAAAGCAAAAGCTGAAACAAAAGATATTCGCCAAAAAATAAAAGTTAAGAAAACTTTGATTGGAAAAGCTGAGCATTATTATTCAAAATCGCAAATCGCACAGTTTTTAATTGAAAATAAAGAACTTTCAGTTGGTGATAAAGTTTTGATTTCAGGACCAACGACCGGAAATCAGGAAATTACCATTACTCAGATTTTTGTTGATGGAAATTTCAGCGATACGGCAAAAGCCGGAGATCAAATTACTTTTGAACTTCCGTTCAGAGTTCGTTTGTCGGATAAATTATATAAAATTTTAGAAGCTGAAAACGCATAACCATCATGTTAAAAGCTGAGCTTAGAAAAAAATATATGCAAAAAAGAAAAGCCTTGTCGATTGATGAGGCTTTCTTGTTATCTGAAAAGATTTTTGAGAATTTTATTCAATATTTTAAACCTGTTTCTGGACAGAAAGTACACATTTTTATCCCAATTGAGAAGTTTAAAGAAATTGATACTCAAATATTTATTAATTATTTTTTAAGCCGAAATATCAAAGTTTTTGTTCCTAAAATTGTTGATACAATATTAATTTCCGTAGAAATTTTTAAGGATACAAAATTTGAAATCAATCATTGGAATATTTCAGAGCCCGTTTCCAATGAAGATTCCGGAGTTTTAGATTTTGATTATGTCATTACACCTCTGCTTTATTGTGATAAAAAAGGAAATAGAGTAGGCTACGGAAAAGGTTTTTATGATGGTTTTTTCGAAAGTATTTCTGAAGAAACAAAAAAAATCGGAGTTAATTATTTTAACCCCGATGAAAATATCGATGATGTCTGGGAAAATGATATTCCGCTAGACTATTTGGTAACGCCTACTGATGTGCTGTCTTTCTTTAATAAAGGATTTGAGTAGAAATTTAAGAAGAAAAATTTAAATTCTTTTTTCGTATTCGGAGTTGAAACCAAAATATATTGAGCATTTTTCTCAAAAGAACCCAAAGATTTGTTCTTGCTGTCGAAATATTCTACATTGAATTTCGCGAAATCAAGCGTATCTTCTTTATAAAAATCCTGATAAACTTCCAGATTGTTCACTTTTACACTTTTTACCTTTAAACTGTCCAATTCGCGGAAGAGTTTTTTAAAAGTCATACTATCCGGTCTGTGGAAATAACTCTGCATCTGAGAATAAATTACAGTGTCTATCTCCGTATTTCTATTTCCGGTAAGATATAAGGTAGACAAATCCAAAAGTTCCTGAACTTTTTGCTTTGTGATCACATTAATAGCTTGTGCACTGTCCATCTGAACGGCGGGATATGTTTTGGTATTGTTGCTGTTTCGAAGTTTGTCCAGATCGCTTACTTCTGTGTTTTTATTATTACATGAAATAAATGCAAGAAGCAATATGCTGAAAATCAAAAAATTATTTATTCTCTTCATTTGTAGTTGCAATTTTAAATTTAATGGAGATGATCTTTCCGTTATTATCTTTTTTCATTTCTATTACACTCAGGTTTTTTAGTGTAGTGGTTGGTGTTGTTACCAGTGTAATGTATTTTTGTTTGTCCAGTCTTTCTATTCCGTAGATATTATTATCGTAGATCTGATAAATAATTGCGCTGTTACTGATTAAACTTTCTAATTGATTTCTCTTTCTTTTAAGTTCTTCAGGGTCTCCTTTTGCATCTTTAATAGAGAAATAGTATGCTGCCATTTTGTAATCGTCAGGTTTTAGCTCGATTGTTTCTTCGTCTGGTGCGTTTTCAAGACTTCTGCTTACCTCTAAATATTCGTAAAAAGGTGAGCTGATCTGCATTTTCAGGATTTTATCCTTCGTTGAATAATAAAAACATTCTCCAGGTTTTATTTTATAAAGAATCGGGGATTCATTTTCCTTAATAACTTTTATTTCCAATGTATTGATTACTCCGACTCCCCTGTCTGCATCCGTAAAACAATATTTATAAGTCTTCGAAAAAATTTCGTCTTTAAAACCTAAAAATCCTGTTATGAGAATTAAAATTGTGGTAATAAATGCCCAAGCGTTCTTTTTAAAGAAATTTTTCTTGGATTTTACAACTTCAGAATCAGATGAATTCGCTAATTCTGTGTTTTTATTAAATGATTGATTTTCAGTATCAAATTTTTGTAAATCGGGATTTTCAGGTGCCTTAAATGCCTGTTTTTCGGATGGATTTTCAATTTTAGGGATATTAAGCGATGCAGATACTGTTTTCTCCAAGTCTTGCAGCTCATTCATGTCCAAATTATCATCTTCCTGAAGTAATTCTCCTGCAAAAAGATGCTGCTTTTTGAACTCGTACCAAGAGTCATAACCTGCGTAAATACTCAATAAATTGAGCATGTCTATTCTTGGTAATTTGGTAACCGGTGAGTTTTTAAAATAGGTATAAAAAGATTTTTCGCTTATGTTTCCTTTAGCCTTTTTTCTAAGGTCTTCCTGGAAATATATTATATCTATACCCTTCCATTTTGAAATATCATCATGGGAAGGGGTGTATTCTTTCAAATATTGAGCCTGTACATCCTTTTTTAGTTGCTCAAAGTGTAATAAATCTAAATCGGTCAATTTATTTTAAAATAATTAAATTATTGATTATCAGTTGTATTTATTTGTAAATCTATTTTACAAAGGTATTACAATTATTTTTCATAAACAAATTTTCTATCTGCTATACCTTTGTCTTGTTCAAATAACAGAACAGAAAAAAGATTTTATAAAACAATATTAACAAAATTAAATTTAATTTATTATGAAAAAGTCATTATTCGTAGCTGCTATCGCTGCAATCTCTCTAGTAGCTTGTAAAAAAACTGAAGCTAACGCTACTGAAGCTACTGCTGATTCTGCTACTACAGCTATCGATTCTACAGCTAAAGCTGCTGATTCTACAATCACTGCTACTGTTGATTCAGCTAAAGTTGCTGTTGACTCAGCTAAAACTGGAGTTAAAGAAGTTGCTAAAGATGCTAAAGCTGAAGTTAAAGAAGTTGCTAAAGACGCTAAAACTGAAGTTAAGAAATAATTCTAGCTTAAGCTTAAAAATAAAAGAACCGTTTTACCCAGTGAAGCGGTTTTTTTATGTCCTTATATTGCGATCAACAATAACACTGATCCCAATATTATTCCTTTTTCTGTTTTAACGTTTCATAGCAGGTAATTGCAACCGCATTACTCAAATTTAGAGAATCGATGCTTCCCGACATTGGAATTAAAGTGTTTTTTCCTTTCCCGATCCAAAAATTACTCAAACCGGAATGTTCCGTCCCGAATAAAATGGCAGATTTTTGCTTAAAATCTCTTTTATAAAGATCTTCAGCTGTTTCATCCATGATCGTTGTATAAATATTGAATTGATTTTTTTGAAGAAATTCAAAAGTTTCCTGATTTTCTGCCTGAAAAACTTTCATTCCGAATAGACAGCCTACACTGGATCTGATCACATTTGGATTGTAAAAGTCTGTTTTTCCGTCAGAAACAATCAGTGCATCAATTCCGAAAGCTTCGCAGCTTCTTAAAATTGCCCCTAAATTTCCAGGCTTTTCAACGCCTTCAACAATAATTATCGTAGAATCTTCTTTTGGTTTAAATGATGATAAATCAGCTTCTTTGGTTTTATAAACCCCGATTATTCCTTCAGAACTTCCCCGATAAGCAATTTTTTCATAGACTTTATCGCTTACCAAGTGTATTTTCCCTTTTGGAAGCTCTTTTTGAAAAATATTTTCACAGATAAAAAACTCAACAGACTCGAAATGATATTGTTGAGCACGTTCGTTTTCCTGTTGACCCTCCACTACAAAAACGTCTGATTTCTTGCGAAACCTGTTGTCTGTAAGAAGTTTGGAGATGTATTTTACCTTTTCGTTCTGAAAGCTTTCTATTAACATTCCGCAAAATTATGTAAAATTTATTTTTAAATAGGGCTAAATAAAAAACCTCAGATTATTTCTGAGGTTTTTTATTTTATTCTTCTGAAGTTTCGGAGGTAATTTCTAAATTATCAATTAGCTTTAATCCAGAAATTTCTTCATTGGCTTTTGCCCTTGTAATTAAGTTTTCAGGAAGAGCTTTCGATGCTTTTGCTCCCATTATTTTTAACCTTTGTACTGCTGTGACTAGGTTTCCTTTTCCATCAACAAGCTTATTCATTGCTCCTTCATATTCAGTTTTTGCTTCTTCCATCTTTTTCCCGACTTTAACGAGATTGGCAACAAAACCTTCAAATTTATCATATAAAGCTCCTGCTTGACGTGCTATTTCGATGGCGTTATTCTGTTGCTTTTGGTTAGTCCACATACTGTCGATCGTCCTTAAGGTTGCTAATAAAGTGGAAGGTGTTACAATAACAATGTTTTTTTCAAAAGCCTTATTATATAATTGGCTGTCGTCATTCAGAGCTATTGCAAAGGCAGGTTCTATCGGAATAAATAATAAAACGAAATCGGGACTTTCTATTTCGTAAAGATTGTGATAATTTTTGGTTCCTAATTGTTCAATATGTCTTTTTAAAGAAAGAACATGTTCTTTCAAGAATTGAGTTTTCATCTCATCATTTTCCTCATTTACATATCTTTCATATGCAACCAAAGACACTTTAGAATCGACAATCATTTTCTTTCCATCCGGAAGATTTATGATTACATCAGGCTGAACACGATTTCCTTCATCTGTTAAATGGCTTTTTTGAATTTCATATTCACGTCCTTTTTCGAGTCCTGACTTTTCTAAAACTCTTTCTAAAACCAATTCTCCCCAGTTTCCTTGTACTTTACTGTCTCCTTTTAATGCTTTGGTTAGGTTTAAAGTTTCTTTGCTCATTTGTGCATTCAGATCTTTTAACCCGATAATTTGTTCTCTTAAAGCAGCATGATAATCAATACTTTCTTTGTGAGTAGTTTCTACTTTTCTTTCGAAATTATTGATTTTTTCTTGAAGAGGATTTAATAGGTTTTTGATATTTAATTGATTTTGCTCAGTGAATTTTTCAGATTTTTCCTCTAAAATTTTATTTGCAAGATTTTCAAACTGCAATTTAGATTCATCCTGAATCTTTGTAATTTCCTCTTTTTGAGTTTCTAAAGACTTTTTTAGATTTTCATTGATCGCGGAAAGCTCAGAATTTTTCACAAATAGGGTTTGTTTTTCGAATAAAAGACTTTCAATCTGAGAGTTTTGTTTTGTGTTTAATTGTTTTTGCTCTGAAAATTGATTACTTAACGAAGAATATTCTGCAGAGATTTTCGCAAATTCATTCTTTAGATCATTAAACAGATCTGATTGCAGTTGATTTTGTTGCTTTTCTTCGTTGATATTTTGATTCAGTTCTTGGATTTTCTTATTAGAATTTTCTAAATCTGAATTATTTTTAATGTGTAAATTATTTAGTTCATCATAAGAATTTCTCGAAATCATAGACGATTTCAATACGAAATAAAGAATAACCGCTCCAAGAATTCCTCCGGTAATGAAACCGATAATTAAATATGTCATCTCCATTTTTCAAAATTACAAAAAGGAAAGTTTATTTTTTTATGGGAAACCGTAATTTTAGGCCGGAAGAAATTTTGCATAGAATATAACTCCAAGAACTATACCTAAAATTAATGAAATACAAGATGTAAACAATAGACGAGAACATAATTTAAAATCGAAATCTCTTAAATGTCTTTCCTCGTTGTATCCATATTCATTTCCATCCTGTTTTTTTCTATACATAGACACTATATGAGTCAAAGAATCTGTTGAATAGTATATATGGAAGATTGAACAAGCTGTAGAAACGATTAATAGTATAATTGAGAAATATAAGAGACATGATGATGTTTTAAAAATATCTAAATTTTTATTTAAAAAATTATCTTTGCTTGAGGGGAATATAATTCTTTCTAATAGAAAGCCAAGTATTCCTAAGCAAAGTAGCGCAATTCTTGTAAGCTCTTTAGAAAATGCTTGATACTTTTCTAAAATAGCTAAATCTGGATTGTATAGATCCGATGACAGTTTTTTATTTTCTAAATTAGACATACTTATACATTTTTGGTGGATGATAGAATTTCAATGTTTTTCGCAACATCATTGCTTTCACATTTTTTTAATTCTTTCAGTAAAGCGGGAGTCAATATTTTTGGATTCAATATCTGTGACGCGACTTTTGCAGCAGCGTAATCTACAATTCCAATAACAGATTCTCTTAAAAAGTTAGGAGTGTTGGAAGCGATAACTGCCGTTGCCCATGAAGTATCTCTGGCTTTTGAAATGGCAAAATCTAAAACAACATTATCATTTCCGTTCGAAATTTTATCAATCAACTCTACAGGATAACAAATTTTATTTAATGAATCCTGAACTTTTTGATTAATAGAAGCGATGACATTATTGATGTTTTCAAAATCTGTTTTCAAAGGATTTATTTTTCTGTAAGGCATGATGGATGCTGCGGAAATTCCCAGATCGAGATTAATGTGAGCATTCATTCCTAAGAAAATATGCTGTAGAATCAGAAGATTTTTATTTTTTGTCGCTTCGAAAGCTAAGTACCAGGAATTTGTACATTTTTTACCTTTCGAATAAGCCTCCCATGCATCGAGATAACGTGTTGCAAAAGCAATATCCAACTGTGTCATTCTTGGATTGTCTTCAAATTTTTTTTGTTGAATTCCTTTTAGCACTTGCGCTGTCATGATTCTATAAGTACACGCAAAATATCCGATCGGGCTTTGATTTTCTTTAGACCAAATAATCATTTCATCTAATTTTTTTAGAACTTCTTCTATCGTTTTCATGTTGGTTTTTGTTTTTATAAATATAATTAAAAGTTGGAATTAAGTCTAATATTATATCTTTTTAAAACTATAATTGAATTATTTGTATATTTATTTCCCTTGTAATTGAAATAAAAAAGAGTCGTCCGAAAATCTAAAGAGTAGGAAACAAATTAAACAAAAAATCTATGAAAAATTTAAAATCTTTAAACAGAAAAGTGCTTAAAACGATTGCGGGAGGCGCTTATGAAAATTGCGAAGTTCCTTTGGAATATGGAGTTTGCAAACCCGGATATACTTTTTGTAGCAATCCTTATTGTTGTGTACAAGCTCGTAAGCCTTACATTTGTATTGATTACTAAAAAAATATCCCTCACATTGAGGGATATTTTTATTAAGGTTGTAAAATAATCGGTCCTTCAATTTCTATAGGCGGACAAAATCCTGTATTGAGCATGCATTTTCCACCCATGCAACCATAGTTTGTCATTGATGATGTTCCGTTTGGACACATAATTAATGCCTCTCCATATTTTGCACATTCTCTGTCGGAGTAACATTCCAAAGCGGGATGCAGATCTCCTCCAAAAATATCTTTCAGTGCTTTTCTGTTTAAAGATTTTAAATTTTTCATAGTATAGTTTTATGTTTTGGTGATTATTTACTAAGATAATGAATTATTAATGACTTTCCTGAGAAATTTCATCATGATATTTCAGATACAATGGTAAAGCCGCCGAACCGTACCAAGGGAAAATTTCATATCCAAAAACTCCTGCTTTTACGGCTGGATCTGTTTTTACCCAAGATTCCGCTTCTTCTTTTGATTTTGTGTTAAAAATGAACATTCCTTCAAAGTTCTGTTTGTTGTCTCCTGTAAATGGTCCTGCGACTACAATTTTCCCTTCATCAACAAGTTTTTGAATATTTCCCATGTGTCCTTTCATTAATTCGCCCATTTTTACTTTGTCCTCGATTTTAGTGGCTCCGGTTGTGAGCATTACAATAACATAAGGTTTCATTCCGTATTTATCGGCACCAAGTTCTGTGGCTAGTTTTTGATTGAATTTCGGTTTTTCTGTTGTCTTTTGAGCTGAAGAATAAATTACCGCAAAAAGTGATAATGATAAAATAATTTTTTTCATGGTGTTGATTTTTTTTAATCTTTTATTGCTAAAAATTCTTTTGCTAATTCGATCATTTTTGGATCTCCTGTATATTTTCCGTGTTCATCAGAAAGTTTCACAGTTGGAATCCATTCTTTGTTTTGAGCCTGTACTCCGATTAGTTTCATGACAATGTTCATTGGTTTCAATCCAACGTCATTCGTAAGATTTGTCCCGATCCCGAAAGAAATGCCGATTTTTCCTCTGCAATAATTCGTGATTTCTTCTACCTTTTCCAAATTTAAAGCATCAGAGAAAATGATATATTTAAATAAAGGATTAATTCCGTGTCTTTGATAATGAGCGATGGTTTTATCTGCAAATTCTAATGCATCACCACTGTCATGACGGACACCATCGAAAAGTTTGGCAAATTTTTTATCAAACTGTCGGAAAAAAACATCCGTAGTATAAGTGTCTGAAAGCGCAACTCCCAAATCTCCTCTGTAAACATCAACCCAATGTTCCAGTGCTAATTCGTTTGCCATTTTGAAACCGTACTCTGCAGCGTGAAACATAAACCATTCGTGAGCATGGGTTCCAATTGGTTTTACCCCATATTTCATGGCGAAATGTACATTTGAAGTCCCAATAAATGTAGATTCTTTTTTCTGTGTTAAAGCTTCCATTACCAAATTCTGAACTTTGTGAGAATGTCTTCTTCTTGTCCCGAATTCTGCAAAATTAACACCCAATTTTGCCAATGCATCAGCTTTTTCCAAAGTTTTGCTCATCACAACTTCATTGGAGTCTCTTTCCATATGGTTCATTTCATAATGAAGTTCACTGATTAAAGCCAATAAAGGAACCTCCCAAAGAATTGTTCTGTACCAAAGTCCTTCAACAGTTACAGAAAGTTCGCTTCCTTCCTGATGGATTTTCACTTCAGATGGATCGTAATGATAACCTTCAAGAAAATCTAAATAAGGAAGGTCGATGTAAGGGCAGGTTCTTGCCATAAATTTTTTTTCATCTCTTGTCAGCTTAAGTTCAGCCATTTTATTAACAGCTTCTCTTAAAGCCGCATCAAAACCTTCCGGAAACTGATGCTTTCCTCTATTGATGAATTCATACTTTACTATAGAACTTGGGAATAATTTCACCACTGCGTTCTGCATGGTAATTTTATAAAAATCGTTATCTAGAATAGAGTTCAATCGTACGTCGTGCATAATTGTGTAATTTATACGCAAATTTAATAATTAAAAATAAAATCACCTAAATGTAAGGTGATTTTTTTATTTTTTTAGATAAATTTTAATGTTTACTTCCCAAGATAGGAGTTGTACATCCAAACTTCTTTTTCCTGTTCGGTAATATAATCGCTCATTTGCGAATTTGTACCTTCGTCTCCAGCTGCATCGGTGATGTCTAAAAGCTCTCTCTGAAGATCGATCACGACTTTAAATGAGTTTAGAATAATTTCCACACTTTTTGTGCCGTCACTTACTTCTTGGCTTTCTTTAATCGTTGCAACTTTAAGATAATCTGAAT
This sequence comes from Chryseobacterium ginsengisoli, assembly GCF_039542325.1. Taxonomy (NCBI): domain Bacteria; kingdom Pseudomonadati; phylum Bacteroidota; class Flavobacteriia; order Flavobacteriales; family Weeksellaceae; genus Chryseobacterium; species Chryseobacterium ginsengisoli. The sequence goes on from NZ_BAABHX010000003.1 coordinate 632,513, forward strand.
AATTATGTGCCGGAGTTGCTCCTAACGTTAAAATTCTTTCAGCAATTTCGTCGATTTTCAAAACCAGGCTATTATATAATTCTTCAAATTTAGGATGAAGTGTAAAGAATTGATCACCTTTGATATTCCAGTGAGACCCTCTTGTATTCTGATAGAATACGGAATAATTTGCTAAAAGTATATTTAATTTCTCTGCAATGTTTTTGCAATCGTCTTCTTTCAGACCGATAATATTGGCATTTTTCATATTATATAGTAGTTGTTTATTCTTTTATGAAACAAATTTAAGTAAATATTATGCCGAAAATATTCAGAAGTGATTGATGTTAATAATCTTTGAAATTTTTAGAATGTATTTAAAAGATAAGTGTTGTTTCGATTGTTAGGTTATGGAATTTATTTAAATACTATCCTTATATATAATAGATGTTATAAGACATAATTTTTGAAGCAGGATCAATATTAATTCAAACTTTATTTAAAACAAAATTGTTTGGGAATGATTACTTGATTAAATGTAAGTGTCTGTTAATTAATTTTTAATAAAAAATATAATTTCTGATTTACCGCTTGTTAATTAAAAAATAATTATTAAATTTGCACCCTAAAATAAAAAGCAATTAAATGCCTACTATTCAACAATTAGTAAGAAAAGGAAGAGCCACGCTTGCCAAGAAGAGCAAATCGGCTGCCCTAGATTCTTGTCCACAAAGACGTGGTGTATGTACGAGAGTATATACTACTACACCTAAGAAACCTAACTCTGCACTTAGAAAAGTTGCAAGGGTAAGACTTTCTAACGGTAAAGAAGTGAATGCCTATATCCCGGGCGAAGGACATAATCTACAGGAGCACTCGATAGTATTGGTTAGAGGCGGAAGGGTGAAAGACCTACCGGGAGTACGTTACCACATCGTAAGAGGTGCATTAGACACTGCAGGTGTAAATGGAAGAACTCAGAGAAGATCTAAGTACGGAGCTAAGAGACCTAAACCAGGACAAGCTGCTGCAGCTCCTGCAAAAGGAAAGAAAAAATAATCATTAAATAAGGTACAGAAGCAATGAGAAAGACAAAAGCGAAAAAAAGACCATTGTTACCAGATCCAAAGTTTAATGATCAATTGGTAACTAGATTCGTAAACAACTTGATGCTGGATGGTAAAAAATCTATCGCATTCAAAATATTTTATGATGCTTTAGACATCGTAGAAACTAAAAAAGGAGAAACTGAAAAGACTGCCCTTGAAATCTGGAAAGATGCATTAACTAACGTTATGCCTCACGTAGAAGTACGTTCTAGAAGAGTAGGTGGAGCAAACTTCCAGATTCCTATGCCAATCAGAGCTGATAGAAAAATTTCTATGGCAATGAAATGGTTAATTAGCTACTCTAAAAAGAGAAATGATAAGTCTATGGCTTTGAAATTGGCTAATGAAGTAGTAGCTGCTTCAAGAGAAGAAGGTGCTGCTTACAAGAAAAAATCTGATACTCACAAAATGGCGGAAGCTAACAAAGCTTTCTCACACTTTAAATTCTAATTAGAAATGAGTAGAGATCTTAAATTTACAAGAAATATTGGTATTGCTGCGCACATTGATGCTGGTAAAACTACTACTACAGAAAGAATTTTATTCTATACTGGTGTAAACCACAAAATTGGTGAAGTTCACGATGGTGCTTCTACAATGGACTGGATGGAGCAGGAAGCAGAAAGAGGTATTACTATTACTTCTGCTGCAACTACTTGTTCTTGGAATTTCCCAACAGACCAAGGTAAGCCATTAGCTGAAACTAAACCTTACCACTTCAACATCATCGATACACCGGGACACGTTGACTTCACAGTAGAAGTAAACAGATCTCTTAGAGTATTGGATGGATTGGTATTCTTATTCTCTGCAGTAGATGGAGTAGAGCCTCAGTCTGAAACAAACTGGAGACTTGCTGACAACTACAAAGTTGCAAGAATGGGATTCGTAAACAAAATGGACAGACAAGGTGCTGACTTCCTTAACGTGGTAAACCAGGTTAAGACAATGTTAGGATCAAACGCAGTTCCAATCGTTTTACCAATCGGTGCTGAAGAAGATTTCAAAGGTGTTGTTGACTTGATCAAAAACAGAGCGATCATCTGGGATGAAGCTGGACAAGGTGCTACTTTCGAGGTAGTTCCAATTCCGGAAGACATGAAGGATGAAGTTCTTGAATACAGAGAGAAATTAGTAGAAGCTGTTTCTGAATATGATGAAACTTTGATGGAGAAATTCTTCGAAGATCCGGATTCAATTACAGAAGAAGAAATCAATGCTGCATTGAGAGCTGCTACTATCGATTTATCTATTATCCCAATGACTTGTGGTTCTTCATTCAAGAATAAAGGAGTACAGTTTATGTTGGATGCAGTATGTAAATATTTGCCTTCTCCATTGGATAAAGATGATATCAAAGGTACTGACCCAAGAACTGACGCTGAAATCACAAGAAAACCATCTGTAGATGAGCCTTTCTCTGCATTAGCATTTAAGATTGCTACCGATCCTTTCGTAGGAAGATTAGCATTCTTCAGAGCTTACTCTGGAAGACTAGATGCAGGTTCTTATATCTTGAACACTCGTTCAGGAGATAAAGAAAGAATCTCAAGAATCTATCAGATGCACGCTAATAAGCAAAATCCGGTAGAATATATCGAAGCTGGTGATATTGGTGCTGCTGTAGGTTTCAAATCTATCAAAACTGGTGATACAATGTGTGACGAGAAAAACCCAATCGTTCTAGAATCGATGGTTTTCCCTGATCCGGTAATTGGTATCGCTGTTGAGCCTAAAACTAAAGCTGACCAGGATAAAATGGGTAACGCATTAGCTAAATTGGCTGAAGAAGATCCTACATTTACTGTAAGAACTGACGAGGCTTCTGGACAAACGATTATCTCTGGTATGGGTGAGCTTCACTTGGATATCATTGTTGACCGTATGAAGAGAGAATTCAAAGTTGAAGTAAACCAAGGACAACCTCAAGTTGAATACAAAGAAAATCTTACAAAAGTTGCTCAACACAGAGAAGTTTACAAAAAACAATCTGGTGGTAAAGGTAAATTTGCTGATATTGTATTTGAATTAGGACCTGCTGAAGAAGGTAAAATTGGTCTGGAATTTATTAACGAGATCAAAGGTGGTAACGTTCCTAGAGAATTTGTTCCTGCTATTGAAAAAGGCTTTAAAGCTGCAATGAAAAACGGTCCTTTGGCTGGTTTCGAAGTTGAAGGTATTAAAGTAGTTCTTAAAGACGGATCTTTCCACGCAGTGGATTCTGATGCTCTTTCTTTCGAATTAGCTGCTAAATTAGGATTTAAAGAAGCGGGACGTGCTGCTAAGCCAGTAATCATGGAGCCTATTATGAAATTGGAGGTTGTAACTCCAGAAGAATATATGGGTAACATCATTGGTGACCTTAACAAGAGAAGAGGTACGATCAGTGGACAAGAAGAAAAGAACGGTGCCGTTGTTATCAAAGGTTCAGTTCCACTTTCTGAAATGTTTGGATATGTAACGACTCTAAGAACACTTTCATCAGGAAGAGCTACTTCTTCTATGGAATTAGAGAAATACTTACCAACTCCACAAAACGTTGCTGAAGATATCATTGCTAAAGCAAAAGGTTAATTTTTTAAAGTACAAGAAATGTCACAAAGAATCAGAATAAAACTAAAATCTTACGATTATAACTTGGTAGACAAGTCTGCTGAGAAAATCGTAAAAACGGTAAAGGCTACTGGTGCTGTTGTAAACGGACCAATTCCATTGCCAACGAATAAGAGAATCTTCACTGTGTTGAGATCTCCACACGTAAACAAAAAAGCAAGAGAGCAGTTCCAATTATCAGCTCACAAGAGATTGATGGATATCTACTCTTCTTCTTCTAAAACTGTTGATGCTCTAATGAAATTAGAACTTCCTTCAGGTGTAGACGTTGAAATTAAAGTGTGATAATTGCATACTTTGCAATGATTATAATAAAATCCGTTCCTTTCGAGGGACGGATTTTTATTTTGTTCTAAACTTATATTTTTATTTTAATACTATTATGTATTGCAAGGTTCTATTTAAATTGTATATTTGTAAAAAATATTATTATGAAAAAGATTCTATTGTTTATGCTAATGTTTAGCTTATCAATTACAGCGCAGACTCACAGATTTGTTTACGAATATCATTTTAAAACAGATTCTACTTCTACAGAAAAAAGAAATGCCAATATGGTACTGGATATTAATCCACAAAATGTAAAATTCTATAATTATGAGTATGTAAAAACAGATTCTATAAATAAAACAAGAGGTGAAAGTAGTTCTATCTGGGACGATACTCCTGCAGTGATAAGAAAGAAAAATTCTAATGTAAATTCAAATTATGTGCTTGTTCAGAATATATTTGTCGTAGATACAGAAGATAAAATAAACTGGAATCTTTCTAACGAAACAAAAATATCGGGTAATTATACTTTGCAAAAAGCTACTACAAGATTTGGTGGAAGAAATTGGACCGCTTGGTTTACAAAAGATATCAATTTAAATGAAGGACCTTACAAATTTAGAGGCTTACCGGGATTAATTTTTGAAATATATGATGATAAAGATAATTTCAGATTTTCATTGATTAAAAGCTATAAACTTGCAAAAACCTACGAAACAAGAGATATTCTGGAACATTTCGGAGGACAGAATCCTGTGAAAATTTCTGAAACGAAACTTAAAAAAATGATGCTCGACAGCTATAATGATCCTTTGCATGAATTCAAAGAACATTATAAAAACAATAAAAACCCTGAAGCACGTTTTATGGTTATGGGAATTGAAGTGAAAAGTCCCGAGCAATTCAAAGATCTATCAGAAAAACTACAGAATAACATAAAGAAAAATAATAATCCTATCGAAATCGATAAGGCAATAAAATACTAACCAAAATCAACCAATTAAATTAACCTCAAAACTCTGCTGTTTCGGCGGAGTTTTTGATATTTAAACTAATATTAAAACTATTGAAAATGGCTAAACCAGACAAAAGCATCTTTGAAAGATTTTCAGATTGGGCAACAAAATTTACAGGAAGTTCTTACGCTTTTCTCGGAGCAACATTTATCGTAATTGCTTGGGCATTTTCCGGACCTGTTTTCAATTATTCTGAAACATGGCAACTGGTCATTAATACAGGAACTACGATTATAACTTTCCTGATGGTTTTTTTAATTCAAAAAGCTCAAAATAAAGATTCAAAAGCTATTCAGATAAAATTAAATGAATTGATTGCTGCAAACGAAAAAGCGAGCAACAGAATTGTAGATATTGAAGATCTAACAGAGAAAGAACTGGATCAGCTTCATTGTTACTATGAAAAACTTTCGGATTTTGCAGAAGAGGATGCCGACATTCATACATCGCATTCTATTGACGCAGCCAAAAGAAATCAAGATTACAAACACGAATTTTTTAAAAAGAAACATGAAGAATGGCTTCATAAGAAACAACAGAAAGGGGAATCAATTTGATTTCCTTTTTTATTTATGTTAAATTAATTAAATATATTGAAATATCTAATTTTGATAGTTTGGTTGAATAAAAATTTTAATTTTTTACGAAATTAAAATTTTTGTTCAAAATATGCTGTTACATCCTAAATTTGCTTACCTTAAGATTATTTAAATGAAAACAAGATTACCCTTTCTGTTGCTGGCGATTGCTGGTTCAATGGTAAATGCACAGTGGAATAAAACAGTTCCGACTAATGATATTACAAAAAAAAAGTGATAATTCAATTTATTATAGTTTGGATATCAGTCAGATAAGAACTCAACTCTCAAGAGCTCAAAAAATTGGTGATGGAGGAAAGATAACAATCAATATTCCAACATTAGATGAGAAGATTGAAAAATTTGCTATAAATAGTTTTCCTGTAATAGACGAGACATTAGCAAACCAATACCAATTAGGTTCTTATGTCGGTGTGGGAATTGATGATCCTACGAAATACATCAGATTTAGTGTTGCTCCAAATGATTTCCAGTCAATGATTATTAGCAATGGAAAATACGAATTTATAGAACCTGCTTCTGCTGATAAAACAATTTATTCTATTCATGGAAAAACAAGTAAAAAAGCCTTTACTTGTAGTACAAAAGAAGATCCGGCATCTGTTGAGCGATTAAATACAATGTTTAAAAATGGAGCTGCTGAAAAATCTGGAAATAAAAAATATCATACCCTTAAATTAGCTTTGTCGGTTACGGGAGAATATGGTGCTTATTTTGGAGGTACAGCTGGAGCACTTACCCAAATGAATGCTACACTGACAAGAGTAAATGGAGTATTTGAGCAAGAGTTCAATTTACATCTTAATATGGTAAATGCTCCTAATCTTATATTTACAGATTCTTCTACTCATAATTCAACGACAAACCCATATAGCAATGCTACTAATATGTGTAAATGGAATTATGAGCTTATGAATGTTTTGCATGGAGGAACTTATGGTGTTACTGATGCTAGTTTTGATATTGGTCACTTATTCGGAAGAAGCGGCGGCGGTGATGCAGGTTGTATAGGCTGTATAGGAAGTAATACTGTTACATATAGTACTTATACTGGATCTTTCACGGGATGTACTTCAGCAACATATCGTTATCCTGATAATTATAAAGGAAGTGGTATTACTTCTCCAGGAACGGGTGCACCACAAGGAGATAATTTTGATATTGATTATGTAGCTCACGAAATGGGACATTAATTAGGTGACTCTCATACATATAGCTTTTATGAGCAATACCTGAATAAAGAGATGGAAACAGGATTTGGATCTACAATTATGGGATATGCAGGAATTACAGGAACTAATACTGACGTTCAGGCTCATTTTGATCCGTATTTTCATAGTGCAAGTATAGATCAGGTACAAGCAAACTTGACATCTGTAACAGTAGATGTTGAGACGGATATTACAAATAATCCACCTGTCGTAGCTGCAATGGCAACAACATATACGATTCCAAAATCCACAGCTTTTGTTTTAACAGCAAATGCTACTGATCCAGATGGTGATGCTTTAACGTATTGTTGGGAACAAATGGATGCAAGTATACTGGATGGAGGTCTAGGTAAGGTTGCAGGAGTAGCTAATGGTTACGGAACAGCAGAAGGGATCGGTGATACAAGTTCATGTGCAAATTTCAGATCTTGGTCGCCAATTTCTAGCCCTACAAGATATTTTCCTAAATTAGCCACAGTTCTTGGCGGAGCTGTTAAAAATACAACAGACTTTGAAGCAGCATCTACAGTTGCAAGAACTACTAATTTCAGAGTTACGGTTAGAGATAATAAAGTTGGTGGACAAGCTCAAACAGCTTATGCAACACAAACTATTGTAGTCGGATCTGCAGCTGCGTTTACAGTAAATGCTGCAACTTTAACTCCGAATGCTAATTCTACCATAACTTGGGTGGTTTCAGGAACGACAGCTTCTCCGTATAATGTAGCAAATGTGAAAATTGATTATACTTATGATAGTGGTGCTACATGGACAACTTTAGCAGCATCTGTACCGAATTCAGGATCAGCAAGTGTGTTTGTTCCTGCAGCTTTGGCTGGTAAAATCGGTCACATAAGAGTTTCTGCGATTGGTAATGTTTTCTATGCGGTAAAACAGAACAATGTTGGAACTTTAGCAACAGCCGAAGTTGGAAATGTGAAAACTGTTCAGATCTATCCAAATCCTGTTGATGATGTATTAAATGTTAAAAATATTTCTCCAAAATCAACATATGAGATTTACAATGCACCTGGACAATTAATTGCTAAAGGTTTAATTGGAGACGGTAAAATTGTAGTAAGAGATTTAGTAAAAGGTGTTTATTTCATAAGCATTGATGAAAATGGAACAACTCTTAAAAATAAATTTGTTAAAAAATAAATTTTAAATAAAAGCAAAATAAAAACCTCTGATTTTTCAGAGGTTTTTTTATGAAGTGAAATTGAATTACTTCATAAAATAATCAAAATAAGAACAACTTCCCATCAAGCTTCTTGCAGTTTCGGTGTTCGCATATTGAGTTTTCAGCATTGCAAAATAGGTTCTGTATTGTTGGTTTTTAATCTGATCCATATTTTTTTTGTAAGCATCACTTTTTTCACTGTATTTCGGATCCGAGTAATTAACTTTCGAAGGGGTTTTTCTTTCATATTGATAATATTTTCCTTGTTCAGCACTCGCCATTTGGAAAAGAACTCTCGCTTTTTGTTCTTTGTTGGTCGATTCATTCAAAGCCTTTTTATAATAATTAATGGCAAGATCAAAATTATCTTGTTCAATATAAATCGTGTTGGGGAAATTTTTATAATAATATTGATAAGGATTTTCCTTTTCCCAATTGTAAAAACTATACTTTCCACCATCAGAATTATCAATATCCATTACGAATATCTGTCTGTAATATCCTAAAATAGAAGTGTTGTATAATAAATTTCCTATTAATTGACTAGCAGTTGCAGATTTTTCATCTTTTCCGACTCCGATTTTTTTCAACTGAATTAATGCGTCTACCAATTCCAGTTTATTCATCGTAGGCTTAATAAAAGGAAATTGTGAATAATCTTCTTTTTCCATACTTTCATCAGGCGAACTTTGGTAACTTTCCCAGACATTATGACCAAAAACTAAATCGGAAATATTATTGAAACCATTATAAACATTAGAAGCATATTTAAGAGGTGTCTGTTTTTTAGCATCATAATTCCATTCTGATCTTGGAATCCCGGTGAAACCTTGTGCTTTTGCATAATAAGATTTAGCTTTTTCAAAATCAGCCTGTCTCATGGCTCTATCACCATAAATTACCGCAAAGAAAGCATCAATATTTCCGACATCATTAATATTCTTAGAAATAATTTGCTCTTCAAACTGAGTCTTATTCGGTTTTCTATAAAAATCTTCCACACTTTTTACCAAAGTGGAATTCGGATTGTATTGAAGATCAGAAAGTTTATTATTCATTAAAAACGATTTTCCGTCTTCACCTTGTAGGAAATAACGGTTGGCCAGAACATCTTTTAAAAAGTCTTTTGTAGAAGGAACTTCACCATAATAATCATATTCATTGGCTTCCGTGCTGTCTTTTTTTACTTCAGGTTTATCCACAAAATATTCTGCATAGTCTTTCATTAAATGATCTTCGTATTCAGCATCAATTTTGGGCTGGGAAACAATATCGTTCAGAACTTTCATTCTTTTGATTTGCTCTTGATACTCAGGATTAGAAGTTTTAATATCATTTAAAATTTTAGTGCTTTCTTTGTAATCTTTTTTCAAAAACTTAAGATAAGCATCAGCAATTTGCCAATATTCATCCTTAGATTTCTCTTTCGTTTTATCGGTGAATTTTTCCAGATCATCCAAAAAGTCTTTTGTCTTATCATCGTACCAATAATTATTTTTCGTGAAAACAGGAATTCTATTTGGATTGTCTAGTAATTGATCGTCACTTTGGTCAGCTTTAATTTCTTCAGGACTTTTATCTTTCAAACCAAAAAGTTTCCTAAAGAATCTTACAATTTTTTGCCAGAAAGAAAGTTCTTCTTTTTTAGGTTCTGTCGTTTCAGCTTTTGCCTGATCTGTATTTTTTATTGAATTATTAACCTGAACCGTCGATTGATCATCATTAGTATAATAATAAACCGGAAGATAGCTTCTTTCCAGTTCATTGATGCTTCTCACCGCCATCACTTTCAGAATCTCCGAATCAGGATCAATTTCAAACATTTTTTCCATAATCGGAATCGGGTTGTTGAAATCTTCGTATCCTAAAAGAAAATATGCCATATTTTTATCGTCATTCGTTCCGGCTCTTTTTAAAATATTATTAAAAGAAGCAGTATCCGAAAGCTTCATCGAGACGAATGCAGATTCTTTACGGCTTTTACTGTCTTTGAAAACCTGGAAAAAATTCCAATTGGCATCGCTGTTCATTCCCAAACCTCGTTGTGCTCCCGCAAGTTGATCGAGAGCCATGATGTAAGGCGCACCTTTCAGTTTTATCGGCTCAACATATGTCTTGAAAGCCTGAGTTGCTGCATCGTAATTTCTTGTATAATGATTAAAACGAACCAGCTGAAATCCGTACCGCTGCTTGATTTCTGGATTTTTTGCAGCGTTGTACAAAGATGTTAATGCGGCAATTGTTTTATTGTAGTCAAGTTGAGTTGCATTTTTATCCGATTCGTTTTCTCTGTAATAAAAAGAATCGGCACTTTCCACATAATTAATTTTCATGTAAGGCTCAAGATATTTTGCTTCGATCAGATAATCAATTCCTTCATGATATTTTTGATAAAAATCAGCTCCTAATTTTATTAATAATTGATTATTCAGATTTCCTTTTTTTAATGCATTCAAATCATTGATGCTCATTTTATTCACCAGATAATCAGCTTCTGCGTAATTAAGCTGATTATTGAAAAACTTCTTCCATGAATAGATATTTTCATCAGGAATTTGCGAAGCTTTGAAATCAGAATAAAATCTTGTCGAATAGCTGTGAAGAAACGGAAGGTAAGATTTGTCCTTAATGATACTTTGTGTAAAAAGATTAAAGTATTCATAATCCGGATCAGACCACGCACAAGCCTCCGTTTTTGTATAAAAAAGCGATAATACAGCAAGTGAAAGGATATACTTTTTCATATTGTTTATGGTGTTTTTTGAGTTTATAGTTTTAATATTTAAGAAAGAAATTCAATGCAGTCATCTGTGAAATCAGTGGTAAATATTTTTTTTTGACCATTGATTTCACAGATCTTATAATTAAAAATTAAAATTCTGTCCTGTAACAAATTTACTATCTAATTGATAATAAACGATATTGAAATGTTTTATTTTTTTCTCAAGAAAATCGACAACCTCATGAAGTTGTTCATCTGAAATTTCTTCAATTTTAATTCTAAAACCTTTATTTAAATAATTTCCAAAGTAAAATCCGTCCTTCTGGATTTCAATTTCCGTTTCAGAGATTTTTTTAAAATTGGGGTTTTCCAGATCTTTTTCAGATAAAGCATTAATGAGTTTGTGTTTTCCTAAATAATTGGTTACAATTCCCCAAGAGTAAATAGGCAGTGCAACTTCAATTTTCTTAATAGGATATTCATCGATTTTCGATAAATAACTTTTCAATATATTCACATCAAGAATTGAATTTTTATCTGAATTTTCTAACGGCGAAGAAGTGGAATAACACATCAGATACACTTTTTCAACAGGCGGAATTCCTGTTTGTGCTTTATCTTTTACCTGATGAAGTCGTAGCGTGCAGGTGATTTCTTTTCCTGAAATCTTTTTTAATTCTTTTAAAAATGTAAAATAATCATCTTTCGTTCCAGCCGTCCAGTCGCAGTCGATCTGAATTTCACGACTGGTCTTCAAATGATATTCTGAGGTTTTCTTTTGAATTAAATCTTTAATATTTTTCGCCAGAAAAGTAATTTCTTCTTTGCTGATATACAGAAAAGTTCGGTTGGTAATAAAAACGGTGGGAACGATCTGTTTATCGGTTTCAAAACTTTGGTCTTTTGTAATGGTTCCAACCGGTTGAAATTTCCCGCTGATTTTATCGATATCAAAAAATCGGGTGTATAAATAAGGCGTTGTCGCTTTATTCAAAACTTCCTTTTCTGTTTTATCTAAGGCTAGTTTCGTTTTCCAATAATAAAATGTGTACGAATGATTCTCTTTTTTCGAGCATGAAAAAATGATGAGAAAAATAAGTAGAAATTTTAAAGCTTTCATTATTGATATAGTGTGGCTCCACATTCGCAATTCTGCTCAGCTATTTCGGAAACAGGACAACAGTCGTCTGATTTTTTGATTTTTCCTTTTTCGTCGGTAAGATAGATTTTTTCCTTATCGAATTTTACATAAAAGGTTTCGTTGTACGTTTTGAAATATACTTTCATCACTTTCGGATTGTATTTTCCTGCATTGATTTCTTCTTTCGTTTCAGTTCCATCTGCCTGATTGATTTGTATAAAACCAAAGTAGACGTCTCCATTATTTTTCACATCAAGATAATAAGAAGGAGTTCCCGTTCCGCTTACTCCCTGTTCAATATTAAAATCACGCTTTCCTGTGAACGGCACTTTCGATTGTGCAAACGAAAGAATACAGATGCAGAAAAGGAATAAACCCAAAACCTTTTTCATATTATAAATTTTCTCAAAATTAGAAATATCTCAGCAAAAATTAAACCGTAAAATCACGGTGATTACTTTTAATAAAGGCTTTTGCGGATTAATAAAAACAAAAAACCACTCCAATACTGGAATGGTTTGTAAATACTAACAATTTTTAAATTTAAAATACCGTTGCGGCAAGTTGTATTCTCGCAAATTTATTTGAAGGATTCCACATCGCCATCATTGAGACAGGCAGAGTGTAGTGATCCGTAATTTTAAGCGATTTAGTTGCTTTTACACCAACATTTACGATATCAAAACTGTTCGTTCCGTTTCCGTACAGAAAGTTTTTATCATTTAAAGCAAAACCAGCTCCTACAAAAGCATCAAGATTTACTTTTTTATCTTTAATCACAGGATAACTTGCCTGAACGTAGGTAGAATATTTATTCTTTTTATAAGTTCCGTCTTCTTCCAAAACAACTTCACCTGCATTAGCTCCACCATACAACATAATATCCGCTTCAATATTTAATGGAAATGAAGGTCCAAAAGTATAATTCGTTCTCAAGTCAATAATATGAGCTGTTCTTCTGTTGGAATAATTAAAAATATCATCCGAAGCAACTGCCGTATTGATGTTTCTTGAATTAAACAAATCCCACAATCCAATGTAAAATCTTCCGTTGGAAAACTGTACATAATAATTGATTTCCTTGTAATGGGTATCGTCTTTATCATCCGTTAAAGCTGACGCTCCCCAAATTCCGACTTTCCATTTTTTGTCTTTATCTAAAGCATAGGAAAGATTTCCCATCACAACAGGTTTATCAGTAATAATGAAACCTCTCCAAAGGTGATTGTTCTGAATATTTGCTGTGAAATCCAACCTGCTGTCTTCCTTTTCTTCCGTATTTTCCTGGGCAAAAAGATTCCCTGTGCCTAGTAAAACCAGGCATATATAAAAGAGTTTTTTCATTGTGTAAACTGTGTGTAGTTAACTTAAAGCTAGATTCAATAGCGCCGCAAGAGCTGCCCCGATGATAGGTCCTGCAATTGGAATCCATGCGTAACCCCAGTCACTACTTCCTTTTACCGGAAGAATAGCATGCATGATTCTTGGGCCAAGATCTCTAGCCGGATTGATGGCATAACCTGTTGTTCCACCCAAAGACAAACCGATTGCCCAAACTAAAAGCGTAACAGGCAAAGCTCCAATGGTTCCTAAACCGATTTTTGCGCTCGGATCATTATTTAAGTTTAGATTCGGATCTGCAAAATGGAAAATCACAAAAACCAAAACGAAAGTTCCTATAATTTCACTAATGATATTTGAAATTGGTTTTCTGATTGCAGGACCTGTACTGAAACATGCCAGTTTCGCTCCTTCATCTTCTGTGATGGCAAAATGATCTTTATTAAACAGCCAAACAAGAAAAGCTCCCAACATTGCCCCAATCATTTCTCCTGCAATATAAGTCGGAACCAAATCCCAAGAGAATTTTCCTGCAAAGGCCAAACCTAAAGTTACCGCCGGATTCAAATGTGCTCCGCTGACTGGTCCTGCAACCGTCACGCCCACAAAGACCGCCAAAGCCCAAGCTGTGGTAATCACGATCCATCCGGAATTATTTCCTTTGGTGTCTTTCAAAACAACGTTGGCTACTACGCCGTTTCCTAAAAGGATCATCAGCATTGTGCCGATTATTTCTGCTACAAATGGAGTCATAGTTTTAATTTGTTTTAAATGTGATTAATCTTCGATCCAGTTTTGAGAACGCTGAACCGCTCTGTTCCACGTGTTGACCATTTTATCAACTTTCTCTTTTTCCAATTGCGGATGGAAATCTTTATCAACAATCCATTGAGATTGTATTTCATCAATATTTTTCCAGTATCCAACGGCAAGTCCGGCAAGGTAAGCTGCTCCCAAAGCTGTTGTTTCCAAAGTTTTTGGTCTTGTAATTTTAAATCCGAAAATATCAGATTGAATCTGCATTAAAATATCACTTGCAGAAGCTCCTCCGTCAACTCTTAATTCCAAACTTTCTCTTCCAGAATCTGCTTCCATGGCTTTTACAATATCATAAACCTGAAAAGCAATTCCTTCCAAAGTTGCTCTTGCGATATGTCCGTTTGTTGTTCCACGGGTTACGCCAACGATTGTTCCACGAGCATACTGATCCCAATGAGGAGCGCCTAAACCTGTAAGAGCAGGTACGAAATAAACACCGCCGTTATTTTCAACAGATTGTGCTAAAGTATTTACTTCTTCCGCAGAATTGATTAGTTTTAAACCATCTCTCAACCATTGGATTGCTGCACCGCCTACGAAAACACTTCCTTCTAAAGCGTAATTCACTTCTCCATTAATTTTCCATGCAACAGTTGTCAATAAATTGTTTTTTGATGCAACGGCTTCGGTTCCTGTATTCATTAAAAGGAAACAGCCAGTTCCGTAAGTATTTTTTACCATTCCCGGAGTCGTACACATTTGTCCGAACAACGCTGCTTGTTGATCTCCTGCAATTCCCGCAATCGGAATTTTAGTTGAAAATAGAGTAGTGGCAGTTTCTCCGTAAATTTCACTGCTTTGTTTTACTTCCGGTAAAATTGCTCTTGGAATATTGAATAATTCTAATAAATCATTATCCCATTCTAAAGTGTGTATGTTCAAAAGCATAGTTCTGCTCGCATTCGAAACATCGGTGATGAACATTTTTCCACGTGTCAGTTTCCAGACAAGGAAAGTATCAACTGTTCCGAAACATAATTTTCCTGCTTCTGCTTTTTCTCTTGCACCTTCTACATTGTCTAAAATCCATTTCAGTTTTGTTGCTGAGAAATAAGCGTCTAATACAAGACCTGTTTTTTCTTTAATCGTTTCAGCATGACCTTGTTCTTTTAATTCGTCACAATATTTAGACGTTCTTCTGTCTTGCCAAACAATCGCATTGTAGACGGGTTCTCCCGTTTCTTTATCCCAGACGACGGTTGTTTCACGCTGATTGGTGATCCCGATTGCGGCAACTTCTCTTCCAGAAATTCCGGCTTTGGCGATAACTTCCGCCGCTACGGAAACCTGAGAAGACCAAATTTCATTGGGGTCATGTTCTACCCAACCCGGAGTGGGGTATATCTGTTCAAAACTCTTCTGAGAAACAAATTCTATTTCTCCGCTGTGATTGAATAAAATGGCTCTTGACGAAGTCGTACCTTGGTCTAGAGCGAGAATTAACTTTTCACTCATGCTGTGACATTAAATAAGGTTAAATAGATCTTGGAGAATAAGGAGTCAATAAATATCCTTTCGCCAATTCGATAAATTCTCTTTCCTGTTCGGTTGCCCATTCTTCAGAATGTCCGTTTTCTTTTGCGATAATGAAAGCGATCTTGTGTGCACTGTCTATCGCTGCTCTAGCATCTAAAAATAAAAGTCGGACTCTTCGTGCTAAAATATCCTCAATGGTTTGTGCCATTTCGCTTCGGATAGCCCAAATTGCTTCTGCGACTGTGAATGGGTGATCAGGATGTATTTTTTCTGAAAATTCAGGATTGCTCTGTTGTAATTTTTTGATTTCCGGAATATCTGCTCCGTAAACATATAAATGATTGGTTCTGTCCACCGTTTCAGGTTCCACATTTCCATGAATCGAAAGATGTTCTGTTTTGGAAGTTGTTGTTCCTAACTTGTGAACTCTCATTGCTTCATCAATTGTGTCTTCTGCCATTTTACGATAAGTCGTCCATTTCCCACCGATGATGGAAACCAATCCGGTGTCGGATGTTACCACTTTATGGCTTCTCGAAACTTCTTTTGTGCTTTTGCTTCCGTCTTTTGGGGCGGCAAGAGGTCGAAGTCCTGCGAAAACAGATTTTACATCTTCACGCGTTGGTTTTTTAGCTAAATATTGTCTTGCGGTATTTAAAACAAATTTAATTTCATCTTCCAAAGCTCTCGGTTCGAAACTTTCGTTTTCCAATAAAGTATCGGTTGTTCCTACCAAAGCTCGGTCGTGCCATGGAACAACAAACAAAACTCTTCCGTCTGATGTTTTAGGAATCATGATGGCGTCGTCGCTTTTTAAGAAAGATTTATCTAAGACTAAATGAATTCCCTGACTTGGAACGACGAATTTTCCGTGTTTCGGATTGTTCATATTTAATATGTCGTTCGTGAAAACTCCAGTTGCGTTGATAACAACTTTCGCTTTGATTTCGAATTGCTCTTTCGTGAATTGATCCTCAGCAAGCACTCCGATTATTTTATTGGAATTATTTTTAATTAAATTAATCACTTTAATATAATTAATTACAGTTCCTCCTTTTTCAGTTATGGTTTGTGCTAAATTAATTGCCAGTCTTGCATCATCAAACTGTCCGTCCTGATAAACAACTCCGCTTGCCAACCCTTTCTGTTCAATAGTTGGAATTTTTTCAATTGTTTTTGATTTGCTGATGTATTTCGTTTTGCCTAAACTTAATTTTCCTGCAAGAAAATCGTAAACCGAAAGTCCTATTTTATAATAAATTCCTCCCCACCAAGTATAATTTGGAATGATAAAAGACTGATTTTTTACAACATGAGCTGCATTTTTTGCCAGTAAGCCCCTTTCTTTCAAAGCTTCTTTTACTAAACCAATATCTCCCTGTGCTAAGTATCTTACTCCTCCGTGTACCAATTTTGTACTTCTGCTGGAAGTCGCTTTCGCGAAATCGTGAGATTCCAACAGTAACGTTTTAAATCCTCTGCTTGTAGCGTCTAATGCCGAACCTAAACCACTCGCTCCTCCGCCGATGATTAGAAAGTCCCATTCTTTTACGGTGGTTAATTTGCTGAGTTCTTCGTTTCGTTTCATAATATTTCGTTATGTTTCGTTTTCAAATGTATGAATTTAAAACGAAACCAAAAAGAAAATAAACGAAATTTTTCGAATCAAAATAAAATTGGTATTTTTGATGAAACGAAACGAAATGGAAAAATTACTGCCGAGACATAATGATATACTGAAGGAGCTGGATGAAAAGGATCATGTTCTTGTGCAGGATTTATGTGAGAAGTTTAATGTTTCGTCTGTTACGATTCGAAAGGATCTTAATTATCTTGAAAGTTTAGGGCTGCTTTTTCGAAATCATGGAGGTGCGAGTAAGCATGTAAGATATGCGTACGAAAAAAACGTTGGCGAAAAGGAAAATATTAATGTGGAAGCAAAACAAAATATTGCAAGAACTGCCTTATCATTAATTCAGGAAAATGACTGCATTATTCTTGCTTCCGGAACGACGATGCATTATCTGGCGAGAATGCTGGTGAATTTCGGTCCTTTGACTGTTCTGACTTCTTCTTTACGTGTTGCGATCGAACTTTGTAATAATCCTAACATTAATATTATACAATTGGGAGGTGAAGTGAGAAAAAGCTCGACTTCTATTGTAGGTTCCATTTCTGAAGGTATTCTAAAGCAATTCTCCTGTAATAAATTGTTTCTTGGTGTCGACGGAATCGATATGGATTTCGGAATCAGTACTTCTAATGCCGCAGAAGCTCATCTAAATCAATTAATGATTGAGTGTTCCGAAAAAGTTGTCATTCTTGCTGACTCTTCAAAATTGAATGTAAAAGGTTTCGGTAAAATCGCTCCTTTGGATAAAATAGATTATTTGATCACAGATAATGAGATTTTAGAAGAAGATAAAAATAACCTTGAGGAAATTGGAGTAAGTGTAATTATTAAGTAAAAATCAACTTATTTTTAAATTTTCTGTAAATCAAAAATATTTCAGCGAAAATTTCATCCGAATTTTTCCAAATTTACCTAAATGATTAAAAATCAAAATATTTTGCATTAAATATTTGTCAGTTATAAAATTATTCATAAATTTGCACACTCATTTTAGGAGCGTAGTATGCCTATATCAAAAGTAGAAATTACTTCAGACTTCCCAAAAATGGTGATAAATAAAGGATAAATTTTATTATAACATAAACAATGTCAGGTATTATTGGTAAAAAAATCGGTATGACGTCTTTGTTTAACGAAGAAGGAAAAAACATTCCTTGTACAGTTATTCAAGCTGGTCCATGCTCGGTTTTACAGGTCAGAACCTTAGAAGTTGACGGTTATACAGCCGTGCAATTAGGTTTCGATGACAAGAGTGAGAAGAACGTTGGTAAAGCGTTAGCTGGTCATTTTAAAAAGGCTGGTTCTGCTCCTAAAGCTAAATTAGTAGAATTCCACGAAGGGTTCTCTGAGGCGAAAGTAGGAGAAGAAGTAAAGGTTGATCTATTCGCTGAAGGTGAATATGTAGATGTAACTGGTACTTCTAAAGGTAAAGGTTTCCAGGGTGTTGTTAAAAGACACGGATTTGGAGGTGTAATGCAGGCAACTCATGGTCAGCACAACAGACTTAGAGCTCCAGGTTCTATCGGTGCTGGATCTGACCCTTCAAGAGTATTCAAAGGGATGAGAATGGCTGGAAGAATGGGAGGTAAGCAGGTAACTGTTCAAAACCTTCAAGTATTAAAAGTGGATCAAGAACAAAATCTTTTAGTAGTAAAAGGTGCTGTTCCGGGAGCTAAAAATTCTTATGTAATTATCAGAAAATGGAACTAGTAGTATTAAATACATCAGGAAAAGAGACCGGAAGAAAAGTAACTCTAGACGAATCAGTATTCGGAATTGAGCCAAATCAGCACGCGGTTTACTTAGAAGTGAAGCAGTACCTTGCAGCACAGAGACAAGGAACTCATAAATCAAAAGAAAGAAGCGAAATTACTGCTTCTACTAAAAAGCTTAAGAAGCAAAAAGGATCTGGTTCTGCTAGATATGGTGATATTAAATCTCCAACTTTCAGAGGTGGAGGTAGAGTATTCGGACCAAAACCTAGAGACTACAGATTCAAATTGAACAAAGCTCTTAAGAGATTAGCTAAAAAATCTGTTTTATCTCAGAAAATGAGAGACAACAGCATCAGAGTTTTAGAAGATATGAGCTTAAATGCTCCTAAGACTAAAGATTTCATTACATTATTGGATGCTTTGGCATTGAACGGTAAAAAATCTTTGTTCATTCTTCCTGAAGCTAATAAGAATGTGTATTTATCTTCAAGAAACTTACCTAAAACTAAAGTAATGAACTTCAACGAAGTTAGTTCTTATGATATAGTAAATGCAGGTGAAGTTGTATTCTTCGAAGGTGCAGTTGAAAAATTCCAGGAAAATTTAAAGAAATAAATCATGTCTATTATCATTAAACCAGTTATCTCAGAAAAGGCTAATTACCTTACGGATTTAAGAGGTTCTTATTCTTTCTTGGTTAATACTAAGGCGAATAAAATCCAGATTAAAAAAGCTGTGGAAGCGGCTTACGGTGTAAAAGTAGCAGACGTTAACACAATGATTTATGCTCCGAAGGTTTCTTCGAAATACACTAAAAAAGGTCTTCAAGTAGGAAAGACAAATAAATTGAAAAAAGCGGTGATCAAACTTGCTGAAGGTGAGGTTATCGATATTTTTGCTGTAAATTAATTATTAATTATAAATAATAGTAATGTCTGTTAGAAAATTAAAACCTATCACCCCAGGACAGAGATTCAGAGTTGTAAACAATTTTGAAGAAATTACTACCAACAAACCAGAGAAATCTCTTACAGTTGGTATTAGTAAGTCAGGTGGACGTAACCAAACTGGTAAAATGACCATGCGTTACACCGGAGGTGGACACAAAAAGAAATACAGAATTATTGACTTCAAAAGAAACAAAGCAAACGTTGAAGCAACTGTAAAATCTGTAGAATACGATCCAAACAGAACTGCATTTATCGCTTTATTAGAGTACGCAGATGGAGAGAAGAGATATATCATCGCTCCAAACGGTATTAAAGTAGATCAAAAAGTAGTTTCAGGTGAAAGCGTAGAACCTAATGTAGGTAACGCAATGAAATTGAAAAATATTCCATTGGGTACTGTTATCTCTTGTGTTGAAATGAAGCCTGGACAAGGTGCAATTTTAGCAAGAAGTGCTGGTTCTTCAGCTCAACTTACTTCAAGAGACGGAAAATACGCAATCATCAAATTGCCTTCAGGAGAATCTAGAATGATCCTTACTGAGTGTATGGCAATGATCGGTTCAGTTTCTAACTCAGATCACCAATTAACTGTATCAGGTAAAGCTGGTAGAAGCAGATGGTTAGGTAGAAGACCTAGAACTAGACCGGTAGTAATGAACCCTGTAGATCACCCAATGGGAGGTGGTGAAGGACGTTCTTCTGGAGGTCACCCAAGATCTAGAAACGGTATGCCTGCTAAAGGATACAAAACTAGAAAGAAAAACAAAGTGTCTAACCGTTACATCGTATCTAAAAGAAAATAATTATGGCAAGATCACTTAAAAAAGGACCATTCATTCATCATACTTTAGATAAGAAGGTTCAGGCAAACATAGAAGCTAATAAGAAAACTGTTATCAAAACTTGGTCTAGAGCATCGATGATCTCTCCGGACTTCGTAGGACAAACTATTGCTGTACACAACGGAAAATCTTTTATTCCTGTTTACGTTACAGAAAACATGGTAGGTCACAAGTTAGGCGAATTTTCTCCAACAAGATCTTTCAGAGGTCATGGTGGTAACAAAAACAAAGGAAGCAGATAATCATGGGATCAAGAAAAAGAGAAAGTGCATTAGCACGTAAATTAACAAATCAGGATGTAGCGAAAGCGTTACACAATGATTGCCCGTCTTCTCCAAGAAAAATGAGATTAGTAGCTGATATCATCAGAGGAGTAGAAGTAGACAAAGCTTTATACATTCTAAAATATTCTAAAAAAGACGCATCAAACAAATTGGAGAAAGTATTACTTTCTGCAATGGCAAACTGGCAGTCTAAAAACGAAGGTGCTGATATTGAAGAAGCAAACCTTATCGTTAAAGAAATTTTTGTAGACAGTGCAAGACAATTGAAGAGACTAAGACCAGCTCCACAAGGTAGAGGGTACAGAATCAGAAAAAGATCAAACCACATTACATTAATCTTAGGTACAAAAGAAAATTAATCAAGGTATGGGACAGAAGACAAATCCAATTGGTAATAGATTAGGTATCATCAGAGGATGGGATTCTAACTGGTTTGGTGGAAACGATTATGGAGACAGAATCGCTGAAGACTACAAAATCAGAAGATACCTTGAGGCTAGATTATCTAAAGGTGGTATTTCAAGAATTTATATTGAAAGAACATTAAAATTAGTTACAGTTACAATTACTACTGCTAGACCGGGACTTATCATCGGGAAAGGAGGTCAGGAAGTTGATAAATTGAAAGAAGAATTGAAGAAACTTACTAAAAAGGATATTCAAATCAATATTTTCGAAATCAAAAGACCTGAGCTTGATGCAGTATTAGTTGCTGACAGTATCGCTAAGCAGATCGAAAACAGAATCTCTTACAGAAGAGCTGTTAAGATGGCTATCGCTGGTACAATGAGAATGGGTGCAGAAGGTATCAAAGTTCAGATCTCTGGTAGATTGAACGGTGCTGAAATGGCAAGATCAGAATCTTTCAAAGACGGAAGAATTCCTTTGTCTACTTTCAGAGCGGATATCGATTATCACATTGGTGAAGCACTTACTCAGTACGGTAAGCTAGGTGTAAAAGTTTGGATCATGAAAGGTGAAGTTTACGGTAAAAGAGAACTTTCTCCTCTAGTGGGACAACAGAAAAAAGGAGGTCCGTCAGGAGATAGAAGAGACAACAGAGGAGGAGACAGAGACAACAGAAGACCTAGAAAGAACAATAACAACAATAATAACAATAATAATTAAAAATTTTAGATAGAAATTTTGAATTTTAAATTACCGTTACTTTTTTAAAATAAAAAAAATCTAAAATCTAAAATCTAAAATCTAAAATTTAGAAATTATGTTACAACCAAAAAGAACCAAGTTCCGTAGAGTTCATAAGATGAAGATGAAGGGGAGTGCCCAAAGAGGTAGTCAACTTGCTTATGGAACTTTCGGAATCAAGGCGACAGAAGGTGCTTGGATCACTGCAAGACAAATTGAAGCTGCTCGTATTGCTGCGACAAGATATATGAAGAGAGAAGGTCAACTATGGATCAAAATCTTCCCGGATAAACCAATTACTAAAAAACCAGCGGAAGTACGTATGGGTAAAGGTAAAGGTGCTGTGGAATATTGGGTAGCTGTAGTAAAACCTGGTAAAATTATGTTCGAAGTTGGAGGTGTACCTTACGATATCGCTAAGGAAGCTCTTAGACTTGCTGCACAAAAATTACCAATCGTTACTAAATTTATAGTTGCTAACGACTTTGTTAAACCTCTTTAATCTTTGAATACAATGAAAAAAGCTGATATTAAAAATTTAAGCGCAGAGGAAGTTCAGGCTCAATTAGCTGATGCAAAAGTTCAATTTTCAAAAATGAAATTGGCTCACAAAATCAGCCCGCTTGAAAACCCGATCCAAATCAGAGATTTGAGAAAAACAATCGCAAGACTAAATACTGAGTTAACTAACAAACAATAATTTCATTTTAAAATGGATAGAAATTTAAGAAAAGAAAGAATCGGAGTGGTTTCCAGCAATAAAATGGAAAAAACTATTGTTGTTAGTGAAACTACAAGAGTAAAGCACCCGATGTACGGTAAATTCGTTTTGAAAACGAAAAAATATACTGCACACGACGAGAACAACGAATGCAACGAAGGAGATACAGTTCTAATTTCTGAAACTAGACCTTTAAGCAAGAGCAAGAGATGGAGATTAGTAAGAATCATTGAAAAAGCTAAGTAATAATGTTACAAACAGAATCAAGATTAAAAGTTGCTGATAACACAGGTGCAAAAGAAGTACTAGTTATTAGAGTTCTGGGAGGAACCAGAAGAAGATATGCTTCAGTTGGTGATAAAATCGTTGTTACGATCAAAGATTCTACACCATCAGGAAACGCAAAGAAAGGTCAGGTATCTAAAGCTGTAGTGGTAAGAACTAAAAAAGCAGTTAGAAGAAAAGATGGTTCATACATCAAATTCGAAGACAATGCTTGTGTATTACTAAACGCAGCGGGAGAAATGAGAGGGACACGTGTTTTCGGACCAGTTGCTCGTGAGTTGAGAGACAAAGAATATATGAAAATCATTTCATTAGCTCCTGAAGTACTTTAATATTTAAAATTTTAAAAAAAAATGTCAAAGTTAAAAATAAAAAGAGGAGATAACGTAATCATTACTACTGGTAAGAAAGATATCAAAGGTAAAACTGGTGAAGTTATTGAAGTGATCAAAAAAGAAGGAAGAGACCCTAGAGTTATTGTTGCAGGACTTAACATCGTTAAAAAACACGTTAAGCCTTCAGCTTCAAATCCTCAAGGAGGAATTACTGAAAAGGAAGCTTCTATTCATATCTCAAACGTGGCTTTAGTTGGTAAAGACGGAAAAGCTATCAAAATCGGTTACAAAATCGAAGGAGATAAGAAAGTAAGAATCAACAAAAAAACGGGTGAAACTTTATAATTTTAAATAACACATGGAATATATAGCAAGACCCAAAAAAGCATATAAAGAAACGATTGTTCCAGCAATGATGGAAGAATTCGGATACAAATCAGTAATGCAGGTACCAAGACTTGAGAAAATTATTTTATCTCAAGGTTTAGGAGACGCTACTGCTGATAAAAAGATCATCGATTATGCTGTTGAAGAATTAACGAACATCACTGGTCAGAAGGCTGTAGGTACTATCTCTAAGAAAGACGAAGCTGCTTTCAAATTGAGAAAAGGAATGCCTGTAGGTGCTAAAGTTACTCTAAGAGCAGACAAAATGTATGAATTCTTAGACAGACTTACTGCTTCTGCTTTACCACGTATTAGAGATTTCTCTGGTATTAAGGCTGAAGGTTTCGACGGTAGAGGTAATTATAACTTAGGTATTACTGAGCAGATTATCTTCCCTGAGATCGCAATCGACAAAGTGAAAAAAATCCAAGGGATGGACATCACTTTTGTTACAACTGCGAAAACAGATAAAGAAGCTAAAGCATTATTAACTCACTTCGGTTTACCATTCAAAAAGAACTAAGAAATGGCTAAAGAATCAATGAAAGCGCGTGAGCGCAAAAGAGAAGCACTAGTTGCTAAATACGCTGACAAAAGAAAAGCTCTTAAAGAAGCAGGTGATTACGAAGGTTTGCAAAAACTTCCTAAAAACGCTTCTCCTGTAAGATTACACAACAGATGTAAACTAACAGGTAGACCAAGAGGATATATGAGAACGTTCGGTATTTCCAGAGTAACTTTCAGAGAAATGGCAAACAACGGTCTTATCCCGGGAGTTAAAAAAGCTAGTTGGTAATAATTACTAATTAAAAAATCGGGACAATTAAGTTGTTCAGATACTAAAGATAAAAATATCAGACCGAAGTTTTCTGAAGTCTGATATTTTATTCTTCAAGTCTTTGCAAAACTGATTGTTCTTTAACCAATAATTTAAAACAAAGAAATGGTAACAGATCCAATTTCAGATTTCCTAACAAGAGTAAGGAACGCACAAAGCGCAGGCCACAAAGTGGTGGAAATTCCTGCATCGAAAATCAAAAAAGAGATTACTAAGATTTTATTTGATCAAGGGTATATTTTAAACTACAAGTTTGAAGATAGCGCTGTTCAGGGTACAATCAAAATCGCTTTGAAGTACGACAAGCAAACTAACAAACCAGCTATTAAATCTATCCAAAGAGCTTCTAGACCAGGTTTGAGACAGTACAAAGGTTCAGCTGAGCTTCCAAGAGTACTAAACGGTTTGGGTATTTCTATCATCTCTACTTCTAAAGGAGTAATGACTGACAAGAAAGCTAGAGAAGAGAAAGTAGGCGGTGAAGTAATCTGCTATGTTTATTAATTTTTAATCACAGGAAAATGTCAAGAATTGGTAAAGCAATTATAACAGTTCCAGCAGGAATTACAATCACTGAAAATAACGGTGTTGTAACTGTAAAAGGTCCTAAAGGAGAACTTTCTCAGGAGCTTACAGCAGGAATTACTATTGAACAGAAAGATGGTGAACTTAACGTTAACAGACCATCTGATACTAAACAACACAAAGCGCTTCACGGTTTATACAGAGCGTTGATCAACAATATGATTGTTGGTGTTAATACAGGTTTCGAAAAGAAACTAGAACTAGTAGGGGTAGGATACAGAGCATCACACGCAGGTCAAAAACTTGAGTTGGCTTTAGGATTCTCTCACGGTATTGTACTAGAACTTCCAAACGAAGTTAAAGTTGATACATTGACTGAAAAAGGTAAAAACCCAATTATTACTTTAACGTCTCACGACAACCAACTTCTAGGAATGGTAGCTGCAAAGATCCGTTCTTTCAGAAAGCCTGAACCGTACAAAGGAAAAGGTGTGAAATTCGTAGGAGAAATTGTTAGACGTAAAGCTGGTAAATCTGCTTAATAAATTATAAGTATTATGGCATTAAGTAAATTAGAAAAAAGAATAAGAATAAAAAGAAGAGTAAGAGGGAAAATCTCTGGATCTTCTGAATTGCCAAGATTATCTGTATATAAAAGTAATAAGGAAATTTACGCTCAGTTAATCGACGATAACAGTGGAAAAACTTTAGCTTCTGCTTCTTCTAGAGAGAAAGGAGTTGATGCTAATGGGACTAAAACTGAAGTTTCTGCTGCTGTAGGTAAGGCTATCGCTGCTAAAGCTATTGCTGCAGGAATCGAAAATATAGTGTTTGATAGAAACGGATTCGTATATCACGGAAGAGTTAAGGCTCTAGCTGATGGTGCGAGAGAAGGAGGACTTAAATTCTAATCATAAAAATTTCGGAAATATGTTAGGACTAGATAATATAGAAAGAGTAAAACCGGGAGGATTAGAATTAAAAGATCGTCTCGTAGCTGTTAATAGAGTAACAAAAGTAACTAAAGGAGGTAGAGCTTTCGGATTTTCTGCTATCGTTGTGGTAGGTAACGAAGAAGGTGTTATCGGTTACGGACTAGGAAAATCTAAAGAGGTTGCTTCTGCAATTGCTAAGGCAGTTGAAGACGCTAAGAAAAACCTTGTGAAAGTTCCTGTAATGAACCACACTATTCCTCACCAGACTACTGCTAGATACGGTGGTGCAGATATCTTTTTAAGACCTGCTTCTCACGGTACAGGTCTTATCGCCGGAGGTGCGGTAAGAGCGGTACTAGAATCTGCTGGTATTCACGATATCCTTTCAAAATCTAAAGGATCTTCAAACCCACACAACGTGGTGAAAGCTACTTTCAAAGCGTTATTGGATATCAGAAGACCTGAAGAAATTGCTAGAATGAGAGGAGTTTCACTAAGTAAAGTGTTTAACGGTTAATATATAAAACAATGGCAACAATCAAAGTAAAGCAAGTAAGAAGCGCTATTGGAAGAACAAAAACCCAAAAGAGAACGCTTGAAGCATTAGGATTTAAGAAACTTCACCAAGTTGTAGAACACGAAGCTACTCCTTCTATCTTAGGAATGATAGCTGCAGTTAGTCATTTACTTGAAGTTCAAAAATAATTTTTAAAATAATTTTAAAATGAATTTAAACAACATAAAACCAGCTGCAGGATCTACTTTCAATTCAAAAAGAATTGGTAGAGGTCAAGGTACTGGAAAAGGAGGTACTTCTACGAAAGGTCACAAAGGTCAGAAAGCAAGAGCTGGTTATTCTCAGAAAATCGGTTTTGAAGGAGGTCAGATGCCTTTACAAAGAAGATTACCGAAATTCGGATTCAAAAACGTAAACAGAAAAGAGTTTAGAGGAGTTAACCTTGATACAATCCAAATTTTAATTGAAAATAAATCTATCACTGGAGATATTACAAGAGAAGTTATGATTGAGAACGGTCTAATTACTAAAAACGAATTAGTGAAAATTATGGGTAGAGGAGAATTGAAATCTGCGGTTTCTATCTCAGCTGACAAATTCACTAAATCTGCTGAAGAGCTTATTGCTAAAGCAGGTGGAAAAGCAATTACCTTATAATAATTACTAATGAAAGAATTTATACAAACCCTCAAAAATATTTGGAGTCTTAAAGAACTTAGAGATAAAATTCTCTTTACTTTAGGTATAATCCTTGTGTATAGATTCGCATCTTATATCTCTTTACCTGCGATTAACCTTGCAGAAGTAGGAGATCTCTTAGAGCATTATAAAAATCAAGGCGGTAACAAGCAAGGAGCAGGTCTCCTTGGCTTGCTTTCGTCGTTTACGGGGGGGGCTTTCAGCCACGCTTCCGTAATGGCGTTAGGTATCATGCCTTATATTTCTGCTTCTATTATTGTTCAGTTGATGGGAATGGCTATTCCTTATCTTCAGAAACTTCAGAAAGATGGAGAGTCAGGTAGAAATACATTGAATCAGATTACTAGATGGTTAACTATCGGAGTTTGTCTTGTACAGGCACCTTCTTATTTAACTTCTATTACTCAATTGTTTTTACCTTATGCTCAGTTCTCATCTGCATATTATGTAGAGCCAAATTCTATCATGTTCTGGTTACCAAGTATTGTTATTTTGGTAGGTGGTTCAGTATTCGCAATGTGGTTGGGTGAGAAAATCACCGACAAAGGTATCGGAAATGGTATCTCTATCCTTATTATGGTGGGGATTCTTTCAAGATTGCCTGAAGCATTCGTTCAGGAGATGGCAGTGCAGAACGGAAAAGGAGGAATGGGATCTATCATGATCCTTATTGAAGTAATTTTCTGGATGTTGGTTGTTCTTTTAGCGGTGGTATTATCCGTTGCTGTTAGAAAAATCCCTATTCAGTATGTAAGCAGAGCTCAGGCAAGAGGAGGTGTAAACAGAAATCTTATGCAAGGAGCAAGACAGTGGATCCCATTGAAAGTTAATGCTGCCGGTGTAATGCCAATTATCTTTGCTCAGGCATTGATGTTCGTTCCGGGATTATTAACAAAAGTAGATGAGTCTAACACTTTTCTTGCAGGTTTCAAGAATGTTTTTAGCTGGCAATACAACGTATTGTTTGCGCTATTAATTATTATCTTCTCGTTTTTCTATACTGCAATTACAATTCCGGTAAACCAAATGGCTGATGATTTGAAGAGAAATGGTGGTTTAGTACCGAAAGTAAGACCAGGAAAAGAGACAGCTGATTATTTAGATGATATTTTATCAAAAATTACCTTGCCAGGTGCAATATTTTTATCTATCTTTGCAATCCTTCCGGCAATTGTGCATGGAACCTTTGTTCAGACAGATGCGTTCGCCCTATTTTTCGGGGGAACATCACTATTGATTATGGTTGGAGTAATTTTAGATACAGTTCAACAGATTAATACATATCTGCTGAACCATCATTATGATGGCTTAATGCAGTCTAAATTATCAAGAACGACTGGATATTAATTTATGGCGAAACAAAAACATATTGAACAAGACGGCGTTATAACGGAAGCACTTTCGAACGCTCAGTTCCGTGTAGAACTAGAAAATGGGCATATTCTTATCGCTCATATTTCTGGTAAAATGCGAATGCATTATATTAAACTTTTACCTGGTGATAAGGTAAAATTAGAAATGTCTCCTTATGATTTAACAAAAGGGAGAATTACATTTAGATATTAAAACAAATGCCAAATGGAATGTATGTTCCATTTGGCTATTGTTAAAAAATAAATACTATCAAAATGAAAGTAAGAGCATCAATTAAAAAAAGAAGTGCTGATTGCAAAATCGTACGCAGAAAAGGTGTACTATTTGTAATCAACAAGAAAAACCCAAAATTTAAACAAAGACAAGGCTAAAATTAAATTATGGCGAGAATTTCAGGTATTGATTTACCAAAAAACAAAAGAGGAGTTATCGGTTTAACTTATATTTATGGAGTAGGAAGAAGTACTTCTTCTGAAATCCTTAAGGCTGCCGGTATCAGCGAAGACAAGAAAGTCAACGAATGGAATGACGATGAATTGGCTGCAATCAGAACTTATATCTCAGAAAACGTAAAAGTAGAAGGAGAACTTAGATCTGAAGTGCAATTGAACATTAAGAGATTAATGGACATAGGATGCCAACGAGGAATACGTCACAGACTTGGATTACCTTTAAGAGGCCAGAGAACGAAAAACAACTCTAGAACCCGAAAAGGAAAGAGAAAAACTGTTGCTAACAAGAAAAAAGCTAGTAAATAATCGTTAGGAATTATGGCAAAACAAACTAAAGTAGTTAAGAAGAGAAAAGTAAAAGTTGAAGCTATTGGAGAAGCGCATATTCAGGCTTCTTTCAATAACATCATCATTTCTTTAACAAATAAAAACGGAGAGGTTATCTCTTGGGCTTCTGCCGGTAAAATGGGATTCAGAGGTTCTAAAAAGAATACTCCATTTGCTGCTCAAATGGCAGCTGAAAATTGCTCTGCTGTAGCTCACGAAGCTGGTTTAAGAAGAGTGAAGGTGTTCGTAAAAGGTCCTGGTGCAGGTAGAGAATCTGCTATCAGATCTATCCACAATTCAGGAATTGAAGTAAGTGAAATCGTTGACGTGACTCCTATGCCACACAACGGATGTAGACCACCAAAAAGAAGAAGAGTTTAATTTTTAGAATTTACCCATTATGGCAAGATATATTGGACCTAAAACTAAGATTGCTAGAAAGTTTGGTGCTGCAATCTACGGAGATGATAAAAACTTCGAGAAAAGAAAAAACCAACCGCCAGGACAACACGGTCCTAACAAAAGAAGAGGTGCTAAAAAATCAGAATATGCAGTTCAGTTAGCTGAAAAACAAAAAGCTAAATATACTTACGGTATTTTAGAAAGACAGTTTGCTAACCTATTTGATAAAGCACACAGAAGTAAAGGTGTAACAGGGGAAGTTCTATTGCAACTTTGTGAATCAAGATTGGATAACGTAGTATACAGATTAGGTTTTGCTAAAACTAGATCTGCTGCTAGACAGTTAACTTCTCACAGACACATTACTGTGAATGGTGAGATTCTTAACATTCCTTCGTATTTGGTAAAAGCTGGTGATGTAATCGCTGTAAGAGAAAAGTCTAAGTCTCTTGAAGTTGTTACAAACGCATTAGCTTCTAAAGCAAATTATGAGTGGTTACAATTCAACGATGAGAAGAAAGAAGGTACCTTCATTTCTGCTCCTGAAAGAATCCAAATTCCGGAAGACATCAAGGAGAACCTTATCGTGGAACTTTACTCTAAATAATTTTTTAATCAAATTTTTGCTCAACCCAATAATATGGCAATTTTACAATTCATAAAACCCGATAAAGTAATTTTACTTAACTCTGATGAATTTAGAGGTTCGTTCGAATTCAGACCTCTAGAACCAGGTTTCGGGCTTACAATCGGTAATGCTTTGAGAAGAGTGTTGCTTTCTTCTCTGGAAGGATACGCTATTTCATCTATCAAAATAGAAGGTGTAGAGCACGAATTTTCAACTATTCCAGGAGTAATCGAAGATGTTACCGAAATTATTCTTAACCTTAAGCAGGTAAGATTAAAAGCTACGGCAGAAAACCAGTCTAATGAGCAGGTTGTTGCTAAAGTTTCGGGACAAACGATTATTACTGCTGGAGACTTAGGTAAATCTATCAACGGATTTGAGATTCTAAACCCAGATCTAGTGATTTGTAACCTAAACTCTGATGTTACTTTTGAAATTACGTTTAATATAGAAAAAGGAAGAGGGTATGTTCCTTCTGAACAGAACAAGTCAAACAATGCACCTGTAGGTACTATTGCTATTGACTCTATCTTTACGCCGATTAAAAAAGTACAGTATAGTATTGAAAATTACCGTGTAGAGCAAAAAACAGACTACGAAAAACTTGTATTAGATATAGAAACTGACGGATCTATCAGTCCTCAGAATGCTTTAACAGAAGCTTCTAAGATATTAATTTATCACTTCATGTTGTTCTCTGATGAGAGAATCACTCTTGAAACTGAAGCTGTAAAAGCATCTATCCAATACGATGAAGAAACTCTTCACACAAGACAATTACTTAAGTCTAAATTAGCAGATATGGATCTTTCCGTAAGAGCCCTAAACTGTCTGAAAGCAGCTGAAGTAGAAACTCTTGGAGAATTGGTTTCTTACAGTAAGTCTGATTTGATGAAATTCAGAAATTTTGGTAAAAAATCTTTGACAGAACTAGAAGAATTAGTGCATTCAAAAGGTCTTAACTTCGGTTTTGACGTTGCAAAATATAAATTAGACGCTGATAATTAAATAATAATGAGACACGGTAAAAAATTCAATCACTTAGGAAGAACAGCTTCTCACAGAAGTGCTTTGCTTTCTAATATGGCTTGTTCTCTAATTGAGCATAAAAGAATCAACACTACTGTAGCTAAAGCTAAGGCTTTGAGAGTATATGTTGAGCCTCTATTAACAAAAGCAAAAGAAGATACTACACACAATAGAAGAATTGTTTTTTCATATCTTCAAAATAAAGAAGCAGTTGCTGAATTGTTCAGAACTGTAGCTCCAAAAATCGCTGAGAGAAACGGTGGTTATACAAGAATCATCAAAACAGGTTTCAGACCAGGTGATGCTGCTGATACTGCTCTTATCGAGTTGGTAGATTTCAATGAGCTTTACAATCCTAATGCTGAAGAGAAGAAAACTACAAGAAGAAGCAGAAGATCTACAACAGCTACTAAAAAAGAAGCTGTAGTTGCTGAAGCTCCTGTAGTAGAAGAAAAAGCTGCTGAGCCTACGGCTGAAGCTGCTGATTCTACAGAGGAAAAAACTGAAGAATAATATTCATTCAGATATATAAAAAAAACCGTTCAGATTTCTGAGCGGTTTTTTTTATGCTTTAGATTTTAGTCTTTTTCAATTCGATAATATTATTGCCTTGTACAATATGCAAGCTGTCACCTTTTACTTTTGCAGTCATATCGTCTTTTTTATAAACAGTTTCATCACCATTAGTTTCTGTTTTTTTCAAAGTGAAAGTTTTGTGATTGTTGGTAATGGCAAGAGTACTTTCTTTTGGAGTTGTTTCAAAAACTACTTTTACTAAAGTGCCATCACTTGCTTTATAAATATTGCTTACTTTTTCTGTTTTCTGTCCATTTACTTCTGTAATTGAAGATCCTGTGCTTAATGTATCTGCTTTTCCATTATTATTTACCACAGAAGTCTCCGATGTTTCCATACTTATGACATCTTTATTTCCTCCTTCATTTTTTGAACAGCTTAACAATGATAAAAAAAACGTGGAAACTGCGAATAAAACTACTTTTTTCATGATGTTTAATTTTATTTAATGTATTGATTGTTAATTATTTTTTGATTGTAAGAAAAAATTGTTTAAATTTAATAGAAACAAAAACTAAACCAAATACCCAGAAACTCAATGTTCAAAATTACACAAAAGTGTAATTGATTCGGTTTTATTTTCTGTCGAAATTTGTCTTAAACAAAATTACAAACATGAGCATTTCCATAGCCATAGTAGAAGACGAAAAAAACTACAACAATGCGTTGAAGAAAGTCATCAATTATCAGGATGATATGAAAGTTGTTGCTCAGTTTTTCGATGGGAAGGATGCTCTACAAAATCTCTCTGATATTTCTCCGGATGTTGTAATGATGGATATTCAGTTGCAGGATATGCTCGGAATTGAAATTATTGAGAAGCTTAGGAAGGGATTGCCAAAAACTCAATTTATTATGTGTACAAGTTTTGAAGACGATGAGAAAGTCTTCAACTCTTTAAAAGCCGGAGCAATGGGATATCTTGTGAAAGGCGAAAGCATGGATAAAATTCTCTCATCTATCCGTGATGTCTACAATGGTGGTGCACCGATGAGTTTCTCAATTGCCAGGAAAGTTTTAAGTCATTTTGAAAGAAAACTTCCTGAAATAAAAGGCTTCGATGAACTCACCGAACGTGAAAAAGAAGTGCTGGAACTTTTATCTCAAGGCTTATTATACAAAGAAATCGCAGATAAAAAATTCATCAGTATTGATACGGTGAAAAAACATGTCGGAAACATTTACAGAAAACTCCACGTTAACAACAAAGTGGAGGCTATTAATAAGTTTAACCATTTTAAAAACTAAGAAATTATGCCAACAGAAAACAATCTTCATGATGATCATGTACAATCCATTTTAGATTCTATAAGAAATGGATTTGCTGAGAAACAATTAGCAAGTCGAGAATTAGATATAATAAATACATATGTGGATATTATATCTAATAAAAAATTACCAATAAGTTTACTAAGCGGAGAAATTACTTCAGTTCAAGCTCTTGATAGGGTAGGAGAGTATAATAAATGGTTTGGTAGATTTAAAAGTTATGACAAATATTTTGAGATAAATGGAGATGTCATAAAAAGAATTATTAATCCAGATAAAAATCTTAAGATTACTTTTGTAGATTTAAATGACGAATTAGGAATAGTACTTCATAATATGGATAATGAGGATAATGAGGATAATGGAGATAATTATATTTTCCAATTATATATCGAAAAAGGAGTAACGTCATCAATTACTATTAGTGACTTTAGAAAATTAAAGGAAAAGTTTGAAGATAAGAAAAAGGGCTTGAAGTTGCTTTTAAATGATGATTTAACCAATAAGTTAGGAACACCAAGTGAAAATACAAGAACTATTACGATTGAATATGCAACTCATTTCTCCGGAATTGATTTAAATGAATTAGAAACGGTTTATTTATTTCCAGCAATAGATACTGAAGGTAAAAATTATTATAAACATAAAATAACCTTTGTAATGTTTTTTGCTTATAGAGGTACAACAGTAGGAACTGTTTTTTATGATACATTTCAAATTTGCCCACCAGACGGATGCAAATAGTATATTGTATATATTTTAGTATTATATTTCTTTGTTTTGTAGCCTCAATTTACAATAAGGTTGCAAGACAAAGATTTTTTTGGATGTATTTTCTTGTGATTTTGGTTTTAGAAATGGGACTTTTTTTAAATTTCATTCCTTATAAAATATATATACTTTCATTTTTTATTTACATACCCTATCTTTTATATATATATAGCCAAAATCTTAAAAACAAATCATTTCATATTTTTGTAGGTTTTTTATCTTTGATAACAAGTTTGGTGTTGTATTTTTCTCAAAAAAATTATCAGATTCAGCTAGGGTTAGTAATGAGTTTTACCTATATTCTCATTGCTATATTGTGGTTCTTTAGTCAATTAAGAAAAACGAACCACATACCTATTATAAAAAAGCAACTGTTTTGGATGAGTACATCTTTATTATTGATTGGAATAGTTTCTATTTTTAGATTAGTTCCAATGTATTATTTTAATGAAGAAGATAAAAACTTTCTTATAATAATTAGTAAAATACATCAATATTCTATAATAGTTAGTTATATCATTTTTTTTAAAGGTCTATTTTGCAAGCAATGAAATCCTTACCTTCTGAAATTAGATTTACCTATATTATTGCTATGTTCATCATGATAGCATTTATAGGGTTTATAATATTTGTTGTATTGATGTACAACCGAAAACAGCTACTTAACCTCAAAGAAAAACAACTCAAAGAATCCGAGCACCAAAACGAGCTTCTCCAAAAAGAACTCGAAAAACAAAAATCCATAGAAACAGAGCGGGAAAGAATTTCCCACGATATGCACGATGATCTCGGTGCAGGAATTTCAGCATTAAAATTGCAGGCAGAATTTTTAAAAGAACGAGCTGAAAATGATGATCTGAAAAATGATATTGATGAACTCTTGAAAACCTCCGAAGAAATGAATCTTTCCATGCGGGAAATGCTTTGGAGTCTTAACTCTGGAAATGATACTTTGGGGAGCTTTATCGATTATTCAAAGATGTATGCACAAAATTTTTTGAAAAAAACAAAAATTCTCCTGCTTACAGAAAGCGAAAACGTTGTTTTGGAAACAGTAATCACTACAGAACAGAGAAGGAATTTATTTTTATGCTTAAAAGAGACCCTTAACAATGCTTACAAGCACAGTCAATCCAACCAAATCAAATTGTCATTCATCCAAAAAGACAAAGAATTCATGATGAAAATCTCCGACAACGGAATCGGAATTAACCACGAAAAATCAGAAGGAAACGGACTTCGAAATATGAAACGCAGAATGCAGGAACAAAACGGACACTGCGAAGTCACTACTGAAAACGGGACGCATCTGTTTTTCAGGATAGATTTATAAGAATTTTTATTTATTGAATACAGACAGCATCATTTTATGGTGCTGTTTTTTTTAAATCACCCTTTTGTGTAATTGACAGAGGTTTGTTTTTAAAGGAACTTTGAAGTAGGAATTTAAAAATTAATAGCCATGAAAACTAAAATTTTACTTCTCATTGTAGGATTGTCTTTAATGTCATGTCGAACAATGACAGAAACGCAAACCATTAAATATGATTTTTCAAAAGGAGAATTTACAGGGGTTCCAATAAAGCCTGTTCAAGGACAGCCAGTTATTGTAAAAATTGACAGTATTAATAATCTGTTTTATAAAGTGAGCATTGATGCAAAAGATATCGCAATAAGAGATAAAAATCTTTTTGGTGAAGAAGATCCTCCAAAATCAGCTAAATCTCCCGAACCTGCCGATCCGAAAAAACTAGATGCACCTGCAAAAATTGAACAAGAGCTTCTAAATCCGAAAAATCAGAAAATCAGCGATGAAAAAATTAATACAAGACTTTCAAAACAAGTTTTAGATCTTGAAAAAGAAATTGAAGACAATTCAGCCTTAATAAAAAAAAATAAATCGGAAAAAACTAATCTGGAAAATAAGCTCCAGACCATAAATCAACAATTGTCATCAGTAAAATCATTAGATGAACTGAAAATACAGATTGACACTTTGAAATCTGGAAACAATAAAATTAAAACGGAATTACAAAAAATGATAAGTAAAAGAAATGAATTAGAAACCAATCAATCAAGCTACAAAAATGAAATTGAAAAAATAGAGAAAAAAATCTCAGAATATGTAAATACAAATAGACAGCTTAACGAAGAAGTCTTGAAAATTGCAGATCAGGATAAATCAGCAAAAGATTTAATAACTGATTACTTGAGCAAAATAAAAAATATGTATACAAATCTTTATCAATCTGCAAATGCTATTTATAAAATTAATGACAATTACAATAATTATATAGATAAAGTTTACTCAGCAGAACTTACCCTGGGAGAATATAAAAAAATTAAAAATTATGTAGGGTTAGAAAATCCGGTGATTATAAAAACTGGCAAGTTAAATGAATGCAATAGTGAAGTTAATAAGTTTGACAGTATTAAAACTAATCTTTTAATGAAGTTTAATGATACTGAATTAGATAAAATAAAGGATCAGTTATCAAAATTTTCGGATGGTCAAAATCTTATCTCAAAGTTAAATGAAGATATTTTAACAATTAGAAAGGATGTAACGGATGTTTCTAAAACGGTCAATGATCTCAATATAAGAAAAAAATTAAATTACGTCGAAAGTTTAGATAGGATTCTGTTAAAAGCTGAAACTTATACCTATACTTCGCCACCAATACAAGGTTATGAAGATTATTTAAAGTTCAATATAAGTATTACTACTAGATCGAAAGCAGAAGATGGAAAATATATAATCGACAGATTAACACCATTTGAATATAAAGAATATATAAAAGGGGGAATCCGTTTTGATTTTAGTATTGGAACTGTTTTCGATATTGGAAACAAACAACAGGAATTTGAAGTAATTCAAGATGTTATGGGATATAAGATTGTTCAAAAAACAAATAATCAATATATACCGACTATTGCAGGAATGCTACACTCAAGTTGGAGATCTGCGAATAATTTTGCATTTGGTTTTACTTTAGGAGTTTCCATGGATATGACTAAACTTCAATTAAATTCATTATTTCCTGGAATAAGCTTATTAGTTGGAAGAACGGATAAAATTATTTTTACAGTTGGGCCAGCTCTTAGAAAAGTGACAGAATTACAAAATGGATTTATTTTAGATCAACCTCTAACTTATTCCCCTCAAGAATATACTGCAGAAAGCTATAAATTAGGTTGGTTTGTAGGAATAAGTTGGAATCTTACGTCAAAACAAAGATCGTTAATGAGATTAGATTGAAATTGTGATTAAGTTTAAAATAAGAAATTCCTATGATCCCAAAATTAACTAAAATTTAACTCAGAATAAACGTATAAATTAGCTCTCACGTGCTTCAAAAAGTTAAAAATTGATTAAATTTGTCTAAACTATAAAAAAACGAACAATGAGTTACATTTCTTACATAGAAGCGAGACAAATTTTAGATTCAAGAGGAAATCCTACAGTTGAAGTAGATGTATTCACGGAAGGTGGTGCGATGGGTCGTGCTGCAGTACCTTCAGGAGCGTCTACAGGAGAGCATGAAGCGGTAGAATTGCGTGATGGTGGTTCAGAATATATGGGGAAGGGTGTTCTTAAAGCTGTTGAGAATGTAAGAGAAGTAATTGCTCCAGAATTGGTAGGTCTTCCTGTTTTTGATCAGAATCTTATCGATCAGATTATGATTGATCTTGACGGAACAAACAACAAAGGAAGCTTAGGAGCAAACGCAATCCTTGGAGTTTCTTTGGCGGCTGCAAAAGCTGCTGCAAACGAATTGAAATTACCTTTATACAAATATGTTGGTGGTGTTAATGCAAATACACTTCCAGTTCCGATGATGAACGTTATCAACGGTGGTTCTCACTCAGATGCGCCGATCGCGTTTCAGGAATTTATGGTAATGCCGGTAAAAGCAGATTCTTTCTCTCACGCGTTGAGAAAAGGGACTGAAATTTTCCACAACCTTAAAGCGATTCTTCATTCAAGAGGTCTTTCTACTGCGGTAGGGGACGAAGGTGGTTTTGCGCCAACTTTCAAAGGAACTGAAGACGCTTTGGATACTTTGCTTCAGGCAATCGAAAAAGCTGGTTATAAGCCGGGTGACGATGTAATGATTGCATTAGATTGTGCAGCTTCAGAATTCTATAAGGATGGAGTTTATGATTACAGAAAATTCCAGACTCCGGATGCAGCTCAGTTTACAAGCAGTGAGCAGGTTTCTTACTTAGCTGAATTGGCAAACAAATATCCAATTATCTCTATCGAGGATGGTATGCAGGAAAATGACTGGGATGGTTGGAAAATGTTAACAGATAAAATTGGTGATAGAGTACAATTAGTTGGTGACGATTTATTCGTAACGAATGTTGAAAGATTATCAAGAGGGGTAAAAGAAGGAATTGCAAATTCAATCCTTGTAAAAGTAAACCAAATCGGTTCTCTTTCTGAAACGATGGCTGCTGTACAAATGGCTCAACATAACAAGTTCACTTCTGTAATGTCTCACAGATCAGGAGAAACTGAAGATTCTACAATCGCAGATTTAGCAGTAGCAATGAACTGCGGACAGATCAAAACTGGTTCTGCTTCAAGATCAGACAGAATGGCGAAGTACAATCAATTGTTGAGAATTGAAGAAGCTTTAGGCGAAACTGCTATTTTTCCAGGATTGGAAGCTTTTAAAATCAAAAGATAATTAATCGAATTTATAAATAACGGCAAGCGAAATTTTTAGTTTGCCGTATTTTGTAATAAGTAGTATATTTAGAAAAAAATAAATTAAATAATGTCAGACAACAAAGTAATATTGAATTACGACGGTAATTCATATGAATATCCAATCGTGGATAGTACTATCGGAGACAGAGGGATCGATATTTCAAAATTAAGAGACCAGACAGGTTTAATCACTTTAGATTTAGGTTACAAAAACACAGGAGCTACACTTAGCGACATCACTTACTTAGACGGAGACAAAGGAGAATTATTCTACAGAGGATATCCTATCGAGCAGATTGCTGAGAAGTCTAATTTCACAGAGGTAATGTACCTTTTACTACATGGTGAATTACCAAATCAAGATCAATTCAATACCTTTAACGGTAACATTAAAAAATATAATTTCGTAGCAGAGGAGATGAAAAAAATCATCGATGCTTTTCCTCGTTCTGCTCACCCAATGGGAGTTTTATCTACTTTAACTTCTGCTTTAACGGCTTTCAATCCAAAAGCTGTTAACGTAAATTCTAAAGAAGAAATGGATCTTGCTGCAGAATTGCTTATTGCTAAATTTGCTCACCTTGCTGCTTGGACTTACAGAAAAACTTTAGGTCTTCCATTAAACCACGGAGATAACAATCTTAACTATGTAGAGAATTTCTACAAAATGGCTTTCAGATTACCAAACGAAGACTTCAACATGAATCCTGTGGTAACTGAAGCTTTAGATAAATTATTAATTCTTCACGCAGATCACGAGCAAAACTGTTCTACATCTACTGTAAGAATGGTAGGTTCTGCTCACACAGGTCTTTTTGCATCTGTTTCTGCAGGTATTTCTGCACTTTGGGGTCCACTTCACGGTGGTGCAAACCAAGCTGTTATCGAAATGCTTGAATTAATCGAAAAAGATGGTGGAGATGTTAACAAATGGGTAGCAAAAGCTAAAGATAAAAATGACAGTTTCCGTTTGATGGGATTCGGACACAGAGTGTACAAAAACTTCGATCCAAGAGCAAAAATCATCAAAAAAGCTGCTGACGATTTATTAGCTGCTTTAGGAATTGAAGACAAAGCGCTTGATATTGCAATGCAGTTAGAAAAAGTAGCTCTTGAAGACGAATACTTCATCGAAAGAAAACTATATCCAAACGTAGATTTCTATTCAGGAATCATCTACAGAGCGTTAGGAATTCCTACAGAAATGTTTACAGTAATGTTTGCATTGGGAAGACTTCCGGGATGGATCGCTCAATGGAAAGAAATGAGATTAAAAGGAGATCCGATCGGAAGACCAAGACAGGTTTACCAAGGAGCTCAACAAAGAGATTATATCGATATTCTAAACAGATAATATTCGATTGATACAAATAAGAATCCCAAGTTTTTGCTTGGGATTTTTTATTTTTAATAGTTGCGTTTTTTTAGAGCAATACTGTGTTTTTGGGAGTGTCAATTTTGTTATTTTTTATTTTTAAGTTAATAATAGCATTGTTTTAATAAATAAATATCTGGAAAATCTTCAAGAATCGAGATTAAAAACTATGTATTTGAAATTAACATTAATAAAAACCTGTATTTGGATTAATTCTTAGTTAAAATTTAATTTCAGACGGAAAATATTTTAAAAGTTTTCCAGATAGAGCCCTTTACTTATATTTGTAGCATTGCATAAATCTTTATGAGACTAAATATAAAAAACGAAACGGGAAGGCTGAAATCTGTAGTTTTGGGTCAACCCAATTCAATGGGATCGGTTCCAACCCTTGAGGAAAGTTATGACGCAAAGTCATATTACTCAATCGAACATAATATGTATCCGAAAGAATCGGATATCATCAATGAAATGAACGCTTTTGAAGCAGTTTTAAAGAAATATGATGTAGAAGTTCTTCGTCCTGATATTATTCAGGATTACAATCAGGTTTTTGCGAGAGATGTAGCGTTTGTGATTGACGATAAAATGATCATTTCCAATGTTATCGCAGACAGAGCCGATGAGCAGGAAGCCTACAAAAAAGTTTTCGAAAAAGTGGCTTGGAGAAAAATCATTAATCTTCCGGAAACTGCGCATATTGAAGGAGGTGACGTCATTGTCTGGAATGACTTTTTGTTTATCGGAACTTGTTTCAGTGAAGATTACAGAAGTTATAAAACGGCAAGAACCAACGAATACGCCATCGAAATTCTTAAAGAATATTTTCCGAAAAAGAGAATTATCGACCTTGAATTAAAGAAAAACGACAAGATTCCATACGAAGGAATTTTACATTTAGACTGCACTTTCAATCCGATTGGAAAAGATAAATGCATTATTTACAAAGACGGTTTTGTTGATGAAAGCGATTACCGTTTGATCATCGATATTTTCGGAGAAGAAAACTGTTTTCATGTAACTGCTGAAGAAATGTTTGATATGTGTCCGAATATTTTCTCTATTTCTCCCGAAATTGTAGTTTCAGATAAAGCTTTCACAAGAATGAACGATCACCTGAGAAACGAGTGGGGAATGACGGTTGAAGAAATCCCTTATCGTGAAATTTCTAAAATGGGCGGATTGCTGCGTTGTTCAACAATGCCTTTGGTGAGAGAGTAACCAAATATTGATAATAGTGAATTTAAAAGTTTTACTCAATAATAAATGGATTGCGTTATTGCTTTTAGCGATTACGTTTTCATTGATTTACAATACTTTCACAAAATTTCCTTATACATTTTGTGTAATTATTGCGGTAATTCTTTTATTTACTTACTTGCAGGATGGAAATCTGAAAAATCTTAATTTTAAGAAAATAGGATCGTCAGAAATTAAAATAATATTGATTTCTTACCTTGCTCTGGAAATTTCCATGGATTTTATTTTTCAGCCTTTGGTCAGTAAAATTTTTAATGAACCGGCAGATTATTCTTCATTTAAAATTATTGAAGGGAATCCTCAGAAATATTTCAAATGGCTTTTCAATATGTGGATAAGTGCCGCGATTGGAGAAGAACTTTTATTCCGTGGTTTTGCGTTTTCACAGCTTACAAAATGGTTTGGTGAAAAGAAAATCTGGTTGGTTTTATTAAGTGCTGTCATGTTTTCGTTACCGCATTTATACCAGGGAATTTCAGGATTAGTAATGACATTTTTATTCGGATTGGTTTTTGGTTTTATTTATTTAAAATTCAAAAATATCTGGATCAATATTATTGTTCACGGTTTGATTGACACGGTTTTTCTTACTTTGAGCTATTATGGATTAACAGATTTTTATTCAGGATTCAATATTATTTTATAATTCCTGATTTGAAAAAAATTCATTACATATATATTCTATTATTTCTCTCGGTTTTTAAAGTTGAAGCTCAGAGTTTGAATTGGAGTGAGGTTTTATATGGGAATTTGAAAGGTTTACAAGCAAATAATATTAAAAGTTTGCAGCTTAAAAAAGGCAGTAAAGTAATCAGATCAATTGAAGTTGATTCGCAAAAAAGACAAATTATTGCTAAAGATTCTTTAAATATAAATTATTTCGATTTTGATACAAATGATCAGTTGGTTTCTTTAAGATCTATTAAAAATAATAGACAGGAAAAACTTGAATTAAATTATAAAGAAAGCCAGATCAATGCATTGTCAAGGTTTATTGATCATGAAGACTTTTCTTATTATAACAAATTTTCAAAATTCATTTTTCAGGGTAAATCTTATGAAACGAAGGAAACCTATAGATTTGATAAGATAAAAAATGATTCTACTGAAGTTTTCAGGACTCAATATATTTTCAATGAAAGTAATCCTGACTTAAGTTATGAAGAAATCTATCGAAACGGAAAAATTTGGGAAAAGAAGTATTTCAATGATACTGAAGTTAAAAAAGAAAAGTTTGATGGTTATTATACCGTTGATTCAACTTTGCAGAAAGATTATAAGCGAACGAAATTTCACTTCGAGAATTATCCCGATCATCAGATTATAAAAATTGAAAAAGATTCTGTTCTTACCATCAATAAAAAATCAGGAAAAAAGATCAGTGAAAAACTGGAATATGCTTCTTTGCCTTTTAAAGAAATTTTCTACGATGAAAATGAGAATGTAAAAGAGAAAATTGTTTATTTTAATTACAGAAATTCTTTCAATGAAATAATTCTTTGGGAAGAAACAAAATATGATGGAAATGGAAAGTTAGTAAGTAGAAAATTTCCCAATAAAAAAATATATAAACTTAAAAATGGTATTTTAGTTTTTAGAAAAAAAACAACAAGACATATTATTAGTTGTGGATCAGGTTATCCGTTTAGAAATAAATCTGTGTTAACATATTATCCACAATTCTATTCTTCTTCAATATTATTCACTACGAAACTGGCAAATAATTTTAGTGATAATTTTGATATATATGCTATTGATGAAGAGGAAGAAATAATTTACAGTTATTTAGATTTCAAAGATGACGCAATGGTTACAAAAAACTATTCGGCATCAAAGGACGTAAAAGATGAACTTCGTTCAACATCAAGAAACATCAGAAGAAAAGACAGATACGTTTTAAAATATTTCGATGGAATAAAAGTTGAGGCAGAAACTATTTCGGGTAAAAAATATACAATAGATCTTGTTCAGAACCCAGAATTATTATCTTTTGCCATTTATACATTTTTAATCAAAGATTAGTTATAAAAAAATAAAGAACATGCAGACAACAGATACAGTATTAATGATAGAGCCGATCGCATTCGGTTTTAATGAAGAAACAGCAAAAAACAATTATTTTCAGGTAGAGCAGAAAGGCTTTGATATTCAGTTTAAAGCTTTGACGGAATTTAAAGCTTTTGTTGAAAAATTAAGAAGCAAAGGAATTAATGTGATTACCATTAAAGATACATTAGATCCTCACACTCCGGATTCTATTTTCCCAAATAACTGGATAAGCTTCCACAATGATGGAAAAGTGGTTTTGTATCCGATGTTTGCCTCCAACAGAAGAGTAGAAAGAAGAGATGATATCATTGAAACGATCAAAGACCAAGGATTTGATGTTGCTGAAATTGATGATTGGTCACTTGCTGAAATTCAGGGACATTTTTTGGAAGGAACAGGAAGTATGATTTTCGATCATGACAATAAAATCGCTTACGGTTCGGTTTCTTTGAGATTGGATGAAAATTTATTCAGAAAATTCTGTGAGAAATATGGTTTTACGCCTGTGGTTTTTCATTCGTTCCAAACGGTAGGTTCGGAAAGACTTCCGATTTATCACACGAATGTAATGATGTGCGTTGCAGATAAATTTGTTGTAATCTGTCTGGATTGTATCGATAATGAACTGGAAAGAAGCAAAGTTATAGAAGCCATTAAAAATTCAGGAAAAGAAATCATCGAAATTTCTGAAGAACAAATGCAGCAATTTGCAGGAAATATGCTTCAGGTTCAAAATAAAGACGACGAAAAGTTTTTAGTAATGAGCGAAACAGCTTATAAATCTTTAAACGAAAATCAGGTTTCAGCGATTGAAAAATACTGTGAAATCATCTATTCAGATTTAAATACAATCGAGGTAAACGGCGGAGGAAGTGCACGTTGTATGCTTGCTGAAGTTTTCTTACCAAAAAAATAATATATTTGCTCAAAATATAATTAATTGGAATCATCAACCAGTAAAGGTTTACATATTCTTCTGACTTTGGAAACGGAGTCAGAAGCTTTGTTATTAGACAGTGACGGTTTTTTGACATTTACGAAAAG
This sequence comes from Chryseobacterium ginsengisoli, assembly GCF_039542325.1. Lineage (NCBI taxonomy): Bacteria > Pseudomonadati > Bacteroidota > Flavobacteriia > Flavobacteriales > Weeksellaceae > Chryseobacterium > Chryseobacterium ginsengisoli. The sequence goes on from NZ_BAABHX010000003.1 coordinate 677,083, forward strand.
TATGCTGGAAACAAAAGATGTGGAAATTGTAGGAATTACAAACCACATTTTTGAAAATCAAAGTTTTACTTCGGCAGTTTGTCTTAAAGAATCTCACCTTTGCATTCACACGTGGCCGGAATTCGGGCAACTTACTTTTGATATTTTTCTGTGTAATTATTTGCAGGACAATACGGAAAAAGTTGAAAAAATTGCCGATGAGGTTGTGGAGTATTATAAAGCTAAAACCATTCAGAAACACAAAATTTACAGATAAAAATGCATTACACTTGTCCCTTATGCAAGACTGAGAATAAGATTGATGCAGATTTTCAGATCACGGAATATATTTGCCGATCATGTTCTAATCTTATTGATATTACTAAAAATACATCGACAAAAGTTGTAAAGAAACCTATTGAAAATGTTGTTCTTGAGATTGGTCAAAAAGGAATTGTTGATGATGTAGAATATGCGGTAACAGGAATCATTATCAGGAAATACGGAACAAATATCTTTTGGAGAGAATATTATTTAAAAGATAAAAAAGGAGAAGATGCTTTTTTAAGTGAAAGCGACGGACACTGGGTTTTCCTTCATTCAATCAATGGAATGGATGTCAAGAAAAAACTGAACGGAAAAGCAGCAGAATTACATGGGAAAAATTACCGTTGGTATGAAACTACGGAATGTTATATTCATGCAGCAGCAGGTTTTTTCGAAAATAAATTAGATTTTGGACTGGCAACTTACAGAGAATATGTTAATGCCACTCAAATGATTTCTCAGGAACAGTCGAAAGGATCAAATGAATATTTTTTTGGCAGACATATTTCAAAATATAAAGTAAAAAAGGCTTTCAATATTCAAAATCTACCGAATTATTCAGGAGTTGGGATTGTACAGCCATTTTATTTTAATTTTAGACAGACCATAAATATTATGGCTATTACAGCCTTATTGATTTGCCTTGTTCAATTGTATGTTGTTACATCCAGAACGAATAAGTCTGTTTTTGAACAGGAAATCAATTTTACAGATGTAAAAGACAAAGAAATGGTGAGCAAAAGTTTCGAATTATCGGGCGGTTCTGCACCTTTGAAAGTTGATGTTTCTTCTAATGTAGATAATTCCTGGGCAAATGTAGGATTAAGTCTGGTGAATGAAAGTACAAACGAAATTGCTTACACTTCGAAAGATATTGAAGAATATCACGGTTATGAAGACGGAGAAAACTGGAGTGAGGGAAGTAAAAGCTCAGAATTTAACTTCTGTGGCGTCGCACCGGGAAAATACCATTTTTTAATTTCCGCGGAGAAGGAAAGTAATATTTCTGATCCGTTTAAATCGGGATATCAGATTGATAGTGGTAATTATTCCGTTATTCAGGATGGTAAAGGATATTTCTATATGAAGGACAATAAAACGTCTCAAATTACAACTTACTCGGATAAAATAATTTTTAAAAATGAATTAATGGGAATGAATCTGATAAAGGAACCTAAAGAAGTTCAGAAAATAGATTCTATTCTCTTTTATGCTGTTCCTACGGAATACAATTATGTAGTAAATTCGGATACCAATCCTACAGTAAAAATAAAAGCAGAATGGCTTCCTGTTTCTTTCTGGAATTTTGCTATTGTAATTATTTTATTAATCGTTTTTGTCGGAGCATGTTATTTAGGAAGAAAAATTTTTGAATCGAGTAAATGGTTGAACAGTTCAAACTCACCTTATCCACAATCTTAATATGAAAATTATCAATTACATAAAAGAAAACTGGCTGTTGTGTCTCATCGGAATTTTTTTTCTAGGTTGGTTTACTTACCTTACCTATAACGGAAACCAATTCTGCGATTGCGAAAAAACAGAAACCTACCGCGACGGAGCTACAAGAAGACATCATTCTTCTGGAGTCGGCTATTACAGATATTATCACAAATAAAAATATAAACTATGGATCAGATAAACTTTTTACCCATCATCAATTCGGTGATTTATTCTTTTTTAGGAATTGCCATTTTGTTGGTATGTTATGTTGTTATTGAGAAAATAACGCCGGAAAAAACATGGCATGAGATCGCTCAAAATAAAAACACAGCTTTAGCAATTATTTTCGGAGCTTTTATCATCGGAATTTCAATTATTATAAGCGCAGCAATTCATGGATAAGAAGAGGATTCCTCTTGAGCTGTTATTAATGTTTTCGGTGTTTGTCATTGCAACTTGCGGACTAATCTACGAATTGGTTGCAGGAGCTTTGGCGAGTTATCTTTTAGGAGATTCTGTGAAACAGTTTTCTTTCATCATTGGCGTTTACCTGTTTTCGATGGGAGTTGGGTCTTATTTTTCAAAATTTATTAAAGGAAATCTGATTGATAAGTTCGTAGAAATCGAAATTTTAGTAGGAATAATCGGAGGAATCAGTTCGGTCGTGCTTTTTATTTTGTTTAATACTTTGGCGCACTTTGAGGCGGTTTTATATCTTTTTGTCTTTTTTACAGGATGTTTGGTCGGTGTGGAGATTCCTTTATTGATGAACATTTTGAAAGACAGAGTTCAATTTAAAGATTTAGTTTCAAATGTCTTCGCCTTCGATTATATTGGAGCATTATTAGCTTCTATTTTATTTCCGCTGGTTTTAATTCCACAGTTGGGAATTGTAAAAACACCTTTGTTTTTTGGATTGATTAATATTTCGATTGCCATATTTTTATGTTTTTACCTTAAAAGAGAACTTTCAAAACCGATTTCATTAAGGATAAAATCAATCGGAGCATTCGTTTTTCTATTGGTGCTTTTTATTTTTTCGGATAAAATTTTATCGTTTTCGGAAGAGAAATTATACGGTGAAAATGTAGTTTACACCAAAAGCTCGCCTTATCAGAGAATCGTTTTAACGAGAAATAGCCGCGAATTCAGGTTATATTTAAATAACAACTTGCAGTTTTCATCAACTGACGAATACCGCTATCACGAAGCATTGGTTCATCCCGCAATGTCGATGGCAAAAAATATCGACAATATTTTAATTTTAGGTGGCGGTGACGGTTTTGCCGTTCGTGAAGTCTTAAAATATAAAGACGTAAAAAATATCACTTTGGTTGATTTAGATGGAGAAATGACTAATTTTTTCAAAACTAATGAAACGATGCGACAGCTAAATCAAAGTTCTTTATCGAATCCGAAACTGAAAGTTATCAACAAAGACGCTTATATTTGGGTAAAAGAAAATAAACAGAAGTTCGGAGTTATTATCATCGATTTTCCTGATCCTTCCAATTACAGCTTGGGAAAATTATATTCCCTGCAGTTTTACAAAGAATTGGAAAAACTGACAACTTTAGATACAAAAATAGTTGTTCAGACCACTTCACCATACTTTGCTCCGAAATCTTTCTGGTGTATAGAGAAAACAATTAATCAGATTTTTCCGTTTACTTCGGCGTATCACACGTATGTCCCGTCTTTTGGAGAGTGGGGATTTTCAATGGCTTCTTTTGAACCGATCAATAATAAGATTTACAGAAAAATTCCAGATTTAAAATTTTACGATTACAACTTTTCACAATTATCATATTTTACCAAAGATATGAAGACGAAAGATATCGAAGTCAACCGATTGGATAATCAAATTTTAGTACGATATTTTGATGAAGAGTGGGGAAAGGTTCAATAAAAGATGTCAATTATTTATTATATTTGTGTCATAAAATGATACTTAAAATATAATATTATGATAGCAGAGATTGAAAAATATATTGAAATTCAAAATAATATTGATCGGATTCTGAAAGAGTCGCCTTTCAAAATTGCTTATATCATTGAGAAAACAGGGATCAAAAAGCCAACGTTTTTTAAGAAAATGAAAGAAAAAAGATTTACTTCCGAAGAATTATTGTCTATTGCTAAAGTGATGGAGCCTGTTTATAAAAATGAAACTGATGAAGAGATCTTAGAGTCGCTGAAAAGGTCTGAAGAAGATTTCAGAATAGGAAGAACAGTTTCTCATGAAGAAGTGATGAGGCAAGCTCGAGCAAGATTAGAACAGCGTAAGAATGAGAATAGAATATAGTAGTCTTTCCAGAAAAGATTTTGAGAATCTTCAGGATTATCTTTTCGATAATTGGGGAGTTCTTGTCTTGGAAAACTTTTTGGATAAATATGAACAAGCTATTCAACTTTTACTCTTGAAAAATGTGTATTTTGAAAAATATAGAGATACAGGTTTTATGAAATATTTGGTAACGAAACATAATTATATCATTTATGATTATAAGGATGATATGTTGAGAATTCACAGAGTTATCAACAACTTCCAGAATCCCGATGATAATTACGAAAGTATTTCAAAATAATAATTAAATCTTGCCAAATTCTACCACACAATTTTCACGAAAAGATTTCTTAAAAACAATACTTTTAGGCAGTCTCATGCTTCCTTTTTTACAATATTGCAGTAAGAAAGGAAAATCATTATTGCTTAAAATCACGGGAACAAATCATATTCTTGGTCATAAACTTTGGGCTAAAGATTTCCCAAAACCTACGGAAGAAATCCGCACAAAATATCTCATTGTCGGTGGTGGAATTTCTGGACTTTCAGCGTGTAGGTTTTTCAGTCAGAACAATGAAAATGATTATCTGTTACTCGAAATGGAAAATCATTTGGGAGGAAATTCATCAAACGGGCAAAATCAATTCTCCAAATTTCCTTTGGGAGCGCATTATTTACCGTTACCTAATAAAGAAAATATAGAAATAATCGAATTTTTAAAAGAATGCGGAGTTTATCAGGGTGATGATAAAAACGGAGATCCGATTTTAGATGAATATCAAATGACTTTTCCACAACAGGAACGTTTATTCTTCAAAAATTCGTGGCAAAATGATATTGTTCCGCAAAAAGGAATTTCAATAGAAGCTCAAAAAGAAGTGGATCATTTTTTTAAAATGATGGATCATTTCCGTGATAAAAAAGATAATCAGGGAAAATATTTCTTCGCGATTCCGGTAGAAGATTCAAGCAAAGAAGATGAGGTTTTGCAATTGGAAAAGATGATTTTTAAAGATTGGTTGCATCAACAAAATTTTAAATCTGAAGAACTGTTTTGGTTGTTAGATTATTCCTGTCGAGACGATTACGGATTGGGAATTGACTATGTTTCGGCGTGGGCAGGAATTCATTATTTTGCCGGAAGAAAAAATAACTGGAGCAAAAAATACAAAGAACAGGTTTTTACATGGCCGGAAGGAAATGCGAGATTAGCAAAGCATTTTTCAACATATACAAAAGAAAAATCTTTACCTAATCATTTAGTTTTTGATGTTAAAATAAATGATAATATTGAGGTTTTAAGTTTTGATAACATTCAAAAAAAGACAAAAAAAATCATTGCTGAAAAAGTTTTGTTTGCAACACCGCAATTTGTGAATGAAAGAATTTTCAATCATAAAAGGGCTGAAAATTTCAATTACGTTCCGTGGCTTTTAACAACAATTATTCTGAAAAATGAATTTGGAGGTGATGAAGAATTGGCTTGGGATAATGTGATTTACGGTTCGGATGGATTAGGATATATTTACGATCAGCACCAAAATATAGAACAGATTTTAGGCGAGAAAGTCATTACATATTACAGGAGTTTTTCAACGGATGACTGTAAAAAAGCCAGAAAAAAATTATATAGTTTAAAACAAGATCAGCTTAAAAATTTAGTGTTGGATGATTTAAAAAAAGCACATCCTTTGATCGAAGATTTTATCATTGAAATGCAGTTTCATAAGATCGGTCATGCGATGATTGCGCCTGTTCCGCATCAGATTTTCGGGAAACCGGAAGCAAAACAGTCAATTGATGGAAAAATTTTCTTCGCCCACTCTGATTTGTCGGGAATTTCGATCTTTGAAGAAGCTTTTTATCAGGGATTAAGAACTGCAGAAAAGATGTTATGAGACAACCTTGGATACATAGCGCAAAAACGGACGGCTGGTTTATTTTATCACCGCCTTTTTTGATTTTGCTGATTATTTTTATTTTTCAGAAGCAAATTCAGGGGCTTGAAAACCATTATTCTTTTTATGCATGGCTTTTCCTGATTGTTTTTGTGGATGTAGCGCATGTATATTCGACTTTATTTAAAACCTATTTCGTTAAAGAAGAAGTTCAGAAAAGAAAACTTTTGTATTACGGAATTCCTGCGTTGAGCTGGGTTTTGGGATTGATTTTATATCAGTTCGGAAGCTTAACATTCTGGTCGGTTCTAGCTTTGGTCGCGGTTTTTCATTTTATACGGCAGCAATATGGTTTTATGCGAATTTATGCACGTTTCGAACCAAATAACTGGAGCAAAAGAATCGATGAAATTGCCGTTTATTCTGCGACTATTTTCCCGATGTTGTATTGGTTTAAAACACCGAGAGCTTTCACATGGTTTGTTGAAAATGAATTTAACTGGCTTAAAAATTTACCGAATTACATAAACTTTATCTCCATTTTATATGTTTTAATTTTATCAATTTGGATCATTAAAACTGTTTTTGAAATTTTTAAAACCAAACGATTTAATATTCCTAAAATAGCTTTAATTACAGGGACTTACCTTTCGTGGTACTTCGGAATTGTCTATTTTAATAACGATTTGGTTTTCACTTTTCTCAACGTTATTTCACACGGAATTCCTTACGTTGCTTTGATTTATATTCGGGAAATTAAGCAGAAAGAAACAACTCAGCGTAATACATTTTCAGTTTTTCAATCTACTTTTGGAATATTTCTATTTATTAGCGTGATCGTTGGTTTTGCTTTTTTTGAGGAATTTTTATGGGAAATTCTGGTTTGGAACGAACATTTTTCATTGAATTTAAATATATCATTAAATTGGTTCCAATTCTTAGTTCCTTTGTTGGTGGTTCCGCAACTCACTCATTACTTATTGGATGGCTTTATTTGGAGAAAACCGAAAAAAGTTGATTAATTTTGCCTTGTAAGTAAAACATATAAAAATGCAGAAGTGCCTCCTTTCATTAATGATTTTGTTGGGAATATTTAGCTTGAAAGCTCAGCAAAAGACATTTTGTAATCCTATCAATATTGATTACGGATATACTCCCTTCGAAGTTTTTTCAAAACAGGGAAAACACCGTGCTACAGCAGATCCGGTGATTGTTAATTTTAAAAATAAGCTATTCCTTTTTTCCACCAATCAGGAAGGATATTGGTATAGTGACGATATGCTAGATTGGAAATTTGTACACAGAAAATTCCTTAGAGATAAAAAATATATTCATGATCTGAATGCTCCCGCAGTTTGGGCGATGAAAGATACTTTGTATGTTTTTGGGTCAACGTGGGAACAGGATTTCCCGATCTGGAAAAGTACAAATCCCACAAAAGACGACTGGAAAATTGCAACGGATACTTTAAAAGTCGGAGCTTGGGATCCTGCTTTTCATTATGATGAAGACAAAAATAAATTATATTTATATTGGGGTTCAAGCAACGAATGGCCGTTGTTGGGAACTGAAGTAAAAACAAAAAACCTACAGTCAGAAGGTTTTGTAAAACCAATTTTAAGATTAAAACCTGAAGATCACGGATGGGAAAGATTTGGTGAATATAATGATAATGTTTTCCTGCAGCCTTTCGTTGAAGGAGCGTGGATGACAAAGCACAACGGAAAATATTATATGCAATACGGAGCTCCGGCAACGGAATTCAGCGGATATTCTGACGGAGTTTATGTAAGTAATAAACCATTGGAAGGTTTTGAGTATCAACAACACAATCCATTTTCCTATAAACCGGGAGGTTTTGCTAGAGGAGCAGGACACGGAGCAACTTTCGAAGATAACTACAAGAATTGGTGGCATGTTTCAACGATTTTTATTTCAACTAAAAATAATTTTGAAAGAAGACTGGGAATCTGGCCTGCAGGATTTGATAAAGATGATGTGATGTACTGCAACACAGCGTATGGAGATTATCCGACGTATCTTCCACAATATGCGCAGGGAAAAGATTTTTCCAAAGGGCTCTTTGCGGGTTGGATGTTGCTGAATTTTGATAAACCGGTTCAGGTTTCATCAACTTTGGGAGGTTATCATTCCAATTATGCAGTGGACGAAGATATTAAGACGTATTGGAGCGCTAAAACCGGAAATTCAGGAGAGTGGTTTCAGACGGATTTGGGAGAGGTTTCTACTATCAATGCCATTCAGATTAATTATGCTGATCAGGATGTTGAGTTTATGGGAAAAACTTTAGGCAAAATGCACCAGTATAAAATTTACGGATCGAATGACGGTAAAAAATGGGATGTGATTGTTGATAAAAGCAAAAATACGAAAGACGTTCCTCACGATTATGTAGAACTGGAAAAACCTGCCAAAGTAAGATTCCTGAAAATGGAAAATCTAAAAATGCCAACAGGAAAATTTGCATTAAGCGGTTTCAGAGTTTTTGGAAAAGGAGCGGGAACAGTTCCTCCGAAAGTTCAGAATTTTGTTCCTTTAAGAGCTGATCCAAAAAAATACGGTGAAAGAAGAAGTATCTGGATGAAATGGCAGCAAAATTCCGATGCAGACGGATATGTAATCTATTGGGGAAAATCTCCTGAAAAACTATACGGAAGCATCATGGTTTATGGAAAGAATGAATATTTCTTCACTGGAGCCGACAGAACGGATGCTTACTATTTCCAGATTGAAGCTTTTAATGCGAATGGAGTTTCGGAAAGAACGGAAGTTTTTAAATCGGAATAAAAATATAATGATAAACGCTTTGAAATTTCAGAGCGTTTATTTTTTGTCTAAACTTTTTAGAAAAAGCTCAATTTTATTAATTAAAAAAGTTGAATTTGAGCCTTTTTCCCAATCGAGATGACCTCCGTCAAAATCATAAGATTCGTGATAAACTTTATTTTTAGTTAAAACAGAATCTAAAATTTTCTTTTGAGATAAAGGAACAACATTGTCTTTCGTTCCATAATAAGAAAGAGTAGGAGTTGAATTGTTATTGATCCAATAAACGGGACTCCCAAAATCCATTAATGAAACTTTATTATCAACAATTTTCGGATCTATGAGATGTTTTTCGACGAAAGCATATTCATCATAATTTTTAAAACCAGGATCATTCAAATCTGCAGGACCTACAATGTTAATAACTGCTTTTAAATTTTTATCCTGATCAAATTTATAAGCATACAACATTGATAAATTTCCGCCTGCGCTGTTTCCGAGAAGAATATATTTTGGTTTAATCTTTAAATTTTTTTCTACATAATTCATGGCATTTTTGATATCATCTGTCTGATTGGGAAGTGCAAAACGGGTTGTTGAAGCCAATCGATAATCTAGATTCACGAAAATGTTTTCTGGAAATTTTTTCATTAGATCAAAAGTAAATCTCGTCAGTTCCGATCTTGTCCCTCCACGCCAACCGCCGCCATGAATAATGATGAAAACATTTTTTTCTTTGGTTTGATTTTCGGGAATATAAACGTCCATTTTCTGGTCATAATCTTTTCCGTAAGAAATGTCTTTTTTTATTTTGAAAGAAATATCTTTTCCAAGCTCGATTGTTTTTTTCTGACAACCTGAAAATGTTATCATTATTAAACTTCCAAAAATTATTAAATAGTTTTTCATCAATTAATTTTAACCTTAATATTAGTTTAAAAATAGAAAAACTCACCGATTTCTCAGCGAGTTTACCACAAAATAATTAGTTATATGAAGAAATGATTGTTTTATCTTGTTCTGTTTTTAATAGCGTCTGAAGCACTTTCGATGTCTCTTACTTTTTTCACTTTCTGGTTTCCAAAATTATAGGTAAGACTCACTGTTATGTTTCTTCTGTACATATCGTTTTTGATATAATTGTAATTTCCTGAAGACTGCATATCTTCAATTTCCACAACGTTGGTTCTCAAAACATCATTTACATTCACTGCGAAAGTCCAGTCGTTCCAGTTTTTCTTGATGCTTAGATCTAGGCTCATTAGGTTTTTCAAGACTCCAAGTTCGATCTGTTGTTTATCTACATAGAAGAAATTCACACCCAAGAACCATGTTTTCTTTTTGTCAAGACGGATGGTATTGTTACTTGTAACGACTAAACTTGTTGATTTTCTGTCATTAACGTAAGTGTCAAAAACCTGTCCTGTCGTAGGATCTGTATTTAAAGTTCCGTTATTGATATTGTGCTGAACTCCGGCATTGAAATTCAATGTCAAATATTGTTTAAAAAGAGATTTTTGGATTCCCAACATTGCAGACATTTCCTGTTTGTCACCGAAATTGGTTCTGATGTAGGCAAGCTGTACTCTTTTTTGATTCGTTTCCGGATCAATATAACTTCTTTGTAAAGGAACCTGGGTGATCTGGTCTTTTTCGTAAGAGTGATTTAAAATCAAGAAATAAGAGTTTTTATACATATATGTTAATTCCTGATTGTACGTTGAGGATGCTTTTACAAACGGATTGTTTTGAGTATAATTATCCTGAGTGATGATATTTTTTACAGGATTAAGCTCCCAAAAGCTAGGTCTTCTCATTCGGCTTGAGAATGAATAAGAGATGTTATTCTTATCATTAATGGCATAGTTGAAACTTAAATAAGGTAAAAGATTATTGTAGTTTCTTTCTATTCTTTGATATTCAGGCTGTTTTGCATTGTCGGAAGTTCCCAAACTATTGGTAATTTCATATCTTGCTCCAACTTTTCCTGAGAATTTATCAGAGAATTTTTTCTCTAGCGTAAGATAAGCTCCATAAATATTTTCGTCATAAATAAAGTGATTTGGGTCTGTTGTAAGATTTACTAATTGTAATTCTCCTGCGCTGTTGTAGATGTAATCGTATGTAAAGTTTTTGGTATCGTTGTCGGTTTTAGTTTTATTAAAATTTCCCCCTGCTGAAAAAGTGAAATCATTTTTAAATTTTTGAATATAATCTACCGTTCCCGAAAAATTGTTGATGATCTGCGGAATTTCCTGAACGATTTTTTGTCCGTTTCTTGAGAAACCTGAAGTACTTCCTACAACATCAGAGATCATCGTATTGTTGTCAGAATACTGGAATCTTTTATAATTAAGATAAGCTGCATTTAAATTTAATTTACTTCCCAGAGAATCAAGCTTTAATTCGTAGTTTAAGTTAACGGAATTGTTGTAGTTTCTTGCATCTTCTTTATTTTTCGTTCTTGTATAATCTGTAGAAATTAGATTGTTATTATTATCATATCTTGTTATTGTGTTTAACAAATTAATAGTAGAATTATAGCTTTTATTTGCCCAGGAATTCCACGATAAGGCTAAATTGCTTTTTTCATTCAGTTGATAATCAATATTTAAATAACCACCGATGTTTTTGTTTGGATCATCAATATCACCTACAGATTCGTTTTGGACGTTTCCTGTTCTGTTTTTTAAAATATAAGATTGTGGATTAATATTTTCTCCGCCACTTAAATTAGCATTGATACCCAATTTATTCTTTCTGTAATTCACAGAGAAACTTGCATTGCTCGCATTGAATTTATTTTGAGTATTCGACATTCTCATGTTTCCGCTTGTTCCGTCGCTCATTTTTTTCTTTAAGACGATGTTGATGATTCCATCAGAAGATTCTACCTGATATTCACTTCCCGGAACAGTAATTACTTCAATTTTCTGAATATTTTCTGCGGGAGTATTTTTTAGGAATTGAGTCAGAGATTCCGCATCCATATTGGTTTTTCTGCCGTTTATGAAGATTAGAGCGTTGTTTTTTCCTGCGATCTTTAGCGTTTTATCATCAGTTGTCGATAAAAGCGGAGTTTGTTTCAAAAGATCGAAAGTCGTATTTCCTTTTGCAACAGGAGATGAGGCAACATCATACACAAAACGGTCGCTTTGTTTTTTGAAGACCTGTTTCGTTAAAGTTACTCCTTCGATACTTTTTGTTTTTGTAGAATCTTGTTTTTTTTCCTGTGCGAAGGTTAATCCGCTGAAAAATATAGCTGCGATAAGAATTGGCGTTTTCATGATTTTATCTTTTAGAGAGTTTAATAGCTTGTATTTGTTATTATTTAACATTGCAAAGATATATAATAAATATAGTATCATGCAATACAAAGTACTTAAAATATTTTTAATTTAAATTTAACTATTTGATTTTCAGTTATTAAAATTTTAAGTTAGATTTTTAATTTCACTGACTTTCTTATTTAATTAGACAATTTAGAATGAAAATCTGTTACATCTCAACTTGAAATTTGGTAAGGTTTTAGAAATATTTAATGAAAAATCATAAAATATAATTAGGGATGCGATTTTATGATTAATTTAGTAGAAACTAAAAATTAATAGCTTATGAAAAAAATTTACCTCTTATTTTTGTTGTTATCATTAATATTTTCGTGTAAAGATGAATCTTTCTTAGAAATAGATGACAACACGTCGAATCCCCAATCCAATTATAATTTTGGGAATACTGCACAAAAGAACTTCCAGGGTGTGGTTCTTGACACAAACGGAACCCCTGTTTCCGGAGCAACAGTTACAATAGGAACGAGTACAGTTACAACTAATCTTAAAGGTTTTTTTACGTTTCAGAATGCTTCGGTAAAAGAGAATTTTGCACATATAAAAGTGACGAAATCCGGTTATGTAAATGCTTCACGAGTTTTGGTTCCTACTAATGGAATGAATAGAGTGAACATTATGATGATCCCTGCAACCACAACTTCTACGATTTCTGCGGGTTCAACTTCTACAGTTTCTTTACCAAACGGAACAAAAGTGAAGTTCGACGGAAGTTTTAAAGATGCAAGTGGAAATGCTTATTCAGGAAGTGTAAATGTAGCTTTGTTTAATTTATCTTCATCAAATTCTTATTTAAATGAATTAATGCCCGGATCTTTCTTGGCTACAAATTCAGGAGGAAATGCGAGAGTAATGGAAACTTTCGGGATGGTACATGTCCAACTAACGGGAAGTTCAGGACAAAATCTTCAGATTGCAAACGGACATACTGCGGAAATGACAGTTCCGATTGACGCTGCACAAACTTCAACTTCGCCAAATACGATTCCATTATGGTCTTATAACGAAGATACAGGAATGTGGAACGAAGAAGGCTCTGCAACGAAAGTTGGAAACACTTATGTAGGAACAGTAAGCCATTTCTCTTGGTGGAATTGTGATGCACAGTTTGAACAGGCAACCATGAAGGTAACGGTAAAAAATGCTGCGGGACAAGTTTTGCCTAATATTAAAATAAATTTAAAAAGAAGCTCACAGACTTACGAGACTACCGCTATGACTGATAATGCAGGTATGGCTTCTGGAATTGTTCCGGCAGGTGAAGTTCTTACATTGAAGATCTATGACGTTTGTAATAATGTAATTTATACATCGAATGTAGGACCATTTCCGGCTGGAGTTACAACAACTATAGCAGATATTACGCTTACTCCACCTGCTTCTACCAATTATATTATCCAGGGAAATCTGAAAACTTGTGCCAATACTGATGTTACTGATGGTTATGTAATATTGAAACCTGTGATCACTTCAAATTATTTCCAATATATATCGGTTCCGGTGGGAAGTAATGGAAGTTTTATTTTTAATACCTATTCATGTACAGCAAATCCGCAATTTATTTATGAAGGATTTGATATTGCGAACTTTCAGTCAACTAACGAAGTTACTTTTACAGCAGCATCTAATAATACGAATTTGGGCAATATTACGGTTTGTAATTCTATCATTGAGTTTATAAGCTATAAAGTAGATAGCCAACCTGTGAAATATGTAACGGGATCATCTATAAACGCTCAATGGTTTGGTCTTACATCAACTTCTCCGAATATGCCGGCGAAACAATTGAGAATAAGTTCTCCGTCTCCAATAGCTGGAAATTCTTTCTATATGACCCAAAATAATATGCTTGGAGTTCCAGGAACATTTACAACGGATTATACATACGAATTTTCAGGAGGATATTTTACTCCATCAAATGGAAATGTAGTGGTTCAGATTACAAGTTTCGGAGCAATTGGGGATTTTATTGATTTTACAGTCAATGGAACATACAGTGATACATCGGGAAGTCATACGTTCACGGCAACAGGACACGTAAAACGAGATATGTAAATTAAAAAAGAAAAAGGACCGAAAAGGTCCTTTTTTTATGTCGTATTGTTATTCTCTATCGAAACGGGCAAGTTTTTTATCTATCCAAATTGTAGCGAAAGGAAAGAATGCTGAAATTAAAGAAAAAACACTGTCTTCATCATCCCATGCATATATCTTTCTTATTGAAGGCAGAAATAAAAGATAAAGTGTAAAAAACAGTCCATGAATACTTCCAATAGTACTAATGTAGATGATTGGCAAAACATCATTTGGATTAGTACGTATCCACGTCATAGCAGTAAATAGGAAAAACCACGAAATAGCTTCAGCCAAACAAATTTGCTTAAACCATTTGATGACTTTTTCCTGAGAATATTTTGAGAAAAATTTTTCGATGAAATTCATTTCAGTTATTTATAATAAATTTTGAAGTATGTTTTTACCTCATATCTTGAATGTTCTATATTGACAAAGTTACGGGATTTAATAAAATTTCGAATCTTTTTTTCGAAGTAAGGAATGAACTGTTTATTATGATTGTTATCAATATGATGCTTGAAATTTTCTACGGATAATTTTTGTGTATCATCATTAAAATCCAATTCTACTTCAGTAAAGGATTGATTTTTTTCTTTTGATGCTTCATAACCTTTGGGATAAGTAAAGTCTTTGAAAAAATAATTGTTGATTAATTTATCACCTGAAAAGTCATTTTCATCATAAAGTAGATCGAAGTTGTCATTATATTTAAAAATGGCAGAAGGTTCTTTATCTATGTAATCTAAAAGGGATTTTTTTACAAGCCCATCAATAAGTTCTTTACCAAATTTTTCTTCGGTTAATTGATTCATATATTGATAATAACATGCGTTGTAAGAATATGTCCCAAAACAATTACCCATCCATGTTCCGCCCCAAATAATACCAATGTTTTTTAAATAGGATTCTAATCCTTTTTTTGCAGGAAAATCTGATCCATTTGGAGATACAATATTTATAAAATATTTGTTTACTGTTTTAGCTTCCTCAACAGCTTTTAAAGAATCTTTCGAACATTGTTCTTTTCGATATTTAAGAATTTCTTGTACTCTTTGTTTTATTTCAACTTCTCTTTTGATTTTTATAGAATCCTCCTTAGAAGTATTTTGCCCAAAAGCAAAAATTTGCGCACAGAAAAAAAGAAAAAATAAATAAAATCTCATCTCAACTACTTATAAAAACTACTACCATCCAAATAATCAAAAACCTCAGGTGGAAGCATTGGTCTTACGTTTTTTCCGTTTTTGATCATGTTTCGGATTTCCGTTGCAGAAAGTTCTATAGTAGGAGCTTTGATTAAAGAAATATTTTCATGTTGAAGATATTCCGAATCTTTTTTCTCGCCTTCAAACATTCTTGGATAAACAATAATGTGATGATTTTTAATTAAAGTTTTAGAGTTTTTCCATTTATGTAAGCCATCGAGATTATCTTCTCCCATGATTAAACTAAAAGAATAGTCAGGATATTTTTCATGAAGATAAGTCAAAGTATCAATCGTATAACTTGGCTGCGGAAGGGAAAATTCTACATTAGAAGCCCGCATTTTAGGATAGTTTTTCACCGCAAGCTGAACCATATCCAACCTGTTGTGGTCTTTCAGTAAAGATTTTTTTTCTTTAAAAGGATTTTGAGGACTTACCACAAACCATAATTCATCCATGTCAGAATTTTCCAGAATGTAATTAGCCAAAATCAAATGACCAATATGAATCGGATTAAAAGAGCCGAAAAATAAACCTATTTTTTTCATTACTAAAATCTAATCCCTAAATTTCACATCTCTAATATTCAGATAATGCGTCACATTTCCTTTCCAGTGATTTTCTTCCAGCGTAAAGGCAAGATCGAAATTTTTATTTCTGAAATCATCGGCAAACTGACCTAGTTTAAAACCAACACATTCAATATTTCTTCCTGTAGATTCCTGTCTGATATAAAATTTAATGTGATTATTATCTTTCCCCATCGTTTTAATGTAGCCTGAAAGCCTTTGATTCGTTAAAGTTAGAATCGGCTTCATATTGTGAGGTCCGAAAGGAGCTAATTTTCTGTGGAAGTTGATAAACTCTCTATTAATTTCGTCAATATTAATTTCAGAATCAATCGTTACAGAAGGCTCTTTCTGATGTTCTTTGATTTTTTCGGAAACAATTCTTTCAAATTTTTCTTTGAAAGCTTCAAACTTATCTTTCTCCATTGAAAGTCCTGCCGCAGCGTGATGTCCTCCGAATTTTAAGAAATATTCCGAACACATATCCAAAGCTTCATGAACATCAAAATCTGAAACAGATCTTGCGGAAGCAACCATTTCACCATTATTTCCGTCAGTGAAAACCAAGGTAGGTTTATAATAAGTTTCAATTAATCTTGAAGCAACAATTCCTATCACTCCTTTGTTCCATTCCGGATGATAAACAATTGTCGAGTACTTTGTTTCCTGTTGAGATTCAATAATTTGGTTTAAAGCTGAAAGGGTAGAATTCATATCCAATTCGCGTCTTTCATCGTTGAGATTCATGATGTCACTCACAATTTGATGAGCGTGCTTCAAATTATCGGAAACCATTAATTCAACAGCTGCTTTTCCGTGCGAAATTCTTCCGGCAGCATTAATTTTAGGAGCAATTTCAAACACAATATTCGAAATTTCAAAATGAGAAAGCTTGTCATCAGGAATTAATAATCTTAAGCCTAAATTTCTGGTTTTTCTCAATATTTTCAGTCCCATTTTAGCCAGAACACGGTTTTCACCTGTCATTGAAACGATATCTGCAGCGATGGAAATTGCAAGCAAATCCGTTAACTCAAAGAGTTCTGCTTCGGGAAGTTTATAGATTGTATTTAAGCCCTGACAAAGTTTGAAACCAACTCCGCATCCTGAAAGTTCTTTGAAAGGATAACGGCAGTCACTTCTTTTAGGGTCAAGAACTGCAACGGCATTCGGAATTTCGTCGCCGGGTAAATGGTGATCGCAAATGATAAAATCAATATCTAAACTTTGGGCATAACTGATCATATCCAAAGATTTAATTCCGCAGTCCAAAGCAATGATCAATGAAAAGCCATTTTCTTTCGCGAAATCAATTCCTTCAGTTGAAATTCCGTACCCTTCAGAATTTCTGTCGGGAATGTAGAAATCCAGATATTTTTTATGAACAATTTTGCGGAGATAAAGATACATCAATGCAACGGCTGTAGTTCCATCTACATCGTAATCTCCATATATCATTACTTTTTCTCCGTTTTCAATCGCAGTTGCAATACGCTCCACGGCTTTTTGCATATCTGCCATTAAAAATGGATTATGAATATCTGTAAGGTTTGGTTTGAAAAATTCTCTTGCCTTTTGATAATTGTCAATTCCTCTAAGAACGAGGAGTTTAGATTCGAAAGTTCCAAAACCAAGTGACGAACTTAATCCGTCCACAATTTCCTCATCGGGTTCGGGCTTGTAAATCCATTTTTGACTCATTTCACAAAAATAGGGAAAATATATTTTAAAAAATAGTGATAAGAATGTTAATCAGTTTTGGTTGTGTTATTTTATGGAACTTTTTAATTTGATTTTACCAATACAAGATATTCCCAAGGTTTCATTTTAAAATTGGTCTTTTCACCCTCAATGTTAAAAGATTTCCCTGAAAAAAGTTCTGTGTATTTTCCTTTAAAATATTTGGTATCAAGATTTACAGTAGATTCTTTATTTGAAAAATTAATAACCGGTAAAACAGCATCATTGTTTTTTTCTCTGTAAAATGACAGTACATTATTCATATTGTCATTGTGTACTCTCAGCATTTCTCCGCCCCATTTTCCGTTCCATAATGCTTGATTTTTATGTTTAAGATTAAACAAAGTTTCATACATTTTGTAGAATTTATGATCTTTCCAATCAATCGGATCTTTTTCAAAAAAAGCCAAACTTCTGTTGAGTCCGGCTTCCTGTCCGCTGTAAACCAATGGCATTCCGTTGACGGTACTGCAAAAAACCATCGCAGCTTCCAAGCCCTCTCCAAAATTAGAATATTGATTTCCTTCCCATGAATTTTTGTCATGATTATCTGTAAAAGTCATTCTGTAAGAATCGTATGGGAAACTGTTAACATCATGTGCCATATATTCGAAAAGTGCGGGAGCTCCCTTTCCTTCAATGGTTGCGAGTTTCATTTTGTCCCAAAGAGTCCAAGCATAAGTCATGTCAAAAGATTTTTTGTAAAGATCTCTGGATTCCCATTCTGCTAACATAAAAACGGGTTTTATCTGATCAAGTTCTGCTCTTGCATTTTCCCAGAAATCTACAGGAATAAAACCTGCAACATCGCATCTGTAGCCATCAATATTCGCTTCTTTAACCCAAAATTTCAAAGCATCGGTCATGTATTTTCTGAAATCAGGATTATTATAATCAAAATCGATTACATCATCCCAATCGTACCAAGGTGTCGGCTGAAATTTTCCGTCTTTTGTTTTTGTATACCAATCAGGATGCTCCTTTGCTAAAGGATTGTCCCACGCAGAGTGGTTTCCGACCCAATCGATAATCACATACATTCCCATAGAATGGATTTTGTCTACGAGATTTTTAAGATCCTGCATGGTTCCAAAATCAGGATTTACTCCTTTGAAATCTTTTACTGAATAATAACTTCCCAACTTCCCTTTTCTGTTAAGCTCACCAATGGGATGAATCGGCATCAACCAAATGATATCAACGCCCATTTTCTTTAATCTCGGCAAATGTTTTTCAAAAGCTTTGAAAGTCCCTTCTTTGGTGTATTGTCTGATGTTTGCTTCGTAAATTGTAGCATTTTTAGTCCATTCCGGATGCTTGATTTCTACATAAGGTTTTGGTTGGTATCTAGGATCTTTTGTCTGTGAATAACCGTTGACAAAAGATAATAATATAAAGAGATAAAATATTTTTTTCATGGGCGTAATATTTTATTCTAAGCTACAAAAAAAAGCGTTCCATGAAGAAACGCTCTACTATAATTTTTGTTTGAATGTATTTTAAGAATACATTTTTTCTCTTAATTCTTTGATCTTTTTATCAGCAAGATATTCGTCGTAAGTCATTTCTCTGTCGATGATTCCGTTTGGAGTCAATTCGATGATTCTGTTACAGACAGTTGAAAGCATTTCGTGGTCATGAGACGCCAATAAAAGATTTCCTTTGAAGTTAGACAATGAATTATTCAATGTCGTGATACTTTCTAGGTCTAAGTGGTTGGTCGGTTCATCCAATAAAAGAACGTTTGCTTTCTGAAGCATCATTCTGCTGAACATACATCTCATTTTTTCACCTCCTGAAAGTACTTTACAAGATTTCAAAGCTTCATCACCTGAGAAAAGCATTCTTCCTAAGAACCCTCTTACAAATTCTTCATGACGCTCTTCATCATTTTTAGTGAATTGTCTCAACCAGTCAACCAAACTAAGATCTTCTTGGAAGAAGTTTGTATTGTCTAAAGGCATTTGAGATTGGTTTGTAGTAACTCCCCAAGCAACAGTTCCTTTGTCAGCTTCAACGTTTCCAGCTAAAATTTCGAAAAATTCTGTAATTGCTAATGAATTTTTAGACAAAACAGCAACTTTATCTCCTTTTTTAAGATTTAAATCAATATTTGAGAACAATAATTCTCCGTCTTTTGTTTTTCCAAGACTTTTTACATCTAAAATCTGGTCTCCAACCTCTCTTTCCATTTCGAAAATAATTGCAGGATATCTTCTTGAAGATGGTTTAATATCATCGATATTCAATTTATCGATCATTTTTTTTCTCGCAGTTGCCTGTTTAGCTTTTGCAACGTTTGAACTAAATCTTGCGATGAAATCCTGAAGTTCTTTCTTCTTTTCTTCCGCTTTTTTGTTAGCCTGAGCTCTTTGTCTCGTTGCTAACTGAGAAGCTTGGTACCAGAAAGAGTAGTTACCTGTATAAAGGTTAAGTTTAGCATAATCCAAGTCACCGATGTGCGTACAAACCGTGTCCAAGAAGTGACGGTCGTGAGATACAACAATTACTGTATTTTCGTAATCTGCCAAGAAATCTTCTAACCAAGAAATTGTTTCAATATCAAGGTCATTCGTAGGTTCATCTAAGATCAATACATCTGGATTTCCGAAAAGCGCCTGAGCTAAAAGAACCTTTACTTTGTCCTTGTTCTCTAATTCACTCATCATTTGCCAGTGCATATCATCTTTTACTCCAACATTTGAAAGCATTGTCTGTGCATCAGATTCTGCAGTCCAACCTCCCATTTCGTCGTAGATTACACCTAGTTCACCTGCTTTAATTCCGTCTTCATCAGAGAAATCTTCTTTCGCATAAAGCGCGTCCATTTCCTCTTTTATTTCGAATAGTTTCTTGTTACCTCTCAAAACAGCCTCAAGAACATTATATTGATCGTATGCAAAGTGATCCTGCTCTAGAACTGACATTCTTTTTCCAGGCTCCAAAGATACATGTCCTGTTGTCGGGTCTTGTTTTCCTGTTAATATTTTAAGGAATGTAGACTTTCCTGCACCATTTGCTCCGATAATCCCGTAGCAGTTTCCTTTCGTAAACATAATGTTTACCTCGTCAAAAAGAACTCTTTTCCCGAATTGTAAAGATAAGTTAGATACTGTTAACATATAGTTTTGTAAATTTGGCGCAAAATTACGAAAAGAATTTGGGTAAATTATAATAATGTAATACTCAAGTTTTTAAATATGGGGTATTTTTTATATATTTCATTAATTAAACTTAATGAATAAAAATCTAATATGGGAGTTTTGCAAAAAGTAAGTGCAACTTTTTTAGATTTTTGTATCATATAATTACACGAATTTTAAAATGAAGATTGAAAAAACAGTCAATATATTTAATAGAAGAGCCAGATTTGAGTATGAAATCCTGGAAGAATATGAAGCGGGAATGGTTTTAACGGGTACGGAAATAAAATCTTTACGCTCTTCGAAAGCATCTATCACAGAATCGTTCTGTCAGTTTATTGATGGGGAATTGTACATTATTAATATGATGATTGATGAGTATAAATTAGGAACATTTTATAATCACAAAACAAAAAGGGAACGGAAATTGCTCTTGCACAAAAAAGAATTGCAAAAACTTGAAAAAAAGTTAAAAGATGCAGGGAATACAGTTATACCTTTAAAATTATATATTAATGATAGAGGTAAAGCGAAGGTCTTAATAGCCTTGGGTAGAGGGAAAAAACTCTTTGATAAAAGGGAGAGCATAAAAGATAGAGAAAATAAGCGAAACCTCGACAGAATATTAAAGAAAAGTTAAAAATCATCTGAAAAACTTTGTTTATAAAGAAAAATTATATTTATTTTGCATTATCAATTATTTAATCATTTAATTCTATGAAAAATCTAAAATTAGGAATTTCAGCATTGGCACTTACTGTTGCTTCTACTGTGTTCGCTCAGACTACCAACAATCCGTGGTTAATCGGGGTTGGTGCTCATGCGGAAAATCACATGGCACAGAGAGACAATTTCAGTAATACATTTGCTGCAAAAAATTTGACGAAGACAATGTTCAATATGAACAACTTCTCTATCACTCCGCCATTATCTAAACTTACAGTTGCTAGAAATATCGGTAAAGGTTTAGTTATTGACTGGCAGACTACGGTAGGAAATGTTGAGAACAAGAGATTTAATATGGGTAAAGAATTCATGTTACAAACAGGTCTTGGTTTCCAAGCTCATGCTGCTGGTCTTTTGTGGAAGAATGAAGATTCTTGGTTTGACCCATACTTAAGAGTTGGTGCAAACTATCTAAGACATGATTACACATCTCTTACTTTCCCAAGAACTGATGCTAACGGTGAATATGTTACAAACGGGAGCAATGGTAACGACAATGGAAAATCTAATTTCTTTACAGTTGCAACGGGTGCTGGATTAAATCTTTGGATCACTAAAAACTTCGGTTTAGGTGTACAAGGTGATTACGTATCAACTCCAGGTGATAAATCTACAGTTGCTAACTTCTGGCAAGCTTCTGCTTCATTGAACTTTAGATTCGGAAACAGAGACAGAGATAAGGATGGTATCTTAGATAAAGACGATTTGTGTCCAGATACGCCAGGTTTACCAGAATTCCAAGGATGTCCTGATACTGACGGTGATGGAGTTCCAGATAAAGACGATCAATGTCCAGATGTAGCTGGTCCAGTTGAAAACAACGGATGCCCTTGGCCAGATACTGATGGTGATGGTATTATCGACAAAGATGATGCTTGTCCTACAGTTGCAGGTCCTGCTGAAAACAACGGTTGTCCTTGGCCAGATACAGACGGTGACGGTATCTTAGATAAAGATGATGCTTGTCCTACTGTTCCAGGTCTTCCAGAATACAACGGATGTCCTAAGCCTAAGAAACAAACTGCTATTGAATTAGAACAAAAATTCGGAAGCGTATTCTTTGATTTCAACAAAGCTACAATTAAAGCTGAGTCTAAAGGTGCATTAGATGCTGCTGCTGACTTAATTAAGAAAGACGGAGGTAACTATCTATTAGAAGGTAGAACTGATGCTAAAGGTGCTGAAGCTTACAACTTGAAATTATCTAGAGAAAGAGCTGCTGCTGTAGTTGCTGCTTTAGATGCAAGAGGTGTAGATGCTAACGCTCTTAAATCTATCGGTGTAGGTAAAGCTAAAGCTACAATACCTGCTACTGCTTCTGATGCTGAAAGACAAGTTGACAGAAAAGTAGTTGTAACTGCTGTTGAAGATGCGGCTCAGTGGGAATCTCTTAAGAAAAGAGATTACGAAGATCCAACTCCAGTAAAAGTAATCAAGAAAAAAGCTCCAGCTAAGAAAAAAGCTCCAGCTAAAAAGAAAAAATAATTAAATTTTTCTAAATATAAATACCTCCAGTTATCTGGGGGTATTTTTTTTTTGTTGACTTTTAGTTAATTTTGTTGAAAATTTAAAAATAAAAATGGGAAGAGCGTTTGAATATAGAAAAGCTTCTAAAATGGCCAGATGGGACAAGATGGCCAAAACTTTCTCTAAAATAGGTAAAGATATTGCATTAGCTGTAAAAGCTGGCGGAACAGATCCAGAGGCCAATCCGGCCTTAAGAAGATGTATCCAGAATGCAAAAGGAGCAAACATGCCAAAAGATAATGTTGAAAGAGCAATCAAAAAGGCAGGAGGCGCAGATGCAGAGAATTACGAAGAGATTACTTATGAAGGATACGGACAAGGTGGTGTTGCATTTTTTGTTGAATGTACAACAAACAACCCTACGAGAACTGTTGCCAACGTAAGAGCAATCTTCAATAAGTTTGATGGTAACCTGGGTAAGAATGGTGAATTAGCTTTTATCTTTGATAGAAAAGGAATTTTCACGATCGATATGGCTCAAATTAAAATGGATTGGGACGAATTTGAAATGGAAATGATCGACGGTGGAGCAGAAGATGTGGAAAAAGACGAGGAAGAGGTAATGATCACAACAGCTTTTGAGGATTTCGGTTCTTTGTCTCACAAATTGGATGAGCTTAAAATCGAAGCTAAAAGTGCAGAACTTCAAAGAATTCCAAACAATACAAAAGAAGTGAATGCGGAACAATTCAAAGCGAATATGAAAATGCTTGAGCGTTTCGAAGATGATGATGACGTGCAAAACGTTTATCACAACATGGAAATCACAGAAGAGTTGATGGACTCTTTATAAAAAATAATATAACATTCATATACAGTTAACTTTCAAGTACTTTCTTTGCATAAAACTATGAAAAGAAACGTTGAATTAGTTGTCATATCGGATGTTCATTTGGGAACTTATGGATGTAAGGCTAAAGAATTACTGAGATATCTTAATTCTATTCAGCCGAAAACTTTAGTTTTAAACGGGGATATCATTGATATCTGGCAATTCAAAAAGTCTTACTTCCCTAAACCTCATTTGAAGGTGATCAAAAAGATCCTTTCACTCGCTACAAAAAATACCGATGTGTACTACATCACTGGAAATCATGACGAGATGTTCCGAAAGTTTACCGATTTCGAATTAGGTAAATTAAAAGTCTGTAATAAAGTCTTCTTAAATATTAATGACAAAAAAACCTGGATCTTTCATGGAGACGTTTTTGACGCTTCCGTCCAGCATTCCAAATGGATCGCAAAACTGGGTGGAAAAGGCTACGATTTATTAATTGTAATCAATAATGTTGTAAATTGGTTCTTGGAGAAAATGGGCAGAGAGAAATATTCATTTTCAAAAAAGATTAAAAATAACGTAAAAAAAGCGGTCAAGTATATTGGCGATTTTGAATTGACGGCTTCCGAATTGGCAATTGACAATCATTACGATTATGTGGTTTGCGGACATATCCACCAGCCGCAGATTCGTGAAGTTGTGAATAAAAAAGGCTCCTGTATTTATATGAATTCGGGTGACTGGATAGAAAATCTTTCAGCATTGGAATACAATGACAAAGAATGGAAAATTTTTTATTATGATGACCACAAACATTTGCTGCAGGATGAAGGAACGGAAGAAATTCAAGACATTAATAGTGACGAACTTTTAAAAATAGTAACCAATTTCACAAAATGAAAATCTTATACGCATTTCAGGGAACCGGAAACGGACATGTTGCACGGGCACAGGAAATTGTTCCCATCTTAAAAAAATATGCGTCGGTTGATACTTTGATCAGCGGACATCAGTCGCAGTTAAAGGCTGATTTTGACGTTAATTTCCAACATAAGGGGATTTCTCTGCTTTATGACAAAACAGGCGGTTTATCCTATAAAAAAACGTTTACAGACAATAGTTTTCTTGAAGCATTTAAAGCGATAAGAGAAATTGAGCTTTCAAAGTATGATTTAATTATTAATGATTATGAACCTTTGACAGGTTGGGCTTGTAAGCTTAAAAAACTTCCGATGATCGAATTGAGTCATCAGGCTTCCATGCTATTTAAAGAAACTCCAAAACCTGAAAAGAAGGACTTTCTCGGAGAAATGATACTGAAATATTATGTTCCGAGTGACCGAAAAATCGGGTTTCATTTTGAAAATTATCATCCGCAGATAAAAAAACCAGTTATTAGAAGAAAGATCAGGCATCTTAATCCTGATAAAAAAGGTTTTTATTTGGTTTATCTTCCAAGTTTTTCGGACGAGAATATTATTAAAGTTTTAAAGCAGATTCCAGTTGAATGGAAAATTTTCTCTAAATATTCTAAACTTCAGTTTAAAGAAAATAATGTTGAGGTTTTTCCGATTGATGAAATTCAGTATTTGAAATCTTTTGAAAACTGTGACGGAATTCTTTGTAACGCAGGTTTTGAAAGTCCTGCTGAAGCTCTTTTTATGGATAAAAAATTATTCGTAATTCCTATTCACAATCAATATGAACAGGAATGTAATGCTTGTGCTTTAGACAAAATGGGAATTCCAAATTCTAAAGTTTTAAAATTAGAAGAAATTCAAAATTGGGTTGCTTCCAATCAACATTTAAAGGTGAATTATCCGGATAATATTGAAGATATTCTGGTAAATGAAGTGTTAACGTTGTAAGAAAATATCATCAACATCATTCATTCTTGTCATTACAGCTCTTGCGTAAGAACAGTGGGGATATACTTTCCAGTTGTTTTCCCGTGCAAATTTAATGGCTTCTTCAACTAAATATTTTCCCATTCCTCTTCCTTCAAATTCAGGATGAACCAATACAAACGAGATAATGTATTTATTTTCTTCAGGAAAAATAGTGTAAGTTAATCTTCCGATTTCTTTGATTTCGTTATTTAATGTAATAACTCCGCCGTTTCCTGATTTATTGTTTTCAAATCTCATAACTTAAGTTTTAACTAAAAGTAAAAATACAAAAACCACACCGCGAAGGTTTTATTTTTCTGCAATTTTTGCTTTAAGGTCTTCAATCTCTGCTTCTAATTTTTCTATGTATTTTTTCTGAGATTCCCATAATGAAAGTGGAATATTGTAATTATTGTTATTCACAATATTTCCTGTTGCATGTTCATTATCATTAAAAATGAAAACCATATTTTCATCAGCTTCATAAATATCTCCTAAGGATACATCCAATGTTTCAGCAATTTTCTGCCATTCCTGCAAAGAAATTTTTGCCGTCCCTTTTTCCCTTCTGTTATAGTTGGAAACATCTATACAAAGAATATCCGCCATTTTTTCCTGACTGATGTTCTTTCTTTTACGGGTTTCTATAAGTTTTGTTTTTTCCATTTCTGCAAAGTTTAATGTAAAGATAATTTTTTTGCGAAAAATCGCAATGAAATCGCAAAAAGAAAATTTTATTTCATCAGGTTTAATTTTTAGTTTTGAATTGTTAAACAAATAAAATAAACAGATGAAAAAATTATTATTAGCGTCAATGCTTTTAGTGTCAGTAGTAACATTTGCAAAAACTTGGTCGGTTCGTACATCTTGCGGAAAAACAGTAAGTCTTACTACGGCAGACAACGTCGGAATAAATGATCTAAAAGACTTTGTAAGATTAACTAATTATGATGTTTGTGGAGTTTATCCAAGCTCTGTAACTGTTACTCTTTAAGAAAATCAAGTAAAGGAGAAAAATTCTCCTTTACTTTTTTATTTATCAATAAGCTATTTAAATGAAAAATTTCACAATATTACTTCCTTTATTTTTATTTCAGTTATTATTTTCTCAACAAGTGTTAAAAACAGATTTTGCTGCTTCATATAATGTTGAATATCCTATATTTAAAAAGAAAAATTCTGAACAATTTTTACTTTTTATAAATACTAAAGAAAATACAAGTTATTATAGAAGTGCAAATCAATATGTTTTGGATTCCCTGTCTAAGCGAGGAAAGATTTCAAATGATGATGTAATGTCTTCTATTCCCTATGATACTGCACTCGGAGAAGAGGTTGTAAGAAAAAATAATATTTTTACGGTGTACGAAAAAGTAAAAGATGCAAAGCTTAAATACACTGAGCCAATAAATTTAAAATGGACAATTTATAAAGATACAAAAGTATATGCTGGTTATAAAACAAGGAAAGCTATTACAACAGCCTATGGAAGAAAATGGATTGCTTGGTATACAGAAGATTTGCCACTAAATTTTGGTCCGTATAAATTTTGTGGACTTCCCGGTATAATTGTCAATATGTATGATGAGAAAGGGGAATATTATTTAACATTAACGCAATTTAAAAAGAAGGTTAAACAGATTGATCTTCCAAAAGATAAAAGTTATAAGAACTTTACTAAACAGAAAGCTAAGCAAGCGAAATACAATGCTTTATCTAATATCAATGGAATTGTTTTCGAAGATCCCAACGAAAAAAGAAGAATGGAGCAAGTTAATCAAAAAAGAATAAAAGAATCTCCACAATTAGATATCGAAGGCAACAATTAATGAAAACGCTCCGCCGTTGTGCTTATAATTTTGATATTTCAGAGGCTGAAAACATTTATCATCTGACGATACTGTTTACGACTATTATCAACGTAATATTTTTTTATATAATACAATACAACAGGTTGGAATTTAAAAAATTACATATAATATTACTCGTTTTAGCCATGATCGTCCAATTTTTCTTTACACGTCATTTTAGGATGATATAAATAAACTACTCCTCTCAAAATCGTTGAGAGGAGTTTGTTTTAATCAATATTTCTTTGGGATAGAAAATTATTGCCTGTGTCGTACTAAGAAGACACTCTTCTCCGACCTAAGAAGACACCCTTCGCTGAGCGAGAAATACATTCTTCGCCGGTCGAAGAAGACATTCTTTTCAGAACAATGTAAAAAAGATCATTAATTTTCCTTTCCTGTGTAATAATTATAATCCTTAATCACAATTCCAATAAACTGTCGTTCCGTCATTTTCGTAGGATCAACTTCAAGTTTCAAAATGTTTTTAATTTTATCCGAAAGTTTGCTGATAATTTGTCGGTCGTCCACTCGGATTGCTTTTATGTAATTATCTTTAATAATTCTCATATCATTATCACTTAAGCCAATTACCTGTGGAAAAGTTGGAATGTAATCGTCTTTAATGTGTTCTAAAATAGTGTGAGAAATATTGATATTATTCTTCAAAGAAATCACCGCCGTTCCTGAAGCAATATCTCCCAACCGTTGGTTGTTCTTGGAAACAATCATAGAGATCAAACCAATTATGCCCAGAAAAGTAGTATCGATAATTCTAAATACCCAGCGAATCATATAATCTCCAAATCCCGCCTGATAACCGTCGATCTTTACCACACGGATTTTCATTATTTTTTTGCCCGGAGTTTGCCCTTCCATAAGGCTTTCTAAAACCAAGGGATAAATAAAAGTAGGAAAGAGAAGAATGATATAGACTGCGCGTGTAGACCAGCTATCAAGCTCATCTAATAAATGCCCCAAATCCAGAATATTGAAAAAAAGATAAAAAATGCAAAAGCCGTAAGCTACCTTGATCAAAAGGTCTAGCATAAAGGCAAGCATCCTTTCTCCAACACCGGCGGTATTGAAATTAATATTTACATTTTGTGAAGTATTAATGGCAATTTGAGACATAATTTTTATTATTTTAGCCTTACAATATGAGAGAAGTTTATTTCATTAAACAAAATAAAGAAAAATGGTTGGGAATCGAACAGGTTATTCAAGGGAAAATTAAAAAAAATCCTGATGACCTGTCTTCGCTGTATATCAACCTTGTCAATGACCTTTCTTTTGCACAGACGTATTACCCGAAAAGTAATACGACGGTTTATTTGAACCATCTGTCGTCTCAGATTTTTCAAAAAATTTATAAAACAAAAAGAGTAGAAGAAAACAGATTTTTGTATTTCTTCAAAACAGAGGTTCCTTTGTTGGTTTATCAGTACCGAAGATATTTGGGCTATGCTTTTTTGTTTTTTACTTTGTTTACTTTAATTGGGTTGCTTTCTGCGATTTATGATAAAAACTTCGCGAATATTATTCTGGGCGAAGATTACGTAAATCAAACGATAGAAAATATCAAAGCTGGAAATGCAGTCGGAGTTTATCAGAGTGGTTCAACCTGGGGAAGTACGATTGGTATTATTTTTAATAACATCGGAGTTGGGGCGAAGCTTTATATTTACGGTATTTTCGGCGGAGTGGGAACTTTGTATGCATTGCTTTCAAACAGTGTAATGTTGGGCTCTTTTCAATATTTTTTCTACGATTACGGGGCTTTGCAGGACAGCGCGAGAGGGATTTGGCTTCACGGAGTTTTCGAAATTTTTGCGATGGTCGTAGAAGCGATGTGTGGTTTGATTTTAGGAGCTTCGATTTTGTTTCCAAGAACTTTATCTCGATTTAATTCTTTTAAAAACGGATTTAAAGATTCATTTAAAATATTTTTAAGCACGGTTCCATTCACAATTTGTGCAGGAATTATTGAAGGATATGTAACGAGACATGCTTTGAAAATGCCTTTGTTTTTAAACTTAATTATAATCTTCGGATCCTTAGTGGTGATTGGATTTTATTATTTCGTGTATCCTTCCATTGTCAACAAAAAAATTAATAACCAAATCAATGATGCAATTTTATAAAAAGAGAGATTTTGGAACTTTTATAAGTGATAGTTTTAATTTTTTTAAACTTTACGGTAAAAATTATTTTAAAAGCTATATTTTAATTAATGGGCTTTTACTGATTTTGCTTGGAGTTATCGGATTTATTGGCTTTCGCGATTTTTTTGGAAAATTATCAGGCTCAAATTTAAATGGAAATGTAGGCTACTTCGAACAATATTTTGAAGATAATCTTGGGCTGTTTATTGTTATGGGAATACTGATATTTCTACTTTATTCGGCTTTGGTAACTATAAATTTTCTGTTTCCTGTCTTTTATGTAAAAAGAGTTTCCAAAGGAAGTCTGCATATAAAAACAGATGAAATTATCAGTGATTTCAAAACCAATGCAGGAAAGATTTTCAAATTGTACCTGGGAATTATATTTCTTGTTGTACCCGGATCGATATTTTTAATAGGTATTTCCGGTGCATTAATGATTGTCTTAATTGGTTTTGTATTGATCTTATTTGTTCTCCCAACATTATTTAATGTCATAACTTTTCTTACCTACGATTATTTTGATAGCAACCGTGGTTTCTTCGGAAGTTTAAGTTATGCGATAAGATCCCAGTTTTCTTATCCAAATGGGAGAGAAAGTTCGCCATATTGGAAATATTGGGGAACGGCTATCATTCTGGGCATCATTTATTATGTAATCAGTCTGATATTCTCTTTTGTTCCAAGATTGTTTTTTTATGGATCAATATTTACAACAACTCCGGATGCAAATTTTGAGCAAAATCCTTTTACAGGAACTATGGGGATCATTTTCTTTGTGGTTTCTATAATATCGGCAATAGTTTCCATGATATTGATGAATTTATTGTATGTCAATTCGGGACTCATGTATTACGACAGCCGTACAGATCTTCATCAGAAAGTAGGATTAGCAGAAATAGAAACTATTGGTATTAATGAATAAAATTCTTCTTTTTTTATTAATTTTTATCTCTGTTGGATTTACGCATGCGCAAACGGAGGAAGATCCGCCACCGCCGATCTCGGAAGTGTATGTAGATTCCATGGACACGGGGCATTATAAAAATATGCTTCGTGCAGATTCTGTTTTAATAGAAAAACCTGTGAGTGAAAATCAGGTTTATCCGAAAAACTTTAAAGAAAATATTCCTTCAAGATATAAAGGTAAAGAATTCGATTATACCACCATAAAGCCGAGAATGTCTTTCTGGGAAAAGCTAATGGAAAAAATCGGAGAGTTTTTTGACAGTATTTTGGGCCAAACGGTATTTACAAAAACAGGGAATTTTGCAGGCGTTTTACTGCGTATTTTTGCTATTCTTCTTGTTGGATTTCTGCTTTATGTTATCATTAAATATTTAATTGGAAATGGTGGGATTTCTTTCTTCGGAAAGAAAAATAGAAAAGTCGAGATCCGGGACGAAGATCTGTATGAAAATATTCATGAGATCAATTTTCCTGAAAGTATTTTAAAATTTGAAAAATCAGGCGATTTCCGTTCTGCGGTTCGTTATCAGTTTTTATTTATCCTTAAAAAATTAAGTGATAAAAAATTAATTGCATGGAATCCCGAAAAAACAAATAAAGATTATCTTGCCGAATTGAAGGCTCCGAATTTGAAGAATCAGTTTTATGATCTTTCTTATATTTTCGACTATGTTTGGTATGGAGAATTCAATATTGATGAGGAAAATTATCTGAAATTTAAAAACCAGTATCAATCATTTAAACCGTAATTAAACTTTTATCATGAACAAAACTTTCAAAATATATGCTGTAATTTTCATCGTCGTGATGGTGATTCTGGCGTTGTTTGAAGTGAATAAAACGGAAAGTACGGATTGGTGGAAAAATTTCAAAACGTATCAGAAATCACCGTTCGGATTGTTTATTTTTAATAATGAGGTCAAAGATCTTTTTAAAAATAAAATTAAAAAAATCAACCAGACACCTTATGATTATTACAGCGAAAATAAAAAGAAACCGCACAATATTCTGGTAATAGAACATGAAGTTGACAGTGAATCCTGGAACAAGATTTTGGATCAGGTTTCCGAAGGCTCAGATGCGATGCTGATCGTGAGTGAAATTCCGAAAGAAGTTTCAGACAGTATCGGTTATTACGATTCTAAACTTTCTTTTGAAGACGAAAATGTTTTAAAACTGACGGATATAAAATATCAGAACGATTTTATTCATTTGGATAAATTTCCTTCAGGAAGAGGGTTTACTTTTATCAAACCGGGTGTAGAAGTTCTAGGGAAAACTGTTGAGAAAAATAATTCCGATCAGGCGAATTTTATAAAGGTAAATTTCGGCAAAGGACATTTTTATGTTCATTCCGAGCCGCTTTTTATTACAAATTATTACCTTTTAAAGAAAGGAAATGTAAAATATGCGCAAGATGTTTTTTCGTATCTTGATGATAAAGAAACGTTGTGGTTTGATGAAAGCAATTCGAAAGCTTCCCAGTTTTTCTTACGATTTATTCTTTCAAATCCTGCCCTGAAATACGCTTGGTGGATTCTTTTGGGGGGATTGGTTTTGTTTATTTTCTTTAATGCAAAAAGAAAACAGAGAATTGTCCCGATAATTGATCCTTTGAAAAATACATCGGTAGAATTTGTGAAAAGTATCGGAAATTTGTATTTGCAGGAAGGGGATTTTCATGATATGATGGCGAAAAAAGCCCAATATTTCCTGAATAAAGTAAGAATGGATCTTTTAATTGATACTCAAAATCTGGATGAAGAATTTGAGAAGAAACTTCAGCTAAAAACCGGAAAGCCAATGGAAATGATCACCGAAGCTGTCGTTTTTATTAAAAAAGCCCAAAATCCTTACGCTCATGTAATGAAAGAAGATTTGGCAAAAATGAATAAATTGCTTGATCAAATAATTTAAAATGTAACGATCTAAAAATATAACAATGTAGCAATCTTTCCAACGGGTAAACTGCTACGTTGCTAAATTGTTAAATTAAAACAATATGGAAAACCTTGAAAACCAAAATATAGAATCCCAAAGTTCTATTAATCTTGATAAAAAAGAAGATCAGTTTCAGTCGAGAATCGAGATGATTGAACTTCGCACAAGTTTAGAGAAAGTAAAATCTGAAATTGCAAAAGTAATTGTAGGACAGGAAAATATGGTTGAACATCTTTTGGCAGCACTTTTGTCAAACGGTCACGTTTTGATCGAAGGTGTTCCGGGAGTTGCAAAAACGATTACAGCGAAATTACTGGCAAAAACAATTGATGTAGGATTCAGCAGAATTCAGTTTACGCCGGATTTAATGCCTTCTGATATTTTAGGAACGTCAATTTTCAGCATGAAAAACTCTGAATTTGAATTTAAAAAAGGTCCGATCTTCTCTAATTTTATTTTAATTGATGAAATCAACAGATCTCCTGCAAAAACTCAGGCTGCATTATTCGAAGTAATGGAAGAACGACAGATCACGATGGACGGAACACGCTATATTATGGAGGAACCTTTTCTGGTGGTGGCAACTCAAAACCCAATTGAGCATGAAGGAACTTACAGACTTCCCGAAGCGCAACTTGACCGTTTTTTATTCAAAATAAATGTAGGTTATCCAAATTTGGAACAGGAAATTGCGATCATCAAAAACCAGCACGAAAGCAAAAAAGAAGATAAGACCGAAGTTGTCAATAAAGTGATTACTTCTCAACAATTAAAAAGTTATCAACATTTGGTAAAAGAAATCATTGTTGAGGCTCAATTGATGGAATACATTGGAAAAATTATTGTTAATACAAGAGAAAACCAATTCTTATATTTAGGAGCTTCCCCAAGAGCGAGTCTGGCTTTATTAACGGCATCAAAATCTTTTGCAGCATTAAGAGGAAGGGATTTTGTAACACCGGAAGACATCAAAGAAGCAAGTTATGCCGTCTTAAGACACAGAGTAATTGTTTCGCCGGAAAGGGAAATGGAAGGTTTAACAGCAGACGAAATTATCAGACAAATTTTAGAAGGAATAGGGATTCCAAGATAGGTTGCAGGTAGAAGGTTGCAGATTGTAGTTTGCAATTCAACGTTAAAAATTTCATGTATGGCTAATTTTAAAGAGCTTCTAGTTTGGCAAAAATCTATTGATTTTGTAACTGAAATTTACAGAACAACTGAAACATTTCCTAAAGATGAAACTTTTGGGTTGAAATCTCAAATTAGAAGAGCTTCAGTTTCGATTCCATCGAATATTGCGGAAGGAAATTCTAGGAGAAGCAAACTAGATTATTTACAGTTTTTGAGAATTTCAAGAGGAAGCTGTGCCGAAGTTGAAACGCAATTAATTATTTCAAGAAATCTTCACTTTTTAGATGAAACAAACTATTTAAAACTAAACAAGAATATAATTGAAATTTCAAAAATGCTAAATGGTTTAATTAATTCTTTAAAATAAAAACTTTTTGACAGCCACGAACTGCAACCTAAAACCTAAAATCCGCAACCTTAAAAAGAAATGAAAAACCTTTACATCAATACACGTTTTTTCTTCGCACTCATCGCAGTGGGGGCATTGTATGTTTTTGCATTTTTCTTTCCGTTTTTGACGAATGTTGCTCACATTGTTTTAGTATTGTGTTTCTTGGCAGCGATGGTGGATTATCTTTTTGTTTTTAATCAGAAGGATGGGATTTTAGCGCAGAGAATTTTACCTGAAAAATTGTCAAACGGTGATGAAAATCCCGTGAAAATTGATATTAAAAATAATTACGGTTTTAAAATTAATGTTAAAGTAATCGATGAAATTCCGTTTCAGTTTCAAAAGAGAGATTTTCTGATTGAAAAACAGATCGAGTCTGGAAAAAATACCTTTTTTCAATATATTTTAGAACCGAAAGAAAGGGGAGAATATAATTTTGGAAGTTTAAATATCTATGTTTCTTCACCTTTAGGATTTGTTTCAAAAAGGTTTAGTTTTCAAAAAGATGCGAATTTACCGGCTTATCCGTCATTTATTCATTTAAGAAAATATGAATTGATGGCTTTGCAAAGCGAATTTTTATTAGGCGGAATTAAAAAAATCAGAAAGCTGGGACATACAATAGAATTTGAGCAAATCAAAGAATATGTTCCCGGAGACGATATCAGAACGATCAACTGGAAAGCGACTTCAAAGACAAACCGTTTGATGGTCAACCAGTTTCAGGATGAAAAATCACAACGAATTTTTATGTTGATTGATAAAGGCAGAACGATGAAAATGCCTTTCAAAGGATTGAGTCTGTTGGATTATTCGATCAATGCAACGATGGCTTTGTCACACATTATTTTGAAAAAAGGTGATCGCGCAGGAATGATGACTTTTTCAAAGAAAACGGAGAATAAAATTGCTGCAGAGAATAAATCTGGGCAGTTAAGAAAAATATCGGAAGCACTTTATAATATTAAAACAGACTTTTTTGAAAGTGATTTTAATAGATTGTATCAAGACTTAAAGTATTCATTAAATCAAAGAAGTTTAATATTACTATTCACCAATTTTGAAACGCTTGATGGATTAAATCGTCAGTTAAAATATCTTCGCGGAATTGCTAAAAATCATTTATTGGTCGTTGTTTTCTTTAAAAATTCAGAATTGCAGACGTTGATTCATAAAAACCCGGAAAGCACACAGGAAATTTATGACGAAATTATTGCCGAAAAATTTGAGTTTGAAAAAAAATTAATCATTCAAGAACTCCGTAAATACGGAATTTATACGGTTTATACTTTGCCGGAGAATTTAAATATCGACGTTATCAATAAATATCTGGAGATAAAAGCGAGAGGGATTTTGTAATTTTGTGTAAGATTAACACTTAGAAAATAATGCTTCAAGAACGTCAGTATGATATTACTAAAAATTTGCTGTCTAGAAACTGTTAGTATTAGATT
The DNA here is from genome assembly GCF_039542325.1 of Chryseobacterium ginsengisoli. NCBI lineage: Bacteria > Pseudomonadati > Bacteroidota > Flavobacteriia > Flavobacteriales > Weeksellaceae > Chryseobacterium > Chryseobacterium ginsengisoli. The sequence goes on from NZ_BAABHX010000003.1 coordinate 712,708, forward strand.
TGTCATGCTGAGCTTGTCGAAGCATCTTTAATATAATTTAAAAAAAATGAAAATAACACTTAACAGAATCAACGACGATTTTTTGTTTGAAGCCACAAATTCTCAAGGCAATTCAATTCTTTTAGATAATACGACACAACCCGGCGCAAAAGGCGTTTCTCCTATGGAAAGCGTTTTAATGGCGGTCGCAGGTTGCAGCGGAATTGATGTGGTTTCTATTTTGAAAAAGCAAAGACAGGAAATTACAGATTTTAAAGCAGAAGTAGAAGGCGAAAGAATTCCTGTGGATGATGCAAAGCCTTTTAAATCAATTAAAGTGAAATTCTTTTTAGAAGGAAATATTGATCCTAAAAAAGCTCAAAAGGCAGCACAATTATCTTTCGAAAAATATTGTTCTGTTTCTAAAACACTGGAACCTAATGTTGAGATCGGATACGAAGTTTATGTAAACGGAGATATCGTTACGGCTTAATTTTTAATTTAAATAAAACAAAACCCGGTCGGAAATTAATTTCCAACCGGGTTTTTCAGTATGAATGTGTGTGTAAATTATTTTTTGATCGTTTTCATGCTCTTTACAGAACCGTCTTTCATTGTTAATGTTAAAATATACATTCCGGATTTTATTCCTCCTAAGAATAATGAGGAAGATGGATTTTCCGCCGTTTTCACCACAATTCCGGAAGGATCTGTAATCACAGCTTTGTTTACATTTTCCGCTTTTTCTATGTATAATGTATCAATAAATGGATTCGGATAAGCAATTCTTTCCTTTTCTTTGGCGTTTACTTCGCTTGTCGCTAAAGCAAGAGGCTGAACGGTAATTGTCACGGTAAAAGTTCCATTGTCAACTTTATTGTAATCCGTGCTACAATCTGATCCTCCATAAGTTCTCCATGCTCTAAGGTCGAAATTTACGGTGCCTGTAAGATTATTTGCTATTGTAAGCCCTGTTCTGTTATATGAGAATGTTCCACCGTTTTGCCCGGCTCCCGAATTTACCGAACTTTCAGCTGTTCCGTTTGTAGAACATACCAATAAACTTCTTTGTTCAGACATCCATCCGTTGCTTGCGGTAGTCATCGTATAAGAAACGTCTGTTGATACTATTTTATAACCTGCAGGAACATTTACAGAAACCGTTCCGGCACAGTTTGTACTTGTAGAAGTATCCGGGCCAAAATTATATTCTGTGTTAATATCTCCGATTGTATAGGTAGTAGAAATTTGCCCCGGAGCGAATTGTTTCATTTTCCAGAAACTGTAAGATGAACTTCCGCAAGAAGATCTTACCCAGAAATAATATGTTTGTCCTGTTGTTAAACTATTTAAAGTAACCGAATTTCCTGATGGTACAACTCCTGAAGGTGTGGTCGTTGCTGTTGGCGGAGTAGGAGATGTGCTGTAATAATATTGATATCCTGAAGATGGTGCGCCACTCGCTGGAACTGCCCAGCTTAATGTTGCGTTATTCATTGTGGTTGTTGCGGTGATATTGGTCGGAGCGCCACAAGGATTATAAGCATCAGCTGCAAAAGCAAAAATATTTGGAATTCCTCCTGTTCCTGATTTGGTAACTGTTACACTTTTTATGGTTCTGGAAAGGTTTGTTGGATTGATGATTAAAGGAATTTGATATAATCTCGGATCTGTTCCGTAACCAGACTCTAAATTGTCATTAGTGATATTAATTCTTCCGATTCCCTGAATAGCATAATTACTTCCGTAATACCAGTCTGTAATACCAATTCCGGTAAAAGTCTGTGAAGTATTATCCGTGAAATTCACATCTACATTTACTGTACAATCTCCACTTCCTCCAGTTGCTAACATATATACAGTGCTTGCAGAAAGGGGATTAGAGAAAAGTAAAGTACCATTGTCATTTGTATTTTGCAGCCTCAATGAATTATTTGAGCTATAAGACGCCATTTGATAAGACAGTCCCGAAGTTGATCCTACCACAGAATTTATAATCCCGTTTACAGGAAGTCCGTAAGTAAGTGCAGGACTCGCTGCAGTCAATTGAAAATCTCTTGAAACGAATGCATAACTCACTCCATCAACATCATTATTGGTTGAAGAAGCAGATGATCCTACTCCATTTGCAATCACATCTGCATTAAAGCCACTTTGTACAAGCAGCGGCTGATAATCCTGAGCGTAAATCTGAGTAGTAAACATGCTGGATAGTACCAATCCGGCAAAAGGGAATAGTTTTCTTTTCATAAATACTTTTATTTTTTGTGATGCTAATATAGGTAATTTGTTATTTATAATTTAATATAAAAAGAAAATTAATATAGAATTTTTACGATTATTAGATAAAAATTACTTTTCTCTCATTGGAAAATAGATTTTAACTATAATTGATTCACATATTATTGAAATAACAAATAGTATGTCATAAATAATAAAATAATCCCCTTTCAGATAGAAAGAGGATTTAATTAAAATCAACAATTATTTAGTTTTTAATTACTTTTTTAGTGATGTTTTCTTTTTCAGTTTTAATTTTTAAAATATAGATTCCTGAAGAGTTATTATGAATGGAAATTTTCGCTTCCTGAGAATTCAAATTTTGTTTTTGGATAATTCTTCCCTGTGCATCATAAACCTCAACAGAATTTATTTTTGAATCTGCTTTAATATTTACATCTCCTTTTGTAGGATTTGGATACACGTTTACAGTATCTTTTCCTTTGATAATATCTGAAGCTGATAAAGTAACACTTCCAATATTAGTAACTGCTTCATTAGTTTCAACTGGATAATTGTAATCGAAATAAATATTCGCTTTATTCATCACAGTATCAGCAGAAACGAGATTGTTTTTAGATTTGATCTTCAGTGCAACATTTCCGTGAGCTAGTGCGGCAAGATTAATATCTTTCATCATAAATTCTACCTTATTTCCTGTGATTTTCGTATAAGTATTGTGTGAAGTGTTTTGTAATTGTAAAGTATTAATATCAAAATCATCAGGATTGATTTCCATTTCTACTACAATATTTACAGCAGAAGCAGTTCCTGTATTTTCAAAATTAACGATATAATGAAGATCTTTTCCTACCATCGCAACAGGAATTTGGTTTCCTTCAAGACATGTTATGTCATTCGGATCGTATGAACCAACTACGGTTTCTTTATAATTAAATGAATTGTCATCAGGATTTAGATCTCCTGAAAGTGGCGTTATATTCGCTGTAAAATTCAGAATATCTCCGTTGTTCACAGGATATGAAGGATGTGTTGGCGGATTAATTGTAAATTTAATTTCAGATGAAGAGTTTGCATAAGGCTTCAAATTATTAAAATTGAAAGTAACCTGATTTCCTGAAACAGTCGATGGCAAAGTTGAAGAAACAAAACTCATTCTGGAATTGTCAAATGTAAGAACAGCCGAACCAGAAAGAGTTGTATTTCCCTTATTTCTCCAAATTAATTTATAAACGGCATCAAAACCAGGTCTTGCATTAATAACCGGAGCAATTACAATTTCTAAATCTTTTGCATTTCCGTTTTTTGTAACACAAATATTCTGAGTGAAAATATTATTGTTGTTATTCGTAAAATTCGTTGTAAATGTAGAAGGTGTGATGGTAAATAATGAAGCGTTTTCGGGTTCTGCTGTCACGGTATAATTTCCTGCCTGATTATTATATAAATTGTACTCTCCGTTACTTTTCACAAAAGTTTCTGAAGTCGTTGTTCCGTTACTGATTTTTAGTTTTAAATGTTCGAAAACCTCGTCATTTGTATCGCAGCCATTATTGTTTTCATCGAATCTTACGGTTCCTGTAATCGTATTGTGATCTCCTCCAGGAATAAAATTACAATAATCATTCACATTACAAATGATACCATCCATAGCAAGGGAAGCTTGTAAGTCTGCAATTTGAGAAGCATCACAACAAATATATTGAAGGTTTGGATAACTTCCCATCTGAAAATATATCCCTTCGTTAAGTCCATTTTTGGCAAAAACTTTTTCTAAAGAAGAAGATTCCAGAATGACAGTTTCTAGGTTTGTACAATTATTTACATTAAAAGTTTTTGTGAATGTAGGAGGATTTGTGAAACCTGGATTACCAAAATAATTACTGTAATCAAATTCATAAATTGTTTTAATCTTTGTATGCCCGGAAAAATCTACGTCAAGGATTTTATTTCTTCCCATAGTTATAGTTTCTAAGTTCGAAAGATTATGTATATTAAAACCGGTGAGATTATTATTGGATATGTCCAGAGTTTTTATAGATGAAGAAGTTCCTGCAACAGAAGTGATTAGATTGAAAGAACTGTCTAGTGTCTGGAGATTATTAGGTAAAGTAGAGAAATTTAAGCTTGCAAATTTATTTTTTGAAGCTAAAATTGTAGCCAAATTGTTATTATTTACCAATTCAAAATTTGTAAGCTCATTGTGACTTATATCCATAGTGGTTGCGCCTGTATTTTTAAGTTTAAAATCATTCATTTGATTATAGCTGAAATTTAGAGAAGATAAAGCAGCACAATCTTGTATATCTACAGTTTTCAATTCTCCAAATTCAGGATAAGCCGTCCCTGAGTTTGAATGTTCTAAATTTGTAAGACTTCCACAATTTTTAATCGTAATATTCTTTAAACCTTTTTGCCCCGGAAAAGTAACACTTGTAAGTAAAGGACAGTTTTGTATGTTGATAGACTGCAGAAATTCAGTAGCGAAATTCGGCTGTGGAGTATAGGTTGTCCCTGAACTGTAAGCAAGTTCTAGAGATACACTTTCCAGCTTTGGAAGCCCGTTGATGTTTAATTGTGTTAATGGATGATTGCGTAAACCTAAAGTTTTAAGCTTTAAATTATTGGAAATCGTAAGATTTTGAAGCGCTCCGAAAAAATTTGTATTATAACCCGGATAATACCATGAAGAACCTAAATAAAGGTGTTCCAAATTCACTGCATTCGTTGCATCAAAAGTATCATTTTCGTATTGATCGATACTGATTTTTTTCAAACTCGGACAGTTTACTATTTGAAATGGGCTGGAAGAACCTAAAGATGTAAGCTGTATTTCATTAAGTAAAGAGCAATTATTGGCGTTAAAATTTCCAAGAAACTCCGATTCGCAGTGAATACTTTGCAGATTGGTACAATTATTAGCACTTAAGGCTGTAACATTTGAGTCTCCTGCAAGATTAATAGCTGTTAAGGAAGGACAATAATCGACATTTAAACTTCCAAAGTAATTAGGATTTACGTTAGGAGGGGTGTATCCCATATTTATATCTACTGTATCGAGTAAATTGCAATGGCTTAGATTTAATTCACTTATTTTAAGATAATCTATGTCAACTTCTTTTAAAAATGGATGATAACTAAGATTTAAAATCCCAGTTGGTGTTCCCATATTAAATGTTCCCGATGTATATAATCTTATTTTCTCAAGATTATTTAGATTTCCTAAATCACTAAGGATATTTTGCACATTTCCAAATGTATTAACGAAAATATCAACATTTTTTACAGAGGGTGTATTCGTAAGATTTTGAAGAGTAATGACATTTACATGAAGATTCTTAAGATTTAAGCAATTATTTACAGATAATATTCCGGGATTAAAACTGGAAGCTGTCTGAAATGCAATATCTAGATCTTCTAAGTAGTTTAAGTTTGATAAATTTAGATTGTTATCTGGAGCAGAATAATAATCTATTTTTATCTTTTTGATATTGCCGAAAGATACTATTCCCAGATAATTTTGGATGGGATTGGTATTATTGGGGTTAATAATTTCTAATGCACTTACATTGTTGGCTTCACTTTGTTGTATTTCACCGTCTCCATTTGCGTCAATTTTAAAATAATTTCCGTTAATATCTTTAGCAATAGTATTACTCGATGAAGAGGAAAGTAATTTTGCTTTAAAATTAGCATCCGGAATGCTAATATTTTGCGCCTTCATTCCCATGCTGAGCATTAGAAACGAAATAAGATAAAATAATTTAGTTTTCATTATAAATTTGTTGTGTATTTTTTTGATTTTTTCGCAGGAAAATTTGATGAGAATAATTAAAATCTCATTTAAAATTAATTATGCGAAAAGTTTTCTGAATAATAGCTGTAAGTCGTTGGAAATTTGAGGATTCCTGATGTGGAAGTCAGGAAAACAAGGTGTTTTTGCTTTCATATTTTGTGTTGTTTTTGCAAAGATAATCAAATAATTAATACTTCGCTATTATTTGAAATAAGATAAAATTCAAGTGCAAAAAATAAAAAAGCCTCTTGAAAAAAGAGGCTTTAAAAACTATATCGTTAATCTTGGTTTCATCAGTTTCGCGACTGTCGCAGTCCAGCCCGTTTGATGTGATGCTCCGATTCCGCTGCCATTATCTCCGTGGAAATATTCAAAAAATGTAATGTAATCTTTAAAATTTTCATCATAATTGAATTTTGCATTTCCACCATTGAAAGCACGTTCTCCATTTTCATCTTTTAAGAAAATCGAGCATAACCTTCCACTGATATTTTGTGCCACTTCATCAAGATTTCTCTTGTCTCCACTTCCGGTCGGTAATTCAACTTTCAGACTGTTTCCATAATAAAAATGGAATCTTTGCAGACTTTCTACAATTAAAAAGTTAATTGGAAACCAAATCGGACCTCGCCAATTGCTGTTTCCTCCAAACATTCGGCTGTCGCTTTCTGCAGGGGTATAATACACAATATTTTCAGTTCCGTGAACAGAAAATTTAAACGGATTTTCCTCATACACTTTCGACATGGCACGAATTCCGTATTGACTTAAAAACTCTTTTTCATCAAGCATTCTTGTCAAAACTTTTGTCAGTCTGTTTTTACGAAGAATACTCATTAAATGTTTTCTTCCGTGACCTTCTTCATCCCAGTGCGAAACAAGCTTTGTCAGTTCAGGTTTATTCTTTAAAACCCATTCCATTCTTGCCTGGAAATTGGGCATTTTTTCCAATAAATGATGATCTACAATTTCTACTGCAAACATAGGAATCAAACCGACAATACTTCTCAGTTTCAATGAAACACTGTCGCCATTTCCAAGCTGTAAAACATCGTAGAAAAATCCGTCCTCTTCATTCCAAAGTCCTTTTGTTCCTTCACCCAGATTTTCCATCGCTTCAGCAATATAAAGATAATGTTCAAAAAACTTGATCGCCATATCTTCATAAACCTGATAATATTGAGCCAGTTCCATAGCAATTCGCATCATATTTAAGGCATACATTGCCATCCAGCTTGTTCCGTCGGCTTGCTCAAGATGTTGACCGTCTTTTAATTCCATATTTCGGTCAAACGCACCGATGTTATCAAGTCCCAAGAAACCTCCGCCAAAAATATTGTTGCCGCTTTTATCTTTTCGGTTAACCCACCAAGTAAAATTCAGAAGCAATTTTTGAAAAACTTTTTCTAAAAATAAAAGATCCGGTTTGCCGTTTTGCTTTTCATCAATTTTAAAAACCCTAAAGCACGACCACGCATGAACAGGCGGATTTACATCACTCAGATTCCATTCGTACGCGGGAAGCTGTCCGTTTGGATGCATATACCATTCTTTCGTTAACAAAAGAAGCTGCCCTTTAGCAAAATCTGCATCGATAATCGAAAACGGGACACAATGGAAAGCCAAATCCCACGTCGCATACCAAGGATATTCCCATTTATCAGGCATGGAAATGATGTCTTTATTATGCATATGGTTCCACTCGGTATTTCTTACATAATTGTTGAAATCTCTCGGAGCTTCAAAATTCGGATCACCTTTCAGCCATTTTCCGACATTGTAATGATAAAATTGTTTGTTCCAAAGAAGCCCTGCAAAAGCCTGTCTCTGCACATTTTTTTCGTCATCATTCGTTACATCATTCTGAATTTCATCATAAAATTTGTTGGCTTCATTAATTCTTGCATTAAAAATTTCATCAAAATGATAAAACGGTTCGTCCAGATCATTCGGCGACAGTCTGAAATCAAAGGTTTTTGACTGTTGTGCTCCAATTGTTTCATCAATTAAAAATGAAGCCTTTGTTCCTCTTTTTTCAGGATTTACCGTGTTACTTCCGTAGGTGATGTAATCATTAATTCCGTCTTTGTAGTATGTATTTCCGGGATAAGGTGCTCCATATAATTTAGGATTATTGGTTTCATTTTCGCAGAAAACACTTTCCGCGTTGATGTTTCTGGAATAGAACTTTTTTATCGAAATACTGTCATGATTAATATCGATACAGCCTTCATAAGAAGCATTTGTCTGACCTTTGTAAGTATTGTATCCCCACTTCCAGTTGTTTCTGAACCAAACAGTTGGTGCAACAACAATCGGCGCATCAATCTGGCTTCTGTTACAAACTGTAACGCGGACTAAAAAATCATTATGATCTGCCTTTGCGTATTCAATGAAAATATCAAAATATTCATCATTATCGAAAATTCCTGTATCAAAAATTTCGTATTCCGGTTCTTTCTTGCTTCTTCTCGCATTTTCAGCACGGATATTATCGTAAGGGAATTCGTTGATAGGATATTTGTACACCATTTTCATATAACTATGAGTCGGTGTGTTGTCTAAGTAATAGAAAAGTTCTTTAATGTCTTCTCCGTGGTTTCCCTGTGGATTGCTTAATCCAAAGAAACGCTCTTTCACCATCTTATCTTTTTTGTTCCAGAACGAAAGAGCAAAACAGAAAAGTTGCTTCACATCGGAGATCCCGGCGATTCCTTCTTCACCCCATCGATAGGCATAGCTTTCTGCATTATTATGATTGGCGAAATTCCACGCGTCGCCGTTTGAACTGTAGTCTTCGCGTACATTTCCCCATTGTCTGTTGCTGACATATGGTCCCCAATTTTTCCAGTTATTATCTTGTAATCTTTGTTTTTCGGCACTCATATTTCACCATTTTCAATACGAAGTTAGTTTTTTTGAGAAAAAATTCCAACTCATCAAATTTGAATTATATTTAATATTCCTTTAAAAACCTTTTATTTGTCAGTGTTTACAGTGTTAAATTAAATTTTTATAAATATTTAAAAGAAAAGTTCTATCTTTGCACCATTCGATCATTCACATATTGAAAATGTTATCAAGAAAGGTTGAGGGATAGACCCTGTGAAACCTTAGCAACCCTTTGCGAAAGCGAAGAAGGTGCTACGTTCTACCAAATTTATTTTGGACAGATAACTTACTGAAGTTCTTTTCAGCCATTTCTAGTGGCATTTTCAAATTGTATTATCAAAAAGAATAATAGAATTGAAAACAGAACTAAACTATATTAATTTTTCGTATCAAACCAATTCCCAAAAGGAATACAATATCTCGTTGAGCTATCAGCTTTTCGGGAAAGACTTGTTTTCTGCTCCGATCATTTTAGTAAATCATGCCTTAACAGGAAATTCTGATGTTTCCGGTGAAAAAGGGTGGTGGAAAAAATTAATTGGCGAAAATCAGGTGATCGATACCGAAAAATATACAGTTCTGTGTTTCAATATTCCCGGAAACGGCTATGATGATTTTTTAATTGATCATTATGAAGATTTCACACCTTCAGATATTGCGAATATCTTTTTACAAGGTCTTGAAGTTTTAAATATTAAAAGTTTACACGCCATTATTGGAGGTTCTTTGGGTGGCGGAATCGGTTGGGAAATGTTGGTTCAACATCCAACACTAGCTGAAATTTTCATTCCTATTGCCTGCGATTTTAAAACCCACGATTGGCTTCATGCACAATGTCTGGTTCAGAAATATTTGTTAAATGGAAATGATGAACCATTACAGAAAGCCAGAATTCATGCAATGTTGTGCTACAGAACGCCTGAATCATTAAATGATAGATTTCAAAATAAATACAATCAACAAAAACAGAGATTAGAATCGGAAGATTGGCTGATTTATCACGGAAATGCTTTAAACGAAAGATTTAGTTTAAAATCTTATAAGCTGATGAATCATTTGCTGATGAATATTAATGTCGATGAAACTCAATTGGAAAAGATTCATGCACGAATGCACATGATCTCCGTTGATACAGATTTATTCTTCCCAGCTTCTGAAATCCGAATGTGTTTTGAAAAGCTAAAAGAAAAAAAGGAGAATGTTTTCTATCACGAGATCACCTCAATTCATGGGCACGACGCCTTCTTAATGGAATACGAACAATTAAATAACATCATTAAAAATATTTTGTAGAAATGAGTAAGATTAATGCTAACGAAATAAAATTTTTAAAAAACAGATCAATCATCAAATTTGAAGGAGAAGATTTCTTAGGCGAAATCGGGATTGACGGACGAATTTTTAAAGCGCTTACCTTAGCGAGAATCAGTGTTGGAGTAATTTCTCAACAGGCAATCGAAAACGGATTATCAATTTTGGTTCAGGAAGCTGATTCCGAAAAAGCAGTAAATTGCCTGATTGACGAGTTTGAAGCAGAAAGAAAATCAGGGAAAGTTTCTCAGATTTACAGTATAAATAATGTTTCTGTCATAGGTTTTGTTGCAGAAGATTTCAACAAAGTTTTGGCAGAATTAGCAAGAAATAATGTTTTTCCATTGCTTTTAAATCAAGTGGCAAGTGAAAAACGTATCAATATTGTTGTGACTTCTTCGCAGGACGAAAAAGCAAAAAACATCATCGAATCTGAAATTTCTAAAAAACCAAAAACGGTTCATTTGGCAATTATCGGTCACGGAAATGTTGGAAAGACTTTGATCGAACAGGTTTTGCACTCATCAGAAGAAATCAGAAGACGTAAAAAAATAGATCTTAAAGTGGTGGCAGTTGCCAATTCAAGAAAAATAGCTTTCAACAAAAAAGGTTTCGACAGCAATTGGAATGATGAGGTTTTAACGGCAGAAAGTCCTTCTGATGTTCATGAATTAATTAAATTCTCAAAAGAGAATCAACTGGAAAATCTTATTGTTGTTGATAATACTGCGAGCAAAGATTTTGTTCATAATTATCACGCATTGGCAGAAAATGGATTTGACTTGGTTTCTTCTAACAAAATTTTCAACACGCTTCCGATCGAAGAATACCGTAAACTAAGATATACGTTAAACAAAAATAACAGACGTTATTTATACGAAACTAATGTTGGCGCAGGTTTGCCGCTTATTGACACGATTAAATTATTGCACCTTTCAGGAGAAAATATTACAAGAATCAAAGGTGTTTTCTCTGGAACATTGAGCTACGTTTTCAATAATTTTTCTTTAAGAGACGATAAATTTTCAACAATCATCAATGAAGCGTTAGAAAAAGGCTACACAGAACCGGATCCAAGAGAAGATTTATCTGGAAATGATGTCGCGAGAAAGTTGTTGATTTTGGCGAGAGAATTAGATTTAATTAATGAATTTGGTGATATTAATATTCAAAATCTTGTACCTGAAAGTTTGTTATCTGTTTCTAAACCTGAATTCCTTTCAAGGCTGGAAGAATTGGATGAAGAATACCAAAAAATCAAAGAAAATAAGGAGCCGGGATATGTTTTAAGATATGTTGGAGACTTACACGGAGATTTACAAAAAGATAAAGGTGAATTGGATGTAAAATTGATTTCTGTTCCTGCAAGTTCAGCTTTAGGACAATTAAAAGGATCGGATTCTATCTTTGAAATTTATACTGAAAGTTATGGAGAAAATCCAATTGTAATTATGGGAGCCGGAGCCGGAGCTCAGGTTACTGCAAGAGGTGTTTTCGGAGATATTTTAAGAGTAAGCGAAACGAAATAATAATATTAATATAACAATTTAATAATATAGCAGTTTATCAATATTCATTACCATTGTCATTCTGAACAAAGTGAAGAATTTCAGTACAACATTGCTAAACTGATACATTGTTACATTTTAAAACTATATGGAAAATTTTGAAACCTTTGCAATAAGAACTCAAACTGAAAGAACACAGTTTGACGAACATTCTACACCTTTATATCTTACATCCAGCTTTATTTTTCAGGATGCGGAAGATATGAGAGCGAGTTTTGCAGAAGAAAAATCTAAAAATTTATACAGCCGATTTTCAAATCCTAATGTAACAGAATTCACAGATAAAATCGCAAAAATGGAAGGTGCAGAAGCAGGATATGCTTTTGCAACCGGAATGGCGGCAATTTATTCAACTTTTGCAACTCTGTTAAATGCAGGTGATCATATTGTAAGTTGTCAGTCGGTTTTCGGTTCGACACACACATTGTTTACAAAATATTTTCCAAAATGGAATATCGAAACAACTTATTTCAAAGCGGAAGATGCTGAAAACGTTGAAAAATATATTCAGCCTAATACAAAAATTTTATATCTGGAAACACCTACAAATCCAGCGATTGAGGTTTTAGATTTAGAATTTTTCGGACAGATTGCAAAAAAACATAACTTAATTTTCATTGTAGATAACTGTTTCGCAACACCTTATTTACAACAGCCTATAAAATATGGAGCAGATGTCGTGGTGCATTCAGCAACAAAATTGATTGACGGACAAGGTCGTGTTTTGGGCGGAGTAGCGGTCGGCAGAGAAGATTTGATTCGTGAAATTTATCTTTTCGCTAGAAATACGGGACCTGCAATGTCACCTTTCAACGCTTGGGTTTTATCAAAAAGTTTGGAAACTTTAGCAATTCGTGTTGAAAAACATTGTGAAAATGCTTTAAAAGTTGCCCAATTTTTAGAAAATCATCCAAATGTAGAATTAACGAAATATCCTTTCCTTTCTTCTCATCCAAGTTATGAAGTCGCAAAAAAGCAAATGAAACTGGGAGGAAATATCGTAGCATTCGAAATCAAAGGCGGAATTGAAGGCGGAAGAAATTTTTTAGATAAAATTAAAATGTGTTCGCTGTCTGCAAACCTTGGTGATACGAGAACTATCGTTACGCATCCAGCTTCTACAACACATTCCAAATTATCAGACGAAGAAAGAAACGAAGTAGGAATTACAGCTGGTTTGGTTCGTTGCTCGGTTGGTTTGGAAAATGTGGAGGACATTATTGCAGATTTAAAACAGGCATTAGATTAATTTAATGATGAAAAAATAAATAAAATGAAAAATTCAGAACAATTATATAAAGCATTATCCGAAAGAATTTTAATTCTTGACGGAGCAATGGGAACAATGCTTCAACGATACAAATTTGAAGAAGAAGACTATCGTGGCGAACGTTTCAAAGATTGGGAACATCCTGTAAAAGGGAATAATGACTTACTTTCATTGACGCAGCCTCATGCAATCGAAGAAGTTCACAGAAAATATTTGGAAGCAGGAGCAGACATTTTGGAAACGAATACATTTTCCGGAACAACGATCGCGATGGCAGATTATCACATGGAAGATCTTGTTTATGAATTAAACTACGAGTCTGCGAAAATCGCAAGAAAAGTCTGTGAGGAATTTACTACTCAAAATCCTGACAAGCCAAGATTTGTAGCGGGTTCTATCGGTCCAACAAACAGAACGGCAAGTTTAAGCCCGGATGTTAACGATCCTGGTTATAGAGCAGTAACTTTTGAAGAACTTCGTTTTGCTTATAAACAACAATGTGAAGCTTTATTAGACGGAGGTTCTGATATTTTACTGGTTGAAACTATTTTCGATACACTGAATGCAAAAGCAGCCTTATTCGCCATTGACGAAATTCAGGATGAAAGAGGAATCGAAATTCCTATTATGGTTTCAGGAACAATTACCGATGCTTCAGGAAGAACATTGAGCGGACAAACTGCGGAAGCGTTTTTAATCTCTGTCTCGCATTTAAATTTACTAAGCGTTGGTTTTAACTGTGCTTTGGGAGCCAATCAATTGACGCCTTATCTGGAAACTTTGGCTCATAATTCAGATTTCCATGTTTCGGCTTATCCGAATGCGGGTCTTCCAAATGCTTTCGGAAAATATGATGAGACACCGGAAGATATGGCAAGTCAGATCAAAGAATATGTGGAAAAAGGATTGATCAATATTATCGGAGGTTGTTGCGGGACAACTCCCGACCATATTAAAGCAATAGCTGATTTAGTAGAAAAATACGAACCGAGAAAAGTTGCAAAGTTTGTATAAATTTTCACTGAATATAGCTTTAATTAAATGGTATAAATTTATTTAGAAGAATACACAATTAATGAAATATTTAAGATTATCGGGGCTTGAGCCTTTGATTATTACACCGGAAAGTAACTTCATCAACGTTGGTGAAAGGACAAACGTTGCCGGGTCAAAGAAATTTTTAAGATTAATAAAGGAGGAAAAATTCGGGGAAGCGCTTGATATTGCCCGTCACCAAGTGGAAGGCGGAGCACAGATTCTTGATGTCAATTTCGACGATGGACTGATCGACGGAAAAGCTTCGATGATTAAATTTTTAAATTTAATTGCTTCCGAACCGGATATTTCCAGAATTCCTTTGATGATCGATTCCTCAAAATGGGAGATTTTAGAAGCTGGATTGCAGGTTGCACAAGGAAAATGTGTCGTAAATTCAATCAGCTTAAAAGGTGGAGAAGAAGAATTCATCAAACAGGCAAAAGCCGTCAAAAGATACGGAGCAGCGGTTATTGTGATGGCTTTTGATGAGGTAGGACAAGCCGATACATATGATCGTAGACTTGAAATCACAAAACGATCGTATGATATATTGGTAAATGAAGTAAAATTTGCGGCTGAAGATATCATTTTCGATTTAAATATTTTCCCTGTAGCAACGGGAATGGATGAGCACCGAAGAAATGCAATCGACTTCATCGAAGCAACAAGATGGGTTCGCCAGAATCTTCCGTATGCATCTGTAAGTGGAGGTGTAAGTAATGTTTCGTTCTCGTTCCGTGGAAATGATACCGTAAGAGAAGCGATGCACTCGGTTTTCCTGTATCACGCAATTCAGGCAGGAATGAATATGGGAATTGTAAATCCTGCGATGCTTGAGGTTTATGATGAAATTAATAAAGAGCTTCTTGAGCTTGTTGAAGATGTAATTCTCGATAAAAGAGAAGACGCGACAGAAAGATTGCTGGATTATTCCGAAAAGCATAAGTCTGTTAAAAAAGAAGTTGTTGAAGAGCTTGAATGGCGAACAAGACCTTTACAGGAAAGGATTACGCATTCTTTGGTAAAAGGAATCGACCGTTTTATAGAAGAAGATGTGGAAGAAGCGAGACAACAGGCTGAAAAGCCACTTCATGTTATTGAAATCAATTTGATGACAGGAATGGGTGTTGTCGGAGATTTGTTCGGAAGCGGAAAAATGTTCCTTCCACAAGTGGTAAAATCGGCGAGGGTGATGAAAAGAGCAGTTGCTTATTTGCAGCCTTACATTGAAGCTGAAAAAGACGGTTCCAGACCTGCAAATGGAAAAATTTTGATGGCAACAGTAAAAGGTGACGTTCATGATATTGGTAAAAATATTGTGAGCGTTGTTTTGGGTTGTAACAATTATGAAATTGTCGATCTTGGAGTAATGGTTCCTGCCGAAAAAATTATTCAGGCTGCAATCGAACATCAAGTTGATGTTATTGGTTTAAGTGGATTGATCACACCAAGTTTGGATGAAATGGTTTATATCGCATCAGAATTGGAACGTCAAAATCTTAATTTTCCTTTGTTGATTGGTGGTGCAACAACTTCGAAAGCACATACTGCAGTAAAAATCGATTTAAAATATAAAAATGCTGTTGTTCACGTTAATGATGCCTCAAGAGCGGTAAATGTGGTGAGCTCTTTATTGGGTGACAGAAATAAAGAATATGTAAGCGATTTGAAAAGTGACTATTCGGATTTTAGAGAAAAGTTCCTGAACAGACAAGTTGATAAAGATTATGTTTCGATTGAAGATGCCCGTAAAGATAAGTTTAAGATCGACTGGGAAAACGAAGAAATCTTTACACCGAATAACTTAGGTATACACGTTTTTGAAAATCAAGACTTAAGAGAATTGTTGCCTTTCATCGACTGGTCTCCGTTTTTCAGAAGTTGGGATCTTCACGGAAAATATCCAAATATTTTTGATGATGAGGTTGTAGGAGCTCAGGCAAAAGAATTATTCAAAGATGCGCAGGTTATTTTAAAAAGAATTTTAGACGAAAAATTACTAACTGCAAAAGCTATCTTTGGAATTTTTAAAGCTAATTCTAATGAAACGGATGATATTTTAATCTTTGATGAAAATGATGAACAGAAAGTAAAATTCTTGACATTAAGACAACAGGCTCAACGTTCGAAAGGAAAAGATTATTTGGCTTTAAGCGATTTTATTGCTCCTCAAAGTTCAGGAAAAACCGATTACATGGGAGCTTTCTGTGTAACAACGGGCTTTGGAACAGATGAATTGGCAGAAGAATACGAAAAAGCGAATGATGATTATAATGCGATAATGGTAAAAGCTTTGGCAGACCGTTTTGCAGAAGCTTATGCAGAATTTTTACACAAGAAAGTCAGAACAGAATATTGGGGTTACGCAAATCAGGAAAATTTGAGTAACGAAGAGCTGATTGCCGAAAAATATAAAGGAATTCGTCCGGCTCCTGGTTATCCCGCTTGTCCAGATCATTTAGAAAAACATGCAATCTGGGATTTGTTAAAGGTAGAAGAGGAAATCGGAGTTTATCTTACGGAAAGTTTGGCGATGTTTCCAACGGCAGCGGTTTCCGGATATTATTTCGGAAGTCCGCACGCAAAATATTTTGGCTTAGGAAAAATTGCAGAAGATCAATTGAAAGATTATTCAGTAAGGAAAGGAATTTCTTTGCAGGAAGCGAGAAAATGGTTGTCGCCGAATTTAGCAGATTAATTTAAAAGTTAATGGTTGAGAGTTGTTGGTTTTGCCATTATGACCAACAATTAACAACTTTCAACAATCAACAAAACTATAAAATGAAGATAACAGATCACATAAAAAACGCAAACGGAAAAACTTTGTTTTCCCTCGAAGTTGTTCCGCCGCAAAAGGGAATCGGGATTGAAGATTTATACACAAACATTGATCCGTTGATGGAATTTAAACCTCCATTCATCGATGTTACAACTTCCAGAGAAGAATATATTTATATTGATAAAGGAAATGGATTGATGGAACGCAGAATCACACGAATGCGCCCCGGAACATTGGGGATTTGTGCAGCAATTCAACATAAATATAATGTGGATACTGTTCCGCACTTACTTTGCGGAGGTTTTACCAAAGAAGAAACAGAATATCTTTTGGTAGACTGTATGTATTTGGGAATTGACAATATCATGGCTTTGAGAGGTGATGCAATGAAAGGTCATCAATATTTTGAGGCAACTCCGGGAGGTCATGCAAGTGCGATGGATTTGGTTCATCAAATTAATAATTTAGGGAGAGGAAAATATCTTCATAATGATGACAAAATTTGTGACGAACCAAACAAATTCTGTATCGGTGTAGCGGGTTATCCCGAAAAACACATGGAAGCACCGTCTATGAATTATGATTTAAAATGGCTGAAACAAAAAGTGGATGCAGGAGCAGATTATATCGTGACGCAGATGTTTTTTGATAATAAAAAATTCATTGAGTTTGTTACGAAAGCTAGAGAAATGGGAATCACAGTTCCTATAATCCCCGGAATTAAGCCTATTGCAACGAAAAAGCATTTGAAAATTTTACCTCAGATTTTTAAAATTGATTTGCCTGAAGAATTAATTAATGAAGTAGAAAAAGCAAAAAATAACGAATCCGTAAAACAGATCGGAATCGAATGGGCAATCAACCAATGCAGAGAATTGCTGAATTTTGGAGTTCCTGTTCTGCATTTTTACTCAATGGGTAAAAGTGATAATATTAAAAAAGTAGCCGGAGAGCTATTCTAATAAAAAGTGAAAGTATATTTGATTTTTAAAGCCTTGTTTTGCAAGGCTTTTTGTTTAGATTTTTCAGAGTTTCGGCGGCACCAAAGGTGCCGCCGAAATTATTTATCGTCAAAAAAATTCAATCAAATTAAGCCGTCGGATCCGGAGTAAAAACTCTTTGCGACAATTCCTGATCAAAAAGATATAAAGCTGATGGATTATCATTTACCATCTTAATCTTAGTAACCAACTGAGATGCGCTTGCTTCTTCTTCTACCTGCTCGTTGATGAACCACTGTAAGAAAGAAGTTGTAGCAAAATCTCCTTCGTCGTTAGCATTTTTCACAATATTGAAGATGCTTTTTGTTACTATTCTTTCATGATCCAATGCTTTTTGGAAAATATCAATCGCATTTTCGAACTGATGTGGTGGTTTTGCAATTTCTCCTATAATGATTTCGCCTCCCACGTCATTCAGATAATCAAACATTTTATCAGCATGCATTAATTCTTCTTTACTCTGAACTCTGAAATAGTTTGCAATCCCATCAAGATCTTTTCCTGAAAACCAAGCAGACATTGAAAGGTAATATTGTGCAGCGTATTGTTCGTGAGCTATTTGTTCGTTAATTAATTTTGCAATTTTCTCGCTAATCATAAGTAATAAATTTACAGTCAAAATTAGGGAATAAAACCCCGAAATCAAAAGTTTTAATAAAATTTAATGAAAAAGGACGGAAAAAATCCGCCCTTTAACACATTAAAAAATCAAAATTACAAGCTAATTAATTCGCATCCGGAGTTGCTGTATTCATCGGCTTATGCATCTTTCCTCCTTTCATTCCTCTTTCTTTCATCGCCATTTTTCTCTCCTCCATTTTTGCTTTTCTGTCTGCCTGCCATTTGTCATATTGCTGAGGAGTTAAAATCTGCTTCATGTCTGCATCCATTTGAGCTCTCTTCGCTTTCATTTCTTCCATTTTAGCCTGTCTCTGATCTTTATTTTTATCAAATTCAGCTTTCATTTCAGCTTTTCTCTTATCCTGAAGAGCTTTAATTTTATCAACCTGAGCCTGATTTAAGTTTAAATCTTTCTGCATCTGAGCTAAATGTTCCTGTTCTCTTTGTTGGAACTTTTGTTGCATTTCTGCTCTTCTTGCCTGTTTGTCTTGTGAAGTTGTTGTTTGTTGAGCCATTGCTAAACTTCCCATTCCTGCAAATGCTATTGCTAAAAATAATTTTTTCATGTTTTTAAATCTTTAATTAATTGTTATACATCTTTTTGATTATTAGTTAAAAAGAAAGTTAAATGATAAACTTCATAAAAAATGTTAAATTTCAATATAAATAATTAATTTTTAAAAATAAAAAAAAGAGCAGATCCTAAAACCTGCCCTCACACCACTTAAATATAATATATGAAAATTAATTTTTTGCAAATCCGCTTCGGAAACCACCGTTTCCTCTTCTTTCACCTCCTCCATTATTCTGTTGTCTCGGTGCAGAATTTTCACTTCTTCTCGAACCTCCTTCACTTCTGAAACCGCCACCATTATTTTCTCTTCTCGGAGCACTTTCAGGTCTTACCTCGCCTCCTCGGAATCCGCCGCCATTTCCATTATTTTCAGCTCTTTCAGTTCGGAAACCTCCATTGTTTCTCACACCTCCATTATCATTTCCTCTGAAACCGCCTCCATTATCTCTTGTCCCTGCATTTTCGTTTCTAAAGCCTGAATTGTTATTATTTCTATTTTCAGCCTGATTACGGAAACCACCATTGCTACCATCTCTTACACCTCCTCTGAAACCGTTGTTCGGTCTGTCATTTCCTCTTACAATATTGATCGTCGGGTTGTTCATTCTACGGAAATTATTTCTGTCAACTCTGTAGATATTGATGTTTACATTTCTGTAACGAGGTATCGGTCTGCAGATTGCCGCATAATGCGTTCTTCTGTAATTTTGGAAATAAACCACCGGACTATATCCTCTATAATAACTGTTCTGGAAAGTCACGAAAACTCTTGGTCCCATAATTCTTTGCAAAGCATAGAATCTGTCATAATACCATCTATCTGGATTGTATCTGTAGAAGTTGTTCCATGTTGAGAAGCTTACATACAGATTATTCAATCTTAAGATTTGATCCATCTGCCATTGATTCAATCTGTTTTGAGCGAAGAACACATTCCAGTTGACACTTACAATACTGTTCCTGTAGTCATTATAATTGCTTTGATAATAATCATTTTGATAATAATCCTGAGGATAGTTGTAGTAATAATCATCAGGGAAATAATTCTGATCATCCTGATCGCTGTAATAGCCATCATTACTGTTTCCGTAGCCATTCCCATAATCATCGTTATAGCCACCGTTATTTCCGTAACCGTTATTATTTGGATACTGCTGAGCAAACGACAAAGTCGCTATACCCAAAGCAAAACCGATTAATATTTTTTTCATTTCTATAGTCGTTAATTGGTTAATATATAGTAGAATATCTTTATTCTATCTTTTGGATATAAATAAAAAAAAGAAGTTAAATCTTTCGATAAAACTTCTTTTAAATTATTATTAACTCATTGATAATCAAATGTTAAATTTATACTCTTCCGCTATCTTTTACCCAGCTTGCTATCTTCTGGTTGAAATTTTCCTGTCCTTTTAGTTCTTCCAGATTCAAATGCATTCTGTATTTCCAATAATGTGGGAAAACAGCAGGATTATTGATCCTTTCGTTATCCATTTTTGGGTTTGTAAGCTCTTTATCTGTTGCCAAAAACTCCTGAATAGGGAAAATTGCCAACATGGAATCATTATAAAGATGTTGTTTCATAATGATTTCGGCTAAATGAGAATCCAATTCTTCGGGCGCTTTTCCGTACTGCATCAATTGCTGGTTGAAATACTTCTGAGTTAAAGCTGGATCTTCCTTCCACCATTGTCTCAACGTAGAACTGTCATGAGACGAAGCCGTAACTACATTCAGATAACTTGCTCTTTTAGGATTATAAAAAGGAATATTTTCCGAAGGCATTCTTTGAACTTTCAGGGCAACAATAGCCAGTTCATCCATCACAACAGGAACACAATCAGGAACCAAGCCTAAATCTTCTCCACAAATCAACATCTCAGTAGAATTCAAGATCATCGGAAGTTTTTCCATTGCTTTTTCGTACCAAAGATGATCTTGTCTTTTGAAGAAATAATCATGATACAAGTCGTAAATCGACTTCTTTTCCCAATCCGACAAATATTTATAAGAATCTGTATTATAAACATTAAATCTCGGATGATAAAAAAGCTGTCCGTTTCTTTCTTCAATTAAAAACAAAACATTCGCACAAAGTGAAATCAACTGATCTTCAATATCTCCCTGCGGATTTTTCTTAAAGAAATCTGATAATTTTCTTTGAGTATTAAATTCTTCTTTAAATGAATAGGTTCCATCCTGATTATTATTGATAAACTGAAGTGCTTTTTCTACATTTTCTCCAAAATATTTCCAAAGGATCTGATCATTAATAAATGGTTTGCAATATCTGTCAAAATTGAAAGGAATATGTAAAGCATTGAATTCTTCCAACGTAATCGGAACTGCAGGATAAAAATAACCCAAAATTCCCTGAGTGGCAGAAATCGGCATTCTCCAGATTCTGAAAAACCCTAAAATATGGTCAATTCTCATTGCATCAAAATACTGTTCCAATGCTTTGAATCTGTTTTTCCACCATGTATAATCATCGGCTTTCATAGCTTCCCAGTTATACGTCGGAAATTCCCAGTTTTGACCTAGTTCTGTAAACTGATCCGGCGGTGCTCCGGCTTGAAAATCCATTCCGAATAACTCTGGTTCCGTCCACGCTTCTACAGAATGTCGGTAAATCCCGATCGGCAAATCTCCTTTTACAGAAATCCCAAGGTTATGCGTATAATCAATCGCGTCTTTTAATTGTTTATGAAGTTGAAATTGTACCCAAGCATGAAGCATTGATGTATCATAATCTTTACTTTTAGCTGTAAAAAATGGAGCAATTTTTCCTGCAATATATTTTTTGTGGGTTTTCCATTCATTGAAATTCGGAGTTTTGTATTTGTCTCTCAACACACAAAACGCAGAATATGGAACCAACCATGATTCGTTATCTTTTATGAATTTTTTGAAATTCCTGTCTTTGAAAATTTTATCTTTATCTTGATTAAAAACCGCTTTCAGATATTTCCATTTTGAGGAAATCATTTTTTCATAATCGATCAATTCTAATGAATTTAATTCCGATTTTTCAGTTTGATATTCTTCAACTAAATCTTTAGGCAATTTAAAATCCAGGTTTTCTAGAGAAATATACTGCGGATGCAAAGCGTAAACCGAAACAGCGGCATAAGGATAAGAATCTGTCCAAGTATAATTTGCTGTTGTATCATTGATTGGCAAAATCTGGATGATTCCGAGATTGGTTTCTTTTGTCCAATCGGCAAGTTTTTTCATATCAGAAAATTCTCCGACGCCGAAACCATCTTCCGTTCTCAAAGAGAAAATCGGAACTGCAACTCCTGCATCATGATACATCTGATACAATTTAAATTTAAAGTAATGATTCGAGACAATCTGCAAAACATCTTTTGACTGATTCGGAACCGTGAATCTATTTTCCCCAGCTTCCACATCAATTACCTTTCCGGCTTCTGTGTCGTAAAGACAATATTTAAACTGAATATATTCATTCTCCGGAATTTCAAGAGAACTTTCCCAAATTCCATAATCAGTTTGAGACAAATGGATTGCTTTTTCATAATCCCAATTCCCCAAAGAAGTGGTACTTCCGAACAATACAATCTTCCAGTTCGGATTATAGACCGGAGCTTCAATTCTGAATAAATGAGTATGTTTTTTTAAAACAGAAATTTTTTCCGGTTTTAGTGTATTCAGTTTATTATGAAGAATTTTGTTATTCAGATAATTTTCAGGAAAATTTTTATTGTTCCATTCATCGAAAATTACAAATTCTTTGTAGTTATGGGGAAAATTAAGGTGATGCGGAACAAATTCTTCTCTCAGAACATTTCCTTTTTCATCCAAAAGCTGATATTGATAAGAAATTGACTTTGAAAAATAGTCAACTTCACATTTCCACAAACCGTTTTCAGCATAAAACATAGTATGAGTCTGTGATACAGCACCTTCTTCATTCACAACCAGCTGCAATTTCTCACCAACTTTCGCACTGTAACCTACATTAAAGTATAGCTTCATTTATATTTTTTTATAAAAATACATTTTAATCTTGAAAAATAAAACTTATTGAATATCAAATATTCATTAAAAAAACCTTCTCAAAATGTTCGAAAAGGTTTTTAAATTTTAAATAAAGTTAAAGATTATTCTGCAACTAGGATTTTCTTGTTTAATAATATTTTTCCCGATTCGTTGGTGATGCTTACCAAATAAGCTCCAGTTACCAGATTTTTAAGATAAACTTGTTGATTTAAAGAGCCATCTTTTATAGATAAATTCTGTTTCATCACATTTTTACCTGATAAATCGAAAACAGTCATGGTAAGATTACCTTTTACCGTTTTGTCATTTACATTTACGTTAATATATTTGTCGTCAACTCTTGTCGGATAAATATCAAGATTGGCAAAAAAATTCGTAGAAAGTGCTTTATCGTTCGCGAAATATTTACTGGCTAAATCATAAATATGTAAATTTTGTTCTCCCGCAAGCTGTTTTGCCTGTAAAGTATTAAGATCAACTTCATATAAAGGGGCACCTTTTGCACTTGCAATGACTACTTTTCCTTTAGAATTTACAGCAGAGCCATTCACAGAATAATTTTCAGGAATACCTGAGATTTTTCCGACAAATTTCGCTTTTAATTCTTTTACTGAAACTTTAAAAACATTTCCTGAAGCCGAAAAAACATAGAAATTATTATCTGCATCGGCAATCATATCTCCACCAAAACCTGTTTCAATGGTTGTGAAAGAATTTTTTCCGTTGGAAGCATCATCTTTAATGATTCCCAGGTCATTTACCACATATTGATTTCCTTTTCTACTAATTTGCAAAAACTGTGTTCCTGCATTATTAATCGCATAAATACTTCCATCATAGCCCGTTGCCATCCTTGTCACATGAGAATTAATATCACATGAAGTTATTCTTGCAACATTATTTTCCACCAAAGTGATTTCTTTTGTTTTTGCATTTAAAACATAAATATTCGAAGAAAACATTGGCATATACACCAAATTATTGTTGTAAGAATCATAAGCTAAAGTCGCCATGTTCATAGCCTGAGAATTATTATAGGCGTTTTTATCCTCAGTTACTGAACCGTTTCTCGTTTGCGAAAAAACTTTAGCGGAAGAATCTGAAGTGAAAATTTTCTCTCCGGAAGTTCCGTTTGTTAAATCCAATGCACGGAAATCATTGAAAACAATATTCGGAGTATCTTTTCCGACCAATGCAAAAAAATCTTGCTGTGCAGAAGCGTTTGCTCCTAGTAAAAGCAAAAATAAAGGGAATAGATGTTTTTTCATAATATATAAATTTTATTTTTAATCATTTTATTATGACTAAGTTACATAATTTATAGATTGAATTTATATTTTTTTAGGTTTAAAAGAAAATTTTTAGCGTTAAGCATGTCATTCTGACGAAGGAAGAATCTCAAGCAGAATTACATGAGATTCTTCACTCCGCTCCGCTTCATTCGGAATGACAGTGTCGCATAAAAAAACTCCCACAAAATTGTAGGAGTCTATATGAATATTTTTAAAATCTTAATTCAAAACATAAGAAGTTCCGTCTCTTCCGTCTTTCAACTCGATGCCTTCTGCAAGAAGTTTATCACGAATTTGATCTGAAAGGTCAAAGTTTTTAGACTTTCTTGCCTGATTTCTTAATTCAATTAAAACTTTCAATGTCTGATCCAGCTTTTCATTGTTGTTTTCTTCAACAGCCTGCAATCCTAAAACATCGAAAACAAAAGCATTTAAAGTAGATTTTAAATCCTCTAAATCTTTAGTTGAGATTGTTTCTTTAGCATCATTTAAAGCAAAAATATATTTTACCGCTTCAAATAAATGCGCAATCAGAACCGGAGAATTGAAATCATCCGTCAAAGCATCGTAAGCTTTATTTTTCCATTCTTCAAGACTGAAACCAGACTGTTTTTCGTCATTCGGAATGATATTATTTAAAACTTTAATAGCTTCCATTAATCTGATGAAACCTTTTTCACTTGCCAACATTGCATCATTCGAAATATCCAAAACACTTCTATAATGAGCCTGTAAAAAGCAAAAACGCACAATTGAAGGATGGAAAGGTTTTTCAAAGAAATCGTTTTCACCAGTCATCAATTGCATTGGCAGAATGTAATTCCCTGTTGATTTACTCATACGTTGAGAGTTCATTGTCAACATATTAGCGTGCATCCAATAATTTACCGGCGAAGCGTCATTGCAAGCTTTCCCCTGTGCAATTTCACATTCATGGTGAGGGAATTTTAAATCCATTCCACCTCCGTGAATATCGAAAGTTTCACCTAAATATTTAGTGCTCATTGCAGTACACTCAAGATGCCATCCCGGAAAACCTTCTCCCCACGGCGAATTCCATCTCATGATGTGAGCCGGAGAAGCTTTTTTCCACAATGCAAAATCCTGTGGATTTTTCTTTTCACCCTGCCCGTCCAAATCACGGGTATTTGCGAAAAGTTCTTCTATATTTCTTTTTGAAAGTTCACCATAATTCAAGCCTCTTCTGTTGTACTCCAAAACGTCGAAGTAAACAGAGCCGTTGCTTTCGTAAGCGAAACCTTTTTCAATTAATTTTTGAGTTAATTCAATTTGTTCCACGATGTGACCTGTTGCAGTCGGTTCGATATTTGGAGGCAACAAATTGAACATATCCAAAACTTTATGGAAATCAACCGTATATTTTTGTACGATTTCCATTGGTTCCAATTTTTCCAGACGAGTTTGTTTTACAAAACGGTCGTTTTCTACATTTCCATCGTCTGTAAGGTGACCTGCGTCGGTAATATTTCTTACATATCTTACTTTATAGCCAAGATGCGATAAGCTTCTGTAGATAAAGTCGAAAGAAAGAAAAGTTCTCACATTTCCCAAATGTACATTACTGTAAACAGTCGGTCCACAAACGTACATTCCGACATTTCCTTCTAAAATTGGTTTAAATATTTCTTTTTCGCCTGTAAGCGAGTTGTATATTTTTAATTGCATTGATTTTAAATTAAAAGATTTAATGATTTATAAATTTAGTTTAAAGTTTTAATTATTAAAAGATTTTCACCTTTTAACAACAGCATTTACAGCAACAACAAATAATTGTGGTTACGAAAATTTTATCTGAAACTTTTTTAAATTTTATCATTATTAAATTGCTTTTAAGTGATGTTGTAAATGACTAATATAATCATTAATAATAAATTCTAATGTGAAAATCTGAGGTTCTGTTTTTGCCATGTCACAGGTTCTTTGCAAAGCTTCATCCGGAATATTTTCAACAACATTTACAATCTGAAGATTGAGAAATTTCCAAAGATTGATAATGTCCGAAGTCGGAACATTCTGATAATTCTGAGCTTTTACCCAAAAACTTTGCTCATAAACAATATTCTCATTTTCTTTATATTGAGTAATTACAAATCTTCTGATATTCGATAAAGCACTATCACAAAGATGACCTAAAATTTCTTTTTTCGACCATTTTTCAGGAGAAATTTTATATGACCAATCTTCTTCATAAATTTCTTCAAATCTTAGAAGTTCTTCTTCAACAATATTTTTAAGAATCTGATACTCCATTAATCATTTCCTTTAATAATCCAATTTCGCATGACTTCCCACATAATGCAGGAATTCCTGTCTTGTAATAGGATTTGTCCTGAAAATACCACTCAATTCAGCTGTAATTGTAGAACTTGCCGTATCTTTTATTCCTCTGCAATTTACGCAAAGATGTTTTGCATCAATAATACAGGCAACATCTTTTGTTCCCAACGCTTCTTTTAATGCACCTACAATCTGCATTGTCAATCTTTCCTGAACCTGTGGTCTTTTCGCATAATAATCAACAATTCTATTGATTTTTGAAAGACCAATTACTTCACCATTCGAAATATAAGCAACGTGTGCTCTTCCGATAATCGGCAAAAAATGATGTTCACAAAACGAATATACTGTAATATCTTTTTCCACCAACATCTGGCGGTATTTATATTTGTTTGAAAAAGTAGAAATTCCCGGTTTGTTTTCCGGAAGAAGTCCTCCGAAAATTTCGTTTACATACATCTTCGCAACACGTCTTGGAGAATCTTTCAGAGAGTCGTCCGTCATATCCATTCCCAAAGTTTCCATGATTTCCCCAAAAAGTTCGGTTATTTTTTCTATTTTTTCCTGTGGCGATTTATCAAAAGCATCTTTCCTAATAGGCGTATGTTCTTTTCCTGTGAAAATATCATCGTCGTTATCCGTAAAATCAACCATTTTTATTTAATTTGCAGCAAAAATACGGATAATATCTTTTTCATTTATTTGAATTTAAACTAAAAATATTATCTTTTAACCTCTATTATCATTTAATGTTATGATTATTGCTGAAGAAGTCCAAAATGGAAATCAAAGAAAGGAATTTTTAGAGTTTCCCGCGAGACTTTATCAACAAGATAAAAACTACATCCGACCTTTAGATAAAGATATTGAATTGGTATTTGATACCACCAAAAATAAATTCTTTGAACACGGAGAATGCAAACGTTTCCTTTTTACCAATAAACAAGGGAAAACAGTTGGAAAAATTGCTGTTTTTGTAAACCACAACTATTTAGAAAAACAACCGACTGGCGGAATTGGCTTTTTTGACTGTATCAACGATCAGGAAACTGCCAATTTTATTTTTGATCATTGCAAAAAATGGCTTCAGGAAAAAGGTATGGAAGCAATGGACGGATGCATTAATTTTGGAGAACGCGATAAATTTTGGGGAGTTTTAATAGATGGTTTTACCGAACCTTTATATGGGATGAATTATAATTTCCCTTATTATAAAGATCTTTTTGAAAATTATGGTTTTCAGGTATATTATGATATGCTATGTTTTAGTAGAAAAGCGCATGCTCCTACTTCAAGAATTTTCAACATTATGCACGCGAAGCATTCTAAAAATGAAAATATTACAGCAAAACCTGTTACTAAAAAGGAAATCAGCAGCTTTGCAGAAGATTTTTTTGAGCTTTACAACAAAACATGGGAAAGCCACGGTGGCGGAAAGCAGATGAATTTAAAGGAAGTAAAGAAAATGTTTAATAATATGAAACCTGTAATGAATGAGCACATTGCATGGTTTGCCTACGAAAATGAAAAACCTATTGCGATGTGGATTAATATTCCGGATCTTAATCAATGGTTTAAATATTTGAATGGAAAATTTGGCTTCTGGGATAAACTTAAATTTTTATATTACAAAGCAACAAAAATCAATACTAAATTTGTCGGTCTAATTTTCGGAGTCGTTCCGGAATGGCAAAACAAAGGTGTAGAAGGATACCTCATCGTAGAAGCCGCAAAACATTTTCAGGTGGATACTGATTTTATTGACTTTGAAATGCAATGGATTGGCGATTTTAACCCTAAAATGCTTGGTCTTGCCAAACATCTTGAAACTGAAGTTACCCGAAAATTAGCAACTTATCGCTATTTGTTTGATCGAAATAAGGAGTTTGAAAGACATCCGACGGTGTAGATTTTCAGGGTTTCGGCGGCACCAAAGGTGCCGCCGAAATTATTATAAATAGATAAGCTGAGTTTTCAAAACTTTTCTCCCCAAACTTTCCAGAATCCGTTTATAATTATCAATCTGCTGATCATTCTTTTCCGCTTCTTCCCCCGTTTTAAAATCCACGATAATATAACCTTCATCGCTCTTTAAGATTCGGTCGGGACGGTAAATTTTGCTTTCTCCGTTTTTGGAAATCATGATGTCTTTTTCATTGATGACTTCCCATTTTTCATCAAAAAACTCAGAATATCTTTTGATAATATCTTCTAAAGTCTCCTGAATTTCATTTTTTTCTTCCATCGTAATCTGTCCTTCCAGAACATAGCTTTCCAAAACTTTCGAAACATCTTTCTGTGTATTGATTTTCGACAATAATTCGTGGACGAAAAGACCAATTCTTACCTTCTCAACTCTTACTTGATAATTTTTCGATGGAGTGGCAATTTTAATTGATGTATTCTTTTCGTTGATGTTTTTTAAATTCTGAATGTTTTTTGTTTCAAAATGTGATGTCTTATCTTTAGAATGCTTTTTCAGCATTTCAGGATGAACTTCATACAAATCAAATTCGTCAAGATTTTCAACGTTTTTAGATTGAAGAAATTCCAGCAATTCAAGATTATTAGAAGTTTTATTGGCTTTTTGAATATAAAAAAACAATTGTTCTACAGGTCGCGTTGTTGCCACATATTGCAGACACAATCTATCTACAAAGTTTTTGTAAGAATTTTGCAGATTAAAGAACTGTATTTCTTCGTCATATACTTCCAGATTTTTATTGAACTGATTGATATTTACGGATTTCAGAGCATTGTCATTACTTGTCTCAAACCAATTCGTAAATTCTGCATCACGATTTTTATTGATCATTGGAATAAAAACAATCGGAAATTCCAGTCCTTTTGCTTTGTGAATAGTCATGATTTGTATCGCATCAATATTTTCAGAAGCCTGAATGGTATAGGTTGATGCCTCTTCATCCCAATATTTCAAAAATTCTTTCGTACTTGCACCTGCATTTTGCGTGAAGTTGAAAAGCATTTCCAAAAAGTTCAAAAGGAAATCTGTTTCTTTATTTTCGACTGAGAATTCATTGATGTAATATTCAACAAAGTTGTATAAATTAAATCTCGGGAAATTCTCCTGTTTCAGTTTCAAAGAATATTTCTGTTGAATAAACTGAAGAATTTCTTCATGAGTTTCAATTTCCAGAATTTCTTTCATTTCCAGTGTAAAATCTGCCATGTGAATTCTTCCCAATTTATTGAGATGATACATCATCATGATTAGGTTAGGCTTATTTTTAGGATTCGTTTCCCATCTCAGAAACTCAATAACAGCTTTTAATGTACTGGATAATTCTAAAGTAAGACCTTTATCAGAAATTGTTTTAATATTTGTTTCTTCACCCTTATAATTTACTTTCAGGTTTCCCAGTTTCTGTGAATAACTGAAAATATCGAAATTTCCACGACAGAGAATTGTAATATCAGAAAATTTAAAACCATTATTCAGACTTTCCTGAATGTCTTTCTTCATTCTTTCGGAAGTGTCGTTGTAAAAATCTTCGTTAGTTAAATTTTCAATTAAATTAACTTTTACACGACCGTCGATTGATGATTTCGGGTTTTGTTCGGCATCACTTCCGAAAATATTCTTATGTTCTTCTGCCAATTCCCGTGAATGATATTCGTACAATTCATTATTAAAGTGAACGATATTTTTTGCACTTCGCCAATTGTCTTTTAATACTAAAAGCTCGGCTTCTTTGGGCGAAATTTCCTTTTTGTTGATGATATCCAACATCAGCTTACTCTCACCACCACGAAAACGATAGATACTCTGTTTGGGATCTCCAACCAATGTAAATGAAGTATTATCCATTGAAACAGAATGGTCTCTCAACGGAACAAAATTCTGCCACTGAAGCTCAGAGGTATCCTGAAATTCATCAAAGAAATAATGCTGGAACTGCGAGCCAACCTTTTCATAAATAAAAGCAGAAGGCTCATTTCTAAGATTTTCATTAATTAGAATGTTGAATTTTGAAAGCAAAACCAAGTCATTTTCCTCCTCAATTTTCTTCAATTCATCCTGAATGTCTTTATTTACTTTTAGAGGCAAAAGTGCAGATAATATTTTTTCTTTTTTTTGCGTTTCAATATATAAAAGAATCAACTGCATTCTGCTTTCCAGCAATTGTTCCAGTATTTCAAAAATTTCGGATTCTTTACTTTTTGATTTTGCCGAAGCTCCTTTTCGGTAATTATTTACAACCGATTCTTCCGCCGTTGTTGGAAAAGGAAATCCAGGTCTTTTTTGATTGTAAAAGTCTAAAACTTTCGTGAAAAATCCTCCAATTCCGTTTTTACCCTGTGCAAAATCCTCAATTTCAATATTTCTTGATTTGAATAATTCGATAGATTTTGTGGCAAGTTCTGCAGCTTGTTTTTTATTTGATACAATTTCTTTTCGGAGCGTATTTTTTATATTTTCATAATTCGTATTATCGAAATCTTTATTGTTTTTAAGATGTTCGTAATGAATGTCTTTTACAAATTCTTTCGCCGAACCGTACAGACTTTTATTTAAATTAATTCTCTCATTATTTTCAAGGCTGTAATCCACATAATCCATAAAAGAATTGGAAATCACCTCATTTTCTCCGATTTGGTCAAGCATTTTATCAACGGCTTCAATCAAAAATGGTTCGGCTTCAATTTCAAGGTTAAAATTTTTCGCCAATCCCAATTCATAAGAAAAACTTCTTACCAATCGAGAATTGAAACGGTCAATCGTTCCTATGTTTAAAGTAGAATAATTATGAAGAATATAATCCAGCATTTTTTTTGAACGATGGTGTAATTCATCAATGGTGATTTTCAGACCTTCCTGCTCAAATGCTTTTTGAATATTTTTAAGATCTCCGTTTTCTGCAAAGTTATCTGAGGAAAAGTTTCCCAACCATGTTAAAATCCTTTCTTTCATCTCATTGGCAGCTTTGTTGGTAAAAGTCAATGCCAAAATATTCCTGATCGATTGTTGCTGATTTGGATATCGAAGACAGATCATCAAAAGTCGCTGAACAAGGGCATAAGTTTTCCCCGATCCCGCAGAAGCATTGATAACTGTATAAGAATTTTGCATTTTTTGAGTAGAATTGAAGATGCAAGTTAGCTAAATTTTGAGTGAAATTTTAACAATTTTCATCCTGTATTTAACAGTTTAGGAAATAAAAATCTAAAAGAAATGCTAAAACGCGTTAACTGTGGTTAAACTTGCTATTTAATCTAAAAATAATTTTAGTTTTGCTTTATAAAAAACTGTCCGTGAAAATTAAACTATTCTTTATTTTATTTACAATTTTTTTCATCAATATTAATGCTCAGGATTATATCTTCGGTAAGATAATCAATGAAGAAAAGCTTGAAATGCCTGATGTTACTGTTATTAATATCAGAACCGACGAAAGAGTTTTGACCAATCGTGACGGACATTTTATGATTTTTGGAAGAGCCGGAGATGAGCTTCGTTTTGTGAAAACAGGATACGAACGCAGTAACAGCAAGGTGACAAAGGAAAATATTGGGTCCCCGATCAATATTACGTTAATGAGAGGTGCGGCTTTGATCGCAGAAGTCGAAATCAAAAAAAATATCACAGGAGACATTACGATCGATTCTAAAAACCTCAATCCTCCGAAGAAAGTTCAGAAACTGAAAAGTGATTTGGCGCTTTATATGTCGCAAAAATCTGATCCGAGAATCATGGCGGCAAAACCTGGAGAATTTGTACAGCCAGTAACTAAAGGAATTTATAGTTTCGGAAAAATTAAAAATAAATGGGACGATATAGATTTGATGAATTTTCTGCAAAATGTTTTAGGAGATAAATTTTTTGAAGATCTGAAAATTGATAGACCTCAAATCCAGCATTTTATTCTTTATATTTTAAAAACAGGTTTTGAAAGAAAAAATATTCTGAAATACGGATATTGTAATGATGCAGACATGAACAGATTTAAAAGTGCAGTCTTAAACAGAATCTCATCTTACAGAGCCCCACAAACGCAAAAATAATTTCGTCTGATGAAGTCCAGATTATTAATTATTCTAACTTTTCTGTCTGTGAATGTATTTTCACAGCAAAAAATTATGGGTAGAATTACCGATGAAGACGGAATTAGTTTGCCGACTGTCATGGTGATGAATATTTCTGCGAATACAAAAACATATACATTAAACGACGGAACTTTTTCGATTGATGCATTTCCTGAAGATGAACTTCGTTTTATAAGACCTGGTTTTGAAAGATCTTCAATAAAAGCCAGCTATGGAATTGATAAATATTTGAACATTAAACTGACAAGAGTTGCTGAGGAAATTGAAGAAGTGGAGGTGGCTAAAATTACGGGAGATATTACTAAAGATTCCAGAGCTGTGGCAAAAGTTGATAAAGGAAAAATTGTTGAAGATGCAGTCGGACTTCCGCAACCTGTCGGAAAAATGCGTGAAAGACCTGCTGAAGTAAAAGAAGTTTTACTTCCAATAATTTTGGGACAGCTTAATGTTCAGGGATTGTATGATTTAGTTAGCGGAGATGCCAGAAGAATGAAGCGTCAATATAAATATGATGATCTGCAGGAAGATATTTCGTGGATCAGGAGTAGAGTAGAAGATGAATATTTTACGAAAGAAGGAATTCCTCAGGAACGAATTTCAGAGTTTATTGAGTTTTCATTTGTGAATAAACCACAGGTCAGAACGTTTGTAAGAGCCAAGAATTTAACAGGAGCCTTATCCAGAATGGAAGAAGCTTTCCCTATTTTTGCTGAGAGAATAAAAGCGAGTAAATCTCAAAAATAAATGTTAAGAAAATCTTAAAATTTGGAATAAGAATTGATATAATAAAGTCATTAAAAAATCAGTTTTAAAATTATAACAATCAAATTCACAAAATTTTATGAATAAAAACATCATTACTATTGCTATCGGAGCATTAGGTTTTGTCATTGGTCTCGGACTTCTCGGGAATGCTATCAAAAATAGAAATAAATCTGAAAATACGATTTCTGTTACAGGTTTAGGAACCAAACAATTCATTTCTGACCTGATTACATGGTCGGGAAGCTTTTCTAAAAATAATTTTGATCTGAAATCAGCTTACGATGAATTGGCTTTAGACCGAAAAACGATTAATGATTATTTACTGTCGAAAGGAGTAAAGCAAAATGAGATCGTTTTTTCTTCGGTTGACATTCAGAAACAATTTAAAAATTATACTGATTCTAATGGAAATAATGTTCAGAACGAATTTACAGGATACAATCTTACACAAACAGTTTCAATTGAAAGTAAAGAAGTCGCAAAAATTGAAAATCTTTCACGAAATATTACTGAAATTATCAATCGCGGAATAGAATTTACTTCATCTTCTCCAAGTTATTTTTATACAAAATTGGCAACCGTAAAACAGGAAATGATAGCTTCAGCAACGAAAGATGCTAAAGAACGTGCTGAAAAAATCGCCGAAAATTCAGGAAGCAGTTTAGGAAGCCTGAAAAAAGCAACGATGGGAGTTATCCAGATTACCGCACCGAATTCCAATGAAGATTATTCTTATGGCGGAACTTTCAATACTGCTTCAAAAGATAAGGAAGCAAGTATTACAATTAAGCTGGAATATGAAGTGGATTAATTTTCACAGATCTCTACATAAATAAAAAAATCCGAAGCTTCAAAACTTCGGATTTATATTTTAATGATAAACGATATCGTAAATTTCGTCTTTAACTTCCGTTAAATTTTCAGGAGAATAATTTGCCAGCAACCAAAGATCTAAAGGTTTTTTACCTTGTCCATAACTCGGCTGAACATACATTTCATCGATTAAATTAAAACCATTTCGTTGATAAAAAGAATACCTTCTTTTAGCATCATCCCCTAAATGTTCCGGTTCAATTTCCAAAATAATTCTCGGATAATTTTCAAATAAATATCCTGTAATATGTGAACCTAATTTTTGACTTCTGAACTCCGGGAAAACTTCAAAATGTTCTACAAAAGTATAATTACTCAGTTCCCAAATGATTAGGTAACCGATGTTTTTTGCTTCATGCAAAACAGAAATTATTTTTACTTTCGGATTAGAAAAAAGTGTGGATAATTTGTCCCAGTCTCTTCGCTCATCTTCCGGAAAAGTTGAACAATACGAAGTGAAAATTTCCTGAACTCTGTAATCTTCAGGAGAAGTTATTTGTAAAAATTCCATGATTATAGATCAAAAACGTTGGGTCTTCTGGTGATAAAAATATCTTTCACCCAAAGTGTAAATGCTAAACCCAGATATATTAAGAAGAAAAAACCAGCAGTCGCAAACGTAGAATAGATAAAAAATATTCTCAGTTTAGACACAGGAATTCCTAGTTTCGCGCCCGTTCTCGTAAGAACGCCAAACCATTCTCTTTCCATTTTGTGGCGGATATTATCAAGCATTTTTTAAGATTCTTTTAAAAGTGTAAATCCAATACCGCAATTTAAGCAATTTTTTTCTTCACATGAGTTTTTAAAATGATAAATCAAGCTCTGACTTTCCAAAGCTGTTTTAAATTTTATGCCTAATTTTTTCCAATCATCAATAATAGAATTTTTTTCTGCAGAAAGATTTTTATAAAAGTGTAAAATCTCATCTGCAATTTCTTCGTTGTGATATTTGTGATAAGCGTATTTTAAAGGTAAAATAGTATTTAAAATAATTAGTTCAATAAAATCTTTACTCAAAGTTTTCGGTTGATTGACAGTTGAAATTTTCCCGAAATTGAAATGATT
Source organism: Chryseobacterium ginsengisoli (assembly GCF_039542325.1). Lineage (NCBI taxonomy): Bacteria > Pseudomonadati > Bacteroidota > Flavobacteriia > Flavobacteriales > Weeksellaceae > Chryseobacterium > Chryseobacterium ginsengisoli. The sequence goes on from NZ_BAABHX010000003.1 coordinate 748,166, forward strand.
ATCCCAATATTCCGAAGCCTTTACATTTTTTAAAACTTCAAATAATTCTTCCGAGTTTTTTGCATGAATAATTTTTGAAAATAAATTTTGATGCTGATTATAAAGATTTGCCAATTGTGATAGACGAATCGTGGGGAAATTCGGAGGTCGTAATCTCAGAAATTTTGGACGAATGACAACATCAGAAATATTGAATTTAGCTTTAATAAAATCAAATTCACGTTTCCAGATTTTCATTTGTTCGTCTTGAGGATTTTCCAGCCAACCGGAAATTCCAAAAAATAAGGATTCAAGCTGAGCCTGATTTTGTTGGATTTTAAGAATAATATTAAAATCGATGCTTTCTGCAATTTGTTTAAAAATAAAAGCATTTACTTTTAATCCAAAAGAATAAGCAAGGCTGTGAAATATAACCGCTTCGAAATTATTTTTAAATTGTTTTAAACTTTCCTCAATTTCCAAAGATTTTTCTTCCAGTTTTTTCAATACATTTTCTTCATGAAAATTGACGGGGATTTTATTTGATTCAAAAATATTTTCACACGAAATAAATTGATTTCCGCTCACCAGTTTTTCATATTTCCACAAAATGCTTTCATCAATATAATTCCTCAATTCCAGTGTCGGAATGTTTTTATTTTTAAATTCGTCGATTTCACAATCGTTTTGAAAAACGACGTGTAGAATAATATTTTGATAATTCGGATCTTGTGAATGATTATGAAAGATCCAGTCGGAAGATTTGATGTGAAGTTCGATATTTCCGGCTAAAATTATATTGTTGATCTTAATTTTCGCCGTTAAAAAATCCGGACCGGAATTGGTATTCCATTTTCCAAAATCTAATATTTCAACAGAATTTCCTTCAAGATCCTTGAAGTCGAAATGGTTGAAAACTTTGTAGTTCCAAAGGTATTGAAGTAATTTTTCCGTCATAAGTGTTAAAGCAAATATAGAAAAATTACCGAAATTTTTGATTATTTTTTTATTAATACATCATTTACTGATGATTTTGCTTTGAAGAAGATATTTGTTGCAGTGATAAGAATTAATACTGAAAAAATCATGATTACTTTTACACTTCCTAATTTGGCAATGACATACATAATCGTGAAAACTGATTTGTAGGATTGAATTTCATAATCACTTCCATTTTCAATATCAAGAGCCAAAGTCATTGTGTAAAAGAATACAAGTAAAATAACAATCAATGCAATAACTGATCTTTTAACAGAGCCTATGACTGAAATATTTTCTTGTGAATAGGAAAGATGTGATATATTATTTTTGAAATAGTCGAAAATAGTATTTCTGAGAGAATCATTTGAAATAATAATTCTCTCAGAAGATTTTGAGGCATAAAATATGTCGATGTTTTTATCTCTTTTCTCAATTTTTTTAATATAAGAAAGAGGGATGCTCATCATTTTATCGGGAAGTATATTGTTCTTAATATCATAAACAGAACTATTTATATTCTCATCTTTTGGATTACCTAAATAAATAATATTGTCATTAAAAACAATCAGTTTGGTATCATGTTTAATTCCTGATTTCCAGACTTCCATCTTTATGAAGTTTAAAATTTTCAATCGTGGTTCTATACATTTCTTCATAAATCGGAAGAATGTTTTTCAGATCGAATTTTATAGCCTGTTCTTTGGCGTTTTTTTTCATTTTAGCTAAAAGTTCTTCGTTGCTCAACAATTTGATACAATAATTGCTCATCGCTTCCACATTTCCTATTTCTGCCAAATAACCAGTTTCTCCTTGAATATTTACCTCAGGAATTCCACCTGCATTTGAACTGATAACCGGAGTATTTGCAGCCATTGCTTCCAAAGCCGCCAAACCGAAACTTTCCTGTTCTGAAGGCAATAGAAATACGTCTGAAAGCTGAAGAATTCTATATAAATCATTCACTTTTCCAAGTAGGCGAATCTTAGAGATCAATTCTGGGTTTTCTTCCAAAAACTGATTGATTTTCTCCATATCCGGACCTTCGCCGATGATAATTAATTTAGATTTTACCTTTTTCTCAACATTTTTGAAAATCTGCAATACTTCATCCACACGCTTTACAGGACGTAAATTCGAAACGTGAATAAGGATTTTTTCGTCTGGATTTGCAAATTGTGTTCTCTGGCATTCATTACATTCATCAAACTCAGAATTATCAATAAAGTTTGTAATAACCTGAATTTCTTTTTTGATTTTAAAGAACTGTAATGTGTCTCTTTTCAAACTTTCAGAAACAGAAGTAATCGCATCTGATTGATTGATAGAGAATTCTACTGCATGTTTATAACTTGGATGTTGTCCAACCAACGTAATATCCGTTCCGTGAAGTGTCGTTACCAAAGGAATATCATTATTGTCTTCCTGCAACATTTGCTTGGCTGTAAAAGCTGCATAAGCGTAAGGAATCGCGTAATGCGCATGAAGTAAATCCAGTTTATAAAGGTTCACAACACGGTAAATCATCGAACTTAACGCAATATCGTAAGGTTGATACTGGAAAAGCGGATAAGTCTGAACATTCACTCTGTGAAAGAAAATATTCGGATTGGTAATGTCTAATCTTGCGGGAAGCGCGTTGCTGATGAAATGTACTTCATAGCCTTTATTGGCAAGAGACATTCCCAGTTCTGTTGCTACGATTCCGCTTCCGCCGTATGTTGGATAGCAAAGTATGCCTATTTTCATTAGTTTATTGTTGTTTGGATGTTGTAAATATTTTAATTCACATATTATTTTACAGTTACAGGAGCCCAATCGATTCCCATTCCTGCTTTTAGTTTATCATTAACCAAGACAGGAAGTCTGCCCGAGATTTTTGTTTTTCCGTTCAGAGCTTTTGCTGTTGCCGTCATGGAATCGTCGTTGTTTTCATACGAAACCAAAACAGTTGAAACTCTTGAAATATCAATGTCTTTCAATGCATAAGCACTTCCGAAAACATTTAGAATGATATTTTGGTTTTTTGTTAAATCAGTCAATATTTTTTTTGAAGCATCTGAAATTTTATAAGGCTTGTAAGCTGTAGAATTGTCTTTATGAAAACCAACAATCACTGTAGAATTTGTAGGGATTGTGTTAATTTCATCTGCTTTCTTAATAATTACATTTGAGCCTAATTGATTTGCAAAAGTTTGATAAGGTGCTTCCTCCAAAGGAACATAATAGATCTGTTTTCCTTTTAATGGGAGTAGTTTTTTATCATCCTTTAATAAAGTCAAAGCATTTGAATATAAATTCTGAACTAAAACTTTGTGAGAATCATTGTTTAAATCTGAATTAATATTTTCAGGATTTCTTGGAGAATATTTGTCTAAGCCTAAGAAATATTTAGTCAGAAGAATTTTCTTTACGCTTTCTTCAACTCTCAACTGTGAAATTTCTCCGTTATCAATTGCTTTTTGAATTAATTTTTTTCCACTTGCAACACCTTGAGAAAATAGCATGATGTCATTTCCTGCTTTAAAAGCTAGAGCATCCAATTCTCCTGGATTGTATTTATTGGCTACGGCTCCCATGTTCAGGGCGTCTGTGATGATTAAGCCTTTATAACCTAATTTTTCTTTTAATAATCCTGTAATAATATTTTTAGAAACAGAAGCTGGGATCCCTTTTCCTGATTCTAATGCCGGAACATATAAATGGGCAACCATTACTCCGCCGATTCCTTTATCCATCAATGCCTTGAAAGGAGCCAGTTCGATATTATTTAATCTGTCCAAATTATGCGAAACTACGGGTAAATCAAGGTGAGAATCTGTATTGGTATCACCATGTCCTGGAAAGTGCTTAATGGCCGCTAAAATATTATTATCCTGAAGTCCGTTTGAATAAGATAAAGCAGAATTAATTACATTATTCACCTCAGAACCAAAACTTCTATTTCCGATAATAGGATTGTCAGGATTTGTATTTACGTCCACAACTGGCGCAAAATCCCAATTGATTCCCATTCTGTGGCAGTCTTCGGCGATTTTGGCAGACATTTGAGAAATTAAATTTTTATCCTGAATTGCTCCCAAAGTCATCGCCCACGGAAATTTGTGAGCCGTTGCAATTCTCTGAAAAACTCCCCATTCTGCATCCATTCCGATCATCAAAGGAACTTTAGATTTCTGCTGAAATTCGTTCACCAAGCTGATTTCCCTTGCAGCATCGTCCTGCATTAAAATCAGACCTCCGATTTTATCATTAATAACGATATTTCTTACGTTATTGATCTCATTTTCACCTTTATTCGTATATAATGCGATAATGAAAAGCTGTCCTAACTTTTCATCTTGTGAAAGATTTTTATATGTTTTATCGACCCATTGATTTGCCTTTTTCAAATCTTCTTTGGAAATGTTTTTAGGCTGATATTGAGCGGAGATTTTTGTGCTTAGAAATATGAAAATAAAGAGCGAAGTATAAACCAGTTTCTTCATAATTTTTTGAATAAGAACAAAAATACAATTAAAAAAACGATGAAAACAATGTTTTTGAATTTTTTGGTATATGATTTGAATATGCATTATAAATAATAAACAACTAAACTTTTATAAAATGAAAAAATTTCTTCCAATTTTACTATTAGCTTTTGTGAGCTTATTCATATTCAGCTGTGATGATAATAGTAACGATAATCCAACTTATCAAGATAATGATACGTATTCTCAGATGAGAGATGTTACAGGTACTTTTAATGCAGCTAACAGCTATGCTTTTACACAAGGAATCAATATACAGAGCACAGACGTTGTTTTAGTTTATAGGTTTTTAGGAGATTCTTGGCAATTAATCCCAAAAATGATGTATTTGCCTAATGCTACAGGAATGCCGACAAACAGAGAATTTCAATACAATTTTGTTTTCAGCTCTCAAAATGTGCAAATAAGTGTAGATGATGAGAATTTTAACTTGTCAACAGGTTTAACATCTGCAGAAGCTACTCAGTATTTAACTAATCAAAAATTTAGAATTGTATTAGTTCCTGCAAGCTCAGGTAAGACCAATATTGATTATAATGATTATAATGCAGTTGTAAAATATTATAACCTTGATGAGTCTAAAGTAATTGAAACTAAGGTTTCAAAATAAGAATAATATATCTTTTCAGTTTTTTATAATTACAAAAAAAGCTCCGGAAGAAATTTCGGAGCTTTTGCTTTTTATTTAGTTGTCATTATCGTCGAGTAAATGACCAAAATAATCTTTCTTTGTCTGCAGATAACCTTTACTGTTTTCGTTTGCCGGAATTTGCAAAGGAATCCTTGAGTTCAGATGAATATTACTTTCTTTTACATATTTTACCTTTTCAGGGTTGTTTGTAAGAAGGTTAATATCTTTTACACCCAATAAATTTAAAATTTCAATAGCTACATTAAAGTTTCTGTCATCTGCAGGAAGACCCAATTTTAAATTGGCTTCTACAGTGTCAAATCCTTTTTCCTGTAAAGAATATGCTTTTAATTTATTAATGATCCCGATATTTCTTCCTTCCTGTCGAAGGTAAACTATAATTCCCCCATTTTCATGGATATACTTCATTGCAGCGTCTAGTTGCTGCCCACATTCACATTTTTTTGAATGGAAAACTTCGCCGGTAATACATTCTGAATGGAAGCGCACATTTACAGGTTTTGAAAAGTCTGTATTTTCTGCGACAATAGCCATATGAGGCATCCAGTCATTCTCATTCTCGGAGAGAGCAATCATTCGGAAAGTGCCGTGTTCCGTAGGAACGTTGGATTCCGCCTGAATTTTAATCATTAATGTCCTAATTAGATTTTTAATTTCCTTTTATAGAATCTTCAATGGCAGACATATTGGTTTTTAGTCTTACCAAATATCTGTTAAGAACCTCGTCATCATCTTTGTTAAGACTCTGTCTCAGCTTCTGAATTTTTTTATACGATTTTTCGAAATCTTTTGCGGATCTGTTTTTCCCCTGTAAATTATTGGCATCGATTGCATATAAATAATTCTGCAAACTATATTTAAGAGCCGTAATTTCTGTATTTAAAGCTGTATTTTTAAACTGAGGAAAAGTAGCAATCAGATTAGAGATTTCGGAAGCATTTACATTTTCTTTTACATTAATTTCAATGCTGTTTTTTGAACCTCTGTCTGAATCAGAACCTTTTGTTTCGCTATAAAAACTAGTCGACAACGGAGAAGCATTTGATTTTTCCGTTGCGCAAGAAGATGTTATAATTATTAGTACTCCGAAAAAGATTAGTCGTTTCATTTTTGTTGCCCCTTTTGATAAAGGATTGGGTTAAGACTTTCATCATTGTACATTTTCATTTGTTTGTACACTTTCATCTTAACATTACCGTTCTCAATATCAGTAAGCAACTGATTAATTGAAGTTGAAAGATCTTCCTGCTGCGTAAGAAGAACATCTAATTTTGCCTTACAATTGGCTCTGTGTTCTTCCGAAGCGGATTCTCTATAGGCTTCTAACGACATATGATAAACCTTTAATGCAAGAATTGACAATCTGTCTACCGCCCATGCGATAGTTTCAGTATTGATTTTTGCTTCAGGTTTAGGAGTTATATTTTCAAACTTATTAAGAAACCAACTGTCGATAAACTCCACCAAATCAGTTCTTTTCTGATTCGATGCATCGATTGTTCTTTTTAAATAAAGAGCTTCAGCTGGATCAATATTTTCATCTCTAATTATATCTTCCAAATGCCATTGAACGGTATCAATCCAGTTTTTAGCATACAAAATTCGTTCCAAAGTGTCTTTTTCGAACGGGTTATTAATTAGAGTGTTAACGTCATCAGACATGTGATAATCTTCAATAGATTGATTGAAGACTTTCCATGCAGTCTCTGTAAAATTCATCAGGTTTTAAAAATTTTTAGTTGCCGGAAGGATTGTTTACGTCAGTTGAAGATTTTTTCTCAGCACCTGGCTTATCTTCTTCCTTTACTGCATCTTTAAATTCTTTAATACCAGAACCTACACCTCTCATTAATTCCGGAATTTTTTTACCTCCGAAAAGTAATACAAGAAGTATTGCTACTATTAAGATGTGTTGCCAAGATAATGACAATATTGTTAGTGTATTCATTTCTAAATTTTTTACAAAGTTAGTCTTTTTTTAATAAGAAACCCAACCTAATGGATCAACTGGTGTGCTTCCATTCCACACCTGAAAATCAAGGGTATAAGTCCCGTCAAAGTCCTGTCCGATCACACCTACAGGCGTACCTGCTGAAACTTGCTGTCCTTTAGAAACACTCACGCTTCCCAAGTTGGAATAGATCGTAAAATAATTACCATGTTTTAACATAACTGTCTTAGTTCCGTCACTGTTTGCCAATACTGAAGAAACAGTTCCTGGAAATACAGATTTTGCACGGGTTCCGGAAGGAACAGCTATTTTAATACCATTATTTTCCTCTTTAATATTTTTATAAATAGGATGTGGCCATGTTCCAAAACGGTGAGTAATCTGACCGATTTTGTCTGCAGGATATCCCAATTTTCCTTTGTTATCTGCAAAATTACTTCCTGCTGCTGTTGTCACACCATAGCTTGTCATGGCTTTTGCTTCGGCAGCTTTTTTGTCATCTTCTTTTTTCTTTTCCGATGCGGCTTCAGCAGCTCTTGCAGCAATTAGTTTATCGGAAGCTTCTTTTGCTTTTGCGGACGCTTCATCAGATGCCTTTTTAGCCGCTACTTTTCTTGCTTCATCTCTTGCTGTAGCTTCAGATCGTGCAGCCTCTTCATTACGCTTTCTTTCTTCTTCAGCTCTTTTTTCAGCCAATTCTCTGGTTTTTCTTGCTTCAACCTCAGCTGCTAATCTTGCTTTTTCTAAAGCTTCGGCTCTGGCTTTTGCTTCGGCTTCGATTCTTGCTTTCTCTCTCTCCGCTGCAATTTTTGCCAAACGAATTTTTTCTGCTTCTGCCTTCTTTCTTGCCTCTTCTTCCGCTTTTGCTATTTTAATTTCTTCGGCAATGATGGATCTAATTTGTCCTTCCAATGCTTTAGACTGAGTTTGTTTTTGTCTAAGTTCAGCCGTTAATTTAGATTCATTTTTCTTGAAATCTGATACCAACTGTTCTTTTTGAGCTCTTTCTGCATTAATAGTTGTTAAATCCTTCTGCTGATTTACCAATAAATTAGCTTTTTCCTTAACAGAATTTTGTCTTTGAACAATAGTCTGCTTAATTTTTGTTGCTACATTTGTAATTTCTGCAGCTTTTTTATCCTGATAATCAGAGTATTGTTTTAAATATTGTACTCTTCTTATAGCTTCTCCCATATTTTTGGCAGAAAGAATAAAGGTCACTTTATTTTGTACTCCTTTATTTTTATAGGCATTTACCAAAACTTTAGCGTAATTGTCTCTAAGAACTTTTAACTCTTTATTTTGGCGGTTGATATCCAGCTGACGAAGATAGATATCGTCTTCGATAAATCTTTTTTCCTTTTGCGTATTATTATAAACTTTTTCTCTTAATGCCAATTTTTTATTAACATTATCAAGATAAGCAATGGAAAGTTTAGATTCCGTTCTTGTCTTTGCTAAATCCGTATTTATTTGTGCAATTTGTTTTTTAAGGTCAGCATTTTGCTTTTGCAGCTGTTCTTTCTTCTGAGCTTGCCCATTGTGGAATCCGAACAATAAAATACCTATTAAAAAGCTAAATTTTTTAATCATTGAATCTCAATTTTCTTATAACTAGATGGCACAGAATAGGGTGTATCCATCCTCGAAAAGTCAAATTTCGTATTTTCTATTAAAATCTGACTGTTTTTACTTCCTTTTATAATTATTTTAACATTTTTTGGAAGCTTTACATTATTGGATTGCAACTCCCAATCACTATATACGATTTCCATCGAGTCATTGGATTTTGCATCTCTCAAATTTACGTTGGTAAGATTAAAATCTTCGGAATATTGCATCATTATTTTGTATTCTCTTTCAATGTTTTCCGTTGATACTTTTATATTTGAAAGTGATTCCACAAGGTAACCATCGTTATTTTTAATAATTTTTGCATTTGTGTCACTTAAAGTGAAAAAAGTTCGTCCTTCAAGCAGTTTTTCAAGATTTTTATAATCAATAAAATTAACGTTTAAAAGGTTATTCAAATAATCAAAGTCCGAATCGATATAATTTTTATTGTATTTATCCATCGCTTTGATTCCGTCAGGAGTGATTAATGCTCTTGCTGCATTAAAAAACAGAAAATCTATTCTTGACCATATTTTTTTATCTGTTTCAATATAAATAATAGCATCAAGAGGACTTACTTTTATATTATCAGCTGTGATTTTACTGTTGATCTTAAGATAATCAAATTGTGGATGAATGTAGATTTTTTGGTAGAAATCCAAGCGGTCACTAATATTTTTATCTTTTTTATCAGGATCTTTTATGTCTGTATTTGCTACAGAAAGACTGTCGGTATTCTGATCTTGCTGACTGGCAACTTTCCTTGCTTTACAACTGTAAATCAGAATGGTAAAAATCAGTAAAGGAATCCACTTTTTCATGCTAAAAATTTGATAAAATGTTGCAATATTAACGCCAAACCACACAAAATATTTGTGTGGTCTGAAGATACTTTATTTAAATTAAATATTTTCTATCCTGAAATTATTTAGACAGAAAATCCAAAACAGAATAATCTCCTAAAGAAATTTCTCTTGCAACTCCGAAATATTGAGCCGAATTTCCAATCATTGAATTCGAAAGATTTCCGTGATTGATTCTTGTATTTTCCTGAATAAGAGAGTTTTCAATATTTGAATTTACAATGATCGTATTATTCCCCAAAGAAACTCCCGGACCAACTTTTGAGTTGGAAATCTTTACGTTTTCACCGATAAAACAAGGCTGAATAATCAATGAGTTTTCAATTACAGCTGAAGCCGGATAATGAGACATTTCTTCTCTTTCGTACTCCAAAATTTTGCTGTTTGTTTCTACCGTTGCGTTTTTATTTCCACAATCCATCCAGTCGTTTACTTTTCCTAGTGAGAATTTTGCGCCTTTTGCTCTAAGATTTTCTAATGCTGTTGTTAATTGATATTCACCACCGTTTTTAATATCATTATCCATGATATAATTGATTTCATTCATCAAAGTTTCAGCGCTGTTGAAATAATAAATTCCAATAATGGCAAGGTCTGAAACGAAAGTCTGAGGTTTTTCAACAAAATCTGTGATGAAACCGTAGTTGTCCAATTTTACAACTCCGAAAGCTGAAGGATCTTCTACACTTTTCACCCAAATTACACCATCCGAATTTTTATCTAAAATAAAATCTGCGCGGAAAAGCGTATCTGCGAAAGCAATTACAACATCTCCTGTCATCGACTGTTCTGCACATTTGATTGCGTGTGCCGTTCCAAGCGGATCGTTCTGATAATAAATGCTTCCTTTTGCTCCTAATTTTTCAGCGATCTGAAGTAGAGATTTTTCAATCTCCGGACCAAAATCTCCAATGATAAAAGCTACTTCTTCAATATTTTCCCCTGCAACTTTAGCAATATCTTCCACCAATCTCTGTACGATAGGCTTTCCTGCGATAGGAATAAGAGGTTTTGGAACCGTAAGTGTATGTGGACGTAATCTGGAACCGCGTCCAGCCATAGGAACAATAATTTTCATAAATTATATAAGTATGTTTTTTTGTTTAGTTTGATCTAATTTTTGATAAAGATAGCAATAAAACTATTGCATGTGATATTATCGATATTAGTTTTAAATATTTGTTTAAATTAAAGAAAAAGAAATTGCTTTTTGCCCAATTAAGTCTAAAGTTTATCTTTTAATTCTGGAGAGTAACATATCTTTTTCAGAATAGATCATAATTCCTGCATAAACAAGGAATAACAGATTTCCGATCCATAAGTTATAATCGAAAAACTCTACAATCACATAGCTGAAAACAGCCAAAAGTATAACGAAGAAAGAAATTTTCTTCATTCTGTAAGGGATTGGATAGTATTTTTGACCTAAAAAATAAGACAGAACCATCATAATAAAATAGGCAGCTAATGTAACCCATGCAGAAACCATAAAACCATATTGTCTTAAAAGAACAAGATTTAAAATGATTGTAATAATTGCTCCTGTCCACGAAATATAAGTTCCTACTCTTGTTCTGTCAGTTACTTTGTACCAAGTCGAAAGATTGTAATAAATTCCAAAAAATAAATTGGCAATTACGATAATCGGAATAATATTGATGGCTATCCAGTATGAACTGTTCGGAACCAATAAAAGTTTGATCCATGAAACATTAGCAATAATTCCCAAAGCGACTACAGACGCGAAAAATGAAAAATATTCTGTCACTTTTGCATAAGTAAGTTTGGCGTTTTCATTTTGCATTTGCTTAAAGAAGAATGGTTCGATTCCCATTCTGTAAGCCGTTACAAAAAGTGTCATTAAAACTGCCATTTTGTAGCAACCTCCATAAGCACCTGCATCGGCATCTTCAATTAAAAATCTTTGAATGAATTTGTCGAAATTTTCATTCACCATAAATGCCAAACCAGCAATCATAATCGGCCATGAATATTTGATCATTTGCAGGAAAAGATCTTTTGAAAATTGAAATTTAACTTTTAAAATTACAGGTAAAACCAACAAAACTCCTAAGAAACTTGCTGCCAAATTACTATAAAAAGGATATGCTACTTTTTCTTTTAAACCTAATTTTAATGAAAATTCCTGTGGAATGTAAAGAAATAAAGCAATCGCAAATGCACTTTGAAATACAGCCTGTATTACTCTGATTGCAGTGTATTTTATCGGTCTGTTGTGAAACCTGAACCAAGCCAAAGGAATCACAAGAATATTATCAAAGAAAGCAATCCATGCGAACCATTTGATGAATTCCGGAGTGTTGGAATAATCAAAAAGATCAGCAATTGGCTGGTTAAATAATAAAACGAGTATTAAAAAAACAGACGATAAACCTGTAAGAAACCAAAATGATGTATTGAAAACTTTTTGTTCATTGTCTTTATCAGACGAAAATCTGAAATAAGCCGTTTCAAAACCGAAAGAAAGGACAATATTTACAAAAGAAATCAATGCATAAAGATTGGTGAAAATTGCAAAAGCACTGTTATCAATATTTTTAATGAACAGATAATTAAGCAAAACGACAATTATCCTTGGCATAATCGCCCCAATTCCATATATAATTGTCTCGTTGAGAAGTTTTTTCAAGATGTGAAATTTTATGCAAATGTAAATAATTAGGAATTGATTTTTTATTCATGACATTAAAATTCATTCATAAATCTTAATTTTGCTTTTTTATAGAAGCTAGACATTAGAAGTTAGAAATTAGGGATTACTATAATTCACAATTTATAACATGAAAATTTTTCTAACTTCTAATTTCTAACATCTAAAGTGAAAAAATGAAAACCTTAATCAAAAACGTAAAAATCGTAAACGAAGGAAAGATCGTTGAAGGCGATATTTTAATTGAAAATGATTTAATTTATAAAATAGATTCCCAAATTTCTGAAGAGGCAGACCAAGTTATCGATGGCGAAGGAAAATATCTGTTGCCGGGAGTTATTGATGATCAGGTACATTTCCGTGAACCAGGCTTGACGCACAAAGGTGAAATCGAAACAGAATCAAGAGCTGCAATTGCAGGAGGTACAACAAGTTTTATCGATCAGCCGAATACTGTTCCAAATGCTGTAACTCAGGAATTATTGGCTGATAAATACGAAATTGCTTCTCAAAAAGCATACGCCAATTATGGTTTTATGATGGGTGGAACAAATGATAATCTGGAGGAAGTGTTGAAAACAAATCCAAGAAATGTTCCCGGAATTAAATTGTTTTTAGGTTCTTCTACAGGAAATATGTTGGTTGATAATCCTGAAACACTGGAAAATATTTTCAGCAATACAAAAATGTTAATTGCCGTTCATTGTGAGGATGAAGCGACTATTAAAGCCAATACTCAAAAATATATGGATGAATATGGGGAAGACATTCCTGTGAAATTCCACCATTTAATAAGAAGTGAGGAAGCGTGTTATAAATCTTCTTCAAAAGCAATTGAGTTGGCAAAGAAAACTGGAGCTAGACTTCACGTTTTCCATTTATCAACAGCTAAAGAAACGGAACTTTTCAGAAATGATATTCCCTTAAAAGATAAAAAAATCACAGCAGAAGTTTGTGTTCATCACTTAACTTTCACGAATGAAGATTACGAAACTAGAGGCGGATTAATTAAATGGAATCCTGCCGTAAAAACGCAAAAAGACAAAGACGGACTTTGGGAAGCTTTGTTGGACGATAGAATCGATGTGATTGCAACGGATCACGCGCCTCACACTTGGGAAGAAAAACAAAATGTCTACACAAAATGTCCTTCTGGAGCGCCCTTAGTTCAACATTCTTTGGTTGTAATGCTTGAAAATTATAAAAACGGAAAAATTTCTTTAGAAAAAATCGTTGAAAAAATGTCTCATAATCCGGCGATTCTTTTCAGAGTTGAAAAAAGAGGTTTTGTGAGAGAAGGTTATAAAGCAGATTTGGTTTTGGTTGATTTAAATGAAAACTGGACGGTTGAAAAAGAAAATATCCTTTATAAATGCGGATGGAGCCCATTGGAAGGAATGAATTTCCATTCTAAAGTTACCCATACTTTTGTTAACGGAAATTTGGTTTATGACAATGGGAAAATAAATGAACAGAAATTCGGGGAGCGATTGCTTTTTGAAGTTCAGGAATAAATAAAAAACGAAGCCTTTTCTAATTTTGAGAAGGCTTCGTTTTTCTAACACTTGTATCTAAAAAAATTAATCAATAGTAATGCCTTCAATTGCTTTTTCCAAAGAAGTTTCCTGAATTCCCGGAATGGCTAAACCTTCTGCACGGAATACGCTCACATCTGAAACACCATAAAAACCAAAAACATTTTTGATATAAGGAACATTAGAATCATAAATCTGATAAGGTCCTTCCGAATAAATATTTCCTGACGTAAAAGCGATATACAGTTTTTTGTTATTTAAAAGACCTTTTGGACCGTTTTCATCGTATTTAAAAGTATATCCTGCTCTTGACGTAAAATCAAAATAAGCTCTAAGAGTCGCCGGAACCGAAAAATTATACATTGGAGAATCGATTACAATAATGTCGGCTTCCTGTAATTCTGAAATTAAATTTTCAGAATATTTGTTGATTTCTTGCTGTTCAGAAGAGTGGCTTTCTGCCGGAGAGAAAAAAGTGTTGATGTGAACTTCTTCTAAAAGCGGAACCAAGTTTTTCGTCAAATCACGTTCTTTTACAACAGCACCTGCATATTTTTCCTGAATTTTTTCAATAACGGCATTTCCTAATTTTCTGCTTGCAGATATTTCAGCTCTAGGGCTTGAAATAATGTGAAGTATGTTTTTCATATTTTTTTTAATTAAAATTTCTACAGCAAAATTATGTACATTTGCTTATCAAAAGTTAGTAGTATACAAAAGGTTAGTAGTAACCTTTAGGTTAGTTGAAAAATTGAAACATATGGAAAATACTATAGTTTTAGAAGAACCGATAACTGCCCAAAAATGTTCAGAGAATCTTTCTTCTGTTGAAGATGCAATCTATGTTATCGGCGGAAAATGGAAGCTGAAAATCATTATTGTTTTACAGGAAAGCGGGAATATCCGTTTCAATGAACTTCAACGAAATATTCAGGGAATTTCAGCGAGAGTACTTTCAAATGAATTAAAAGATCTTGAACTGAATGGTTTTGTAAAAAGAGTTGTTCATGCCGAGCAAACTCCGGTTGTTGTAGAGTATATCTCGACGGATTACAGCAGAACACTTAAGCCTGTTATCATGGCGCTTTCACAGTGGGGGAGAACTCATAAACGAAAAATTAAAGAAGATATGCGTTAATCAAAATAAAAAACGACTTCAATTTGTGCAGTCGTTTTTAGTTTATAACACTTCTGTCATTTCGACGAAGGAGAAATCTATTTATATATACAGATTACTCCGCTTTTGCTTTATTCAGAATGATTACTTTCTAGGCTTCGCACTCATATAAAAACTCAATTTTCCGCCATTCATAATATCAGAATGTTTCAATGTGAAGTTTTTTATTTCTTTTCCATTTAAAAGAATTTTTTCAACATACACATTTTTCGGACTTTGATTAATTGCTTCGATTTCAAACGTTTTTCCGTTTTCTAAATTTAAAACAGCATTATCAATCGCTGGACTTCCGATCGCATAATCTTCTGAACCCGGAGCCACAGGATAAAAACCAAGCGAACTCAAAATATACCACGCACTCATTTGTCCCGCATCATCATTTCCACCCAATCCATCTGGAGTTGCTTTATATTGCATTTCTAAGATTCGTCTAATCTGTGCTTGAGTTTTCCAAGGTTGTCCTGCCCAATTGTAGAAATAAGCAACATGATGCGCCGGTTCGTTTCCATGAACATATCCGCCGATGATTCCTTCTCTTGTAATATCTTCGGTATCTGCAAAAAATTCGTCTGGTAAATGCATCGTGAACAATTCATCCAGTTTAGAAGCAAATTTTTTCTTTCCGCCCATTAATTGAATTAATTCGCCCGGATTTTGAGGAACAAAGAAACTGTAATTCCAAGAATTTCCTTCAATAAAGCCTTGTCCATGAGTACTTAAAGCATTAAAATCTTTCTTAAAACTTCCATCCGCCAAACGAGGACGCATAAACCCGACTGTTTTATCAAAATTATTTTTCCAGTTTTCAGAACGTTTGATGAATTGATTGTAGATCTCCGTTTCACCCAAATGTTTCGCCAATTGAGCAATCGTCCAATCGTCATAAGCATATTCTAAAGTATTGGAAACTGAAGTTCCATTTTTTTCTGCAGGAATATATCCTAAATCAATATATTGCCCGATACCTTCGTAATCTCTTTTGTTAGCAGTTGTAACACAAGCTTTCAATGCTTCTTTTGCATCACCTTGATAATTTCCTTTGATAATCGCATCTGCAACGACACTCACGCTGTGATAACCACTCATACACCAATTGTCATTCGCATAATGCGACCAAATTGGTAACATTTTCATCGAAAACTGATCGTAATGAGCCATCATCGATTTCACCATATCGCCATTTCTTTTCGGCTGAATAATATTAAAGAAAGGGTGAAGCGCACGATACGTATCCCAAAGCGAAAAAGTTGTGTAATTAGTAAAATCTTCCGCTTTATGAATGTTTTGATCTAAACCTTTATACTCGCCGTTGACATCATTATAAGTTGTCGGATTGATGAAAGTATGATACATCGCCGTATAAAAATTCGTTTTTTCAGTTTCCGAACCTTTGATGACGATTTTATTTAATTCTTTATTCCAATTTTCCTGTGTTTGCGCTTTTATTTGGTCAAAAGATAAATTTCCTGCTTCTTTTTCCAAGTTTTCCAACGCATTAGTTTGACTTACTGGTGAAATTGCCAACTTGACTTCAATCGCTTCATTTTCATTCGTATCAAAATCAAAGTACATTTTTAGATTTTTTCCTGCGATTTCAGGGAAGTTTTTAGTCTGATCAAATTTTCTCCAAAATCCGCCATAAACCTGCTTTCCATCATAATTTTTCTGACCATAAGATTTAAAAGGTTTTGAAAATTTCATCGCAAAATAAACGGTTCTTGTTCTTGCCCAACCGTTTGTTTGTCGGTAACCTGTAATCGTATTTCCGTTTTCAACACGAACATAAGTCCAAACATTTTTTCCGTCATAATTGTAAATCCCCGCCATTAAATCCAAAATAATGTGCGCCTGATCAGACTTCGGAAAAGTATAACGATGAACTCCGACTCTAGTTGTCGCTGTCATTTCAGCTAAAATATTTGAATCATCAAGTTTTACTTTATAATATCCAGCTTCAGCTTTTTCATTTTGATGTGAAAATCTGCTTCTGTAACCACTTTCAGGATTGGTTGCGGTTCCAGGATTCAATTGTAATTTTCCGACAGTCGGCATAACCAAAAAATCTCCCAAATCAGAATGTCCAGTCCCACTAAAGTGCGTTGAGCTGAAACCTACAATCGTTTTATCTTCATATCGATAACCTGCACAGTATTTATAAACATCACCATTATATTTTCCATTCATTTCGTAGGAAATGGTATCGGTTTCCGGACTTAACTGAACAGCTCCAAACGGTGCCGTTGCGCCGGGATAGGTATGTCCCATTTTTTCAGTTCCAATCAACGGATTAACATATTGGTATAATTTTTCGAATTTTTGAGCATTAATATTTAAACTAAAAAATAAAAGAAATAGAAAAATAGGAGTTCCTGACCTTTTCATGTATGAATATTTTTTCGAAGAGTAAATTTAGATAAAATCAAAGAATAATTATTTATCATTATGTATTTAAAAATTCATTTTTGGAAAAACGCAAAGCCGCAAAGTTTCTAATCATTAATATGTTTTTAAAAGGCAAGAACATTTCGACAGGCTCAATGTGACAAAAGATTTTCAACAAATTATGTAGTATTAAATTTTATCGCAGATAAAATCCTTGCGCCTTAAAACATAATTTTAAATTATAATTTGCGTCTTTGCGTTTGTCCAACAAACACATTTATCACTTTTCAGAAAATCGAAACCCAATTCCATGTAAATTTTCGATAATTACATCTTTTTCATCGGCAAGCACTTTTCGTAATCTTGAAATAAAAACATCTAGACTTCGTCCCATAAAATAATCATCATCACCCCAAACTGCCTTCAAAATATCCTGTCTTTTGAGAACTGTGTTTTTGTGAAGAATGAAATATAGAAGCAACTCAGATTCCCTTTGGGTAAGCGAAATCGTGCTTTCTGTATCTTGTAAAGTGTAGTTTTTAGGATCAAAATTATATTTTCCAATCTTATATTTTTGAGGGAAAGATTCTGTTTTCTTTGAACGTTTTAAGAAAACTTCAATTTTCAGAATAAGTTCTTCAATACTGAATGGTTTTACTAAATAATCGTCGGCGCCGATCTTCAATCCTTTAATTCTATCTTCCTTCAACGCTTTTGCAGAAATGAAAATAATAGGAATTTCGGAATTTTTATCACGAATAAATTGCGCCAGTTCAAAACCATTGATTTCGGGCATCATGATATCTAAAAGACAAATGTCAAAACTTTCTTTATTAAATGCTTCTAACGCAGATTTTCCATCGGAATAGCAGGAAATATCATAATAACTTTCCAAGCTATCCTGAACTAGGAAGGCTATCGTTTTGTCGTCTTCGGCATATAATATTTTAGATTTTTCCATGATTAAATATAGATATTTTAAAATGGCAAAAACAGTGTAGTAGTAATTCCTTTGTCGCTGTTGTTTTCAACAGAAATCTTCCAATTGTGTTGTTGAACGATTTTTTTTACATAAAATAATCCCAGTCCAAAACCGTTTACCTCATCGCTTTTATTTGAATTTACCCGATAAAATTTATCAAAAATATGAGGAATGTTTTTAGAAGGAATTCCTATTCCGTTGTCTTTAAACTTTAAATATAAGCCTTTTACGTCTTTATCTGAGGAAATTATAATGATTGGATTGGTCTCACAATATTTAATGGAATTATCTAAGATGTTGTAAATGATATTGGTAAAGTGAAATTCATCGGCAATAATTGAAAGATTATTGTCAATATTTATTTCGATAGAAAGATTTTCATTTTTATGTTGAATGGAGTCGGCAATTTCCTGAATAAATGGTAATAAAATGATTCTTTGAGGTTTTAAAGATAATCCGGAAGCGTCATTTTTTGCAATATTTAATATTTTTTCGATATGATTATTAAGCTTATAACTTTGATCGGTTATGATGGAAGTATAAGTCTGCAACTTTGGATTTTCCTTTATAATATCCTGCTTTTTTAATGCTTCAGAAGCCAAAAGTATCGACGAAAGGGGAGTTTTGAACTCATGTGTCATATTATTAATAAAATCCCTTTGCAGTTCTGAGAATTTTTTCTGCTGAATAATCGTATAAATAGAATAAACGTAAACTAAAAGGATAATAATCAACGCAAATGTAAGTATATACCAAAAACGTAATGAACTGATTAAATACGTGGTTTTATCCGGAAAACGTATAGAAAAATAATAAACCAGATTTTTATGTTTTGGAAATTTTATAGCTTTATTCGGACTTTCCTGATGCTTGGAAACATATTTTCCATACATCATCTTATCACTTTGGCAATTGTATAATGCGTAAACATAATCGGTATTTATTTGCAAACGTGTAAATTCTGTTTTTAAATAATATTCCAATACTTCGGGATGAAATTCATTATTGATATTGACGACATAATAATCATTGGAAACATTTTGTACGGGACTTTCTGTGAAAGAAGTTTCGCCTCCGGACAATTTTTCAACGACTTCCATTAAGGCAATATTTACCTTTTGATCAAATTTTTTATCCTCAAGATTATAGGCTTGTCGAGTCCACAAAAGCTGAGCTATCAGAATTCCGATGATAGCCACAAACCCGAGTGTAATAATAATATTGAGTTTTTTTATTTCCATTAATGAAGCAATATTATCCAAAAATATCTATTTATCTTTGATCATTAACAACTTGTTAACAAATGTTTGAAAGCGATTAACACGCCGTATTTATTTTCAGCCTACATTTGTGATATCAAAAATAATAATTGGTTTAACCATTAATAAAATTTATATCATGAAAAATTTAAAAATTACTGCACTTTTAGCTGTTTTGGCATTCTCTCCATTTTATGCAAATGTACTTCCAACTGACAACTCGCCTGTTGTAAGAATTCTTGCAGATGTTGCATGGAAATCGGAATCTATCGATGTTGGAAACATTCCTCAAGGAAAACCGAAAGTAATCAGATTCGAATTTACAAATACATCGAAAAAACCAATCGTAATCGAAAATGTAGCGCCATCTTGTGGTTGTACAACGGCAGATTACACAAAAACTCCGATCCTTCCGGGGAAAAAAGGATTTGTAGAAGCTAGCTACAATGCAGCAGCAGCAGGAGCGTTTGTAAAAACTGTAAACGTGACTACAAGTGACAGCAAAACTCCAAAAACACTTACATTTAAAGGAACAGTTGTTGCTTCTTAATTTGGATTAATTTAATCTTGTTCAATATAAAAACAGCCTGATAATTTTTTATCGGGCTGTTTTTGTTTTTTATTAGAAGCTATTTCCAGCTATCCACTGTATCTTTTTTGTTACGGCTTCCGCTTTGCTCCAGCCGCAACAAAAAAGGATGCCGTTTCTATCTGGGCTAGGATTGCAGTCATAAATTTAAATATCAGGAAAATATTTACAAAATTTGTTATTCTATCAGAGATCTAAACACAAATCTCTCCAGTCTAATTTTTGTGCACTTTTGAATTCTTTTTCACAGTAAATTCTATTGAATCTTTGTGGTAAAAATAAAACAACTATTTACAGCATTATTTATCGAATCATTTTAAAGTATCACGTCTCAATATTTGTTATTTTTAGGAAAAATTAAAATATATGAATCTATATACACAACCCATGTTGCGTGAAGATGCACTGAAAGATAAAGTAGCCATCGTTACAGGTGGCGGAAGCGGTCTTGGAAAAGCGATGACCAAATATTTCCTTCAACTGGGCGCAAAAGTGGTGATCACTTCCAGAAATTTGGAAAAATTACAGGGAACTGCAAAAGAATTGGAAGAAGAAACAGGAGGAAAAGTTCTTTGTGTTGCATGTGACGTAAGAAACTGGGATGAGGTGGAAGCAATGAAAGAAGCAGCTTTAAAAGAATTCGGGAAAATTGATATTCTATTAAATAACGCAGCCGGAAATTTCATTTCACCAACAGAAAGATTAACACATTCTGCATTCGATTCTATTTTAGATATTGTTTTAAAAGGAACGAAAAACTGTACACTTTCCATCGGAAAACACTGGATCGATTCAAAAACTTCAGGAACAGTTTTAAATATTGTAACAACTTATGCTTGGACGGGTTCAGCTTACGTTGTTCCTTCGGCTTGTGCAAAAGCAGGAGTTTTAGCAATGACAAGATCTCTTGCTGTTGAATGGGGAAAATATAATATCAGATTCAATGCAATCGCACCGGGACCTTTTCCGACAAAAGGAGCTTGGGACAGATTGCTTCCGGGTGATATGAAAGATCAATTTGATTTAGCTAAAAAAAATCCACTTAAAAGAGTAGGAGAACATCAGGAATTGGCAAATCTTGCCGCTTATTTAGTTTCAGATTTTTCATCTTTTGTAAATGGTGAAGTCGTAACAATTGACGGCGGAGAATGGTTACAAGGCGCAGGAGAATTCAATATGCTCGAAGATATTCCACAGGAAATGTGGGATGCTTTGGAAGCGATGATTAAAGCAAAGAAATCAAATTAATAAGTAATAAAGTAATATTTTCGCTGTCATTCAGAACTAAACGAAGTGGATTGAAGAATCTCTATGAAGAAAGTATAGATTCTTCCTTCGTCAGAATGACAATTCGATTGAAAAATATAATAAGGGTTTAGTTTAAAATTTACAAAACGCTTTAAACAAAGTAAAAAGTAGGTTCTCTATCGGGGAATCTACTTTTTTTATTTTGGTGATTTTACGGTTTAAGTTTAGGTGATTTACTGATATACTTCACTGCGATGCGACATAAATTTGCAGTACAAAATTTTAATAACCAAAACAAACCAAAAAACATGGAAACATTAAAGTCGGTGTTAGAAGCAAACTACACCAAGAAAACAAAAAATGAATTAATTGACTTTTTAACAGGTCTTGAAAAATCATTAACACCTGCTGTTTACGAAAAAGTTTCAGGAATCGAAACTTCTGAATTGGCTGGTCTTTCAAACAAGGAATTATTAAGCATCATCGATGATTTCAAGAAAAATTATGATGAGAAATGGGAAAAATCTTTCGCAGCAGTTTCTTCAGAGGTATTGAAAATGATCGCAGGAAGAATGGCAGCAGATGATCAGGTTTTCAAAACATCAGGAGCGGAAAGTGCAGATTTTGCAGCAGAATTGGGAAGTATCGATTTCGCAAAAATCATTGGAGGTCCGCTTAACGCTTGTGTTACAGCTCAGTCAAACGCTTCAATCAGTACGGTAAACTTCATCAAAGAAGTTGGTTTCGAAAAAGACGGAGAAGAAGATAAACTTCGTATGGCGGAATTCAAGTACAAGAAAAACGTACCAAACCCGAATTACAAAAACGAAACTGATACTCCGGATGAAGAACCAACAATGGAGCAGGAAGTTGAAATTTCAGTTCCTTTCATCGCATTATTGAACGTTCCAAGCTTCAGAATCGAAACTTGTGAAGTTGATTTTAACGTAAAATTAAATTCAACGTATACAAAAGACGTAAGCGACGAATTCGGTATCAAAGCTGGAGTTTCAGGAGGCTTCGGACCAGTGAAATTCAACGTAGACGTTTCTTACAAGAGAACTTCGAGTACAGGAATTAAAGTGGAAAAAGAATATTCTCTTGGAGTAAAAGTGAAGGCTACGAATGACGAAATGCCTGCAGGATTGGAAAAAGTTCTTGGATTGCTTGCTCAATAAAAACTTTTACGAGAAATGATTAAATTATCAGATTACCTGAATTATCTCAACAACGAGATAATTCAGGCTCGTAAAAAAGCAGACGAAAATGCGATCGAAATTGCAAAAGAGTATGCTCAACACGAGTATTTAAAGTTTTTTAAAGTTCCGAGATATTCACTTCCGAGTGTGAAAATGGATATTCCCATCAAAATCACCGATATCGATTCTGATGCGGATAAAAATTTCCCTCTGAATGAAACAAAGCTGATTCAGGATGTGAATGAGAGAATCCTTGTTGTAAATAAGGAAAGACAATTGAATATTAAACCAATTTCAATAAGAAATATTCAGACTGAAGATTTTAAATATTTATTGAATAACGTAAGAGGAAACAGCAGACTGGAGACAGGCGGACTTTCGAAAATTGAAACAACAACGCAAACTCCGGATATTAAAACTCCGCCGACAAGAGCAATTGCTGCTAATCCACCAATTCCTACAAAATCTGTGGATAAGCCAATTGAAGGAACTTCCACAGAAGAAGAGTCTCAGGTTTTAACAGAAATTTACACGAATATTTTGAACAGATACAGTTTAATCAATTCAAAATTAAACAATATTTACATCGATCCGAACACCAATTCTGCCGAAGACAAAGATAAATTATTCATCAATCTTCATGTAGAAATGGAAGAAGAAGGCATCAGAATCGTTTCCTATCAGGATAAAGACGGGAAAACTATCGAACAAATAACTTTTGAATAATGCAGGAACTCGTTCATCATACGATACAGAAAATTCAGGAATTGCTGGAACATTTTAATAAAGTTCAGGAGCTTTATCTGTCGAAGTCTTTCGATTTTGATGGGCAGTTTGAAGCATTTCTTCATCAATTTTTAGACTATTTAAAAAATAAAGGAAATACAACTCACGAATCCGAAGTGTTGAAGGTTATGAACATGATTTCAACGGTGAAAAGAGGTTTTAATCCTGTTCAGATGGAAAAAATCGGAAACGGGAAACGCGAACTTCTTTGGGGATTTTCATTCAATGGGATGGAAAGTATTCACGGATTTTTGATGGAAATGTACAATAAAGAACAAAAGAAACTGGATGAAGCCGAAGAGTTGCTTTCCGGATTAGTGGTTTCTTTATATCAAAATGGAATTCTGGATGACAAGATTGTAAAAGATCTAAATTCTGTTCCAAAAATTGAAGTCTTCTGGAATTCACTTGTGAATCAAAACACGCAGATTTCTGGGATTAATAAAAAACTAAGATTGACTATGATTTCGGAAGATATTTTCCTTGTCTTGGAAAAAGTGCTTTTGAAATTACTTTAAAAAACAAATCGCCATGGAAAAAGAAAGATATATTGTTGTTCTTGAAGATCAACAGAAAAATTCCCTCAAAAAAGTCGAGAATGAGCTTGAAGTAACTATTACCTCATCAGAATTTTTATCGTCAGAAAATCGTTCATACGATGTGATTGATAATGACAACGGAGTTTTATATAAAAATTTGGGAATTCTTGTTGTAGAAAATATGGATGAAGCACAACTGAAAAGTGCTGTAAAAAACGATTCGAATCCAATCGTTTATTTTGAAAAAGAAAGAGAATTTTTTTCGGCTGATGAATTATCAATTATTAACGAATTGAAAAAACAGTCTGCAGAAATTGCCGACAAAATCACTGAGCTGGAAAAATATATTATAAATAAACCTCTGCCACAAAAATCTTTGGTGGAAATGGAGTGGGGTTTAAAAGCTTTAGGTCTTGGAAATTCCCTGTATACAGGAAAAGGTGTCGATATCTGTATTTTGGATACAGGTCTTGAATTATCGCATCCTGATTTTTCGGGAAGAGAAATCGAAGGTAAATCTTTTATCGCTGGAGAAGACTGGAACCGCGATCCGAATGGTCACGGAACGCATTGTTCGGGAATTGCAACAGGAAATATTAGGCTTGACAATGGAAAACGTTACGGAATTGCAAAAGAAGCCAATTTAAAAATCGCTAAAGTTCTTTCCGATGCCGGAAAAGGTACAACGAGCAGTGTGATCGATGCGATTGATTGGGCGATTACAAAGAAATTCAGGATTTTATCCCTTTCATTGGCTTCTGCCGTAAAACTGAATGATGCACCTTCATTACTTTTTGAAACCGTGGGAGCAAGAGCTTTGGAAAATAATTGTTTAATCATCGCAGCAGCAGGAAACGACAGCAGTCGACCTTCTGTACCAAAACCAGTTTCGTCTCCGGCAAATGCAGTTTCAATTATGGCTGTCGGAGCAATCGACGGACAAATGAAAGTCGCTAAGTTTTCCAACGCAGGATTGAATCCGACAACAGGAGGAAATGTGAATATTTGCGCTCCCGGAGTTGATATTATCAGTTCTTATCCTAAGAATTCGAAAAATAAAAGCAGTAATTATTACGCAATGAGCGGAACAAGTATGGCGACGCCTCACGTTTCCGGACTTGTTGCGTTGTATATGGAACAGTTTCCTGAAAAATCTGCCAAAGAAATCTGGGAATTAATAGAAACCAAAGCAAAACCTATCGAAGGATTGAAATACAGAGATATCGGAAGCGGATTAATACAAGCATAAAAAGATGAAAACATATTTAGCAGTTTTAAAAAAAGAAATTGATATTAAGAAACTTGAAAAAGCACTTCAAAAGAAAAATATAAAACTGGCGACTCACTACAAAACCATCGAAGTAGTAAAACTGGAAAGTGAGTTGCCGGTTTCTGAAAAAGATTTTCCGGAGTATTTCCTCTCTGTGGAAGAAGATAAAATAATTTAACAATATAATTCGCGAGTAAGATTTTTCTATTTGGAGAAGTCTTATTTTTGTTTACTTTGTTAATTAAAAGAATTAATATGAATTTTAAACTTCCAAATCTAATTTCAACCGTTGCAGTCGTGCTTTTTTCGCAATCTGCATTGGCTCAGGAAACACCAAAATATGATTATGTAGAGGCTTTTAAGCCATTTTTCTATACGCAAACAGGAACTTCCACAAGGTCTGCAAGCGGACAGCCGGGATATGCATATTGGCAAAATTCAGCGAGCTATAATCTGGATGTGAGTCTGAATGAAGCTAAAAATGAAATCACGGGAACAGCCGAAATCACTTACACGAATAACAGTACAGATAAATTAGGATTTTTGTGGTTGCAGTTGGATCAGAATTTATTTGAAAAAGATTCAAGAGGAAATGCGGTAGTTCCAATGTCAGGAAGCCGAAATGGAGCTCATGGTGAAACATTTGAAGGTGGTTATAAAATAAAATCTGTAAAACTTGACGGTAAAGATGTAAAATATACGATTACCGATACCAGAATGCAGATCGATCTTCCTACAGAATTAAAAGCTCAGGGAGGTGTGGCAAAAATTAAAATTGAATATTCCTTCCTTTTTCCGAAATACGGATCCGACAGAATGGGAATTCAGGATACTAAAAACGGCAAAATCTTTACGATTGCTCAATGGTATCCGAGAATGTGTGTTTATGATGACGTGTTGGGATGGAACACGCTTCCATATTTAGGAGCATCGGAATTTTATCTGGAATATGGAGACATCACAGCAAATATTACGGTTCCAGCCAATCATTATGTTGTAGCTTCGGGAGAACTTTTGAATGCAAAAGAGGTTTACTCTAAAGAAGAAAATAGCAGATGGGAACAGGCAAAAAATAGTGATAAAACGGTAACAATTCACTCAGAATCTGAAGTTGGAAAAAATATACAGACAGGAACAAAAACATGGAAATTTAAGATCAATCAGGCGAGAGATTTTGCTTGGGCTTCTTCTCCTGCATTTATTTTGGATGCAGCGAAAATTAATCTTCCGAGTGGTAAAAAATCAATGGCGATTTCAGCGTATCCTGCAGAAAGTGCGGGTGAAAAAGCATGGGGAAGATCTACAGAATATACAAAAGCTGCGATCGAGCATTATTCTGCAAAATGGTATGAATATACTTATCCTGCAGCAACCAACGTTGCCGGAAACGAAGGCGGGATGGAATATCCGGGAATTGTTTTCTGTCATATGGATTCTAAAGGTGGCGAACTTTGGGGCGTTACCGATCACGAATTCGGACACAATTGGTTTCCGATGATTGTTGGTTCTAATGAAAGATTATTCGCTTGGATGGATGAAGGTTTTAACACATTTATCAACGAACTTTCGACGGAAGCTTTCAATAAAGGTGAATATTACGATAAGAAAAATATCGCTCAGATGGGAGGTTATATCATGAACGATGGTTTTGAACCAATCATGGTTGGTCCGGATAATATGAAGGAAAACAGCATCGGCGTTTTGGCCTATTTTAAGCCTGGAATGGGACTTCAGATATTAAGAGAATCGATTTTAGGTCCTGAGAAATTTGATAAAGCTTTCAGAACGTATATTCAAAGATGGGCTTTCAAACATCCGACACCGTGGGATTTTTTCCACACGATGGAAAATGTTTCGGGTGAAGAACTGAACTGGTTCTGGAGAGGCTGGTTTATCAACAAATGGAAAATCGATCAGTCTGTGAAAAACGTGAAATATGTAAACGGAGATTTCAAAAACGGAGCACAGATCACAGTTGAAAATATCGGACAATTGCCAATGCCTACAACTGTTCAGGTGAAATTTAAAGATGGAACGGAACAAATTGTAAAATTGCCTATTGAAGTTTGGAAAAGAAATAAAGAATGGACATTTAAAGTAGATTCAAATAAAGAAATCGATCAGGTAAAACTGGATCCGAATTCTCAGATTCCAGATGTAGATTCTAAAAATAATCTTTGGACTTCGTCTCAGGCAACACCTGCAGAAAAGATCAATATTAAAGATTTTACCGGAACATACGGAAGTAAAGATCTTCCTATAAAAATTGTGTTTACTGAAAAAAATAATCAATTGTATGGTCAAGGAACGGGTCAGCCGGAATTTGCTCTGGAATATGCAGGAAACAATACCTTTACGTTTGAACAGGCACAGATTTCAATGACTTTCAGTCTGGATAAAAAAACGATTACTTTCAAACAAGGTACAAGAGAATTTAAATTTAATAAAGAATAATTCTACAATAAATTTTTAATACAAATCAAGCTCCGGAAAATTCTCCGGAGTTTTTTTATGAATTTAATTTAATAGGAAACTTTCATATTCATAGCTTTTCTGTGATGAAGAAGTTTTATTTTTGTTTAATTTTAAAATTACAAATAATGAATTTCAGATTTTCAATCGTCTTTCTGATGCTTTTTGCATTGGGTTTTTCACAGGATCTTAAAGTGATGAGTTTTAATATCAGACTAAATTTAGATTCCGACAAAGAAAATTCGTGGACCAACAGAAAACAGGATGTTGCAGATTTATTAACCTATTATCATCCAGATTATTTTGGTGTTCAGGAAGCGCTTCCTGAACAAATGAAGGATATTAAAAACGGATTGAAGAATTACGATTATGTAGGCGTTGGAAGAGATGACGGAAAAGAAAAAGGTGAATTTTCTGCAATTTTTTATGATACAAACAGACTTCAGGTTTTGAATTCGGGAACATTCTGGCTTTCCGAAACTCCTGAAAAACCATCGAAAGGTTGGGACGCGGCTTTGAACAGAATCTGTACCTATGCTGTTTTCAAGGATAAAAAATCAAAGAAAGAATTTATGGCGTTAAATCTTCATTTTGATCATATCGGAAATATTGCAAGAGTAAAATCTTCTGAATTAATTTTAAAGAAAATCAAAGAAATTAATCCTAAAAATCTGCCTGTAACGGTGAGCGGCGATTTTAATTTAACAGAGGATTCTGAACCGATCAAAATTATGTCACAAAACTTACAGGATACTTATTATCATTCAGAAACAAAACATTACGGACCGAAAGGAACTTTTACAGGTTTCAACGTAAATGAAGTTCCGAAAGACAGAATTGATTATATTTTCGTGAAAGGTTTTAAGATAAAATCTCACAGACACATCAACGACAGAAGAGAAAATCTGTTGTATCCGTCGGATCATTTTCCGGTGTTGGTGGATTTAACATTTTAAAATTAGTTTAATCAAAGATTGCTACGGAATGGCAAATAAAACGTCCATTTTGTGGTATGAAAAATTATACGAGCGGTAATAATTTTATTGCCGTTTTTTGTTACTTTTATGTTAAATTAAATACTCATTATAAAAAGATTTTAATGAAAAGATTGGTTTTGGGTTTATTGCTTTTGGCTTCATGGCAATTTTCCGCGCAGGAACTGTATATGCCGAGAAATATTAAGAAAGCATACGAAAACGGAACGCGTGATTTGTCGGGCGCTCCGGGTAAAAATTATTGGCAGAACAAAGGAATTTATAATGTTGAGGTAAAGGTTGATGCAGGTTCAAAGACGGTTTCAGGAAAAGAAACGATTACGTACAATAATAACAGTCCAAATGATCTGAATGAATTGGCGATAAGATTCGTTAATAATTTACATAAACCTCAGTCTCCAAGATCAGGAGTGGTTTCCAAAGATTTTTTGTCGTCGGGTTTACATATTAAATCATTTATCGTAAATGGTGAAAAATATACTATTGACAGCGAAAATTGGGGAACCGTTGAAAAGGTAAAATTAAATTCAGCTTTAAAATCAAAAACTAAAGCGGAAATAAAGATAGAATGGGAATATCCTTTATCTGTACAAAGTGGAAGGGAAGGACAGATTGATCCTGAAACTTTTTATGTGGCGTATTCTTTCCCAAGAGTTTCTGTTTATGATGATTACAACGGTTGGGATATGCTTCCTCACTCAGACAGACAGGAGTTTTACAATGATTTTAATGATTATAATTTCGCGATTACGGCTCCGAAAAATTTTGTCGTTTGGTCGACGGGAGATTTCCTGAATCCTGATGCTGTTCTTCAACCTGAATATTTGAAAAGATATAAATCTTCATTAAAAAGTGACAAGGTAATTCACATTGCAACGGAACACGAAATGAAGTCGGGAAAAGTAACGAAACAAAATAAATGGAACGTTTGGAAATTTAAAGCAAGCCACATCACGGATTTCTGTTTTGCATTAAGCAATCATTATGTTTGGGATGCGGCAAGTGTTCAGTTAAAAACAAAAAGAGCAAGTGTTCAGGCGGGTTATAAAGCGGATGCAAAAGATTTTGAACATTATGTTGAATGGATGCAGTATAACCTTGACTGGTTCTCTAAAAAATGGCCCGGAGTGGAATATCCTTACAATGCAATGACGGCAATTCAGGGATATGCAGATATGGAATATCCAATGATGATCAATGATACAAGTATTCCTGATGATTTTCAGGATGCGAGATTAACGGCAGATCACGAAATCGCACATACCTATTTCCCTTTCTACATGGGAATCAACGAAACGCGATATGCTTTCATGGATGAAGGTTGGGCAACAACTTTGGAATATTTAATCGGAATTGATGAAAACGGAGAAGCAAAAGCCAAAGAATTTTATCAGAATTTCAGAGTAAAAAGATGGATAAATGATCCTTCCGCAGAACAGGATCAACCGATTATCACGATGAGTACGCAGGTGAGCGGAGCAGGATACGGCAACAATTCTTACGTAAAAGCTTCTTTGTCTTATCTGGCTTTGAAAGATTATTTAGGTGATGATTTGTTTAAAAAAGCATTACTGCATTATATGAATAACTGGAACGGAAAACATCCTATTCCGTGGGATTATTTCAATTCGATGAATACGGGTTCCGGTAAAAATCTCAATTGGTTTTTCAACAATTGGTTTTACACTAACAATTATATCGATCTTAAAGTTACCAATGCTTCTCAAATGAATGATCTTTTGACGGTAAATGTTGATAATGTGGGTGGTTTTGCGATTCCTTTTGATACCGAAATCAGTTATGAAGACGGAACAGTTGAAAAACTGCATTTTTCTCCTTCAGTTTGGGAAAAGGATCAGAAACAGACGATGTTGACGGTTCCTATCAAGAAAAAAGTAAAATCGGTGAATCTGGATGGTGGTATTTTTATGGACTATACACCGAAAGATAATTCGAGAAATTTATAAGATTTATTTCTATCAAAAAATAAAATCCTTTCTCAAATTAATGGGAAAGGATTTTTCATTTAAGTTAAAATATGAGTGAATGTGTTTGTAAATTAAGATTCCGCGAAACCGTTTTTAATGGCAAAAACAGCAAGACCAACGCGGGTTTTAAGATCTAATTTGTCACAAAGCTGATCTCTATAGCTTTCAACCGTTCTCGGGCTGCAGCACATTTTATCAGCGATTTCTTTGTAGCTCAGTTCTGTTACCGTGTATCTTAAAAATTCTCTTTCGCGGTCTGAAATTCTTACATTATTTCCTGCATCTTCATTATTCATATTGGAAAAAATGATTTTGGATGCCCATTCCGGATAGAAAAAACCTTCGGAATTCAGTTTTGTAAGAGCGTTTTCAAGGTCTTTTGGATGGGTATTTTTCAGTAAATAGCCTTTTGCTCCGTTTTTGATCATTTTAATGACACTTTTATCGTCGCCTTGCATACTTAAAGCCATTACTTTAATGTTTGGATGATGTTCTTTAAGCCAAAGTACAGTTTCAAAACCATCCATGATCGGCATACTGATATCCATTAAAATAATATCCGGAATTTTGCTGTTGTTCTCAAATTTCTGAATGAGATCTTTACCGTTTTCGGCAACGTAAATGACTTCAAATTCTTTAAAATTATCAATAATTCCTTCTAAAGCTTTTGCGATAAGTACGTGATCATCAACGATCACTATCGTTTTTTTCATGGCTGTCTTTTTAAAATAATATTGAGCGTAGTTCCCAAATTTTTCTGACTTTCAAGGCTGAAATTGGCCCCGATGATTTCGGCTCTGTTTTTCATGTTGGTGAGACCGATTCCGTTTGATTTTGTGTTCGATTTATCAAATCCGACGCCGTCGTCTTTAATATTCAGTTCCCAAAGCGATTCTTCAGAAGTATTCAGATTAATGAAAATATTTTTGCATTTTGAATGTTTTATACTGTTCTGAATGAATTCCTGAGTAATTCTGAGAAGTACATTTTTGTGTACAAATCCCAAATCAAGCTGTTCGAAGTTGTGTTTAAAACTTACCATGCATTTTTTAAAACTGTTGGTATTGTCGACTTCTTCCTGAATTAAAGTTACGATTTCCTTCTGACTTATATTATCATCAGTCAAAGTTTTTGAAAGGCTTCTCAAATCCTGCAAAGACTGATTGATAATCTGCGAAACCTGTTCTATTCTTTCGCTTACTTCCGGAACCTTATTTTCATATAAAAGCTGTTGGGTGTAAAGGCTTACTAAAGTCAATTTCTGTCCGATATTATCATGAAGTTCACGTCCGATTTGCTGCATTGTTGCCTGTTGAATCTCCAATTGAGTGGCAAGAAGTTCTTTTTGGTGAATTTCGTTTTTTATTTCAATCTCATTTAAATATTCTTTTTTACGTTGCTTATATTTTCGGATGTAAACCATAATAGCAGCCACAAACAACACAAAAAATATGTTGAAAAGAATAATCGTTATTAAGAGCTCTGTCTTCCCCATATGAATGAAATTGAGAATAATAAATACATGACAACTCCTAATACTAAAAAAGTAGCATAATAAATGTTATAAATTTCTCTATATGACTTAAGCAATTCAAAGAACGTCCAGAATGGCAACGTTCCTATGTAAAATAAAGTTACGCCTAAATTAATATAAAACATTCTGTTTTTATCAAAATCAAGAATATTAGAAGAATTAATTTGTTTATAATATTCCATGACTACTAAAATCATAAGCATAAGACAGCCTAACGTGTAGTTTAATGAATACATTACTTTACGGGCTGAAGTGAAAAATAACTCACTTGGAATAAAAGAAATCACATACAGTAAAGATAATCCGATAAAAAGTTTTGGCTTGTTTAAAGATTTCGCAGCGTACAACCAATAAAAAAAGATAAATTCTATCGGGATTACGATATAATTATAAAAGCCAATCTTATTGAGGTCTACAATACTGGTTCCCCATTTTCCAATCGCTTCGGCAAGAAAAATAAAAACCAGATAATAGACAAAGTATCTCCAATATTGATTTTTTATACGATTATAGTATAAAACCGATATAACGGAACTAAGTCCTAACATCCAGAACATTCCTTCTTGCGCCATTTTTTGGAACTCTATCATTGTGTTATCTTTAAGATGTAAATTTTATTTTATTTAAAAAGATTCTGTTTTTGGGCTATCTGGTGGAATAAGATTTCCATGATTTTGGCAAATAACATCACCCTGCAATCCTCCATTTCTTGCAGAAGCCATTGCCAGTATTTCTCCATTATTTGAAGTCGAACTCATAGGATTAAAATCGTACGATAGCATCTCTCCGTTTTCGTCTTGCTCTTTCATGGTAGGAACTAAAACTAAAGTATGTCTTTCTGCGTATTCTTTTCCAATTGGTGTATCATTCATGATATCCCAGTTATCTTCTTTTGGATACGCCGCGTAATAAAATCTGATTCCTAAATCCTGATCTGTAACATTAGGATTGGTTTTCTGCGTTTCATTTTCAATATCAGAAATAAATTTTTTAAGGGTAGCTAAATCGAAATGGATAGAGTGTGCATCATCGATTCCCAATCTGTCTTTTACAAATGCTAAATGATTATTTCTGTAATTATTTACCAAAGTCTGGATAAAGTCACATGTCATTGTGTTTGGCACTGAATTTAGCTCAAGTGCTTCAACTTCTAAATGGTCTGAGTTAGGGTTTGTTTTCATAAAGCTAGTTTTATAAGTGAAATGTTAGTTGGTAATGCAAATTTCGGTAAAAAATGTGTTCTTGCGACACGGATTTTTCCTATTTATTTATGGGGTTTTTACGGATTGTAAATTTTAATTAAAATTATAAAGAATTTGGATAGATTTGCACGATTATTTAATTCATTAATCATAAACAATAAATTATTCAAATGAAAAGACAGACTATCGCATTATTTTGCATAGCAATATTTAGTATTTCATGTGCTAAGAAAGATGAAACTAAAGTAGATAGCAAATACACGGATGACCAAAAAGCTTCTTATTATATAGGTTTAAGTATTGCTCAAAATATGAAACGAGAAGGCTTCAAAGTGGATGCAGATCTTTTGGCTCAGGCAATTAAAGAAGAAATGGATGGGAAAAAAAAGCTGATGCCGGCTGAAGAAATGGATGCCTTTATGCAGGAGTTTATGCAGAAGCAACATGAAAAAAAGCAAGCTGTAGCGGGGCTACAAGCAGATGAAAATAAGAAAAAAGGTCTGGATTTTCTTACAAAAAATAAAAGTAATCCTAAAGTGAAAACGACAGCTTCAGGTTTACAATATGAAGTATTGCAGGAAGGTGATGGTAAAACAAAACCAAAAGCGTCAGATGTTGTACAGGTAAAATATACCGGAAAGCTTCTGGATGGAACTGTTTTCGACTCTACTGACAAAAACGGAGGCGCACCAATGGATATTAATCTGGGCGCGGTAATCAAAGGATGGACAGAAGGGATCCAACTTATGAGCAAAGGATCTAAATACAGATTTTACATTCCTTCGGATCTTGCTTATGGAGATAACGGAGCCGGACCAGCAATTCCCGCAGGAGCTACCATCATTTTTGATGTAGAATTAGTGAATATAAAATAGAAATATTGTTGATTGTAAGGTCGCTACAATGGAGTTTGCTTATTTTACGGCTAATATATTACAAATAGAATTTCCGCAGATTTTTTTGTCTGCGGAAATTCTTCAAAAATAATATATATGAAAAAAACTACTTACTTTTCTGTAGGTCTAAAAACCAGACCTGTTTCCTCGAAATAATCTAAAGTGATTCTGTCACCGTCATTTACTGTTCCTGCAAGAATTTCTCTGGATAATTTGTTTAAAACTTCCTGTTGAATAACTCTCTTCAACGGTCTTGCTCCGAAAGCCGGATCATATCCTTTATTCATCAGATAATCTACAGCGTCTTGTGTTGCTGTCATGATTATATTTCGTTTTGCCAGCATATCATTGAATCCTCTCAACTGATACGTTACGATTTTTCCGATTTCTTTTTTTCTTAAAGGTTGGAATAATACCACCTCATCAATTCTGTTTAAGAATTCCGGACGCAATGTCTGTTTCAATAAGTCAAAGACCTCATCTTTTGTTTTATCAACAATTTGATTCTGATTTTCATCAGTAATATTTTCAAAATTCTCCTGAATTAAATGTGAACCTAAATTCGAAGTCATAATGATAATCGAGTTTTTGAAATTCACGACTCTGCCTTTATTATCAGTTAATCGACCATCGTCCAAAACTTGCAACAACGTGTTGAAAACATCAGGATGTGCTTTTTCAATTTCATCTAAAAGCACCACTGAATAAGGTCTTCTTCTCACCGCTTCAGTTAATTGACCGCCTTCATCGTATCCAACATATCCAGGAGGCGCACCAACTAATCTCGACACCGAATGACGTTCCTGATATTCACTCATATCGATTCTCGTCATATTGTTTTCATCATCGAATAAAAACTCGGCTAATGCCTTTGCAAGCTCTGTTTTTCCGACTCCGGTTGTTCCTAAAAATAAGAATGATCCGATTGGTTTTTTATCATCACTTAATCCCGCTCTGTTTCTTCTGATCGCGTCTGCAACTGCGGTGATTGCTTCGTCTTGTCCAACAACTCTGTGATGAAGTTCGGTTTCAAGATTTAATAATTTTTCTCTTTCAGATTGTAATAATTTTGTCACAGGAATTCCTGTCCATTTTCCAATTACTTCAGAGATATTATCGGCTGTAACTTCTTCTTTAATTAATTCATTCTGATGGTTTTGCATCTCCAGTTCCAGTTTTTGCAAAGCATCTTCTTTTTCTTTTATTTTTCCGTACTGTATTTCAGCCACTTTTGCATAATCTCCTGCTCTTGAAGCTCTTTCTGCTTCCAGTTTCAGAGATTCTATATCTTTTTTGATGGATGTTAAATCCTCAGATTTTTGTTTTTCTTTAAGCCATTTAGCATTAATTTCATTTCTTTCTTCAGAAATTTTCGAAATATCTTCTTTTAAATGGTCAATTTTGGTCTGATTTCCTTCTCTTGAAATCGCTGCCAATTCAATTTCCATCTGCATTAATTTTCTGTCTAAAACGTCCAATTCTTCAGGTTTTGAATTGATTTCCATTCTTAATTTAGCCGAAGCTTCATCAATCAAGTCAATCGCTTTATCCGGTAAAAATCTGTCCGAAATATATCGTTGAGACATTTCCACCGCAGCAATAATCGCTTCGTCTTTGATTCTTACTTTGTGATGCGCTTCATATTTATCTTTAATTCCACGAAGAATTGAGATTGCAGATTCAGTATCCGGTTCCTCCACCATAACTTTCTGGAAACGTCTTTCAAGCGCTTTATCTTTTTCAAAATATTTTTGATATTCATTTAAAGTCGTTGCACCGATCGCTCTTAATTCTCCTCTTGCCAAAGCCGGTTTCAAAATATTTGCCGCGTCCATTGCTCCTTCACCACCTCCAGCTCCCACCAAAGTATGAATTTCGTCGATAAAAAGAATGATTTGCCCGTCTGATTTGATCACTTCATTCACAACAGATTTCAAACGCTCTTCAAATTCACCTTTATATTTTGCACCGGCAATCAGAGCTCCCATATCCAATGAATATAACGTTTTATCCATCAGGTTTTCAGGAATATCTCCGCTGATGATTCTGTGGGCAATTCCTTCTGCGATAGCAGTTTTACCAACACCCGGCTCACCAATTAAGATCGGATTGTTTTTCGTTCTTCTTGAAAGAATCTGTAAAACTCTCCTGATTTCTTCATCACGACCGATTACTGGATCTAATTTTCCTTCTGCTGCTAATTCATTGAAGTTTTTAGCGTATTTATTTAAAGATTGATAAGTCTCTTCTGAACTTGCAGAAGTTGCCTTACTGCCTTTTCTTAATTCTTTAATTCCGCCTTCCAAAAGACTTTTGGTTACGCCCATATCTTTCAGCATTTTAGAAACTTCAGAATTGGTTTCTAACAATGAAAGCCATAAATGTTCGATCGTTACGAATTCATCGCCCATTTTTTTAGCGATGTTGGGAGCATCAAGCAATACTTTATTTGCTGATTGTGAAAGGTAAATATTTCCTCCCTGTACTTTTGGAAGTTTTTCTAAATTTTCACGGTTGCGTTCTCTTACCAAATTAGCATCTGCTTCAGACTTTTTTAATAAGAAGGGTGATATATTTTCATCTACCTGAAAAATTCCTTCAAGTAAATGTTGAGGTTCAATTTGTTGGTTACCAAATTCCATTGCAACTTGTTGCGCAGCTTGGATGGCTTCCTGTGATTTTACAGTGTATTGATTTAAGTTCATATTTTGTATATTTTTGATTCTTTATTTTCTAGTTTTCAATTTTAGATTTTAGACATCAGATTTCAGACCATAAGACTCAAATAAATGTTAATTTTTAAAATCAGATTTCTAATTTCTGATGCCCTCAATCTTATTTAATCATTTAATTCTGATGGGTATATCGCAAAAATCGTTCAATTGTTGAATTTTCAAAAATATTGGACAAAATTTCCGAAATGTGTATTATTAATTCGTTTAGGAAAGACAAATTTTCCGATTTAGATAATTTGAATTAAAAATTATGGAAAAACAGTCATATTTATAATGAATCATTTTAATCCTTTGAAGATTTGCACTCTGTCATTCTGAACGAAGCAAAGCGGAGTGAAGAATCTCTAATAATAAGTTTAGATTCTTTCTTCGTCAGAATAACAAGAAGAATGTTCTCAACGTAATGGAAGTTGCACGTTTAAAAATCATTCCCTCAAAATCAAAATATTAAAATCAAAATAATTACTTTTGCGATTATCTGATGGAGTTAAAAGAAAAACAAAGAAAAATATTAGACGTTGCGGTAGAACTTTTCAAGGAGAAAGGGTATATGGGCAGCTCTGTGAGGGATTTGGCAACAAAACTCAATATTAAGGCGGCTTCTTTATATGCGCATATTCGCT
This sequence comes from Chryseobacterium ginsengisoli, assembly GCF_039542325.1. Classification (NCBI taxonomy): domain Bacteria; kingdom Pseudomonadati; phylum Bacteroidota; class Flavobacteriia; order Flavobacteriales; family Weeksellaceae; genus Chryseobacterium; species Chryseobacterium ginsengisoli. The sequence goes on from NZ_BAABHX010000003.1 coordinate 785,815, forward strand.
CAAAAGAAGAAATTCTGGAATGGATTTGTTTTGGCATCGCTCAGGAATTCTTTGACGAACTTCAAGAAGTAAAAAACACCAATATTCCACCAAAGGAAAAACTGAATCTCTTTATTGATAAACATTTATCGGTTGTTCTTAAAAACCGTGATGTTACTCACATTTATTCCAACGAATGGAAACATTTGGAAGAAAGATTACCCGAATTTGTAGAATTAAGAAAAAACTATCAACAGGAAGTTGAAGAATTGATTTCTGAAATTTACAAAGCCGAAAACTGGGAATTGAGATCATCTGCTTTTACGACAAGATTTATTCTTCATACTTTAAACAATTCATATTTCTGGTTTAAAAGAAACATTGAATCAACTATTGAAATTACTGATGAAATAAGGGATAAAATTCTTTTTGGGTTGTTGGGAAATCAGAAGAGATGAGCACTCTCATTGTCATTCTGACGAAGGAAAGATCTAAACTTAGTATTAGAGATTCCATGCTCCAATTCGTTTCGCTTTGAATTACAAACTTTGTGGTTGTTATTATGCATCAAGTTGTCATTTCGACGAAGGAGAAATCTATCATTAATAGATTAAAAATAGATATTTCACTCCGCTTTGCTAAGTTCTGAATGACAAAAGCATCGTAAAATCGGCCTTAAATTCAACCTCAATCTTACCATCAATTATTTAGAATCATTCAAAATATGATGAAAATCATGAAAATTTTTGTCAGCTTACAAAATCTTTTTAAATTTACCTAACAAATGTTAGTTAGTTAAGATATGGATTTTTCAGTTGAATACTTAGAACTCGACCAATTGAGAAAACTCCAGTCGGAAAGATTGGTGAATTTGGTGGGTTATCTTGAGGAGAAGTCGGATTTTTATAAAGGAAAATTTAATGAAGCAGGAATATCTCCACAAGAGGTCAGGTCGATTGAGGATATTACGAAACTTCCGATTACTTACAAGCAAGATTTAAGAGACAATTATCCGTTCGGATTATTTACCGTTCCCAAAAATGAATTACAGAGAATTCACTGTTCAAGCGGAACAACGGGAAAACCAACGGTAGTAGGATATACAAAAGAAGACGTTGATTTATTCAGCGAAGTAGTAGCAAGATCTTTGAATGCGGCCGGAGCGAAACCCGGAATGCAGTTGCATAACGCGTACGGTTACGGAATTTTCACAGGCGGACTGGGATTACATTACGGAGCAGAAAAATTAGGAATGAGCGTTCTTCCGATTTCGGGAGGAATGACAACGAGACAGGTTGATTTAATTATAGATTTTAAACCTGAAGTTATTTGTTGCTCACCTTCTTATGCTTTAACAATCGCTGATGAATTTGCAAAACGTGGAGTTTCTGCGGACGAAATCAGTTTAAAATATGCCGTTTTAGGTTCAGAGCCTTGGACGGAAATTATAAGACATCATATTGAAGAAAGATTAGGTGTTCATGCAACCAATATTTATGGGTTAAGTGAAATTATCGGACCTGGAGTTTCAATGGAAGATTTTGAAGAAAAAGGAGGCTCTTACATTTGGGAAGACCATTTTTATCCTGAAATTTTAGACCCGATTACAAAACAGCCCGTTCCTTTTGGGGAAGAAGGCGTTTTGGTGATTACGACTTTAACGAAAAAAGCGATGCCGCTTTTACGTTACTGGACAAACGATATTACCAGTCTTTATTATGATGAAAACTCAAAAAGATCAATGGTGAAAATGCGACCAATTCTTGGAAGAGCCGATGATATGTTGATCGTAAGAGGAGTAAATGTATATCCAAGTCAGATTGAGGAAGCGTTTTCTCATGTGGAAGGTGTGGTTCCGAATTATTATTTAACACCAATTGAAAAAGAACAAATGTGTGTGGCGTTGGATATTGATCTGGAAATTGATGATGAATTTGTGAAAGCACAACAAATTGAAATTAATACCGATGATTATGCTATTTTTGTCGGAAACTTTGGAAAAAGTATAGAAAACGAAATAAAAAAACGAGTAGGAATAACCACGAAAGTGAAAATTCATGCTCAGGACAGTTTGCCTAAGTGCGAAGGTGGAAAAATTAATAGAATACTTAAAACAAAATGAATTCATTTTATAAATTAAAAACTGTAAGGGTTCAGAAAGATACCAACGATGCTGTGAATGTAGCCGTTGAAATTCCTGAGGAGCTGAAAGATAAATTCAGATTCAAGCAGGGGCAGTATCTTAACTTCCGAATGATGATCAACGGGAACGAAGAGAGACGTTCTTATTCTATCTGCAATGCTCCAAGTGAAAAAAGCAGCACGCTGGAAGTATTGGTGAAATTATTGGAAAACGGAAAAGTTTCGGGTTATTTCAATGAGCATCTTCACATGGACGAAATCCTTGAAGTGATGCCTCCAATGGGCGGTTTCAATACGTCTTATCACCCGACAAACGTGAAAACGTATGTTGGTTTGGCGGCAGGAAGCGGAATCTCTCCGGTGTTGTCAAATATTAAAGAAAGTCTTTATCAAGAGCCGAATTCGAACGCTTATTTGTTCTACAGCAACAGAAGCATGAATCACGTGATGAAAAAGGCTGAAATCGATAAGTTGGTTGAAACTTTTAACGGAAGACTGAAAGTTGTTTATTTAGTAAGCCGTGAACAGCATGAAGACCCGATTTTTGAAGGAAGAATTTCTCCTGAAAAATTAGATCAGTTGTTTGAAAGATATACAGATATCGATGTTAAAGAATCGACTTTCTTCATTTGCGGACCTTCTGAAATGATTAAAGGAATCGCAGATTATTTGAAGAAAGATAAAAAAGTGCCGGCAATTCAGGTTTTATTTGAATATTTTACTGCTCCAAACGAAGAAAATACGGAGGAAATGAGCGATGAATTCAAAGCTATTGCCAACATCGAAAGTATGGTAACCGTAATCATCGATGATGATGAATATTCGTTCCATTTGAATTCAAAAAAAGAGAGTATCTTAGATAAAGCATTGAAAGACAATCTTCCTGTGCCTTTCGCGTGTAAAGGAGGAGTTTGTTGTACGTGTAAAGCCGAAGTTTTAGAAGGTGAAGTTTTCATGGAGAAAAACTACGCGCTTACCGAAGAAGAAGTGGCCAGAGGCTTCGTTCTTACCTGTCAATGTCACCCGACAACGAATGTGGTGATGCTTAATTATGATGTTTAATTTTTTGTAAAATGTAAAATGTATAATGTAAAAAGTACGTTGTACAACCGACATTTTACTTTAATACAAAAATTATGGATTTAGAAAAATTTGTACAATACGTACACGACGAAAATAAAGTAGAACCAAAAGATGTAATGCCCGATGATTACAGAAAACTATTGGTTCGTCAGATTTCACAGCATGCACATTCTGAAATTGTCGGAATGTTGCCGGAAGCCAACTGGATTTCCAGAGCACCTTCATTGAGAAGAAAAATGGCTCTTTTGGCTAAAGTTCAGGATGAAGCAGGTCACGGTTTATACCTTTATTCTGCAACTGAAACCTTAGGAAACGGAACAATCAGAGCGGATAGAGACGCAACCTATGACGATATGTTGGAAGGAAAAGCAAAATATTCAAGTATTTTCAACTATCCTACATTAAGTTGGGCAGATATCGGCGCGATCGGTTGGTTGGTTGATGGTGCAGCAATCATGAATCAGGTAATGTTGATGGGGAATTCTTACGGTCCTTATTCAAGAGCGATGGTGAAAATCTGTAAAGAAGAATCTTTCCACCAAAGACAGGGTTACGAGATTTTGATGGCGCTTTGTCGTGGTACAAAACAGCAGAAAGAAATGGCTCAGGCTTCGTTAAACCGTTTCTGGTGGCCGGCTTTAATGATGTTTGGTCCAAATGACGACAGTTCGCCAAACTCTAAAATTTCTATGAATTATAGAGTAAAAAGAGAAAGTAACGATAGTCTTCGTCAGAGATTTATCGACGTTACGGTTTCTCAGGCTGAGTTTTTAGGATTAACAGTTCCGGACAAAGATTTAAAATGGAATGAGGAAAGACAACACTACGATTTCGGAGAACTTCCTTGGGATGAATTCATGGAAATCTTAAAAGGAAATGGTCCTGCCAACAAAAAGCGTATCGAAACCAAGAGAAAAGCGCAAAGAGAAAATTCTTGGGTAAAAGAAGCAGCGGCAGCTTTCGCAGAAAAACAGGAAAAAATTTCAATATAACAATATACCAATGTAAAAATGTAACAATCATTGTCATGCTGAGCTTGTCGAAGCATCTCATTGGTAAACTGGTACATTGATACATTGTTAAATTTAATTTTATTTATGGCAAATTTAGATATGTGGGAAGTGTTTATTCAGACTAAACCGGGATTATCTCACAAACACGTTGGAATTGTACAGGCACCAACAGCAGAAATGGCTTTGCAGAACGCAAGAGACGTTTATACAAGAAGAAAAGAAGGTACTTCCGTTTGGGTTGTTCCAAGTAAATATATCGTGACTTCAGAAGGAATTGATAAAGAAGCATTCTTTGATCCGGCTGATGATAAATTGTACCGTCACCCAACGTTCTACGACATTCCAAACGATGTAAAAAATATGTAATTAATAAAGATTTGAAGATGCAAGATATCAGATACTAGACTTTTTGTCAATCTGAAATCTAATGTCTGAAATCTGAAATCTACTAAACAATGAACCCATTATATAATTATTTATTAAAACTAGCAGACGACAGTTTCATTATGGGACAGCGTTTGTCTGCGTGGTGCGGTGAAGGCCCTTATTTGGAGGAAGATATTGCATTAACGAATATCGCGTTGGATGAACTTGGTCAGGCAAATAACTTTTACGTTTATGCTTCAAGAGTGATCGATAACGGAAAAAGTGAAGATGATTTGGCATTTTTAAGATATGAACACGAATATGTAAATGCGCACTGGACAGAACTTCCAAACGAAGACTATGCTCATACGATTTTAAAGGTTTATGTTTTCGCAGTGTATCAGAAATTGATGTACGAAGCATTATCAAATTCTACGAATGAAGAACTTTCTGCTATTGCTCAGAAATCTTTGAAAGAAGTAAGATACCACTACACTCACACTGCTTCTTGGATGAAAATTTTCGCTCAGGGAACAGAAGAAAGTAAATCCCGTTTAGAAAAAGCGATTGAAAATATCTGGGAATATACAAAAGGTTTATTCGCAAAAACAGAAGGAGAAGATGACTTGGTGGCTTTAAATATTGCTCCAAATACAGATGCTCTTTACGAAGAATTTTTAGCGATTACACAGAAAGATTTTGCAGATTTTCAATTAGAATATCCTACGAATCCTTTCATGCAGCCAAAATCTAGAACAGGATATCATACAGAATATTTCGGATTTATGCTTTGTGAATTGCAGTATATGCAGAGAGCGTATCCGGGTTGTACGTGGTAAGAAAAATGTACCAATATATCAATCTAACAGTCTAACAATGATTGTTACGTTGATATATTGTTAAATTGTTAGATTTGAAATTGAAAAATCCTTTAGAAATATTAGAACTTGTTCCCGATCCGGAAATTCCGGTAATCAATATTGTGGAATTAGGTATTGTAAGAGAAGCGAAAATTACAAGCGAGAATTCTTGTGAGGTAATCATTACGCCGACTTATTCTGCCTGTCCCGCCATGTTTACCATTGAGGAAGACATCATGAAAATCATGAAAGAAAACGGTTGGGATGCGAAAGTAGTTACCAAAATGTTTCCGATTTGGACGACGGATTGGTTGACAGATGAAGCGAGAGAAAAACTTCGTGTGTACGGAATCACACCTCCTGAAAAAGGAGCCGATGAACATCACATCGGGAAACCGAAAAAATGTCCGCGTTGTGGTTCTATGCATTCAAAACAGATCAGCAGATTCGGGTCTACATTATGCAAGGCTTCGTATCAGTGTTTAGACTGTTTAGAGCCTTTTGACTATTTTAAATGTCATTAAAAATGATTAACTTTAAAGAAACAATCATTTTAACATTAACCTATTAATAACCAATTTAATATGTATACACAACTTGATATTGAAACGCATTTTGACGGAAAACTGAAAATTGCCTACCTAAATCAGCCGGAAACTATGAACGCGCTTACAAAGCCGTCTTTATCAGATCTTAAAGATTTTATTAAAGAATGCAGCGAAGATCCAACAGTAAGATGTGTTGCCATTTCGGGTAGAGGAAGAGCTTTTTGTTCCGGTCAAAATCTGGATGATGCGTTTGTTCAAGGTAACGAACACCATGATAATGATATCATCAGAAAGATTGTAGTAGATTATTACAACCCTTTGGTTACGGAAATTACACGTTGCAAAAAACCTGTAGTTGCATTGGTAAACGGTCCTGCAGTAGGAGCTGGAGCAATGTTGGCATTGATTTGTGATTTCGTTTTAGCTTCTGATAAAGCATATTTTGCTCAGGCATTTTCAAATATTGGTTTAATTCCAGATACGGGAGGAACGTATTTCTTACCGAAATTATTGGGAAGACAATTGGCAAATTATTTGGCATTTACAGGTAAGAAATTATCTGCTGAAGAATCAAAATCTTATGGTTTGGTGGCTGAAGTTTTTACTGAAGAGGAATTCGCTTCTAAATCACTGGAAATTTTAGAGAAAACATCAAATATGCCGACTGTTGGACTTAAATTAACCAAAAAAGCATTCGCTGCTTCTTACAACAATACGCTGAAAGAGCAATTGGAACTGGAAGGAGATTTACAGCAGGAAGCTGCAGAAACAGAAGATTTTAAAGAAGGTGTAAGTGCCTTTCTAGGAAAAAGAAAACCTAATTATAAAGGAAGATAAAAATTATAGAATTTAGAAATTAGAGGTTAGAAATTAGCAAAAGTCTAGCTTCTAGCTTCTAGCTTCTAACATCTATAAAAAATGAAGAACGTAGGAATTATCGGTGCCGGAACAATGGGAATCGGCATCGCACAAGTAGCCGCAACGAACGGATGCAAAGTTTGGGTGTATGACGCCAACGCAAAACAAGTAGAAAGGGCAACCGTAGGTTTGGAAAAAACATTAACCAAATTGGTTGATAAACAAAAAATTTCGGCAGAAAAAATGACTGAAATTTTAGCTAATATTTCCATTGCTACAGAATTGAAGGACTTCAAGGATTGTGAATTGATCATTGAAGCCATCATCGAAAACAAAGAAATTAAAACCAAAGTTTTCACAGAATTAGAGAAACACGTTTCAGAAAGCTGTGTGATTGGTTCCAATACATCATCTATTTCCATCACCTCTCTTGGTGCGGAATTACAAAAACCGGAGCGTTTCATCGGAATTCACTTTTTCAATCCGGCTCCTTTGATGCCTTTAGTTGAGGTTATTCCCTCTTTATTAACAGAAAAATCTTTAGCGGAAAAAATCTACAATCTCATGAAAGATTGGGGCAAAACTCCTGTTATTGCTAAAGATATTCCCGGATTTATCGTTAACAGAATTGCCCGTCCTTATTATGGCGAAGGTCTAAGAATTGTTGAAGAAAACATTGCAACTGTAGAACAAGTAGATGATGCCATGAAAACATTAGGAAACTTTAAAATGGGACCTTTTGAATTAATGGATTTAATCGGTGTTGATGTTAATTTCTCAGTCACAAAAACAGTTTACAACGAATATTTCTACGATCCAAAATACAAACCGTCTCTTCTTCAACAAAGAATGTCGGAAGCAAAACTTCACGGCAGAAAGACAGGAAAAGGTTTCTATGATTATTCAGAAGGAGCGGAAAAACCTGTTGCTCAAAAAGACGATGCACTTTATCAACAAATATTTTTAAGAATTATTTCAATGTTGATTAATGAAGCAGTTGAAGCGAAAAGATTAGGCGTTGCCAGTGATGAGGATTTGGAATTAGCAATGCAAAAAGGGGTAAATTATCCAAAAGGATTATTAGCTTGGGGAAAAGAAATCGGATATGCAAAAATCTCCGAAACTCTACAGAATCTTTACGAAGAATATCAGGAAGAAAGATACAGACAAAGCCCGTTACTGCGTAAAATGTAACAATATATCAATCTAACAATGTAGCAATTTATTTGTTGTTCTGAGCAAAGCAAAGAATCTCATTGATAAACTGTTACATTGTTAAATTTTCACATTAAAAATATGAATATAGATGGATTCAGAGCCGAATTAGAAACAAGGCTCATGATTGAAAAAGAATATATAGTTCAGGAACTTACCATGATGGATGAGTATGATGAAAAGCTTGAATTATTAGGTGAATTTAATGACAAATATCGTGGACTTATCAGAAGATTAGCCAATGAACATGGTATTGATTTAAATGCTCCTTATCCATCCGACAATCCATCAAGTTCAGAAAATTTGACTTACGAGCAGATAATTCTTGGTAAAACCATGAGTATTTATGACAAACTGGTTGATGAATTACATGAAGAAATAACAAGTACAAAGTAAAAATGAATCCAAGACAGGTTGCAGAATATATGTTCGATCAGGATTATTTTTCCAAATGGATGAATATCAAAATGATCGAGATCAAAGAAAATTATTGTTTACTCGAAATGCCCATCAAAAAAGAAATGCTGAATGGGTTAAAAACCGTTCACGGAGGCGTTACGTTTGCTTTTGCAGATTCTGCATTGGCATTTTCGTCCAACAACACCGGAGATGCGGCTGTTGCATTGAATTGTATAATCAATTTCACCAGAGCCGGAAAAGAAGGCGATATTTTCAGAGCAGAAAGTATCTTGGTAAACGATACAAGAAAAACCGCTGTTTATGACATTAAAATTACGAATCAAAATGAAGAATTGATTGCAAAATTTGTCGGAACAGTGTATAAAATCGGAAAAAAAGTAGTAGAGCTTTAAAGATAAATTGGATAAGAATAAAATTTTAAAAAAGTTTTCAAGTACTTTTTCCATTGATGGAAAAAAGATGAAAAGTTATTTCGAAGATAATAATCTTGAAAATTTTGATGAAATTTTAAAAGAATTTGAAGATATGCGAACTGATACTTTCAATATCATTTGGAATAAATCTGAGCATTCACAATTTACATCCAAAGAAATTGAAAACTTATCCGAAAAATATTTAAAAGAAAATCATTTTTGGATTGATGAAGAGGGAATTAAGACAGTTAATAATTATTTATTGTGGATGTCTTGGCATGAAGGAATTTTGAAAAATTAGTAAGCGGTATAAAAAATAAACAGTCAATTTAGCATTGCTAAATTATTATATTAAAAACATTATGAACAACGTATACATCATAGATTATGTAAGAACACCAATTTCAAAATTATCTGGTGGTCTTTCAGAAGTTCGTGCCGATGATTTAGCAGCAATTGTTATTAAAGAAGTCGTAACAAGAAACCCTGAAGTTCCTGTTGAGGAAATTGAAGATGTTATTTTCGGATGCGCAAACCAAGCAGGTGAAGATAACAGAAATGTAGCAAGAATGGGACTTTTATTGGCTGGACTTCCGTACAAAATCGGAGGTGAAACCGTAAACAGACTTTGTGCTTCGGGTATGTCGGCGGTTGCAAATGCTTTCCGTTCGATTGCTTCTGGTGAAGGTGAAATTTACATTGCAGGAGGAGTAGAGCATATGACACGTTCACCTTATGTGATGTCGAAACCAAGTACAGCTTTTGGCAGAGATAGTCAGATGTTTGATACGACTTTCGGATGGAGATTTATTAATCCCAAAATGAAAGAATTATACGGAGTTGACGGAATGGGAGATACTGCGGAAAACTTAGCAGATATGCACAATATCAGCCGGGAAGATCAGGATAAATTTGCTCTTTGGTCTCAGCAAAAAGCTACAAAAGCTCAGGAAAGCGGAAGATTAGCAGAAGAGATTGTAAAAGTTGAAATTCCACAAAAGAAAGGCGATCTAAAAATTTTCGATAAAGACGAATTCATCAAACCGACATCTTCAATGGAAGGATTAGGAAAACTTCGTCCGGCTTTCAGAAAAGAAGGAACGGTAACGGCAGGAAATGCTTCAGGAATGAATGATGGTGCTGCTGCTTTAATTCTAGCAAGTGAAAAAGCCGTGAAAAAATATGGTTTGAAACCAAAAGCTAAGATTTTGGGATCATCCGTTGCAGGTGTTGAACCAAGAATAATGGGAATCGGACCTGTTGAAGCAACTCAGAAATTATTAAAAAGACTGAATCTTTCTTTAGATGATATAGATGTTATTGAATTGAATGAAGCGTTTGCTGCTCAATCTTTAGCAGTAACTAGAAGTTTAGGTTTAAAAGATGATGATTCAAGAGTGAATCCAAACGGCGGAGCTATCGCAATTGGTCATCCACTTGGAGTTTCAGGAGCTAGAATCATCGGTTCTGCCGCAATGGAGCTTCAAAAACAAGATAAAAAATATGCACTGTGTACCCTTTGTATCGGTGTCGGACAAGGTTATGCAATGGTAATTGAAAAAGTCTAAATCAATTTTCAAATTAGCTCATTCTCAAATTTTTAAATTAAAATTATGAATATTTACTCATATCACGGAATTCGTCCCATCATCAAACCTTCCGCTTACGTTCATCCACAGGCAGTGATTATCGGGAATGTTGAAATCGGCGAAGAAGTTTATATCGGTCCCAATGCGGTAATTCGTGGAGACTGGGGTAAAATTATCATTAAAGACGGTGCAAATGTTCAGGAAAACTGTACACTTCACGTTTTTCCGGGTATTGAAACAATTTTAGAAGAAGGTGCACACATCGGTCACGGTGCAATTATTCATTCAGGACACATTGGGAAAAACTGTTTGGTTGGAATGAATTCAGTTGTGATGGATAAAGCCGTAATCGGTGATGAATGTATCATCGGAGCTTTGGCTTTTGTTCCTGCAAATTTCAAATGTGATGCAAGAAAATTAATCGTGGGAAGTCCTGCAAAAATCATTCGTGATGTTTCTGATGAAATGATTAAATGGAAAACAGAAGGAACAAAACTATATCAGGAATTGGCAAGAGAAGGAAAAGAAGCGATTCTGCCTTGCGAACCGTTTACAGAATATGTTCAGCAGATTCCTACGAAAGTTGTTGATTACAGCATTTGGGATGACGTGAAATAAATTACCACACAAAATTAAATATGTTAAAAAAAATTCTCATTTTCTGCAGTCTTCTATTTGCATTTCAATTAATGGTTTTCGCCCAGACTGAAAATGTAAAACCATTAACAATTGGAGAAATCAGAACATTAAAGTCAAAAATTTTAAATGAAGAGAGAATATTAAACATCTATCTTCCACAAAATTTCGATAAAACAAAATCTTATCCGATCATCTATCTTTTAGATGGAAGTATGAATGAAGATTTTATTCACGTTACGGGATTAGTTCAATTTTTCAATCAAATGTATTCCATGCCGGAAACAATTGTGGTTGGAATTGCTAATATTGACCGAAAGAGAGACTTTACCTTTCATACCGATTTAAAAGATTTACAAAAAGATTATCCTACAACAGGACATTCAGATAAATTCATCGATTTCCTTGAAAAAGAATTAAAACCTTATGTTGAAAGTCAATTTAAAACAACTGATAAGTACTTATTCGGTCAATCTCTTGGCGGACTTTTAGCAACAGAAATTTTATTGAAAAAGCCTGAAATGTTCAATAATTATTTTATCATCAGTCCGAGTTTATGGTGGGATGATGAAAGTCTTTTGAAACAGGCAAATCTGTTATTATCTAAAATTCCCGATACTAAGAAATTTATTTATGTCTCTGTGGGGAAAGGAGAGCATAAAGTGATGGTAAAAGATGCTCAGGATTTATTTGATGTTCTTAAAAAATCAAATAAGAAAAACTGGGCGGTAGAATATAAAATGATGGATTTAGACAATCACGCAACAATTCTCCACAGAAGTTTGTATGAAGGTTTGGTGAAAATGTTTCCTTATAAAGAACCAAAGTAAATTTAAAATATAACAATCTAAAAATGTACTTGATACATTATTAAATTAAAAACTATATGGAAAAGTTAAAAAACTATATTCACGGCGAATGGATCGAAGGTACTGGAAACGGAATTCCTTTGTACAACGCTGTGACGGGAGAGCAAGTCGCTGTTTCCGATACAGAAGGTCTGAATTTTGAACAAGCTCTTGACTATGGAAGAACAGTTGGTTACAAAAATCTTTCTTCAATGACGTTCTACGATCGTGGAGAAATGTTGAAAAAAGTGGCACTTTACCTTTTAGAAAGAAAGAAAAAATATTACGAATTATCATATAAAACAGGAGCAACTCATGCAGATTCTTGGGTAGATATTGAGGGAGGTTTTGGTACATTCTTCACATATTCAGGTTTGGCAAAGAGAATGCTTCCGAACACACCGTTTTGGGTAGATGGGGAAACTCAGAAAATTTCGGCAAACGGAACTTTCTTGGGAACTCACATTTTGACTCCGAGTGAAGGGGTTTCTGTACAAATCAATGCTTACAATTTTCCTGTTTGGGGAATGTTGGAAAAGCTATCAACATCTTTATTGGCGGGCGTTCCTTCGATTGTAAAACCATCTCCTTATGGTTCTTATTTAACGAATGCGGTTTTTCAGGATATGATTGAAAGCGGTGTTCTTCCGGAAGGCGCGCTTCAATTGGTTTGCGGTGAACCGGGAAATATTTTGGATTACGTTCAGGATGGAGATTCTGTATTGTTCACAGGTTCTGCGACAACAGGTAGAAAATTAAAATCTTTACCTTCTGTTTCAGGAAATGCTGTTCGTTTCAATATGGAAGCAGATTCTTTAAACTGTTCGATCCTTGGATTGGATGCAAAACCGGGAACTCCTGAGTTTGATTTGTTCATTAAAGAAGTTCGTAACGAAATGACAACGAAAGCCGGACAAAAGTGTACGGCAATCAGAAGAATCATTGTTCCTGAAAATTTAATTGGAGATGTTCAGAATGCTTTATCTAAAGCTTTAGATCAAACTAAAATAGGAAATCCATTAAGTAGAGATACAAGAATGGGTTCTTTGGTTGGAAAACAACAGTACGATGAGGTTCTTAGAAAAATAAATATCTTAAAAACAGAAACAGAGCTTGTTTACGATGGAAAACATGAGCTTGTAGATGCAGACTATGAAAATGGAGCATTTATGAGTCCGAAATTGTTCTTAAATGATTCTCCGTTTACAAAAAATATCTCTCACGATGTCGAAGCTTTTGGTCCGGTTTCTACGTTGATGCCTTACAAAGACGCAGAAGAAGCGGCAGCGTTGGCAAAAAGAGGAAAAGGAAGTTTGGTAGGATCTATCATTTCTCACGACGATCAATTCGTGGCAGAAACTTCATGGAAAATGGCTTCTCAGCACGGTAGAATTTTCGTATTAAACAGAGACAATGCGAAAGAAAGTACAGGTCACGGTTCTCCACTTCCTACATTAATGCATGGAGGTCCAGGAAGAGCAGGTGGCGGTGAAGAAATGGGCGGTTTGAGCGGTCTTCATTTTTTTCTTCAAAAAACGGCGATTCAAGGTTCTCCGGATATTTTGACGGCAATTACAAAAGTATATCAACAAGGAGCAGAGAAAAAATTTGCAGATAAACATCCTTTCCAGAAATATTTCGAGCAAGTAGAAGTTGGAGATTCTCTGGAAACAGCAGGAAGAACGGTAACTGATGCAGATATCGTGAATTTCTCTAATGTTTCTTGGGATCATTTCTACGCACATACAGATGCAACGAGCTTAACGGGAACGATTTTCGATAAAACCGTTGCTCACGGATATTTCATCCTTTCTGCGGCGGCGGGATTGTTCGTTTCAGGTAAAAAAGGACCGGTTATTGCGAATTATGGATTGGAAAATTGTTCATTCTTCAAACCGGTTTATGCAGGGGATACGATTACGGTTTATTTAACGGCGAAAGAAAAAATCAATCGTGGAGTAAAAGGAAGAAATATTCCTTCCGGAGTTGTAAAATGGTTGGTTGAAGTTGTGAATCAAAGAGATGAGGTGGTTTGTGTGGCTACAATTTTAACATTGGTGGCGAAACATTCTCCTTTTATTGATTTGAATTTAAAAAATGTTCAGAAAACGTTGAATGGTTTGACGGAAAGTACTCAGTCAAAATGGGGAAAAATGTCTCCTCAGCAAATGATAGAACATCTTGAGCATACTGTCTTACTAAGTTTAGGCGAACCGGAAGCAGACAAATGTTTCACTGCAGAAGAACATCTTGAAAAATATCAGGATTCTCTTTACAATCATAGAAAAATGCCGAAAGATTTTCTAGCTCCATTTTTAAATGCAGACGGTTCTTTACCGGACTTAAAACATAAAAATTTAGAAGTTGCCAAACAATCCTTCTTAGATAATCTGAAGAAATTCTCAATTTATTACAAAGAAAATCCACAGGCAGAACACATGAATTTTGTTTTCGGAAAGTTGAATAAAGAAATGTGGGAACTGATGCATAAAAAACATTTTACACATCATTTTGAGCAGTTTGGATTGATTTAATTCAAAATAAAATATAAATTTATAGTCCCTTTTGGTTTTTTACTGAAAGGGATTTTTTATAATCTTTTGTTAAAGACTTACTGATATTTGATGTGTCTGTTTTTATTCCTTATTTTCAAACTTAAATTAAATCATAAAATAAAAAGCAATGAACGAAAACTGGATGCAGAAGTACGAAGAGGTAAAAGATATTCTTACTTGCCCGACAGACTTGGAATCTTATTTCAATTTAGAAGAGATTTCCGGACAAAAAATGGAAACGATGGAAATTGGAAATGTTTCCCTTCCTTCCGGTAAAATAGTGGTGAGAGATCCGCTTGTTGATTTGAATGCGAATCAATCACCTTATTTTGTTCAGGCTCCTAAAGGAGATTTTCCGGTAGCAATTGCAGTGGTAAAATCTGAAGATTGGGGAGACAGATATGCTGTTGTAAAAGTGGAATTTACTAAAGAAAAACCTATTATTTACAGGGAAGCCTTAGTTGGAATCGAAGAATTGGAGGACGTTACAGAAGATGATTTTTTCGGTTTTGGAGTGGATGCAGGTTTAGGTTGTATTACCGATGCGGAAGTACTTCCTTTCGTAGATAAATTTTTCGAAGAAGCAAATATCGATAACGTTTACGACGATTATTTTGCAGATTTATTTGAAGAAAGTTATAAAGAGTATCCTAAAAATCAAAGAGATGCAGGAGATTGGATCAATTGGAAAGTTCCGAATACGGAATATCAGATTCCAATGTTTGCAAGTGGTTTCGGAGACGGTGTTTATCCTGTTTATTTTGCTTACGATGCCAATGGGGAAATTTGCGGTTTGTACATTCAGTTCATTGATGTTGAATTGGCTTTAAGTGAAGAAGGAGACGAAGAAGACGCAGAATAATCTATGAATAAAACTTTTGCTGAAAAGGTCATTGAGTTTAACAAAAACCTACAATATTCCGGAAATCTTCCTGATGATTTTCAGGTTTTGAATCCGTATTTGGATAATCCTGAAACCATGGAAGTCATGCAGAAGTTTTATCATAAATATTATGATGATTCAAACCAAAGGAAATTCATTGTCGGAATCAATCCGAGTCGTCACGGAGCCGGAGTTACGGGCGTTCCTTTCACAGATACAAAACGTTTGGAAAGCGTTTGCGGAATTAAAATGAAAACCGCTTACACACATGAAATTTCCTCTGTTTTCATCTATGATATGATCGCTGATTATGGTGGAGCTGATGAATTTTACAAAGATATTTACATCAATTCACCATTTCCTTTGGCGATTGTCAGAAAATCAAAAGGAAGCTGGATCAATGCCAATTATTATGATGACAAGGTGCTTTTCAATGAGGTGAAAAATTTTATGATTGATTCTTTAAAAAAGCATATCAGTTTAAACCTCGACACATCGGAAGTCTTTATTTTAGGAAAGAAAAATGCTGATTTTATTTCAAAATTAAACCAAGAAGCCAGCCTCTTTGAAAAAATGACGGTTCTTGAGCATCCAAGATACATTCAACAGTACAAATTGAAAGAGAAGCAATTGTATATAGACAAATATATTTTAGCTTTGAAAAAATAAATTCGCATGAATTCATTTCCAACAGGAACAAAATTTAAATATAACTGGAGAAAATATCAGAAAAATTTTCTGGATCATGTAGATGAATACCTTACTGAGGATCATGTTCACATTGTAGCTCCTCCAGGTTCGGGAAAAACGGTTTTAGGATTGGAAATAATGTTGAGATTAAATAAGCCGACCTTAATTGTTGCTCCGACTTTAGCCATCCGAAATCAATGGATCCAGAGATTTTGCGAATTGTTTCTTGAGATTGAAAACACACCTGATTGGATTTCCACAGATATTAGAAATCCAAATTTTATTACAGTCACAACTTATCAGGGAATTCATGCAGCTTGCAGTAATGCAAAAGAAGTTGAGACAGATGATGAAAATTTTGATGAAGAATGCTCACCAAGTAATATTTCTGAACTTGTAAAGAAACTAAAAAAGCAAAAAATAAAGACTTTTGTTCTGGATGAAGCCCATCATCTGAAAAATGCATGGTGGAAAAGTTTAACAGAATTAAAGGATCAGATTAATCCAACGATTGTCGCATTAACGGCAACACCTCCGTTTGATGTTTCCGGTGCGGAATGGCAGAAATATATCCAGCTGAATGGTTCTTTGGATGTAGAGATTTCGGTTCCCGAGCTTATGATAGAAGGTGATCTTTGTCCGCATCAGGATTTGGTGTATTTTACTTTGCCGACCGAAAAGGAACAATCAAAAATTGAAGATTACTACAACCATGCAAATAATTTTTTTGAAGAAATCAGGAATGATAAGGTTTTACTTCACGCCTTAGAAAATCATCCGGTTTATCAGAATCCGGAACAATATCTCGACTGGATCTACGAAAATCTATCATCTTATACTTCTGGTTTGGTATATTTAAATTTTAGAGGAAAAAAAATTGCAGATATTCATTTTGAAATTGTTGGAGATAAAGAGAAATTTGTTCCTGAGTTTGATTTTTTCTGGTTTGAAGAGTTGATCGATTTTTATCTTTTTGTAGATGAAATTCATTTTAAAAAATTTGAAGAACATCGTAACAATCTTGAAAACAGATTAAGAAGAAACGGATTTTTGGAGAAGAAAATGGTGAGTTTTTTCAATAATAAAAATTTGACTCAAATCTTTAATTCAAGCATCGGAAAACTTCAGGGAATAAAAGAAATTGTTGATTTTGAATATTCTGTACTTAAAGATGATCTGAAAATGGTTATTCTTACGGATTTTATCAAGAAAGAATTTTTAGCAAACACTATTCAGAATGATTTTGAACTGGATAAAATCGGAGCAATTCCTATTTTTGAGAAACTGAGAAGGGAAAATTCGGATAAAAAGAAAATCGGAGTTCTTACAGGAAGCGTTGTTATCATTCCTAAAAACTCCAGAGTAATTTTTGATGAATTTTGCCGTAAAAAAGGGATTTCAAATATTCCAGTTTCTGAACTTTCTTACGATGAAGATTATTTCTTAATCAATATCACAGATCAGATCAGACATAATATTGTCCATATTATCACAGAAATTTTTCAGCAAGGTGAAATTCATATTCTGATCGGGACAAAATCGCTTTTGGGAGAAGGTTGGGACGCTCCGAAAATGAATGCTCTTATCCTTGCAAGTTTCGTAAGTTCGTTCGTTCTTTCCAATCAAATGAGAGGAAGAGTAATTCGAACAGATAAAGATAATCCTCGGAAAACGGGGAATATTTGGCATTTGGTGTGTTTTGATGAAAAAAGTGAAACCGGAGGACAGGATTTTGATATTTTAAAAAGAAGATTTAAAACTTTTGTTGGCGTTTCAAACAGTGATAATTCTTCTATTGAAAATAATTTTGAAAGATTGAACATTAAAATTATTGAAGATAAAAAAGAATTTTCTTTAATTAATTTTCAAACTTTTTCTTTTGCTAAAGATCGTGAAAATCTTTCTAAACGCTGGAATACAGCTTTGGATAAAGGAAATGTATTGATAGAAGAAATGAAAATTCCGGTTGAATCAATGCGGGAGAATGAAGAAATGAAACTAAAATCCCTAAAACAAATGATAGGAAATTTTTCAGGAATTATGGTTTCTACAGTGCTCGCTTTTCTGTATGAAGTTGTTTCGGAGGTCGTAAAATCTTTAGATGATATTCATTCCCGAAATGGATTTTTCAAGGTTACTCTTGTTGCAGGAATTTTAGGAATTGTTGTTTACGGAGGTAAATTTATAAGGGCGACAAAACAATATTTAAAATATAAAAATATTGCAAAACACCTTGAGTTAATTGGAAATGTCATTTTAGAAAATCTTATCAAGGAGAAAATTATTCAGACGCCTATTGAAAAATTAAAGATTGTAACTTCAAGTGATGTTTATAAAAATTCAGTTTGTCATTTGGAAGGTGGAAGTAATTATGAAAAGTCGCAGTTCATTCAGACATTACAGGAACTGATTTCTCCTGTCGATAATCCGAGATATTTATTAGAACAAAAAGATAAGTTCTTTTTCATGAAGAAAAGTATATATTTTCCGATTCCCGAAATTTTTGCCAAAAACAAAAAGAGCGCAGAATTCTTCCGAAAAACATGGAGTGAAACTTTTGATAAGTCTGATTTGATTTTTACAAGAACAATTGAAGGGCGACAAATTTTATTAAAGTTAAGATTTCAGTCTTTAATGAAAAAGAATGCACAAATAGAACATCTTCATAAATGGACAAGATAAAAATCCCTTGAAAAACTTCAAAGGATTTTGCATTTGTGTGCTTAGAATCGTGTGTTCTTTTCTGCTTTTATGGAGAGAAGAACTATATTTGAAAAACTTATGAAGGATCGGTGAAGCTGTTAAGACTTATTAATTGTCCTATTACAGCTCCGTTGTAAGGTGTTTCAGGAAAATCCATTGGGATGATACCTAATTTTTCTGTTACTACATTAGAGGATTGCTGTTGTTGTGGAACATAGTTTTCAAACAGTTTTCCATTTGTTCCGATGAAGTTTGCCATATAACCGTTTGCCAGTGTTTGAGGATAAACACCACCTGTTCCACTCATAAAATTGATGTAAAGTGTATTGCTTTTATCTGTTTTTGAGGCATCTATAAGTTTTTTAGCGTGATCGTCAAACTTGCTGTCCAGATTCCACAAATAGTAAGGCTGATAATTATCCTGAATATAAAAATCCAGATTATTATAGTTTACAACGGGAGGAACAGGATTTGTACCATTATCCGGCCAAATTAATGTTGAAGCATTAATGCCCATCTGAGTTGTATTATCTCCGAATCTTCTTAATAAAACAATCTTTTTTCTAGCATCTTTTAGATTTGGAATATCAAATTTTGTCCAAGATATTTTGTTGTCCTTTTTTTCAACTCCGTACCACATATTGTAATTGCTTTCAATTGCAGATTCTACCAAACCGGAAATGTCATCTCCATCACCATCTTTGTTGATAGACATGATTACTGTTTCAGATGGGTACTTTTGAAGAAAATCATAAGTGGCATCCAGAACGTCTTTAAATGTTAGATTTAAATAAATTCCTCCATGATACGCATAAAGATCGCCATCTTTTTTCCCTAAACGAATATCTAAAAATCTGATTCCTTTGTAGAGCTGCGTACTGATATCCATTGTCTGACATATTGTAATGTTCTTGATAATTTCCGCTGTGATGGCTCCCACGGGAAGGAAAACTGATAATGCAGGGATAAGCGCTACCATTCCTGCAAATACATCTGCAAGAATATCACTGGACATAGTATCCAAAATGCCGTTTTTCAGAGTATATGTACATGAATCGTGAGTTCCGGGAATTGTTAATTGTGCTAAATTTTTATCCTCAGAAACATATTTCATCCAATCCGGATTGTTCTGATCTCTAGCGATGGTAATATAACCAACAGATGTTTTTACTATTGTAAAATTGACGAATAAATCTTCATATTGGCTGTAATATTGCTTTCTTTGGCTTCCGATCGTGATGGTCGATCCTTTGGCATTTTGTAATGTCTGGATATTTTTGAAAAAGATTCTGATATCTCCTTCATCTACATATCCTGCTAAAATCTGGAAAGATTCTCCAGTTTCTTCAAAAGTATATTCTATCGTACCATTATCATCTTTTTCTGTAATGGTGACTCCTTCCTCAAATTCTGTATAAACGTACACAGATGTTCCCGGGAAAACGGTTTCTGGAAAATGAGAATTCCATTCTGCCATCTGGTAAGAATCTTGATGAGTTTTTTTCCAGGTATACGGAGTTTTGTTAGTTAATAATATTTTAGCGCCTTGTCCCATGATTTTATTAATATTTTTTTGATTGGCTTTAAATAAAAATCCCCTGAATTGCTTCAAGGGATTTAATCACACTTATGCATTAGAATCTTTTTCGGTACAATCTATATGCTTATTATTTATACTTAAAGTTTTCATGGTTATTAGTTTCTAACTTTAATAATAAGCTTATAAATTAATTACCTTTTAATGATTTTATAAGACTCCGAAGAAGATTTTACAATGTAAATTCCTTTCGGAAGTTCTGAAATGTCTGTTTCATTTACACCTTTTCTGGCTTCAATTGTTCTTACCAATTGCCCGGATTGGCTGTAAACTTCAAACTTTGTATTATCCGTAGCTTTAATAGTCAGAGATCCACTAGTAGGATTCGGATAAATACTTGGTTCTTTTGTTGAAGATTTTACTTCGTTTGCAGCTAATACTATGTTACTGTCTTTTACCCAAGTAAAGGCATCTAAAGCTAAATATTGATAATTTCCGCCTGCTGTAATTTGCAATTGATCTATAATAATATTAGAGTAGTTCTGACCATTCAGATTGGTTAAGTCAATTAGCGTATAACCATTTGTGGTACCTAAGCTTGTTGCAAAACCTGTTGTTTTAGTTTGTGTAAATTTTGTTACTCCACTAAGCTTTCCGGTAATGGTAAGTGTTCCGGTAACATTTAAGGTTAAATTTGAAGCAGCGGCATATATCCAAAATCTGTTTACTTTAAATAAATTAGATGTTGTTTTTATGCTGAAAGACGAACTTGCAGACTGATTTCCTGTTCCGGAATTGTCAATATATCTGTTATCATTCGCAGTACCGCTCCATCCCGTATTTGGGTAATTTCCCTGAATGTCGTAGGTATTTACATGAGAAAGTATATTAAAAACCACTCCGTTATCTGTGAAACTTGTACTTCCGTGACTTTCGGTTTCGAATGTTTCCGTTGTCTGTCCAAATGAAAAAATCGAAATGAAAAGACTGCAAATAATAAATATAGTACTTTTCATAATGTTTGAAGTTTTTAGTTTAGGTTGTTTTATGTTTTTATGATCTTGAAGGATAAATTCCCGAGATACAAATAATATAATTGATTCCTAAATATGGAGACATATTGTTAATAGGAGCATTAGCACCTGTAAAAGTAACCGAAGTAGGGCTTATTACTGTATCTGGAGCTGTATCTACAAAACTTGGTACAGCTGTAAAGTCTCTACCTGCTTGTGTACCTGTTACTGCAATTGAAGAAATCGCAGAAGGTGATGCGGTAGTTGCATTTCCTTTTGAAACTCTTAGCTGACTCATAATTGAAGGTAAATTTGAGCTTAAAAGTGTTGTTGTTGGAGAACCTCCGGCTTCTCCCAAAACAACAGATTTTCCTGTATTTGCAGTTCCTGAACCTATAGGAGCACGTCCGTTTAAATTAGGTAAAGCGAAAGTTGTTGTGCCATTACCTCCATATGTAGTTCCTAAAAGTGAAAAAAGAGCTTGATTTTGCGCGATACTTAATATTGCTCCGTTGCAAAGTAAATAACCTTTTGGTGCAAAGTCACCTGCAAACATTTTAATGGTTCCTAAATATTCATCCATGATTTTTTTAGTTTTAGTGATTTATTGATGTTTAAAATTATGGTCTTGAAGGATAAATTCCCTCTACACAGATGATGTAATTCATTCCTAAATATGGTGACATATTGTTAATAGGTAGATTTTGCCCTATGAACATTACAGATTGTGGATTTATCGGTGTTATTGTTGTAGGATCTGCATTATCAACATAGCTTGGAACAGCTGTGAAATCTCTTCCTGCTTGTGTCCCGGTTATAGCTAAAGATGAACTTGCAGATGGAGAAGCTGATGTAGCATTAGAGTTAGAAACCTTCAGCTGACTTGCAAAACTAGGCAGGTTCATTGATAAAATTGTAGTTTGCGGAGTTCCTGCCATTTCTCCCAATACATAAGTTTGACTTCCATTTGTTCCCGTACCGATAGGAGCACGCCCGTTCAAGTTAGGTAAAGCAAAAGTAGTGATACCATCTCCACCGTAAGTTGTTCCTAAAATTGAGAATAAAGCTTGATTTTGAGCAATACTTAATAAAGCTCCGTTGCAAAACATAAAGCCTCTAGGTGCAAAATTTCCTGCAAAAGACTTAATTACTCCGATCATTTCTTCCATGGTTAATATTTTTTTCAGTTTTAAAATGTTCCTACTCTTTCTTGGCTTTTCGGATACCGCCATAATCTTTTAAAAACTTATGTCTTATTGACAAGTCAAAGTAACGACAATCGCAGTTTTTGCGATAGAGTAGAAAATACCAAATTGCGGATTACGTATTTCTACGGTATGGGATTGAATATTATTCTTTAAAATTAAAGTCCTCCTTCAGAATATTCTGAAAGAGGACTTGTTTGATTTTTAAAATTTCCATTAAAGGAAAATTTAACGAATATTATTTCTGTTGTTCAGTTGGCTCTACGTGATCTTCAGGAGCAACGTCTTCAAGCATATTTACAATTCTTGTAACAGCAAAAACTGTTGGTGATTTCTGTATAATAGCAAACTGGCTGTAAGAAGTTCCTGATGATTCGTAAGGAGTTGCAACGATATCTCCGTTTGGAGTTTTAACAGTAGCTGTGATTTTCGTTAGTAAGCATACTCCTCTGCTGCCTGCTTTCCATGTTGTAAGCGGAGATACAGTATAATTGTCGTCTGAACAGAAAATACTTGCGTAATCAACTTTTCCTGATACAACAAAATTTGTTGAATTGTAGATTTCTACTAGTGGATAACTCATGATAATTAGTTTTTGCGATTAGTTTTTTTTCCTACTCTTTTTCAATGGTTTTTCGGATTTCACCATGTTCATATTTTTCTGAAGCTTCGTTAAATGAACAATACAAATGTATGATGAGACAACAACAAATGATTGAGTAGAACTTACCAAATTAAAATTTAGTACTTATACGCAACGGTGAAAATCATTGTTAAACTTAATTTTCGTTAAAACCTTCATATTTTGTATTTTTGTGTAAATCCAATTTAATTTAAAAATGAACGAATTCGTAGTATCAGAATTAAGAAACAATATCGCCGAAATCACATTCGGAACTCCAAAAAGTAACTCTCTTCCGGGAGCAATTCTTGAAAAATTAGCAGAAACTATTTTAGACGAAGGTGCAAAAGATGAGGTGAAAGCTATTCTTGTAAAAAGTGAAGGTGAAAAAGCTTTCTGCGCAGGAGCAAGTTTTGATGAACTTTTGGAGATCGAAGAATTAGAAAAATCAACAAAATTTTTCGGAGGTTTTGCAAAAGTTCTGAATGCGATGAGAAATTGCGGTAAAATTGTCGTGGTAAGAGTTCAGGGAAAAACAACCGGAGGCGGAGTAGGAATCGCTTGTGGAGCAGACTATTGCTTTGCAACGAAAGATTCAGCTTTGGCTTTAACGGAAATCAATTTAGGAATCGGACCTTTCGTAATCGGACCTTTCGTTGAAAGAAAAATCGGAAAGTCTCAGTTTTCAGCAATGGCGATTGATGCAGACTTCAGATCGGCAGAATGGGCGGAACAACACAATATTTATCATTCAGTTTCTGAAAGTATTGCGGAAATGGATGAAAAATTAGAGAAATTCCTTCAAACTTTATCTTCAAGAAGCGAGGATGCTTTAGCTTTAATTAAAAAAGTTTCTTGGGAAGGAACAGATCATTTCAATGAATTGATGCCTGCAAGAATTCACATGAGTGCAAGTTTGATTTTGGAGGATTCTGCAAAGAAAAATATCGGAGCGATTAAAGAAAGATTAAGAGCAAAATAAAAATAAAGCGTTGAAATTTTCAACGCTTTATTTTTTGTATTCAGATTGAAGTAAAGAATATAAAATTGAATCTTCAAAAACTCCGTTAATCAAATAATGTCCGCGCATGGCGCCTTCTTTTGTAAAACCAAAATAGTCTAGTAGTTTTCTTGAAGGAATATTGTGTTCACCAATCAAAGCTTCAATTCGGTTGAGTTCCATATCCTGAAAACCAAACTCAATTATTTTTTCAAGAGCTTCTTTCATGAATCCTTTATTTTTAAATTCATCGGAATTCAATGCGTAACCAATTTCTGCGCGATGATGTTGAGGATTCCAAGTGTGAAATCCGCAGTTTCCGATAATTGTATAGGTTTGTTTTTCTACAATCTGAAAATTAAACATCTTTTGATTGTAAGATTCATAACCTTGTTGATATATTTTTTTCTGACGGACAAACTCTTCTTCGTTAGTAATACCTAATATTTTTTTAATTTCATTTTCATTGTTTGTTTCAAAAATTTGATTCATCGTTTTAGTATCCAGTTTCTGAAGCAATAAACGTTCTGTTTCTATAGTTTCAAATGCCATTTTTAGCTTTTTAATAAATTAATCGAGACTGTTGCCAATTCAGAATTTGGGAATTTCCTGAATAGATCTTTACCCACGCTTAATCCTGTTTCCTTACAAATTTTTATAAATACATCAATTTCTAAAATATACTGATCCGAAAAACCATGTGTTGTTTCGTAAGCTGTTGCAGCGGTTTTTCCTAAATTTTCACTTGTCAGCTTCGGATCAAGAGAATGCAGTTCAATAATTAAAAGTCCGTTTTTCTTGATGTAAGGAAGCCAAAGTTCAATGTGTTCCTTTAAACTTTCTTCAACCAAATTATTAGACAATCTTTTTCCTTTAAAAGCAAAAGCTCCCGTTGAAGTGCTGATTCTTGAAGGGTTTTTATTTTCCGGACTTTTCCAGATTCTGTTGTGGTCGAGAAATGTTCTGATATTTAGCAGATCAGAAAGATTAATATCATAACTTTCTTTGAGATCTTCCGCAAGTTTTTGAGGATTCCCAATATCTCCCCAAATTACTTTTGCCCAAATATCATTATTGATGAGATTGGCTCTCGTTACCTTCAAAGCAGCAGGATTGTAATCGGCACCCACTAAAAATAAAGGATATTCTTCAAGCATTTTTCCGCGAAGAGTATGTCTTTCAATAGTTTCGAAAATATGTTGGATGAAAGCTCCGTTTCCACATCCCATGTCTAAAACTCCTTTTGGCTGCAGATGAATAGGTCGGTTGAAAATCTCAATAATAAAATCATTAGCGACTTTGAAATAGTTGGAATGTGCTCCGCCGCTTCCCCAAACATTCATGGCACGATCTACGTGGATTTCGTCTTCTCCTTCCGCAATTTCTCTCATTTTGGAAGCATTTCCAAACAAAAGTTCGTCCATTTTGTTTAATAAAGGAAGGTAAGAAACAGTAACTCCGTATGAAGCGGCTCTTTTGGCAAAATAAAGTCCCGTTTCTGTAAACTTATAATTGTTCTTTGACTTTTTAAACCAATCCAGATGAGTCAGAAAATCAAGAATAATTTCAAAATTTTCATCATTTTTATGAAATTCAGCTGCCTGAAACGAAGTTTCCATAAAATATTTATGAAACATTCCTGTCATTCCCAGATAAACAATGATGGGACCGATAATACAGCCTTCAATATGTTTTAAAATCTGCTCCTGAACTTTTTCTTCATCGGGATCTTCAGAAATTGTGAGTCCGAAATTGTTTTTTAAAGCATCTGTAAGCTGTGTAAAAACTTCTATAAAAGAACTTTCAGTAATCCTGCTTTTTATATCTGTATTTTCTTTTTGAAAAGAAACAGCTTTCAGATATAAAGGAGAATATTTTTGAAGGTATTGAGTAAAGTTATTCTTAGAAATAATAATTTCATCATTTTCATTATTTACAGAATAATCCAGAAAACCTTGAGATGCTAATGTTCGTAAAGCAACATTAAGATAGCCTTCATTAGCTTTGAAAATCTCGGTAAGTTTTGTAAGAGCTACTTCATCCTGATCAAGAATATAGCAAATAATATCTTTTTTAATTAATGAAGTTACAGTCGGTGCGGTTACAATACCGTCCAAATGTCTGAAAATTAATGATCGGCAAAATTCTTTATTCATATCATAGTGTTTGTTTTTTAAAGTTAAGAATTCCTTATAAAGAGCAATAAAAATAATTGAGAAAATTTTAATAAATATTTTGCAGATTAAAAATAAATAATAACTTTGTAATTCAAAGTTCTTTTTATGGATTCAAAAAACTATCACGAAGACTTATCACACATTCGTTCCATGATGGAGCGATCTTCAAGATTTATTTCTTTGAGCGGATTATCCGGAGTTGTTGCAGGATTGGCAGCAATTATCGGAGCTGTTTATGTTTATTTCGTTTTTCAAAGAGAAGGAATTGATTATTTTGATGGAAAAAGGAATTTTTTCGGTCCTTCTTTAGTGAAAGAACTGGTGATAATCGGAACTTTGATTTTGTTGGCAGCTATTCTCAGCGGATATATTTTTACGGCAAATAAAAGTAAAAAGAAAGGTCTTAAAATCTGGGATGCAACAACTAAGCGTCTTTTAGTTACCTTTGCAGTTCCTTTGGTAGCGGGAGGAATCTTCTGTCTGGCTCTTCTTTATCATCATCTTTTTGTTTTCATTGCTCCGGCAACGTTGATTTTCTATGGATTAGCTTTGGTAAGTGCGGAACGATATACATTAACGGATGTAAAATATTTAGGATATTGCCAGATTGTTTTGGGATTGATTTCTTTATTCTTTTTAGGATGGGGATTGCTTTTCTGGACGATTGGTTTTGGAGCTTTGCATATTGTTTACGGGCTGATTATGCATAAAAAGTATAAATAAAATTGTGAAAAAGTGGTGGATATTTTTAATAATTATTTTTATAGCAATTCTTTGCAGGACATATTTATTTAAGATATTTTTCACTTATAATGTAATTAAAGAAAGAACAGTTTCAAATGTTGGCAATGAAAAATTAAAAGAAAGATTAGATAATGAAAAAGATAATTCTATTAAAGATATTATTGAGAGTTCATTAGATGAAACAGCTTCGGATCTGAATTTTACTTTTGACCATTGTGACAACGAAACAAATAAATTAGTAGAGTCTAAAAAAGCAAACTGTATTGGTTATTCTGCATTTTTGGCTTCAATAATTAAGTTTAAATTAAATCAAAACGAACTTACTGATCAATGGAAGGTTCATCATAAAGTCGGAGAAATTTATTTTTTGAATGAAAATATCAACAAATATTTTGATTCGGAATTTTTCAAAGACCATGATTTTGTAACTGTTGAAAATGAAGAAATAAAAGAGGTAATTGCAATTGATGCAACAGTTTACGACTATTTTAAAATAAACAGGATAAGATTAAAATGATAAAAATAAATCAACTCAACAAAGAATTCGAAAGCCGTGTAAGATTGGGCATCATGTCCGTTCTGATGGTCAACGACTGGGTTGATTTTTCCGAGATGAAAAGTTTACTGGAAATTACGGATGGAAATCTCGCGAGTCACAGCAACGCTCTGGAAAAAGTTGGATATATTGAAGTGAAGAAGGAATTTGTAGGTAAAAAACCAAGAACTTCTTATCGTGTAACTCAAAGTGGGAGAGAGGCTTTTACAGAACATTTGAATGCTTTGGAAAAATTATTAGGAAAATAGGGACTATATTTTTTTATCATTTTACTTTGAAATGCAAAGTACTTTAGAATTTAAAAACATAAAAATATGACTTTAGAAAAACAAAAAACAACAATTATTTTCGCGGTACCGGCTTTATTAATGGTTACAGCGTTTTTAGGAAACCTTTTTGTAGAAGGCTGGAATTGGTCGCTCTCCGATTTTATTATTGCAGCGGTTTTACTTTTCGGAACAGCATTCTTTATCAATCTCGTAATCAGATCGAGAAAGACTTTAATCTCTAAATTATTGGTCTGCTTTGTCATTTTGCTTGTATTGGCTTTAGTCTGGATTGAGCTGGCTGTCGGAATTTTCGGAACTCCATTCGGGGGAAGCTAAAAATTTAAAACCTTAAATACAGATGAACCGAAAATACATCTCTGGTGAGATTGATCTAAAGGATGGAAGAATGCTTTATATCAACCGGGCTTTGGGACATTCCTTTCAGGTTCGTTTTATGGTTCGCCCGGAAATTACGGTTTTTACTTCAACTCAAACTTAAAAATATGAAAGATTTAGAAATAATAAAGTTAGCTAAAGTGATGTTTGGATTATTTTTTTTAATGGGAAGCCTTTTTCTTTTGGGTGCCTTTATTACAAATCAAGACGAGTTTGCTGCTGCAGGTTATATGCTTCTCATTTTTGGTGTACCAATAAACTTATTATGTGTATTCGGACTTTTGATTTATGGAATTGTATATCGATCAAAGTTGAAAGATTGTCTTATGGCTATTTGTATTTTGGCAATCAATATACCCATTGCAGTGGTTTATACACTAATAGGAATCAGTTTATTTTAAATAATTATACTATGAAAAAAATACGCGTTCAATTTCTTCTTTTCGTTTACGATAAAACACAAAAATTATATAGAAAATATTTCAAAAAGAAAAAAAGACAATGGCAATTTACTGAAAAACAGTTGCTTGAATTTCAGGAAGATTCTCTAGGTAGGAAACTTGGGGAATTTTACAAGAAGCACGGCTTTACCATGATTCCGAAAATGGAAAACCACGATGTTCATCATTTGATTACAGGTTGCGGAACCAATTTCGAGGACGAAATAGCAATGCAGTTTCTACTTTTAGGAAACGGAAAACTGAATGCCCATCTTTTGGCTGCAATCGTTTTAGGAAGCATTATTCTACCTGAATACTATAAAATTTATATCAAAGCTTATAAAAAAGGACAAAATATGCGACCATTCTATCATTGGGATTTTGAGGCTTTGCTTTGGCAGAATTTTGATCATCTGAAGGATTTTGTGCAGCAGAAAAACACACCTGTTTTATATTGATCTTATGAAAAATATAAAGTTTAGTAAAGTAGGGAAGAACGTATTTCTCATCTCCTGGATTATAGGAACATTAATATTATTGGCATATTGTATTACGAAATCGTGGTTTTTTGTCTGGTTAGGATTCTATTATGTTGTAGTTGCTTTTATTGTTAATATGATCGTATTCTTCTCAGAGTTATTGACTTTTATTACAGAAGTTGCGGATAAAAAACCTCACGGAAATTCAGCAATGCTTTTATTGCTCAATATTCCAGTCACGATACTTTATATTTCGATTGTCCTTAATAGATAATGCTCTCAATTTTAAACTTTTAATTTAAATAACATGAAAACACATCATTATATATTTCTCACAACGATTTTGTTCGTTATTGTTTTTTATGATCAGAATCCCGGTCTCAATCTCGGAATCATAGGAATTATTTATTCTTTGCTTACATTTTTCAGAACGTGTAAAGAAAACAGGACAAAAACCTTTCTTTTCCTTTTTATAACAAGTATTTTGTCGAGTATTGCATTTGCTTGGTATGGAGATATGCCGTCATTTTTGGCAGTAGCAAGTTCGTATTTGTTGTTATCCTACCGCTCAAAAAACAGAAGGCTGAAAATTTTATTCCTGATTCCTGTTTTTGTAACCAATTGTTTTACTGCAATATTTCGATTTTTCAGTTTAGATGAATGGTTGCCGAAAAGAAATGTACCGGGATTGTGGCAAAAAACGTTAGCTTTTGTTTTAATTCCTTTGATTTTAATCTCGGTTTTCTTTGCTGTTTATTCTGCGGGAAGTAATCATTTTGCCAATCTTTTCACGAATGTAGAACTTGATATTAATTTCTGGCAATTATTGGCAATGATTATTCTTGGGTTTTTTATTGCTTTTAATTATTGGAATTTCGCGGTTGAAAAATTTATCTACAAAAACAATCACATTCTTGATGATAATTTTAAAGAAAAAGAAGTTATCCAAAAATCAACGTATTCTTTTCTTGATCTGGATGCGGAGCGAATGAGTGGAATAATCTCCTTTTTTGCACTGAATATTTTGCTTATTTTCTTCATCGTCACTTACAATTATGAACAATTTTATGAATCTGCAAAACCGTCTTCCAGTCTTTCCGAAGAAACTCATGAAAGAGTAAATGCTGTAATTATGTCAATTGCAATGGCAATTTTGGTGATTATGTTTTATTTTAAATCAAATTTCAATTTTGATCCGAAAGCAGGTTTAATGAAAACTTTAGCCAAAATCTGGATTTTCCTGAATGCCGTTTTGGTGATTTCTGCAATGGTAAAAAATTCAGAATACATTATCAATTATGGATTTACTTACAAAAGATTGGGAGTTTATGCATTTTTGATTTTATCGTTAATAGGTTTGATCATGACTTTCATTAAAATCCAGATGAAAAAAAGAAACGCTTTTCTTTTCAACACAATGGCTTGGTACATTTACGGAATTATCCTGGTTTGCAGCTACATCAATTGGGGCGGAATCATCACTTCCGAAAATATGAAACGTAAAGATTTTGTTTTAGAATATCATAAAAGAGAAATCAATTTTAACGAAAAACAATTGCTGAAATATGCCGAAGAAAAGAATAATAGTAAACTAAAAGCTGAGATTTTGAATTTAGATAGAGTAAAATTCCAGCAAAATGAAAAATTCCTTTCTAAAGTTCTGTATTATCAAAACATAAAATAACTTTAAAATGATGAAGAAATTAAAAGAAAATCAAAGGTTTGAGGTTACTTTGCTTTTAATTTTAATGGCAAGTTTCTGTTTCAGTCTTTCTATTTTCAGATATTATATAAGTGAAACAAAAGTGTTTTTCTTTCTGAATTGGAATTTGTTTCTGGCTTGGATTCCGTTCATTATCAGTAGTTTTTTATTAATTTTTAAAATTAAAAGTAAAATTTCTTTAATTGTTGCTGTTGCGGTTTGGATTGTATTTTTCCCCAATTCTCCTTATATATTGACAGACCTTTTTCACCTGAAAACCAGAAATTCTATTCCGATTTGGTATGATTTGGTGGTGATTCTTTCTTATGCATGGACGGGTTTGTTTTGCGGATTCGTAAGTTTATTGGATATTGAAAAACTACTTTCTGTCTATTTCAAAAGATCAACAATCAATTTTATTACAGTTTCGTTTTTATTTTTGACAAGTTTCGGAGTTTATTTGGGCAGATTTTTAAGGTGGAACAGTTGGGATGTTTTGAGCAATCCTTTTGGGTTATTTAATGATATTGTTGTGAGAATCATCTACCCAATGGAATATACAAAAACTTGGGGAGTAACTATTTTGATGGGAGTTATGCTCAATTTCATGTATTTTATGATGAAGTCTATGAAAAATATAAATAAAACTGAGATTAGTCATGAAATCAGGAATTCCGCTCATTTCTAAGGATGAAATTTATCTAATGGAACAATTTTGGCATCCGAA
This sequence comes from Chryseobacterium ginsengisoli, assembly GCF_039542325.1. Lineage (NCBI taxonomy): Bacteria > Pseudomonadati > Bacteroidota > Flavobacteriia > Flavobacteriales > Weeksellaceae > Chryseobacterium > Chryseobacterium ginsengisoli. The sequence goes on from NZ_BAABHX010000003.1 coordinate 817,483, forward strand.
TACATTCAAAAGTCAAATGGCTTTATAGTATCATTAAAAATAAATTGTCATGAAAAAATCCTTATTACTAATCCCATTGATCATTATTTCGTGTAAAAAAGATCCGGCTACACTGGAAACTCAGAATAAAGATTCAATATCAGTAAGTGAACAGCCTGCCTCAACTGAAAAAAAAGATTCTGCAGCATTGAGGATGAAGGATTCAATCATTAATAATGCTCCGAAAACCAAAGAAGTTTTGCGTACAGGCGTTATGAGAACTGTAAAAGACGGGCAGATTATCAGAACAGTAGATGCAGAACAGTTTCCTTTAACTTTAGGAGAAGAATTTACAAAAGATGATCAGGAATTTATCTTAAAAATTACAGATTTCGAAAAACCGACTCTTAAAGCTAAAATATCAACAAAAGAAAAGGATTTTAATATTCGCTTCAACCAGATCAAATTACCAAACGGAGATTACGACGGTCCTTTCAGTCGAGAAATTACTTATGATGTAAAAGGAAGAGGTGAAGTTTGGCTTATTATTGGGAAAAGTAATATGGCTTCCGGAAATACAAAAGGTAATTTTACGGTAAGTATAGAATAATTTTAACTGATTTGGTACAATTTCTGCAAACAAAACTTTAAAATTTATCATTATGAAAAATATATTTTTGACAGCGGCAGTGGCTTCAGTAGCTTTGGTAAGTTGTGGAACGGTGCAGTCGTTGGTTCAGAATACATTTCCTTATACTGCCAATGTATTAATTTCCACAGGAGTTCCGGCTGATAAAGAAGTTTCTTCCACGGCGACAGCTTCCAATGTTCAGACTTGGTTTGGAGGTAATAACAATGCGAAGATTAAAGATGTAAGAATTTCAGATGCAAAAATTTCGGTAGTTTCTCCTTCCGGCGGAAGTCTGAATGCTTTTAAATCGATAAAAGTATACATTTCTTCAAGCGGAACGGGTGAAAGACTGGTTGCTTCAAGGTCAAATATTTCTACAGATGCTTCAAGCTTAAATCTCGATTTGGAAAATTCAGGATTTTTGGATGAAGTGGTAAAAAGTACGGGAGTTACCGTAAGAACGGTTTATGAGCTGAAAAACCAGACAAGTTCAGACATGAACCTTAGAATTGCACTTAATTTCAGCAGTGTTCCTGCGAATTAATTTTTATAAAAGTTTATTAAAGAAAACGTCTTTCAAAATTTTTGAAAGACGTTTTTATTTTTATGGGTAAAAGATTATTTAAAATCTACCAATTCAACATCGAAAATAAGCGTTGCTCCGGGAGGAATTACACCTCCGGCTCCGTTATCTCCGTAAGCTAAATCAGAAGGAATATAAAATCTGTACTTAGAGCCTTTGCTCATCAATTGAATACCTTCAGTCCAGCCTTTAATTACGCTTGAAAGATTCAATTCAATTGGCTGACCTCCGTTTTTATCCGTAGAATCGAAAACAGTTCCGTCCATTAATTTTCCAGTGTAAGTTACAGATGCAGTATTAGAAGTGGTTGGTTTTGTTTTTCCGTCACCTTGTTTCAAAACTTCATATTGCAAACCGCTTGCTGTGGTTTTTATATTTTTATTCAGCTTGTTTTTAGCCAGGAATTCTGCTCCTTTCTTTTTGTTTTCTTCAGCTTGTACTTTAGCTTCAGCTTGCTTTTTCTCGTTTTGTTTCTGCATGAAACCTTGTAAGAAAGTTCCCATTTCTTCTTTCGGGAATAAGCTTGGCTTGTCTGCAAATGCATCTTTTATTGCTTGAGACAAAAGTTCAGGATCTGCCGGAAATCCTTGCTTTTTCATGTTTTGAGCAATATCAAGACCAATATAATATGATGCTTTTTGTTCGTCCGTATAAGATTTCTGAGCAAAAGCAAGGTTTACTCCTGTTAAAAGAACTAAGGTAATTAAGGTTTTTTTCATTTTTTAATTTAAAATATAATCTGCTGTAAATTTAAGCTTTTGTAATTGAATCCATCACAATTGTGACAGGTCCGTCATTAATTAATGAAACTTTCATGTCTGCGCCGAAAATTCCGCTCTCGGTTTTCAGTCCCGATTTTGCAATTTCTTCTTTAAAATAATCAAAAAGAGGAATGGCTTTATCAGGTTTTGCAGCCTTAATAAAAGATGGGCGGTTTCCTTTTTTGTAATCCGAAATCAAAGTAAACTGACTGATACAAAGTAGTTCTCCTTTAATATCCTGAACGGAAAGGTTTAATTTATTATCCTCGTCTCCAAAAATCCTTAAGTTTAAAATTTTCTGAACGAGCCAGTCTGCATCACTTTTTTCGTCATTTTCATCAATTCCTACCAAAAGCATTAATCCTTTTCCGATTTCACCAACAATTTTTCCGTCTACTTTTACGCTGGATTCGGAAACTCTTTGTATGACAATTTTCATTTTTAATAATAAATATTTAAAACTTTGCTTGCAGGATCATAATTGTAAGGATATGTTTTCGGAGGAACATTGGCTACAGAAGTCGGTTGCCCTGTTAATAAAATCCACTGTGCATTATCTTTCGGACAAACGATTCTGATGTTATCCTGAACTTCCAGAGTTGTATTATTATCCGGACAAATATGTGGCGCATTTCTGTCATATGCTTTAAATGTCGTGTCAGAAGCTCTTACCACAATAAGACCTTTTGTGTTGGATTGTTGTTCGTTGATGTAAACCCAGCCTCCAACTTGATTCAAATTGTAATACGCAGGAAGGTTCAGATTTAAGGTAACATTGATAGGGTTGCTTGGAAAACAACTTACGGTATCTTCTCGGCTTCCACACGAATTTATAGATAAATTGCTGAAAATCAATAATATTATTATAGATAAGATCGAAAAAGTTTTTTTCATTTCAATTTAAATTTTTATATATTTGTAGAAATATAAACGATTACAACGCGAAAACATTGTCCGACAAATGTCGGATTATTTTTTTATACTAAAACTAAATTTTGAAAATTATGGCAAGCTATGTTACAAAGGAGGGATTAGAGAAAATGAAAGCTGAGCTGGAACAGTTGGAAACTGTAGAGAGACCGAAAATTACTCAACAGATCGCAGAAGCTAGAGATAAAGGAGATTTGTCTGAAAATGCAGAATATGATGCAGCGAAAGAAGCTCAAGGGATGCTTGAAATGAGGATTTCTAAACTTAAAGATGTTGTTTCTACTTCAAAAATCATAGACGAAAGTCAGCTGGATACTTCAAAAGTTTCAATTCTTACGACTGTGAAACTTAAAAATAATGCAACAAATCAAGAACAGATATTTAAATTGGTTCCGGATAACGAAAGTGATCTTAAGACAGGGAAAATTTCTGTAAATACGCCTATTGCAAAAGGTTTACTGGGAAAAGTAGTTGGTGAAACTGCAGATATTACATTACCAAACGGAAACAAATTGTCTTTCGAAGTATTAGACATTTCTCTATAACTAAAATCTAACCTCTAATTTTTTAGAAATGAGCACAATATTCACAAAGATCATCAACGGAGATATTCCTTCATATAAAATTGCTGAAAATGAAGATTTTATCGCATTTTTAGATGCAATGCCTTTAGTAAAAGGACATACGTTGGTTGTTCCGAAAAAAGAGGTTGATTTGATTTTTGATCTGGAAAGTGAAGAGTATAAAAATCTTTGGGGTTTTGCTCAGGAAGTTGCTAAGAAAGTCAAAAACGCAATTCCTTGTGTGAGGGTAGGAGTGGCAGTGGTAGGATTGGAAGTTCCTCACGCACATATTCATTTGATTCCTCTAAATAATGTGGAAGAGATGAATTTCAAAAATGAGAGATTGAAATTAACGAATGAAGAATATTTAGAAATTCAAAATTCAATTATTAATTCTTAAAAATAACAGGAACTCGTAAAACTAACTTTTACGAGTTTCTTTAATCTATACCTTATATATTATATATAAAAAATGAATTCAAACCAATGTTCTTTCTGTGGAAGAAAGAGAAATGAAGTTCAAATGCTGATTTCTGGTCAAAACGGCTTTATTTGTGAAAACTGTATTGAGCAGGCTCACGTAATTGTAAAAGACAGTGGATCAAAATCGGGTCATGCTCCGGCAGAAACTATAAACGAACTGAAAAAACCGAAAGAGATCAAAGAATTTCTCGATCAGTACGTAATAGGACAAGATCAGGCAAAAAAGCAATTATCAATCGCGGTTTATAACCATTATAAAAGATTACTTCACGCTCAGGACGAAAACAGAGAAGTCGAGCTGGAAAAATCGAATATCATCATGATCGGTGAGACAGGAACAGGAAAAACTTTATTGGCAAAAACAATTGCAAGAGAGTTGAACGTTCCCTTCTGTATTGTTGATGCAACTATTTTAACAGAAGCCGGCTATGTCGGAGAAGATGTTGAAAGTATCTTATCCAGGCTTTTGATGGTAGCAGATTATGATGTGGAAAAAGCTGAAAAAGGAATCGTATTTATTGACGAGATTGATAAAATTGCAAGAAAATCCGACAATCCGAGTATTACAAGAGATGTTTCCGGAGAAGGCGTTCAGCAAGGTTTATTGAAATTGTTGGAAGGTAGTATTGTAAATGTTCCGCCTCAGGGAGGAAGAAAACACCCTGACCAAAAATATATCCAGGTAAATACACAGAATATTCTCTTTATTGCCGGTGGTGCTTTTGACGGTATCAAGGAAATTATCGAAAGAAGAATGAACAAACAGGCAATTGGTTTTAGCTCAGAAAAAATCAATAAAGTAGATGAAGACGATTATGTATTAACAAATATTAATGCAATTGATCTTCGTACTTTCGGATTAATTCCCGAACTTTTGGGGAGATTTCCAATCATCACTTATCTCGATAAACTCACGAAAGAGGTGATGGTAAGAATCATGAAAGAACCAAAAAATTCGATTGTGAATCAATTTATAGAACTTTTCAAAATGGATGGAACCGACTTGAAATTTACAGATGGTGCTATTGAGAAAATTGTAGAAGAAACTATTGAAAAAGGTTTAGGAGCAAGAGGGTTGAGAGGTACGACAGAAAAAGTCCTTGAAGACTATATGTTTTCAATAGGAGAGGAAAAAGAAATAATATTAACTGAGGATAATATTTTTGTTAATAAATAAAATATTTTTGTTTTTTCATAAAAAAAACATACCTTTGCAGTTGAGATATTGTATTAACACACAAATAATTATATACAATGAGAAAAAGTTTATTTGCTATTGGTTTATTAGCAGCCACTTATTCTGTTCAGGCGCAGAATGTTCTAGTACACGTAGATGATGCTGCTACTACGTATGTAAGTGAAGGTACTCTGGTTTATAGCGGAGGCGGAGTTCAGACGAGAGGAGCCGGTATCATTGACGTTCATGGAAACGTAATGGTAGAAGCTACTGCGGCTGATGGTTTCAAAACAATCACTACCGGAGGCGGTAATAAGTTGGATGGTGGAAACATTGTCCTGAGACTTAATACACCTGGAACTTACGATAGTTCGACTTACGGACAGCTTTATATTAACGGTATACCTACATCAGGTCTTACAGGTATTGTAAGTAAGGAATACAGAACGGCTAAAAATGGTAGTGGGAATTACTTCCAACAGATAGCTCTTCCATTTGCCGGTAAAGCGTACAGTTCTTTATCAACGGAACTTGCTAAAGCATTTAGTCCAACCAGATGGACACAAAATGAAGTTCTAAGCTGGAACAATGCAACTGTAGTTTCAAATCATGTAACGAATCTTGCAAACACAACTCCGGCAGCTCCTAATTACTATATGTTAGGATCTAAGAATGATAATCTTGATTTAAGTACCCCACCGGCAACTTTGCCTACAATTGCACCTACTGCGACAGGATCTGTTTATACTCTTAACGGAGCTCCTGTACGTTCTGAGGATTTGGCAGCTGTAAGCTTACAAAATGCTGGCGCGAGTGTAACTTTTGGTACTAATGGTAATAATACCAACCAATACGGAGAGAAATATAACTCTTATCTTCAAGATAATTTCGATTTAACTAATGGATTATTTACAGGAACTTATGGTAAAAATATTTACCAGTTTGGAAATCCATATTTTACGAACATAGATTTATCCAGAATTGGTTATACTGAAGCTGGAGGTCCGGGAAATGTTTCTGACTTAAATAATATTTCAAATATTTGGGGTGTAAAATACTCTGCTGGTACAGTTGTAACTTATGCGGGAGGTGGAACTTTTACTACGGGAGCTTTCACGCAAACGTATGATCCTTCTACTAAAATTCCTACAGGAGATATCAATGCGCTTGTTATCAAGCCAATGCAGACTTTTGTTATCAAATTAAGAGATAATACTGCACAGACTTTGAATTTCAGTACATTAAGAAGATTTGCAAGTACTGCAAGAGCAGCAACAACTGATTATACTGTAACTGCAGCTAAAGGTATTCCTGGAACTGTAAAACAGCTTGGTGTTATTGCTTTGGATGCTGCAGGTAAAGAAATAGGAAGAACTTATTATGTAGTAACTCCTAATGGAACTACAGGGCATCAAAATACAAGTGCAACGACAATTCAGGCGGCTGCAACAGGAGGAGATGCTATTGGTACTTTCGAAGAAGCTCCGAATGGAGGATATGATTACAACAATGTTAATTACTGGTTGTATATTAATGAAGCAAATGAATTTAACTTCAAAGGTAAAAATGTTAAGTTAGTAACTTACAGCCCTTCTGTAGTAAAATCTTATAAATTTGAAATCAGAGAAAACGCTGAACTGATTGCTGATGGTGCTCATGCATTATCTTCAGGAATCGGATTCTACTATAAAGCACCGAATGGAACCGTACAACAGGCAGTACAGGGAACTGTAATTCCTGTAGCAGGAACTGAATATGACCTATACTATGGAGAGCCAAGTAATGTTGTTTTGGCAGCTAATGAAACAAAAGCTCCTTCAAGAACACTGGTAATTTATAATCCTGCAATTGACAACTACATTGTTAGATTTGATCCAAACTGGAAAAAGGCTGATATCGAAGTTTATGATATGAGTGGTAAATTGGTTATCTCTAAAAAAGCTGTAGAAACATCTAAAGACTTTGTAATTGAATTAGATCAAAAAATCAAAAATTCTTACGTAGTAAAAGTTGTTTCAGACAAAGGAGATATTGTTAACACTAAAATCTTAAAATAAGAAAATATGAAAACTATAAATAAACTAGTATATGTCTTTTTTCTTTTAACTGTATTTTTAATAAACGCCCAGCCCTCACAACCTTCTCAACCACCAGCGGGAGGAGTAGGTGGATCGGGAACAGGAGCACCGGCATCACCTATTGATATGTATGTATATGCATTGGGGATTATTGCTGTTATGTTTATAGCGTTCTTTAATAAAAAATATACAGGCAAAAAAGCATAAAATTTTATTAAAATAATATTAAACTCTCTGATTAGTCGGAGAGTTTTTTTATTTTTACGATATGAAAAAGATTTTTACAGTTTCAGCATTATTAGCTGCATTTTCATTACAGGCTCAGTTCACTGTGACTATTCAGGCTCCTGCCGACTTCAAAGATCAAGACGCTATTCTATATACTCTTAATGGTTCCAAGGATATCATTTTTACAAAAGAACAAAGTAAAAATAATATATGGACATTCAAGTATCCTAAAAACTATATGGGAATGATGAAAGTCTATTTCCCCAATACAAATAATACATTCAATTTTATTTCTGAAAATAAAAATGTAAGTGTTAAACTTGAGTCTCAAGGGAACAAGGTAAAAGATATAGTTTATCTGGATGAGGCTAATGATATTATGAGTAAGTTTCAGGAAGGTTCTCAGAAGAAAGAATTAATACTTCCTGCGTTGTCTCAGATCAAAGAATATTACAAAGACAATACAGAATTTGGAAAGGCTCTGAAAACTGAAATAAACAGGCTTTCCGGAAACTCTGATGGTATTGACCAGACTCAGCATCCTTTTATCTATTATTACAATACAAATTACAGTAAATTTCTTTCTAATGATGCTTCTAAAAAAGTAAGTCAGGACGAAATTATTAATTTTATTGATAAGTCGGGTGATATGCTGGAAACATCTTCTTTACTAAGACCAATTCTAGTGAATTACCTGAATTCAGGCGGAAATACAAACGTTGCGGGTTCTGTTGACAAACTTTTAGATAGGCTAAAGGTAGAAACTCCGCGTGGACAAACGGTTCTTTCGGAATTGATCGATATTTTTGATGTTTATGAAATGCAGGAATTTAAAGATAAATATCTTAACCTTGCGAAAAACTTGAAATGTACAATTACTGACAGACTAGCTTCTACGTTGAAATCTAATGCTAATGTGGAAATTGGAGCGGCTTTTCCTAATTATAAATTCCAATCTCCGGTAAATACTACAGCTAAATCTCTTTACGACGTTAAAGCTGATAAAAAGGTGGTTATTTTCTGGTCTTCTACTTGTTCGCACTGTGAAGAAGAACTTCCAAAATTATTAGCTAAATACAATGATCTAAAAGCGAAAAATATTCAGGTTGTAGGTCTATCGATGGATGTTGACAAAGATTCTTGGTCTAAAAAGATTGCTGCATTTCCTTGGGTAAATGATTCGGAATTAAGAGGATGGAACAGTAGTTATGTAGATTTGTATAATGTTCATGCAACTCCAACATATTTTATTTTGGATGCTAACAATAAGATAATCAGCAAACCAGAGCATGTTGGTGATGTTTTAGAATATTTTAAGTTAAAATAAATTTGGTAGTAGCAAATATTTTCCTATATTTGCACCACCAAAACGGCGAGGTAGCTCAGTTGGTTAGAGCGCAGGATTCATAACCCTGAGGTCACGGGTTCAATTCCCGTCTTCGCTACAGATAAAAGGTTATAAGATATTTTTCTTGTAACCTTTTTTTATTTCTTGAACTTATCTTCATAAATATTTAGCAAGTAAGTTTTTCTAGTTTTGAATACTAGACATAAATAAAATGATCAGTAATGAAAAAGATCTCTTATTATTGATAATTTTATTCTTTACGATTATTTAATGTTGTTTTCGCAAGTTTTGGAAGCTAAAGAATGCTTAAAAACGAATATTTGCTCTAATTTTAGAAGCATGAGCCAATCAGAATATTCTAAACAAGAAAGGCTTTTTTTACTACCTCATAATGAGAAATAATTTAGAAAGTGTGAATAGGGAATGATAAAGTTTTAATTTCTAATCTTTGGGTGAAAACAATTGAGAAATCTTATGAAAATCTAAGTAGTAATAAATGGGAATCTGGAAGCAGTATGGCAACTTGGATCTACTTTAATAGAAATGGATTTAAAATATTTTACGAATAAGAAATTACTTTCGAACTAATGATAAAATAAGAAGCCGAAACAAAAACTGTTTCGGCTTCTTTTATCTGATTTGGATATTAAGTTTGATACCCTAATAATTTTCTCATCTGGTAGAAGAATCTTTCGATTAGCCTTAGATCCTGAGTTACGATTTCAGCACTGCCTTTAAGTTCTTTATCAAAAACAAGATTTTTATTGTAGCTTGTTTTTAATCCTTTAGGAAGAAGAATATCTACATAATAATTTCCATCCTTGTCGGGAGAAAGTGAAATATTTTGTACTCTACCTTCTACAATTCCATATTCCTGATAACGGTAATTATCTAACTTAATTAAAACTTTTTCGCCTGAAATAATTTTTCCTGAATTAGCTGCCGGTACAGACATTCTTCCGACCAATTTTTCCCTGTTCTTTGGAAGAATGGATAAGATAGCATCTCCGGCTTTAATAAATTGATTTTCACCAAAAAACTGCTGAAAACTGGCAACACCTTCCGTATTTGATATAATCAGGTAACTTTGTTCCCATTGTTTCAAAGATTTTCTTAACTGTTCGAACAGCTGTAAAGATTGAGAAGAGTAGTTGATTTTATCTTTTTCGGTATTAATTGCAGTTCCGCTTTTTGTTTTATTTAAATTAGAAATACCTTCTTCCATTTGTGAAAGAGAAATATTAATATTTTCTAAATTTTGCTGAGCCTGCAGAAATTTTATTTTTTCATTCTCAAGTTCAACTGAAGCAATGACTCCTTGATTAAATAATTCCTGAGAACGCTGATAATTCTTTCTTGTAAGCTCGTATTTTGCCTGTTCTAATCTTTTTTGCTGTTTTGTTGTAGCAATTCTCAATCGATATTCAGAAAGGCTTTGATTGGCTGCAAGATTTTCTGGTGCGTACGGCTGAAGTCTTGTAAATAAGGCTTCGTCCTGAAAAGCTTTTGCAAAATTATTATAATCACCTTGCAATTCTCCAAGTTTAAAATGTGATGTTTCATTAACTGGAAATGACGCCAATTGATTGGGAGAAAGTGAATCTATAATTTTTTTAAGTTCTAAAACATCTTTGTAATTCGCTGAAGATTGCATTACCATCAGAACTTCATCTTTCTTAACTTCTTGATGATTTTTAATAAATATTTTTTCGATTTTGGAATTGGTTCTTGCTTCTAATTTTTCAGGTGGGTTTTGTGATGTTACAACAATCGGTGCAGGAATAAATTCCGGATACCTGATTACATAACTCATCACTAAAATAAGTATAAGAATTAAAAATATAATGCTGTTTCCCCACCGAATCATCCAGTGAGGTGGTTGTGTAAGAATATCCTGAACACTTTCCGAGCGAAGTTCAATATTATCTAAGACGTCTTTTTCCATATTTTAAATATAAGCAATCTTCAATATTTGAAGATTGCTATTGATATTCATAACTGAATTTATTTCAAAATCTATAATCCTGTTTCGCAATATTCTGGTGTCATCATATTTTTATGAACACAAGAACCTTTTGCTTCGCACCAATATAAATTACAAGGGCAAGTATATGGTTCACCTGGCATTGGTGGATCTTCAGGGAAATGTGCTCCACAATCTCCGATTCCACCTCCTTGTAAAGATTTTAAATCTTTTCTCGTTAATTTTTTTAGATTTTTCATATTATTTAAATTAAAAATTAGAAATCAATTTCACAATCTTTAGTAAAAGTTGGTTGAACACAGATACCGTATTTTGGACACCATTTTAAATTACAATCACAAAAATATGGTTCTCCTGGTGCAGGTGGATCTGGTGGAAAATATTGTCCACCGCAACCTTTGCCTCCTTGTAAAGATTTTAAATCATTTCTTGTCAATTTTCTTAAATTTTTCATAATTAATAATTTGTTTGATATTCCTACTCTATAAGCTTTTCGGATTCCGCTTTATTTTGTGATGTAAATTTTAATTTCCAAGTTCCAATTGATTTTTCACCAATCTGTAATATTCACCTTTTAAAGCTACCAATTCAGCGTGATTACCTTCTTCAACTAGTTTTCCTTTATCTAATACAATAATTTTATCGGCGTGCTTTACCGTAGAAAGTCTGTGAGCAATCACGACAGCAGTTTTACCTTTGAAGAATTGCTCAAGATTTTCCATGATTACTTTTTCATTATTTGCATCTAATGCTGAAGTTGCTTCATCAAATAGAATATAATCCGGAGATTTATAAACAGCTCTTGCAATGAATAATCTTTGCTTTTGACCACCACTTACTCCAAGTCCTTCATTTCCGATTTTCGTATTGTAGCTTAAAGGAAGTTCTTCGATAAAATCTTTAATATTGGCGATTTCAACGGATCTTCTTAATTTGTTTTTATCAACGTAATCTTCTCCAACTGCAATGTTGTTTGCAATAGTATCATTGAAAACATATCCTTCCTGCATCACAACTCCACAATGATCTCTCCAGAATCTTGGCGATATATTTTTAAGCTTTGTATTTCCGAGTCTTATTTCTCCTTCATTTGGTTCATAAAACTTCATTAACAATTTTAATAGAGTAGTTTTTCCACTTCCGCTGGCTCCGACAATTGCTGTGGTTTTTTGGTAAGGAATGGTTAATGTTAAATTTTCAAAAACAGACATATCTGAACCAGTATACCTGAAAGAAAGATTTTCTATTTCAATATCTTTTTCGGGCAACTCGTGAGTATATTGCTCTTCTTTGTTCTCTTCGTCATCTTTGTCGTGGATTTCTCCAAGTCTTTCAAGGGAAATTTTTGCGTCCTGAAACTGCTTAATAAAATCAATTAATTGTAATAACGGACTATTCAGCTGCCCGATGATATATTGTACGGAAAGCATCATTCCTAAAGTCAAATTTCCATCAAGAACTAATTTTGCAGAAAGGAAACTTACCAGAATATCTTTCATTTGGTTAATGAAATTTCCTCCTACAGACTGCCATTGTTCAAGTGAAAGGGATTTTATTCTTAATTTAAATAATTTAACCTGTAGAAATTCCCAGTCCCAACGTTTTTGCTTTTCAGCATTATGCATTTTTATTTCCTGCATTCCATTAATAAGCTCAATTACCTTACTTTGTTCCTGGGAAACCTGTGAGAATCTTTTATAGTCTAATTCTTTTCTTTTTGCCAAGAAAAAACTGATCCATCCGATATAAGCTGCAGCTCCGATAAGATATACTATAAACAGCCTGTAATCATAAAATAATAGCACAATACTGAATATAACCAGATTGACTAATGAAAAAAGGGTGTTCAGAGATGAACTTGTCAAAAGTTGCTCAATTCTGTGATGGTCATTAATTCTCTGCATGATATCTCCAGTCATTCTTGTATCAAAGAAACTGATAGGAAGTTTCATTAATTTGATAAAGAAATCGGAAATAATAGAGATATTGATTCTCGCGGAAAGATGTAATAAAATCCAGCTTCGGATCATTTCTATTCCCATTCTTCCCATAAAAAGAAGAACCTGAGCTAAAAGAACAAGATAAATGAAATTAAGATCCTGATTCTGAATTCCGACATCGACAATGCTTTGAGTCAGGAAAGGGAAAATAAGAGATAGTAAACTTCCTGCCAAAAGTCCAACCGCAATCTGAATAACAAGCGATTTATATTTTAGTAGATATTTTGATAAAAAAGTGAAACTTGCCTTACTTTCATTATCATCAAACTCAGTTTGGAAAAATGCCGGTGTTGTTTCTAAAATTAAAACAATCCCTTCTTCTGTTTTTTCATTGGCATTTTCACCAATCCAAAGTTTAATAAACTCTTCTCTTGTATAAGTAATTAAGCCATATCCTGGATCAGAAACATAAACTTTATTAGATTTATCGATTTTATAAACAACAACAAAGTGATTTTTGTTCCAGTGAACAACGCATGGCATTGGAACTTCTTCTGCTAAGGATTCAAAATTAATCTGAACTCCTAAAGAACGAAAGCCCAGATCTTCGGCTGCATCACTTAATCCAAGTAAGCTGCTTCCTTCTCTGGTAGTTTCTGAAAGGTTACGGATTTGTTGTAAAGAAATGCTTTTTCCGTAATGTTTACTTACGATACGAAGGCAGGTGGGACCACAGTCTTTGGAATCTGGTTGGCGGTAGAAAGGAAAGGATTTCAATGATTAATGTTTTTGTTATAAATAAGTTGCCGCCAGTTTGGCGACAACTATTTTTATATTTTTTGAATTTTAAGAATAACAATATTTGTTACAAATACGTTCACAAGGCAAAAGAACAGTATCCGGATTTGATGAATTTGGATCAGCTAGGCAAGCTGCCATTGTAGTATAGCAAGCTGTAGATGCTGCTTGTCTTTCTGCGCATTCAATAGAAATTCCTCCTTTTACAGATTTTAAGTTTTCTCTGGATAGTTTTCTTAGATTTTTCATGTTTTGATTATTTAATTAAAAGAATTAATAACAAGCTTTATTGCAGTGTTGTCTACAGTATGAAAATCCAAAATCAGGATCTACAGAGTTGGGATCCGCTTGACACTGTGCAAGTGTAGAATAGCATTTTGTAGCTGCTGCCTGTGCTGCAGCGCATTCTTGGGAAATTCCTCCTTTTACAGATTTTAAATTTTCTCTTGAAAGTTTTCTTAAATTTTTCATAATGTTTTGATTTTGATGGGTTTCATTTAATGATATATCTATAATCCTGGATTCCATCCAGCTGGAAAGCAATAACTTTCTTCCGAGTAAAAGCAAGTTTGTGATGTCGCTGCTTCACATTGCTCTAGTGTAGCATACGGATGATAAAGTGGTGACTTAGGACCTGGACATCCTTCCTTAGTTCCTCCCTTTACAGATTTTAAATTTTCTCTTGAAAGTTTTTTCAAATTTTTCATAGTATAATTTGTTTTAATTTCCCTACTCTAAAAGCTTTTCGGGTACCGCTAAAAATTTTTCCTAATTTAGTGAATTTTCTGTATCAGAAAATTATTTTTTCATTAAATCTCTTCGTCTTCTGTCAATTCATCAATAAAATAATAAATATCATCACGATCGTATTTATCGGGGAATTGATATCCGTTAATTAAGATAATAGGAGTGAAGTTAAGACCGGCACTTCTGTTTTCTGCAGACATTTCAACTAGTGGAGTTAAATCTTCATTGCTTGAGCTTGTGCCTACTTTTTGTCTGATTTTATTTTCATCCCTTGTTTCAAACCAATATTCTACAAGATGTAGAAATTCCTGGGAAGGTTTATTTTGGTAAGTATACATGAAATCAGAGATAAGATTTGTGAATTTTTCATTCTGAGAATCAGGAGAATAATTAAATCTCATCTGAACAGAAATATCATTAGGATATTTGCTTAATAAATTTTCTACGATCTTGTGAGCATCTTTACAAAATCCACAATACGGATTTGATACGATTGACAAATGAAGCCTGGCTTCTTTATTTCCAACAAAAAATGTTTCGTTATCGTTGAAAGTTACTTTTTCTTTTTCTAAAAGCTCTCTTTTGAAAAGATCATAATTTCTTTTAAATCTTAAATTTTTGGCGTTTGATTTCTGTAAATTTTCTTTTTCTTCAAGAGTATTATTTAAATATAAAACTAATGAGAAAGAAGCAATCCATAGAATAAGACTTAGTAAAGAAGTTTTTATGTCGAAATAAATATTTTCAAAAAGGAATAATCCAATTAAAAGTTGAGCAACTAAAACCGAAATAATCAAAAGACAAACACGGCAGAAAGTTTTTTCCACAAGAGCCTGAATGTATAGTGAATATCCAATCGCAATCACGGAAGCAAAAGTAAAACCTTTAATTACAAAAGAAGTTGCCGGTAAAAATAATCCCAGAACTGTAATCCCGATGAAATATATTAACGAAAAATCCGAAAATTTTAATCCAAGAATGCTTGTTTTGTCTTGAGTGATGATTTTATTGCAGGCATTTACACTTTGATTTCCTGTTGTATCACCACAAATACTTCCGATAACTGTTGATGTATTCCCGAATTTCTGATTAAAAATTTCCAGAGAAATATAAACTCCTGCCAACGAAAGAACGTTGAATAAAGCTTCATACCAAGCCTGATTAAGAAGAGAATAAACCAAAATTACCGCAAAAACGGCATAAATAAAAGGTTTATAACTGGTAACAGATTTATGTTCTACTTTATCTTTTTCAAAAAGTAATACAAAGTCTGTTGACTTTTTGTGAAGTTCTTCTTTATTTAAAGTCTTTGCTTTATCTGAATAGATCGAATATTGAGCGCCTGATTTTTTTACTAATGAAAAAGAATTATCAACGATCGTAATGAATTCTTCAGGAAGCTCGTCCCAATATTCTTTATCAAGTTCGTAAGCATCATTTCTTACGCCCATAAAATTAAGAGTATCACTGAAAGCTAATGCTGAAGGGTAATTTGGATGTGAGTTGAACTGAAAAAGAAACTCTTGCTTATCGAGTTTAAGATAGTTAATTAGTTTGTCCAATAGCATATTAATATTTTTGTCTAAAATAAGGAGATGTTTGAAAAAAACAAATGTTTTTTTTCAATTTAAAGTGATTTATATTTATTTTATTGTATTTTAATGTTTTAAATACAGTTTTTGAATAAGAATAGGTTGATTTTATTAATTATTTTCAATAAAACTCTTTAAATCTTTCTCAGAAGATAAGCCTACAGACGATTTTAAGATTTTAAAATTATTATCAACCAACACGGTATATGGAATTGCACCATTGAGTCTGAATTGCATTTGAATTTTTTCATAATTTGAATCTTTTTCATTGATAATAAACTGTTTCCAGTTCATTTTTTCTTCATTTAAGGTTTTTTTCCATGCATTTTTATCCGAATCTATTGATATCGAAATAAATTCCAATGATTTGTTTTTATCATTATATATTTTTTTCAAAAGCGGAATTTCTTCTCTGCAAGGTCCATACCAACTAGCCCAGAAAACTACTAAGTGCTTTTCATATTTTGAATCTAAAATTTTAGATTTTTTCCCGTTTGTATCTTCAATTAAGGGTAGATCATTATTCTTTACAGTAAATCTTTTCTGATTATATGCGAATAGTTTTTTATAAGATTCACTTTCTGTAATATCACCTTTGAAGAGTTTTAGAAACTCATCAACTTGTTTGGGTGAAAAGCTGTTTTTATTTTCATTAATCTTATATAATAGATGGAATGAAAAAGGATATTTTTTGAGTTTTTCCTTTACAACTGCAATGGTTTTAGCATCAATCTTATAAAATAAATCTTCATCAATATGATATAATGCCTCTGTTTGTTTTCCTGCAATAATAGGAGGTTTTAGATTAACTAATCTGATTTTTTTAGAAAATTCCTTTGGAGTGTTGTCAAAAATTTCTCCATTGATAATTACAGCAGAATCTGAAAGAAAACGTGATTGATTTAATGATCCTCCTCGATATTTAGAATTTGTAGGAAAGCTAAGAAGTCTGAGTGTAGCTTCATTATCTACATGATCTAATCCCAAATAAACAGGCTCGCTATTTTTTTTCCATTTGTAGATAAAATTGAATTTTCCATTTTTAGTTTTTATACTGTCAATTCTATTAGTCCCATTATCTTCATAAAGATACATCGTTCCATCTGGTAAATTCGGGATATTGCCTTTTATTATAGTTTGATTCTGATTTTTAGAACATGAGGTAGAGCAAAAAATAAAAAGTATAAGTAAATAGTAAAGTTTCATAATTTTTGTGTTTTTGTAAAAGTAATAATTAAAGCTTTTATTCTGTCTTTTCTGAATTTTTTCACAGTGCTTTTTTTTTCTTTATAAATTTTGTTCAAGAAAAATTTCAAGTTCTTCAGGAGAGATATTCTTCTTTATAATAGTTCCTTCTGAGTCTAAAAGGAATGTTGTTGGAAAAGAATTAATATTATATTTTTTAGATTCAGTTCCATTTTCATCCAAAAAATGTAACCAAGAAAGATTTTTTTCTTTCATTACTTTTTTCCAATCGTCAATATTTTTAGTTTGATCAGTTGATATTCCAATAATTTCTAATCCTTTTTCTTTGTAATGATTATAAACCTCTTTATACTTTGGGAAATCTGCTAAACAAGGACCACAATGAGAGAACCAAAAATCAACAAGAATATACTTTTTATTACTGTTTTTGAATATATAATTTTTCGTAAAAGTTCCAATAGGAAATTTTTCTCCGATTTGGATTTTTTCTAATGTCTGAAACTTATTTGATAATCTTTTACCAGCGATAGATTTTTTAATATCATTGGGTAAAGAATCGAATATTCTTTTATACCAACTAGAGTAGTACCAATCATTTTCAGTTTTATAGATTAAATACCATAAAACTAAATTGTGATTTTTACTCCTACTGGCAGATTCATAAATTAGACTATCTCTTTTATTTTCATTATCATTAATTAATCTATCGTAGTATATTTTCTTTTCAGAAGGGAAAATATTATTGTTTGCTTTTACATCGTTAGAAATATTTTTATAAATATTATCTCTATCAATTTCAAAATTATTTAGTATTGTTTTAAAATCCTCATCAGCCTGCGGAAAAAGACTTTTATCGGAGCTCTTAAGAACGAAATTATTTTCTCCTGGATTTAATATGTAAATACCATAATTTTCATTACATTTTTCAGAATAAATTTTGAAAGCTTGCGAAAAATTAATTTTGCCTTTAGTTGTATATTTATTTTTTACATATGTGAGCTTTGGGGCTTTCATATTATAGTATAAAGAATCCCCAATAATTCTTTCTAGAATTATCTTATTGCATTCATTTTTATTGGTGATACATAATTTATAATCTTTCTGTTGAGAAGGAAAATGATTAGAGAATAATAGAAATGAACAAAAAATTATTAAATATTTCATCTTCGATTTTATTTAAAGATCTATTTAATCATGTCTATCTCAATGATATTATTATCTCTTTTTATTCTATCTTTTCTAAGCTTTTCTACGATTCTCATATGTTCGCTTCTTTTTTCATCTGATTCATAATAAATTTCACCACTCATTGCTCGTTGTCTGAAATCTTTAGAGGGGTCTTTACGGAAATCTTTATAGAATTTTATGAATTCACTAAATGTGAGATTTCTGATATTTTTACCTACATCAATATTATTATATATTTCTGATGATATTGTTTTTTTTACTTCTTTAAGTTGAAAAGAATGATAACCTTTTGAGTCTTCAATCTTAACAATCAAACCAGGCAAATCTCTAAATTTATAGGGGCCATCATGAAAAGGAATTGTTTCCGTAAACCATGCAGACCAAATTCTGCCACCAAAAATAAGCTCAGCTTTTTGACATTCATAGCCGGAAATTATTTCTTTTTGTGGAAGTAATTTCCAATTAAGCTTTCTTTCGTCTGCTATTACAAATTTATAAGCTGTTGAAAATTCATCGGTAGTTAACGAAACCTTTGAATCAGAATAATTTTTTTTAATAATATATCGGGTATGAATATTTTGATCAGGCATTGTCATTAATCCTTTTTTTGCATCTTCTGCCATTGTTGAATCTGATATGAATTTTCTCAAACTAAAAAAGAGAGATTTGTCAGGATCAACATCTAAAACCATTTCTTCATTTATTACACTATCTTTTCTTAATGTATCTGGAATAGATTTATAATTATATGTAAATCTATAATCCTGAGCTGAACACAGAGATACTAAGTTTAAAAATATCATTAATAGATATTTTATAGTGTTGATGTTTTTCATATTGTTCTTATAAATTATAGCACTCTAAAATTATTATTTAGAGTGCTAATTTAAAATTATTTTAGCATGCTACAGGATATGAACCTGTGCTACAAACTGGATTACCTTTAATATAGACACATGAGCTGCATGCATCACCATTATTAGAACAACATTTGTAATACTTTCCTTCACCTTCATCACCAACAACATAAATATCATTGTTATTCGGATTTATTTTCCCACCAAATACATCTTTCAAATTTTGTCTCGAAAGTTTTTTAAGATTTTTCATCTTTTTAAATTGTTTAAATTAATAATTTGCTTTTTGTCATACAATCCCTGACTTGGGTTTTTTACTGATCAGTATTCAATCTATATCTGCGCAAATATAAATTGAGTTTTAAAGCGCTTTATCAATATTGAAGTTTCAAAACTAGTAAAAAATATTTCATACAGATAAGAAATATGTTGCAATTTTCTTGCAATTTCTTTGCATAATTTGCGCAAATATTGCATACATTTGTAACAGACACATGCATTACGATGGTACAAGAAAAATTAAAGAACGTTAGAAAACAGAGGAACATATCTCAGGAACAAATGGCAAAAATATTATCTACAGATGCTTCAACCTATTCCCGAAAGGAAAATGGTAAAACAAAAATCCATGATGATGAATGGGAAAAAATTGCCAAAGCTTTGGATACTTCCGTTGAAGATCTTAAGGAAGAAAAAGGCTTGGGAATAATACATAATGAAAATTCAACGTTTAATGATAACGCTGGAAATTATAATCATTATCATAGTATTCCAAATTCTATCTTAGAAAACTTACAAGATTACATCAATCTCTTGAAAGAACAGAATGAATCTTTAAAGAAAGAAGTAGAAGATTTGAAATCTCAGAAATAATATATAAATGCTTAATTAAAAAAGTATTTTTTCAAGAAAGTTGAGAAACATAATATATCCTGTTTCTCAACTTTTTTAATCATAACAGCTTGGTCTTATAGTTATTTTTTCCTTGTTGTTATGAGCATAATTGATCATTGGGAATGCAAGCACCTTTACATTTTTGATAACCTGGTTTGCAGGGACATTCAGGACGTGGAACACCCGGTATAGTTTGGAAGTCACCACAATTAATAGCTCCTCCATTCACAGACTTAAGTTCTTGTCTTGATAGTTTCTTTAGATTTTTCATAAAATAGTTGTTTCAATTTGTCTTACTCTTTTTTAAGCTTTTCGGATTCCGCTTTTGATGATTTTACTTTGTAGAATGTATTTATCGACTTTATAAAAGTATAAAGTCTCTTTCATCTTATAACAAAAGTATTCTTAATACATATTATAGACTATACCATAAATAGGGTATAATTCTTAAAGTATTATTCGATTGGTTTAGTGAAGAGAAACTATTTCTGAAGTATAATTTACCGGGAATTCTCTATTTAATTCTTTTTGAAAAAGAAATGATATATTTATAATCTGAAAGATTTTGAGACTGCGAAAAATTGAAATTTTAAAGGCGGAAAAACAGAACTATATGTTTAGCTAAATCAGGAAATAGAATTTATATTTGCTAAACAAACGTTTGATTTAATGTGTTTTTTGAAGCGGATTTTTGTTAAAATTGTCTTTTCGTCAGTCATACAATAAATTTAGAATAAATACGAAAATTTAGACCGAACTCAAGAGAACTTAAAAAGTCATAAAGTTTTCATAAAAGTTTTAAAAAAAAGTGTAAATGTTTTTGTATTTATAAAATATGTTGTACTTTTACAACGCCTTGAATGAGGGAACAAGTCAAGGTAATAAATTTTTTTTCATCATTTGTGTTTTTAGAATCGTATCGCCTGATACGATTCTTTTGTTTTTTTATATCTTCTCATAATTAAGAAGAAGGTCGATGAAATAAGAATAAGTGATAGATCCTTCCTGTTGATTGCTCTTCAGAAAAAGGTTGTTGGTAAATCCGAAAAAGTCATCCAATACTCCCTGATGTTTTAAAACAAAAGCTTTTTCATAAGCTCTGTCTTTTTTCATTTCTTTTGAATAATTTTTCAGTGCATTTTTTACAAATTCGGGATCTTCATCTACGATATAATTCAATAAACTTTTTAAAGTAAAATATTCTGTGCTGTAGCGAAGTTCTAAATTTTTAGAATTAATTCCAATAAGATATCCTACAAAATTAGCTTCCTGCTCTCTCGCAAAACCAAGCTGATGAGAACTCTCATGAGCAGACGTGAAAGGAACCAAAGTATTAGGTAACTGAGAATTGAACTGAGCTTCTGCCGTAAATGGATTATAGTAACCCAAAATCCCTGTAAAATTCATTACATTTTTAAAAAGGCTTGGCTTAAATGCATTTATTTCCGGAGCTTTTTTATCAGAAATATTCTGAGGAAGTTTTGTCTGTTGTGAAAGAATTTCGTGTTGAACAGCTTTTAGATCTGTAATGATAAAAACTCCGTTATTGTCTTCCTTTGTAAGACTCCTTGTTTCTTTACATTTCTCCAGATATTTTAAAGCTAATATTTTTGCTTTTTCAACTGTAGGTTCTTCCTGGCTCGATAATTTTTTAATGATCGGAGTTTGGAAATACAACATTCCCCAAAAGATCTGATACGAAAAATAAAAGATGTTAATGACGACTAAAATCTTTAATAAAGAAGAACTTCGACTTTTCTTTTTAAAAGATTTAATAATAAAATAAAGAAGGAAAATTCCTAATAAAATATACAGAACATCTCCAAAGGAAAAAGGGATCCACGAGAAAATAATCTGATGAATCTTTTTCTGAATTTCGAAAAAGCTCTCAAAAAAAGAGATCATCATCTTTGATTTTGAGAAAGCATAGAACAAAAGAAATTGGGCAAGTAATAAACCTGCCCAAAATCTTTTCTTATATATTATTTTTGTATTAATGACCACTTCCTTTCGTGATTTTATCAAGGTTAATTCCCTGAGATTTCAGGATTCCGCTTACTCTTATTGCATAGAAAGCAAGATAAGCAAAACAGATAACACCTACAATATAGCTGAAGTGAATATTTGTAAGGTCAGCAATATATCCCTGAATGAAACTCACGATTCCACCTCCCATAATCATCATAATAAGATATCCAGAACCTTGGTTGGTATGTTTTCCAAGACCGTTGATTGCCAAAGCAAAAATACAAGGCCAAAGTGTAGAACAGAATAAACCAACACTTGTGAAAGCATACACAGAAACCATTCCTGAAGTAGCCATACCAATTAACAAAGCTGCGATACCTGCAACTGAGAAAATTAAAAGCATTCTGGCAGGATTTCCCTTACTCATGATATCACATATGATCATTGCGATAATAATGAATCCGTAAACATAGAAATGTGACAGATCGTGCTTCGCAATAGCATTTACCAATAAGAATACACCAAAAGCAAGATAAGGAGCGAAGAATCTTAATACTTTTTTGAATCCTGCGCTTACGTCAAAAGCTTCAACAGCACCAGTCCAACGACCGATCATCAAAGAAGCCCAATATAAAGAGATGTAAGGAGCTACATCTTTAGTTTCAAAACCTAAACTTTTTTCCATATATGCAGGAAGGTTACTCGCTGTGGAAACTTCTACACCTACATAAACGAAAATCGCAATCATTCCTAAGATCAATTGAGGATATTGGAAAGCCGATTTTCTGTGTTCACCCGGAGTTGCATCATCCGTATCTTCTAAAACTGTTGGCGTTATAGCCGGAAGTGAAGAAAATTTAAGCATAATTGCTACTAAAACGAATGCCACACCCAGAATAAGATAAGGAACTTTTACACTTTCAACACTTACATCATTATTCGCTGCAGCTGCAGATCCGAAAATCGCAAAAGAAACGATCAGCGGACCGATAGTTGTTCCAAGATTGTTGATTCCTCCTGCCATTGTCAATCTCTGAGAACCTGTTTCACTAGGTCCTACTTCGATAGCTAAAGGATTAGCAACAATTTGCTGTAATGAAAACCCAAGTCCTACAATGAACAGACCGGAAATCATTAGCGGGAAAGAGTGCATATTTGCTGCCGGATAAAACAATAAAGTTCCTGCTGCAGAAATAAGAAGACCAACGATCAAACCGTTTTTGTACCCGATTTTATTAATTAAATCCTGTTTCAGCCCTTTTGAAACTGCCATATAAATTAAAGAACCTACCGTATATGCTACATAAAAGCAAATTTGTACAAGCATACTTTCGGTTTGGGACAGGTCAAAAGCCTTTTTGAAAACAGGGATCAGGATATCGTTACTTGCTGCTACAAATCCCCAGAAGAAAAATACAGTAACCAGCGGAACGAATTGTCCCCAATTAGTTTGTTTAGAATAATTTGACATATTTGTTGAAAATTTCTGAAAACAAATATATATTATTTCTATTAATTATAGTGTTTTAACAATGTTTTTTTTATTGTCTCAAAAGCAGACAATTTAAGTTCTTTCGGTGATTCCGAAGGGGCTAAAATTCCGTTAAAATAAACTTTTGCTTTACCTGGATAACCTTTTCCGCTTTCAAACGGAAAAATTTCCTTTAATCCGATGAAAGTAAAGATTACAATAGGAGAATTATGCTTCGAAGAAAGTGTAAATGCACCGTCTTTAAATTCATCTAAAATAATAGAAGTGTCATCAGGAACTCCTCCTTCCGGAAAAATCACAATGCTGTTTCCTTCTTCCATTTTTTCGGCACATCTTCTGTAGACATCGGCGCGGCTTCTTGCGCTTTTGCGATCCACCATTACACATATCCTTTTATATATGGTACCGAAAATCGGGATTTTCACCAGTTCTTTTTTTCCAACAAAACAAATAGGATGATCTGCGCACAAAATACACATCAGCATAATATCCATGATGGAAGTATGGTTGGAAATAAAAACATACTGTTGGTTCTTATCAAGTTTCTGGGCAGAAAGTTTCGTCAGTTCGTATCTCAGACCCATTCCGTAGAACATGCAGTAACTCCAGCATCTTATAAACTTATAAGCGTATTTATAATGCTTTTTATTGAACGATAAAATATAAACGGGAATTCCAAAAAGGATGGTGAAGACAAATGCCAGTAACAACATCCAGAATCTCCAAAGGTAATTTAAAACTTTTGTCACAATTTATCCGTTAAAAATTACTTTTTTCTTGATAGAATAATTAAGAATGGAAACCAATAAAATCGCTGCGATCTTACTCGTTATTTCCGGACTTAATGTGTAGACGATAAGATCAATATTATCCTTAAATATATAACTGTAAAAAATCTGGAAGAAACCGAGACTCAATAAAGTTGAAATAAAAGAAACAACCATAAAGTAAGCAAATTCTTTTCTCTTGGAATGCTTCCCTCTTTCGAAAACAAACCAGATGCTCAGGAAATAATTGCTTATGATTCCGCAGCTTGTTGAGAAAATATTACTCAGCGGATAATGGATTCCGTGGAAGTTGGTTTCACGTGGAAATATGTGAGGCAGGGAAGTACTGAAGAACTTAAAGCTCCCAATTTCTACAATGGCACTCAGTCCTCCCGCAATGATGAAGAACAAAACTTGTTTCTGGCGTAGTATTAAATCTCTCATCTAATTGATAATGATATGCAAATTTATAATTATATGTTAAACAGTTAAAAAAAGATGTTAAATATTTTTTTTGATTCAAAAATATGTCTAAATTTAATTTTCAGAATGATGTAAACCTGACCTGATAATAAATTCATTTTCAACTATTTGTTGATGGTTTTTTCTATCTTGTAGTGCGTGATTGAAAGCATACGATCAAAAAATTTTACGACCACATTTTAATAATATTTGTATGAAACGTCAAAACAAATACAGAAAATTCCAGCTTCAGCAACAAAATATTGAAGCTCTTGAAAAAGAAAATACACGCTTCAAACGGGTGTATTCAGAGTACGAAAATATGTCCAATGAACTTTGGAATCTCGAAAACTCCAGTGGCGAACCCGTACCTGATGATTTTATCAATGCCATGATCCTTCAGACATCTTATTTAGAAGATGAGATCGAGGATTGGTTGATACAGTTTAACGATCAAAAAGCAGAAATAAAACATTAGTTATGAACCTCACACCGGATCAATAAAAAGAGAGCTACACGAAAATGGTTAGCTCTCTTTTTATCTTTTATCAGTTAATATGCGGTGTCATGCTGAGCCCGTCGAAGCATCTTAAAAAACTTCCAAAAAAATTTTGTACTGTAATCTCACGCTAATACACAAAAAAAAACAATTAGTATTCGCAATGTCATGCTGAGACTCTCGAAGCATCAATCAAACCTATTTACTTTTCAATTCCTCAATCTCCACTTTCAGATCTTTGATCTGTTGTTCGTAAACTTCAATTAATTTTTTTGAAACCTCAGAATATTCGTAATATATATTGTCATTGTCAACAGCTTGATAACCTGTTCCATTTTCACGTATTTCTTGATTAAAATTTTTTTGCGATTCCGTATCCAGCAAATCATTCAATGGAGTTTCTAAGATTTTAGAAATATCAACAAGTCTTTCAACGGTCAGTTTTGTTTCACCTGTTTCTATTTTTCGATAGGCTGAAGTGCTCAGATCTAGGTCATGAGCCATGTTCTCATAAGAGAAACCTTTTTTACTGCGGATCTCCGCTATCTTTTTGATAATCTTTTCCATAATAGTAAAAATATTTTTCGTAAAAGTAATAATTTTTCCGTAAAAGTGAGTTCTGCACGAAGGTATTTATTTTAGTTTTGTCCCTGTTCATATATAGATTGAATTTTTTTTATAAATCTTTTCCAACCTAAAGACAAAATAATGCATCTATATAATAAAGAATTATATTTAACCCATAAAACAAACAAATGATCATGAAGAGAAAAATGATTTCGTGGCTGTCTATACTGACAGTCTTTCTCACCTTACTTGGCTCCTGCCATAATGAAGATTTCGCCAAAGGCGAAGCGGAACCCCAAAGAAATAATGCTAATTTCTTTAAGCATACCCAAAAAGGAGGCATCAATGCTAAATCGGGAGTAGATTATGTGAGTATTCTCGAAGAGTATTCTCGCGAAAAAGACTTTCTTTCCACAATGCCGGATCAGAAAGGAATGCCGATTTGGGACAAGATGCATGTTGTAGATGCAGAAGGCGCAACAGGACTTGTGATCCCACTCTCTCATGACAATGAAACCATGAGTTCCGTACTTTTTGCTATTTTGGATGATAAAAATACAGTGACGGGAGTGAAAGATTATGATAACGATCTTTTAGAAAAGATTGTTTATGATGAAAAAATAGATAAGGATTACAGAGAACGGATGTTTTATACTTTTATGTATATGGATAACAGAACCTTCGGGAATGAGCGTTTTACCAATATTCCTTCCGATCTCTTTGTAG